>CAJKCG010000006.1:0-108505 GCA_905198355.1 uncultured Collinsella sp. | reverse complement strand
ATTATTTTCCGGTTCGACGAACAGCCGATCGTGTCAAATTTGGTCTAACAGAGCCATTTTTTATGACGTGGCACAATTATGTCCCAATGCGAAGGAGATACCTATGCCCATCTGTGTGCCCGTCCGAGACATGAAGGACACTGCCACATTCACCGCACTTGTTGAGTCTGAGCGCGACGTCACCGTAACTAAGAACGGCTACGAGGCCATGCACTGCATCAGCAGCGACCAGTATCGCCTCATGCAAGAAGAAATCGCCAAAGCCAAGCTGCTGTCTCGTATGATGCTGGCAGAAGACGAGATATCGCAAGGCGACTACAGCGACTACGACTCCTTCGCGACCGCGATGCGAGACAAATATGACCTATAACGTCGTAATACTCAAAAGCGCACGATATGAGTACGAGAGTATTGTCGGATACCTTGCTCAAATCCTCATGAATCCACGTGCAGCGGGCAATTTTGTTGCCGAGTTTGAATATCAGCTTGACCTGCTTCGCGAGCAGTCGCTCCTACGGCCCCTCTCCCACATACGGGAACTGGCGACACGCAATTATCGATCGTTTCCCGTCAACAACTACGCGTGCCTTTACAAGTTTGAGCACGATGCGATCTATATCGCCCACGTCTTTCACCAGTCACAGGACTACGCCCGCCTGATCTAGCACGGCGGCACTCGCTAGCAAATGACCTGCGTGTGCTCCTCGATTGCGGCACGATCCTCGGCGGTAATACCCGGCTCGCACACCACGGCGTCTAAATTGTCCAGGCGGCAGAAGGTGTAGAAGTCGCGCTTGCCGATCTTGCTGGAGTCGGCGATCAGGTAGCGCGAGTCGGCCTTGCTAAAGGCGAGCTGCTGGATACGGCCCTCGTCCATGTTGGACGTAGACACGTCACCGTCCAAGATACCGTTGGCGCCGATAAACGCCGCATCGATGCCCAGCGTGCGCAGGGTATCCTCAGCTGTTGGTCCCACAAAAGCGGCGGTGCGGCGACGGTACATACCGCCCACGAGGCACAAGTCGCAGTCCTCGCGCGCCTCGAGCAGGTTAAACACCGAAAGCGAATTGGTCACAATGCGCAGGCGAAACGTCGGCAGCATCGAGGCCATCTGCTCAACCGTGGTGCCCGTACCCAAAAAGATGGTCGAGCCTTCCTCGATAAGCTCCACAGCACGGCGCGCAATCTGCAGCTTTTCCTCAGCATGCTTAGTGCGCTTTTCGCTGTGCGAATACTCATGGCGCAACATAGCGTGGGGACGGCCCTGCGCACTGCGGGCTCCGCCGTGCACGCGCTCGATCTCGCCCAGGCTCGCAAGTTCTTCGAGGTCGCGGCGAATCGTCATATCCGAGACGCCCAGCGCATCCGAAATCTCCTTGACCGAGACCGTACCCTGCTCCTCGAGCAGCTGCCGAACCTTATCCTGTCGTTCTGCCTTAATCACGATGAATCCTCGCCGTTCTTTGCGCGCATATCATTCAAACAGTAACGAACAAATTGTATCAGACTCGTGCGCGTCAAAAATGAACGCCCGCACAGCTCCAATCATCACTTTTTTGAGAAAAATACCATCTGCTTTAGTGGGGTGTAGTGATAATCTTGCCTGTTCGCGCTACAGTTTGTCCGAAATACCTCGATGTTAGGAACCAAATGATCACTTCCGAGCTTTTCGGCACCGCGCCGTGCGGTACCCCCGTTCATCGTTACACCCTCAACGGGCCCGAGATCTGCGTTCGCATTATGGACTATGGCGCCACGGTGCTTGGTATCGATGTGCCCGACATTGCCGGCAACGTGCGCGATGTGGTGCTGGGCTTCGATAAGCTCGAGGATTACTTTGACAACCCCGCCTGCTTTGGCGCGACCATCGGCCCTGTGGCAAACCGCACCGCTCGCGCCACGATCGCCATCGACGGCACAGACTGGCATATGCCCGCCAACGAGGGCGCCAACAACCTGCACAGCGACCTTGAGCACGGTCTGCACAAACGTGTGTGGGATGTTGAGCTCGACGAGGTCCATAACGCCGTGCGCATGACCACCTCGCTTAAGGATGGCGAGCTGGGCCTGCCCGGCAACCGAACCTTTACGGCCGTGTTTACCGTTACGCACACCGGCATCTTCCGCATCGATTATGGCTGCGAGAGCGACCGCGCCACCTACGTGTCCATGACCAACCACACGTACTTTAACCTTGCAGGCCATAACGCCGGCATGGACTGCGAACATTTCTTTGTCGCCAACGCCGCCCACTACCTGCCCATTAACGAGCAGAACATCCCCACCGGCGAGATTGCTCCGGTCGAGGGAACACCGTTTGACTTTCGCGAGCTTCGCCCCGTCGCACCCGGCATGGAGGCCGACGACCCGCAGATCAAGCAGGCCCGTGGCTACGATCACTGCCTGTGCATCGATGGCTATCAGTACGGCCGCAACCTGCGCCGCGCGATGCACGTCGAGGAGATGTGGACCGGTCGTGAGATGGACTACTACACCACTGCCCCGGGCGTGCAGCTCTACACCGGCAACTGGCTGGGCGACGAGCACGCCAAGGACGATGCCAACTATGGCTGGGGCGCCGGCTTTGCCCTCGAGGCCGAGATGTACCCCGACACGCCGCACCAGCCTCTGTTCCCGCAGGGCATTGTGGGCCCGGGCCATCCCTACAGCAATGTGATCGAATACCACTTTATGAGGCACTAAGCCCGCAACGCGACATATCGCACAGCAGCGCCCGCCGGCACCACCGCCGACGGGCGTTTTTCTACCTAGTCATTGGGGGCGTTCCTAAACGACTAGTCGTTGGGGACACTCTTTGCCGAATGTGGCCGCCGCATCATCGATGATGCCGTGTCCTCGCGCGCAATGGTGGCGTCCGTCCCGCTTCGACCGTCGCGTTACGGCGCGAGAACATCCAGCGGAACAACTTGGACGCCACGCTCGGTAACATAGGCTTGCGAACCAAACCCGATGATCACGACTTTCGAAACCGGCGGGTTGTTTCCGGCGGCAACCATGCGCTTCTCGACAGCAACAAGGCTGTCAGACGCCTCTTCGATTTGAGCAGAGCTGAGTTTAACTTCGACCGGAATCCACGTTCCGCCGGGAGCCGCAATGACCGCATCGACTTCTAGATCGCGAGAATCATGATAGTGATAGAGGCCCATTCCGTTTGCTCGCGCATAAACCCACAAATCATGAAGCGCCAGCGATTCAAAAAGCAGTCCGAGCGTCTTGAAATCTAGCAGTAGTGTCTCCGGGGTCGCCCCGAGTGCGGCGGCCGCCAGCGACGGGTCGGCGAGGTGATGCTTCTTTGAGTCTCTTAAATGCACCGGAGATCTCATTGCAGGGTTCCACGCGGGAATATCGCGAACGAAACTAACCCGAGCAAGAAGAGATATATATGATGCCGCCGTCTGTCTCGACACCTCTCCGCCAAGATCGGCTACGAGCGTCTTGAGTGTCGCCAAAGTGGATTCATTTCGCGCAAGCGATTCGATGACGGCTTTGACCTTCTCAGGGTCGCGGCGAGAGCCATCAACACGAGATAAATCTTCTTCGGCGACTATGCCGATGTAGCGTTTTGCCATCGCGGACGCAGCCCGCGTATCGCGTCCAGCCGCTGCAGGCCAACCGCCACGAACAACGCACTCGGCAATCGAGGCAGAGTCCAACGACCCGAAAGCTCCATTGAACTTTTCGCCAGAAATAATGCCCGATAGCTTAACCGCACCGCTGGATTTCCCGAGTTCGAAAAGCGTCATGGTGTCCATGCGCAGTTTGGCGAATCTTCCAGCGCCACTGTGCATCGGACGTTCGTCGTCTCGCGGTGTTGCCGATCCCGTAAATATGAACT
Source organism: uncultured Collinsella sp. (assembly GCA_905198355.1). Classification (GTDB taxonomy): domain Bacteria; phylum Actinomycetota; class Coriobacteriia; order Coriobacteriales; family Coriobacteriaceae; genus Collinsella. Next base: position 104,649 of record CAJKCG010000006.1, on the reverse strand, counting down.
GACCAGGCTCGCCGCCGCGGTTGTCGCACTCAAACCGTGCCGCGTCCCAAAGTTTCGGAACCTCCTGCCACTCGTCAATCAGCCGCGGCACCTCGCCGGAAACGGCAAGAGCCGGATCCGTCTCGGCGCGTAAGCGATTCTCGAAGTTGCGGGACGGGTCCATGAGAAGGAGCCTAGACGCCGCACGGGTCTCGGCCGTGGTCGTCTTTCCACACCATTTCGGTCCTTCGATAAGAACGGCACCGAATATGCCCAGCAGCTGGTCGAGCTCATTTTCGACAATTCTGGTGTAGTACTTTTTTGGCATATTTATCACCATGCTACCAACGCGTTTAACCAAATTTACAGTTTACATTTAACCAAATTTCGGTTATCTGATTAACCATATTTACGCAATTCAATTAACGAAACAGATTTAGGAGCCGTTTTTGCGAACGGCTTAAGCTGTGGTGCAGTCATTGACGTTCTAAAAGACTAGTCGAAAGGGACACTCTTTTCATAGCTCCGACACATGCGCCAACATGCCTGAAATCGGCGCGCTACAGATTGCGCCCATCTACTACTTTTACTCCCGCACCCCTGACCATACGCCCCTATTTTCAAAAATCGCACGTTCGCTACCTGCGGTTTTAATATTGAGATTTTCATCGTTGTTCGAGGTAAGCGACCAAAAGTAGTAGATGGCCCCAATTCCTGGCCGAGGGCATCTCGCCGCTCCTCCACGGGAAAATACGATCCGTTTTCCTCCGTCCCCAGGGAATCACGCGAGCAGGTTCTCGATGGGATTGGGGTCGGAGCTGGGGAGATGGCGGATTTCCAGCTCTATGCCGAGCTCTTGCAGCTCTTTGAAGGCGGCAACGTCCGCATCGTCTATGGCGACTGCAGGCGTCACGGAACGCTTGCCCTCCCCCGCACGCATATGGCCGACGCTGATCTTGGTGATGGGCACCCCGCCCTTAACCAGAGCCAGCGCGTCGACAGGCGAGGCAACCATAATCAAGATCAATTGGCGCGGCGTTGCGGTATGAATGATGTCGATGGTCCTTTGCACCGAGAAAAACCGCGTCCACACGCCCTCGGGCGCCGCGACCCTCATAGGCGCCCACTTGCGCGAATCAGCCGCAATCTCGTCGTTGACGACCAGGACAAGGTTAGTGCCTGCGACTTCGTTCCACAGCTCAACATCTTGCCCATAGATAAAGCGATCATCGATACGCGTAAGGAGAATCTTGGGCTGGGCCATCGCCGCCTCGTTTCGTTCGGCATCCATACGAACAGGATGCCGGCAGCTGACTCGACAGCAGGTCAAGCACCAAAGAGGCGTCGCAGACATCACGCCTTCAATATTAGTGCATGAAAAGTGAGAAAAGCTGCCAGAACCCTTGCGCGGATTTGCGATGTCCCGTATCATAGACAGCCGTTGACGCCTCAGTTGCGTCACCACATGGCCGCCAGCGTAGCTCAGTTGGTAGAGCACCGCTCTCGTAAAGCGGGGGTCACCGGTTCGAGCCCGGTCGCTGGCTCCATTGAACAAGATAGCCGCCTTCGGGCGGCTTTTTTGTTGCCGATTTTGAGTGCGTGCGCGCCAATCCAAGCATCGCCACGTCAACAGCGGCCCACTCGGTGGACTTCGGGTTTAATGCTTAGGGGCGGGGATTTACCAAAGTGAAATTTTAATGAAAAGAAACCCAGCTGCAACAATTGCCATGGTGAGGGCTCGAATTGGCCATATAGATCTAAAATGGTCACAATATACAAATGTCGAGAGACATTGGGGATATAGATGAAAAGAACTAAGGGTTTTCTTTTGCTGGAACGATATATCTATACAAGGTTGTGAGCGGAAACCAAAAATACGTCGATTGCTATCCGACAAACGGGTCTGGAATTGCATTCACCGGCATTTCGGGGCAGATTGATACACATGTACGAAAGGGAACCTATGTGGTGCGTTGGGTTGGAGCTGCTGCAGGCCCGATATGGATTGCGGTCTTGCGCCCCGATGTCCAAATAGGTTTCTCTCTCTAGACGGGAAGTTGTTCATGAACGCCATATATGACGGAGATGACTGGGTCGATCATTATACTTGGCGCCTGGTCGGCTCGAACGACAATGGGGATGTGGTGTTTGATGGACTATGTCCAAAGCATCTCCATCCTTTTGTCTCGTCGTTAATTGAGAGTTCCGCTCGTGTTGCCCCCTACAGCTCGGCATCGCTTCATGATACGGACGTTTTGAAGACCATAAGGGAATCAATTGACGAGGGCACGATGAGCGGCCCGCTGTTTTCTCGGCTTGTGGGGCTAGATGAGATTGGCTCGAAACGACTGCTTGCGGGCGAAAAAGTGGAACTCACTTATCGGTCGATGATTTCAATCCTGCGGCTAGCCGATGTTCTTCGCAAATAAATGAGGCTTCCCTATTCAAAAACCGAAAACCCCGCCAAACGTGATTCCCCTAGGGAAAACACGCTTGGCGGGGTCGTGGCGTGATTCCCCTAGGGGAATCACGCCATCAGACGAACAGCTCAGCCGAGCGGCTCGCTACTCCTCCCAGTAAGCATCTGCAAGCAGCTTAAAGCAGATCTTCTTGACCGGCTGTGCGCCATCGCCCGGGAACTCGAGCGTGGGCATGTGGGGCTCGCCGGCAACGAACAGCGCGAATTTGTCGTCGGCAAGATCGCCGGCGATCGAGGCGTCGGAATCGACCAGATCATAGTCGTCCTTCTCGTCAAACTCCTGGACCAGTGTCAGGCTGCCCGTAGCGACCTTGAAGGCCTCGCGACCCTCGACGTCGATCTGCAGGTCGTGATAGCGCTGATGCGTCTCATAGTGAGCCTCAGCCTCGGGACGCGTCGTGGGAGACATGACGTTCGCAAAGACCTTCTCACCCAAAATCGGATGGCTGCCGACCTCGAGCTGTGCCGGGTCGTTCTCCTCGAGCCAGTCGATCAGCACGTCGAGGCCCTTGAGCATTCCGCGGTATTCCTCGATATCGCCCAATGCACCGTAAATCATCTAAATCCCCTCTCGGATCGTTTATTTGGCAGCTACTCGGTAAATGCATTACCGACGCTGTTGCCACCCACATACGTCTCGACCAGGGTAAGGTCGGGATTGAACACGACAAACTCGGCGTCGCGCCCCAGCATAATGCTACCGCACTTGTCGTCGACATGAGCTAGCAAGCAATGCCGGGGCCGACGCCCAGGCTTTTACAGCTCGGTCACGACAACGCCGTTGTAGACCTCGTCCCAACGGTCCATGACCAGATGGCCGGTCATGGGATCCATGGCATTGAGCTTGCCGCAGGTGTTGGCGGTACGCAGCACCGTCTCGTCATCCGCGCCAGCAGCAATCGCATGTGCGAAGCCGGCAATGGTCGAATCGCCAGAGCCCGTAGCGTTAACGGCGGGGATATCGGGGGTCTTGGCGCGGAATGCACGGCCATTATGGAAGCCCACGGAGCCGGCAGCGCCCATGGACACGACGACCCAGGGGATATCGGAGAAGCGGGCATCAGAGGCGAGCGCGGCGCGGAGCTCGTCCACATCGTCGGTGGTAAAGCTCGTGCCCAGAAGGCCGTTAATCTCGGTCAGGTTAGGCTTGACCAGCTCGGGCTTAATTTCGGACTTAAGGGCGGCCTCGAGCGAAGCACCCGAGGTATCGAGCAGCACCTTGGCACCGGCGTTCTCGGCAATACCCGTGATCTTGGCGTAGTAGCCCGCCTCAACACCACGGGGCAGCGAACCCGAGATGGTAACGACAGCGGCCTTGCTCGCAAGCTCGGCGAACTTGGCGGTAAAGGCATCGAGCTCCTCGGGGGCAATCGTCGGGCCGCTCTCGAGTAGCTCGGTCTGGTTGCCGGCGTGGAGAATGTTAAGGCAAATACGAGTCTCGCCCTTGATGGGTACAAAATCATTCTTAATGCCGTTGGCATCCATGAGCTCGGCCATGTAGGCGCCCATGTGGCCGCCGAGCAAACCGGTTGCCACAACGTCGTCGCCCAGCTGACCCAGAACACGGGCCACGTTGAGGCCCTTGCCGCCGGCGGTCTTTTCGGGCGTCACACGGTTAACGTCGTCGATAATGAGCTCATCGAGCTGATAGCGTGTATCGACGGACGGGTTCATCGTAACGGTGAGGATCATTTTTAGCTCCTTATCTCGCAGGCTCCTTGTGCCTCGCGATACGAGTCGACAAAACGGAATTACAGAATCTCAATCGTGAACGAGCGAACGATGGTCTCCTTGGGCTTGGCGACAAGGCAGCCACGCTTATGCTCAAGCACGTCGTCCTCATCGGAGCAGGTCGAAAGGCCGCCCCAAGGCTCAACTGCCACAAAATCGCCCTCGGGCTTGCTCCACACAATGAGATATGGGAAGCCCTCAAAGCTCAGGCGAACGCCCTTGTCCTCGCCCTTTTTGGAAAGCGTGACCTGGCGGCTCTCGAGCACGTCAAAGATGGTCTCCGCAAAATCGAAGAGCTCGTGCGACAGGGGCAGCGTCTTTCCCACCATGGGGTTCTTGGAGCGCTTGTCCACGTCAATCAAGCCAGTCGAAGGGACAGCGGTGCAAAGCTCTGCAGCCTCTTCTTTCTCAAAGCGCAACTCGTAGTCCGTATAGGCCTCGCCCTCATCGAGCGGGCACCTAAAGCCGGGATGCCCACCGATAAAGAACGGCATGTCCTCGGTGCCCTCGTTGGTAACCTCATAGGAGACACGCACGGCGGCGTCCTCGAGCGTATAGCGGGCGACGAGCCTAAACGGATACGGATAATCGCTCAGCAGCGCGGCGTTATCCTCCGAAGCCAGGCACATAGCCAACTCGTTCTCGCCTTGGCTCAGCAGCTTCCACTCCTGCTTGCGCGCAAAGCCGTGGCGAGCGAGCTTTACATGATGCCCGGCAAACGTCATGGCGCTGTTGTCGCGCAAGCCTCCGCAAATCGGGAAGCAAATCGGCGCCTGGCCGGACCACACGGTGGGATCACCCTGCCACAAGTACTCGCGACCTCCGGCCTCAATCGAGGTAAACGAGCCACCAGCCGTGGAAACCTTAATAGAAATCGAATCGTTGGAGAGAGCGTATTCCATTACCCATCCTTTCGAACAACTGCTTTATTTCACGCAAGCGCCCGTTTCAATCCTAACCATAGAACAAACCCGCACGCTCATCGATGCGTCCGGTATCCCGGCCATGTAACGGGGTACCATACAGACATTGATGCAATTACAGCTGAAAGGCCTTCTTATGCGAACCATCATTCTTTATGCCTCACGCCACCACGGCAATACGAAAAAGCTCGTGGACGCCATCGTCGAGGCGCACCCCGAAATCGATACCCTCGACGTGAAAACACTCGGCAAAAACGAGTATCCCAACCTGCACGAATACCATCTGATTGGTGTCGCCACGGGCATCTATTACTCCGAGATCGACAAGGACATGGCACGCGTGCTCACTAACGTGTTGCAGCCGCAGGACAAGGTGTTTGGCCTTATGACCTACGGTGGCAAAAACAAGTGGTACGGCAAGGATATCGATGGCATCTGCCGCATGAGGCAGGCCATCTTTATGGGTGTCTACGGCTGCCCCGGCTTTGATACGTGGGGGCCGTTCAAACTCACCGGCGGTGTCCAAAAGGGGCACCCGACCGCTGAGGAAATTAAGGGTGCCGTCGACTTCTTCGACAAGATCGAAGACGAGTATGGAGACATCATCGTCGAAGAGTACGCCAAGCGCGAGAAGCGCCTAGCATACGAGAAGGAGCATCCTGCAGGAGGCCTGGTGGCTGGCGTTAAGCGTACGGCAAAGAAAATCGCTAGCAAGCTGTAACTGTAAAGGTGCTTTTGAGCGTTTAACCCGTACGGCGGGTCCGAGCAGATTCGGGCCCGCCGTCTTTTTCTTTCGTTACTCGGTAAAGGCGTTGCCGACGCTCTGGCCGCCAACATACGTCTCGACGAGGGTGAGCTCATGGTCGAACACGACAAAGTCGGCGTCGCGACCCGGCATGATGCTGCCGCACTTATCCTCGATGTGCGCGGAGCGTGCCGGCACCTCGGTTGCCATACGAATGGCGATATCGGCGCTGGCGATGCCCCAGTCGACGATGTTCTTGACGCCCTGGGCAAGCGTGAGCACCGAACCGGCAATGCTCTTGCCATCGGCGAGCCAGCACAGGTTGTCCTTCATGATGACGTCCATGCCGCCGCTGGTGTAGCTGCCCTCGGGCATGCCGCCGCAGCCCAGGCAGTCGGTGATGAGTACCGTGTGCTGCCAGCCCTTGGCCTGCAGCAGCGCCTTGATGGCGGCAGGGTTTACGTGCTTGCCGTCACAGATGATCTCGGCGTAGGTCTCGGACGTGGACATAGCAGCACCCACGACACCGGGCTCACGGTGATGCAGCCCGCGCTGGCCGTTATAGGTATGCGTAAAGCAGCTGGCACCGGCGTTGATGGCGGCGATGCACTCATCGTAGGTGGCGTCGGAGTGACCGATGCTGGTCACCACACCCTTGGCGTTCAGAGCAGCCGCATAAGCAGCGGCACCGTCGCGCTCGGCCGCCATGGCGCTCTTAACGATGCGACCGCCCGCAGCCTCCTGCCACTGATCAAAGACCTCCTCGGAGGGATCGATAAGATAAGCGGGGTTCTGCGCGCCCACGTGCTTCATGGTAAAGAAGGGGCCCTCCAGGTAGATGCCCTGAATGCGAGCACCGCAGAAGTCGGGGCCGCGACCCTCGTCCGCCTGAGCGATGGCGGCGCAGGCGTCCTTGATCTGCTCGACGCCATCGGTGAACGTCGTGGGTAGCCAGCTGGTGGTACCGCGACGGGCGAGCTCAGTCGAGCTGATATCGATACCCTCGGGGTCGTTATCGGTAGTTGAGTGGTTGTAGAAGCCATGGATGTGGGTATCGACCATACCCGGTGCGATCCACGATCCCGTGTAGTCCTTGATCTCGCAAGAGGGCTCGTCGGCCTGCCAGGCGCCAAAGACGCCATCCTCGACCATAAGATAGCCGCCCAGCTGCGGACCTGCCGGCAAGAAGAACTTGTCAGCCTTAATTGCGTACGTGCTCATATGCACTCCTTGCTTCTAAAGCAGTTGACTGTGGTGATGCTTATACCCGGTCCAAGTGAAAACAAAAAGCGCCCGCCCGCCGTTATGAGCGGACGGGCGCCCTTACAGGGGGGACGCGATTAAGCGGTGAAGGGGTGAATCGTCACGCCCTTAACCACGCGATTGACCGTGCCGGTGGGGCTCGGCGTATCGGGCGTGTTGCCCACGCGCACGGAGTTGAGCAGGCTGATGGCCTGGGCAAACATCACGAACGGCAGGGCAAGGTAGCCCTCGGGGAGTGCCTCATAGCCCTTAAAGGTGAAGGACTCGCCCTCGTAGACGGTAGCGCCATCCTGCTGAACGGCAACGGTGTGCTGAGCGATCTTGTCGCCACCGATCTCGTTGAGGATGTCGATATCGTACTGACGGGTGTAGGCATCGTTGTTGACGAACACGAACACGAGGGTCTTGTCGTCGACGAAGGACTTGGGTCCGTGACGATAACCCATAGAGGTGTCGTAGGAAGTAGCGACCAGACCGTGAGCGAGCTCGAGGATCTTGAGCTGGCTCTCCTGGGCAAGGCCACCGAAGGAGCCGGAACCCAAGTAGGTCACGCGGTTGAAGTCGCCAGCCAGGTAATCGGCAACCTCGGACTCGCGAGCGATGACCTCCTCGCCCATCTTGGCGATGGTCTCGACCCACTCGGCCTTCTGCTCGTCGGAAGCCTCGTCAAAGATGAGGGTAGAGAGCAGGGTCATGCAGGTGTAGGAACCGGTCATGGCGAAGCCCTTGTCGTTGGCGCGCGGGATGAGCAGCGTCAGCGCGTTGGGATCATCGGCAGACTCGACGGCGAGCTTGCCCTCGGGAGCGCAGGTGATGTTGAGGAACTTGACGTTGTGGACGAGCTCCTTGGCAACGGCAACGGCAGCAAGACTCTCGGGGCTGTTGCCAGAGCGGGCAAAGGAAACCACGAGCGTGGGATCCTCGGCGCGCAGGAAGTCGCGCGGAGCGCTCACGATGTCGGTCGTGGCGATGGGCTTAAAGTCGTAGAGATCAGTGTTGCCAGCGTGACGCAGGTACGGGGCGCAGGTATCGCCAACGTAGTCGGACGTACCGGCACCGGTGAAGACAACGGACAGACGGCCCTCGCCCATAGCGCGAGCCTCGGCCAGGAAGGCCTCGATGGCCTCCTTGTTCTCGCGATAGATGTTGAGCGTATCACGCCAAAGCTCGGGCTGCTGAGCAATCTCGGCCGTGGTGATCTGGGCGCCGAGCTCGGTGAGCTCCTCGACACTCTTCTCGAACATTTCTAATACCTCTCTCTAGAAGTAATCATCTGACGTGCAATTATACACTTCAGTTGGTTATCTGGTAGTAACCAGTTAAATGCAAAGAATCACCATATGGAAACGATGCGGACACTAGTTGCTACGCTGGTGGTAAACCTTGTATTTAAACTGATCGGCACGAGCAACCGAGAGTGTATACTCCACAACCTCGTTTGACTCGTTATACGTAGTCCTGACCAAATCGAGCACAGGCGAGCCCTCGACAATTCCCAAAAGGTGGGCGTCGGTGGGACGGGCTATGCTCGCATAGAACTCCTCTTCGGCCACGCGTATCTTTTGCTGAAAGTCTTGCTCAATCACATCGTAAAGCGGCTTGCGCTCCAGCAGCGGTCGCTTTAGGGACAGAAATTGACGAACCGGTAGATAGCTGCGTTCGACCATCATGGGCATGTTGTCGGCAGAACGAAGGCGCTTGAGCTTAAAAATGCGATCACCGATACGTAATCCCATATGCTCGGCCAGATTCTTATCGGCCTCCATCTCGCAAAAATCGAGAATCGTGGTCTCGGGGTCGCGACCCATCGCGCGCATCTGCTCGGTAAAGCTGTAGGACTGCATAAGATTGGTTGCCTTTGCCGAACGGTCGGTCACAAAGGTACCGCGACCGTGCTGCCGAACCACCAGTCCTAAACGCTCCAGTTCCTGCAGAGCCAGGCGTACCGTAGTGCGCGAGAGACCATAGCGCTCCGAAAGTTCGCGCTCGGAAGGAATCATGTCACCGGCGCGATATTCATGGTCAATCTTTTCGGTCAGAATATCGACCAGCTGATCGTACAGCGGTTGCTTACGCGCTCCGATCGCCATCCTATCCTCCCTTTTGCTCGAATTCGGCTAACTACCTAGGGTGTTAAGCATTATCAGTCCGCAACACCCGAATCATCAAGAAAACAAAAGCCGCGCGCTCTTTCGAGCACGCGGCTTTTAACATACACATGGCTTAAGGGGTCGGGGTGTGAGCCGCGTAGGGACACACCCCTCAAGCTAGAGCCTTACCAGATGCTCGGCCAGAGACCAAGCGGGCCAGCGCCCAGGATGCCCAGGACGAAGAGCAGCAGAATGCCCTTGGTCGGGGTCCAGCTGTGCTTAGCGAACATGTAGTAAAGCAGCAGCGTAAGCATAAGCGGGACGAGCTTCGGGACGATGGTGTTGAGGGTGTCGGCAACAGAGAAGTTGACCGGATCCTCGGTGACGGTGCCGTAGGTAACGGACTCCATGCCGTTGCCCAGATCGGTGACGCCGCACTCGACAGCGTTGCCGTCGGCATCGGAAGCGGTAAGAGCGTTGCCGTCCTCATCGGTCATGGCGATGGTACCGGCCTCAGCGGTCTCGGTATCGATGCCCTCCATACCGGTGAAGTTCTCGGCCTCCTTCTCGGAGACGATCACGGTAGTAGCGGAGAGGCCACGGGTGGTGCCGTTGGGGATCTGGAGGTTGATCTGGGTGCCACCCATGGTGACGACCAGGCAACCGACGACGAAGACGCCCATGATGGAAGCGGCACGCGTAAAGGCCTGCATGTTGGCGGTCAGAGCGTCAATAGCGCTAGTGCCAAGCTTGTAGGACCAGTTCATGAGCCAGAAGCGCAGAGCGAACTGGACGACGTTGAAGATCACCAGGAAGATCAGCGGCGCAGCGGCGTTACCGTTGATAGCCATGTTGGAGGTGATGCCGGCCGTGATAGGCACGAGCGTCAGCCAGAACAGGGCGTCACCGATACCACCGAGCGGGCCCATTGCGGCGACGCGGACGGCGCGGATCGTGGGGATGTCAACCTTGTTCTGCTCGAGCGAAAGCACGATACCCATAACAAAGGTGACGAGGAACGGGTGAGTGTTGAAGAACTCCAGGTTGTGGCTCATGGAAGCCGCGAGGTCGTTCTTGTTGGTGTGGATCTTCTCCAGACCGGGGATGATGGAGTAGAGCCAACCGGCGGCCTGCATACGCTCGTAGTTGAACGAGGCCTGCAGGAAGCAGGAGCGCCAAGCCATCTTGTTGAGGGTCTTCTGGTCGAGCTGCGGAGCAGGAGTGAGATCCTCGTAGTGCTCCGGGATCACATACTCATTAGATGCCATCTTCGAAGTCACCTCCGTCAGAAACAGCTGCACCCTTCAGCTCGGTCTGCTGCTGGAAGTCCCAGAAGGCGATGCCGAAGCCGATGAGAGCGAGGATGAGCAGAGCAGGGGTTGCCAGAGAATCGTTGGCAACGGTGATGAGCGCGAGGCCAAAGCCCATGAGGAAGAAGCCCCACATATCGCGGTTCATCATAACCTTGAGCAGGACGGCGAAGCCGACGAAGCGCATCATGCCGCCTGCAGCGGAGAGACCGGTCTGCAGCCAAGTCGGGATGGCGGAAGCGATGGTCTGACCGATGGTGGCGCCAGCGATGAAGAACAGGGTGACGACGACGGCGAAGATCAGGCCGAGCAGAGCCATGGCGAAGTAGTTCAGACGCTCGATACCCTTGGTGTCAGCGTTGTGAGCCATGTTGTCCGCGGAGGACATGAGCGGCGACATAAGCGTGAAGACCAGGGTAACGCCGAGCTGACCAAGCAGAGCGAACGGAATGGCAAGGCCGACTGCCGCGTTGGGCTCGAGGCCCGTGGCGATAGCGAGAATGGCTGCCATGATGCCGCCAATGACGGCGTTAGGCGGCTGAGCGCCTCCGATCGGCATGTTGCCGATCGTCATGAGCTGATAAGTACCACCCACGAGAAGACCGGTGTTGAGGTCGCCAAGGATAAGACCGATGACGGCGCCGGTGACGATGGGCTGATAGAGAGACTCGAGGAAGTTGAACTGGTCGATTGCCGCGATGAACGTGACGACGAAGACCAGAGCGACCTGGATGATCGAGTATTCCATCTTGCTCCTCCTTTCAAAATGTATGTACGCACTTTGGATAACACGTACAGAATGTCAGGGTTTCACTCCTGACAACGTGGATCATGAGGATTACGAGAAGAGCTTGCTCGTGTCCTCAACAGGCGTGCTCGGAACGCGCCTGATCTCCAACTCCACCCCCAATTCCTGCAGCTCTTTAAACGCAGCGACATCCTCGTCGTTAACTGCGACGGAGGTGGCGACTTGGCGCTTTCCTTCCGACATGTGCATGTTGCCGATGTTTACCTTCTTTATAGGCACACCGCCCTTGACGAGCGTAAGCACGTCTTCCGGTGTTTCGGCCACGATGAAGATCTTCTGGCGCGGGCTCGCCTTGCCGATGACGTCGATGGTCTTCTGCAGGGAGAAGAAACGCGTAGCAACGCCGGTGGGAGCGGCCATCTTCATGAGGTTCTGGCGCATGGTGTTGTTCGACACGTCGTCGTTGGCGACGAGGATGAGGTTGGAGCCCAGGGTGGAGTTCCACTGGGTGGCAACCTGACCATGAACCAGTCGGTTATCGATGCGGGTAAGAAGAATGTTGGGTTCTGCCATGTTGATCAGCTTCCTTTCGTTATTTGCTGACGACAGTTACTTGATCTCCTGAATCGCGTAACGCGAAACATCTACGACGGCACCGGATCGGACTTTGATCTGGACCTTTTCGCCTTCGATGCCTTTGACGGTTCCGTAGATACCGCCGGCGAAAAGAACCTCCTGACCCGGCTTGAGCTCCGTGTGCAGCTCCTTGAAGTACTTCTGCTTCTTCTTCATGTTGATTTGCGACCAGATGGTGTAAATCAAGCCCATGATGACAAGCAGGCCCAAAAGAGCGACCGAGGAACTCAGAACACTGGCTCCGAAATCGGCCATTAGATGCCGTCCTCGTCGCCGAAGATATCCTCTTCCTCGGCACCAGCGACGGAAGCGACCGTCTGGGCGGTGATGCCCGTCTGGCCAACGGTCACGGCCTGCTCGCCAAGCTCGGCGAGCGTGGCGTTGCCGCGGAGGAACAGAAGCTCAATAACCATGGGAAGGTTAGTTCCAGTCAGAATCTCGACGTTGTCGACATCCTGGGCAATCATCATTGCCTGGTTGAACGGGGTACCACCAAGCAGGTCGGTAAAGACGAGCACGCCATCGCACTCCTCGCGCATGGCGGTAATAGCGGCGCGGAGATCCTCACCGTAGGAAGCAGCCTGGTCGCCCTCAAAAGGAACGACGGTAAAAGCGGGCTGGTCGCCAGCGACCATAGCGATAGCGCTTGCGAGGCCGGGTGCGAACTGTCCATGACCGGTAAGAATAAAGCCAACCATTCAAATTTCCCTTCCGAAGGTGTGTGCGATCTGAGTCCGATGATGTTCGGAAGCCAACGGGCAATCGCCCTTAAAGCTTCTTGGAAAGCGTTCTTTGAGAACCAGTGGTCTCTCAACTGGTAGTAACCACGTGACGTGTTGTTGTCACTATATCACCACAGAAGAGGTTGCTTTCGTTGATTCATACAGTAAAACGTTTTTGCACCGTTCACGGCGAAAAATCGACCGTTTACCGCTCATTAACACTTCTACCTGCGGTTTTGAAACCGTTTCGAAATGATTTGACGAAAGATCGGAACTTTTTCGTGTCTAAACAACGCAGGGTGGCTAAAAATGGCGTGTAGAAAAAATGCAGGTCATTGTGAAGATTTGTGAATTGGTCTTTTTGACTTAATACCAGTTAGAACCAGTTTCGATATTATCGGTGAACGGTAGTTTTCGACCGTTCAACGGTTATTTGCAATCGTTTGCAGCCGTTTTCCCATATGAATTAGGGAGACCCGATGAAGCACTTGCGCGGTTGCAGGATATTTCAATACTCGTCCATCCCCCACGTGCCAAACTCTCACTCCCTAAATATGCCACAAGCTCTCGCTATTCGTCTCACAAACATTACTTACTCTTACTCTAATCTGTAATTGTTTATCGTTTATCATTAAGTATGATATAAGATACAAGTATCATCCAAGACATTGGTTGGAGGAGCTATGATCCGCTGGAACGTATCCAAATCGAATGAAGCCATCAACCGTGAACAGGCAATAGCCAATCTGAGGAAGCTCACTCGCTACTGCAAATGGGCCACAATCTGCACCGCCGTGGCGCTCGCTCTGGGACTCCTCGCAGTCATTGCAATCTACGATCTACTCATATTGCCTAGCCTCTCCCAAGGGTTCTGTCTCCAATCCGTAGAGCTTGAGGCTAGCGAAGGGCCAATTCTCGCTCTCGTCGGCACCAATGAACAGACTCCTCTTATGCTTGTCGCGCACGACGGTCATACTGCCATAGGGAGCGGCATGATGGCATGCCTCGCGCTTGCCATCGCGCTAAGCGCATACAGGTTTTTCTCCGCCATTGAAAAGGCGGGCAGGCCCTTTGACCTCGAATGCATCCGCATACTACGTCAAGTAGGACATTTGTTCCTTATTGGCGGCGTTGCTGTGAAGCTTCTTGGTGCCATAGTCACGGGGCTGATACTCTCAGGATTTGGCGGCAACTTTACGGATGCGCTTGGTGGCCAGCACCTCGACCTCTCTATGGTCTTTGCAGGCCTGATTATTAGCCTGATTGCCAGCGTCTTCCAGTACGGGTGTATCCTGCAAAAACAAGATGACGAGTTGCTCTAGGGGGAATCCATGATTATTCTGCGGCTCGACCGCATGCTTGCCGAACGCAAGATTTCATCCAAAGAGCTTGCGGAACGCGTGGGTATCTCCCAGGTCAATATGTCGCGTATCAAGACGGGCAAGGTTTCTGCCGTGCGCTTTTCAACTCTTGACGCGATATGCCGGGCTCTCGACTGCCAACCGGGCGATGTGCTGGAATATATGCCTGACGATGAAGCCGATAACCTCTTTGGACTTAAAGATGAATAGCCATAATTAAGCCGCCAATCACGCCCTCAACGCAAAAAGCCCGCCAGAACGATGCGTTCTAGCGGGCTCAATCAGATATTTCGACTTCGTGCTCGAAAGCTCGGGCAACCTTTAAGCAAACAGGCCGTAGATGCTGATGTTGGCCTTGGCGTACAGGCCGTTGGCATACTCGGTCCACTTGGAGCTGGCGCTCGAGGCCTGCGAGGAGTACTGCTGATAGGCGGTGTAATAGGCGGTCATGGCCTGCTTATAGGTGGCACTATCGGCGGTAAAGGCATCGTTAGCGAAGGCCTTAGCGTAGGTGCTGTTCTCGTCCTTCCAGGTGCCCTTCGAGCTATCCCACTCGTCACCGGCAAGGTTGATGATGTAATCGGCGTAATCCTTGCTCGCGGTGTCCTCGTTGCCGTCAGAAGGCTCGGTCGGAGCGGTCGGCATGCTCGCGGAAGCATCGCCCACCTTCTTCTTGTAGAGCTTCTGCAGCGTCGCGGACTGGCGGACGATCTGCTTGGCCTGGTCCTTGGACACGCCATACTGCTTGGCCATGGTGTCGTAGTCCGAGGTGCCGATAGAATCCTCGGCGTACTTCTTCATCTCCTTAGAGGAGACGGTAATGCCCTCGTCCTCGGCAGCATCGAGCAGAATCTTGTTGCGCACGTAAGACAGGATGACGTCGGCAGAGGGGGCGGTGTAGTTGCCGTTGCTATCCTTGACGGTATCGAGGCTGTACTGGCTCTCGATGGCCTCGCGCGCAGTGATGTCGCTCTTCTTGCCGTTGTAGCTATAGCTTGCCACGGTCGAATCGAGCTGGCCCTCGGTCAGGGTCGACGAACCGACGCCCTTGCCACCAAAGCCGCCATTGCCAATAAAGAAGCCGACCACAGCAGCGATCACGACTGCGACCACAAAGGCGGCAATCATCGTCTTCTTGTGCCTGGATGCGTGGTCATCCGCGTCGGGGTCGTTGTCCTCATCCTGCTCCTCGGGCATCAGATTCTCGTCAGCGGCGTCCGCGGCGATCTGAGCCTCCAGGCGGGCGTCCTCTTCCTCGGCCGTCGTGCCAGCAGCAATGTGCTCGGCAGACGTACCGGCGACCAGATCGATCTTCTCGTCCTCGTCACCGTCGGGGCCTTCGCCGCGCTCGATGATCTGGATGCCGTCGATCTCGTCCTTCTCGTCCTTCTTTTGAATCAGACCCATATCAGTTACTCCTTGTTAGGAAACATAGTCTTCAATAGAATACGCCCGACGAGGCGCCGGGCGTATTCATTCTTAGGTTATACGCAAACACTTAAGTACTATTTAGGCGTTTGCAGCGTGCGTGCCTTAGGCCAGGTGCGCGATAACGGCATCGGCAAAGGCCTGCGTGCCCACGGCCCCCTCGACGGAGCCGGTCTGAGCACGACGCACGTCACCGGTAACCTGCTCGCCCTCGTCAAGCGTGGCGGAGACGGCGGCGCGAATGCGGTTGGCGGCGTCGTTCTCGCCCAGGTGATCGAGCATCATCGCAGCAGAGAGAATCTCGGCCGTGGGGTTGGCGACATCCTGGCCAGCGATATCGGGCGCGGAGCCGTGCGTAGCCTCAAAGATTGCGCAGTCGGCACCGATGTTGGAGCCGGGTGCCATGCCCAGACCGCCCACCAGGCCGGCGCACAGGTCGCTCACGATGTCGCCGTACAGGTTGGGCAGCACCAGGACATCGAAGTCGTTGGGGTTTTGGACTAGGCCCATGCAGGTGGCGTCGACGATCTTGTCGTTGAACTCGATATCGGGATAGCTGGCGGCCACCTTGCGCGCCACGCGCAGGAACAGGCCGTCGGTCGCCTTCATGATGTTGGCCTTGTGCACGGCCGTCACCTTTTTGCGGCCGCAGCGGCGGGCGTACTCAAAGGCATACTCCACAATGCGACGGCTCTTGGCGATGGAGATCGGCTTGATCGAGATGGCGGAATCGGCGGCGAAGGTCTTTTGGCCCGAACGCTCGACGAGCTGCGAAAGCTCCTCGACCTCGGCGGCACCCTCATCGAACTCGATGCCGGCATAGAGGTCCTCGGTGTTCTCGCGCACGATAACCAGGTCGACGTCGCGGAAGCGCGAGCCGTCGCCCGGCTGCGACAGGCAGGGGCGCACGCAGGCGTACAGGTCGAAGTGCTTGCGCAGGGCCACGTTGACGCTGCGGAAGCCCGTGCCGACCGGTGTGGTGATGGGGCCCTTGATGGCGACCTTGGTCTCGGCGACCGCATCGAGCACATGCTGGGGCAGCGGCGTGCCAAACTCGTCCATGACGCCGGCGCCGGCCTCCTGGACGTTCCAGTTGATCTGGACGCCGGTGGCCTCGACCACGCGGCGCATGGCCTGCGTAATCTCGGGACCGATACCGTCACCGGGAATCAGGACTACATCGTGCGCCATAATCTGTTACTCCTCGTCTTCGGCGGCCTCAGATTTTTTAACGCTAGCACGCTTCTTCTTTTTGGAGAGATCCAGGCCAAAACGTTTAACAAGCATTTCGCAAATCTCGCTCGAACGGGCCTTGAGATAGCTGCCCTTGCCGTTCTCGGCGTCGAACTTAAGGCGCAGCGCGAGCTTCTCGGCAACCTCGGCGTCGATCTCGCCCTGGCTAAACTCGTACAGGCAGCCGAGCATGTCGCGATACTCGAGGTCGCCGTGATAGCACTGGATGGCCTCGTCCAGGATGGGCCAAGCCTCGCGCGAACGCTCGACGCCCGTGGCTCCCCACACGCACAGCAGGCGGAAGGCAGCGTAGCGCAGCGTGGAGGAAATCTCGTCGAACAGCGCGGTCTCGGCGCCCTCAAAGGCATCGCCCAGCTGTTCGGGGCAGGTGGTGGCGAGCGCCGTCAGGGCATCGAGGGCCTCCCAGCGGGTCTGCGCCTCGGGGCGGTCGAGCGCCTCGATCAGCGCGGGCACGCAGGGCACGACGCGCTGCGGATCGCGCTCGGCAAGCAGGTGCAGCACGCGGGCGGCAAACTGGCGGATGCGGCGCGTGGGGCAGCCGAGCTCCTGGACCAGGAGGTCGACGGCGTTCTCGTTCTCCTCTGCCAGCTGAAGCTGCGCCAGCTCCTCGTCGGTGAGCTGTTCGTCTTTGTTTTCTGCCATAGTTACCTCTTCTTATTTCTTAGCGTGCTTGCCAGCACCCTTGCTGTCATCGGTGACCGAGATGAGCTGTCGGTCGGCTGCGCCATTGCGACGCGCACGGCGGCGTTCCTCGGCGTCGCCCGCGTCGGCGGCGGCGCGGTGAGCCTTGTTGACGTTAAAGACCTCGTCGTGCTTGCGCCACGGACCGACGGACTCGCCAAAGCTCATCTTAAGGCCGGCGATAAAGCCGCCGAGCCAGCCGATCGGCGCAAACTGCACCAGCGGGAACAGTGAGAACACCCAGGTCAGCAGGACGACTGCCGCCGCGCCTGCAAAGTTGGCAATCCAGTAGTCGCGCTTGGTGATCACGCGCTTTTCGCAGGCCCACTGGCCGCACAAAAAGCCAATGTAGATCGCAAAGAGAAAGAGCACCAGCGCGAGCACCACGAACGTCCAGCTCATGGGCGCTACTCCTCGTGATGATGGCCGCAGCAGCACTCGTGGCCGTCGTCATGGCCGTGGCCGCCGCAGCACTCGTGGTCCTCGCCGTGATGGTGACCGCAACCGCACTCGTGGTCGTCGCCATGCTCGCCGCAACCGCAGCCGTCCTCGTGGGCACCGTGCTCCTCGGGACGATACTGCGACCAGTCCAGACCGGCGGCGATTGCGTCGGCCTCCTCCTTATAGAGGACCGTGACGGCCTGGGTGCCCAGCTTGGCACCACCGATGGCGTCGAGCATGTCATAGAGCGTAAAGGCCACGTCGGCGCCGGGCAGCGCAAGCTCGCGGTCGTCGGCGTAGGCAAGCGCCAAGCGCAGATCCTTAATGAAGTGCTCGACCATAAAGCCGGGCTTGAAATCGCCGTCGAGCGCCTTGGGCGCCAGGCTCTCCATAGCGCCGGACTTGCCGGTGCCGCCCAGGATCATCTGGCGGGTCTTCTCCAGGTCAAGGCCGCTCAGCTCGGCAAATGCCATGGCGTCTGCCATGCCGACCATGCAGGCACCCAGCGACACCTGGTTGGCGAGCTTGGCAGCCTGGCCCTTGCCGGCGCCGTCGAAGCAGCAGATGGTTGCCGCAAAGGTGGAAAGGATATCGCGGACCGGAGCAATGTCGTTCTCGGTGGCGCCCACGATAGCCGTGAGCGTGCCTGCGATAGCTCCCGACTCGCCGCCGGTGACGGGGCAGTCAAACGCCATGCGGCCGGAAACCTGGGCGGCCTCGGCAATGTCGCGCGCCAGCTCGGGCGAGCTCGTGGTGAGGTCGATCAGGACCGCGCCGGGCTTAGTGCACGCGAGCAGACCGTCGCCCGCCAGGTAGAGCTCCTCGACCTCGGAGGGATAACCCACCATGGTAAAGACGACGTCGGCGTTCGCCGCGGCATCTGCCGGCGTATCGGCCCAGACGGCACCGCGCTCGATAAGCGCGGCGGCCTTGGACTTGGTACGGTTGTTGACCGTGACGGGATAGCCGGCATCCAGGATGTGGCCGGCGATGGGGGCACCCATGATTCCGGTGCCGATAAATGCGACGGAGAGCTTGTTTGCCATGAAACCTTTCCTTTTGGGTTGGGTGTTGTTACCAGGTTGAATACTCGGTGCCAGCGCTTGGGCTGTGAGTTGGGATCGATTACGGCCGCGTTACTTGCCTACTGACCGCGCACGCGGCGGGCGATGCGGTCGGAAAGCGACGCCTTGTCGGCGCGGTTCTTGCCCCAAAACGCGCAGGCCACCATGCCGGGGCCCACGTGCGAGCCGATGGTGGGACCCACGGAGCTGCGAATGATCGTGACGTCGGCGCAGCCCTCCTCCTTGCGGATGGCGGCTTCGAGCCAGTCGCCGTCCTTTTCGGCATCGGCCGTCATAATGGCGATGGGCATGGTGCGATCGGGCACATAGTTCTCGCGGAACGACTTGAGAATGGACTTGAGCGCCTTCTTGCGACCGCGGTTGACGCCGATCAGCGACAGCGAGCCGGCCAGGTCGTAGGACAGCTCGGGTTTGACGTCGAGCTTTGCCGTGAGCTGTGCCGCCGCGGGCGGAATGCGGCCGCCGGCAGCCAGCGCGTCAAAGCTCTCGAGCGTAAAGTAACCGTGGACATAGGTCTTGGCCTCGTTTGCCCAGTCGACCAGCTGCTTGGCGGTCAGTCCCGCCGAACGCTGGCGCACGGCCTCAAGCGCCAAAAGCTCGCCGGTCGCACAGGGCAGAGCGTTGTCGACCACGTACAGCTCAAAATCGGGATACTCGGCGCGCACGGCGTCCACCGCCTGGCACGCGGAGTTGTAGCTCGACGACAGCGCCGAGGTAAAGCACAGGTAAACCGTGGGCGTGCCCTCTTTGGCGCACTCGGTAAAGAACTCGATATAGCGACCGAGCGACACAGCCGAGGTAGACACGCGGGCGCCGGCGCGCATGCGGTCGTAGAACTCCTTAGGGCTCATGCTCGACCAAATGTCGTCCGTGCGCTCCTCGCCATCGATGATAAAGGGGAAGCCCAAGATATCGACATCGAGGTTCGCGGCGACCTCGGGGCTAAAGTCGCAGCAGGTATCGACGACGATGCGGCAGCGGTCAGAATGGCCGGTAGATGCAGCCTTGTCCATCAAAGCGACTCCTTACGTAAAAAAGGCGGCCATCCGCATGGGATGGCCGCCAGCCGTTAACTCATGCAAGTTAACGTATTTTACTCGTCAAGTGTTTCGATACGGGGCTTGATGATGCCATATCCACCATTCTTACGGTGATACACCACATTGATGAGGCCAGTCGTCGCGTTCTCGAACACGTAGAAGTCGTGGCCGAGCAAATCGGTCTGCACCAGCGCCTGCTCCTCAGTCATCGGGGTGACATCGATGACCTTCTCGCGGACGAGCAGGTCGTCCTCCTCCTCGGGCAGCAGCAGGTCGGCCAGATCCTCGACGCGCTCGACCGGTGCGACATCCGCTGCGCTGGCACCGCCCTGGCGGTTGTCCACGACCTTGGTCTTGAACTTGCGCAGCTGGCGAGTGACCTTATCGGCGGAGAGGTCGATGGCGGCGTACATATCTGCACCGTGCTCGGCAACGCGAATCACCGAACCGCGGACACGAACCGTGACCTCGACGATTGCCGGGTTGGGGTTCGAGGGGTTCTTCTCATAACGAAGCACGACGTCGACTGTCATGGGCTCGATATCGAAAACCTTGAGTGCCTCGCCGATCTTCTCATCCACATGCGCACGCAGAGCATCGGTTACCGTCGTCTTGCGTCCAGAAACCTTGATATCCATACGTGGCTCCAATCTGCCTCGGGGACTTACTGTACTGGCTATGTACCCATTGCCGTGCATTTAATCACGCGGATTCCTAAAGACCCGAATAACGATTGCTTAATACCGCATACCGAAGTCTCGCACTTTTCTGTGGCAAAGTGCGCTATGGGAGGGCGTCGGCGACTTTGGTTTTGCACCTAAAAAATGTCTTTGACCTGCTGGTTTTATAGGGATAAAAAAGCCGGGCTCCCCTATTGGGGAAACCCGGCAGTGCGTGTTGAAACCGTGAAGAGGCGTCCTTTCCAACGTATAGGAGACACCACCCCTAGCAATAACTAGCTATTAAGTTTGTTAATGTCGTCGTCGGTGATGGTGCCTTCCTGGCTGGACGATTTGTCCTCGGAGGATGCGGTCTCATTGTTGGAATCGGAGGACTCGCTGCCGGAGGATGCGGTCTCACTGGACTCAGAGTCGCCCGGCTGCACGTTAGCGCCCGAAACCGTCTTAGTGGTGAGGTCGTAGGGCATCCTGCCATACCAGACAGAGTGGACCGCCTCGAGCGTGCCGTCGGCCGTAATACCGTCGAGGGCATCGCTCACGGCACGGCACAGTTCGTCATTGGACGAGAGGCCCGCAACACCAAGCGTCGAGGGCGCCTCGAGCGAACCGGCATAGGAGACCTCGCTCATCAGGCGTGCAAGGTAGCCGCCGGCCGTGGAGTCGCAGATCACATAGTCGACCTCGCCGGACTCGAGCGCCTCAAAGCACTCGTTGATGTTGGAGTAGGTCTTTTGGTTGGCGGCGATGCTCTGCTTAGCAAGCGCCTCCTGCGAGGCCGAGGACATCTGGACACCCAGAGTAGACGTGTTAAGGGTATCGGTGGAAACGCTTAGCGACCCACCATCGCTGGTTTTACCGAACACGGAAGCGGCATCGTACAGGCAGGTGCCGAGCGAGCTAACGTCCCCGTCCGTGGAGTTGATCTCGCCGATAAAGATATCAGCCTTTTTGTCGCCGAGCGCGGAACCTGCCGAGGACGCATCGACAAAGGCGACCTTAAGGCCCATGCGGCTTGCGAGGGCGCGGGCGGCGTCAACCGCATACCCCGTGAGCTCGCCGTCGGCGTCCTGCATGGCCTGCGGCGCATCGGAAGTATTGAGGGCGACCGTCAGGGTTCCGGGAGTGACCAGGGCATCGTCCGACACCGCCGGCGTGACGGTCTCGTACTCGATCTGGTCGATCGTGGGAGTCGTGAACGTAGACAGCGGGTTGAACGCGCATCCGCTCAGGCCCAAAACGGCGATGACCGCTGCGGTCCCAGCACCTAACCGAGCCGCGTGCATCAAGCTGCCCCTCACCATGTCCACTACCCTGCCTTCTGTGTCGTATACGATCCGTGCGTTGCGCGGAATATCAGGTTGTTCCCACCAGCTGACCTGGTATTTGACCCCACACTTGCGCACCGGGGCGTTTGCTCGGGAGGCCGCAGCCACCTTCACGACTGGCCCGCTCGCCCGCGAGGCGGTATTGCCCCAAAGAAAGTAGAACGGACGGTGCGGCTTACATCTAGGACGCGCCATGATCGCGCCGCGCGCACGCGGTCGCTTACGTGGATCCCTTTGACCGCGTCTGTCTTGGACTAGGGCGGGCATTTCGTCCGTCCGCAACCACAGCCTGGTAGGAACGTAGCGCATTATAGCTAAGTTCAAGCTAAAGTTTAAGGTTAGGGGCGTCATTCGCATCGCGAGTACAGATTTCGCAGGTCGGAGTGGGCTATTCGTGCCCCTGTGAAGCCCGGAGCTCCCCTACGGTGAGTTCCGGGACACCCTTCTTAGGGTGCCGTGGCCAAAAAATGGCAAATATGAGTACTGTCACCAATTTAGTAACAGGCATTTTTGGCCTCTCGGACAGATTTTGCGCTCAGTGTCGCCAACCTGATGCTTAGTTATTCTACATTTGTTTATTATCTTCTTACTTTATGACGCCTCCGAGTCCTAAATTCCTTGATTTTGCTGTTACTGATTTAGTGACAGTACTCATATTTGCCATATTTTGGCCAGGGCATATGATTAACCCCCTATTTTCGACGTGAATTAGACCGGCTTAAGCCCAAAACACGCCCGCAGCGTGTTAAGCAACGCCTCTTGCTTCTTCCTGCGGGCATCGACACGATTCCGGTACCGCTTTCGCATACGCTGGTGGATGCGCCATGCGAGCGCTTCCATCGCTTCCATGTCACAGAGCATTTCGTTGTTGACCGTCGCGACCTCGATTCCCATAGTAATCAAGCCCGTGTTGCGCTTTTCATCATGGATACGTCCCCTCCGAGAGGAATGGCCCAGCTCACCGTTGTATTCCAGGTCAAACCGGGCTGCCTCTTGATACGCATCGCAAACTGCATGAGGCATCCCCGAGATTGCCTGCGCACGGTCATCGAACTCGACCTTGTAGTCGGTCTTAAAAGGTCCGCAGGCAAACCCGCCATAGGAAAACGGAAGCGAAAACAGGGCGAGCATGATGCACTCCATGGGCGAGAGCAGGTTTTCCGAAAGATAGGGACACAGACGCTGCAGCTGTTTGGCCACATTCCCCTTGCATGCCGCAAGGTAATCTGCCAGGCGATCGGGCGTCAGCGCCGGCTCGACTTCAAAGTAGCCCACGTCTGCTGGCTGGTCCTTGTCCTTTGCAAGTTTATTCGTAACAGGCGAGGTGTAGGGAGGCAGATACTTCCCGCGGTCGCTCAGTGAAATCTTAGAGCACAGCTCCTGGGCCAGGGCAAACGCCTGGATGCAGCCGACCTCACGCGCAACGGCAACACAAAGGGCCTCGGGAGATAGGCTGTACACCCCCGGTTCCACCTCTAGAATCGAGCCGGCGGGCAACCCGGAACACACGGACCAGCCTACGCCAGGCATGCGGCGGCGCTGCGCCGCAGATCCCACCAACAAGCACAGATCTTCCTGCACCTCGCCACTTTTGGCTCCAATTCGCACCAAGTCAGGAAGATAGATATCCTCGGTCGAGGGCGACGACGTGCGCAGCACACGGCGCTCTTCATCGGGATTAAGGTCCTTCCAGCTGATATAGCCCATCTGCCGGCGCTCGGCGCGCATCATGCGAAGCGCCGAGGCACCTGTTAGGATTACGGAAGCCGCTAGCTGTTCGCCTGTCGGCTCGTTGCGCCGCTCAATCTTCACTGCCACAAAACCACCCCTACCAAACACGTGCGATAGCAATGCCATCGACTGCCGCAGCGCCGGCGCGCTTGAGTTCCGCCGAAGCCGTGGCCATCGTCGCGCCCGTGGTGATAACGTCATCGATCAGCAGCAGGCGGCGGCCGTGCACGTCCTCAACCGTCTCGTACATGCCTTGGGCACGCTCGCGGCGCTCCTCACGACCGAGTTCGCGCTGGTCGCCATGCCCGTACTTGACGAGAGCATCGAGCAGGGGAACACCCGACAGCTCGCAAAATGGGCGCGCAATAGCCTCCATATGATCAAAACCACGCCGCCGAAACGCTGCCGCCGTCGCAGGCACAAACACCACCGCATCCGCACCGGACAGCACACCTCCTAAGCGTTCGGGCGCTACGACCTGGGCATGCAGGGCGGTGTCGTAAAGCAGCTCCGCCAGATACGGAGCCAGACGCCGCTCGCCCGCATCCTTGTACGCTTTAATGATGCGCGGCAGCGGATGCGAGTAGACGGCGCACGCCAGGCAGCGGTCGAGCGCCTCCGACATTGCCGAGGACGTGCCCTCGACCGAACATTCAGTGCACAGCAAATCCCCAAACGGGGCGCCGCATCGGGTGCAGCTATGACGTGGGTCGATGAGCGTGAGCGCAGCCAGGCAGTCTTGGCAAATAAGCGCACCGGCGCGCTCGCAGCCGGCACATCGTGTTGGCGACAATGCCTCGAGCGCCTCGCGTGCCACCCGCTCGGCAAACGGTAGCAATTCGTCCGCAAACGGTAGGGCGCCGGCACCCTGCAGACGGCTCAATATGTTCAGATGGCTCTTCAAGACACAACCCTCCCTACGTTCGGTCGCAGGGAGGGTTGTTGATTCAGCGCTATGATACCCCGATGCGCTCGGGGCAAGGCGAGCTAAATCCGCTCGCGGGCGTTATTCGCCGGCGGGCGGTTGTGGTGCAGACGAAGACAGGGTCGAGCCCTCGCCACCATCCTGGCGCGGCTTGCGGGAACGGCGACGGCGACGGCGCTTTTGACCCTGGTCGGCCGAGCCCTCGCCACCGCGATCCTCGCGCGGCTCGCGCTCGTCGCGAGCGGCGCCACGCGAAGCCTTAGCAGCCGCTCCCCCGCCATCTCCGGGACGACGGCGCGTGACCTTGACCTCGCCATCCGAGACCTGATCGGCAACGGAGGGCACTGAGGGCTTCTGTTGCGTGCCCGAGGAATGGCGACGGCGCGAACGCGGCGCGCGCTCATCCTCGCCACGTGACTTGCCGCCCTTGTCGGCAGGCGCATCGGAGGCCGAGGCGCCCTTGGAAGCGGCACCAGCCTCGCGAGCAGCTGCGGCGCGGAAGACATCCTCGCGCTCCTCGCTCGACAGGTGACGGCGGCGGCGACGCGTGGGGTTCATACCACCGCCGCGATTCTGCTGCTGGGGCTGCTGAACCTCGCGCTCGCGAGAGGCGTTCTTGCCTGCAGCTGCGGCCTCGCCGACATCGCCCGAGCCCGCGCGCTTGCGACGACGACGGCCACCGGCGGCCTCCTCGGCCTCAGGCGTTGCGGCATTGCCACGGCCCTTTCCGCGGCCACGGCCCTCGCCCTGCCCCTGACCGGCGCGAGCATCGGAATCGGCATCGCGACGACGGCGCTTGGGCATCGACGTACCGGCCAGACGGTCGGCGCTCGACAGGCCATCGCCCACGTCGACGCCGTTCTCGCGGTCGAGCTCCATGAGCGCCAGGCGCATCTCGGGCGACTCGATGCGCTCGAGCACGTCGCGCGTCACGCAGTCGGGGCGGCAGTTGCAGCCCTGCTCGGCGGCCTTCTTTTTGCAGCCCTCCGAGCAGGTCATATCGGCCAGGTTGACCTTAAAGACCTTGCCGTTCTCCAGGCGCAGCACCAGCTGCTCACGCGGCGTGTCATATTCCTGAATACGCGCCTTGCCAAGCGGCGTATCGATGAGCGTCTTCTTTTTGGGCGCACGGCTCTTAAAGTCCTTGTACGCCTCGAACTCATAGCGCAGGCAGCACATTAGGCGGCCACACACGCCGCTGATCTTGGAGGAATTGAGCGGCAGGTCCTGCTCTTTTGCCATGCGGATCGAGACGGGCTCAAATTGTCCGCCAAAGCGCGTGCAGCAGAGCTCCTGGCCGCACTGGGCATAGCCGCCCACCAGGCGGGTCTCGTCGCGCACGCCGATCTGGCGCATGTCGACGCGAATGTGCAGCGTCGAGGACAGGTCCTTGACGAGCTGGCGAAAATCGACGCGCTCCTCGGCCGCAAAGTAGAACACGGCCTTCTCGCCGCCAAACAGGTACTCGACGCCGACCGGCTTCATCTCGAGGTCGAGCTCCTTGACCAGGCGACGGAAATCGACCATGGCCTCGTCACCCTGGATGGCCAGATCATCGGCAAGCTGCAGGTCGATGTCGCTCGCCACGCGCAGCACGGGCTTGAGCGGCTGACCGATCTCGTCTTGCGGCACCTCGAAGGGATCGGCCGTGACCAGGCCGATCTCGGTTCCGCGCTCGGTGGAGCAAATGGCATAATCGGCCTCGAGGATATCCAGATCCTGCGGGTCGAACCACAGGTCGCGCGAGGCGTAGGTAAACTTAACGGGTACGACTAACGGCATTTCAGTGCCTTCCTGATATCGAACAGCATGACCTCGATGGCCAGCTGGGGAGTAACGTTTCTGGCGATGTTGCGCTCGGCGGTTGCGACCGCCTCGAGCGCCTGGGTGGCGCCCGCAACATTGGTCGCGGCGGCAAGCCGACCGATCGTGTCGCGCACATCCTCGTTCACGACGTCGGCCGCCTCATCCTGAAGCGTCAGCAGCACGTCGCGCATGAGCGTCCGCGCGCTCGCCAGCGCTTCCATGATACCCGAACGCTCGCGCGCGTTGAGTTCGCGCTTGTTGCGGTCCTCAAGCTGCTTCAATGCTCCACGCGACAGGTAGTCGGCATTTTGCTCGAGCACCTTTTCCTGTGTGGACTTGACCTCGGCGAGCGGCGCCTTAACGGCGACGATGAGCGACTTGGCGCGGCTGAGCACGTCGGCCTCGTCGGCGGCGATGAGCGAATCGATGGCACGGACCATCTGGCGGCGAGCATCCTGGCGCTCGGCGCTCTTGAGGAACTCGATGCCGCGCGTTGGGCTTCCCGCTACGGCGACGGCCATGCGGCAACGCGCAGGGTCCTGACCGGTGGCGCGGCTCACGGCCTGCGCGGCGACGGCGGGCGATACCAGCCGAAACGGCACGCACTGGCAGCGGCTCACGATGGTGGGCAACATCACGTCTGCCGAGGTGCCCAGCAAGATAAACATAACGCCCTCGGGCGGCTCCTCGAGTGTTTTGAGCAGTGCGTTGGCGGTGTTGGCGCGCAGCTGCTCGGCACGGTCGATGATGTAGACCTTGGCCTTGGCACGGATGGGCGCCAGCGGCACGTCGTCGAGCAGCTCGCGGGTCTGGGCGATGAGGTAGCCCGTAGCGCTCTCGGGCGTGTAATAGTGCACGTCGGGGTGCGTATGGCGGGCGACGCGCACGCAGCTATCGCATGAGCCGCAGCCATCCTGCTCGCACAGGAAGGCTTGGGCGAGCGCCCACGCGGCGTCGAGCTTGCCCGCGCCGGGCGCGCCCAAAAACAGGTAGGCGTGCGATGCGCGGCCGATGGCGACGGCATTGGTCAAAAAATCACGCGCGCGCTCTTGGGTATCGAGCTTGGCCAGCAGGCTTGCCTGGGCGGGGGCCATGTTACTCGGCCTCCTTGGCAAGCGCGGCGGCGACGGCGTCCTGGGAAATGTCGAGGCCGTAGGCGCGAACCTGCTCGACCGTCTGCGCGAAGACTTCCTCGATGGTCGCGGTGGCGTCGATGAGCTTTACGCGGCCTGGCTCCTCGGCGGCAATGGCGCAAAATCCCTGGTAGACACGCTCTTGGAAGGCCATGCCCTTGGCCTCCATGCGATCTGCCGCACCACGGGCGGCCATACGCAGCGCCGCCTGCTCGGGCGTGATGTGGTAGACGAGTGTGAGCGCCGGGTGCGTACCCGCGACGGCCAGGTTGTTGGCATCTCGCACCATCTGGCGATCAAGGCCGTCGGCAAATGCCTGATAGCAGGTTGTGGAATCGTAGAAGCGGTCGCACAGGACCACCTTGCCGACAGCAAGGGCGGGCGCGATGACCTCGTGCACCAACTGAGCGCGTGCCGCCTCGTAGAGCAACAACTCGCAGGTGTCGCCCATCGCTGTATTGGCGGGGTCGAGCAGCAGAGCACGGATCTTTTCGCTGATGGCGGTACCGCCCGGCTCGCGCAGGCTCACAACCTGGTAGCCAGCGAGCTCGAGCGCGCGGGCAAGCAGGCGCGCCTGCGTGGACTTGCCGGCGCCATCGACGCCCTCGAGCGTGATAAAGCTATGTTGAGCGGGCTCAAAAGCCATGGGCGCAGCCCCTTCCTACAAGGCGCGAAAATGCAAGTTATAGCAACCAAGCCATGATACCCCAGTGCTCGGCGCGTCCCCAATGGCTAAAGGTGCCTTTCCAAAGTTGCGGTGAAATAGGGACTGATTGAAGCTCTGAGACCGCCAAACAGTCCCTATTTCACCGCAACTTATGATGGGGAATTTTGAGCGGTGGGTATAATCGTCGTATTGCATTGAAATGTGACGAAAGGAGTGGCAATGTCTCGGTATTGCGCCTCGTGCGGCAAACTTCTTGCAGATGATGCCAAGTTCTGCACCTCGTGCGGTGCACCCGTTGAGCAAACAACCGCGAGCGATAGCCAGCCCGCTTTTGAGCAGACCGGTTCCCTCGATACGCCGCAAGCCAAGGCGGACGACCCCCTCGCCTATCGCCCCGACCCCGCCGCAGGCCCCGCGACCGTCGAGACCACGCAGCGCATACCCGTCGCGAGCGGCTCGTCCCAACAGCAGCCGGCTCCCGCATACGCGCCCGCTTCGCCACAGACCCCCGCTCCCAAAAAGAGCGGCACCGGGCCGCTTATCGCTATTATCGTTGTGTTGGTGGCGATCATCATCGCCCTGGTCGTTTTCTTTGTGATCAAGCCTTTCGACAACGCCGCCACGCAGACGACTGCCGAGGTAGCCAAGCTGCACCATGACGTCGACGACGATGACCTAAAGCCTCTCGGCGATCCCAACAGCCTGTACGACGATGATGACGATGACGACGAGGATGGCGGCGAAGCAACGCTCTCCGAGCAGAACCTCTACCGCCGACTGAGCGAATACTACGACTTGCTCGAAGACCTCGACAACTACGTCCGTGGCTGCGCACAGAACTTCAACGGCAGCTATCTGGAAGAGGATCGAACCACCCGTCAAAATCTCGCCGACGTCGCCGAGCGCACGGAGGACACCATCGAGCAGTATTACGACATCGTCGAGGACCTGGACGTCCCGACGAGCTCTAAGAACTACAGCTCCTGGAAAGACATCGTTACCCTGTATGACGACCTGGACCACCGCATTGACGCGATCTGCGATGCCTGGGAGATCAGCCTGAAGTACGCAAAGCCCGCGGACCACAAGAATGAGATCGTGGCGCCGCTGTCACGCGACAACGTGGCGGGCACCAATGACAATAAGTACCGCCTAGACTTTGAGGAGCGCTATCCCGGCGCCAAACCTGTCGAGGTGAACTAGCGCTTTGTCGTTCCCGAGCCGGCAGTTAGGGACGTTCCTAAACTGCCGGCAGAAAAGGAACGTCCCTAACTGCCGGTCAAAAAAACGAGCGAGGATCGCGGGGTCCTCGCTCGTTTTTGTTTTGGTCAATGTTTCGGCTGCGCTGTTACTTGTCGGTGGCCGCTTTCTTGGCAGTCGACTTCTTCGCGGTCGCCTTCTTGGCGGCAGTGGCTTTCTTAGCGGTCGTTTTTTTGGCCGCGGTCGTCTTCTTCGCCGCGGTCGTCTTGGTCGCAGTCTTGCGGCCGCGGGCGGGCTTCTTCTCCTTGGTCGGGCAGTCCATGTTGACGCAGATGCGCCACGGGCCGCGCGCCGTGTTGACCACCACGATGGGGGCGCCGCACTCGGGGCAGGTCTCGCCCGTCGCCTCGAGCTTGCCGCGTGCCGGCAGCGGATAGCTCACGCCGCAATCGTCATAGTTGGTGCAGCGGATAAAGCGCTTGCCGCTCTTCTCGCTCTTGTGTGCGATCAGGTCGCCATGGCGTCCGGCCTCGGCACACACCTTGCACTCGCCCACCTTAAGGTCAGGCTCGTAGTTGGTGGGGCACGTGGGGTTCACGCAAATCTCGAAGGCCTTCTGACGGAACGGCTGGCACTTAATGCGCGGCGCGCCGCACTCGGGGCACACAGCGGCCTCGCCCTCGAGCGGGCTTACCTTGACGCCACTCGGCACCGGATAGGTCACGTCGCAGTCGGGCCATCCCATGCAGCCGATAAAGCTGCCACGGGTCTTGGCACTCGTCTTCATAACCAGGTCCTTGCCGCACTTGGGGCAGGCGCCCACGCGCGCATCAGCCGTGACGGCGTCGCTGATGGCGTCGCCGAGCTCCTGCGTATGCTTGAGCAGCTCGTCGAGCACGCCGGCCAGCAGCGCACGCGAGTGCGTCACGACATGCTCTTCGGTGTCCTCGCCGCGCTCGACGCGAGTCATGTCGCCGTCGAGCTCGCTGGTCATATCGGGGCTCGTGATGCGCGGGGCAAACTGCGTCAGCGCATCGATAATGGCAATACCCAGCTGGCTCGGCTCCACGGGATCATTTTTGAGATAGCGCACGGCATACAGGCGCTCGATGATGCTCGCGCGCGTGGACTTGGTACCCAGGCCGCGCTTCTCCATCTCCTGCACGAGCTTGCCCTGGCTGTAACGCGCGGGCGGCTCAGTCTGCTTGGCCTCGAGCTTAATGTCGAACACGTCGACCGTATCGCCCTGCTCCAGCGGCGGCATCTGCTCGTCGCGTTTAAGGCCGTACGGATAGGCCTCGCGGAAGCCCGGGGTCACGAGCACGTCGCCCGAGGCCACAAACGGCTCGCCGTTGACGTCGAGCTCGAGCTTGGTGTTCTCGATGGTCGCAGGACCCATAAGCGTCGCCAGGAAGCGGCGGGCGATGAGGTCGTAGAGCTTGCGCTGGCCGCCATCGAGCGTGGACGGATCGCCTTCGCCCGTGGGATAGATAGGCGGGTGGTCGGTGGTCTCGACCTTGCCGCGCGTGGGCTTCATGGGACCGGCGAGCACCTTTTTGCACACGGGCGCCAGCGCCGGGTTGATCTTTGCCAGGTCGCTCACCACGGCGCCCAGATCGAGCGTCGCAGGGTACACGGTATTGTCGACACGCGGGTAGCTGATGAGACCGGCCATGTAGAGGGACTCGGCGATTCGCATCGTACGCGCAGGCGAGATGCCCTCGGCCGCGGCGGCAGCCTGCAGCGAGGTCGTCGCAAACGGCGTGGGCGGCTGCTGCTTACGCGAGCGCTTGGTCACCGCGGCAACGGTCGCCGTCTTGGCGCCGTCGACGTGACCATACGCCGTCTCGGCAGCATCCTTGTCGGTGAAGCGCGCCGTCTTGTGCGCGATCTTAAAGCGATCGTCCTCGGCAGCGCCCTGCGCGGCGCCCATGCCGCGAATCTGCCAATAGTCCTCGGGCACAAACGCCATGCGCTCGCGCTCGCGCTCGACCACCAGGGCAAGCGTCGGTGTCTGCACGCGGCCGGCGGAGCGCACGTTGCCAAAGCCGCCGAACTTGGCGAGCGTCAGATAGCGCGTGAGCACCGCACCCCAGATAAGGTCGATGTGCTGACGGCTCTCGCCGGCGTCGGCCAGGTTCTGGTCGAGCGAGACGAGATTATCGAAGGCGTGCGTGATCTCGGCCTTGGTAAACGAAGAGTATTGGGCGCGGGCAACCGGCAAGTCGGGCGCCACCTCACGCACCTTGTTGAGGGCGTCCGAACCAATCAGCTCGCCCTCGCGATCGAAGTCCGTGGCGATGATGACGCTGTCGGACTTTTTAGCAAGGTTCTTGAGCGAACGAATGAGCTCCTTCTCGGCCGGTAGCTTAATGACGGGCGCCCAGGTGAGGTAAGGCAGGCTCTCGAGCTTCCAGCCCTTGATGGAAATGCCGTCGGCAAGAAACGGCTTGCGCTTGGTGTCGTACGGCGGGCGGGCCAGGCCATCGGGCATATCGGCCGGCAGCATCTCGCCGTCCTCGGTCACCGAATACCAACCCAGCTTTTTATCGAACAGCACGCTGTCGCAAAAATCGGGCGCCAGGATGTGACCGGCAAGGCCAATGGTCACGCACTCCTCGCCCTTCCACTCAAAACGGTAGATGGCGGTGTTGTACACCTTGTCCTTTTTGGGTTTGCCCGTGGACAGCCGCTCGGCAATCTGACGTGCGGCGTCGTTTTTCTCGGCGATGATGAGCTTCAAAAGAGGCTCCTATCTCATATCTCTGCGGCTGCGCCCGCGCTTATGGCGGCCGACTTACGCCCTTGCTTGCTCAATCTGCCCGATGAGCCAATCGCACCAGGCATCCATGCCCTCGCCCTTGCGCGCGCTCACGGCAAACCGCGGCGCTTGCGGATTGAGGTCATCGAGGGTCTTAGTATACCTATCCATGTCAAAATCGAAAGCCGGGGCCACGTCGACCTTGTTGAGCAACTGCGCGCCGGCGTGTTGGAAGATGCCCGGGTACTTGATGGGCTTGTCGTCGCCCTCGGGCACCGAGAGGATCATGATGGACAGGTTCTCGCCCAGGTCAAAGTCGACTGGGCAGACCAGGTTACCCACGTTTTCGATAAAGATGACGTCGATGTTTTCCAGACCCACAGCTTGGTCGAACGCGTCAACGGCCTCCATGATCATGTTGCCCTCGAGGTGGCACAGGCCGCCCGTGTTAATCTGGATGGCAGGCATGCCGGCTTCCTTCATGGTGATGGCATCGACGTCCGAGGCGATATCGCCCTCGATGACAGCACAGCGCAGGCCGGCTTTGTCACGCAGGCGCTCGTTGGTGCCCAGAATCGTGGTGGTCTTGCCCGAGCCGGGGCTCGACAGCACATTGATCACATAGGTGTTTGTCTCATTAAATCGCTGACGCAGCTGATCTGCCAGGCGCTCGTTGCGCGACAGAATCGGCGATGCGATATCAATCGTTTTCTCGGCCATGCTCGGCACTCCTTACTTTGGCCCCTTTATACCCCATCACCAGATGGCTGGCGGGCTAATCGTCGGGGGTTTCGATTTCGATACTCGCGATGTCGAGCTCGCGGCCGTGCAGCAGGCGCACGTTGGCGCCGCCACATTGGGGGCAGCGGCAATGAAAGCGGTCGTGCTCAAAGACCTCGCCGCAGTCCAGGCACTCGCTTTGTGGATGGACTTCCTCCACGGCAAGCTCGCAGCCGCGCGTGAGCGGGTCCTCGTCGCGAAACGTCTCCCACGCAAAGTCGAGCGCCTCGCGCACGACCTCGGTCATATCCCCGATACGCAGCGTCACCAAAACGGCGCGCGAGGCCCCCGCCCCACGCGCCGCGCGAATCACTGTATCGAGTATGCCGTTGACAATGCCAACCTCGTGCATACCGATTTACTCCTCGTCGTCCTCATCGTCCGAGAACAGGTCCAGACGGCTCACGAACAGGCCCTCCTTGCCCTCGCGCGCGGTGATGACCACGCGGGCGATGGCGAGCGAGATCTCGTAGAGCGAGAGCAGGGCGCCGTACATGAGGCCCAGGGTGACGGGCGAGCCGTCGGGCGTGATCACAGCCGAACCCACGAGCAGGCCTACGTACACGTAGCGCCAGGCGCTGCGGAAGGCTGCGTAGGACACGATGTGGAAAACAGACAGGTAGAAGATGATGAGCGGCAGCTCAAACGCCACACCAAAGCCGATCATAAAGAGCAGCTCCATGTTAACGTAGTTCTCCAGATCGGGCAGCGCCGTAGCAACGGCCGAGGTCTCGCCGATGAGCCACTCAAAGCCTGCCGGGATAATGATGAAGTAGCAGAAGATAGCGCCCAGGAAGAACAGCACCGTCGAGGCGAGCACCGTGGGCACGACCCATTTGCGCTCGTTGGGACGCAGCGCCGGCAGGAAAAATGCCAGGATCTGCCAGATGATCATGGGCGTGCACATGACCACGGCCATCTTGATGGCCAGCGAGAAGCGCAGGCCAAAGCCGCCGAGCGTGGTGGTGATGTAAAACTTACCGTCCGGCACAAAGGAGCGGATGGGGTCCTCAAGAATATCGAGCACCACGGGCGTGGCAAAGTACAGCACGATGGCGGCGGCAAACACCGAAACGACCACGATGGTCAGGCGGCGACGGAGCTCTCCCAGGTGATCGAAGAGCGGCATGCGCGCAGGTCCGATCGGCATTACTCATCGCCTCCCTTCGGGGCGTCGGCGGCAGCAGCCTCGGCATCGTCCTCGACCTCGAGCTCGCGAGCGAGCTGGTCGACGACGGCCTTGCGCTTGCGGGGACGACGGGCGTAGAGGTCAGCCGTCGTGGGCTCTGCCGGCTCGGGCTCGGGCTCTGCAGCAGGCTCGGGCTCGACGGCAGCAGCAGGCTCTGTACCCTCGGCCTCATCAACAGCGCCTTCGCCCTCAGCAGCACCCTCGCTTGCGGCCTTCTCGGCAGCAAGACGGGCGCGACGCTCGGCAAAGGTCTCCTTCTTGGCGGGCGCTGCCGTCTCGGCGGCATCCTCGTCCGCATCGGAATCGTCGTCGGTCGCAGCAGTCTTCTTGGGCTTGACCGGGGCCGACGCGGCCTCGCTCACCGGATCGATAATCTCGGACTGAACAACGGCCGTCATCTTTTCCTGCGTCTCGCGGAACTGACGGATGGCACGGCCGATCGTGCGGCCCATCTGCGGGAGCTTATCCGGGCCAAACAGCAAAAAGCCGAAGACCACGATGATCGCGAGCTCACCCTCTCCAATACCAAACACACATACCTCCAAGGCTCGATGTGAGTCGAGCCCGCACCGCGCCATTCGGCCGGAACTCGTCTATTCATTCGGTCAAGTATAGCGCCCGGACGCCAAAACGTCCGAGCGCATCACAAACATATGCCAAACGGCACGCCCTTTTGGGGGCAAAGATTATGCAGCGGTGATCGAAATCTCCTGGTCGACGCCCAACAGCTGAACCACGCGCATCACCGGGGGCTGCACGTTGACGCAGCTAAAACGCTTACCATGATCAGCTGCGTGGTGTGCGGCGCCCACAAGCACGCCAATGCCCGTCGAATCGATGTAGCTCACCTGGGCAAAATCGAGCTCAACGGCCTCAGTGGGCTGCTCGAGCGCCAGGTCGATGGCATTGCGCAGGCTATCGGCGTTAGAGATATCGATCTCACCGGTCACCTTAATGGTGTAGAGCTCTGGCGTGGGGTTGGTGGAAATACCCAAATCCATGTATACGCTCCTTTACGTATCGAAAGTGCGGATAGTACTGGGCCGGACTTGCGGGGCCATACTCGCTAGGCGCGCTCGGCACGCGCAAGCTCGGCAGCGACAAGCTTAACGGCCAGCACCAGCACATCGAGCGCAGCCTCCAGGTCCTCGACCGTGGGATAGCTCGGCGCGATGCGGATGTTGGTGTCGCGCGGGTCCTTGCCATAGGGCCAGGTAGCACCGGCCGGTGTGAGCTTGACGCCCAAGTCGGCGCAAAGCGCGGCGACCTTCTGGGCCGAGCCCTCGGGGCCATCGAAGCTCACAAAGTAGCCGCCGCGGGGATGCGTCCAGGTGGCGCAACCCGTGTCGCCCAAGCCCTCGGTGAGTTTGCGCTCGACGGCCTCAAAGCGCGGACGCAGGAACTCGGCGTGCTTTTTCATGTGCTCCTTGACCGCCTCGATGGTGGGAAGGAAGCGCACGTGACGCAGCTGGTTGAGCTTGTCGGCGCTGATGAGGCCGGCCTTCAGGCGCTTGGAGAACTCGGCGATAACCGCGGGGCTCGCACCGATAAAGCCGATGCCGGCGCCCGGGAAGGTGATCTTGGACGTCGAGGCAAAGGCCACCACGCGATCCTCGGTGCCCGCCGCGCGAGCGAGGTCAAAGATGTTTGCGAGCTCGTCGGTCTCGTCGTACAGGTCGTGCACGCAGTAGGCGTTGTCCCAGAAGATGCGGAAATCGGGCGCGGCCGTGGGCATCTCAACCAGGCGGCGCACGGTGTCCTCGCTAAAGGTGATGCCCGTGGGGTTGGAATACTTGGGCACGCACCAGATACCCTTGATGGAATCGTCGGCGGCAACGAGGCGCTCGACCTCGTCCATGTCGGGGCCGTTGTCGGTCATCGCGACGGGGACGTTCTCGATACCCAAGTCGGCGGTGATGCCAAAGTGGCGATCGTAGCCGGGAACGGGGCACAGGAACTTGACCTTCTTGCCGTCGTGCGCGGCCTCGTAGGCGTCCCAGGGCTCGCTGCCACACGAGCCACAGCGCCAGAACATGCCGGCGATGTCATGCTCGATCAAAAGGCTCGACGAACCCAGCACAAGCGTCTGCTCGGCGGGGCAGCCCAGGAACTCCCCCGCCAGCTTGCGTGCCGAGGGAATGCCCTCAAAGCAGCCGTAGTTGGAACAATCGACGTTGCCGTCGTGCAGATCGGCGTCGGCATTGAGGATATCGAGCATGGGGCGCGAGATGTCCACCTGGGCGGGCGACGGCTTGCCGCGGGCCATGTCAAGCGCCAGGCCCTTGGCCTTGACCTCGGCGACCTCGGCTTTGAGCGCCTCGATGGCGGCATCGAGTTCGGTGGTTTCCATCTTCTGGTAGATCGTCTGCATGGGTGCGACCTTTCGCGAAGCGGTACGTTGCAGTTCGTCTAAGTATAGACCGCCACCGCCGCAACGTTATGAAGCCGTGATAGATTAAGTTCATCGCAATCAATTACGAATCGCCGCGCATGCCGGCGTGGGGCGCCCAAGGAGGCACTATGGAGTACGGATCGTTTCAGGCCGAGGAATTCGGCGACTTGCAGCGCCTGGTCGACGGACTGTTTTACGACCGCCACGCCATCGACCGCCTGGATCTGATCGTACAGGCCGAAATCTTGGACCTGGCGCCCGACCTCATGGAGATCGTGAATCTTTTGCCGCCCGGCTACTACGACCGCCAGTCACTTTGCGACCAGCTCAACTCCGCCTTGGCCGCCCACGGCTGGGGCGCCGTCTACGGAACGGTGGAATAAGCCTAGTCATTTAAGAACGTCCCCAATGACTAAAACGCTGCCTGTGATGGTATTCACAGGCAGCGTTTTCAAACTTGTATGTGCCCCTACTCGTCCTTGGGCGCGGGATGCTTGCAGACCACGCTCATGTAGATCATGCCGAGCACGGCTGCGGTGACCGAACCGGCGAGAATAGCGGCCTTGGCTGCAAGAACCTCAAACTGGGCCGTCGGGAAGGCAAGGCCGCTGATGAGAATCGACATGGTAAAGCCGATACCGCCCAGAATGCCCACGCCGGCAATCATGTGCCAGTTGACATTGTGCGGCAGCTCGCAGGCCTTAAGCTTAACCAGGGCAAACGTCATACCAAAGATGCCGATCGGCTTGCCCAGCAGCATGCCAAAGTACACGCCGAGCGTCACCGGATCGGTGAGCAGCGTGCTCATGTCCACGCCCACTAAGCGAACCTGAGCGTTTACGAACGCAAAGATCGGCAGGATCACAAAGTTGACCGGCGTGGAGATCAGACGCTCCATACGGATAAGCGGCGGGGTCACGCGGTGCATGACGCGCTCGACCTTGGTAGTCGAGACGGTAAAGTCATACTGGCCCAGGATGTGTGCCTCGTCGTCGTAGCGGTCATCGAGCAGCGGCAGGCACTCGCCCAGCCAATCGGTGAGACTATCGAGCTTGACGCCGCACTTGGCCGGAATGGTGAAGGCCAGGATGACGCCAGCAAGCGTGGCATGTACGCCGCTCTTGAACATGCAGAACCACAACAGCAGCCCCAGTACCGAATACGGGGCAAGGCGGTAATGCTGCGTCTTGTTGAGCCACACGAGCGCGCAGGTCACAAGCGCGGCGGCGCCCAACCAAAACGGATTGGGGCTCTGACCGTAGAAGATGGCGATGGCGGCGATGGAGATCAGGTCGTCGGCGATAGCGAGCGTCGAGAAGAACACGCGCACGCCGTTGGGAACGCGGTTGCCCAAAAGCGACAGCACGCCCAGCGCAAAGGCAATATCGGTTGCCATGGGGATGGCCCAACCGTTGCGGGCGCCGGCATGGTTAAAGATCAGGTAGATGCAGGCGGGAACGACGACGCCGCCCACCGCCGCCAACATGGGAAGCATGGCCTGACGCGGATTCTTGAGCTCGCCGACCGTCATCTCGTACTTAAGCTCAATGCCCACCAACAAAAAGAAAATCGCCATGAGGAAGTCGTTGACGAAAAGCTCAACGGTGAGACCAGCCGTAAGGTTGCCCAGACCCACATACAGCGGGGTCTCCAAAAAGTGATGGATGGCCTCGTAGGCATCGGTATTGGCGCAGATGACGGCGGCGATGGCGGCGATCACCATGACGGCGGCAGAAATGGTGCCGTTCTCGGCAATGCGCTCCCAGATGTCGTGACGTTCAAAGCGCTTGCGCTCACGAACATTGAACAGCTGCTCAGTTGCTGCCATGGGCGGCTCCTTTCACGGGAAAGCTCCCGTCTTAAAAAAGCACGGCCCGCCCAGATGGCGGCGCCGCGCTCTAACGTATTACGCTTGCATCTAGCCTACCCTGCGCGACAAGCGCGCAAGCGCGGCCGAAAAGCGGAACCACAGGTTGAACATTATTTGCTCAACGGCACAGGCACGCCTGTCCAAGAGACGACGCGGCGACGTGCACAAAAAAACGACCGGAGCGCGGGGCGTCCGCGATCCGGTCGGGGCGTTTGGTCAACTAAACCTAGCAGGCGGCCATGATGGGGGCAGCGACCTGCTTCTTACGGGAGAGGACGCCCGGCATCCAGACGCCGTCGTGCTCGTCGGCAATGCCCAGGCCCTTCTGAGCAGCCTCGGTCTCGCCCTCGAGCAGGACCTGCGAGCCCTCCTCCATGATGTCGGTGATGCACAGGACAATGCCGTCGGCGCCCTTCTCGGCGGCGTAGGCGCGCATGGCCTCGCGGATCTCGTCGATCATACCGAGTGCGCGGCTCTTGTCGACGGTCTCGTACTGGCCAATGAGCAGCTTCTTGCCAGCGGGCTCGAACATCTTGATGTCGTTGCCGACCATCTCGGCTGCAGTGAAGGAGCCGGACGGACGGGTGAGGAAGACCTCCATGCCAAACTTGACCGGGTCGACGCCCACCTGCTCGCCGAGCTTGGCGGCGACGGCGCGGTCGACATCGGTGGTGGTGGGGCTCTTGAGCATGAGCGTGTCGGTCATCATGGCCGAGAGCAGCAGCTTGGCCTGGACGTCGGAAAGCTCAACGCCGAGCACGCCGGCGAGCTTGGTGACGATGGTGCAGCTGGAGCCCCAGGGCAGGCAGATGTAATGCAGCGGGCCGGCGGTCTCGAAGTCGCCGATGCGGTGATGGTCGACAACGCCAAAGACCGTGGCGTCCTTAAGACCGGCGACGGACTGGGCAGACTCGTTGTGGTCGGTGAGAACGACGAGCTGACCGGCCTCGACGGACTCGATCACGCGGGGCTCGGCAATGCCGGCGTCGGCAAGCAGCTTGGCGGACTCGGCCGGAAGCTGACCAAGGGCGCAGGCCTCGTAGGTGTTGCCGGCATACTCAACCTGGTTGAGCAGCTGGGACAGGACGACGGCGCTCATGATGGCGTCGTTATCGGGGTTCTGGTGACCAAAGACAAGAACGTTTGCCATGGATATCCTCCACTTGATATGTGTACTTGGACGTAGCTATGGTAGCACGCCGATGCCGAGCCTTCGCAGACGGAAGGGCCACGGCATATTTTGGGGCGCAGGCACGGGGGCCAAGGCTGTCCCTTTTGCACCATGTTGGTGCAAAGTAACCTGTCCCCCTTGCACCAACTATTTGCCGGCGGCGCGCAGGGCTACGTAGGCGGCACCGATGATGCCGGCGTCGTTTTCGAGCGAAGCGACCTTAATGGGCGTCTCGCGCGAGGCGGAAAGCGCGTACTGCTTAAAGTGCTCGCGGACCTTGTCGAGGTAGACATCGGCCGAGGCGGAGGCGCCGCCGCCGATGAGGAACATCTCGGGATCAACCACGTTGGCGATAAGCGCCAGTGCGCGGCCGAGATAGTCGGCCATGGTATCGGCCGCGGCCAGCGCGAGCTTGTCGCCCTCGCGGCAGGCCTGGAACACGTCCTTGGAATCAGAAGGCCCAGTGAGCTCGATGGGCTCGACGCCGGCCTTTTTGCACTCGGCAAGGTAGTTGCTCACCACGCCGGTGGCGCTGGAATACTGCTCCAGGTGGCCATGTCCGCCGCAGCCGCAGGTGCGCTCCTCTTCGGGGTTCAGGCACATGTGGCCAATCTCGCCGCCGGCGCCCACAACGCCCGACACCACGTCGCCGTTGACGATAACGCCGCCACCCACGCCGGTACCAATGGTGACCATCACCACGTTCTGTACGCCCTTGGCAGAGCCGAGCCAGGCCTCGCCCATGGCAGCGGCGTTGGCATCGTTCTCGTATTTAACAACCGCGTCGGGGCAGTGCTCCTGAATGGCGACTCTTAGCTCGGGCAGGTTAATGGCAATGTTGGCCTTGACCTTGGCATCGCCCGATGCCGGGATGGGGCACGGAACGGCCAGGCCAATACCCGCCACAAAGGCGCGCGGAATCTGGGCCTTGGCGACCACCTGGTCGATAGCCTCGGTCACCGCGGCAAAGCCCGCGGCGTCAACGATAGGCGGCGTGGGCACGCTGGCCTTGGCCAGCAGGTTACCATCCTCGTCGAACAGGCCCTCCTTAACCGAAGTGCCGCCGACGTCGATGCCGATGTAATACTGCTTAGGTTCCATGGGAGCCCGCCTTTCTCGTTTAAACATTGCCTGTATGGTACCGCTCCCAAGGCAAAAACCTGCCAAAAAGGGACAGGTTTGTTTTGGCAGGTTTTATCTGTGAAAACGCAGGGCATGGTATTTGGTTCGTTGGGCGGTAAAACGGCTCAACCCCATCCTCGAGTCGATCAATTTGCTCAATACCACATTATTCGAATGCATATTCATTTAGAGCGCTCTAGTTTTTAAAGAGAAGCGTTTTTTAATTAAACCTTTCTCGAACTTTTCAAAAACGCAATAGGGATGCTTAGGTGTTGACTATACTTTCTTCTGTACTCAATCAAGCCGGAAAGGAGGTTCCATGATTCCCAAATACGAGGCGATAGCTGCAGATATCCGTCGAAGCATCGAGGACGGCTCCCTTAAGCCGGGCGACAAGCTACCCACCGTCGTTGAGTTCTGCGAGCTCTATAGCGTTTCCAAAATCACCGTCAAACGAGCTATCGAGCAGATCACCGAGGAGGGCCTTGTCACCAGCCGGCGCGGGTCGGGCACCTACGTTAAGGACACGGCGGGTCTCCCCGACCAGGCATTTTTCCAGGGCAAAAATGACCGCGCCCAGGGTTTTTCGTATGAGCACCGCGGGGAGAAGGTGACCTCGGTGGTCTACGATTTCTCGATTGTCAATCCACCGGCGGACGTCGCTACTCAGCTGGGAATTGCCGAGGACGACTTTGCCTATCACATCGTGCGCGTGCGCCAGGTCAACGAGAAGCCCATCGTCATCGAGTACACCTACATGCCTCTCGAGCTGATACCGGGCCTTAAAAAGAAAGACCTGTATGGATCGGTCTACAGCTTCATCCGCGAGCAATGCGGGCTGAAGATTTCGAGCTTCCACCGCACCATCCGCGCCGTAGCGGCAACCGAGGAAGAGGCTGAGCGCCTGGACACCGAACCCGGCGCTCCCCTGCTCGAGCTCAACCAGATTGGCTTTTTGGATAGCGGCAACGCCTTTGAGTACTCGATTTCGCGCAACGTCGGCGACCGCTTTGAGCTGCACAACGTAACGTTGGCATAGGTTTTTGTAGTCATGCGGGCGCACGTTATGGCTCGTTTAGAGTGGGCGACCGCACAACACCATGGGGGTATGAACATGTCCGATTTGATTAAACTGACGCCGATCTTCCACGAGAAGATCTGGGGCGGCCGCCAGCTCGAAACCGTATTTGGTTACGACATTCCCGAGGGTCCCATCGGTGAGTGCTGGGCCATCTCGGCACACCCCAACGGCGACTGCCAGATCGCGGAGGGCCCGTATGCCGGCCACACACTGTCGTGGCTGTGGGCCGAGCACCGCGAGCTCTTTGGCAACTGCGAGGGCAAGGAGTTCCCGCTGCTCATTAAGATCCTGGACGCCAAGGACGACCTTTCGATCCAGATTCATCCCAACGACGAGTATGCCGCCGAGCATGAGAACGGTAGCCTGGGCAAGACCGAGTGCTGGTACGTGCTGGACTGCGAGCCCGGCGCCACGATTATCGTCGGGCAGCGCGCCAAGGATCGTGCCGAGGCCGCACAGATGATCGAAGACGGCCACTGGGACGACATGCTCAACGTGCTGCCGATTCACAAGGGTGACTTTTTCCAGATTGATTCCGGTACCGTGCACGCCATCAAGACCGGCACGCTCATTTTAGAGACGCAGCAATCGAGCGACGTGACGTATCGCCTGTACGACTACGACCGCCCCGGCACCGACGGCAAGCTGCGCCCTCTGCACATTGAGCAGAGCCTCGACTGCATCGATTTTGATGTCCAGGCTCCGACCGACGGCACCGTGACCGCGCCCGAGGTCGACGGCGTGACTGAGCTCGAGTCCAACCCCTGCTACACCGTCGATCGCGTTCGCGTCGACGGCAGCAAAACCCTCGACCAGCGCTGGCCCTTCATGTGCCTGTCAGTCATCGACGGCGAAGGCACCGTCTGCGGCGACCCCGTCCACAAGGGAAGCCACCTGCTAGCCCCCAGCACCGTTAGCTCCATTGACCTCGAAGGCAAGATGGAACTGATCGTCAGCCACCTCTAGGTCGCAATAACAACCAAAACGAAACAAGGGGCTCCCCCGTCCATGCACGGGAGAGCCCCTACTCACATCTATTTTTCTATCAGCCCACCCGGCTCTCCAGACCAAAAAGCGAACGAGCAAAGCGACGTTCGCAAGCGGCGTTATCAAAGGACCTGGGAGGGCGTATGGGGCAACATCGATCGCGAGTTCCGCACGCAAAGGAGAGCACTTAATGTGCTCTCCGTCTTGCGCAGGACTGCCCGAGCAGGCGATGTTGCCCTATACGCCCTCCCAGGTCCGCCGGGATTACGACAGCTTGACGATCGGTGCAAAACCTTTCATGAGCTTTTTAGTC
Source organism: uncultured Collinsella sp. (assembly GCA_905198355.1). Taxonomy (GTDB): domain Bacteria; phylum Actinomycetota; class Coriobacteriia; order Coriobacteriales; family Coriobacteriaceae; genus Collinsella. The sequence goes on along the minus strand of CAJKCG010000006.1, from coordinate 61,600 downwards.
TGGCCGGTTTTTTCGAATTGAACCTCAATCATGTCTCCCGCGACCGAGATCACGGTACCCGTGCCAAAGGTCTTGTGACTCACGGTATCGCCCGCGGCAAAGTCCTGCGATGCACTGGCGCGATCGACCTTGCGTTCCACCGTCGGCGACACCTTGGACGATGGCTTTTTGGCTCGCGGCGCACCCGAACCAAAGGTCGAGGCAACACGGCCGGCGTCGGGCGAGACCCCGCGATGACGCTCGGTCCCGTAGCTGCTGCCGCCAAAGAAATCGTCGAAGCTCGATCCACCACGCGAGGCGGAACCGCCCGTCGAGCGCGTATGCGAGCCAAACACCTTGCCGCCATACATATCCGAGCCCATGCCCGAGCCAAAGGTGCCGTGACGGTCGCCGCGTTTCTCCCAGCCCGTGCCCTCAAAACCGGCAGAACCGATACCGCTAAACTCGATATCCTCAAACGGAATCTCGTTGAGGAAGCGCGAGCGCGGGTTGGCAGAGGTCGAGCCGTAAGTGCGACGCGTGGCCGCATAGGTCAGGAACAGGCGCTTGCGAGCACGCGTGATGGCGACGTAGGCCAGGCGACGCTCTTCCTCGAGCTTGCCCGGATCGTCACTACCGCCAAAGTCGTGCACGTGCGGGAAGATACCCTCCTCCATGCCGGCCACGAACACCGCCGGGAACTCCAGGCCCTTGGCGGAGTGGATGGTCATCATGGTAATGGCATGCGTCTCGCCGGCCAGGGAATCCAAGTCGGAGCGCAGGGCCAGCCACTCCATGAGCGCCGGCAACGCCTTGCAAGTGAGCGGGCCATAGGTGCGCTCGATCTCGTCGGCATGTACAGCACCCGCCGGCAGCTCCGTCGGTGCGGCATAGGCGTTGCCCGCGATGGCGGCGGCCAAGGCATCCTGCGGCGAGAACGCCGGGGCGGCTAGGCTATCGAGCGGATTGGAGCCCGCGGCGTCACGAGCGCCGACAAGTGCCTCAAACGAGGATGCCGGAGCGGACGGCCCCGGCTCGGGCGCGGGCGCACTCACCACGACGGGCTCGGGCTCGGCACTGACAGGCACATCGGCAACACCGGCTGCACGCAGCTCTTCCAAGCTCTCGAGCGTGCCCTCGATATCCTCGTGCGTCTCCTCAAATTCGGCAGCGACGCCCAGGAATTCCTGGATGTTCTCGGCGCGGCTCTCGGACTCCATGGTGCCCTCGGCGCGGAACGCCTGCAGCAGGCCCGTCTTGTCGACAATCATCTCGACGACATCCTTGAGCTCGCCGTCCATGCGACGGCCCTCGCGCACCAGCGCCACAAAACTCGACAGGCCGTTGCGCACCTTGGCACTAAACATGCCCGTCTCGGCTGTTGCGATCTCGCAGGCCTGGAAGAACGAGCAACGGTTGTCGCGCGCCAGCTGCTCAATCTTTTGGATCGAAGTGGAGCCGATGCCGCGGCGCGGCGTGTTGATGACGCGCTTGACGCTCATCTCGTCGGCCGGGTTCACGATCATCTTGAGGTAGGCCATGACGTCGCGAATCTCGGCGCGGTCGAAGAATCGCGTGCCGCCGACGATCTTGTAGGGCACGCCCGCGCGCAGGAACATATCTTCGAGGATACGCGACTGGGCGTTGGTGCGGTAGAACACGGCGATATCGTCGTAGCTCGTACCCTTGGCATGCAGCTTTTCGATCTCGCCGGCAATCCAGCGACCTTCGTCGCGCTCGTCGCTTGCCTGGAAAGCCTGAATCTTCTCGCCATCGCCCTCGGCCGTAAACAGGCGCTTGTCCTTGCGCTGCGAGTTGTGGCGAACAACGGCATTGGCGGCGCTCAGGATGTGACCCGTGGAGCGATAGTTCTGCTCCAACTTGACGGTCTTGCAGTTTTTAAAGTCCTGCTCAAAGTCCAAGATGTTGGTGATATCGGCGCCACGCCAGCTATAAATGGACTGGTCGTCGTCGCCCACGACCATGAGGTTTTGGTACTTGGCGGCCAGCAGGTTGGCGATTTCGTACTGGACGTGGTTGGTGTCCTGATATTCGTCGACGCTAATGTAGCGGAAGCGCTCTTGGTACTTGTCGAGCACCTCGGGGCGGGTGCGCAGTAGCTCGAGCGTGCGCACGAGCAGGTCGTCGAAGTCCATCGCGTTGGCGGCGCGCAGGCGGCGCTCCAGCTCCAGGTAGACTTGCGCGGCCTTTTTGTCGTTGGGGCTATCGGCGCTCTTGAGCATGTCCTCGGGCCCGATCATGGCGTTTTTAGCAGAGCTGATCTTGCTGCGGATCATGTTGATGGGGAACTGCTTTTGCTCGATGCCGAGCGCCTGCATAATGTCGCGCACCATGCGCTTTGAGTCGTCGTCATCGTAGATGGTGAATTGACCGGTATAGCCCAGCAGGTCGGCGTCCTCGCGCAGCATGCGCACGCACATGGCATGGAAGGTGCACACCCACATGCCACGAGTGCCGCTGGGGATGAGTGCCGCCAGACGCTCGCGCATCTCGGCCGCAGCCTTGTTGGTAAACGTAATGGCAAGAACCTGCCAAGGCTTAACGCCCAGGTCGCCGAGCATATGTGCGATGCGGAAGGTCAAGACGCGGGTCTTGCCCGAGCCGGCGCCGGCGAGCACCAGCAACGGGCCCTCGGTGGACAGGACCGCCTCGCGCTGGGCGGGATTAAGGCTGTCGATGTCGACGAGCGGCTTGATAGGCTTGGGCGCCGGCGCGGGAGCGTCATAGATGTCGAGCGGAACGAGCTCGGGCTCCGGCGCAGCGGGGGCGGTGTATGCATCGAGCGGCACGGGTTCCGGCGCGGGCGGCACGGGTACCGCGGCGTTCTTTTCCCAGGGCAAGGGCTGGGTCATGGGCGACTCCTCATCTGACAGACGGCGCGCCTGCGGGCAGCGCCATAGTTTGAGCCGTACCAGTATACCGAGCCGCGCGGACACCGACGCAAATCACACCACGACTCCGTGCGCCGCCGTCAGGCCCGCCCCATCGCCCAAAAAAGAGGACGGCATAGACCTTTTGGTCATGCCGCCCTCTTTGAATGACAAGTTGTCGCTCTGGCCGCCGCGCAGCGTCAACCAAGTTACAGGCCGAGCATGGGCTCCAGAACGAAGAAGTATGCGAGCACTACGATGCCCAGGATGATGCGGTAGACTCCGAAGCACTTGAAGTCGTGACGGCGGACGAAGCCCATGAGCCACTTGATGGCGATGAGCGAAACCACAAAGGCCACAACGCAGCCCACGCCCAAGATGGCGATCTCGTTGGTGCCGAACGTGCCGCCCTTGATGAAGTACTTGACCAGCTTGAGCGCACTCGCGCCAAACATAACGGGAATAGCCAGGAAGAACGTAAACTTAGACGCCACCGAGCGCGTGCAGCCCAAAAGCAGGCCGCCGATGATGGTAGAACCGGAGCGAGACGTACCAGGCACCAGCGAAAGCACCTGGAAGCAGCCGATACCCAGCGCAGTCTTCCAGCTGAGGTCCTCGAGCGTGGCGATGGAACCAAAGTCCAGATTCTCGTCATCGTCCTCATCCTCAGCGGTAGCCGTGGGGGGCGCCGCAAAGTGCGCACCGGCGGGACGTCCACCCGACACCACAGCACGCGAACCAAACGAACCGGCAACGGCCATTTCCTCGCGCTTGCTCGCGCGCCAGTTCTCGATCACGATAAACAGCACGCCGTACACAATGAGCGCCAGCGCCACGACGGGAGCGTTGTAGAAATGCTCCTCCATCCAGTCGTTGAGCGGCAGGCCGATCGCCGCCGCAGGAATGCAACCGAGCACAATCTTGCCCCACAGCACCCAGGTGTCGCGACGGCCCTCCTTGCCCTTGCTGGGCGAGAACGGGTTGAGCTCGTGGAAGAACAGCACGCAGACGGCCAGAATGGCGCCGAGCTGAATCACGACCAGGAACATATTCCAGAACGTCTCGCTCACGTTCATCTTGACGAACTCGTCCACCAAGATCATGTGGCCCGTCGACGAAACGGGCAGCCATTCGGTGATGCCCTCGACCAGGCCCATGAAGGCAGATTTTAGAAGCTCGATAATATCCAAAGGGACCCCCTCGTTAGACACCCGCCGGTAGATGTTCTGCGAACGATGCGGGCGATGTCCCATTATCAACCGTTGGCGGTGCGACCGCGCCTACCCTTACCAAAAAACTCGCCCGTTCACAGAATTGCGAGCAGTTAAACCGAAATCCTTGGGTATAACTGCAACAAGATAAAGTGTCCGGCGGTCAACGCACCCGCGCCCGCCCGACGCACGAGCCCCGCGCCCGTGCGATAGACCAAGGAGGAAACCATGAACGAGGGTTACACCAAGGTATTTGTTTCACTCGACGGTACTGAGCAGCAGGATTTTGTGCTCGCACGCGCCATCAAGGTCGCCGCGAACAACGGCGCCAAGCTGATTATCGGCCACGTTATCGATTCCACGGCGCTCGAGAGCGCCGGCTCCTATCCGGTCGATTTGGTCAACGGTCTGGAGGAGGCCTTTAAGAACTCCATCGAAAAGCAGCTCGAAGAGGCCAAGGCCAATCCCGATATTCCCGAGGTCGAGGTCATGATACGCGCCGGTCGTATTCGCGAGACGCTCAAAGACGAGATGCTCGACGTGGTCAAGCCCGACCTGGTGCTCTGCGGCGCTCGCGGCCTGTCCTCGATCAAGTATGCGCTTCTGGGTTCGATTTCGACGTTCCTGCTGCGCAATACCGACTGCGACATTTTGGTCGTAAAGTAGCGTTGCTCCCACCGGCCGCGGGGCCTGCGGGGTTTCCACGGGCACGTCCTCGCCGCGTTGCGGCTGCGGGATGTGCCCTTAGGAAACCCCTCCCGGCCTCGCGGCCTTCGCAGCCTTACTTCAGCGAGTTGGCTGATAAAAGATGGCGTGCCGCCCCGTTTGGGGCGGCACGTTTTGTTTGGGCTGCACGTTTTTGTTTTGGGAGATCCATTTGAGCCTCATAGTTATGTTCACGTTCGGGAACATAACGCCAGTTGCCTTAGCTAAGTTCACGTTCGGGAACATAGCCGTCCGCAGCGCAAGACGGCCCGGCTACTCAAAGTATTGGAACTTGTTCGTCGAGAAGGCGAACGTTACGACAAAGCCTTCGCCGGAGTCGGATGCCGCCGTGACGTCGATGCCCATCTTGGAGCATAGGCGCGCCACCAGGTAGAGGCCGATGCCCGTTGCGCGCTTGGTGGTGCGGCCGTTGTCGCCGGTAAAGCCCTTCTCGAACACGCGTGGCAGGTCTGCCGCACACACGCCGCAGCCGTTGTCCGCAACGGTGAGCTCGATGCGCTCGCTCGCCAGGCCCTCGTCCAGTAACGCGCCCGAAAACACGATCTTCGCGCCGTCCTCGCGCGCATATTTAATGCTGTTCTGAATGAGCTGGCCCAGGATAAACTCGAGCCATTTTTCGTCGGTAAAGACCTCGAAGTCGAGGTTCTCGCACACCGGAGCCACGTGCGCCGCAATGAGCTCGCGCGCGTTGGCCTTAATCGCACCCGTCACCAAGGTCTTAAGGTCCCAGCGGCGAATCAGGTAGTCGCGCTCCACGACTTCCGAGCGCGCGTAGTACAGCGCCTGGTCGATATAGCGTTCCACGCGAGCCAACTCGCGACCCAGGTCATCGACACGTGTTGGGTCATCTGCGCCGCCGTCGAGGTTTTCCAGAATCAGGTGAGCCGCCGCCAGGGGCAGCTTGGCCTCGTGGACCCAGCTCTCGATATAGTCGCGATAGTCTTCGGTCTGACGCCGGCCCTCGGCAACCTCGTCGCAGGCGGCTTTGCCCACCCGGCACAGGACCTCGTACTCGAGCTCGCCCTCGGCATAGGTTGGGCATTGCACCATCTCCTGCACCCATGCGGGACTCTCGAGCTCCTCTGCCGCGCGCTCCAACTGACGCAGAAAACGGCGACGGCGAGCGTACTCGATCACGATGCCGAGCATACCGAAGATAAAGGACACGCCAACCGCCACGACCACGATAGAAACGGGTGCGCCGGCGACCGTCAGCACAAAGCAGCTCAGCAGCACGCCGCACGTCCACACGGCGACGGGAAGCAGTGCATCTTTAAAGAACTTGCCAAACGACATAGCCGGCCCCTAGACCGAATAGCCTTGGCCGCGATGCGTCGTCAAATACCCCTTGATGCCGATTTTTTCGAGCGTGGTGCGCAGGCGGTTGATGTTGACGGTGAGCGTATTGTCGTCCACGAAGGCGTCGGAGTCCCACAGGTCCTGCATGATGGCCGAGCGCGAGACGATCTTGCCCGCGCGGCTCAGGAGCAGCGAGAGAATGCGCAGCTCATTTTTGGTGAGCTCGGTGCTGTCGCCGGTCGCCGTGTTGGTGACCATAGAGCGGGCGAGGTCGAGCTCCAGCCCCTTGTGGACGAGCGTGCTGCGCTCGCCTGACGCCGCGGTGCGACGCAGCAGTGCGTTGATGCGCGCCACGAGCACGCGCGCGCTATAGGGCTTGGGAACAAAGTCGTCCGCGCCGAGCGTCATGGCCATGACCTCGTCGATCTCGGTCGTGCGCGAGGTGAGGACGATGATGGGGACCTCGGATTCGCGGCGAACCTCGTGGCAGATATGCTGGCCGTCCTTGACGGGAAGCGTGAGGTCGAGCAGTACCAGGTCGGGCGCGGCGGCGAGAATATCGCGCGAGACATGCTCGAACGATTCGCAGGCCTCGATTTCAAACCCGGCGCGGGCAAGGATGTCGACAAGCTCACGACGAATGGGCTCGTCGTCCTCAACGATATAGATTAGCGCCATGGATTCCGCTCCCCTCTTGATTGTCTTGCCACCATTATGGCTGCGAAACTGCAGGTGCGCGCCACGCACGTCGCCAAGGTGACAGAATTGTTCGCGAGCGGGGGCGTTTTGTCCGCCTCGCACTCGCAGCGGTGGCGGGAACCAAAATGATTCTTTAATCCCCGTCCCAGAATAATCATTTAGCGGCGGGCGCGAAGCTTTTCGTAGCCGTCGACAAAGAAGGCGACCGTGGCGGCGTCGGCCTCGGCGGCGTCCGTCTCGGTTGCGGGGACCACGCCGTGCTCGTCGCTCACCAGGAACAGCGCGCCCTTAAGCTGCGCGGGAATATCTACGCGCGTGACCGGGATGCCCTTGGTCTGGGCCAGCTGCTCGATGAGCGTCGCCGTGCCGCACAGGCACTCGTCCGCCGGCGCCACAAAGGCGAGTTCGCCGTTGTTGACGGCGGCGAGCAGCTCGGGCGCCACGCCGGTCTCGTCGGCTTCGGAGCGGGCCTCGGCGGAGCGGGCACGCAGCGCCTTGGCCGACGTATCGGCGAGCGGCTCGTACTCCCCCACTGTCATGGCGGCGTTGCCGTTGATGTCGATCACCAGCATGAGCACACCGTCGTGTGCGGTGTAATCGCCCTCGGCTAGCGACCACTCAACGTGCTGCTTGGCCCAGCTGAGCATGTTATGGGTAAGTAGCTCGCCCTGCACCAGGCGCTCGGACAGCGCGCGGATGTGGCGGTTGAGCATGGGCACCTTTTTATTGGACATGCGCCAACGGCAGACAAGCGCGGGCTTGTCGAGCGTGAACTTCTCGACCGCCTCCTGATTGGCGCAAAAGTCCTCGTACGCACGCTGATCCTCGGCATTGCCAAACAGCTCGGCATCATCAATCTGGGGCATGGTTGTACCTTTCGTGTTAGTCATTCCGTCCTCTTATACCAAAAAGACGGCCCTCCAAACGGAGCGACCGTCTTTTGCAGAGATTATTTTAGAAGCGAGGCGGTCCAAGGGACGAGATAACATCCCATCCTCCCCAGTCAACCTAACAGGTCGGCGAGGGTTGCCCAGGTGCCGCAGATTGCCGTGAAAGAGGAGCGACGCGTACTTGGGTACGCGAGCGACGAATGAGCGGCAAGGTGCGGTGGTTGGGCAAGCCGCAGCGCCACCTCCCTACTTAATGGCGGAAGTGGCGGGCACCCGTGAAAACCATCGCAATATTGTGCTCGTTGCAGGCCTGGATGCTCTCGTCGTCACGCTTGGAGCCGCCGGGCTGGATGATGCAGGTCACGCCGTGCGCGGCAAGCACGTCGACGTTGTCGCGGAACGGGAAGAACGCGTCGCTTGCGCAAGCAAAGCCGCCCTTCTCCACGCCCTCGCGCTCGCAGAAGTCCTCGGCACGCTCGCAGGCAAGCAGTGCAGAGTCAACGCGGTTAGGCTGACCCGGGCCCATGCCAATGCCGGCCTTGCCCTTGGAGACCAGGATAGCATTGGACTTGACGCCCTTGCAGACCTTCCAGGCAAACTCGAGCTCGGCCATTTCGGCATCGGTGGGCTTGCGGTCGGTGGGGAACGTAAAGGTCGCGGGATCCTCGGTCACGTGGTCGACTTCCTGCACCAGCATGCCGCCGTCGATGGAGCGCAGCTCCACTTGGGCACCGTGGTCCACGCCGCCGGTAGCCAGCACGCGCAGGTTGGGGCGCTTGGCCATGCGCTCGAGCGCCTCGGCGGTATAGCTCGGGGCGATGATGACCTCGACGAACTGCTTGTTCTGATCGGCAAAGTGCTCAACCAGCTCAAAGGGAACCTCGCGGTTGCAGGCGATGATGCCGCCGAAGGCGCTCTTGGGATCGCAGGCGAAAGCGCGGTCGTAGGCGGCCGTGATGTCCTCGGCAACGGCGGAACCGCAGGGGTTCTGATGCTTGAGGATCACGCAGGCCGGCTCGTCGAACTCGCGGACCAGGTTCCAGGCGGCATCGGCGTCCAGATAGTTGTTGTAGCTGAGCGGCTTGCCCTGGATCTGCTCGGAGCCCACAAGCGGGAACTGAGAGCTCGCGGTGTTCTCGCAGCCCTCGGCAAAGCGATAGACCGTAGCCTTCTGCTGAGGATTCTCGCCATAGCGCAGGTCGTCGACCTTCTCCAACGAGATCTCGAGCTTGGCAGAAGTGTCCGCCACGTCGCTTGCCTGGGCGGCAAGCCAACGGGAGATAGCCGTGTCGTAGGCGGCGGTGGTCTGGTAGACCTTCACCTGCAGGCGACGACGGGTGGAAAGCGTGGTGCAGCCACCGGTCTCGTGCATCTCGGCCAGGACGGCATTATAGTCGGCCGGGTCGGAGATGACGGTAACGCTCGTGGCGTTCTTGGCGGCAGAGCGCAGCATGGAGGGACCGCCGATGTCGATGTGCTCGATGGCATCCGCAAAGGTAACCTCGGGGTTGGCGACGGTCTTCTCGAACTCGTACAGGTTGACGACGACCAGGTCGATCAGCTTAATGCCGTGCTGAGCGGCCTCCTGCATGTGCTGCTCGGAATCGCGGCGGGCCAGCAACGCGCCGTGAACCTTGGGGTGCAGGGTCTTAACGCGGCCGTCCATCATCTCGGGGTAGCCCGTGAACTCCTCGATGGGAGTTACGGGAACGCCCGCGTCCTCGATGGCACGAGCCGTGCCGCCCGTAGAGATGATCTCGACGCCAAAGTCATCGACCAGCGTCCGTGCGAAATCGACGACGCCCGTCTTATCGGTAACCGAGATCAACGCGCGTGCGATCTTCACATCAGATCCCATGCAGTCCTCCTGTCTGGTACGCCGCCGTGCTCTGTGAGTCGGTGATACGTCGATCTGCAGCGCTCGCGCAGCGGCATTGAAAATACTGATTCAATGTAGCGCATCGAGCGCATCGATGCACCCCGCAACGGGCGCATGTGCAGAAAAAGTTTGTGAGCGGAGGGATGGGCACGGCACCGGGCACGGTGAGTTCATGGAACACAGGGGCACCATAATTAGATGCCAATAGCGTGGTAGAACTGTGCTCGTTATGCATCCGCAAAAGAAAGAGGCACCATGGTCTCGCGGGTTCTCTACCGACCGTTTGATACCGAAGACTTCGACGCCATCGCGCTGATTCTGCAGCAGCTTTGGCATAACAATTCGGATAACGATGAGTACAACCGCCTTGAGGCCGCGTGCGACCTTGCCTACTGTCTTTCGTCGTCGACGTTTTCGCAGGTCGCCGTAATCGACGGCCAGGCGCGCGGCATTGCGCTCGCGCGCGCGGGACAAAGCTCCGGCGCCACCGTTAAGGAACATTGGATGGATACCGAGCGCGCACTGCTATCGCAGATGCGCGAACTGGAGCCCGATGCCTGCGCCGAGTATCTCTCGTTTGTGCGTGCAACCATCCGAACCAACAACCGCCTGCTCGAAAGCAGCCCCCTGCCGCACGACAACGAGGTCACGCTGCTTGCCGTGGATCGCGATGTCCATGGCTTGGGAGTTGGCTCGGTGTTGCTCGACGCCGCGGTCTCGCACCTGTCCTCGCGCGGGGCAACGAGGGCGCACCTGTACACCGACTCCAACTGCTCGTGGAAGTTCTACGAGCTGCACGGCTTTAAACGCACGGCCACGCACCGCGCCAACCGCGAAGAGCGCCGCCACGACATGCCGCGCGAAAGCTTCCTCTATGAGCTCGATCTAACAGCCTAGCCCAGGCAGCCACACCTAGTCATTTAAGAACGTCCCCAATGACTGATCCCCAACGACTGGTCATTTAAGTCTGTCCCCAATGAGTAGCCGAAGCCCTCGCCGGCATCACCCTATAGAGGGTCTGCAAATAGCTGTGGTCAAAAAACATCAAATATGAGTACTGTTACCTTTTTAGTAGCAGCGCAATTCGGCTTTTTCGGGTCTCTTAGGCGTCTCGACGCGTCGGATGAACTAACGTATCTCCCCAAATGTACAATAAAATGGACTCCTAACGAGAAATAATATCGTTAGGAGTCCATTTTTTAGTACAAACAAATGTGACAATCTAGGCAACAGTACTCATATTTGGCATTTTTTGCCCATTGCCCCTTGCGCGAAGGTCCGCAGCGGAAAGTATGGCCCGTTTCGATGCACAAAAATGGGATGAATCTTCCCTGGCAACCGCCCAGAAAGATTCACCCCAAAGCAAGCGCTCGCTAGAATGTTCCGCCGCCGCCTCCGCCGACGCCGCCGCCTCCGCCGCCCGAGAAGCCGCCACCACCGCCGCCACTCGAGCTATCGGAGCTCGAAGCCAGCTCGCGGATGGTCTCGTGGTACACATCGTTGAACGAATCGAGCGGGGACTCGTTGCCGTAGTGATGGTAATACCACCAGTAGCAGGGGTAGTTGTCGTAGAAATCGTCGCTGTTGCGCAGGTCCGCAGGCACGGCCTCGGCCAGCTGTCGCAGCACTTCTTTCGAAACGCCCAGGGCAACGCCCATCACCAGCAGCTTGTTCCACAGCACCAGATCGCCCGGGACGGCTTCCTTTAGGCGTGTGAAATCCTCGAGCCAATGCTTGAGCGCCTTGCAGCGAGCCGCCACCTCGGCGCCCTCCGGCGTGTAACGGCGGAAGGTGCAGCTCAGGACAAAGCCCACGATCGTGACGGGGATCGAAATCATAGCGGCACCGACGTTGGCGTCCGCAAAGTCGGTATAGAACAGAGAGCCCAAAATACCAAAGACAATGATGATGCCGAGAACCAGGCCGGCCACCATCGCGATAGTGCCATCCGATGCGATAAACTCGCGCTCCTCCAGCTTGCCCTTAACCGTGCTCTGATAGTCCTCGAGCTTGTCGCCAACAGATTCAGTACGCTCGCTGGCATACTCCTCCAGCTCGCTAAACGTGCGCGAACGGACGCCGTCTTTATCGGGCTTAACGCCAGCGAAGAAGACCTTGAGCACGTCGCGATCGATGCCGTCCTTCTTGGCAGCCTTCCAGGCCTCGTCGGTCACTGTGATGCGATACGTCTGCTCCTCTTTTTCGCGACGGAGCAGACCCTTCTTCTTGGTCTCGGTCGCTTCTTCCAGCTTGATCACGCGGTCGTCGGTCAGCTTCATCAGTGTGGCGATATATGCCTGATCGGGCACCTCGTTCCAGCTCATGAGGGCCGAAAGCACGGCGGGATGGTCGGCCGAGGGCACATCGCGGAAATATTCGTCCTGGAAAAGCGGCTTGGGCTTGCGCTTGCGCAGCTTGAGCATAACGATTGTGCCGGTAAAGGCCACCGCCGCAACAACACTTAGCACGGCAAGTGCATTGGCAATCATGCGAGCGTGAGCGCGGCGGGCGTTAGCTTCGTCGGCCCATTCCTTCTCTTCGCTCAGGATCGTTGACATGCGCTCTTCGCCCGAGACGGCAAGCTGCGGCACCCAGTCGCTGGGGAAGGCGATGCGTGCCTCGGCGAATTCGCCCTCATGCACGCAGGGAATGGTATAGGTGACCATGGGCTCGTCCGCATCGAGCGACACGTCGCCCGTCAGCGGGCCGTGGCCCCATGCGCGGAAGTTATCGCCCTTGACGGCCGCCGTCCCGGCAGCGGCATTCGCGAAGCACACTTCCATCTCGACGTCATCGGAATCCGCAGACCAGCCGTCACCCACGAACTTCCAGTAGAGCTCGGCGGTATCGGCCCAGTTCATAACCGCACCGGTCATGGTGTAGCTCACGTAGTAGATTGCGCTGTCGCCGCTCTCGTGAGGGCTGAACACCTTAATCCTTACGCCGTCACCGGTCTGCTCGACCGTGTAGACGCCAGAGTCGCCCTTGTTCGCGCTATCGACTTTGTTAAACGCGGTGTCCTCTTCCTCGACACTCAGCACGTCGACGCCCGCCGTGCCGCCCTGCTGGTTGGAGCCCGTATTGATCTCCCAAAACACGCCGTTGATGTCGTCGTCGAAATCAAACTGGCGTCCCTCGACAACGGTCAGCGATCCATCGGCCTCGACCGTGGCACTGATGTAGGTTTGGGTCATGGAATACCCGTCGGCACGTGCAACGGCGGGCAACAGCAGCAGCGCGCACGCGACGAGCGCGCAAATGGAAGCAAATCGCGCAAACGGGCAGCGCTGCCGACAGGTCTTGGCAACGGGGGCGTTCATAGGCACATCCTTTGTCTGTGATACCAGTAGCGTCATTGTCCCACGTTTGCGGGTTCATGTGACGAACATCTAGGTCAGCGGAGTATTAAACGGGACGAAAGTCACGCCCGCGACCGGCACCTGGGGACGTTCCTTATCTGCCGGCAATCTGGGACACTCCTTGGCATAGCCCGCTCCAGCATAGATACCACTTCATAGCTCCGTCACAGGTGTAGCGGCTTTGTGTGGGCGCGGCGTGAGCCGATTAAGCCGGCGAGCGAGGGGCATAAAGCAGTTGAGCGAAAACGGTTTGCCCCTTTGCCGTTCGCTTGAGGATCATGTCCCCCTTTTCCGCGGAAACCCCGGCAGTTGCGAAGAGCTGCCGGGGTTTCTGTCGTTTGAGGGGTTGAAGGGGCTGAGCTTGGGGCGGTAATCGAAGTGTTGAGTCGGTGCCCGCCGCGCACAACACGCAGCCTCGGCAACTCGCGAGCATCGACGACGCCCCCTCACCTCACCCCGCGCTATACTCGTCCGCATGGATATCAACGCATGCAACATAGCAACACCCGCCGTGGCCATGTCGACGGCGCCCAACAGCAAGCTCGCCCCCGCCCTCGCGCCGGTCGTGGGCCGCTTTGCCCCGTCGCCCTCGGGCCGCATGCACCTGGGCAACGTGTTCAGCTGCCTGTGCGCGTGGCTTTCGGCCCGCAGCCAGGGCGGCAGCATCGTGTTGCGCATCGAGGACCTGGACGATCGCTGCAAGCGCCCGGAACTTGCCGCCCAATTGATTGACGACCTAGCCTGGCTGGGGCTTGAGTGGGACGAAGGCCCCTACTACCAGCACGATCGCCTGGACTTGTACGAGGACGCCCTGCACCAGCTGCAAGACGCCGGCCTCACCTATCCCTGCTTTTGCACGCGCGCCGAGCTCCACACCGCAAGCGCGCCGCACGCGAGCGACGGCACGCCCATCTACCGCGGCGCCTGCCGAGGCCTTTCTGCCGAGGAGGTTGCCCGCCGCAGCATCCTGCGCGCTCCGGCCACGCGTCTGCGTGTGCCCGACGTCGACGACCTCGCCGGCGACGTGATCGAATTCGTGGACCGCACGTACGGAGCCCAATGCGAGGCACTCGCCACCGAGTGCGGCGACTTTTTGGTGCGCCGCAGCGACGGCGTGTTTGCCTATCAGCTGGCCGTGGTGGTCGACGACGCTGCCATGGGCGTCACCGAGATCGTACGCGGATGCGACCTGCTTGGTTCCACGACGCGCCAGATCTATCTGCAACATCTGCTGGGACTGCCCACACCGCGCTACGCGCACATTCCGCTGCTCATGTCGCCGGACGGCCGCCGCCTTTCCAAGCGCGATCGCGATCTGGACCTGGGCGAGCTCCGCACCCGCTTTGGCACACCCGAGGCACTGTTGGGATGGCTCGCCGGGCAAACAGGCATCGCGCCGGACACCACGCCGCGTACCGCCGAGCAGCTGGTCGAGCACTTTAGCTGGGACGTCATCCGCGCGCATCGGGAGAACATCACTGTAACGGTCGAGTAGCCAAACGCCCCGCCCCCTTCACTACCCCCCCCCCCCCCGACGAGTGCGTAATTTTGTATCTTGTTATGTACGGAATAGTTCCGTACAATATAGCAAAGGAGGTTTTACCATGCCAACGATTGAGAAGCAGCGCCGTATGGATCTAAGGCTGACCGAGCGTCAACGCCTTACTTACGAGCGCGCCGCGGCCTTGCGCGGGCAAACTCTCACCCAATGGGCCACAGCTCACCTTGACGAGAGCTCCGCACGTGACATCGCCGAGGCGTCAACAACCTATCTTTCTCCTGATGGTTTTGATGCATTTTGCGAAATGCTCGACTCACCCATGCCCCAAGCCGCAAAAGCGTTGCTCGACCGTAAAGCGATTTGGGAATGAGCACGTTTACCAAGCCCGTTCAACTCCCCGTTGGTCAAGGCATCGAGGCTTTCCACTGCGGTAATACCCTTGTAGACGGATGGGCTAAAAACAGATCAGCCTCGGCGCGAAGAAGAGGGTCGGCGGTTATATACGCATCGTATTACGACGGCGCAGTCGCCGGGTTCTATACGCTATGTACGCACTCCGTAGCTCGCGAAAATGTTGACGGAGGATGGTTCGTTCGGAACTCCCCCTCCCAAGTTCCCGCAGTGTTGCTTGGAATGATGGGGGTTGATGAGAAATTCAAGGGGCTTGGTCTGGGAGCATCGTTGCTCAAAGATGCCATCGAAAACGCCTTGAAAATTTCTGCCCTAGCGGGAGCGCGAGCTTTGGTTGTCGATCCAGTAGATGATGAGGCGGCAGCGTTCTATGCGCATTTCGGCTTTGCAGCCCTACCCGGCACCAACCGAATGGCGTTGAAACTCTAGACCGCCAGCAGCATCTCCTCCAGCTCCCAGTATGTCTTAAGTTACCCTACAGATAATGACTATTGCCAAAATGTAGGGTAACTACCCAAGGCATCATACGAAGAGCTCGCTATGCCTGCCCCTACGCAACGTCCCAGGGCTGGAGCTCGCCGCCCAGGCGAACGATGCAGTCGTAGAGCACGGTGTGGCGCTCGGCCGGGTTGGCATCCCGATGAAAATGCCCGTAGTACCAGCGCTTGTAGTCCAAGCGATCTTCCAGCTCGTCGAAAAATGCCGTAAGCCGATCGACAGCTGGATAATTCCAGCCAGGTGCCGGATAGAGCGTGGGCGAGAGCATGCGCGTGGAGCAGGTGTGGGTGATCACGTAGTCGACCTTCCAGCCCACGCTATCGAGCTTTGCCCGCGCCTCCTCAAAGTTGCGCTCGCCCGGCAGCTCCTGCGGCCACCAGCTGGAATACGGGATGCGGTATTCCTTGTCCACACTCGTGGCGCCGCCCATGGTAAAGATCGTCGACCCACCGAGCTCAAAAACCTCGCCGCGCGTCAGGCGCCGTATAGGCGAGGTGTCCGACAGGCGTTGCGTCAGTCCACCGTGCCACAACTCCAGGGGGCGCTCCGCCCAATGGTCGTAGCGTTCGTGGTTGCCGTCGACGAACAGCACGGTATAGGGGCGCGACTCCAGCCAGGCGATATCGGCGCATTCCTCGGCAGAAAAATCCCACGGAAAGCCAAAGTCTCCCGCGATAATCAGATAGTCGTCGCTCGTCAGACTATCCCCAAGCTCCCAGTCGCGGAGCTTTTGCATGTCGATGCCACCGTGGACATCACCCGTCACATAAACCGTCATCGGATCACCACTTCCCTCTTATAGGCTTCGAGATCGTGCTCGATCTGCTCGTCGCCCGTGGCGTTGACCCACCACGGCCATTTAACGCAACACGCCGGCTCGTCGACCTGCGCAAACCACGACTTGAGCTCCTCCAGGCTCACCGGGGCGTAGCCGTTGGCGTCCACGCCCACGTCATAGCGCAGCAGCCCCTGCCTAAGGTTGAACGTGTTGTACGCGCCGCCGCAGCTGTGGATATGTCCGTGAAGATGCCAGCCGCCGTGCGACATGCCTTGCCAGTCGACCATGGGATAGTGGCTCAGCACGATTTTTTGGCGGTCGATCTTGAGCACACAAATGGGCGGCTCGACGATAAAAGCATCCGCCACCGCAGGCTGCGTCCAGTCTTTGTCGTGGTTGCCAGGCAGCAGATGGACGTGCTTGCATGCAATGCTCTTACGCAGCTCGTAGGCGTCTTGCACCGTCATCTTAAAGCTGAAGTCGCCCAGAATATAAAGCTCGTCGTCCAAAGCGACCTTGCTATTAATGTTGGCGACCATGGCGTCGTTCATCTGCGCACCAGTCGACCAAGGCCTGTCGGCGAGCCGCAGCATGTTCTCGTGTCCAAAGTGGGTATCGCTGGTAAACCAGATCATGGGAACCTCCTAACGCTGTTGCCCAGAATTTCCACTCGCCGCCCCACCCTACTCATCGGTGCATCGCGCCTCAATCGGCACGATATCTTGGTAGATCAGGCGATGCTTGTCGTCGCGCCATTCATCGTCATGGTAATGGCCAAAGAACCAGGTGCGGTAGTCGAGTCGCCCGTCGAGCTCGCCCAAAAAGGCCTGCAGCGAATCGTCGTAGAACTCGCGATTGCACTCCATGCACAGCTCGTCTGCCAAATCGACCGGCGCCTCGTGAGTCACAACATAGTCGACCTTCCAGCCCACACGATCGAGCGAGGCGCGACAGTATTCCATCTCGCTCTCACTCGGCATTTCCTCGGGCCACCACGTCTTTCCCTCCTGACGCCACTGTTTGTCATGGCTCGCGGCGCCACCCATGGCGAGCACCGTGGTCCCCGTGATGTCGAACACCTCGCCGCGCATCAGGTGCAGCACGTGCGGGCGAACCTCGTGAACGAGGCCCCCGTTCCACTCACGCATTGGCAGCCCCGCCAGCAGATGATGGTTCTCGTGATTGCCGTCGACAAAACACGTGGTCCAGGGCTTGGACTCAAACCAGTCGAGCCAGTATTTGTCGGTGTTCGAGCCGCTCCATATAAAGCCAAAGTCGCCGGCAACGATGACAACGTCATCGCGCGTCAGCGTACGACCCAATGGCCAAACGCGCGACGAGAAGCGGCTCGCCCCGTACTCGGCAACACCGTGAACGTCTCCGGTAACGAAAATGGACATCAAACAACACCTCCGCGCTGTGCGACTCTGGACAAATCGATAGCAGAAATTGCGGGTCTGCCCCGGCATCCGCACCCCTTAGGGCTTACCCCTCGTTCTTCCATCCAAACGGATCAAACACCCAAAAAACTAGATCGAGCACACTGTTGGCGGGCAGCATGTTGGGCAGGGCGTCTTGCCTCGCTTGAGTGCGGCCGCTAATGGTACGCTGGTTTTAATGGCGTTTTGAGGAAGGCTTTTGCACCCCGTAGAACGGTGGTAAATCTTGCCGTTCTTGGTAACGATTACCTTGATTTTTGAGACATCCACGCTGCGGGGCTCGATGGGCGCGGCCACCTTTTGACGAGCCGGTGCCGTTTTCCAAGGCTTGCCTCCCGAAAAACCAGAATCGCAGAACCGATTAATATAACCGTCAAAACACCCATCGAACAGCAATCCCGTTGCCAGGCCCGCTATGAATCCGCAGACGATCGCGGCCTCTCCTCTAATTTGCATATATCCCTCCTTAATCGCTCTTGAAGAAAAGGGCGGCGCGCGCCGCATGGAGCCTCATCGCCCCCTACGGTACGCGCCGAAAATGGTCCGCAGCCCCTTCTGTCCCTAACGGGTCAGCTGGCGGCGCTTATCGGACAGGAAGACACCGGCGGCCACCAGGACCGTGCCGCCGATTACGAAGGTCTCACCCAGCAGGTCGGACGCATCGCCCGTGGTAGGCATCGCCGTCTGCTGCGTCGCAATCTCAGTCGTTGCCACCGCATGATTGGCCTGATACGTCACCTGCGTGACGGGCTGGGCCTGCTCGCCATTCCCGCGTTCGGCGGCCTCTTGGCGAGCAATCTCGGCGTTGAGCTCGACAATAGCCTGGTCGAGCTCGGCCTTGGCGGCGGTGTAGTTTGCAAGCGCCTCCAAGTATGCCGGCGCCACAGCATCCGCCGCAGCCACGGCGGCATCGAGCTCGGCCTTGGCGGCTGCGACGTGCTCGGCGGCATCGTGAGCCGCAGCGATTTTGGCATTGAGCGCCTCGTCCGCATCGTCAGCGCTGCCATTGACGATGGCTTCGGCAAGATTGACGCTGCGCAGGCGGGCAACCGCGGCGGCAGAGGCATCGCGGGCGGCAGTTGCATTCGCCACGGCATTGTCAGCCTCCACCACGTCGTACTCGGCATCGCTCACGGCCACCTCCGCAGCATCGAGCGCGACATCGGCAGTGGCTTTGCCCTCTGTGGCCCTGGCAAGTGCCGCAGCGGCATTCTTAAGCTGAGAGGCACGCCCGGCAGCTGCATCAGATTTTGCCTGAGCCGTTGCCATGACGGCGTCGGCATCGCTCGCAGCCTGCTGGGCCATATCGAGCTCCGCCTGAGTGGCAGCAGCACCGATGTCTGCCTGATCGGCATCGCCTTGGGCGGCAAGAAGTTCGGCCTCCGCCACGCGCTGATTGGCACGAGCGTCTTCGAGTGCAGACGATGCCGCATCAAACGCACGCTGAGCAGCGGCGATATCGGCTGAGTATGCCGCCAGCTCATCCTGGGCCGCGGCAAGTGCATCCTGCTTTTCGTCAACACCGGTACGAGCGGCGTCCAGCGCGCGTTTGGCAGCAGCCGCCTTGCCCTTGGCAATGTCGAGCTCGCCAGACTTGGCAGCCACGGCATCCTGCGCCGCCGCGACAGCGGCGTTGGCAGCGCTCAAATCGACGCGGGCATAGCTCACGGCACGCACGGCGGCATCAGCTGCAGCCTGCTTTTGCTCCACAGCGGCCTGGGCCTCCGAGGCCTTGGCAGCCGCGGTATCAACGTCATCGGCAGCGCGCTCAACCTGGGCTTGCTTTGCCGCAGCGGTCTGTGATGCTGCATCCACCTTGTTGCCGGCATCGTTGGCAACGCCCTGCGCCGCAGCAAGCTCGTTGCGCGCCGCGTCCACGCCTTGCTCGGGATTTGCCAGAGAGTCGCACCACGCGTTCAACGCAGCCTCATACTCAGCAACCGTCATCGGATTGAGGTTATACGGCTTGTACCATTGACCAGAATATACAAATGTCTGCGCCTGTGTACTCCCGTACAGCGTCCCTCGCGTGCAAACGCCCATGCCCGTCACGGTGTAATCGGGGTTGATCACGTTGATGTAATGGCCGACCGAAGGGTTTGATCCACCGTGCAGTGCGGCGTAGTTATCAATCTGGGAGCTATGCGCCGTATAGAAATCGTAAGCGGCCTTTCCCGTAAGGCCCGATGCGCCCAGCGAGGCGGCGGCAGCATCAAAGATGGCCTTCTCCTGATCGACCCACTGCTTAAACGGATTGCTTCCGTAGTTCCACGCCACATTCTCGCCCACGTTAAACTGCTGAGCGTGCGCGACTTTCGTATCCGAGAAGTTCGCATCGGCAATGGCAGTCGCCATCATGGCATACGTCACCTTGAGCTCGCCTAGGCCAACGCTTGCGCGATACTCGTTGCACGCTTTGAGCCACACGACCGCCTGCTTCATATTGGTCAGGCTTGTCGCGTCGACCTCCTCGCCCACCTTGTTGTAGTTAGCGAGTTTGCAGTTGAGGATGATATTCGCCGCATCGTCGGCGCCCACACTTTTAAAGAACGCGATAGCACCCTGACGGTAGTTCTCCGCCGACGCGTTCGCCGTTGCCTGAGCGGCATCGAGCTTGGCCTGGGCCTGAGCCACAGCCTGATCGGCCTGCTGCTTTTGGGCCTTCGCCTGACTGAGCGCCTTGTCTGCAGCGTCTTTCTCGTCCTTGGCTGCCGAGAGCTTGACCTGGGCGTCGGCCAACTCCGTAAGCGCGGAGGCATGATCGGCCTTGGCCTGGTCAAGGGCGGCATCGGCTGCCGTCTTGGCGGCAGCCGCGTCATCCAGCTTGGTCTGGGCATCGGTGGCAACCTGCCGCTGATTGGCAGCTGCCTGCTGGGCAGTCTGCACCTCGCCCTCGACGGCAGTCGCCTCTTGCTCGGCGGCGGCAAGCTCGCCCTCGCGCTGCGCCTGCGTGGCCTTGGCGGCCGTCAGCGCCTCGGACGCAGCAGTCACCTTTGCCTTGGCGTCCTCGTACTCCGGGCCCGCAGCGCCCTGCTCGGCTCGATCCAGATCGGCCTTGGCCGCGTCATAGCTCGCCTGTGCGGCGTCCACGTCCGCATCTGCCGCGGTCTTTGCCTGCTGAGCTGCCGAAAGCTTGACCTGCGTATCCCGCTGCTTGGCAGCGGCGGCATCGGCAGCCGCCTGGGCATCCGAGAGTTTGGCTTGCGCATCAGCGGCCTGCTGCTTTGCCTGCTCCAAATCACTCGCAGCCTGCTCTGCGGCCGCCTGAGCGGCGGCTACGGCCTCGGGCGTGGCGTCGGATGCAGCAGCCTGTGCGGTCTCAAGCGCAGACTGGGCATTGGCGGCCGCCTTCTGCGCGGCAACCAGGGCTTCGTCCTTGTCCGTCAGGTTCTTCTTGGCGGCATCGAGCGCAGCCTGAGCGTCCTCAAGCGTCTTGACATCCAAATCGGCCTTGTCCTGCGCAGCGCCCAGCTGCTTTTCCAGCCCGGCCGAGGCAGCGGAAACCGCGCTATCACTTGCACCGCGGGCCGCGTCATAGACGCCCTGCGCCCGCTGCTGGTTGGCGGCAGCAGCATCGTAGGGAGCAGCAGCCGCTTCCAGATCGGCCTTGGCAGCAGCAGCTTTGGCACGCGCCGCATCAACTGCAGCCTGCAGGTCGGCGACCTTTTGCGCCGCAGACACAGCACCCGCGCCAGCACCGGCGGCCGCAGCGCTCGTCAGCGGCGACATCACCGCAGCCGTTGCGCCCGCAGCGCCAATGCCATCCGCACCCTGCGCCGCCGCGGCCAGGGGCGACAGCAGCGAGCCGCCCGTCATGGCAATCGTCGCCGCAGCAACTGTCGCCACGCATCCAGCCGCCTTGGCCTTACCCAAAGCCTTGCCGTTCATGTCCTTGTTCATGTTCTTGCTCATTGCCGATTCCTTCCCACGGTGAGCCGTTGTTTGCCACAGATAGTCGATCTGACTTGCCCCATTAAAAAGAGGTGATAACGGGGTAATTAAATTGAGCGAATTGAATCGTGATGAAACTGATCTCCGCAAAAACCAAACTCATAGTTCCGCTCGCGCTCAATCTCATCTAAATGCTCGAGTTCTTCGCCGCATGGCTTCTCTTCATCTAGAAATACAAGCCCGTTCTCTGCGCGAGAACCGACAGTGCAACCAAGGATAGTCTCGAGATTAATGTAACCACTATTATCGTTGTTAAAGGAGAAACTGCTGGTGTTCATGCTCAAGTCCCGTCTACATAAACTCAAATTGCTGTGCTTGGCCTCTTTTAGAGACCCCATCTCATACGCTATGACTGCAGTATATGCGCTCCGCTTGTATGTTGCAAGAACAATTTTAGTTTTCTAGCACATATAACTAATCTGTTTCCTCACGAGCAAATACCACACTCCCCCGCCGCGCCCTCACGCGCGGCATATTCGTTGAGATACTTCACCGGAATCGGCCACCTGGAAGGAGCCCCGTGGCGCGAAAGCCCCTCATTGACCAGCTGAACCAGCAGCTCGGACAGATCGTCGCCTTCGAGCACCTCGACCGAGCGCACATGAATCGACGTTGCCAGATCCTCCTTGGTGCCGTTGTTGACGCCCACAAAGTAGCAGGTCAACCCTGCACGTTCGAACGTTCCAATACCGTAATAGGGCGAGTTGTAGCTCTCGAAAAACTCCTTCTTACGACCCGCCTTACCCGTAAGCTGGTAATCGCGCACCAAGGTCACAAAAGTGTTGGAGAAGGTCGTCAAGCCCGTGTCCCGCACGCGTGCCAACATAGATCGTTCGCCTGCCCGCACGTCAAAGATGTAGGCATCCTTGTCGAGTTTGCCGTCCGACGTCAGCAGTTCAAGCTCCATCTCGTCCACAGGACCGTCCTCGATGGGATGCGAGGTGTAGTCCATGGTCCCGTCGACACCAATCGTTAGCGTTGCGAGGCGTTCATCCAGCTCAACCTTATCCTTCTCCTTGCGCGGGACATTGACCACGCCACAGACCGTCACCGACCCAACGCCAAAAGAGCCAAGGTCAAACGCCTTCACCCGGCCGTCGGCAACATCCTGCTTAACCAACAGCTCTTTGAGCATGGCGCCCAGGATTCCCTCCTGTGCGCCGCACACCTTTGCATTCGACGCCGCCTTAAACAGCGGCTCGCACACGTCCGGCGTCACATGCTGCTCAACCACGCCAGCGTGCAGGGCATAGCCATCGTTCTCGGCGACCTCGTTGGGCACCATGACGATATTCCACGCCAGCGGATCCACATCCTTCCCGCCATACGACGCGCACACGCCCCACGAGGAATCGTTGAGTCGATCGACCAACTGGCGCGCCACCCCAGCAAGCCCTTTGTGCGCAAACGACACCACAACCCGCTGTCCCACCGCGCGCTCCGCAACCACGCGGGCATATCGCTCGCTTTTCAAAACCTCGTAGAAGCTCTTGCGCGGATACTCCCTGAGCGACACCCGGGCAAAGTCGCCGTACCGGCGCTCGAGGATCTGCAGCTCTCGGTACAGGATGCCCTTCTTGGTATAGGCGACCTTTTCCGCTTGGGCCGAAAACGTAAGATCACGGCGCTTGGACGGCTTATCGCCCTTGGCGCGGCGCAGGATGTACTCGTCACGTTGTCCGTGAGCCAGCACCACCGAAGCCACGGGCGACAGCCTGTAACCAACCTGGCTGTTAATCTTCTCGAGCTCCTTCTTGTCGCCTGCCGCACGACCGATGAGCACCCGTCGCTTGGTAAACGTTCGGATCTTAAGTTCGAAGGTGCAATCCTCGTTGATAACGGTCTCGACCGTCTCAATCTTGGCAGGGCCCGTTCCAGCTTCCTCAATGGCGTCGCGGCGAGCACCCCTGGCGCTTACAACATACAAGTGCCCCGTATCATTGGGAATCTCGTCCTCGATCCCCTCAAATTGCGAGCACGAGTTGAACAGCAGACGCAATGCGATGTAATCATCCAGCTCGTTCCAATGAGTTTTAATCGGAACCATTTGCTCATGGTCGAGCGAAGCGCTCAGGTCACCCGTCTGCGCGCCCGCCTTGACCATCAGAAAGACGCGGTTGTCCTCGAGCTGCGTAAGCGCGACGACCTTACCTGTCTGGCACACATCGGCCATAAAGTTTGCCACGGCATGCTTGTCCGCATCGCCGACGTTGCACCAAAAGACCGAGTAGCGCTTCTCGGCAGCCGCGGCATCGAGCTGCAATACGAGCTCGGACACAGCGATGTCTCCCAGACCACACGGCTGGTTATGCTTCGATTGCACGGCCGATCGCCTCCATCATCTCCAGGTTGATTGCTCCATCAGTTGCCATATAGGGGAAGGAGAACACCATCCCCTCGTCATCGATTGGCTTTTGGCGGAGCTCCAGCGCCGCCTCGTCAGCCAAAACATTGACGATCAGCAGCCGCTTCGCCCCGACTTTTTGAGCCTTTGCCTTAAAGCGCTCTGCGTCCGTAGTCTCGCCGCCGGAGCGCCTGTAGGCCTCGTAGGCGCCGATGCGATAGTGCTTAAAATCGATCCACACGCCGGTCTTGTTGCCAGCGGCATCGAGCACCTCAAAATCGCCGCCCGTCTCGGCATGGGCTGCATCGCCACGAGTAAGCGAATAGCGACCGTCGTAATACGCCTCGAAGATGGCCCTGCCGGCAGACTCTCCCAGTTCTCCCAGGTATACCGCCTGAAACATATAGGGTGTCATATGTGCCGTCGCCGCCGGCTGCAGCGTCGCGGGCACCCCGTCGCGTGACCAGCGCTCGCGCACCTCGCGAATCGAAAGCAGCTCGGGTACGCGCGCCGCCGCTTGGCTTATCTGACGAACCGTCGCGCCCTTTAATCCCTTGTCGTAGCGGCAACATTCCTCCAGGCGAGCGGCAATCTGCTCAACAGGCTCGCCATCGTAGCTGGGAAATTCAAAATGCGGCACCTTACACGCTCCGCCCTGCGCATACGCATAGCCACTCGCGGCAAACGGCATGTGCAGTGCGGTGCTTTTGCGTGCAGGATAGCTCGCAAGCTCCTCCCACGGCAGGCAAAAATGATGCAGATAAAAATTGCGCTCGTCATCGAAAGCGGCCAGATCTTCCTCGCGCGCATCGAGCGAGGCAACCTTCCACGCCAGCTTTTCGTGCTTCTCTTTCGCCAGGTTGTTCCTAAAGGCAGCAAGGTTCTGCTGCTTACTGGCAGCGTGCTGCTTCTTGTCCGCCATGTGATTGTTGACGGCCGCACAGGCGCCAACCACCTGCTCCAGCTCGTAGCCCATCGGCAAATCGTGCAAGAACGAAAAATCGCAATCGGCGGCGATTTCGCGATCGAGCATTACCTGCACATGGAGCATCTTTACGCTCGTACGCATCAAGCGGCCCACCGCCTGCGCCACGATGCGAGCGCCTTCGACCTGGTACGAGAGGGTGTCGCGCACCGGCAGTTTTCCGCCGGCGCCCGCCAGTACCGTGCGCACACGATGGCGCTTCTGGATAAACGGAATCTCACCGCGCGTCACGAGCTCCTCCTGTTCGACCACGCCAAGCAGCGCCTGCTGGTCAAACTTCTTTGAGCTCATATCGACTCCCCAAGCCAAGCGGCTCGTGGGCGACTCCACGTACAGAAAATCGAGGTCCATCTTGGGATGTCGCCCATCGTTGCCAAAACCACAATCGACCTGGCGCACCGTGTTGCGCAGGCTCTCCGGCACCTCGTATTTAAGGTTCTTGGAAAAGCCACCAGCGGCAAGGTTGATAAGCATCAGGGTCGGCTCGCCGTCCTTCAGACGTTCCTGAGCGCCGCGCCAACCTTCCTCCCATCCCGCAGCGTTAAAGCACGGCACCATATCCTTTGCCTCCTCGAGCGACTTCTCGTACGAAGCCTCGGGATGCTTAACGTTCCTAATCACCAGTTCGGCAACGATTTCGCGGGCAAGATCCAGCGCCAAACTATTAAAGTCGCCATGGTTTCCCATGTGTCGTGTCGTAAAGATGGCTCCCGCCTGCTGCTCACTGCGCGCCACGCCACGCGCCCAGGCGCTCACGGCAACGAGCGTCTTGCTCAGACGCTTTAGTTCAAACTCGATGCTTTCGGCATCGCTCGTGGTCACCCTGTCGGCAATCTTTCGGCGCAGGCACGCCGCAAGCCCTTCGCTCACGCCAATCTGGTCAAAGAATCCCATCACATGCTCGTACACCTCGTCGGGCGACACGATACCGCCGCCATAGGCGCCGCCGGCCACGGCCGCCATGCCGGCAAGCTTCTTGGACTCGTCAACCCAAACGACGTCGACGGCGTACATCGTTGCCGCCTGCTTGTTGAACAGCCTGGTCTGCCGCACGATCTCCTGGTTGAGCTCGCCAATCCAGGCATCTTTACGAACCACGCCATGCACTTCGTCCAGGTAATCCAGGTCAAAGTTCTTAATAGTCGGTGCATTCCAGGTGGCGCTCATGCACACACAGGGAGCCTTGGCGGCAATGGATGCCAGATACGCCTCGGGCATGCGCTCAATGCCGTGATTAGTCAGGTACGTGGTAAACATATGGTCGATGGTGGTTTCCATCACCAGGTAGTCAACACCACGCGCATACATCGAGTCGTCAACGGCATCGATTTCATCGTTCTTGCGGTCCTTAAAGAACAGCGCCAGCATCAACGAATTCCAGAAGTATTTCTCGTTGGTCTGGTCGTTCCTAATGCCCAGGGCATCGATGATATTCTTGCGCGAAAGATCGTCCTTGTACGAAATGCTGCCGTAGTACAGCTTGTCCATAAGCGTGGCACAGCGGGCAAGATGGCCCACCACCATCCTGACAAGGCCGCGCGCACGGCGCACCGCCTTATTGACGGTCTGCTGCTCGTCCGTCCCACAAGACGTAATCATGTTGCGGTTGCGGCGAGTATCGAGCTCATAGCGCAAGGGATTCGACAGGCCATCGCCCACCGAAATATCGTCGCTGCCAAACAGATGACGACCGGCAAGCTGCTCGTCTTTCGCCTTGTCAGACAGGGCAAAAGGCTGCTGCAGCTCCATATCCTGAATACACGCAGCGATCATCTTTTGAATACGCTTGGCACCCTTGGCGATCTCTTCGGCAGCCGTCTCCACACTTGCGCGCGAAACCTTGCCCGTTGCCGCGTTTGACCCCTCGTGCTCGCCCGAGGTCGAGGCATGCGTATAGACCGCCATCCACTGGTCCCGATTTCCCAGCAGCAGAGGATCAACCACGCCGCCATTAAAATGACGGTCAAGAATACGCAGCATCTCGTCGGGCTGAAATTTCATATGTCCCGCCGCCAGCATCGACAGCATATCGGCCTTCGCATGGTCGATCTCGTCAAAGATAAACAGGCATTCGTCGGCAACCGCTGCGTTAAAGAACACAACGCCCGCTTCTGTCACCGTATCGATTCTATTGACGAGCTTTTGCGGCGTGCATGCAATTACATGCGGCGCGCGCTTATCGTTAAGCAATGCCGAGGGCCAAATCCGGGGAATCTCCTCAATGCCACGCGTGATGCTCTGGCGTCCACGGCTCACCGCTCGACGCAAGCTCGCGTCTGCCAACGCCAGCTTATCCCACAGCCCTGGAGTCAGGCGGTCGACAACGCTTCCCAGACGCTCCTTCTTGTCCAAAAGGCCCAAAAGGTCATCGGCGACCTCCATCACACCGCGCCACGCGTGCGCAATATCGCGAAGAACGGCCTCGTCCTTTGCTCCAAAGGGGCATGGAATATCGCGCGGCCTTACGCTGCCCTTGTCAAACGTGGCGTCGATCCAGTTTTTGATGTTCTCGCCCGCTCGCGGAAGATCGAACACCATGCGCTCCGCATCATCGTCACTCATGCCCTGCTCAACCAACAATTCGCGCACGTTTGCAACATAGTTGTCGCGGTTGTCCTTACCCGGAACCACAAACACCAGAGTACGGCGACCGGGACATTTATTAAAACAGCCCGACTCATCCCAGCCGCCGGCAATCAGGTCTGCCGTGACCTGCTCGGCCGTGTAGTTTTTACCCGAGCCCGTTGTGGCGCCCAAAAAGTACAGGCCGTTGTTGTCCTGATCCTTGGGGACAAACAGCGCACGCTCAAAAAACTCGCGCATCGCCTTTTGGCGCGCAAGATAGGGAGAAAGCTCCTTGTCGCCCGCAGACGACGGATTCGATTGACAGTTCAGCTCCCACGTAGCCATGGTCAAACCTCCGATTTAGTTGTTGCATGTGTTGAATACCATCCCGTGCGGACAAAAACTCACGCAGGGCGGCTGAGCGATGGCATCTATGCCGCTTGAGAAAAGAAAGAGAAACAGTCGGCGATTACTCGCACGAAGCGAGCAGCTTCTTAAGATCGCACTCCAATGCCTCGCGCTCCTCAGCGTCGATCACCGCGAGGGCGACACGCATCAGGGACACATCGGCGGCAAGCTCCTTTACCTGGTCGGGACGCTTGCTAAAGTGGTCGTAAATCCGCAGGGCCTCCCCGGCCGCCAGGTACTGCCACTTTTCCAACGAAGGCTTTTCGGACCTGCTCATGGCATCGACCCACTCGCCAAGACCCTGAAAACCGTTGCCCGTAGTCGTGCCGTTCATAACCACATCGAGCGGGCTCAGCAAGCAATCGGGCGTTTTTTTGTACACCAATTTGGTGAGCATAAGCACCTGGGCAAGGTTGCGATACTTGTCCTGATCGGCATAGAGCACGTCGTTGTAGCAGGCGCACGCCTTAAGCAGCTCGTGGGCGGCAATGCGCTCCGGCCCATCAAACGGAACGCCGCGCAACAACACCCCAGCAAGATCGAATGCCTTGCCGCCCTGCACGATCTTGTCGAGCGCCGAGCCGTCCACCAAATCCGCCAGCCAAGCAAACTCAGGCTGATACGGCTTATGCTCATCCTCGTCCTCATGCTCCATCCAGTTGTTCACCAGCGTCAGGGCTTCAATCTCCCTCCCGTTCAGAAAGGGCGAATTCTCCCCCATCTCTTCCTGCAAAAAGCCCCGCGGCTCATGAGAGCGCTCGTACGCAACCGCAAGTTCCCCGTCGCTCACGACCAAGGTCGCACGGGAAATATAGGTATCTTCCCGCATGTCCCTCCAGGCGTACATCATAAGGGGACGCAGCTGACGGAGCATGCCGCGCGCGCCGGCACCTTCCTTAACCGCGCGCTTCGCCGCAAGGCGAGCAGCATCTGCCATCAGCTCCATCTTGGCGCCATTTCCCATCATGTTGTTGTACTTGGGCAGGTACTGTTCATACGCAATCTGGACCAGATCGTCCACGCTCAAGACGTTAAAGTTAATCACCGAGCCAATGCGCCCGCACAGCTCGGACATAATACCCCAAGTCTCAACATCCTCGATGGTCGCACTGTCTCGCAGCTCGTTTGCCGATTTTGCGGCGGTGCGCACGGCGGCATACGAGGATCCGAAGCCGACCGTGGTGCCAGACTTGTCACTCAGGCGCTTGCGCACCAGAGCATCCAAGCCCATAAAGGCGCCGCCCAAAATGCAAACAACCTGATCGAGGTTGAGCGTCTTAATAGCCGCACTCTTGGAGGTATCACATTCAAACGGCATCTCCCCGCCTTCCAAGAGCTTAAGGAACGACTGCGATGGACTAAAGCTCGATGCAACTTCGCCCCCATCGGGCTCGGCACGAACCGCCTTGTCAAACTCGTCAAAGAGCACCAAGCAAATTTCGCCGGGATTGGCAGCCTGATAGTCCGCGACCTGCGACAGGCAGTTGCTCATGCTGGCACCGCGCCAGCCCTCGCCCGTCATGGTGGAGACATCGAACACGAACAGCTTGAGCCCCGCGGCATCCGCCACGGCTTTGATGGTGTGGGTCTTTCCCGTACCGGTAGAACCCATCACCAAAATGGCAGCGGGCGAAAGAACGTCGCGCGGGTCGGCGCCGCGTGCCAACATCACGCAGCGGTTGACCTCAAAGCTCAGCGCCGTCACAAAGGCCTCCAAGCTTCCTTCGTGGCCAATAACACTCTGACGCGTCTGCTCCACCAGACGCGTAGGCGCAATTCGATTGAGCAAGTCCTGGTAGCGATCGATGTTTCGATACTGCTTCTGAGTCATGGGCGCCTTCCTTTCCATATTGGTTTTCTTTCCTTCGATGTGGGCCGAGCCCTTATACCACTACAGTGCCAGCGATGTCGCCGACTCCAGATAGATCACGTTGCCCGGCTGGGTAAAGACCGGAATGTGGTAGAGCAGCTGCAAAATGCCCTGCTTGAGCAGCGGAAACAGTGTGGGATGCAACACTTCGTACATCAGGGCACCAGCCATAAGAGCGGTAAGTACGGCAAGCAGCAGAAGCTTTTGAGCGTTAGAGAATACCGACATGGTCGTTCCTTTCTTTATGCGAGATATTTGGATTGCGTTGTGGGTTAGCGACTCATAGCGATGGCAATGCCAATAACCGTGATAACCACGGGGATCGCAAGCGATGCGAACACAATCCCGGCAAAAAGGCCTACCACCACCGCGCACACGACGATGACCAGTGCTGTGGGCACAAGCGCGAGCAGAGGAGTAACCACGCAGGCAGATGCAAAGCGAAGCCCGTGGAACAAGCACTCATGAGGGAATAAAGCCTTGAGAACTCCTTCGACAATTCGCCACTCGACAATCGTTCCGACTGTTAAGACAACAGCCCAAAGCAGATAATCATTGGCGCGGGAATCCGAAGCCATCTTTCCGGTAACGCCAGCCCACCAATCAAATGCGGCGGCACAGCCCAGCAAACAGACGATCGCGCAGACGACGGATGCAAATGCGCCCGCACCCTCAATTGCACCGAGCAGCTCGCACATGTCGGATTCGCGCTCTCCCGTTAACAGCACAATCCATTTGTGGGCAAGCGCCGCAACGACCGCCACGCCCAGCACAACCCAGTACGCCCTAAACGCCACCAGGCGCCACGAATGGAGCGGAATCACCGTGTTGCCCTCGCCAATCTCGAACATAAAGCCGCCGAGCCACGTCGTCAGCAAGCACATCATGTCGACGGCGACAACGTACAGCACAACCGCAAAGAGGGTTTGCAGAATCATGCCGAAAATATTCACTGTTGTTGGCTTCTTGAGAGCGTCTGGCTCGATCCTATACGTGTCGTATCCGTTCATTAGCTGTCCTTTCGTTGCTGAAACAACTAGTTGGTTTATCCACTGTAGCTTGATACAACTAGGAGATATGCAAATCTCTTAGTGTTAGTATCTAGCGAAATATTACCCAATGCGTACGGCCTCATACGCACCATTCGATTTTTTTCTTTTTCATTTGAGTGCCCCGTCTGAAAAACGCCGCAACTGCTCTTCTTGTAGACTGAAGGCAATTGAGCCGCGACGGGCCAGTCAGCGAACCGCGCAATATAGGGAATATGCAGGAGGTGCGCATGCTCAAAACTAAAGCAGAATTTGCAACTCTTCGCTTAAACGAAGATCTCAAGCCATATATGAGCCGATATCTATCGGATCTTGTGTCTCATATGGTCGAGAAATATCAGCCTTCGTCGAGAACGAAAAGGCTCATTGAACTGTGCTGTCGCGATTTTGAGTTTTCGAGCGAGCACGTCGATGGCCCCTCGTGGTCTGTTTTGGGGATTGACCTCAAGCGACCTTCGGCCGCCTCGTTTGAGTTTGAGGACCGCGTTTACAACGAAGCAACCGACGAATGGGATTATGTGCCCGCTTGCGTTTGCAAAAACCGAGTCAAAGTCCCGACGTCGACGTTTACTGCCATCGAAGAGAATATCTTTTTATACGACTACGAGCAGGACGCAGCCTCTCACACGTACGAGTCAGCACTCATTTACTGCAGGCCCCCCGAGCTACGACCGCTATCCCAATTCCCGGCATCTATCGATGCGGCAAATGCGCGAGTCCTGGATTTCCTCAGAACGCGCTCGAAGCAGCTGCAACGCAGCGCAGGCATCCCCGATCTGCTTTCGGTCACTGAGTGGTACTACATCTTTCTTGCGGCATCCATTGCCTGCTCTCAGTCCCATGCCACGGCCGTCATTCAGATTTCGGACCGTCTGTTCAATCTGGCGCGAGCCGTAGATGGACGTCGCCTTCTTTGTGACCTCGGCCTGCTAAAGAGCATTGTGCTTCTTCCCAACACCATTGCCAAAAAGGCCGAGGGTCGCGCGCTGCTCTTTATTGGCGACGGCGAGCCCAATGATCCGTATTTCCTTTTTGACGGCAGGAGCTTTGACGACAAGCAAATGACCGATGAGATTCTGCACCAGCTCCTCGATTCCGTCGACCGAGCCTACGGCGATCAAAAGAATCCAGTCTATTGGCATCGGCTCGAGGATCAGGGCAACGGCATCTATCCCCTATTACCCAATACAAAGAGCGGATCGTTCGACGAGAGAATGTTCATCCCCCTTGGGTCGCTAGCGCCAATCTACCGCGGCACCGCCCGCAGCGTTGTAACCAAACTGCCCGAATCAGATCCGACAGACAGTTACCAACAGCACGACTGCTACTACCTGTCGCTAAAGCATCTTCATGATGGCGCAATCATTGCCGCAGAAGATGTACTTGAGCGTGTCCCCGATACAGATATCTACGATGTAAGCCGTGTAGACTACGAAGATTTTCGGAAGGCCAAACCGATCGACGCCCGCGAGGCGAGCCTTCTCATATCACGCGTCGGGCCTCCATTCAAGCTTGCCCTCATCACGCCAGGCCACTTTTCTGTCGGTTCTGAGCGCCCCGTGGAGCGCGGTCTTTTGTTTGAGAGCATTGTCCCCTGCGACGCCATGTTCTGCGCTACCTTTGAGGACGAGCTGCTTGCCCAGTTTGTCCTGGCATACCTGTCGTCCGATGAGGGGCAGAAGAAACTGGCGGACACCTCGCACGGAGACGCGCTTGTGCAACTTGCCCCAATGGACCTGCGAAGCATGACCGTGCCTGTTCCCGGGCGAGCGGAGCAGGAGCGCTACGCGCTAGAGTACGAAGCAAAGCAGCGCGCCTACGAGGACGCCCTTAAGCAGGCGGAACATTACGCTGCGAGCAAGGGAACGATGTAGCGACCGAGGCCGGCAGACTGTCCGGACTTTTGCCGACAGTCTGCCGATCAGGCACGCCGTTCAGCGCAGCAGCTAGAGATCCTCAACAGACTTCGAACTGGCTTTGGCCGCCTCTTCGCCCGCGATCAGGTCCCTAACCGTTATATACGCACTGTACGTAGCATCTTCAATCTTTTCCATAACATCAGGGTCGCAAGTTCCCCAAATATCTTTGAGAACTCGAGCCAATCCCCAAGCAGCGCTGAGCAGGACGTCAACGTCCTTTAGATCTAAGTGGCTGACCGTAAAGGGACAGTACTCGCACTCCAACAGATAGGTGTCAACAGCCTCAATTGTCTCAGCCACATACTGCTCAAGATCGGGATGGGGATGGAAGGCGCACAGCGCCTTGTGCGGATCGGTCGGCTCAATCCAATACAGCGTTGTCGCTTCCTCGCATTTCTCGAGCGGATAACGCTCAGCTGCCTTCTCCCAGCTTTCATACCAGGGATCGGCATCGCCGTCCGTCATCGACCTGCAAAGATTAATCGCCGCAGAAACAGTCGCACACGAATATCTATAGCTGGCGTCTTTCTTAAACTCATCATTGAGCTCGACGTCACCAGACAGCTCCGCCTCCATGATAAGGAACGGACCATCCTCATCCGTAATGCTTATGGGATAGTTGTTGCACTCATAGCCCGGATACATTTTGTCTCCAATCAATCGTTCGGACACATTAACAAGCAATATCGAAACCGCGCTCACGCGGAGGACCGTCGTCCTCGCACCAACCTGCAAGTTTTTCTCATCGCATGAAAAGAACTTGCGATTCTTGCAAGTTTTTCTCACGCGGTGACAAGAACTTGCATGGTCGCCCCGCTACCTGCGCCACGAGGCGGCAAGGATAACGGGAAGCCCGGCGATGCACACCACTAAGGCCACGGCTGCGAACGCAAGCACGATGGCCACGCTCACGACGACATAGGCCACGGTAATGAAGGCCAGCGCCAGCAGGCAGGCAAGCAGCTCGGCCACGTAGCACAACACCAGGTTCGAGCTCGCGCGCTTCAGCAGAACGTCGGCGAGGCGGACCAGCTCGACGGCAAAGCCGCTGCCGAAATTGCGTCCGGGGCCCTTGGCAAGGAACCACTTGAACAGGCACATCAGGGCGCAGCCCAGCATCATCATGATGGAAACGGTCCATGCATTGTGCCCCGTCTCGACAAGGCTCTGGTCGCCCACCGCGCTGCCGTTGACGAGCCAGGCCGTTCCATAGCCCATGAACAGCATCGCCAGCAGCAGGCAGGCGCTCACCGCGGCGAGAGAGCGCGACACGCGCCCGCTGAACACCGGAGCCTCGCAGCTGAGCCCAAGGCCCTCGCGAACACGCCAGGCGGCATGGTAGGCAGGGTAGGCCGCGATGAGCACGGCCACGAGCAGCGACGCCCAATCGGACCCGGGTGCCGCTGACGCGTACTCCGCGATCGCAGAAACTGAGCAGTTGGTGTGGAACGACTCGTTCAGAAACAGCGCGACCTCGCCCTTCCAAACACAAAACGGAGCGGCGACGGAGGCGATGCCGGCAACGGCAACCGCAGCAACGACAATAAGCGGTGCGCCCTGCACGAGCTTGACGACCTCGCCCTTGGCGGTGCGGGGTGAAGCTTCAACGGTGCTGGCCGAAATTTGGATAGAAGTGTTCATGATCTTCCTTTCAAAGAAGGCTACGTTCGCAAGCTAATGTAAGAAAACACTGTCTTCGAGGGATTGAACAAGACTGTTGCCCTCAGAGACAAACAAACGTTGCTATCGGCATATTGGCCGCTCGGGTACTTCATCATTACGCATCTGTAATTCATCAAATCGCAGGATCTCATTACGCTCAAGCAGAACAGATTGAATAAGCTCATGGACAGCGGCATTGCGGTAGCACAACGACTCCCACGTGGCCAACAAGCCGTCAACAACTCCCTTGTAAGCAACAGAGGAGTCCTCGAGCTCATAGGCAAGATCAATTGCCTCGTCAACTATCTGCCTCATCTGCAAAAGCGTGCACGTGAGATCCGCCTCACTCGACTCGTCGCAAATATAAATACAATCGGACTCAAGCATCTTTGAATCTCCCTTCGAACAACTGACAGCTGCAGAATAGTGAAAAGAGATAAAAAGCAACCCGCAATCTACCGCTATATAGCGGTAGATTGCGGGTTAAACCATAAAGCGCACTTAGCCTTGGGCCAAATTACGACTTAGATTCAAATAGGTCACATATCTCTTTGGCTTTCGCCAGGGGATACTGCGCGTAGTAGAATACGTCGCCGTTCTTTTCTCCGCACACAAAGACTGCGCCCAGCCCCAAGCCTTTAGCGGACGGAACTTTGCATTGTTGTACGCTCTCTTCGCCTTCATCGAAAAGTCGCAGATACCCTTGTTCCATCAGAATAGTGTTGGCATCTTCAGCCCTAATCCCTGAGCCACCCTCTCTCAGTATTTTCGAAATCGAGGCATAGCCCTTAGCGCTTGCCTGATCCATTGAGTAACAGACCGGCAAACGCTCGGCCCCCGCAAAAGCCGCTTCGTAAGCAATACCCTCTCGCATGATTTCCACACTCTTATGACCAGATTCATCAAGCTGAAAAGCAACGAAAAGGCATCGAAGCGCCAGCCAGACCTCGCCCGCGCTAACCATCTCTTTTCGGTCGGTGTGACAGGCGCTATTACGAAATTCAGTAAATCGACCCAGTGTTTCGCCGAGTGTCCTCCACCAGTCCCCCTTTGACGCCTGCGTCAATTCAGCATTTTCAACTCGAACAGAGGATGCCAGTAGCTCACTCTTTTTTTCAATTAACCTTTTGTATTGACCGAGGTTAAGGCCCTCAAGCTCCTTGAGTGGCTTTCTTGCAACAACATAATCGGGAGCAATGGCCTTCAAGGTCGGCAGCAATTTCAAACGCAAGTATCTCTCCGCCGCACGGCAGAACATTAGCAGGCAAAATGCGCAATCTGAATCGCTATCGGTGCCAACACTGCCAATGCCAAATATCTTGCACAGAAGAAGCCCCTGCTCGATATTCTCAAGCACCCTATTTTTGCCATTTTGGTCGCACTCGCAATCAGCGAATGCGCTTTGAAGAGCTTCGCGCGAAGAAAAGCCTATGATTCGACAGTCTTCTGCATCCAGATTAAAGCTTTTGAACGCTTCGCCCACGTTGTCCAAATAGGAATCGGTGTTTACATCAGGGCACCAAACATCTTTATTGTCATCTTTCTTGTCGTCTTCATTGATATGTTCCTCGTCCGCGCCAGCTGTCTCCCTTGGAAGAGATTCTCCTCGCGGCAGCATATCCTTGGCTGCATTGAGTTCCTCAATAGCGCCGGTTTTCTGGTAATTTTCCCAATGCACAACCCATGCCGTATCGAGAATGCGCTTCATCGTTGCAACGTTCTCGTTAATCTTCCACGCTGCATAGTCGGCAATTACGTAGAGGCGATACTTGGCTCGGCTTGCCGCAACATTCACGATATTTGGGTTTACAAACTTGATTGCGCCCTCACAACTGCGCCTTGTATCACACCCCAAGACAAATACCACTTGATGGGCTTCTTTACCTTGGAACGTATGAACCGTACCAATATTATGCTTTGCGAAATATTGCCATGCATCTTTGTCAGCCACTTCAGTCCTAGCACTTAACAGCCGGTCCTGAAGCCCCCTGACAACGGTTTTAAACGGAGAAATAATATAGAGACTTGGAATAACAATTCCCTCGGACTTGCCCGATTCGCAAGTTTTTTTCTCAGCCGTAGCTACGGCCTTATCAAAAGCGTCCTTGACAATCTCGAACACTCTATCGCCCTGGGCATCAACATAATGATCGCGATTGCCACGTTCAAATCCCGTAACATTGATCCACTGTGAGGACTTTAGATAAAAGCTGTCAGCGAGATCCTTTTTTGGGCTAGCCGTCTCGTTAAGCATGGAGCCCTGATACGAGATCTCATTTGAGATATCGAACATGGGTGATATGCAGCGACGGTGAACCACAAGCGGGCAGCCAATCCATTGATCATCCTCGCCGTTGCTGCGCAGGTGGCCATAGGGGTTAACGGCGTCGGCAAGTCGCTGGACCGAAGCCATATCCCCCTTATAAGGTAGTAATACTTTTTTACCGAGGACAGCGCGGAGCTCCTTAACATCCCCTGTGATCACAGGCTCAATCTGAGAGGGGTCACCGACAATCATTGCACGTCGACTGCGAGCAAGGGCGCCCAAAGCAGCATACGGCACCGCCTGTCCCGCCTCATCTATTATCAGCAGGCCAAATAAAGGGTCTTTCCCAATCTGAATGTCCTCAAACATGCGGCCAATCGACGCAAACGTGGAAGAAATCACTGGGGTAAGCAAACTGAGCGTCTGAAAGAGCGCAGGGGCCATACTCCTTCTATCGGCTTGCGTGAACTCTATTAACTCCTTTTTACCAGAATCGACGCCCTTGTCTTTGGCTCCCCAGTATGTTCGTAGAAGCGCAATGTTATTCCGCATACATTTTGATTCAAGGATGAACTCGCGTGTCACCTGCAATGCATAGAGAAATAGCAGGTTGCGGTCCTTTTTTAGGTCAGGGTCATCGGATGGATTATATAGATGAGTCTTTTTTCGGCTTTCGCTATCCCCCTTTGAGATGCACTCGACAAAATGCCCATTAATCGTCTCAACAGATTCAGCACCATCAACTCTGTTGCGCTTTTGACCTTGGATCTTCACCCACAAAGAGGATAGTTCCTTCTTTTCATTCTCTAGTTTTTCGTATTTGTTCTCGAATTTCGTACGCAGCGCAACAAGCCTCTGGTCCGGTGCGGTTTGCAGCATAAAGGAATCGAGCTTCTCGCGGCTATCGGACAAACGGCCCCTATTGAAGATGCTCCCGATCAGCCCACTGGCCTTTTCTTCCGCATCGCGCAATTCTGCTTCAAGCCTATTCCTTCTCGCCTCATAATCAGCAGTATCCTTCGCAATGTCATCAAGATATTTCCGGACATCACCTGCGGAACTGCCTTCAAAAGGACGAGACAGACATACCGTTTCGGTTGTCAGTTCTTCAACTATCTCTCGCTCGTCCTTTTGACACCTACAATTCAATTGGGACAAATGCTTCTTGCGGTTCAGAAGTTCGCGCTCCCCGGCTGCTTGCTCCTCCATTCTGTTGAATCGATCGGTTATCTTTTTGTATTGAGCAAGAAACAGCTTCTTCGCCTCAGAAAACCGTCCGCCCTTTCCCAGCCCGCCGTTAAACTGCAGCGAAGAAAGCTCGCAATCTCTGAAGTTATTAATATTCCTACGGTTTCCCAGACATGCCGCAACCATAAGCCCAGGATGCGTAGGGTCGCGAAGATTGCCTTTATTGTCAACGAGCGCCGAAGAGAAATAGAGATCATCCACCGGTTTCTGCTCGTTTTTCTTTCCCCAAACAATGTTGGACAAATCTGACTCTAGAAACTCCTTTTTCTCAGATTCGTCAATACCCTCCAAAAAGGCCTTCCCATCAGGAAGCTCTTTGGCGATGTTCTCAACTGCTGCATTGTTTGTCGAGCAGACCAAGATGCTGAGACTTTTTATCGCATCTCCCGTTCTGCCCTCTTTGAAGCGATAAGGATTCTTGGCGTACTTGAGATACCGTTTGCTAAGTTCTACCTCTTCGAAGGCGTCATCGGGCTTGTCATATTCGCACAGCAGACGGGCTTTTTCGACAACGTTAGCCGCAACGATATCCTTGAGCAGGGTTGTTTTTCCCGTGCCCGGAGGACCGTTAACCGACATAACGTCGTTTGCCGGGTATTTGCGTGTCGAACCGCCACGACCAACCGCAAGATTTACCGCCACTTGTTGCATCAAACTCAAGGAGTATTTACTCGGCCAGCGA
Source organism: uncultured Collinsella sp. (assembly GCA_905198355.1). Taxonomy (GTDB): domain Bacteria; phylum Actinomycetota; class Coriobacteriia; order Coriobacteriales; family Coriobacteriaceae; genus Collinsella. Next base: position 23,091 of record CAJKCG010000006.1, on the reverse strand, counting down.
CCGATAGGTGTAGCGCCGGCTCCCAACACTTCAGAAAAGAAGTCTGCACGATCAGCCAGATCTTCATCGTCTTCGCCGTCCAGAAGATCGATCTCTCCGCAGGCAGATTCATTCCTCAAGCCACCTTCAAGGTATGCGGCGACAAGAGACAGCGATCCCTCACGAAGATCGTCGAAAGACCCTGACTTGTTGCACAGCTCATTTATCATGGAAATGTCTTTTGCGAAAAATGAGTGACAGAGTGATTGGTCGAACGTTGGACACGCATCGTCCCCGCTGTCCTTTGGCTTCATTGCTCTATATTCGACAAGCAGCCTTGAACACCACTCGCTGATACGTTTAGCCCCGTCACCGTCGGGAAGGCAGCTGGCTATCCCCTTAATCATTGGCCGGACGCAACTATTGACAATGCCCCTAATGACACCATATGTCAGCTTTGTTCCAACGAGTTCTTGATTGAGCTTCTTGCAAATATCGTCCTGCTCTTTCTCAAAGCTACCGATGGCATTTAGGCTATTCCCGACGTTCCTCTTCAACCACCAAAATAAGGAGGACAACTCGAAGCTGACAAATTGACCATCAGGACTCACACCTAATAGTGCAACCGTCATGCACTCATCCTCTTTTTCGATTTCATTCCCCGGTTTTTCTGCAAGATAAGTCATGACCGCTTCGCGTGGAACGGAGCCCAGGTGACAATAAATCGTTGAGATCGGCCAGTTTTCGCCGTTTGTGACACTATCCGTACGCTCTCTCGCTTCTTCAGAAGGCGTCCTTAGCTCCTGGTCGTCCCGCTCTTCAGGGACAAAGCAGTCATCAAGCATTCCTTTTCTGGGCCTAGGCGGATCCTTTTTCTCTTCGGGTTGGTCGCCTTGGCTCAAAAAATCAAGCAAATACCAGTAATCTAACGCATCGCCAATTGCTTGCTTTTTCTCAGCAGGGGTCATTTGAATCAGTCCTCGCACTCACATAGATACATTTATGTCCAATAATGTCCACAACGTCATCGCGCAATTTCTTTGGTTGAAGTATCTCAAACACATCGAGCCACTTCATTGCCCATGTTTTCATGCCATCATACGACGCCATAAACGAATACTCTGGATTTGGATGCCCGTCCTGTGTCTCGCGCCGAAACCCATCGTTTCCGGCAAATTCGGCTAAAAGATACTTCTCCTTTGCTTGGTTATGACACCTTACGTGAACCGTAACGATGTCGTCACTAAACATCCTGTTCACGCCAGCACAAGAGAACCTTTTTGCTTCTTCGGCCATCGCCTCAAAATGACCTTTTGCATCGTCCGATGGTCCAGCAATGGTTATATCCCGCAGGCTATCAACTCGAATTGCGTCAAAAGACCTCGCGGCACCCTTGTGGCCCACAAACAGGTAGTAGTAGCCATCGTGCATACATAGATGATATGGCGTATGACTATGCAATCGCCCCTTATCAGAAGTTCGAAAGCGGACTCTCTGCCTTTGGCTAATGGCCTTTTCCAATAACTTCAAATTTGCAAGCGTTGCTTCCATATTTGCAATTCTGCCGCTTTTGAGCAGAGCATTTTCTTGAGCCAAACGATCTTCGATCTGCCGTCTTTCTTCGCCGCACAGTAGGCGAAGAACTGCATGCTCAAGTACGTCGGCTCCACCCACGCCCGTAGAGGCTTCAATGAGACGGCACAGATGCTCAATTTGCGCACTATCAATTTGACGCTCTATGCTGTACAGGCGCTTCGCATTTTTAGGTGCAGATTCCCCATCGCCATTCGTCAGCCGCTCGCCCTTACAAGCCAATCGACTTGCAATCACCGTGTAGAACGGATTCAGACAACTGTTGTCGAGATCGATACTATTCATCTCGGTTAACGGACTGGCGCCCGCATTATTGCAGAGCGAAGGCTTTTTTGATCCAGAATCAACAAGTGCGTTCAATACGCCCTGCACTGTGTCGCGCTTAACTTCATAGCCATAACGGGCTTTAAGCTCCGCCATTATGTCAGAAACGCTCAACCCTTTGCCAAGCCCAGCATCAGTTTCCTCCAATAGGATACGCTCGACATATATCGCCAGCTCCTTTGGATATGCTCGGTGATTTCCCTGGATTTTCGGTTGAACCATAGCCGCCTCCAATCTGAACAATCAACATTTTACTCAGTCGATATGACCAAGAGATTGAAAGTGCCGCTATTTAACGGTGAACGGCGAAGCCATCCATAAAGGGCTCCGCCGTTCACAAATAGATTAGCACAACTCGTATACGACGTAATGACTGTTAGGGCGCACTCGCAGCAAACTTGAATCACCTTGATTGGCAACCTCGAGCAGAGCCGAAGGCGACCGAATGCATCCTTGTTTTTATTCATTGGCGAGCTACAATCAACGCAAACCGACCCATCGATATTTCTCTGCAGGCATCGATTGAAATAGAGACAACAATGTTTGATTTAATTAGCGAATTCAATAAAACTGTAGCCGAGCATAATGTCGATTGGGTTGCTAAGGGATTTGCTTTTCGCGACGAAACCATCTATCCAATCGGATATGACACGAAACTGCTCGGAAGATTTTTCGAGATGCTTACCGAGCCGTTGCTCAAGGAGATTGCCGACGACTTCGGGTTTACGCTAACGACCCCAGACAAACAAAACTACTATCCGGACTTTGTACTAACCCCTCAAAACGAAGAGGGGAATCGAATTGCTGTCGATGTCAAATCAACTTATCGAAAGCACCTAAAGAGAGGAGGCATTGCTCCATATAAATTTACACTTGGATCATATGCATCTTTTCTGCGCGATGGGAGGAAGAACATCCTCTATCCCTATAATCAGTTCTGCAAACACTACGTAATCGGATTCGTCTACGACCGAAACGACGAAATAGAGAGCGCACGTCCCTGCTACCCCCTTAACCAATTAAAAGAAATACCCGAACCCTACAGCAATGTTGAATTCTTTATTCAAGAGAAATACCGCATTTCAGACTTCACCACCGGTAGCGGCAATACCGAAAATATCGGAACTATTTCCTCGAATTCAATCAGCCCATTCACTCAGGGTTCAGGGCCTTTTTCAAAGATGGGGAACGATGCATTCGAACTTTATTGGCGAAACTATCCAAAATATACAGCGAAAGAAAAGAGTTACACCGACTTTCAGGGATTCAGAAGATGGGTCGAAACAAACGTTATTGAAATTGATTCAAGCCTACGCGATCGAATTCTCTCCTATGGCGATGTCGTCAACGACAGCCGGGGCGACAGAAAGTAACGGCTATTAGGAGAAAAGTGGACGAAGGAAAGGGAAACACGAGATTAAAGGTGGACTAGGGGACGTTATTCCATCTACTTCTATATCATCATTTCCAGCACATGAACCAAGTAAGAGTTATTTCTTAGGCCTTCACGAGAAGCGCTTCGATCATTGAATTGCGTAAGCTCTGCTTCGAGCCGACGTGATAAAAATGGGAGAATTCAAAGCACTCAAAATCACTCCAACAGTTTTCAATATGCTCATTCACCCTGTACTTATTCTCTTTCCACATGGAAAGATAGACATCCGCCTGAGTCGCATGAGCAGCATCAGCCAGAGCAACAGCTTCAGACTCTGGCCATTCACCCACATAATTTGTATCGCGGCCGATATAAGGAGGGTCGAGATAAACACAGTCGCCTTTTCTTGGCGCCCGCATAATCTCTTTCCAATCGCAAGATTTGAACTCCCAGTCTTTGCCTTCCATGGCAGCCTGCACCCTATCAATCTGATTGCATATCTTAGTTATATACGACCTGGAAAAACGCTCGGGCTTCTTGCAAAATGGAACGTTAAACATCCCGCTCCTATTGAAACGCATAACGCCGTTAAAACAGGACCTATTTAAGAAGATAAAGTCATACGGTGAATGACTTGTATTGAATCTGTCCCTTACCTCGTAGTAGTATTCCGCTCCACCAGTACGCAACATCACAGATTCGCGTTCAAGGTATTCCCGCATAGACTCTGATGTTATTTCATGCCGCTGCACGCTTCTATAAAAATCAATAATGTGTTGATTGCGATCACCGACCACCGCTCTCTGTGGACAAACGTTAAATAGCACAACCCCGCTCCCCAAAAACGGCTCGTACCATATCCCCTGCTGCTTATCCCAGTTTATTGTCTCCTCAATGAAGGGGACTAGCTTCGTTTTAATTCCCTGGCATTTAATGGGGGGAACAATTACCGACATCAAACCTCCGATGCGCCGTCCATGTTCAGACTCAAGGATTTTAGTTTAGACGCTAGCTGGGACACAACACACGTTGCGCACATCAATATCCCTTTCCTCAACCCAAGAATCGGCAGCGAAGCATGGCACGCACCCCCATATCCATCGTTAAGCCAAATAAAGCCAATACTCTTCGAAAATCATTCCTAATAATTAATAACGACCCTCAAATACTAAAAATGTCTCCGGATAACGAGGACGCTTAAGCAACGTCTTAACAACAATCGATTTCAACTCGGGCTTTCCATACGGACCCCTACCCCTTAAACACCATATCGTTGTGATATTCAATAAACTCAGCTCTTGGGGCGAATCGTTTCGGAAGCGTAATCGGCTTTCCGTTGTAGCGCCACAAGTACTCGTCCTCAGGAGTTTCGTGCTCGACCACGCTAGACACCACTATCTTTAGGTCCTTCGTAATGGTGATTAGTCCCCGGTCGAACGCTTTATCGTGCAATGCGTTCAAAAGCAAGCCGTTGTCGGGCGCGAGTCGCTCCGTCTTTGGATCAGAGACTTTCCAGGGCTTGATATGGCTAGCAACCAACAGAGCCTTGTTCGTTAGCCCCGTCAAGCAGCATCTTGAATCGTAATTGACGAGCAGGGTATTTCGAAAGAACTCCTGGTTCACCCGCATCGAAACAATTGCCTCGCGCTCCTTGCCCTCTGGCAAATCAAAGCCGATCGTCTCTTTCAGCTCATCACTTAGCGGTTCTTTAAAATCGAAACGGTTGAGGAAAACCTCAGTCGCCTCCTCGACAAGCTCATCACCAGCAGAGGAATACTCAGCCCAAACCATCTTGTCCATTTTGCTTGCATGGGTCATTCCAACCTTGCCGCGAGCACGTCGACGCTCATCGAATGATGCAAGGTTCCAGATTTTTAGAGCAACCGCGCCCGGCGTTCTGCCAATGGCCTTAGCTAGCGCCTGGACATCCTCGTTTGTATCATCAACCTTTTTCGATGGTAGGGCGAGGTACAGAAACAGAGCCGCAAGGGTTTCTTCCCTCGACCATTTGCTTCCACGACCAGCCATGATTGCTCCTCGCCCGCGCACCGCTCACGTAATAGGTCCAGGATAATCCCGCGGGGGACCGCGGCCGCCGCCTTTTTCTCATTCGTCGGTGAATGATTGAAACAACGGCACCTCCCTGCGCTCCTCATACCCTCGCTCAAGTTTCTTCCCAAGCTCGGCAGCGCAGCGCTTCGTTTCCTTAGAAAACAGGTCATCGATAGCCCTGTCGATTCGCGTGCAAGTCTGCCGGTGCTCGTTCTTCCAGGGCAGGTTGAGTCCCAAACTCGCATCCCAATAGCCGCCGAGTTTGGCGTTGATCACTTCCTCGGGATACAGCACGTCGCGGCGAATCCCTTCGATCGCCTCGTCCTCGTCCATATCACAGGCTGTCTCGCCCTGCACGAGGCACTTGCGCAGCTCCTTTTGCGCCCGGATGCTGTTCAGCATGCGAACGCACACCACGGCCAAAAAGCGGTAGCGCTCGCACAGGTCCCACTCGCCGCCGAGCCATACGCGATAGCCCAGCATTTCGCTCGCGGACTCATCATCCATTAAGATCAATTCCCACGGACGTACTTTGGCGAGCACATCCTCACCTAGCATTTGAACGCCGCCGCGTGTAAAGATGCACGGCTCCACGTCGTAATAGCCAAAGCCGTGGCCTGCACCACGACGATTGATGACGTGCTTGGGCAGCAGGACGATATTGTCGCTGGGCTCGGGGTCAACCTTGCGCAGCTTTTTGACCTTGCGGCGGGCGCGCTTTAAGCTGCGCTCGTTATCGACACGGCCGCGGCCGTCCGGCTTGCCGCCGTATCGCAGGGCAACCTCGCGCGCCAGGATCTTTGTGTCCGCAGCGCACAGCAGGTCGCTCACGGTGGGCAGGTCTTCCCACTCAATGCCGTCGACATCCCAAATCCTGCTCATGTTCAACCTCTTTCTGGCCGTTAAACTACGCGATCGTTCGCCCCGCTCTATATGCCCACAAGACATGAGCCCCGCTAGAGCGCCTTCTTACTCGGAGCAATCGCCTCGTCCACCAGACCCAACTCCAGAGCGCGCCTGGCGTTGCACCAGCAGTCGCGCTCGGTGAGCTCGTGGAACTCCTGGGCGCTCAGGTTGCCATGCTCGGCCAGCAGCTCGTCCAGCTCGGCGCGCATGGCCGCCGTGTGCTGGGCCACGATCTCGATATCGGTCTGCTGCGCCATGCCCGTGCCGCCCATCAACTGGTGGATGAGCACTTGCGTGTGACGGTATACCTGGCGGTGGTCGCCGCAGGCCAAGATCACCGCGGCCATCGAGGCCACGACGCCCTCGCCCACCGTGATCACGGGGCAGTCGAGCGACTGCATGGTGTCGATGAGCGCCAGCCCCGCCGTAACGCTACCGCCCGGGCTGTTGATGATGAGGGTGATGGGCTCGGTGGCGCTCTGATGCTCCAACACCAGCATGGACTTAATAAGGCCATTGCAGGTCACATCGTTGACCTCGCCTTCCAGCAGCAGCACGCGGCTGTTAAGCAGCTCACTTGCCATATCGACGGCGGCAACGCGACCGTCCTTGGACTTCTTGATAATGCTAGGCTCACGATACATAACGGACATGGTAATTCCCTTCTAAACGGAATCGGTAAGGAAGTAAAACGAGGCCGCACGGCTAGCGGCCAATGGAAGCCGTGCGGTCAAATAGGCAAGATGGAGCGCGCGAAGCTGCAAGGACTAATCCCTCAGCCACTTGGCCGCATTGGGATGGTCGCCGCAAAAATACTTCTTGGCACGGAAGGGGCGCATGCCGGTTACTTTGACCAGGCAGTCGGTACGCGGCATAAGCCCCACCTCGCCCGGGGTTATCACGCAACCGCGCACATCGACGGCAGTACGCTCGGCGCCCACGTAATTGGTGCCCAGAACCGACTCGCCGCACAGATTGCTTATGTACTCCTGTGTCGCGATGTTGCTGCCGCCGCCCATATAGATCAAGCTGTCGCAGTTATCGAGGATGGTAAGCGCTGCGGATTTGCCGTACGCACCATCGAGCTGACTCAGCGATTGCGCGCACATCAAAAAGCTAATGCCACGGCTGCGCACGGTCGCAATACTCCGCTCAAAATCGGGAATACGGCCCACGTTGGGAAACTCATCCAGAATAAACTGCACGTGGCGTTGCAAATGCCCGCTGGGGTTGGAATCAGCGCGGCGCTGGGCCAGGTTAAACAGCTGCTTAAGGGCAACGTTCGCAAGCCATGCATTGGTCGAGTCGTTGTCGCTCACCTTAAGATCGATTACGCGCTTGCCCTCGTCGATACGGTCGAGGCGCATCTCGTCTTTCTCAAAGACGCGCATGAGCTGGGGGGTCTTAAGCCGCGAGATGGTCGCGTTAAGCGTGATCAGAATGCTCTTAAGCGTTCTATCGGCTGCCCCGCGAAAATCACGATACTGTTCAACGCCATACAGGTCCGCGTTCGCAGAATCATACTTGCCAAGAAATTCCTTGGACTCCACCTGCTCCACAAGGTGATCCAGCGGAAATCGTCCCTCGCCATCTCCCGTAACCTTGATGAGTGCCGCCAGCTTAAAGACGTTGTTCATCTTAAGATAGCGTCGCGGAGCTGCGGGATCCCCGTCCGGCGCAAATGTGCCGGCAAGGCACTCTAAGAGGAACAGGATTCCAATAATCGCTCGAAGTAGCAGATCGCTCGCATTGTCCCAAAACGGATCGTCCCTAAAGCTACGCCTGTCAGGATCGACCCCCTCCATGATTGACGCCACTGTGGTGGGGATATCCTCGACATCCATCACGTAGCGCAAAGGATCGTACCCGGACGACTGCTCGGGATTGATGGTGTCGAGAACCGTTACCTCGTAGCCGTCCTCCTCGAAGCCCTTCCCCGTACGGCGCAGCAGCTCGCCCTTGGTGTCCGTGACCACATAGCAGCACTCGTGGTGATTGAGCAGGTTGGGCAAAATGAAACTCGCCGTTTTGCCGCTGCCGGTACCGCCAAAGGCAAACACATTGTTGGACACGCTCGTCTCCCAGTGCTTGTCGCCCTCGTAGAAAGCCACCGTGGCACCTTGCGCCAAGATCACATCGCGCTGCTCATCGCCGGATGACAGCGTCTGCATTTCCTCCTTGGTCGCCCACTTCTTGGTCTGATACTCCGTTTGCTGCGCGGCCTCGTAGCCGTACATCTTAATGACCGACATTGCACGGCCCCTTTCTTGTCGATAGTTCTGCGTGATTGCTAGGAAATACGGTCGACGTCTGCGCCCTCCTTGGGGCTCGTCGCACACGGCAACTTGACCGCACCGTCAATCAGACGCTCGGTTTGCGCCACATAGCTCTCGCGCGCCGCGATTGAGACTGACCCGTCGCGCAGATATGCAAGCAATGCATCAATCATCAGCTTGTCGAGCAGGTCATACTCTTTGGCCTGAGCGAAGTTGAGGGTGTAGCGGTCCTGGAGCTCCCGTACCTTAGTTGCCAAATCGATTTCCATCTTTTCCTCCATGCAATAAAAGTTCTCCCGATTGTCCGAAAGAGCCTCAAACGGGCGTTTGACGCATAGCTCAAAGTTGAAACGCGGACTGGTATCGAATACGTGTCTCTGCACCTTGAGATAGCGCTTATAAAACATGACGGCATCGTCCTCGTCCGCCGTAAAACCGCGCGACCCATCGCGATGCACGTGGTCGCAGGGTCTTTTGTAGTCGATGCTTCGCACAAAGCGAGACAGAATATATCCACCTTGTTCAGACGAGTACTTCATACCTGTCGTAACCTGCTCGAACATGCGCACACCGCTCGACTTAAAGCGCGGATTGCTTCCGTGCTCAAACATGCCAATTAAGATGGCCATGCAGTGCGCGCAGTTATCGCGCTGGGGAAAATACAGCGACAACAAAGCGAGCGACGCTGCGGCCAAAAGCTCGCGGGCCTCGTGCACATCGTCTCGATACTGCTCGGGCACCAGCCCGGGAATATCGGGCGAGTGCTTTTCCAGCACGTCAACGAGTGCCTTGGCCAAGCGCTCGGTATCCTGCTCGCCGCAGTACGGATACGGAAACGGCATCTCTGCCTTCCCGTTCTTTTTGCACATGCTGCGGAGATCTTCGTCGATCGTGTTGAGGAACACCTCGTAAATGCTGTCTTCATTCTTCATGAATGCTTCTTCCTATCCGGTTGCGGATGTTTGTCGATAAGTCTGTTCTATGTTTTAGAATGGTCTGAGGCATGGACGATGACAATCGACCTAACCTGTAGCTTCGTTAGTGAAATCACCCTGCTTGATAGCGCAGTTTACCTAAAGGCTGTGTAGCGATTGCATCAAGCAGTTTGTATTGAGTTGGTTTTGGATTACTTCGAGAATAGCACAGTGCTCTGTTCTCGTCATTAGAAATTATCAAAATTTTCTGCTAATATATAACCCACTAAGAAGAAAGGGCTCTATACATGCGTGAAACAACATCATTGCCACGTCTCACCGCCGCCGCCCTCTCACGCGCGCTTAATCTGGAGCAGGGCAGCCGTCTACTCACCGTCCGTCTGCCTGGCGCCATCGACTGTAAGGCGCTTCGTGAATGTTTCAGCCTGAACAGCAACGGCGTACCCGATATTTGCGAGCTTGAACCCGGCAGGCAGGGCGCGGGCAATGGCGATGCGGCTCCGGTGTTTATCGACGCATCGGGGTATTACCGTACGGGCAAACACGACATCGAAAAAGAATGTATCGCCTTGATCGATTACTTAGAGCCCGGCTACCTCGATTTCTGTGACTGGGGTCCCTTTATTTGGTGTCTGTATGCGCTCGCCCTTTCGAATCGCACTCGCGCAGCCGTAGTGCTGCCCGCCGACCTACTCGATAAAGCCGAGCAGGCGCGCACGATCCTGATACGCGAAGAACTCATCGAGAGCGTCGTGTATTTGCCACTTTCTGAACCCAGGCCCTACATGACAAGCGCGCTTCTCATATTGTCTTCAGGAAATCGCAGCGTTGCATTTCGCAGCGCAATCGAATCCGGGCCGCGTTTTCGATATGTGACAGAAACATCGTATTACTCAGATATCACCTTTTCCATCTCCCCCGACTGGGCCCGCATTGATACCAATACGCCCAGATCAACGCCTATCGAAACGTCCACTTTTGCCACGCGTGAATTGCTGCTGCATCGCGCAGCCCTCTCAAAAGGCAAAATCAGCCTTATCAGCCTCACCCGAAACTACAGGGCTACGCTCGGTGACGCTTTTACGCGAGTAGCTCCATTTATGCCCCGCGAGAGCACCACATCAAACGACATTGATGCAATCGAGGTACGCCGCATCTCATCTCAGGATTTTCAAGATGGCAACCTTCTACCCGCATATGCTGTAGAGAGTGCAAATAGCTCGGATTCCAAAATCGTAAAGGTGAACCCCAGCGTTCTCGATCGATATGAGCTCCGCGCTGGAGATATCGTCATGCCACGCATGCTGGGTCGCTACGGCGCGTCCAACCTGCTCGTCGTCAGCGCCGATGACGCGAAGCAACACCTAGTTGCTTCGCATAACACCACCGTCATTCGCCCGTCGTTCCAAACGATGACCGAAGAGGAGCGCGTAGTGTTTTCGGAGATAATCGTTGGATACCTTACCGAAGGCCATGGGGCACAGCTGATTCAAGCATTAACCGAAGCAGCCAGCATCCGCGCCATCCGCCCTAACGACCTGTTCGAGATCGAAGTCCCGCCAGCGCTCGACCCGCGCACGCGCGAGTACAGCGAATCCATCAATCGCTTTGCCGAGGTCGTAGAAACAAAGAAACAAGCCGAGGCTGCCGTCGCCCAAGCCCAGCGCAACCTCGAAGTCGCAAAAAAGACCATCACCGAAGTGCTCGACCAAATCTGCGAGTAACACATAGGCAGCAGTAACGCCCCAAGCCGGCGGCGGGACCAGCTCCTGCCGCCGGCTTAACTGTCTGGGCTACTCCCATCCCGTAGTCTGGGGATTCCATTTGCGCACATTCTCCGAACGATCGAAGCACGGAGCATACAACCGATTGACGACCTCTTCTGCTCCAGTGATACTCCCCGCGAGATCAAGTACCCCCGCCTGCCTAGCCATCTTTACATACTGCGCAGAACCATTTTGTTTCCACCAGAGAGGCGCCACGAACTCTTCCGGCATTGCCACCTTGCGGACAGACGCTTCTTTCTCGACTCTCTCGATAAGTGTAGCCCCATCGATGAAGCAAGTTTTCGCGTACACCAAGATGTCGACTATATCCTTGATTCGCGAAGAGGCACGGCCCTCATGCATCTCTATCATTGCGAGCAATTTATCTGCAAGGGCGCTCTCCACTCGGCATACTCGATAGTCGCAGACTGGGAGCCCCTCGATATTCAAACGATCGATCGGCGCGAGAACCTCAGGCTCAAGTCCCCGCACTTCATCAATTACCAAGTCAATTGAAATTGGCTGTAGCTTCTTGGTTCCCATAAAGGGGGTGAACCATACCTTAGCACCGCACCGATACTCATCTTCTTCTTTGATCTGCTCTGCACGATCAAAGACAAACGAAACGAAATCCTCCAGATCAATCGAAGCCGCCCGCACCAGATCGGCAACAGCCTCTTCGAGGCTCTCCTCTTGAGCAACCAAGTCAATATCTCTTGTGACACGCGCATCGAGCGTTCGCGCCAGGACGCTTTGACCACCTTTAAGCACAAAACGGCAGTCATCTTCTGAAAAAACGCGACATAGGAAGCGATGAAAGTAGAAACCAACGATTGCCCGATTAGTATCCATTGGTGATTCTCTTGCGGCATTCCTAACAGCCATCTCCAATGCGGCAGGTGTTTTGTACTTCACCATGTCCTCCGTTTCGCATTACCCGTTCAGTACCATCAGCAAAGGCGCCATCAGCTCGCGTCGTTTGGCGGTTTTAGAGCTCTCTTCTACAAGATCCTTCAGCCGTTGTATATCGAGTCCACGTCCAAGCGCGTCGTGATAGGCATCGATAATTAATGAGGGATCCTCGCAATCGAGGCAAAGATCGACAAGCGTGCGCTCGGGTTTAGTTACCGGCAGGCCGTCGAGCCAAACGATGTCCCGCTCAGCAATCTCGCGCTTTACAAAAGAAAGGGATTCGTTTCTTGTATTGATACGCATGGGCGCGGTCATCCTGTAGGGTGACAGATAGAAATCGCCCATTTGCTGTAGGTTCGCCGCTGTCGTACCGCTCACGGCGATGCCATCCCACTGACGTTTTCTCTCCCACGCGCAAAGGGAGGGATTGGTGAGCTTCCAAAAGGCGTTGAGTTCGTCGGTGTCTCGGCGCTGCGTTCCAGACATCCGGTAGGCGCCGTGGCATATCCGTTCAAGACGCCCTGCGCGGCATGAGTGCGCCAGCGCATCTCGAGAGATGTCCATGCGAGCCGCCTGGGCCGTGGTGAACACGCCCTCGCTCTCGGAAAGCTCGCTTATCGCCGTTATGTTGCTAAAGTACTTCATGCTGCAATTGTAGGATATTTTCATACTTTTGCAACGTGATTTTTGATCCATTGGATCCGTTTGCCTTGTTTACCCCATTTCTGACGCCGTTTTGCACCGGCACCCCATCCCCCGCTATTGAGGTCTAATACTTTTCCGCGAAGTGAACGGCTGTTTTTGGACCTCTGAAACATCCGCATTTTTCGGCGGCAAAATCGTGGGATTTCAGCATTGAAACCGCAGGAAGCGGCACCTCTAAAGTGTCGATGCTTCGGGGGTCCGTTTTCACTCATTCACTTCTCGGAAAAGTATTAGACCTCGCTATCAGCTATCCCAAAGATCAGACCGCCCCTCCTTCACGCCACGCAAAACCTGCCTTTTCTGCCCCTGCCCGCCTCCGCACCACCCAAAAACTCATCCAACATTAATCTTGGCTCAAGAATCGCTTAATCTATAACCTGCACTATAGAGTTCGACCAAGGGCGGGGCGGCACCACGCAGGCCGCCGAACGCAACGCTCGCGCCCGGGCAAATCGCCCGGCGTCGCGCCCATCGAACGAAAGGACAGGTCATGGACGACCTCGAAAAAGTTGAAACCATCCGCACCAAGTGCAACGTGAGCTACACCGATGCCAAGGCCGCGCTCGACGCCGCCGACGGCAACGTGCTGGATGCCATCATTTGGCTCGAGTCGCAGGGCAAGACCCAGACCACGTCGGCGCATGCCGCCACCGAGTCCGCGCCAGTCGATGAGCCCTCGGCCGAGATGGTCGCCGCGCAGGCAGCCTACGAAAAGTCGAGTGAAAAGACCGACTTCTCCAAGAAGATGGACAGCGTGTGGGAGTACCTCAAAAAGCTCTTCCGCCTGAGTCTGGACACCAAGTTTATCGCCACGCGCCGCGATGCGATCATCCTCAACATCCCCATCCTGATTCCCATCGTCGCGCTGTTTGCCTGGGGCGCCACGATATGGCTGATGCTGATTGGCCTGTTCTTTGGCATGCGCTACCGCATCGACAGCGACGGCGACGTGCCCGGCAGCATCAACAACCTTATGGATAGCGCTGCTAACGCCGCGGACGACATCAAGCAAAATCTCAACGACGACAAGTAATCGCAGACGGGGGCACGCATGGCACGAATCCTGATCGTAGAGGACGAGGAGAAAATCGCCCGCTTTGTGACACTCGAGCTGGAGCACGAGGGCTACCAGGTGGAGCACGCCGCCGACGGACGCACCGCCGTTGACCTGGCGTTGGAGCGCGACTACGATCTGATTCTGCTCGATGTACTGTTGCCGCAGCTCAACGGCATGGAGGTGCTGCGGCGCATACGCAAGCACAAGGATGCGCCAGTGATCATGGTCACCGCGCGCGATGCCGTGATGGACAAGGTTGCCGGGCTCGACGCCGGCGCCGACGATTACCTGACCAAGCCGTTTGCGATCGAGGAGCTGTTCGCACGGATCCGCGTGGCGCTGAAGCGCTCGGAAGCCGTGCGGGCGGCTTCGGGCGTTGGCGGCGGCGGGGCCGGGGCTGGCGTAGCGAGCGGCACGGCCGCCGGTATCGCCACAATGTCCCCGGCAACCGACACGGCCCAGACCGCTGCCGCGCCCTCCCCCGCCGCACTCGCCGTGGGTTCGGTCGCGCTCGATCCCGACCGCCGCGAAGTCACGGTCGGCGGCTCGCCCATCGCGCTCACGGCCCGCGAGTTCGACGTCCTCGCCCTGCTTATGACGCATGCCGAAACCGTGCTCACGCGCGAGCGCATCGCGCACGAGGCGCTGGGCTACGAATACGTAGGCGACACCAACAACGTCGACGTGCACATCGCGCACCTGCGCGCCAAGATCGAAGACGCCGGCGGCGCCCGCATCATCCAGACCGTGCGCGGGGTGGGTTATGTCTGCCGTACGTAACGCCGAGGCCAAGCGCGTCACCTCCATCGCCCGCGCCATCAACTGGAGCTATATGTGGCGCCGTCTGATGAGCTATGTCTGGCTCGATCTGTTGCTGATGGTGATTGCGGCGGCGATCCTCGTCTATGGATACAACCAGACGCTGCCCGACGGCGCGTTTACCGCAGGATGGATCCCCGGCGCCACCGTTCACGACATGTCGCTGACGCCCGCGCGCAGCTGGGACCCGACCACACTCACCTATACCGTCGAGCTTGCGCGTACCACCAAGACCTTCCCCCTCGCGCAGGACCTCGTCGCACTGTGGCCCCTCTATATCGTTGTTGCAGGTTGGCAGGTCATCGGCGTGCTCAACATGCTCGGCGGTGCCCGCCGTGTGCGCCGCACCATGGCGCCGCTCAACGATCTGGCCCTGCGCGTGGACGAACTCGGCCGCATGCAGCTCTCCGGCGGCAAGATGGAAACGCTGGAGCAGGCCATCGAGCGCGCAAGCGTCGACTCGCCGAGCGTCACCACCGGCGACGCCGACCTGGCAAGCATCGAGGTCGCGCTCAACCGCCTGCTGCGCCAGATGCAAGAGGCAAAGCTGCAGCAGATGCGCTTTGTCAACGATGCAAGCCACGAGCTGCGCACGCCCATCGCGGTGATTCAGGGCTACGTAAACATGCTCGACCGCTGGGGCAAAGACGACCCGGACGTGCTGGCGGAATCCATCGCATCCCTCAAGGCCGAAAGCGAGCACATGCAGGAGCTCGTGGAGCAGCTGCTGTTTTTGGCGCGCGGCGATGCCGGGCGCACGGTCCTGCGGCGCGCGAATACTAACCTGGCCGCACTGGTCGGCGAGGTATGCGAGGAGTCACAGATGATCGATACCGAGCACACGTATCGACTGGCCTTTGACGCTGCGCTTGTCAGCGACTCGCGTTGCGATGCGTCCGTCGATGTGGCGCTTGTAAAGCAGGCTCTTCGCGTGATCGTGCAGAATGCCGCCAAGTACTCGGATGCGGGAACGCCCATCTCGTTTGGCGTAGCGCCGGATGCGGGCATGGGCACGATCGACATAAGCGTTGAGGACGAGGGTATCGGCATGAACCAGGAATCCGCAGCTCACGCGTTCGAGCGGTTCTACCGCGCCGACAACGCGCGCGATGCCGGCGCGCAGGGCTCAGGTCTGGGGCTTGCCATTGCCAAGTGGATCGTCGATAGCCATGGCGGTGTCATCGGTGTGACCTCGGTCGAAGGGGTCGGCAGCCGCTTTACGATTCGCCTGCCACGGTAGGGATGCCCCCTCGTGGATCGAGGTCTAGTACTTTTCCCGAGAAGTGAACGACCATATTCGGACCCCCGAAGCATCCGCATTTTTCGGCCGCAAAATCGCAGGATTCCAGCATCGAAACTGCAGGAAACGATGCCCTTAAAGTGTCGATGCTTCGGGGGGCTGATTTGTCTCGTTCGCTTCTCGGAAAAGTATTAGACTTCGGTTTTTTGACCGTTGCAAAAGTCGATCCCTCGGCATAAATAAAGGGATAAGGCCATACGGCCCTATCCCTTTTTGCTAACTAAAGCAGCTCGTGCGCTACTCGCGGCACAGGTGCACGGCGAAGCCGGCGAACTCGCGCTTAAAGTACACGAGCTTGGTGCTACCGTCGGGCAGCAGCGCGCGCGACTCCTCGTTGACCTCGAGCCCGCGCTCGGCAAACCACTTCTCGGCCGCATCGATGTCGTTGACGGCAAAGCCAATGTGGCCCTTGGTGCCACGACCGTTCTGCTTCATGACCTCGATCAGCGAATCGTTAAAGTACGAAACCGGGGTCTCGATAACGGGCAGGCCCATCATCGTCGAGAACAGCTCCGCGATCCCCAGGGCATCTGCCGGGTCGGTGGCGTTAATGCCCACATGGGCAACGCGCATGCCAAAGAGCTCGACCGGATTGGCGTTCTGCTCACTCATACAGTCAGCGCCTACTGAGCCATGACGTCGAGGACGGCCTTCTCGGCAGCGACGCGGTTCATGCCGGTCATGAAGGGCACGCCGCTCACGTACGGGCAGGTGAGGCCCTCGGGAGCAACGGTGGTGGCGATCAGCAGGTCGGCGCCCTCGTCGCAAGCGTCCTTGGCCTCAGAGATGGCGCACTGCACGATCTCATACTTGCCGGCATAACCGTTGGCGTCGAGCATGGTAGCGACCTTCTGGGCAACGAGCGTGGAAGTAGCAGCGCCAGCACCGCAAGCCAAAACGATCTTCTTCATAGGTAATGTCTCCCTTCATGGTTTACTTTAGGTAAGTGTACCGCAGCGAGCGATGGCACTCAGCCTCGATGAGCTTTTATGCCAGTTTGCTTGCGCGCTGCGTATAATACATCTAGTACGTGTTGTCATACCGCTCGCTATATGAGTGACTAAGGATCCCAATATGCCCGATTCCCGCACCCTCTGGACCGCCGTCGTTATCATCTGCATCGGCGTGTCGGTGTTCTTTAGCGTCAAAAAACGCACCACGTTCAAGCGTCTGCAGCAGCTTATGGCCGCTAAGCAGTGGGACGAGTTCGATCGTTTGCTCGACGCCAAGCTCACCAGCATGCTGTACCCGCGCTACAACCGCGACTACCTGCGCCTGAACTCCTATCTGCTGCGCGAGGACCACGAGCGCGCCGACGAGATGTTCGATTTGCTGCTGGGGCTTAACCTGCCCAAAATGCAGCGCGTCGACCTGGTGATCAAAGCTTTTTACTACTACGTTGGCCAGGAGGACCGCAAAAAGTCTAAGGAGCTGCTGCACGAAATCAAGGGCTTTGAGGGCGGCCAGGCCGAGGCAGTCGCGCACGAATGCCAACTGATGTACGACACGATGATCCTGAAGCGCCACAACGATATTCCCGAGCTGGAGCGCATGCTCGAGGAGGCCGGCGATGATAAGGTTAAGGGTTGCCGTTTGGAGTACCTGCTGGCCCTACAGTACAAGAACAAGGGCGACGAGGCCAAGTTTGCCGAGTACTTGGAAAAGTCGGGCCGGCACTCGATGGCTGTCAACGCGTAACGGGCGGCTTGTGCTAGACTTCTAGTCTCACGGGGGCGTGGCGGAATTGGCATACGCAGGAGACTTAAAATCTCTCGCCGCAAGGATTGTGGGTTCGAGTCCCACCGCCCCTACCATTTGGAGCTTCCGAGCCCGTGTCCCCCGGGGATGCGGGCTCGTTTCCTTTAGGTGCCGGTGGGGCTCGAACCCGCGAGGGGGCGAGCGTCAAGCGGACGCGCAGCGTCCGCAGCGAGCCGGTGAGGGCGCCGGCAGGCGGCCGAAGCCGGTGCGGATTTGCGCAGCAAATACGCGGACGTCCCACCGCCCCTACCACATGGAGCTTTCGGGTCCGTGTCCCCAAGGGATGCGGGCCCGTTTCTTTTGGACGCCGATGAGGCTCTAAGTTGCGGTGGAATAGTTCCTGTTTTGGCCGTTTACCGGCCCATTTAGGAACTATTTCACCGCAACTCAGATTGGCACTCCCACATTTTTCGATGGAAAAACGTGGTTATCTCGCACATTTTCCGATGAAAAAACGTGGTTGTCTCGCACATTTTCCAAGGGAAACGCCCAAATGACCTTATACTAGCCAAGAGAGTTGGGAGGCAATATGCAGCGACAGCTTATGAGTGAACTTATCGCTTGGAAATCAAGAGCGAATCGCAAACCCCTCTTGCTTAAGGGTGCCCGCCAGACAGGAAAGACTTGGCTTCTTAACGAATTCGCGAGCCAACAGTATCGAAACATCATTCGTTTCGACTTTATGCTCGAACCGAGCGCACGCTCGCTGTTCGATGGAGACCTCGACCCCAAGCACATCATCTCCCAGATAGAGCTTCTTCGCGGCCAAACCGTAACTCCGGCAGACACGCTCATCATCTTTGACGAGATCCAAGAGGCACCGCGCGGCATCACCTCGCTCAAGTACTTCAACGAGCTTGCGCCCGAATACCATATCGTCGCAGCCGGCTCCTATATGGGCCTCGCGCTCCGGCGCGAAAACGAGTCATTTCCCGTCGGCAAAATCGACCAGCTCACTATGCGTCCCATGGGGTTTACCGAGTTCGTTCGCGCCGTCGATGGCGACCCGCTCGCCGACGCCATCCTTGCCGCAGACATGAATCTTCTGGCAAACGTTACCGAAAAGCTCGAGCACTTGCTCAAGGAATACCTCGTTGTCGGCGGCATGCCCGAAGTCGTCTCCGCCTTCGCCGCGACCCGCGATTTCATCGAAGCCCGCAGGCTTCAGCAACAAATCATCGAGGCTTACGAATCCGATTTTGGCAAACATGCGCCCGCCCGCATTGTCGAGCGCATGAGGTTGGTTTGGAAATCCCTTCCCGGCCAGCTTGCCAAGGAGAACAAGAAGTTTGTCTATGGCGCCCTTCGCCCTGGAGCGCGCGCACGCGATTTTGAGGAAAGCCTCCAGTGGCTCACGGACTACGGAATCGTTCATAAGGTGCCACGTGTTTCCGCTCTAAAGGCGCCGCTCTCGAGCTACGAAGACCTCTCGGGCTTCAAACTGTTTTGCATCGACACCGGCATCCTCGGAGCGCTCTCCGGTCTCTCTCCGGCCATCGTTCTTAACGGATCCGCTGTTTTTACCGAGTTCAAAGGTTCGCTGACCGAACAATACGTCGCGCAGGAGCTTTTGCTCCAGGACAAAACTCCCGTGTATTGGTCCTCTACCTCTGGCAATGCCGAAACCGACTTTGCCATCGACCATGCGGGAACCGTGCTTCCGCTTGAGGTCAAGGCGGCAGAGAACCTTAAAGCGAAGAGTCTGAAAATAGCCTGCGAAAAATTCAAACTCGAGCGTTGCGTGAGGAGCTCTCTGGCGGCATATAGAGACGAGGACACGCTCGTCAATATTCCGCTTTGGGAGATTGGGCAAATCGACAGGCTGGCATAAGTAGCTAAAATAGCCCCGTCCCAAAAAGACTAGTTTTAGAGGGTGCTCAGGCTCGGAGTCCAGGCGATGGTGGGGGTCGCGCCGTCGAGAACCTCATTGATGGTAGCGGCCATGCCGGCGAGCAGGCTGTTCTCGCTTACGGTGAGCGTGTCGTAGTTGCCGGCGCGCATGAGCTCGCGCATTACCACGGCACCGGCCAAGATCACGCTCGCGCGCTTGGGCTGCACGCCCGGCAACGCAGCGATGCCCGCAACATCAAGCGTGGACATACGCTCAATGGCGGCCGAGACCTGCTCCAGCGAAAGCTCGCGCAGGTGCACAAAGCTCGAGTCGTACGGCTCCAGTTCGTGGACCAGCGCCACGAGCGTGGTGACGGTGCCGCCCACCGCAACGAGGCGTTCGGCGCGCTCAAAGTCGCTGGGCAGGCCTTCAAAATAGGCGGCAAACTGCTCGCCTGCCCACGCGGCAGCGGCAGCAAGCTCGCCATCCGCGGGCGGCAACGCGGAGAAAAAGCGCTCCGTCACGCGGCGACAACCGATGTCCAGCGAGCGCGTTCCCTCCAGCGCAAAGACGCCGCGCTCCGGCGCGTACACGCCAGTCGCGAGCTCCGTGGATCCGCCGCCCGAATCGGCAACAATGATGCGCTCGCCGGCAAAGTCGTGCGCCACGCCGAAAAACGTCAGGCGCGCCTCGACCTCGCCCGGAATCACCTGTGGCTCAAGCCCCAGATCGCGCAGGCCGTCCAACAGCAGCGCGGCATTGGACGCATCGCGTGCGGCACTCGTACACGTGGTGCAGACGCACACGGCCCCAAAGGCACGGGCCTCGTCCACAAACATGTGACACGCAGCGAGCACACGCTCGACAGCCGCCTTGCAAAAGCGCCCCGTCGTGTCCACGCCCTCGCCCAGGTCGGTAATCTCGGTATGCTTGGACGATTCCACAATCGCTCCGCCCTCGACCTGGGCCAACACCAGTCGCGACGACACCGTTCCCAGGTCGATCGCGGCTACCTTATAGCGTTTGCAATTTGTCATTGCGGGCTCCCCTCCGGGCGCTATTTGCCGTTGGACACGACCGTCTGACCCTCGACGCCGTTAAACCCAAACAGCATGTCGAGCGCCTGGATGTACCACGGCGCGTCCTTGCCGACTTCTTCGATTTCCTTGGCCACTTCGCTGGCCTTCTTGGCGTTTGAGGACTTTTTGCTCGACGACGAGTCCGAATCGTCGTCCAAACCTAGCACGTCAATCTTCTTCTCGCCGGGCATCACCAGGCCCAGGTCCTCGGACGCCGCGTCCTTGATACCCTCCTCCGAGAGCAGCTTGTCGACGCTTTTTTGCAGCTCATCATTGTATTGCTGGCGAATCTCGACCTGCTTGGCCAAGATATCGCTCGAACGCTTTGCCACGTACAGATCGCGCACGGGGAAATACAGGCTCACGAGCACCAGCGCCACCACGATACCGATAAACAGCGGACGCAGAGGGCCATGCGTAAAGTCATAGATCGCCTTGACAACCGCGTTGTCGTTGGCGTAATGCATAAAGTCCGAGCCCGAAAGACGGCTCGAGGGCCTACTCGATTTGTCGTGTGCTTGAGTCGAGGGACGCGACGCATGCGACGAACGTGCCGGGCGCACCGGTCCATCTGCCAAGGTATTTGATTGAGCATTGGGGCGCGAGGTACTTGCCGGGCGCTGCGTGGAGCGGTCGGCGCCGGCATAAGCGGACCCACCGAGCTGCACCGTGCGCGCACGGCGAGGCGACGGCTCGCGCGAACCGGCGGAATAGTACCTGTTGTCGTAAATCTGATCCATGTGCGCCTTGTGCGGTTGAGGTTTGTTTGCGCTAAGTCCTTTAGTTATAGCACGAGCGCCCGCACCGCCTTCGCCAGCCTTTGCTCGACATAAAAAAGGCGCTGAGCCATATGGCCCAGCGCCCACAGCGCTTTGCGGCGTCCAGCCAAGGCGGGGCGGAACCGAGTCAGCCTCCTCCTCGCCAAATTCGCCCGTTTAGCGAATGTTGTAGAACGCGGCCTTGCCGGCGTAGCGCGCGCTGCCCTCGAGCTCGTCCTCGATGCGAATGAGCTGGTTGTACTTGGCGATACGGTCGCTGCGGCACGGGGCGCCCGACTTGATCTGGCCGGCATTGACGCCCACGACCAGGTCGGCGATCGTGGAATCCTCGGTCTCGCCGGAGCGGTGACTCACGATGCAGGCGTAACCGGCCTCCTTGGCGGTCTCGATGGCCTCGAGCGACTCGGTGAGCGTGCCGATCTGATTGACCTTGACCAGGATCGCGTTGGCGGCACCCAGCTCGATGCCCTTCTTGAGGCGCTCGGTGTTGGTGACGAACAGGTCGTCGCCCACCAGCTGCACCTTGTTGCCAATGCGACGGGTGAGCTCAACCCAGCCGTCCCAGTCTTCCTCGGCCATGCCGTCCTCGATGGAGATGATGGGATAGGTGTCGACAAGCTTCTCCCAGTAATCAACCATCTGGGCACTCGTGTACTCCACGCCCTCGCCCTTGAGCTCATACATACCGGTCTCAGCGTTGTAGAACTCGGTGGACGCCGGATCCATGGCGTACATGAAGTCGACGCCGGGCTTAAAGCCGGCCTTCTCCACGGCC
Organism: uncultured Collinsella sp.; assembly: GCA_905198355.1. GTDB lineage: Bacteria > Actinomycetota > Coriobacteriia > Coriobacteriales > Coriobacteriaceae > Collinsella. The sequence goes on along the minus strand of CAJKCG010000006.1, from coordinate 870 downwards.
TTGGTGATGTACTCGAACGGCTCGGCGTTGGTCTTGAGGTTGGGCGCAAAGCCGCCCTCGTCGCCCACGCCGCCGCCCAAGCCGGCCTCGTGCAGCACGCCCTTGAGGGTGTGGTAGACCTCGGCGCACCAGCGCAGACCCTCGGCAAAGCTCGGGGCGCCCACCGGCATGATCATGAACTCCTGGAAGTCGACGTTGTTGTCGGCGTGCACGCCGCCGTTGAGGATGTTCATCATGGGTGTGGGCAGCAGATGGGCGTTGACACCGCCCAGGTACTGGTACAGCGACAGGCCCGCCGACTCGGCTGCGGCGCGGGCAACGGCCAGCGACACGCCCAGAATGGCGTTGGCACCGAGCTTGGTCTTGTTGGGGGTACCGTCCGCGGCGATCAGCGCGGCATCGACGGCGCGCTGATCGAAGGCATCGAGGCCCACGACGGCATCGGCGCACTCGTTGTTGACGTGCTCGACGGCCTGCGAGACGCCCTTGCCCAGGTAGCGGCCCTTGTCGCCGTCGCGCAGCTCGCATGCCTCAAAGGCGCCGGTCGAAGCGCCCGAAGGCACCATCGCGCGGCCGAAGCTGCCGTCCTCGAGCACGACCTCGACCTCGACGGTGGGGTTGCCGCGGCTGTCGAGCACCTCGCGACCGTAGACATCCAAAATATCGCTCATGTTGTCTCCCTCTCACTTGGAAACGGGTTGAATGCTTGGCGACACGGCTTGCACGCTACAGCGGCGCGCAGGTTCATAAGTTAGCCTTATCGCACTTTTTGCATTATGCCCTAAGTTAGCCAAGGGATACAATCTTTTTAAAAAATAGGCTCTGTTAGACCAAGGTTGACATAAAAACGATGTCACCGCGAGGCGGTAC
>CAJKCG010000005.1:0-128991 GCA_905198355.1 uncultured Collinsella sp. | reverse complement strand
GTGCGGCTGATCCGGTCCGACCGGGCCGCGCGGCAAGGAGATATATTGCCAGACCCGAGGGGCGCCGGGGGCGGGAATCTGGGCGTACACATTTCCTACACAATTTGGGATCCGACTAACGTTTGCCAGCCGTTAACTACCGCTCGCCGAGCATCTCTTTATATAAGGCAGCCTCATGGTTAAAGCGGATACGTTCCCCTAGCTAAAGCACAGCCAGCATCGAGCAACTCATCACGTTCTTCCACCGAGAACCCCTCGGCGTAGACGCGCACCACTGGTTCGGTCCCGCTAGGACGGACCAGCAGCCACGTATCATCCTCGAATGCTAAACGCAAGCCATCCATATGACTAACGTTTTGCGGTACCTTGCCACAAATCGACTTGGGGTTTACGCCCGGCAGCAGGGTTCGTAACGTTTCGGCATCTTCGGCCTCAAGGCGCAAATCGCGTCGACCGTAACTCGTCTTACCAAATCTGTCCTCGAGTTGGTCGACCAGAACGCCCAAAGGCGCGTCCGTCTTTGCCATAAGCTCACACAGAATCAGACAGGCGAGGATTCCATCGCGCTCGGGCATATGCGCGGCGATGCCGATACCACCGGCTTCTTCGCCGCCTATGAGGACGCCGCCCTTCTTCATCTCCGCCGCTATATATTTGAAACCGACTGGTTTGACGGTCACGCGGCAGCCAAGCGCCTCGGCAATGCGACGCACGAGCGTCGAGCATGAAAGATTGACGACGACGCGCCCCTCCAAATTACGAAATTGAACCAAGTCGCCCAAAACGAGCGCCATGATCTGATGCGGATGTATATATCTGCCGCGCTCGTCAACCGCGCCGATACGGTCGGCGTCGCCGTCGGTCACCAGGCCAGCGCAAGCTCCGTCCTCGATAACCGTATGCTCGCAAGCGTCCACCCACGGCTCAACGGGGTCGGGGCAGATATCTTCTTGGTCAGGCGCCTGCCCGGCGTGAATCTCGTGCACCTCAACGCCAAGCTCGCGCAGCAAGTCGGCTAGATAGCCCTGGGCTGCGCCGCCCATGGGGTCAACAACCACGCGCAGGTGCGCGGCGCGGATGGCTTCGGCATCGACAAATGATGCCACCGCTTGCATATAGTCAGGAATGATATCCGCGGTGCGATATTGCCCCTCGATCCCCATTGGCTCGGGAGCCATGGTCTCTTCGAGCTCTTCGATGACATCCTGGTTGGCGGTCGAGCCGTCACCCATGCGAATCTTGAGACACAGATAACCCTGCGGATGATGGGACCCCGTCACCATGAGCGCGCCGCACGCCTCACCGTCATAAGCCGCCGCCCACGTAAGGGCAGGGGTCGGAACAGGTCGCGAAGCGAGCACGGCGTCTAGCCCGTGCGCTGCTAGCACACCCGCCGCAAGCTCAGCGAACTCGCGCGCCAGGGGCCGAGTGTCGAACCCTATATATACCGTTTTGCCCGGATTGGTCTTTTGCCACAACTCGCCGACGGCATCGGCGATACGGGCAACGTTATCGGCAGTGAAGTCCTCATCGACGCGAGCGCGCCAACCGTCAGTTCCAAAATGAATTATCGCGCACACGCGCAGACACCTCACAGTGTTTGGATCATGGTACGCATGAGGTATACCCGCGATACACACTCGGCAACCTGCCGGCACCAGCATTCACCATTTGGGCAAATGCTGCCGAGGACATGCAGGCAATAAAAAAACCGCCCGTATGGAGCGGTTTTGCCCTTTATATATCGAGCGCCTCGGCCATCGCTGCCGTAGTGATTGCCGTGGTTCCACAGCAACTGCCCACCATTGCGGCACCGGCATGTCTCCATTCGATGCATGCGCGCGCGAAAGCTTCGGGGTTCTCGTGCCATACGGGGCCATCCTGAGTCTGGACCGGATCGCCCACGTTGGGACGCACCGTGACGGGAGTAGTCGCCGATGCAACCATCCTGGGCACCGCCGCGTTCGCGGCCGCAAGCGAACAGCAATTAACACCAACCGAGTTTGCGCCGTGTTTTTCGGCGTACAAAACGGCTGCCTCGATGTTGAGGCCATCGCCCAACAGGTCGCCTTTGTCATCAACGACAAAACTCACCAGGACAGGCATGCCGTCAGCGGCATCTCGAGCGCCGGCAAGCATGGGCTGCAAATTACGGATAGACGTCACCGTCTCGATCAGCAGACCATCAACACCAGCATTGAGTAAGGCGTGCGCCTGTTCGCGCGCAATGCCTCGGATCTCACGAAACTCGGCAGAGTCCTCGGCAAACCACTCAATACCGATCGGACCCATCGAGCCCAGCAGCAGCTGAGGGTGCGCCTGGCGGGCATCGTCGACGGCCCCGCGATTGACCTCCGCCACGGACGGCGCAATCTGGTCGTGCTTGAGGGCATAGCTTGATGCCTGAAAGGTATTGGTAATGAGTACCTGCGCGCCGGCGGCGACATACAAGCGATGGATACGAGAAACGGTCTGCGGCTCTGCCAGATTCCAAAACGCCGGTGGAATATCGGCGGCATCGTACTCACTCAACAGAACACTGCCCATGGGGCCCTGCGCCAACAAGGTCTCGCTCGACAAGCGGCGCGTAAGTTCCTCGGCACCAAAGCGGTTGTAATAACTCGTATCCATATATATCCCGCTATTCCTCGACGCTGATTCCCTGCTTTTCGAGATAGGCGAGCCAGCGGCTCATCGTGTCCTCGGATAGCGCATGCTCCATCATGCAGGCCTCGGAATCGGCTCGCTCAAATTCGACACCGAGCTCCTGAACCAAAAACGTGCGGATGAGGCGATGACGGTACCAGATAGCCGTGCCAACCTCGCGGCCGCGATCGGTCAGGATTACCTTGCCGTAGTGCGATTGCTCGACAAGCTCGGATGCCTTGAGCGCCGAAACCGCTTTATTGACCGATGCCTTGGAGACGCCAAGGCGCTGCGCGATGTCGACCGATCGCACGCCGTTGGTTTCCCCCTCTTCGCTTTCAATGCGAACCATGCACTCCAAGTAGTCTTCGTTCGCCACCGTCAGATGTAGTTCGCGCGAGCTATTTGTCGTATCCATGATCTTCCGTCCCTTCTGCATTCAATGGCTGATTCTACCCCATCCAAGCGTCGCGGTATGCCGTGGCATACCGTGCTAGAGTTCTTGTTGCACACGACGACCAAGATTGGAGCGGTCTTTATGGAAAACACCACCACAAACCCCGATGTCCTCGAGCGCTTTTTGCGCTACGTCCAGATCAACACGCAGTCCGAGGATGCAAACTGCGACCAGGTACCCTCGAGCGCCGTTCAGTTTGACCTTGCCAACGTGCTGGCTGAAGAGCTGCGCGAGCTTGGTGCGGAAGATGCCCACGTGACCGAGCACGCCTATGTCTGCGCGCATATCCCCGCAAGTGCGGGCGCTGAGGACAAGCCCGCCCTGGGCCTGATCGCCCATCTCGACACCACCGAAGTTGCACCGGGCGCCGGCGTGAAGCCGCACATCGTACACTACGAAGGCGGCGACCTGGTCTGCGGCACGGTTGACGGTAAGCCCGTTGCCATGAGCACCGCCAAGCTTCCCGCCCTGAACGACCTCGCGGATGAGGACCTGGTCTGCAGCGATGGCACCACGCTTCTGGGCGCGGACGACAAGGCAGGCGTCGCCGAGATCATGTCGCTTGTCGCGCGTATCGCTCAGGACCCTTCTCTGCCCCATCCCGCACTCGGCATTTGCTTCTGCCCTGACGAGGAGATCGGTCACGGAGCCGAGCTGTTGGATATCGATACCTTTGGCTGCAAGTACGCCTACACGGTCGACGGCGGCCCCATCGGCGAGCTGGAGTGGGAGTGCTTTAACGCCGCCGAGGCGACCATCCGCTTTGAGGGCCAGTCCATCCACCCGGGCGACGCCAAGGGCCGTATGGTCAACGCAGGCAATCTGTTCTGCGACTTCAACGCGTTGCTCCCCTACGTGCAGCGCCCGGAGTATACGGAAGGCTACGAGGGCTTTTATCACCTTGAGGGTGTATCTGCGACCGTCGATCACGCCACGGCGCGCTATATCGTCCGCGACCATGACGCCGCCAAGTTCCAGCAGAAACTCGACCTTATTGATGCCGCCGCCTCGATGCTCAACCAGCGTCTGGGTGAGGAGCGCGTAACGGTCGAGATTAAGCAGCAGTATCGAAATATGGCCGAAATCGTTCGTGACTATCCCGAGCTTATTGATGTTGCCAAGGAAGCCTACCTTGCCTGCGGCGTTGAGCCCCAAGTGCTGCCGATTCGCGGCGGCACCGACGGCGCGCAGCTGTCGTTCCGCGGTCTGCCCTGCCCCAACCTTTCCACCGGCGGCTATTGCTATCACGGCGTCAACGAGTTCGTCCCGGTCAGTTCGCTCGTCAAGATGACCGACGTGCTCCAGGAGCTCGTCGCCCGCTTTGCATAAGCCTGGCTGCACAAGTCCAAAAGACGAATCGCCCCGTCCTCAACCAAGAACGGGGCGATTTTTTTGCTGCAATGAGAACAGGTTGACGCACGCCAGCCTCTTAACGCAAGGAGTGTCCCTAACTGCCGGCACAAAAGGAACGTCCCCAAGTGCCGCAAAATGACGACATCCACTCTCGCTTTGTGGGTAGTCATTGGGGAGGTTCTTGTTTGACTAGTCGTTTAAAAACGTCCCCAATGACTACCCAACGACTAGTCCGGACCAAGGCAACGCCGATGTTTTGGCAACGACAGCGAAAACCCGCCAGAGCGAGCAAGGTGCCTTGAAACGAGGCGGCATTGATCTTTTGATCATGCCGCCGAAGTTGAAAGGCAGATTGCCGCTCTGGCGGGTTTGCAGCGTCAACTGGTTACGCGGGCTGGTAAGCCCGCGTAACCCTAATAATTGGCTTCGTAGCCGTTGCCGTCGCCGGTGGGCTCTTCGTAGTAGTCCGAATCGCTCGAATCGCTTGAGTCATCGGAATCGTCAGAGCTGACCGATGAGGTTGCGGTACCGTTTGCGTAGTCGTCAGACGTGTTGTTGTTCAGGTCGCCGATCGTAGAGCTCGAACCGTCGGAAAGACCCATGGTGTTGGGACCCTTGGGATCCTTGCCGGCGTCGACGCGCTCCATCATTTCCTTGAGCTCGTCCTCGTAGACAAAGACGTAGCTCACACCGTCGATCATGGTGCTGTCGTCGGCGTACGAGGGCAGGTTGGCCGAGTAGATACCGTCGACATCCATACCGCGCATGGCATTGACCGTAGCCACGATATCCTGAACGCTCATATCGGTTACGAGTATATCAGACAGCGAATTAACCAGGCCAAAGATCTTCGTGGCATCGAAGTTATTGAGAATCTGGTTGGCAAGGGCGCCAAGCACCTGACGCTGGTGGCGCATGCGCGTGTAATCGCCGTCGGCATAGGTGTAGCGGCAGCGGGCATAGGTAAGGGCGGTGGCACCGTCCATATGCTGCTGGCCAGCGGTAATCTTAATATCCAGGTGCTCGGGGTCGTCAACATCATCGGTTGCGTTAATGTCGATACCGCCAACCGAATCAATCAGCGCCTGCATTCCGTCGAAGCTGACCTCGGCATAGTGGGAAATCTGAACACCGCACAGCTCGTTGACCGCCTCGACCATGGCCTCGGCGCCGCCAACGGTATGGCAGGCGTTGATCTTCATGGTCTCGCCCTTGTACTCGACCTTGGTGTCGCGCGGAACGGAAATGAGCGTCGCCTGCTTTTGCGTGGGGTCGATGCGTGCCAGGATAATCGAGTCGCCACGATACGTATCCTCGCCCGGACGGCCGTCGGTGCCAAGAAGCAGCACGTAGAACGGATCCTTTGCCTCATCGGTGTCAACCAGAACCCGACGCAGATTGTCGGTAATGACATTAGAATCGCCGAGCTTGCCCATAATGGTGGCAAACCACAGGCCGGCAGCGGTAGTGGCACTCAGCAGCACGCCAAGCACGACAATGAGCGCGACGTGACGAATCGTGTGGCTACGGCGACGTTGACGAGCGCGCTCGGAATAGCGAGCCACGTTATCGCGACTGTAGATCTTGGCCTGCGCACCAGTTGAGGGTCTTCGGGTGGTGGTATCCGCGAGGGGCTTTTTATTAAACATAGGCAACCTGTATTAGTAGATGACGGGATCGGGGACGGTAGCATGCTCGACATGCGCGCCAAGCGCCTGCAGCTTTTCGACAAACTGCTCGTAGCCGCGCTTGATGTGATGGATAGCCGAAACCTCGGTCGTCCCGTCGGCGATCAAGCCCGCTACAACGAGGGCCGCTCCGCCGCGCAGATCGGGCGAGGTAACCTGTGCACCCGAGAAGCCCTTGACGCCATGAATCATGGCATGATGGCTCTCGATACGAATGTCGGCACCCATGCGCACCAGCTCTGATGCGAACATAAAACGATTCTCGAAGATGTTCTCGGTGATAACGGAGCTGCCATCGGCAAGGGCGGAGAGTACCATAATCTGCGCCTGCATGTCCGTCGGGAAGCCGGGGAACGGAAGCGTCTGGATGTCGACCGGCTTGATACGCTCGGCACGGTTCACATGGACGCCATCCTCGACGCGCTCGCAGTCGATACCCATGAGCTCCATCTTCTTGAGCACCATGCCCAAGTGAATGGGGCAAAAGCCCGTGACATCGACACCGCGATCGTCGGCCATCAACGCACCGGCAACGATAAAGGTACCGGCCTCGATGCGGTCGCCCACCACGCGATGGGTAACGGGATGGAGCTCTTCCACGCCTTCGATAGTCACGACGGGCGTACCGGCGCCTACAATCTTGGCGCCCATCTCGTTGAGCATGTTGGCGAGATCGACAATCTCGGGCTCGCGGGCGGCATTGTCGATAACCGTGGTGCCCTGTGCGCGCACAGAGGCCATGATGAGGTTCTCGGTCGCACCGACGCTGGCGAACTCGAGCGTGACGGTGGTACCGCGCAGACCTTGGGGCGCATTAGCGTTGATGTAACCGTGGGCGGTATCAAACTCAACGCCCAGGGCCTCGAGACCCAGAATGTGCATATCGATCTTGCGAGCACCCAGGTTGCAGCCGCCCGGCATGGCAATCTTGGCGCGATGGAAGCGGCCCAGCAGGGGTCCCATGACGGCGGTGGAAGCACGCATCTTGGCAACGAGCTCGTAAGGGGCCTCCCAAGAATCGACCTGAGAGGTATCAATCTCGAGCGTGTGCTCGTCGAGAACATCGATCGTAGCGCCCATGCCCTTGAGCACCTTGCCCATCACGTGGACATCGGAAATATCGGGCACGTTCTGCAGCGTCGTCTTGCCCGGCGCCAGAAGCGTTGCCGCCATGAGTTTGAGCGCGGAGTTCTTGGCGCCCGAGACGGGCACGGAGCCTCCGATGGCGTGGCCACCCTCAACGCGGATAATATCCAAGGTCTACCCTTTCAAAAAGCATGCCCGGGGTGGCTGGGCCATCCCGGGCATGATGTGTTCGCAAATGGTCGAACGCTAAATCGTTTGACTATTGGGCAAGCTTGAGCTTACACCATGCGATTTCATTATAGAGGTAGGCGCGGCGTGCATCATCCTCCGACAAATTACCCAGCTTCTCTTCAAAACCTTGAATATCAGCTTTAAGCTTGTCGGCATCGACGGTCGCCAAATCGCAAGCGCGCTCGGCGAGAACGGTCACGACATCGTCCGCAACCTGGGCATAGCCGCCGGCCACGGCAAACGTGTGGTCGACAGTGCCCATGGCCTTATCGGAAACGCGAACGTAACCGCGGTCGATCGTGCAGATCTCGCTGGAGTGAGCAGGCAGAACACCAAACTCGCCATCCGTGGACGGAATCGACACAAACGCAGCGTCGCCCTCATAGGCGCAGCTCACGGGGCACACGATGCGGATACGCATAACCTACTTCTCCCCCATCTTGCGGGCGCGCTCGCGCACGTCCTCAATCGTGGAAGCATAGCGGAAAGCCTGCTCGGGCAGGTCATCGGCCTTGCCGTCGACAATCTCGGCGAAAGAGCGGACGGTATCCTCGACGCGGACGTAGACACCGGGGTTGCCGGTGAACTTCTCGGCGACGTGGAAGGACTGCGAGAGGAACTGCTGAATCTTACGGGCACGGTTGACCGTAAGGCGCTGCTCCTCGGACAGCTCGTCCATACCCAGAATGGCGATGATGTCCTGAAGGTCGGAGTACTCCTGCAGGAGCTCCTGGACCTTGACGGCGACACGGTAGTGCTCCTCGCCGACGATCGAGGGATCGAGAGCGTCGGAGGAAGACGCGAGCGGGTCGATAGCCGGGAACAGGCCGAGCGACGAAATGCTACGCGAAAGAACCGTGGTGGCGTCGAGGTGCGTAAACGTCGTGGCAGGCGCCGGGTCGGTCAGGTCGTCTGCGGGGACGTAGACAGCCTGGACGGAGGTAATGGAGCCCGTCTTGGTCGAGGTAATGCGCTCCTGGAGGTCGCCCATCTCGGTTGCCAGCGTGGGCTGGTAACCAACGGCGGACGGCATACGGCCCAGCAGTGCGGAAACCTCGGAACCTGCCTGGGAGAAGCGGAAGATGTTGTCGATGAACAGCAGAACGTCCTGGCCGCGATCGCGGAAGTACTCAGCGGTGGTAAGGCCGGCCAGACCGATGCGCAGACGCGCTCCGGGCGGCTCGTTCATCTGACCATAGACCAAGCAGGTCTTGTCGATAACGCCAGACTCGCTCATCTCGAGGAACAGGTCGGTGCCCTCGCGGGTACGCTCGCCGACACCGGTGAACACCGAGGTGCCGCCGTGCTCCTGGGCGAGGTTGTTGATAAGCTCCTGAATCAGAACGGTCTTGCCGACGCCGGCGCCGCCGAACAGGCCGGTCTTGCCGCCACGGATGTAGGGCTCGAGCAGGTCGACGGCCTTGATGCCGGTCTCGAAGATCTCGGTCTTGGTGGTGAGCTCGTCAAAGCGGGGCGCTGCATGGTGGATGGGGTAGAACTCCTCCACCTCGGGCATGGGCTTGCCGTCGACGGGCTTGCCCATGACGTTCCAAATGCGACCGAGCGTCTTGGGACCAACGGGCATCTTCATGGGCTCACCGGTATCGGTGGCGATGAGGCCGCGCTGCAGGCCGTCGGTCGAGGACATGGCGACCGTGCGGACGACGCCGCCCGGAAGCTGGCTCTCGACCTCAAGGATCGTGCTCAGATGACCGATCGGGGTCTCGGCCTCGACCGTGAGCGCGTTGTAGATCGGGGGCACCGCGCCGTCAAACTTGACGTCGACGACAGGGCCGATGATTCGCACGATGCGACCATCACCGGCAGTCGTCTTCTTGGTGGCTTCCTCGACCGCAAGCTTTACGGTGTTATTAGCCATTACTGTTCCTCCAATGCTGAGGCTCCGCCGACGATCTCGTTGATCTCGGTCGTGATCGAAGCCTGGCGCACGCGACTATACGTGCGGGTAAGGGTCGAGATGATCGCGGTGGCGTTTTCCGTCGCGGAGTGCATGGCCTTGCGGCGTGCACCCTGCTCGGCAGCCGCCGAATCGATCAGGGCCTGGTAGATGACCGTCAGGATATAAGACGGCACAAGCTTGCCGAGAACATGCTCAGGAGAGGGCACGAACTCGAACGTGGACGAGATGCGCTTAGGGGCGTCGGTCTCGTTCTTACGCGGACCGTGGGCCATAGCGATCATCTCGGGGTCGAGCGGCAACAGATGCTCGACGCGAAGCTCCTGATCCACGCGGTTCTTGGCGTGGTGGTAGACAAGCTCGACACGGTCAAGCTCACCGGCACGATACGCATCGCAGATATGAGAGGAAATCATGCGGGCCTGATTGAAATCGGGCTCAGAGGAGTTGCCCTCAAAGTGCATGACAACGTTTGCGCGGTCACGGAAATACGTGGCCGGCTTACGCCCGCACGCGATGATCTCGCACTCGATGCCGTCGTTCGCCCAAGAAGCGGCGAGCTTTTCGGCCGTGCGCTCCACCGTCGTATTGAAACCGCCGGCAAGGCCGCGGTCCGAGGCAATAACGACAATCAGGCCATGCTTGACGCTCTCATGCTTCTGCAGCATGGGATCGGTGCCCGAACAGGAGGCGTCGCCGGCGACCGTCAACATGACGTCGGTCAGCGCCTCCTTATAGGGCTCGGCCTGCTTGGAGCGATCGAGGGCACGACGGATCTTGGCCGTAGAGACCATCTCCATCGTGCGCGTGATCTGCTTGGTCGTGGTAACCGAGGAGATTCGCTTCTTAATGTCGCGAAGGTTGGCCATGGGGCTTAGTTCTCCTCTGATCCAGAAACATCCGAATGGTGCTTGGCCATGAACTGCTGTTTGAAGTCGCCGATGACGCGCAAGAGCTCAGCCTTGGTGTCATCATCGATCTTCTTGGCGCGAACCTTGTCGAGCAGCGAACCAAAGCCATTGTCCATGTACTCGATGAGCTCGGCACGGAAGGGCAGCACGTCGGCGATCTCCAGGTCATCCAGGAAGCCCTCGTTGCCAGCGAACAGCGTAACGATCTGCTCGCCAACCTCAAACGGCTTGTAACGCGGCTGCTTCAGGAGCTCGGTCATGCGAGCACCATGGGTCAGCTGCTTCTGAGTAGCCTCGTCGAGGTCGGAGCCGAACTGCGTAAAGCCGGCGAGCTCCTGGTACGAAGCGAGGTCCAGACGGAGGTTGCCGGCGACCTGCTTCATGGCCTTGGTCTGCGCATCGCCACCGACGCGGGACACGGAGATGCCCACGTCGACTGCCGGGCGCTGACCCTGGAAGAAGAGCTCGGACTGCAGGTAGATCTGACCATCGGTAATGGAAATGACGTTGGTCGGAATGTAGGCCGAGACGTCGCCGTCCTGGGTCTCGATGATCGGAAGAGCCGTCATGGAGCCGTAACCGTTCTTCTTGGACATCTTGACGGCACGCTCGAGCAGACGAGAGTGCAGGTAGAAGATGTCGCCAGGATAGGCCTCGCGTCCGGGCGGACGATGCAGCGTCAGCGACATCTGACGGTAGGCCACAGCCTGCTTGGACAGGTCGTCGTAGATGACGAGCACGTGGCCGCCAGGGTTGGTCTCGCTGGCGGGCTTGCCGTCCTCGCCGTTGTACATGAAGAACTCGCCGATAGCGGCACCGGCCATAGGCGCGATGTACTGCATAGGGGCGGAATCGGCAGCGGTGGCCGAAACGATGATGGTGTAGTCGAGCGCACCGTGCTGAGCGAGGGTCTCGCGGATGTTGGCAACCGTGGAGGCCTTCTGGCCGATGGCGACATAGATGCAGACCATGCCCTTGCCGCGCTGGTTGAGGATAGCGTCGATGGCGATGGCGGTCTTACCGGTCTTACGGTCGCCGATGATGAGCTCACGCTGACCGCGGCCAATAGGCACCATGGAGTCGATAGCGAGCAGACCGGTCTGAACCGGCTCGCACACCGGGGTACGATCGATGACGCCGGGAGCCTTGAACTCGATGGGGCGACGGTGCGTGGCGACGATGTCGCCCAGGCCGTCGATGGGCTGGCCGAGCGGATTGACGACGCGGCCGAGCATGGCACGGCTCACGGGGATATCCATAATGCGGCCAGTGGCGCGGCACTCGTCGCCTTCCTTGATGGAGTCGACGGCACCGAACAGAACGGCGCCGACCTCGTCACGGTCAAGGTTCTGGGCAAGGCCGAAGACGGTCTCACCGGTATCGGAGCTCTTGAACTCCAGAAGCTCGCCTGCCATGGCGCTCTTGAGGCCGGAGACGCGCGCGATGCCGTCGCCTACCTCGTCGACCGTTGAAACCTCATGCGTATCGACCGTCGCGGAGAGGCTCGTGAGCTGCTCCTGCAGTTTCTTGGCGATATCCTGGGCATTGAGGGTTTCGGACATTAGGCTTCACCTCCGTACGAATTAGCAGAGTTTGCGAGGGTCTCCTGCGCGATGCGCAGCTGCGTCTTGACGGAAATGTCACGACGCTCGCCGCGAGCCTCGAGCACCAGGCCGCCCACGATAGACGGGTCGACCTGCTCGATAAGGAATACCTTGCGGCCGAAGTCCTGCTCGCATTTCTTAGTGATGGTTTGACGCAGCTCGTCGTCGAGCGGGATCGCCGTGGTGACGGTCACGCCCACTACATCCTCGTCTTCCTCGGCAACGTACTTAAAGGCAGCTGCCACCTTGGGAAGAAGGTCGAGCTGGTCGCGCTTGGACATGGTGTCGAGCACGGCGATGATCTCGGGGCTGGCAGAAGCCAAGCGCTCGATCATCTCGAGGTCCTCGAACACATGATTCTCGGCCTTAGCGGCTTCCAGAAGGGAGCGCGCGTAGGTCTCGAGCACCTTGTCCTGATAGCGGCTAGTCGGCATTCAGGCTACCTGCTTCCTGGATGTAGCGCTCGATGAGCTTCTTCTGCTCGGTCTCGTCCTCGAGTGCCTCGCCCACGATCTTGGTGGCGACGGCAACGGACAGGTCGGCGATGGAGCTCGCGGCACCGGCGTAAATGGACTTGCGCTCGTCCTCGACGGTCGTATGGGCCTTGGCGATGATCTCCTCGGCCTCCTTGTGAGCAGCCTCGATGATACGGGCGCGCTCGGACTCGGCGTCCTTACGGGCCTCGAGAACGATGTCGGCAGCCTGACGACGGGCGTCGGTGACGATCGAGTCGGACTCAGCGCGCTTGGCGATAGCCTCCTGCTTGGTCTTCTCGGCCTCGTCGAGGCTCTCCTCGATCTTCTTGCCGCGCTCCTCCATGGTTTTCATGATGCCCGGCAGGGCGACCTTGGCCAGCACGATCCAGATGATCAGGAAGGCGATAAGCGCCGGGATGAACTCCGCCATCTTAGGGATGAGGATGTCCGCACCGGCAGCGCCGTCCTCGGCGAACGCGGAAACCGGCATGAGCAGCGCGGCCGCGGACGCGGAGAGTGCGATCGCGCTCTTCTGGGATGAAAGATTCATACTTGACGCTCCGTGCTATTTAACGATCAGCGCGACAACGAAGCCGATCAGAGCCAGAGCCTCGCCGAAGGCGGAGCCCATGATGAAGACGGTGAACACGCGGCCCTGGACCTCAGGCTGACGGGCCATAGCACCCGTAGCACCCAGAGCAGACAGGCCGATAGCAAGACCAGCGCCGATAACACCGAGACCGTAACCGATAACTCCCACGATTCCTCCTTTGTCGTGCGTGTCTTATTTCACGCAGGATAACCTTTTTATAACTGCCGGGCTCCATGGGTACGGGCACCGGCGGTTTAACGAATTGCCTTACCTTTAAGGCGCGAACGGAAGACTATTCCTCCTCCGCGACCTCCTCTGCCTCAGAGACATACACGGCGGTAAGGACCGTGAAGACGTAAGCCTGGATAGCGCCGACCACAAGCTCGATCGCATAGATCAGGATGAGGATGGCAAGCCAGGCCAGCGAAGGCAGGGCGCCGACGGCGTGCGCCGCGGAAACCTGCTGAAGCAGCGGCTGCATGAACATGCTCGCCATGATGGCGAACGAGCCCATGACCACGTGTCCTGCGAACATGTTGCAGAACAGACGGACGGCGAGCGTGATGAGGCGCAGGAAGGTCGAGAAAAGCTCGACGACCCACACGAGCACGTTCATCGGGAAGCTCACGCCCTGCGGGGCGAGGCTCTTGATGTAGCCGATCACGCCGTGAGCCTTGCATCCGTAGTAGATGAAGTACACGAAGGCGAAAATGGCGAGTGCGGCGGTGGAGCCGATTGCGCCGGTGCCGGGCTTCATTCCCGGGATCAGGCCGATCATGTTATTGATCAGGATGAACAGGAAAAGCGAGCACAGGAACGGGAAGTGCTTCTTCCAGTTCTCACCCACGACGCCCTTGCCGATATCGTTCTCGACGTACTCGATGATGTACTCGAAACCGTTGACGAAGAAGCCCTTGGGAACCAGGGTCTGCTTCTTCTTGAACACGGCCAGGACGATCAGGAGCACGATCGTGGAGACGATCAGCCAAAACGAGTACTGCGTGATGCCGCAGCTCAGATCGCCCACGACAGGGGTGGAGCTGAACTCGCTGACCAGATGATTAATCTCATCAGGCAGCTTTTCAAAAATTTCCACGACTTACCTTTCGACCTCATGAGGATCTCGCAGCGCCTTGGCGACACGAACCGCGCAGGCAGCCATAAAGGCCACGAAGCCGATCGCCTCGCCCAGGAGGAACATGCGAAATGCCTCTCCGAACAACACAAACACAACCAAGGTAAAGACGAGCAGGGCGATTGCCGAGACCGCCAGACTCACCATACCCTTGAGCATGTCCGCATTCTGCTTATCGTCAAGAACCGGCTTGAGCGTAAAGACAAAGGGAAGGAAGGCAATTGCGCCCGCGATGGCGCCTGCAACGATAGCGAGCAGATCGGCTATCTGAAACACTGGCGTCCTCACTTTCCTTTTTAACGCCTCACAGAACAGTTCCCGCCAAACATTGGTGAATATTGTACGAGCCAATCGCTAAAGTACAACCGAAAAAGCATCGGTTAATACGCACCTGTTCGTTTTCTTAAGACCTTCTTTATGCCGCAGGTACGGTAATACGTTTTTCTCGAACCCTGCAGGGCAAAACGTCCGTTAACAGGAGTGCGCGCGGTCGCCTTTTGTTCGTCCGCGCGCACCGTTTCTTCGTATTTGCAGCCGCGGCCGTTTAGCCCAGCGACTAGAGCGTGCCGTAGATGCGGTCGCCGGCGTCGCCCAGGCCGGGAACGATGTAGGCGGCCTCGTTGAGATGGTCATCGATGGCGCACGTATAAATATGTACGTCAGGATCCTTCTCGGTCAGCGACTTGAGGCCCTCGGGCGCGGCGACGATGCACAGCATGCGGACGTCCTTGACACCGCGCTCGCGCAGGTAGCTGATAGCCATCTCAGCCGAACCGCCCGTGGCGAGCATGGGGTCGACAACCAGGCAGATACGCTGGTCGATATCCTTGGGCATCTTGCAGTAATACTCATGCGGCTCGTGGGTGACCTCGTCGCGCTCCATGCCGATGTGGCCCACGCGAGCGGAGGGCACCAGGTCGAGGATGCCGTCGACCATGCCAAGGCCCGCACGCAGGATGGGCACGATGGCGAGTTTCTTGCCGGCAAGCTGTTTGAACGTGGCGGTAGTGATGGGGGTCTCGACCTCGACGTCTTCCATAGGCAGGTCGCGCATGGCCTCGTAGCCGTCAAAGAGCGCAAGCTCGCGCACGAGCTGGCGGAACTGGTTGGTGCCGGTGTTTTTATCGCGCAGGATCGACAGCTTGTGCTGAACGAGCGGGTGATCGACAAGCGTCACACGGGACGCATCATAGGTGACGGTCATGGGTTGATTGCCCCTTTCGTTGCGGCCGCAAAACGGCCTTGCTGACAAGGCGCGCAGCAATGTTGCCGCCGCACGCCATGCATTAGTTTAGCGGTTTGTTGTATCGAGCAGCCCATCGCAGCCCTACTGTGCGGTACTGAGCGAGCGCCTGACTGCATCACACCAGCCCGCAAGGTTTTGTTCGCGGCGCTCGGCGGACATGTGGGGAAGGAAGGTCCTAACGATCTGGGCATTTTGCTCCAGCTCTTCCAGGTCTTCCCAATAGCCGACGGCAAGACCCGCCAAGTACGCGGCACCGATTGCCGTGGTCTCCACCGTCTCGCATTGCAGCACGGGGATATCCAGCAGGTCGGCCTGGAATTGCATGATGAACTCGTTGCGCGAGGCGCCGCCATCGACAGACAGGCGCTCGATCGAAAGCCCCACGTCCTGCTCCATGGCGCGCAGCACGTCGTAGCTCTGATATGCCATGGATTCGCAGGCGGCACGTACGATGGTCGCACGGCTCGAGGCGCCGGTCAGACCGCACACGATACCGCGGGCATGCGGGTCCCACCAGGGAGCGCCCAGACCCGCAAAGGCGGGAACGAAGTAGCAGCCCTCGTTGTCGCTAATCGAAGCGGCGAGTTGTGCCGACTCGCTCACGCTCGAGATGATGCCCATGTTGTTGCGAAGCCAGTTCATGGTGGAACCGGCAGCAAAGATGGAGCCCTCGAGCGCATAGCTGATCTTCCCGTTCGCAGCGATACCGATGGTGGAGACCAGACCGTTCTTGGATTCGACGATCTCGTCGCCGGTGTTCATGAGCATAAAGCAGCCCGTGCCATAGGTGTTTTTGGTCTGGCCGGGATGGAAGCAGCAGTGACCGAACAGCGACGCCTGCTGGTCGCCCGCCACACCCATGATGGGCGGCATGTTGGTCATGATGTCGCTCGCGACGCGGCCGTAGTCACCCGAGCTCCAGCGAACCTCGGGCATCATGGAACGTGGAACGTCAAAGAGCGCCAGCAGGTCGTCGTCCCAATCGAGCGTATGGATATTAAAGAGTGCCGTGCGGCTGGCATTGGTGTAGTCGGTGGCAAAGACCTGGCCGCCGGTGAGGTTGTAGATGAGCCAGGTGTCGATGGTGCCAAACATGAGGTCGCCCGCCGCCGCGCTCTCGCGTGCGCCGTCGACGTTGTCGAGAATCCACTGTACCTTGGAGGCCGAGAAATACGGGTCGAGCGTGAGTCCCGTGCGGGAGCGCACCAGCCCTTCTGCGCCCTGCTCGACAAGCTCGTCGATCAGAGGTGCGGTACGGCGGCACTGCCATACGATAGCGTTATAGATCGGCTGACCGCTCACGCGATCCCAGACCACCGTGGTCTCGCGCTGGTTGGAGATGCCGATGGCGGCAATGCGGTCGGAGTGGATACCGCTCTTAAACTGGACTTCCATCATGACGGCGATCTGGCTAGCAAGGACCGCCATGGGGTCTTGCTCCACCCAGCCGGGACGCGGAAAGCTGGTTTTGACGCTGCGACGTGCCTGCGCGACGATGCAGCCGTACTCGTCGACGATGGTCGCAAGTACCGAGGTGGTGCCGCAGTCGAGCGCCATGATGTAGGAACCGCCAAAGTCAAACGAGGCATCTTCCATGCCCAGGCTGCCCAGATTCAACGACATCGCTTAAACCTTTCTATTGCATCGGGTCGGACAGGACCCGTTCGATCTCTGATGCGGGAAGTGCGCCTTGGCGCAGGATCTGGAGCTCGCCGTGCTGAAACGACACGATGGTCGAGGCGTCGCGACACGGGGTCTCACCGGCGTCGACGGCAACATCGACCCCCTCCAGGATGCGACCCTCCACCGTGATAAAACTTGCCGGCGCGGGCGCGCCATGCGTGTTGGCGCTGGTGCAGGCAAGGGGGCTGCCACAGGCGCGAATGAGCGCCTGCACCACGGGCGAGGCCGAAGCGCGAAGTGCCACCGTGTCGTCGGCAGCGCGCATAAAGGTCGGCACGCAGGGAGCTGCCTTGACCACGATAGTCAGGGCTCCCGGCCAGCATCGTCGCGCGAGTATGCGGGCATCTTCCGGGATATCCACGCCATAGCGGTCGAGTGCTTCGACGCCATCGACCAGCCAAGCGACGGTTTGCGTGAGTTCACGTTGCTTGAGAGTGAAGATACGGCGATAGCCGGTGCCGAGCGCAGGAACTGCGGCGCCATTGACGGCAGCCTGCGGATCGCGCGGCCACGATGGGAATTCGCTTGTATCTTGGGGCACGGCGTCCGAGAAGGCGTTGACTGCCACGGCGACACCGTAGACGGTCTCGGTCGGGATCAAAGCCAGGCCGCCGCGGCCGAGCACCTCGGCCGTGCGCTCGACGGCAAGCCGATGCGGCTCGCGCGTTCCCTCGTATACCCGATAGACCGTCTGCATGTGTATGCCAGCCCCTTACGCTCTGGTGCAAGTTTGTTTACTGTGGGGCATTCTCGCACGAAACGTTCAACCTATTTGCCCAGAGCGCATGTTGGTTTGGTGAGCGGCTCTAGTAGTCGGTGAAAGTGAGGGGGTTATTGGACTGCGACGAACTTCTTTGGCCTGCCGGCGTGACGTTCTTGGGCGGCGTAACGCTCGATACTGTCTATCGTTATCATCCGACGGCCGTCGACGAGTTCAACATCGAGTTTGCCGGCTTTGACCAGCGCGGTAATCCGCGGAGCGGAGACTTTGAGGTCCAGCGCTGCGTCTTTAAATGTTCGGCACGCCGCTTCCCGAGCGTCCTCGTGGTCGATTTCGACTGAAAGGGCCACGACCTCGGCCGAGCGTTCGTACCCCGCCGGAGTCAAACCGTTGTTGAGGTCGTCGGCCAAAAACGCCATCAGTGCCTCGGTGGCATGGGCAATCGCGTCTTCGCGCGTATCGCCATCGGCAAAGGCGCCGGGAATCTGCGGGAAGCTGGCGCAGTAACCGTCGTCTTCTTTTATGAGAACGCAGTCATAGGTAAATCGCTGCCTCATTTTGCCTCCAACTACCATCCAGCTTGGCGACGAATACTTGCCCACGTGCCCTTCTTTGGTCGATCACCACCAGAGCCGTTCACGGTGACAACACGGTCACCAGAAACATACTTAGCATGACTACCGACTTGCGCGACCTTCACGAATCCATCGTGCTTGAGTAGGGCAATGATTTCCCGAAAGGTAGGAGGTTGCATGGGCCGACCTCTTTCAGCCGTCCTAATTATAAACTAATTTATAATTTTTGCTAACCAGTTAATAAATATTACTGGCGCTGTTTGGGCTCGGTGACGATGGCTCGGACGATGCGGGGGCGATCGGTGAGGTCGTGGACGATGCGCACGTCCGACAGACCCGCTTGGCGGCAGAGCTCGGCCGCAGCGTCGAGCGCGCCCTCGTAGAGCTCGCAGGCAAACAGGCCGCCGGCGCGCAGCATGTAAGGCGCCGCGTTGAGCAGGCGGCGGAAGATATCGAGGCCGTCGGCGCCGCCCTCGAGCGCCAGGTCGGGCTCAAAGTCCTTGACCTCGTGCGGCAGCGAGCGCATGACGTCGGTCGGGATGTAAGGTGGGTTGGAGACGAGCACATCAAAGGTGCCCCACTCTTCGCGGGGAATGGAACTCACCAGGTTGGTGAGGCTAAAGGCAACCTCATCTGCCGTGAGGCCGAGGGTGTCGCGGTTTTTGGTGGCCAGATCGATGGCGCGCGACTCGATATCGGTGGCGGTGCAGGTAACGTGGCCGCGGCGCTCCCAGGCAAGGGAGAGCGAAATGCAGCCCGTGCCGCAGCCGACCTCGAGAACGCGGGCAGTGCGGGGCTCGGCTGGGGCAGGCGCAGCGGCATCCTGAGCTGAAACCGTCTCCTGGTCGGCACCCTCGATGGCGACGCCGTATTCGTCGAGCTCGGACTCGGCGGCTTCCGCGGCTTCGGCTTCTGCTGCTTGCGCGGCGGCTTCCTCGGCCTCGCGATCGGCAAGCTCCTCGGCATAGGCGCGGCTACCGAGCACGTCGCTACCCAGCGCAGCCTCATCGGCGGCCGTCAGGTTGGCAGCACGGCGCTCGGCGGTCGCGCGTTCGTCGGCCAGCGCCGCCTCAGCTTTGCGGGCCTGCTCGACCTCATCGTTCCAAGGCAGCTCAACACGCTGACGGGCAGCGGCCTCGGGGCTCAGCACCTCGGCATCCAGATAATTGAGGACTTCCTCGACGAGCATCTCGGTTTCGGGGCGCGGAATGAGCACACCGGGAGCGCACGCGACGTCAATCATGCGAAACTGCGTGCTGCCGGTGATGTACTGCAGCGGCTCGCCTTTGGCGCGACGAACGACGGCCGCATGCATGGTCTCGAGCTGGGCCGCGTTAAGCGTCTCGTCCATACGCATATATAGGTCAATGCGCGCCAGGCCCGTGGCGGCGCACAGCAGCCACTCGGCGGAAAGACGGGGATGCTCCTCGCCGCGCTCGGCCAGGTACTCCTTGGTCCACTCGAGACAACGCTTGATGGTCCAGATCTCGTTTGCCATGGGGCCCTCCCCTCTTAAGCGCCGGGCGGCGCGCGAATGTCGGAGCAGATTGTAAGCGAGGCCAGCGCTTGGCAAGGGACGATTGAAGGCGATTATCGAGAATCAGCCCAGAATTTTGCTTGGAGCCTGCCTAGAGTGTTCATTCGTCGACGTCTAAATCTGCATCCGTCAAGCTTTTGGCAAGGTTGCCCCAAAACTGACCAATATCTAACCAAGAACTTGCCACATCGCTTGACGCACGACCCATCAAAAATCGCTCCGCGACTTCTTGGACGATTTTTTGAGCATTATTTTCGGTAGCGGATAGATATCGTTAATTGCTTTTAGCAGGCAAGCAGCTCAAAGGCCATCAGAACCGATTGAATAACATCTCAAAGCAATGTGCCCAATGACTCCCTACGGATCATTTGACAACCAAGGAAACGCCGATGTTTTGGCAATGCCAGCGAGCGACGTCCAGAGCGAACAAGTTGGCATGAAAAAGGCAAGGCATAGACCTTCTGGTCATGCCTTGCCTTTTGAATGACAAATTGTCGCACTGGGCGGCGCGCAGCGTCGGCCGGTCCGCCGTTCGGTAGAACGGCGGAACCTAAACGGCCTGAGCCAGCTTCTCGGCTCGCTCGGCGGCGGCGAGCGCCTCGATGACGGTGCCGAGCTGGTCGCCCAGGAGGACGCCGTTGTAGGTGGAGTTGAAGCCGATGCGGTGATCGGTCACGCGGTCCTGGGGCTGGTTGTAGGTACGGATCTTCTCGGAACGGTTGCCGTGGCCGATCTGGCTCTGGCGCTCGGCACCGAGCTCCGCCTGCTGCTTCTCGAGCTCCATCTCGTACAGACGGGCGCGCAGCATCTGCATGCAGACTTCGCGGTTCTGGATCTGGGAGCGCTGTTCCTGCGACTGCACCACGGTGTTGGTGGGCAGGTGGGTGATGCGCACGGCGGAATAAGTGGTGTTAACGCACTGACCGCCAGGACCGGAGGCGCAGTAGGTGTCGATACGCAGGTCGGACTGGTTGATCTGGACGTCGATCTCCTCGGCCTCGGGAAGTACGGCGACGGTCGCCGTGGAGGTCTGGATACGGCCCTGGGACTCGGTCTTGGGAACGCGCTGGACGCGGTGCACGCCGGACTCGAACTTCATGACGGAGTAGACGCGGTCGCCCTCGACCTTGAACTCGATGGACTTAAAGCCGCCGGCCTCGCTGGGGCTGGAGTCGAGCACGGTGGTCTTCCAGCCGCGCGACTCGCAGAAGCGCTGATACATCTTGTACAGATCGCCGGCAAAGATGGCCGCCTCGTCGCCACCAGCGGCGGAGCGAATCTCGACGATGGTGTTCTTGTCGTCGTTGGGGTCGCTCGGGATGAGCATGTACTTAATGTCTTCCTCGAGCTGGGGAAGCTTGGCCTCGTTTTCGGAGATGTCCATCTGGAGCATCTCCTTCTCATCGGCATCGGTAGTATCGTGGAGCATTTCCTTGGCGGCCTCGATGTCATCGAGCGCGCCGATGTACTCGCGCGAGGCAGCGATGAGGTCGGACTGGTGCGCGTACTCCTTGTTGAGACGCGTGAACTCCTTGATATCGGAGGCGACGGCCGGGTCGGAAAGCTTTTTCTCGAGCTCCTCGTAGGCCTTGATGATCTTTTCGAGCTTGTCGCGCATGACGGGACTCCTTTATATGCGTGAAGGTGAAAATCGGCAGAATTGATGGGGCGCACGGCGCCATTGCGGGGGTAAGTCCAGCTAGAGCATGTCGATCTTCAGATACATGCGCATCCCTTCGCGTACGGGGTACATAGTTGCGGTCTAACCCATACATGATAGCGTGCGCAGGCAAACCTGCATATAACCCGCACGGAATCCGACAAAGGGAGAGTCCCTTTGTCGGATTCTAGAGCGTATGGAGCAGGGCGATGAGGAAGCGTACGCCCTGGAGGTAGGCGCGGCGGGTGATGCGCTCGTTGGTGCCGTGGACGCCGCGGTCGCACTCGTCATCGTCGACCACAAACGCCGAAAAACGAATGCATTCGGAGCAAATGTGCTGGTAGTTGGCAGCGTCGGTCGCGCCGATCACGGTCGAGGGAACAATCGCCAACGGCTCGGATGATCCGTTTTCCTCCGTCCCCTTTGGATCGCGGAAATAGCGGGCGGCGATGGAGCGAACCGCCTCGAGGCCGGGACCACCGATGCGCGGGGACGGCGAGGGCTCGGAGCTGCCGGGGCCCAGCTCCACTTCGACACGACCGGCAAGGTCCGCCCCGGCAACCGCCTCACGGCAGCGCGCCACAACGTCGGCCACGCTCGTGCCCTCGAGCATGCGGAAGTTAATGTTGGCCCACATATCCTGCGGCATTACGTTGGCGCCGGCGCTGCCTCCCTCGATCTGCGTGGGCGCGCAGGTGGTCGTCACCAGCGGATAGAGCTTTTTGCTGGCGAGGCACTCGCGCACGATGGCATCCCCGTTGGCGGCAATCTCATCCGCCGTGTAGAGCCCCAGCTCGACAAGCTGCGCGGCAAGCAGATCGGTCACGCGCGTCGGCCACTCGATATCGCAGATTGCGGTGATGGCACGGCTCAACACCTCGAGCGACGTGCCGCCGTAGGGGTTGGAAGAATGCCCACCCGCGCTCTTTGTCTTGAGCACAATGTCGGCATAACCCTTCTCAGCCAGGTCGGCGTGCATGAGCCAACCCTCGCCCGCGTTGTACTCGGCAGCCGAAACAATACGGTAGTCACCCTCGTCGATCAGATATTCAAGTTCAACACCGCGCTCCTCGAGCACGCGGCCGATAGCTCCAGCGCCGTACTGCGTGGTTTCCTCGTCCTGGCCAAAGGCGAGCAACAGCGAACGCTTGTGCTCCCAGCCGTGCGCCAACGCATACTCAACCGCCTCGAGAATGCCTGCGACCTGATCCTTCATGTCGATAGCGCCGCGACCCCAAATGTAGGTGTCGTCCACCTGTCCGCTAAAGGGGGCGTGCGTCCAGTCGGCCTCGGTACCCGGCACCACGGGGACCACGTCCATGTGGCCCATGAGCATGACGGGTTTGAGGGCGGAGTCGGAACCGCCAAGCGTCACCAACAGCGAGTGGTCGATAAGCTCGACCTCGCCCGCCGCAAACACGCGCGGCCAGGCCTGCTGCATATAGGCGCGCAGGTCGTCGAAGGGCTGCCAGTCCACCGCCTCGGCATCCATGCTCGAGATGGTCGGAAACGACAGCACGCGGCCCAAGCGCTCGCACGCGCCGGCCTCGTCCATATCGGCAAAATCGTCCTCATGCGCAAAGAAGCGCCAAACCTCGGCCATGACATCCTTTCGATTGTGACGACAAAGGCCGCCCCACGGGAGCGGCCCTGCAACGCAGGCGTTTGCGCCGGTTATTTGTCCTCGAGATAGCGAGAGAGGAACTCGCGAGTGCGCTGATGTTTGGGGTTGCCAAAGAGCTCGGCCGGCGCGGCGTCCTCGAGCACCACGCCCTTGTCCATAAAGACCACGCGGTCGGACACCGTGCGGGCAAAGGCCATCTCGTGCGTGACGACAACCATGGTCATGCCGTCGGCCGCGAGCTTGCGCATGACCTCGAGCACCTCGCCCACGATCTCGGGGTCGAGTGCCGAAGTCGGCTCGTCGAACAGCATGATCTGCGGACTCATGCACAGGGCGCGAGCGATGGCCACGCGCTGCTTTTGGCCACCGGACAGGCGACCCACGGCGGCGTGCGCGAACTTTTCGAGTCCCACGCTCGCCAGATGCTCCATCGCGACCTTCTCGGCCTCGGCCTTGCTCATCTTTTTGAGCGTGACGGGCGCGAGCGTGCAGTTGTCGAGCACATCCATGTTGTTGAACAGGTTAAAGCCCTGGAACACCATGCCGATGTCCTCGCGGAGTTTATTGATATTGCAGCGCTCGGCCGTAAGGTCCTGGCCGTGGAACCAGATGTGGCCCGCGTCCGGGGTCTCGAGCAGGTTGAGGCAGCGCAGAAAGGTCGATTTGCCCGAACCCGAAGCACCGATGATGGTGACGACCTCGCCGGGATTGACGGACAAGTCGATACCCTTGAGCACCTCGAGCGAGCCGAAGCTCTTGCGCAGGCCCTCGACGCGGATGAGTGACTCTTTAGTTTGTGCGGCGGCCGCGGTGCCGGTAGTGGCGGTATCTGCCATGATGATTCTCCTCGTCTTAAGCCTAGTTAGAGCTGGGCAGCGTGGCAGGAGCCTCGGCGCCGAGCTTTTTGCCAAAGGCCTCGAGCAGGCGGCTCGCCACGAGCGTCAGGATCAGGTAGACCACGAGCGCCACGCAGTAGACCTCCATCTGGCGGTAGTACACGCCGGCGACGGTGGTGGTGGCATACATGAGGTCGAACACGCCGATGACCGAGAGCACCGACGAATCCTTGATGTTAATGATGAGCTCGTTGGTGAGCGCCGGAATCGCGTTTTTAATGCCCTGGGGGAACACGACCTTGCGCATAGCCTGCCACTGCGAAAGCCCCAGCGAGCGCGCTGCCTCGGCCTGGCCGGGATCGATGGACTCGATGCCGCCGCGCAGGACCTCCATCATGTAGGCGGTGGAGTTGAGCGAGATGGTGACGAGGCCGGCGGTGAAGGTACTCCAAATCTGGTTGGCCTGGGCGGTCTCGAAGCCCATGCCGCGCAAAACGGTGAAGCCCGCGTAATAGATGAGTAGGCCCTGGACCATCATGGGCGTGCCGCGCACGATGGTGGAGTAGATGGTCGCAAAGCCGCGGCCGATACTCTTAAAGAAGCGCACCAGGTCGTTGTCTACGCGATCGAAGGTCTGAATACGCAGGAACACAAAGAGCAGCGCCAGGAAGAATGCGATGACGGTGCCGAAGGTGGCAAGCGCGATGGTGATCTCGATACCGCGGATAAAGAAGTCCCCGCTCTTGTAGGTCATGTAGACCAGGCTCGACAAAAAGTCGCTGGGATTGGAGTCCGAGACAATGCTCACCTGCACCAGGTCGATAAACGACATGACGCAACGGTCGATAAAGAAGATAGCCGCGATGGCGACCACGACATAGCTGCCCAGGCGCGCGCCGCGACGGAAGCGCTCGGAAGCAAACGGCGACATTTCGCGATAGCCATTCCAATGCATAAGCTTGGTGACGAGCGCTGCCGCCGACATGACGACCCAGGCCCATAGAATTGCCCAGAGGCAGTCCTGGAAGATGCCGGTGGGCGCCAAAAAGCTCAGCGGCGTGGGGTTGCGCTGGCTAAACGCCAAGCCGAGCGCCGCGATGACGCTCGTGCCCAGATACACATAACGGTGGTCGGCCTTGATAAAGGAGGCCAGACGATTGATGCCTTTCATGCTGCCTCCCTATGCCGGCTGACGGTCGAGGCACGCGTCCCACATTTGGTCGCGCTCCTCTTGGCTAATGCCCTTGAGTGTCTTGTCGATGAGCTTAAGCAGTTTGTCCGAGCCCTTGCGGCAACCGACATTTGCCGTGACCTCCTGCTTAAAGCCCTCGCCCTCGGCAAAATGAATGGGGACAATGCCCGGGTTTTGGGCCATATAGCCCTTCTCGTTCTCAGTGTTGTAGGTCACGGCGTCACAGGTGCCCTGCAGAAGATTCGAGAACACCGTGGGGACCGAATCGACCGGGTTTTTGTGCACAACGCCCGGGATTTCGTCGATGACGGTATCGAGCATGGTGTCCTTTTGGCCGAGGACCGTAGCGCCGCTAAAGTCGCTGAGCTTGGTCGCATTTTGGTAGGGCGAGCCCTCTTTTACGAACAGGCCAAAGTAACCGATAAAGTACGGGTCGGAAAAGCCGACGGACTCCTCACGCTCGGGCGTGGCGCTCATGCCGGCGATGATGAGGTCGATCTGGCCGTTGTTGAGCGAGTCGATGAGACCCGAGAAGCTCTGCTTGACGGCGACGGGCTCGCCGCCGAGGGCCTTGCAGACGATCTTGGCAATCTGCACGTCGTAGCCATCGGCGTAGGCTCCCTGCACGTTGTCGATGGGGATGGTGTACTCACTGGCTTCGGAAACCTGCCAGTTGTACGGGGCGTAGGCCGCCTCCATGCCGATACGGATCTTGTCCTTGCCGATAACGGAATCGGACAGGTCGTCGCGGCCGCCGCCCGTCGTGGGCTGAACTACTTCCAGCGTGGAGGGACGCTGGCAGCCGGCAAGTGCGCCGGCGACGACAGAAGCGCTCGCAGCGAGAGCACTACCCAAAAAGATGCGACGGCTGCATACCGGCTGTGGATGCGCGTCGCGTTGATGGGGAGAATGCATAATCTGCCTTCCCTGTTGAATCGTATGCTGACGACTTAACAGGATATACGCCAGCGACCAGCAGCGCAGCACAAGCTCGAAAAATTAATAGACACACGGTAGTCATTGGGAGCGTCGATGTTTTGGCAATGCCAGCGGGCGCCACCCAGAGCGAACAAGTTAGCATGAAAAAGGCAAGGCATAGACCTTCTGGTCATGCCTTGCCTTTTGAATGACAAATTGTCGCTCTGGGTGGCGCGCAGCGTCGACCGGTCCGTCGTTCGTTAGAACGGCGGAACCTCTAGAGCAGGGTAACGCTAAAGCTGCGAACGTCCGTCTCACCCGGTGCCAAGGTAATGGTGTTGACCTTGTGCTCAAAGACGTCGTCCTCGGTGTCCATGGTGGTGTGGCCGGTCCAGGGCTCGAGCGCCACAAACGGGGCGTCGTTGGCGGCAGACCACACGCCGATGTACTTAAAGCCCTCAAAGTCGATCTTGACGCCGTGGCCCGACTTGCGACCGCGCAGCGTGAGCGTGGAGCCCGGGGTATCGGTGAACATGATGGCGTCGTTATCGAAGCTGCGGTGCGTGATGGGCAGCACGTCCGAGTTATCGGGCGCCTTGTAGCTGCCCTCGAACGTCATGAGGCCATCGGGCGTGATGATGGGAGCCTCGTTGGTCCAAGCCTCGGTAAATGCCAGCTCGTAGTCCTCGAATGCCTCGTCCTCGGCACCAGGAGCGGGCACGTTAAATGCGGGGTGACCGCCCACCGAGAACGGCAGGTCAACGTCGCCGGTGTTGGTGACGGTAAAGGTCTGCGTGAGCGTGGCGTCGCCGGTCAGAGCATAGGTCATGTTGAGCTTAAAGTGGAACGGGAAGGCCTTGAGCGACTCGGGCGTGTCGGCGATCTCGTAGGTGACAGACGAGCCGTCCTCGGAGACCTCGACCAGCTTGTGCTCGACGATGCGCGCGAGTCCGTGGCGCGGCATCTCGCAGGTGCCGGCCGCAGACGTTGCCGTGTTGTTGCGCAGCGAGCCCACAATGGGGAACAGGATGGGCGCATGCTTGCCCCAAAAGGCGGGGTCGCCCTGCCACAAGTACTCGTTGCCGTTGAGGGCAAGGCTCGTGAGCTGGGCGCCCATGGAATCGATGGCAGCGGTAAGGCCGCCGCGTTTGATGGTAGTGACGGTAGACATGCTACTTCCTCCAAAAGTAAACAACAGTGTCGAGGGCTATTGTCCCACTCTTGACGGCAAGGAGAAGCGACAGGCACAGTTATTGAACGATTGCGTAAAGGTCGAACCCGCCCTGCGGCGTGCTGTCGACCGTATCGGGCGCCTGCGAGTTAAAGCTCACGGGAACCATGCGCTTTGAGGCGCGGTAACGCGTGCCGTCGGTGGCGACGGGCGGCTCATCAACCGTGAGCTCGTAGTCGCCGGGCTTGAGCTCGATACCGTCACCTTCGGAATTGACGTATTGATACTCGTCGATTGCTTGTCCCCTGAGCGTGCGGCCCACAATATGGACGAGCATTTGGCTATCGCCGCGCGCGGTATCCCACGTCGCGCCGTCCTTAACCTCGACCGACACATGCACCGAGCGCGTGCGGCTGAGCGATTGCTCGACAGACATCTCGACCTTGGCGGCGTCTTTGCGCTGTTGCTCCACTTGGCTCCAGACATTTCCGATCGCCGAGCAAGCGATGACGCCGGCCATGAAGGCGATGAGGATGGGGCCGAGCGGTGAGCGGCGGACCGCGTCTTCCTCGCGAGCCAGGTTGGGGCGACGCGTGGGGGCGGGCGCCTGGGCACCCTGCGCGGGCACGTCGAGTATGCTGAAGGATGCCGTGCTGTCGGGGTCGATGGTGTGGCGCGGCTGCGGGGTCTTTGCCGGCGAGATGGACATGTCGGCTGGCTCACCCAGCGTGGCCGTGGCATCGGCCTTTGCCTCGTCGGCCTCGGCCTGGGCCCAAGCCTGTTCAAAGGTTAGGGGTTCGGCGGGGTCGGAATCGGCATCCGAGTCAAGCGCATCGCCAGCATCGGAGTCCACATCGGTCCCGTCGCTCAACTCATCACTTGGCAAGGGCTCGTCCCACACCTCATCCGGAGCCTCGCCCTCGCTGTACCACCATTCAAAGCTATCGATATCCATACGGGGCGCCCCCTTGGCCTCGCAAATAAACACTTGCTAGCCTTATACCCCCAGACGGCACGGCGGCTCGCCGGCACAGATAGGAAAACCATCACAACATTCGACGCTTTTCCTCGTTTTCGAGATTTTCATCGAATGTTGTGACGGTTTGAGCGGCAGCCATGCCGCGAATGTGACAAAGGGACTGTCCTCTTGTCACATCTGGAGGGCTACGGGGATTTGGATGCAGCAGAAGTCCTCTTGGTGGGACTCGTCGTAGCTGGTGGTATCGAGGTAGCAAAAATCGAAGGCATCGCCGATGGGCTGGAGTGCGTGCTCGTCCATGCAGGCCACGATGGCACGAATGCCCTCGGGTTCGTACGGCATGCCCCAGCGGCTCATGCACAGGTATGTGCCCTCGGGCAACACCTCGACGCCAATCTCTGCCAGCTCGGCAGGATCGCTCGGCAGCAGCTCCCCGGCACCGCGCGGCAGCACGGCAAAGGAGCCGGCACCGGCGATGGGGTCGTCGGAATGCAGCGCCTCGCGACGCAGCATGGCGCCCCAGCCGCGCATGGGACGCGTGCCCGTGAGCGCACGCATGCGCAGAATCGCGCGCATGAGCGTGGGGTGCAGCATCGAACGGCCGCGCTCGATATCGGCCGGGAACTCCTCAAAGACCACGAAGCGGCGCTCGAACTGCTTGAGCTCCGGTTTGCCCTCGCGCTCGCGCCAGTAAACCGCCTCGTCGTAAAAGCTCAGTCGCTCCTGCACGCTCGCACGCTCGGCTTTGAGCCCGGCAATCTGCCCATCGAGCGCCTGAACCCGCGAGCGCAGGTGATCGGTCATCTCGCCAATGTCGAACGTCGAGGTCAGGCGGTCAATCTCGTCGAGTTCGAGCCCTAGGTCGCGCAGCATGCAGATCAGACGCATGAGCGGGATCTGCGTGGGCGAATAGAAACGGTAGCCTTTTTCGTTAACCACGGCGGGCTTAAACAGGCCGATCTTGTCGTAGTAGATGAGCGTTTGGCGCGAAACGTTAAACAAGCTCGCCATCTCGCTAATCGCATACATACCCGTCTGCATAGGTCCTCCCGACACATCCTTTGACGCGAAAAGCCCGCCGCCCACAGGGGCAGCGGGCTCAAACACTCCTCGTATCCTACTCTAAATGCGCCTATGACCAGCGCTTATAGTATGCACATGACACGCCGACGGCCTCGAGCGCCTTGGCGGCGATGTGATGCACCGCATCGTCGAGCGTGGCGGGGCCGTTGTAAAACGTGAGCATGGGCGGCATGAACATGACACCCGGCACACGCGCCAGGCACGCCATGTTGTCGACATGGATCGCACTGAAGGGCGTCTCGCGCACCATGAGTACCAGGCGGCGTTGCTCTTTCATCTGCACGTCGGCCGCACGCAGCAACAGGTTTTCGCTGTAACCACTCGCGATGCCGGCAAGCGTCTTCATGGAGCAGGGCGCCACGATCATGCCGTCGACCGGATAGGTGCCGCTTGCGATGGCAGCGCCGATGTTCTTGTTGTCGTAAACCACATCGGCATAGCACGCAAACTCGTCGAGTGTCATGCCGAGTTCCTGCTCGATGGTGATCTCTCCCCCGCGCGTGACGACAAGCGCCGACTCGGCGCCGGCCTGGCGCAGGCATTTGAGGCACTCGAGGCCCAGCGCGGCACCGCTGGCGCCAGACACGCCAACGACAATGCGACGGGGACGGACAGAAGGCTCAGGCATGGCAACTCCTTGACTACTTGGTAGGGCTACGTACTAGAAAGCGAGCTCTGCTGCCCACTTATCTGTATCGATCTCCATGAACTGCGAGCGGATGAAGTTCTTCTTGAGGTTGAACGGAACCGTGCAGTCGAAGATGGCCTTGCAGGCGATGCCGTGCTCGCGGATCGTGGGATCGAACGCGGGGTCGTTGGACGGGTCGAGCACGTGGCAGTGGCAGCCGGGGATGGTGATGAGGTCCACGTCGGCCTGGAAGCGCGTGGTCATGGCCCACATCACGTCGCTCATGTCGAAGATGTCGACATCCTCGTCGACCAGAATCACATGCTTGAGCTCGGAGAATGCCGAGAAGGCGAGCATGGCGGCGTTGCGCTGGCGGCCCTCGTCATTTTTGCTCGACTTCTTGAACTGCATGATGGCAACGAACTTGCCGCCGCCGCAGGGGGCAGCGTGAACATTGAGCAGGCGGCCCGGGATAGCGGTCTCGACCATCTTGTAGATGGAAGCCTCGGTGGGGATGCCCGCCATGGAAACGTGCTCGTGCGAAGGACCGATGCAGCTCTCCATGATGGGATTGACGCGCGTGGTGACGGCGGTGATCTTGATCACCGGGCAGACCTTGGCACCGCCGGTGTAGCCGGGGAACTCGGGCATGGCGTAGCCGTGGCCGTTGACATCCTCGTTGATGGTCTCGTCGTGCATGAGGTAGCCCTCGAGCACGTACTCGGCATTGGCAATGCACTTCTGCGGAACGGTGATGCAGTCGGCAAGCTCGACGGCGTGGCCGCGCAGGGCGCCGGCGATCTGCAGCTCGTTAAAGCCGAGCGGCGTGGTGGGAGCCTCGAAGCCGCAGCACATGTACACGGCGGGGTCTAAGCCGATGGAGATGGAGATGGGCATGTCCTCGCCGCGCTGGCAGTACTCGTCAAAAAAGGCGCCAAGGTGACGGCTGCCCGGGGTGATCCACATGGCGAGCTTGTCCTTGTCGACGCAGGAGAAGCGGTGGATGGTCACGTCGGACTGGGAGCCGTCGGGGCTCGTGCCGTAGGCGAGGCCCATGGTGATGTAGGGGCCGCCGTCGACGGGCGTGTTGGTGGGAGCGGGGACGATCTTGCGCAGGTCAAAACCCTCGTCGGTCGCCTTGTACACAACCTCCTGGCAGTCGATGTGCGCGCCCTCGGCGATCTGCTTGGGCGCGATCAGGTTCTCGAAGCGCTTGCCGATCTCGAGGCCCAGGTGCTCCTCGTCAAGGTCGAGCAGGGCGGCAACGCGCTTGCGGCTGGCAAGCATGCCGATGCAGACCTTGGCATCGTCAAAGCCCTTGACGTTGTTGAAGACCATCGCCGGACCCTCTTTGGTCGGACGCATAACGGTACCGCCGGCACCGACGTGGCGATAGACGCCCGAGACCTCGGCGTCCGGGTCGACCTGGGTGTCGGTCTCGAGCAGCTGGCCCGGCATCTCACGCAAAAAGTCGAGCGCGGAGCGCAGGTCGTGGATCTGGGAAGCATCGGTAGTGGACATAGCGTGCTCCTTTCGGGAAAGTGCCCGGCGACGGGAGTGCCGCCGGGCTGGGTAACGTAGTGGGGCCGCAGCGCTTATAGATGGAGCGCTTGGCAACTCGCGGTTCAAGCACTCGGCTGTTTACAGCCCAAGCGCTCGGCCGCTTACATCAGGCCAAAGAGATGGAACCAGGCGGCCTCGACCAGCACGACGATAAAGACGACCGCAGTGAGGGGAATACCCATGCGCATGGCCTCTTTGGAGGTATAGCCGCCGGCGTCCTTGCCCTCGCCGATAAGGATCGGCAGGTTATGGAACGGCAGGATGTAGTGGATGTTGATGGACGTGAAGACGATGAGCGCCACGGCGAGCGGGCTCACGCTGGAGCCGGCCGCGAAGCTGATGAACGCCGGCACGCACACGCCGAGCACGGCCATGACCGAACCCATGAACATGTGGATGATCATGGAGAGTACGGCGACAAGCAGGGCGAACAGGAAGATGTTCTCGGGCACGGAGCTGGGAAGCACGACATCGGCGATCCAGGCGTTCATGCCGGTGGCACCGCCCACGGAACCCACGGCCATGGCGGCCGTCAGGAACATGAGGGACTTGATGTCGACAGCGTTCCAGCTGGCGGGGGTAAGGACCTCGCCGATGATGGGCATGGCGAGCGCGACGCCGATGGCAAGCGTCACCCAGCCGATGTAATCGCCCGAGACGGTGAGCCACAGCGCGATGGCGATGACAAGCCACACGATGGTGCGGATCTCCTTGACGGAGAGCTTGCCGAGTGCGGCCTGCTTGGCCACGATCTGCTCGCGATCGTAGACGAGCTCCTTGCTGGGCTTAAAGAGGAAGAGGCCCAAGAACAGGGTGCACAGCAGCGCGACCAGCATGGGCACGCTCATGTACAGGAACCAGTCGATAAAGGACGGGCTCATGCCGCCGGCCTCGACGCTGTGCTGCGCAACGAGCGGGTTGAGCGTGGAGTCGCCCGTCAGGAAGAACATGGAACCCGGGGCGGCAGCGGCAAACACGAGGAAGCCGAGCTTGCCGCGGTCGTCGTCACCGTAGCCGGCGGACTCGGCAATGACCGAGACGACGGCGAGGATGAGGAAGGCGCGGGGGAACGGATGCGGGATCAGCAGCGACAGCACAAAGGTGAGCGCGAAGATCGAGATGATGAGCGACTTGGCATCGCGCACGAACTTGAGCATAAACGCATAGGCGATGCGCTCGCCCAGGCCCGACTCCTTGACCGCGCTGGCGATGAGGTAGGCGCCGATGACGAGCCACATGGTGGCTTTGGTCCACGAGCTAAACGTGGAGGCGACCGTCGCCGAGATGCTCGCGGCACCCGTGTCGTCCACGCACACCTTGAACAGAACGAGCAGCGCGCAGTAGAGCAGGCCCACAAAGCCCGGCTGTGCCACGCCACACGCCCAGAACACCACCGTGGCGAGCGTCAACGCCAGACAGGTCTGACCGCCGACCGTAAGCTCGACCGTCGAGCTCAGCTCCGCCAAAGGAAGAAACTTCACCAGCAAAAAGACAACGATGCCCAACACAAAGCCAATTTCGCGCTTGGTGATCTTAAACGCCTTCTTTTCCGCTTCCATCTCCCCACCTTTCTTGTTGGGGGCACCCGGCGCCGCGGCGTGTGCCGCTACAGCAAAAGGGAGTGCCCGTTATTGGACACTCCCTACGTTGCGCTGTGTTGCGGCAATACAGTCAAGCGGATTTTTTTGGATGAGAAGCGATCCCCTGGACAAAAACCATCACAACATTCGACGCTTTTCCTCGTTTTCGAGATTTTCATCGAATGTTGTGACGGTTTGGATGCGACAAAGGGGCTGTCCTTTTTACATAGCGAGGGCCGTACGGATGGATGGGTCGTTGAGGGCCTCACGAAGCCAGGGGGCCAGCTGCTCGGGATGACCCTGCAGGTAGCCGTCGAGCTCGGACGGGGCCACCGGGCGCACTTCCGAGATCTCCTCTTGGTTGATATGCAGCTCGCCCGGCTCAACATGGGCAAGGTAGACCTCGCACCATTCGCACTCGCAGCGGCCGTCGCCGTGGTCCTCACGGTACACCACGTGTCCGAGGTGCTTGAGCTGATCGGGATCGCGCGTAATGCCAAGCTCTTCGTTGATGCGGCGCGCCGTGGCGGCCGCGACGTCTTCCCCGGGGAGCGGATGGCCGGCGCAGCTATCGGCCAGCACCCCGCCCCACAGGCGCTTGAGCGGACTACGGCGACAGAGCAGCAGACGCGCGTCTTCGCCCCGGCCCTCGACTAAAAGCGTCAGAAATGCCTGATGCAGGATGCCCTCGCCGGTATGGGCCTCGATGCGGTCGACGTGGCCGAGCGCCTCGCCGGTCGCGGCATCGACCGCCACGACCTCGGCGCCTGCGCCGCCCTCATCCCAGCCGGCGCGCAGAATGCGGGCTGCGGCCTCCTCGAGCGCAGCGATGAGTTCCTTGGTGGTGTCGAGCACGCGCTGCAGGTCGTCCCCGCTCGCCTGTTCAACATGAAAGCCCGTGCTTGCGACTACCGGCACGCCAAAGCGCGTTGCCAGCGCCGCCGCGATATCGTGCGCTGGAATCTCGTCGCGATGGCACGGAACGGCCAGGATGCTCACCGTCGCCGTGCGACCGGGCTCGGGGCGCGGAATGGCCTGTGCCGTGGCGCCCAGGTGCGCGAACTCGGGCGAGCAAGCGTACACCGCCATGCCCCGCGGCGTCACCGTCAGCTGGGCCTCGAGCGTAAACTTGCCCTCGCCTACCGCAACCTTCGTCGTGTGCATACCCATGGGATCTCCTGTCGCCCGCGATGTACCTGAGACCATCTTCGCCTGTATTGCGACTATACAGGCAAGCGCAGCCTGCGACAAAGGGGGCAGGCACCTGACACATTCTGCTAGAGTTGCAGGGATTGAATCCCGCTTATTCATGCGACATTGGAGTGACAATCTTGACCGCCGCAACCACGCCTAAAAGTAAGTCAACCGCCGCCGCGCTCTCCCCCGCGCGCACCAAGCTCTGCCTGGCGCTGCTCGTGCTGCTGGGCTTCTCGCTCGGCTGCTCGGAGTTCGTGGTCATCGGTATCGAGAGCGACTTGGCAACGGAGCTCGGCATCTCGCTTGCCACTGCGGGCCAGCTCATCAGCGTGTTCGCGCTCGTCTACGCCATCGCGACGCCGGTGCTCGCGCTCAGCACGGGGCGTTTTCGCCGCTACCAGCTGCTCGTGTGCTATAGCATCGTCTTTGTGCTCGGCAACCTGGTCATGGCGTTGGCGCCCAACTTCCAGGTACTGTTTATCTCGCGCATTGTCCTGGGCTCTGTCTCGGGTGCGCTGCTCGCCGTGGGTGTGACGTACATCCCCGAGCTGCTGTCCCCGCAGCAAACCTCGCTTGCCATCTCGGTCGTGTACGGTGCGTTTTCCGTGGCAATGGTCTTTGTCACTTCGATCGGCAAGTTTGTGGCCGACACGCTCGATTGGCACGTGGCCATGTACGGCACGCTGACCTTTGCCGTTCTGATCTGCGGAGCGCTCGTGGCGTTTATGCCGCGCGCTGGGCAAACCGACGAGCCTGCCACCTTTCGCGAGCAGGCGGGGCTTCTACGCGAGCCGAGCATCATCACCGGCATGCTCATCTTTTTGTTTGGCGTGGGGTCGGTCTACGTATTCTACGGCTACGTGACGCCCTATCTGGAGCAGGTGCTGGGCATGGGCACGGTCGAAGCCAGTACCACGCTTATGGCCTACGGCGTGTTCTGCCTGATCTCGAACATCTTAGGCGGATGGATCGACGCGCGTTTTGGCATGAAGGCACTGCTTGTGACGTTTGTACTGCAGGCTGCGGCGTTACTCGGGCTGTTTGCCGTGGGCGGCACCATGCCGCTCGCGCTGGTCTTTGTCTTTAGCTTGGCGTTGCTCATGTACCTGTTCTCGGTGTCGTGCATCACGCACTTTATGGACGTGGCACGCAGCCGCCATCCCAAGTCGATGGTACTCGCAAGTTCGGTTGAGCCCATGGCGTTTAACGTCGGCATCTCGTTTGGCACTGCAGTGGGCGGCGCCGTGGTAAGCAGCATTGGCATTGCGTACGTGGGCGCCGTGGGCGCCGCGTTCTCGCTTGTGGCCTGGGCGCTTACGCTAGTGACGATTAAGTTGGCTCGCTGGGAGCGCAGGCGAGCAAGGGCGTAGAGCGAGGTTCCCTCTAAAACGTCTATCGTTCCAGTCGCGACGCTTACCTGACGACAGGCTAAGCCAACTCCTTTAGCTGTGGTTCGATCTCATGTACTTCGAATGCACGATTTTCCAGTTTTCGTGTATCCGAAGTACACGAAATGTGCGCGGGGCACCTCAAAGGCGGCGGCAGACGCATTGTCTGCCGCCGCCTTTTATACTGGATTTTATAGATACGCGAGCCGT
Source organism: uncultured Collinsella sp. (assembly GCA_905198355.1). Lineage (GTDB taxonomy): Bacteria > Actinomycetota > Coriobacteriia > Coriobacteriales > Coriobacteriaceae > Collinsella. Next base: position 93,103 of record CAJKCG010000005.1, on the reverse strand, counting down.
TTACTCCATACCCAGCAGCTCGCGCATCTGGGTTGCGTAGTTAGATGCCATGTTGCCGTAGACAATCTGCACGCCGCCGTTAACATGCACGATGCCACGCGCTTCGAGCTTTTCGGTAAACTCGGCGTCATCAACTACCTTGTCACAGTCATTGAGCTGGATGCGCAGACGGGTGAAGCAGGCCTCGACAGACTTAATATTGTTGTCGCCGCCCACTGCCTCAACGATGGCGGGAATGAGGTCGCTGATCACAGTCTTGGGAGCCTTTGCGGCCTCATCGTCGGACTCTTCCTCGCGGCCGGGAGTCTTAAGGTCCTTCTTAAGAATGATGAACTTGAAGACGAAGTAGTACACCACGAAGTAGATGGGGCCGAGGAACAGGATAACCTGCCAGTTGGAGCCCTTGGCTGCACCCATAATGCCGTTAAAGATTAACGACAAGAGCGGGCCGCCGAAGGACGCGGAACCGGCCACGTTGAACTGCAGGATATAGGTCAGCGCATAGGCAAGACCAGCCATGAGAGCGTGGAACACGTAGAGGATGGGCGCGATAAACAGGAAGGAGTACTCGAGCGGCTCGGTAATGCCGGAGAGGATGCAAGGCACCACGATGGCGATCATGAGCGCTGCGGTCTTCTTCTTGTTCTTGGGAAGCGCCGTCTTGTAGAAGGCGAGTGCAGCGCCAGGTAGGCCGAACATGGCGAAGATAACCTTGCCGTTCATGACAAAACGGCTGACCTCGATGTTAAACGGCGTGCTGGGAGAGCCCAGGATCGCGTTGTAGATATTGATAGCGCCCTGAACAGTCTGGCCGTCGATGGTCTCGACGCCACCGAGCGACGTGAAGAAGAACGGCAAATAGACAAAGTGATGCAGGCCAAAAGGCAGGAGCATGCGCTCGCCGGCGCCGTAGACAAATGCACCAAAGGCACCCGTAGTCTTGATGAACTCGGACAGCGCACCGAGAGCGTTCTGAATAAACGGGAAAACAAAGGACATGACCAATGCGAGGATGCTGCATGAGAGCAGCGTCACCGCCGGGATAAAGCGCGTACCGTTGAAGATGGAGAACACGGCAGGCAGCTCAATCTTGTAGTAACGGTTATGCAACCATGCGACGATTGCGCCCACCAGAAGACCGCCGATAACGCCAGTGTCGAGCGTGGTGATGCCGAGGATCGTGCTCTGGCCCGTCGTAAGATTCGCGGGATCGATAACGCCAGTCGCCGTAAGGAACGTGCCCATCACGGAATTCATGCACATGTAGCCCAAAAAGCCACAAAGCGCCGCGGTAGCCTTCTCGGACTTGGCGAAGCCATAGGCGAGACAAATCGAGAAGATAACCGGGATGTTGCTCATAACGATGCCGGCAGCGGCCTTGAGAATCGAAAAGAAAATCGCAAAGCCCGGAGCAGCAAGCCAGGGAACAGCTGCCGTAAGAGTGGGGCTGGTAAAGGCATTACCAAAGCCCTGAAGGATGCCGGCAATTGGCAGAATCAGCACGGGCGTCATGAGGACTTTGCCCAGGCGCTGGAACTTTGCCAGCAGCTCATCTTTGTTCATGGGATACCCCTCTTAAAGAAACGGGGCGTGCAGCTCTACAGCCCACACGCCCCATAACAGTTATCAAGCGCTATGGAACTAGCTACTTAAGCTCCGGCCAGTAATCCTTATTGGCCTCGATGAGCTTGTCGAGCACTTTGCGAGCCTTCTTGGCGTCACCGACCAGACGATTAAGCGTGAGTGCCTGCAGAGCCTTCTCGTAGGAACCCTCCATCCAAGCCTCAACAGTCAGGCGCTCATAGGCGTACTGATTCTCCATAAGGCCGCGATAGAAGGTACCGATCTTGCCAACAGCATAGGGCTGCGGGCCATTGGCGCCCACGCTTGCCGCGACCTCGACCATGGCGTCATCGGGCATACCCTCGATAATGCCGTTGTTGGGCACGATGACAATGAAGGTCTTGTTGGTGTTGCGATAAATGGCCGAGGTGATTTCCACGATCATATCGCCATGAGCATCGTTCTGCACAACCGAGGAGTTCTTTGCGGTGCCGACTTTGGCAACACGCTCGCACTCGGCGAACACGCGCTTCTCACGACCGTTGATAACCTCGTCGGAGCGAGTGTAGTCGGGGTCGAGGTGAGCGACCTTGTACTCGGGATACAGATAGTACTGCAGATAAGTGTTGGGCAGATAGTCGGGGAAGTCCTCGAGCATGTCCTTGACCATGGCGTAGGTATCAAGCCAGGACTGGTCACGCTGCTCGGCATCGGCAGGAAGGAAGCCGTTCTTCTCCGTGTACTCCTTAATCTGCGGGACGAGGTCATGGCCCTCTTCATCGTAGATGTGTTTGAACCAACCGAAGTGATTGAGGCCAAAGTACACGGGCTCCGTCTTGCTCATATCGCGACCGAGCAGGCGACCGTAAGAGCGCATGAGGTTGACGGGCTGATCGCAGATGTTGAGGACGCGATGCTCGTCGGGCAGGACGCGCTCGAGACCATATGCCACAATAGCAGCCGGGTTGGTGTAGTTGATAATCCACGCCTCCGGGCTATGAGCGCGAACGTCGTTGACGATCTCAACCATGTCATGCATGGAGCGCATACCGTAAGCCATGCCGCCAGGGCCCACCGTTTCCTGGCCGATGATTCCCATATGCAGCGGAATCTTCTCGTCCTTGCTACGCATCTCGTAGCCGCCGGTACGAATCTGGCAGAGCACAAAGTCGACGTCGGTGTAAGCCTCGTCCTTATCGGTGGTGTAACCGAACTCCACACCGGGCTCCTCCTCGGCGAAGAGGATCTTGCCAAACTCGCCGATCGGACGCTGACGCTCGGCATCGATGTCATAGAGCATCACGCGGTTCAGCGGCAGAATGTCCATGTGCTTGGTCAGGGCTTTAAGAATGCCAGGGCACCACGTGGAGCCGCCGCCAACGATCACAATATTGAGCTTATCCTTCATGTTCCGTCCCTCCAGGGTTGGCTGATCGGTGTTCTCGAAGACCTTGGGCTCCGCGGTTGTCCTCGGCTTGCTTCGTTTCGATTGATATTTTGCGACATAAGGTCATTTGCGAATCCCCGTGTGGGCCAATGCGAAACGGGGACACATGATTTCGCTCACGACACAGATATGTGTAGGCAGACACGCGCGTTTGCCCAGTTCATGGGCAATAGGCAATCTTGACCGACTACCGATTTCTCACCTGGCTACACAAAGCGGTACCATATGTACGGCGAGATGCGAGGGGCTGAAACATCTTATGAAAGACCAAGAATCTTTTTATGATCATGTGCGAGCTGGCGAGAGCAAGCTCAACGATCTCGAAAGCGAGATCATGCGCTACATCATCGAGCTGCGTGATGATATTGACGATGTCACGCTTAAGAGCGTTGCTGAACGGTTCTTCGTCGCTCCCAATACAATCGTCAGGCTTGCCCATAAGCTTGGCTTCTCGGGGTTTACGGAGCTCAAACAATCGTATTCCGCCTCGCTCGACCGCAATCGATTCACTATCGAGGCACTTCCTCTTGATACCCAGCTCGTACAGACCAAAGATCTGCTTAACGACAGGGTCATCGATTCGGTTGTGAGTCTTATCCAGGATGCCTCGCATATCGTGTTCTTCTGCTCGGGCTTTTCGAAATACCCGTGCCTCGAGATGGCTGAAAAGCTCAAAATAATGGGCAAGAACACCGATACGCTCAGTGAACGTCATGTCATGAGGCATTACGCAGAGCTCCTCGGCAAAAACGACCTGGTCTTCAGCGTTTCCGTAAGCGGCGAGACGCAGGTGTCTATTGACGCCACATCGATAGCCAAAACGCGCGGATGCAAGGTCGTCACACTCACCGGCTTTTCTCGAAATTCTCTCTCGAAACTAGCCGACTACCCTATCTACACCGTGCAAAAAGAAATCCGCTTGGGCAGCATGGACCTCGACAGTCGATTGATGTTCTATTACGTTTTCGAATTGATATTTGAGCGTTACTTCAAACTGGCCAAGAAATAAAACTCTGCATGCGCCCGGCTTCGACTCTTTAGCAGCCTTCTATATGAAAGGTATCGTTCTATGCAACGCATTCTTTTTATCTGCTATGGAAATATCTGCCGCTCGACGATGGCTGAGTCGGTGTTTACCGAGCTGGTGCACCGCGCCGGACGCGCGGACGAGTTTGTCATCGATTCCGCCGCGACCTCGACCGAGGAGATCGGCAACCCGCCACATCACGGTACCGTTGCCAAGCTACGCGAGGTTGGGATTCCCGTCGTCGCACATCGCGCACGTCAGGTGCGGCGCGCAGAGTATGGCAACTGGGATCGCATTGTTTATATGGATGCTGAGAACGCGCGCGGTCTGCGTCGCATCTTTGGCGACGACCCCGACGGCAAGATTACGCGCTTGCTCGATTGGACCGAGCGCCCCGGCGACGTGGCCGATCCCTGGTACACCGGCAACTTCGATGCCACCTACCGCGATGTGCTCGCCGGCTGCACTGCCATGCTCGAGCAGATGTAGGTTCGCGGGCGCACGAACCTCGCGAGCCGCGTCATCGGCATACAGATCGAGCGTGGATTTTCTCCCACTTTGAGCATTCAAGTGCGCTCTAGACGGGAGAAAATCCACGCTCATTATCTCGGATAGCGGATGCGACAAAGGCACTATCCCTTTGTCGCATCGGGGACTGTCCCTAGACCGGCTTGACCTCCAGCTTTATCCCCTCGGCACAGGAGTCACCCAAAACATCCGAAAGGGCCCAGGTCGCATATAGCGGCAAATAAAGAACAGCTCCGCTGCGTTCAACGTTGCCTCTCGAGAAAACAATCCCAAGCCTTACGCCATATTCGGCCGTATCAAGCACATGACCGAGCGCGGCGTGCGCGTGGTAATAGGAACCCGATTTAACCTCGATCGGAACAGCCGTTCCATCCGGTCCGTCGACCACAAAGTCCACTTCGCCGCGCTTCTTTGTCTGATAGTAGTAAAGCTGGCGATTTTGGGCAGTCAGCTGCTGGGCCACCACGTTTTCGTAAATACCGCCCAGATTGGGTTCCTTGCTATCAAGATACGCCGCCTGGGCGACGCCAACGGGGTAGCGCGCCATCAACATGCCCGTATCCGATTGGTATAGCTTGAACTGCGATGGCCGTGCCGTCTTGAGCAGGGGCGACTTTGGCTCGGTTACGATATCCGCCTTGAGAGCAACGCCGGCATCGACAAGCCAGACAAAATCTCGCTGGTACTTGTCGTAATGCGCCTTGAGGTCAATGGAATTGAGCACGAAGCGTTTGTTTTCGCCCTCGAGCATAATAGGGAGCTGATCGTAAATGCTCTGCACCTGAAGGGCTCGCCCGCTTGCATACTTGGAGATATCCCGCCGGTACTGTTCGTTGAGCTCTGACTGTAGCTGACGAACAGAGGCAAGGTCGCCCCGCGTGTCAAGGAAACGCTGCACGACCTCTGGCATTCCACCGACAACGGTATAGGTCCTGAAGTTTGCCATCATCGCGTCGTGAATGTAATCAGGAATGGGCTTCTCGCTGATACACGCGTCGCGTATCGTTTGGCGAGCTCCCTCGCTCACCCCGATCGCCCAGCAAAACTCCTCGAAATCGAGCGGGAACATCCTAAGCTCGTGAACATATCCCACGGGATAGGACCTAACGCCCTTGAACTGAGTCCCGAGCATTGACCCCGAAAACGCCCAGCGGCACCTCCCGTCCTCAACAAGGAACTTTGCCATCGTCATGATGTCGGGGGCCTCTTGGACCTCATCGATAAACACGAGCGTTTTGCCCGGTGCTATCGGCTTTCCCGAGAGAAGCGTCACCCTGCTGATGAAATCGTCGGCATCCCGTGCCTCGAGAAGAGCATCTTTTGCCTGACGATTTTCCATGAGGTTGAGCTCGATGTAGGTTGCATGGCTGGCTTTGCCAAATGCGCGAATCGAATAACTTTTGCCGATCTGGCGAGAACCCGTAATGAATAAGGCCTTTTGCTCGGCAGACTTCAGCCAACGCTCCAGCTCTGCCGCTATTTTCCTACGCAGCATAGGCTCTCCCCTCAGTGTCATCAAATGAAATGCAAGGTTTATATGCTTGATTATCGATGAAATGCAGAGTTTTTAGAACCTAATATCGGATGAAATGCAGAGATTTAGGATTATAGGCAAAAAAGAAGGGGCACCATCGGCGGATGCGACAAAGGGCCCGCCCCTTTGTCGCATCCGGCTATTCGTCGACGATCTCGGCGAGCCAGACGTTTAACGTATCGACCTCGGGGCAGCAGAACTTTGCCGTACCAGGCTCGTTGCCAGGTACGGTTCCGCCATAGCGCAGGATATCGATATAGGGAAAGCCCACATGGCAGGCCATGGCGCACATCTTGCCGCGGTCTCGGTCGAAGTCAAAGACGTCGCCCGGCTTGTGACCATGGTGGCAGCGACACGCACCCAGCTGGTCCACGCAGCTCACGCGGATACGCGGACGCTTGCCACGCGGCGCGCCGAGCGGCTTGTTCTCGCCCGCAGGCTTGACGCCGCCCTCGCCAGCGTTACTCATGGTCAATCACATCCAGGCAGGCCTCGATGGGCAGGCCGGCAGACTTATCCTCCTGCGCAGCATTGCGCTCGATAAGCTCGGCCACCACGCGCATGGCATCGGCCGTGGCGCGCTGAAGCGTCCAACCGCTCATCACGCGACCCATAAGCACGGCCGAGAACGTATCGCCCGTACCCGGGAAGTACACCGGGATCAGCTCGAAGGGGATCGTGAAGTACTCCCCCGCCACATGGTCGTAACCGATAACCGCGTTCGTGCCATTGACCACGGCGCTCGTAATGACCACCGACTTGGCACCCAGCTCGCGCACGGCGTCCACAAGGGCGCGGGCCTCATCGGGCGTGATCTGTTCTGCAATAGGCGTATCGGTGAGCAGACAGGCCTCGGTGTAGTTGGGCACCGCGTAGTCTGCGCACTCCAGCAGGTGCCGCATAAGGCCAATCGTGGACTCGGGCACACCGGCATAGAGCTTGCCGTTGTCGCCCATGATGGGGTCGACGAACACCTTGGTACCCTTTTGCGCGCGGCGGTGGCAAAAGTCCGAGATGATACGCGTCTCTTCCTCGGTCACGATAAAGCCGGTCGAGATGGCGTCAAACTCAAAGCCGAGCTCCTCCCAGATAGCGAGGCTTTGACGCACGTACTCGGTGGTGTCGTGGATGTAGAACTTGGGGTAGTTGAGCGTGTCGGAAACGAGCGCCGTCGGCAGGTTATGGATACGGTAACCCATGTGCGACAACACCGGCAGCATGGCGGAAAGCGCGACCTTGCCGTAGCCGCACATATCGTTAATCAGCAGCAGCTGAGTATTCTTCATGAGGGTCTCCCTTGTTTCGGGCGCGGCGCAGCAGCGCCACAGTGCGACTAAGTGTAGCGCAGGAGGCATCGTGAGCGGTCGCTAGGGTCGCGAAGAGCGCATTGTTGCGGATAGGTTTCGGAAATGGGGACTGTTTGCTCCATAACGGCCTAGTTGATACTACTCATATAGTGCCATTTCAAAACTATGCCTATTTACTACGTTTAACCGCCCGCCTCTAACCACAACAAATTTCGCTCCGACAAAACCGCAGGTAGATAGCTTGCGCTTTTTCAGAAACAGCTGTTGTGGTCGGGGATGCCGGATTCATCGTAGTAATTAGGCATAGTTTTTGGCGAGGCCGCTTCGAAAGGCGTCATCGCAGCCCAAAGTAATCCCTTTTCCTCCGTCCCCAAGGGATCACATGCACCGAAGCGGACCGTGGCGGAATCACATGTTGAGGACGGACAGCGAAAACGCTCCTAAGCGAGCAAGGTGGCGTGAAAGAGGAGGGCATAGGCCTTGTGGCCATGCCCGACGATTGAACGCCAGATTGCCGCTTAGGAGCGTTTGCAGCGTCGAGCGGTTACGGCGTTTGGCAAAACGCCGTAACTTAATAAGTTTGGTACCTTGACATTTATTTCTTGCACTCCTAAATTAGTTAGGCACAAAACAATTGCACTACCTAACTAAAGAAAGGAGCGACACCATGTGCGATGACCACATCGGCCTCTGCCCCCACACGCCGGGCGGCGACCCCCATGAACCCGCAGATGCGCCCGCGGCACAGTCCCAATCAGACGCGCTCGCCAAGCACATCCTAAACGGGCTGGGCTTCTGCGGCCACTTTCTGCACTTTCACGGCGGCGGCGCCTCGGGAAAGGCCCCCATCGTCTGCTTGCTCGCCAAGCAGCCAAACGGCGAGATGTCACAGCAGGAACTAGGCCTGCACTTTGATCTTAAGCCCGGTTCGCTTTCCGAGATTCTCTCCAAGATCGAATGCGCCGGCCTTATCGAGCGCAGCCGCAATCCCAAAGACCGGCGGCAGCTCACCATTCGCCTGACCGAAGCGGGATGGGAAAAGGCCCACGTAGAGCAGGCGGCCCGCATTCGCTTTAGAGAGCAGGCCTTTAGCGCGCTCACCCACGACGAGCGCGAGGACCTCGCCGAAATGCTCGATAAAATCCGCGTAACCTGGGAGGAACTGGATGATTAAAACCCTCATGGGAAGCATCCGCGACTATATGAAAGTCACTGTTGCCACGCCGCTGCTCGTGCTTGGCGAGGTGCTCTGCGAGATGCTGATTCCATTTATCACCGCCAACCTGATCGACGCTATCAAAGACGGCGCCACCGTAGCCGAGATGCTTCCCACCGCAGGCTTTTTGGTGCTCATCGCGCTGACGTCGCTTGCTTTTGGCGCCGCGGCTGGTGTCACCTGCAGCCATGCGAGCTGCGGATTCGCCAAGAACCTGCGTCACGACCTGTTCTACAAGATCCAGACGTTCAGCTTTGCCAACATCGATGAGTTCTCGAGCTCCTCGCTCGTCACGCGCCTGACCACCGATATCAACAACGTGCAGCAGGCCTTTATGATGATCATCCGTATCGCCGTGCGCGCGCCGCTGGTATTGATCTTCGCCTTTACCATGGCGTTTATCATGGGCGGCAGCGTCGCCATGGTCTACCTGGTCATCATTCCGCTGCTGGGCTTTGGACTGTTCTTTATCATCTTTAAGGTGCGCCCCATCTTCTCGCGCGTGTTCCACAAGTACGACGCCCTTAACGAGTCCGTCGAGGAAAACGTCACCGGCATGCGCGTGGTCAAGAGCTATGTGCGCGAAGACTATGAGAAGGAGAAGTTCGCGACCGCCGCGCGCGACGTCCAGATGGACTTCACCCGCGCCGAGAAGCTGCTCGCCTTTAACAACCCCATGATGAACATCTGCGTCAACGGCGCGTTTGTCGTCATCATCTACCTGGGCTCCAAGCTCATCATCACGAGCCAGGGCACGCTGTTCGACGTGGGCCAGCTCTCCTCGACCTTTACCTATGGTTTCCAGATTCTCATGAGCCTGATGCAGCTGTCGATGATCTTTGTCATGGTGACCATGGCCGACGAATCGGCACACCGCATTGCCGAGGTGCTGGCCGCCGAGCCCACGATCGCCGATCCTGCCGAGCCCGTGCTCGAGGTTGCCGACGGTTCCATCGACTTTGACCACGTGAGCTTTAAGTATTCCAAGCATGCGAAGCGCCAGGCGCTCGACGATATCGACCTGCACATTACGAGCGGCGAGACCATCGGCATCATCGGCGGCACCGGCTCGGCCAAGTCCACGCTCGTTAACCTCATCGCCCGCCTGTACGACACCACCGAAGGCGCTGTGCGCGTGGGCGGCGTGGACGTGCGCGACTACGACCTGGACGCGCTGCGTCACCAGGTCGCCATGGTGCTGCAGAAAAACGTGCTGTTTAGCGGCACCATCGCCGAGAACCTGCGTTGGGGCGACCCGAACGCCACCGACGAGGAAGTCCGCGAGGCAGCGCATCTGGCCTGCGCCGACGAGTTTGTCGACGGTTTCCCCAAGGGCTACGACACCTGGATCGAACAGGGCGGCTCTAATGTTTCGGGCGGTCAGAAGCAGCGCCTGTGCATTGCACGCGCCCTGTTGCGTCGCCCCAAGATCTTGATCCTGGACGACTCCACCAGCGCCGTCGACACCAAGACTGACGCCAAGATTCGCGCAGGCCTGGCAAGCTATCTGCCCAACACGACCAAGCTCATCATCGCCCAGCGCATCAGCTCCGTGCAGGACGCAGACCGCATCATTGTCATGGAGGGCGGCCGCATCGCACAGATCGGCAACCACGAAGAGCTGCTCAAGACGAGCGAGATCTACCGAGAGACCTTTACCTCGCAAAACAAGATGTCTGCCGAGGGCGAAGGGGCCGTCGAGGCCGACACCGAGGCATCCGCAACGCAAGCTCAGGCCCAGGAAGGAGGCGAGGCACATGAGTAAGGCAACGACCGCCGAGCGCGCGCTCAACCGTAAGGGCGGCACCATGTCGCGCCTCATCAAGACGCTCTTTGGCTTCTACCCCGTACTTTTGCCCCTCGTCGTCGCCGGCGTGGTGCTCTGCGCCATCATCAACTCCATCGGCGCGACCTTCCTGCAGAGCGCCCTGCAAATTATTAGCGAATCGTGGCAGTCGGGCGATTGGGGGGCCGCGCAGCCCAAGATTGCACAGCTCGTGACCACCCTCGCCTGCATCTACGGCGTCGGTGTCCTGTCCTCGCTCTTCTGGAACCGCGCCATGGCTATCGTCACGCAGGGCTCGCTCGAGAAGCTGCGCGAGATGATGTTCAACCGCATGCAGGACCTGCCGATCCGCTACTTCGACACGCACCAGCGCGGCGATATCATGAGCCACTACACCAACGACATCGATACGCTGCGCCAGATGATCAGTCAGTCGCTGCCCAACCTGCTCATGACGATCATCATCATCGTCACGGTGTTCTTTATCATGCTGTACTACAGCGTGTGGATGTGCCTGGTCATCATCGCCGGCGTCGCCTTTATGACCTTTATGACCAAGCTGCTCGGCTCCAATTCCGCGCGTTTCTTCATTGCGCAGCAGACCGAGCTCGGCGTGGTCGAGGGCCATATCGAGGAAGTCATGAACGGTCAGAAGGTCGTCAAGGCGTTCTGCCACGAGTCTGCCGCCGAGGCCGATTTTGACGAGCGCAACGAAAAGCTCTTCGAGGTCTCACAGAAGGCCAACATGTACGCCAACATCCTCATGCCCATCCTTATGAACCTGGGCAACTTGCTCTACGTGCTGGTGGCCCTTGCCGGCGGCATTTTCCTGGCGCTGGGCGTGCCCAACCTGAGCATCTCGGGCATGGCGCTGTCGATTGCCGTCGTGGTGCCGTTCCTCAACATGACCAAGCAGTTCTGCGGACAGATCGGCCAGATCTCGCAGCAGATCAACGCCGTGGTCATGGGCCTCGCCGGCGCCGACCGTATCTTTGAGCTCATCGACGAGAAGCCCGAAGCCGACGAAGGCTATGTGACGCTCGTCAACGCGCAGGTCAACCCCGATACCTGGCAGCTCGAGGAGGCTGACCACCACACCGGCATGTGGGCGTGGAAACATCCGCACCGCGCAACCGGCGAGATCGAGTACGTGCCGCTGCGTGGCGACCTGGTCATGGACAACGTCGACTTTGGCTACACGCCCGACCACGAAGTGCTGCACGGCGTGTCCGTGTTTGCCAAGCCGGGCCAGAAGATCGCGTTTGTCGGCGCCACCGGAGCCGGCAAGACGACCATCACCAACCTCATCAACCGCTTCTACGACATCGCCGACGGCAAGATCCGCTACGACGGCATCAACGTCAACAAGATCCGCAAGGCCGACCTGCGCCGAAGCCTGGGCGTCGTGCTGCAGGACGTGAACCTGTTCACCGGCACCGTGATGGATAACATCCGCTACGGCAACCTGGATGCCACCGACGAGGAGTGCATCGCGGCGGCCAAGCTCGCGGGCGCGGACGACTTTATCACCCGCCTGCCCGACGGCTACGACACCATGCTCACCGGCAACGGCGCCCAGCTGTCGCAGGGCCAGCGCCAGCTGATTTCGATCGCCCGCGCCGCCGTCGCCGATCCGCCGGCAATGATTCTGGACGAGGCAACGTCGAGCATCGACACCCGCACCGAGGCCATCGTTCAGGCGGGCATGGATAAGCTCATGGAGGGCCGCACGACGTTTGTCATCGCGCACCGCCTCTCCACCGTGCGCAACTCCGACGCAATCATCTGCCTGGACCACGGCCGCATCATCGAGCGCGGCAACCACGACGAACTGATCGCCAAGCGCGGGTATTACTACCAGCTCTACACGGGTGCGTTTGAGCTGGAGTAGGAACGATTACTGACGGAGGGTTCCCCGGGGCGGCGGGGTAACTCCTCCGTGCTCAAACATTCTCGCTGCGCTGCGAAACTGCGCGCGGAGGAAATACACCGCCGTCCACGGGGCACCCTCCTACGCGTGATCAGCCCGTCGTTTAAAACGGAATAAAGGTTAGTGAGGCCCTGGCCGTTTGGCCAGGGCCTCGTTTTGTGTGAGCTAGTTGAGGAGTTGAGCCATGGCGTTGACGAATTTTTGTACTTGGAGGGTTGGCTCGAGCGGGTAGTGTAGAAAGACCGGCACCTCGCGGCCGCATAGAAACGGCACGCCCACAAAGGCCGGATGCACCCCCGACCATGCGCCGCAGGTGAGCACCGCGTCGCCCTTTTCCTCGGCTTCGTTAAAGAGCGCAAAGTCGAAGCTATCCACATCGATCACGTCCACGCCGCCGTCGGCCAAAAGGTCGATGCGCAGGCTGTCCATGGCGTCGTTGCCGTGACGGAGCACGCGCAGGCGCATGCCCTCCAAGTCGGCGACCGTAATGCGATTCTTGCGTGCCAGCGGGCTTGTGCGCGGCAGGTCGATATAAAACGGCACGTTGACAATGCGGAGCTTTTGGCAGGCGTCACCCCAGCGCGGGGTCGAAAAACTCGACTGCACCACATCGACCTCGCGGCCCAAGCTGCGCATGACGGTCTCGCGCTCGTCATAGAGGTCGCTTACCGGCACGATCTCGAAGCGCAGCGATGGCTCCAGCTCGTGCACGCCCGTCCACATCGACAGCGTCTGGCGCCCCGGGCACATCATCGACACGCCCAAGCGCACCGCACCGCCATCGCCCGCCGCGCGTCGGGCGCGGCGCAGCGCATCCTCGGACTGGCGCATGATCGAGCGCGCATCGTCCACCAGCAGAGCGCCCTCCGGCGTCACCTTGACGCCCGAATGCGAGCGTTCGAACAACGTTATGCCAAACTCGGCCTCGAATCCCGACACCTGTTTGACGAGCGCCGGGGTCGACACGCGCAGTTTTGCCGCCGCACGCGAGAAGCTTCCCAGCTCCGCGGCGGCCGTTATGGCCTCGAGTCGCCGATCGTACACGTCAATCTCCCGTTTCCAGAGGTATGGCCATGCGCTGCAAAAGGGGGTCGTTTTGGCAGGTCACGCACTCAATTAAGAACAAATCGTTTTGCGAGCTATAAACCAAAGGTTTACGCCATTCTAACAAATATGCAATTCACCTGCGCAAATTCAAAGCATACGATAACCAGCGAAAACCACGTGGGCCGATTAATGGGAGCGGCCCATAGGGAGGCACAAGAAGGGAAGTTCCTATGAGCAACTGGCTTAAGCTCGAGGGCGATGTCTGCGCCGTGACCGGCGCGCTCGGCGGCATGGGCGTCGAGATCTGCCGCGAGTTCGCCCGCAACGGCGCCAACGTCGTCCTGCTCGACCTGGACGAGGAGAAGGTCAAGGCCGCGGCCGCCGACCTCGCCGCCGAGTTTGGCATCCACGCCGAGGGCTACAAGATGAACGCCACCGACGAGGCCGAGGTTCAGGCCACTGTCGATGCCACCATCGCCGACTTCGGCCGCGTCGACGTCCTCGTCAACACTGCCGGCATCCTGCGCTTCGCAGCCATGGAAGACCTGCCGCTGAGTGACTGGAACGAGGTCCTCAACGTCAACCTCACCGGCTACTTCATCACCTCGCAGCGCTTTGGTCGCGAGATGATCAAGGCCGGCCAGGGTCGCCTGGTGCACATCTCGACCGTTGCCAGCCACTCCCCCGAGACGTTCTCGGGCGTGTACAGCTCCACCAAGGCGGGCGTCAACATGATGTCCAAGATGCTGGCTGCCGAGTGGGGCCCCTACGGCGTGCGCTCCAATTGCGTCGAGCCCTGCTTTGTTAAGACCCCCATGTCGGCGAGCTTTTACGCCGACCCCGAGGTCGAGAAGAGCCGCAGCCGCCTGATCGCCACGCGCCGCATCGGCGAGGTCAGTGATATCGCCAACGCCGTCATGTTCCTGGCGTCCAAGCGCTCGGACTTTACCACCGGCGACGCCATCAAGGTCGATGGCGGTTTCTCCAATATGATGGGCGACCTCACCGCCAAGCCCGGCGGTCGTCGAGCCTTTGCCGACAACTACCTCAAGAACAAGGGCGTCGAGCTTTGGTCCGACGAGTCCGGCGTCGCAAAGCCGACCGACCAGTAAACCAGCCTGACAGGGAGGCCCGCGGTGACGCCCGCCCCTCCCCCGCATCGATTAGAAAGAGTCCAATGGCTTCCACCAACTCCAACAAGGGTCGCGCCGTCGTGCTTTCCGCCGCGTGCGTCACCATGTTCTTCATCAGCTCCATCGCGCTGTATTCCGTCGTGAGCAAGAACCTGCTCGCCGTCTACCCCGAGTGGTCCAGCGCTCTTACCTGGGCCTTCCCGGTCTTTCAGACCATCATGGCCGTGACGGGCATCTTCGCCGGCCGCATCTCCGATAAGATCGGCCCGCGCAACGTCGTGATCGCCGCCGCCGTGTGCTACGGCCTGGGCTGGTTCATGTCCGGCACCGTCACCGAGCCGTGGCAGTTCTACCTGTGGTTCTCGCTCGTCGCCGCCATCGGCAACGGCCTGGGCTACAACCCGGCACTCACCACCGGCCAAAAGTGGTTCATCGACAAGAAGGGCCTCGCCTCCGGCATCACCCTGGCTGCTTCGACCGCCGGCCCCGCCGTGCTGTCCCCGGTGCTCGCCTCGCTGCTCATCCCGAGCCTCGGCATCTTTGGCGCCCTCAAGGCACTCGGCGTCATCTTCTTTGTGATGATCGCCGCCTCCGCCCTGTTCCTGAAGGCCCCCGAGGCCGGCTGGCTGCCCGAGGGCTTCGAGGTCCCCAAGGGCGGCGCACACGCCGGCACCTTCGGCGACCTCACCCCGGGCGAGATGGTCAAGACCCCGCGCTTCTGGGTCCTCATCGCCACCTTCGCCTTTGCCGCCACCGCCGGCACCCTGCTTGTGGGCAAGGTTGCCTCCATCGCCGCCGTCCAGCTCTTCGCCGACCCCACGAGTGCCGCAGCCGTCGCCCTCGGCGGCGTGGTGGTCTCCGTCAACACCTGCGCTAACCTGGTTGGCCGCCTGTCCTTTGGTCAGATCATCGACAAGCTCGGCGCCTATAAGTCGCTGCTCATCAGCCTTGTCGTCACCATCGTCGCCCTCGTCATCATGTCGATGAGCTTTACGCAGAGCATGTTCTTTGTGGCGCTCGCTCTGCTCGGCTTTAGCTTTGGCGCCCTGCTCGTCATCTACCCGCCGCTCACCGGTGGCGCCTTTGGCACCAGCAACATCGGCGTCAACTACGGCATCATGTTTTTGGGTTACGCCGCCTCTACCTGGATCAGCCAGCCCATCACTGCCGTGCTGTATCACGCCGAGGCCGGCAGCGCCGCCTACCAGCAGTCCTTCTACGGCGCCATCGTGATTGCCGCCATCGCCGTCGTACTCACCGTCTACATGATGGTCTCCGACAGCAAGAAGAAGTCCGCTTAGTTTTGCTTGACGCGGCAAGGGCCGTCCTCTTGCCGCATTCCACCAGCCACCAGCATTAAGGAGTCGAAATGTCTGAGCTCAACCCCGTCCGCATTGCCGTCATCGGCGCCGGCGCCATGGGCCGCAACCACATCCGCTTTGTCACCGAGGAGCCCGAGGCCGAGCTCGTCGCCATCGCCGACGCCTTTGAGGGCGCCCGCGCCACGGCCGAGGCTGCCGGCGTGCCGTTCTTTACCGATCCCGCCCAGATGATGGACGAGGTCAAGCCCGAGGCCGTCATCATCGCCACCCCCAACGACCTGCACTTGGGCGTTGCCCGCGAGGCCATCAAGCGCAACATCGTGCCGCTGGTCGAAAAGCCGATCTCCAACGACCTCGAGGATGCCCAGGCTTTCGCCGCCGAGGCCGAGACCGCCGGCGTGCCCGTGCTCGTGGGTCAGCACCGTCGCCACAACCCCTTCGTCAACAAGGCCAAGGAGATCGTCGAGTCCGGCGAGCTGGGCAAGCTCACCGTGTCGAGCTTCCACTACATGATCTATAAGAATGACGAGTACTTCGATGTCGAGTGGCGCCGCAAGAAGGGTGCCGGACCGATCTTGGTCAACCTGGTTCACGACGTGGACCTGCTCCGCTACCTGCTGGGCGAGCCCGTCGCCGTCCAGGGCATGCAGTCCAGCGCCGCCCGCGGTTTTGAGACCGAGGACTCCGCCGTGGTCAACGTCCGTTTTGCCGATGGCGCGCTTGCGAGCATGACCATCTCCGACGCCACCGCCAGCCCCTGGAACTGGGAGGCCACCGCTCGCGAGGATCCGCAGTACCGCCCCTTCGACGCCGACGCCTACTTTATCGGCGGAACCTTGGGTGCCCTTTCGCTGCCCCGCCTGCATCAGTTCTCCTACGACGGCGCCTCCAACTGGCACAAGCCGCTGCAGATGGAGATCCCGGCCGTGGACCCGGCGCTGCCGCACAAGATGCAGCTCAAGCACTTTGTGAAGGTCGTCCGCCGCGAGGTCGAGCCCGTCGTGACCCCCGCCGACAACGTTAAGACGCTCACGCTGCTTAACGCCATCAAGGAGGCCGCCGAGACCGGCCAGCTCGTCGAGCTGTAATGCCTTAAGAGCGGCCGCGGCAGAAACCCCATGCCGAGTCCCTCGGTCCGCCACAAATAAGCCCCTCTTCTTTGCCCCGCGAGCAGCCTCCTGCCCGCGGGGCATTTTGCTACGTTTCCAATGATTTTCTGAGACGGGGGGCCTTTTTGCACCTCGGCTTGATTCGTTCGCCACGAAATGTGCCTATCTACTACGTTTAACCAATCACCCTCATCCATACCGAATTTCGCGAAATAAAAACCGCAGGTAGACGAGTTGCGCATTTTCGGAAAACCGGGGGATGGTCGACCCACACGGTTCAAACGTAGTAGATAGGCCGCTTTCGTGGTTCCGCGCCAAAACAGTCTTTTTTGGGCGAAGTGGCAGGTGGTATCCTTGGTAGCCCTGTGCTGCAAACGCACCTTAAACGCAAGGAGTCCCATGGATCTTATCGCCCAGCTCGCCCGCGAGCTCAACCTTAAGGCCGCCAACGTCGAGGCGGCTGTCAAGCTCATCGACGAGGGCAACACCATCCCCTTTATCTCGCGCTACCGCAAGGAGGCCACGGGCGGCATGGATGACGTCGCCCTGCGCGCCCTCGACGAGCGCCTGTCATACCTGCGCAATCTTGAGCAGCGTAAAGAGGACGTCATTCTGCTCATCGACGCCCAGGGCAAGCTCACGCCCGAACTCGAGCAGCAGATTCGCGAGGCCACGCAGCTCCAGCGTGTCGAGGACCTCTACAAGCCCTACCGCAAAAAGCGCATGACCCGCGCGCAGAAGGCCCGCGAGGCCGGCCTGGAGCCACTCGCCAACATGATCATCATGCAGGCTTCGGCCAAGGGCAGCGCGCTCGACGCCGCCGCGGACTACGTCAACGAGGAGGCCGGCTTCGGCACGCCCGAGAAGGCGCTCGCCGGCGCCGCCGACATCGTGGCCGAGACGGTGGCCGAAGATCCCGAGAACGTCGCCGACCTGCGCGCCTTTACGCAAAACACCGCCGACATCGTCGTCGAGGCCACCGACCCCGCCGAGAAGACCCCCTACGAGCCCTACTACAACTTTGACGAGCCGTTGCGCCGTATACCCAACCACCGCGTGCTGGCTATCGACCGCGGTGAGCGTGAGGGCAAGCTCCGCGTGCGCGTGAACGTCGACGGCGCTGCCGCTACGGCACGCCTCGGCAGCCGCTGGCCCCGTCGCCAGGGCGTGTTTGCTCCCGTCTTTAATGCCGCCATCGCTGACGGTTACAAGCGCCTCATGGCCCCCTCGCTGGAGCGCGAGGCCCGCGCCAAACTCACCGTTCGCGCCCAGACCGAGGCCATCAACGTCTTTGCCAAGAATCTCGAAGGCCTGCTCTCGGCGCGCCCCGTGCGCGGCGCCCGCGTACTCGCGCTCGATCCGGGCTACCGCACCGGCTGCAAGGTCGCCGTCATGGACGAGACCGGCAAGCTGCTCGACCACGGCGTGGTCTACCCCACCAAGCCGCGCCACGACGTCGCCGGCACCAAGCGCGAGCTCGCCCGCCTCGTCAAGAAGGACAGCGTCAACACCATCGTCATCGGCAACGGCACCGCCAGCCGCGAGACCGAGGAAGTCGTCTCGGAGTTTATTGCCGAGCAGGCGCCCAGCCTTCGCTACACCATCGTCAACGAGGCGGGCGCGTCGGTGTACTCCGCCTCCGAGCTCGCGAGCCAGGAGTATCCCGATCTGGATGTCACCGTACGTGGCGCCATGAGCCTGGGCCGCCGTCTGCAAGACCCGCTGGCAGAGCTCGTCAAGATTCCGCCCCAGTCCATCGGCGTTGGCCAGTACCAGCACGACCTTGACCAGGCCGAGCTTTCGCGCACCTTGGGCCACGTGGTGGAAGACGTCGTCAACCGTGTGGGCGTCGACGTCAACACCGCGAGCGCAAGCCTGCTGGGCTACGTGTCGGGCATTACGCCGAGCGTAGCCAAAAACATCGTGGCCTACCGCGAGGAAAACGGCGCCTTTACCGATCGCCGCCAGCTCAAGAAGGTCCCCAAGCTGGGACCCAAGGCGTACCTCAACGCCGCAGGTTTCCTGCGCATCAGCGGCGGCAAGAACCCGCTCGACGCGACAAGCGTCCACCCCGAAAGCTACGAGGTGGCCACGGCCGTCCTGGAGCGCGCCGGCGTTGCGGCAAGCGAGCTCAGCCGCGGCGGCGTGCCCGATATCGAGCGCCGCCTGGGCAGCATCTCGGCGCTGGCAAGCGACCTGGACTGCGGCACCCTCACGCTCATCGACATCGTCAACGAGCTCAAGAAGCCCGGTCGCGACCCGCGCGACGACGCGCCCGAGGTAGTCTTTAGCCGCTCGGCGCTTTCGATCGACGACCTGGAGCCCGGCATGGAACTCAAGGGCACGGTGCGCAACGTCGTCGACTTTGGCGCCTTCGTCGACGTGGGCGTGCACCAGGACGGCCTCGTACACATCTCCAAGCTCGCCAACCGCTTCGTCAAGCACCCGAGCGACGTGGTGCGCGTCGGTGACACGGTCAAGGTGTGGGTCGAAAAGGTCGATCGCGACCGCAAGAAGATCTCGCTCACCATGGTGCAGGGGAAATAAACCGCCAAAGCAAGGGTACCCCCTGTAGCGATGTGCAAAATCGCGAGTATTCTGCAATTTCCGCCGCTCCGAACGCCCCTCAGAGGCAATAAAGTCACAAACAGCCCCCGTTTTAGCGTCGTCAGAGCCAAAACGGGAGCTGTTCCGTGCTTCAACCAGCTGGTAAAAGCCTTTACCTTGCTGAATACTCTCGATTTTGCACGTCGCAGGCGGGGGTACCTTTGCCCACGGCAGGATATGGAGGCCGATTACCAACCTACCGGCAAGCTCGTGTCGGCAGCCCCGGCCTTTCCTTTGCCTAGCGCGACCCTCGCGAAGCGCGTGAGCGATAGGGAAAGGAAAGGCCGGGGCGAGCGACCCGCGGCGCAGCCAGTGTTCGCGTTACGGCAGGATATGAAACCCGAGCGAGGCGATATCCTTGGCAAAGCCGCGGACGGTATCGAGCGAAACCTCGTACGGATCACGGCCGATGTTCTTGCGCTTGGCCAGGATACTGTTGGGCACCGTGATGATCTGACAACCGCAGGCCTCGGCCTGGTAGATGTTGATGAGCTCGCGCGTGGATGCCCACAGGACCTCGCAGTTGGGCTTGGCGGTGGCCTTCTTGACCGACTCCGTCATAAACGGAATGGGGTCGACGCCGGTGTCGGCGATGCGGCCGGCAAAGAGCGAGATGATGGACGGCGTCTCGGCGTCAACGGACTCGACCATCTCGTCGACCTGCGCAGGCGTAAAGATGGTGGTGACGTTGACCTTGATGCCGTCGGCGGAAAGCTTGCGCACTAGCTTGGCGGTGGACTCGCCCTTGGTGGTCACGCACGGAATCTTGACGTAGACGTTCTCGGCCCAGGTAGCGATCTCGCGGGCCTCGACCTCCATGGTCTCGACGTCGTCGGCAAAGACCTCAAACGACACGGACACATCGGTGATGTGGGCCAGGACCTCCTTGGCAAACGCGCGGTAATCCGTCACGCCGCCCTTCTTCATAAGGGACGGGTTGGTCGTGAAACCCTGAACGTTGCCGTTCTCGTACATGTCGAGCATGCCCTCGAGGTTTGCACCGTCAGCGAACACCTTGATTGCCATCTGCCTGATTCCTTTCGTTAGCATACGGCCGATAAACTGCTAAACACTTTACCTACGTTTATCAAGGCGTGAACTGCGGGTTTTTATCTTCTCGGCGAACGGTATAAACACCTCAGTGTTTGAATTGATAAATCGATTGAGCATGCAAAAGCAAAGAGTCGCAGTTGGAGCAAACGTCAGAACGCGGGATTCATTAGATGAGGCCGAAATGCTGCATCGCTGTGACGGTGCCGTCGTGTGCGACATCGTCGGTCACGTAGTCGGCGACTGCCTTGACCTCGGGCATGGCGTTGCCCATGGCTACAGCCGTCTCGACGGCGGCGAGCATACCCAGATCGTTGCCGGAATCGCCAAAGCCAAAGGTGCGCGCGCTGCCGGTGCGACCCAGGTATTCCAGCGCTCGCGCCACGCCCACGCCCTTGTCGATGCCCTTGGGGCTCAGCTCGCGATTCTGGCCACCGGTGTTGCACAGCTCAAAGTTGCGATCGATAAAGCCGTCATCGTTGGCTACGCGAGCCAGGTTGCACGCGTTAATGCACACCTTGCCTACGTGCAAGCGGCCATCGACGCGCATCTGATCAACGCCATGCACCACGCCGGCGCCTAGCAGAAATGACTGTTCGACACCAACTGGCTCAAGTGAATAAGTGGCACCGTTCGTCTCGAACAACGCCTCGCCGCCCGCCACAGTAATGCGGCGCGCGAGCTCCTCAACAATATCTTCGTCAAAGCAGTCCTCATGCACCACACGCCCCTCGACCTCGAGCGTGGCGCCCGCCATGGCCACGACACCCGCAGGGTCGAGCGCGCGTAGGCTGTCCGCAATCAGCCACAAGGGGCGACCCGTGCAGATAAACGCCTTGTGCCCTGCGTCGCGCAGACGATGAAACGCCTCGACGACCGTCTGCGAAGGGCGAACCGCCGAAAAGTCCTTATCGGTCATATCGTCGGGGTCGAACGACGTCAGCGTGCCGTCCACGTCAAAAAAGAGCACAGCGGAATCGGGGCACGCATCAATCATATGGGTTCCTTTCGAGGGCGATGGCAAACGAAGCATCCATCATATAATGGAGCGACGCAACCAGAGAGGTCACCCATGGAATTTTATGCAAGCTGCCCCGAGGGCTTTGAATCCGCACTCGCCGACGAGCTCAAGTGGCTCGGGCTTTCGCATGTCCGCCGCCTGAAGGGCCGCGCTACGTTTGAGGGCGAGCTCGAAGAAGGCTATCGCGCCTGTCTGTGGTCGCGCCTGGCGAGCCGCGTGTTCGTGGTACTCGGGCGCTTTGAGGCGCAGGATGCCGATGAGTTGTACGACGGCGTTTACGACATCGCCTGGGAGAGCATCGTCCGCCCCGGCGCCACCATCGCCATTACCGCCCGCGGCGTGACCGAGCAGCTGCGCAACACGCGCTTCTCGGCCCTGCGCGCCAAAGACGCGCTGTGCGACCGCCTGGCCGAGACTACGGGACTTCGCGCCGACGTCGATGCCGCCGATCCCGACGTTCACCTGTTGCTTTCGCTGCGCCAGCGCCGCGCGAGCATAAGCCTGGACCTTTCGGGCGACCCGCTGTTCAAGCGCCTGCCGCCCGCAGCGACCCGCGCCGGCGAGGGCGCGCACGTGCTGCGCCCCGACTACGCCGCCCTGGTGCTGGCGCAGGTCGGCTGGACCGCACTGTACGAGCGCGAGCTGACGGCCGACGACTACGAAAACGAAGCCCTGCCCACGCTGATCGACGCCTCATGCGCCGGCGGCGGTCTGCTGTTGGAGGCCGTGAACATTCTGACCGACCGCGCCCCGGGCGCTGCACGCGAGCGCTGGGGCTTTGAAGGCTGGCAGCTGCACGACGCCGCTCTGTGGAAGCAGCTACTTGCCGAGGCACGCGAGCGCGAGGCGGCAGCGCGCGAGCGCCAGGCACGCATCGTCGCCGTGGACATTGACCCTGCCGCCCGCAAGACCGCCGAGCGCATGGCCAAGTGCGCCGGTTACAAGCGCTTTGTCGATTTTTGCGCCGCCAAGCCCGCCACCGTGCTGGACCATGCGGGCGCTGTCGCCGGCGCCGCCGTGGTCGCAGACACCACCGAAACTCCGCTTTCGCTCATGCACGACGCCATGACGCTGGTCGGCGAGCTGCGCCGCGCGCCCGAGCTTGCCTCGGCGCCGGTCGCCGCGCTCACCCGCGATGGCCTTATGGCCCGCGCGCTCCATGCCGAGCCCGCGCGCTCCATTGCCGTCATGCCCAACAACGAAGAGGCGACTATTGAGGTTTGGCCCTCGCTCGATCATGTCGCCGCGACATTTGAGGCTGCGACCAGCGCGGATACCGAGGGTGAGGCCGCGGATGTCGATTATGAGGCCGCCAACACCCCCATGCCCGAGCCCGCTGCCACGCTCGACCTGGGCGACGGCAAGCCGCTGCCCGTGCTCATCCCCGAGTCCGAGCAGTTCGCCAACCGCCTGCGCAAGAACGCACGCCTGCGCCGCAAGTGGGCCAAGCGCGAGGGCGTGAGCTGCTACCGCGTCTACGATGCCGACCTGCCCGACTACTCCGCCGCCATCGACCTGTACGAGGGTTGCCCACAGACTCCAGGCCGCTGGCTCGTCATCGCCGAATACGCGGCGCCCAAGACCATCGACCCGGCGCTGGCCCAGGCCCGTATGCTCGACATCTTGGCCATCGCGCCGCGCATCCTGGATGTCCCAGCCGAGCATGTGCATGCCAAGGCCCGCATGCGTTCGCGCGGCGGCTCGCAGTACGGCAAGCAAGACGCCGGTAAGGGCGGCTCGGGCGAGCGTGCCAACATCGCGCGCCGTCGCCTGCCGCTCATCGAGGAGGGCGGGCTCACCTTTGCCGTCAACTTTGACGACTATCTGGATGTGGGCATCTTCTTGGATCACCGCGTCACCCGCAACCTAGTGCGTGAGCACGCCAAACAGGCGCGTCGCTTCCTCAACCTGTTTGCCTACACCGGCACCGCCACCTGCTACGCAGCCGACGGCGGCGTCGAGGAAACCGTGACGGTTGACCTCTCGAACACCTATCTGGACTGGGCCGAGCGCAATATGCGTCAGAACGGCTTTGTGGGGCCGCAGCATCACTTTGTGCGCGACGACGTGCTCGCCTGGATTCGCGACCAGCGTCAGACGCGCAACCGCTGGGACCTGATCTTTGTCGACCCGCCCACGTTTTCGAACTCGTCCAAGATGGGCCGCCGCACCTGGGATGTTCAGCGCGACCATGTTGAGCTTTTGGCCGGCGTATCGCGTCTGCTCGCACAGGGCGGCCACGCCATCTTTAGCTGCAACCTGCGCGGCTTTCGCCCCGAAACGCGCAAGCTCGCGCGCGCGGGCGTTGTGCTGGAGGACATTACGGCGCAGACCATCCCCGAGGACTTCGCACGCAACCAGAAGGTGCACCATTGCTATATCGTACGCCGCCTGCCCATCGAGGACGCCATGGCCGAAGTCGGCTTTAGTGCCGAGGAGATTGCCGAGCGAACCGAGGAACTGCGCAACCCCGACGCCCGCAAGCCTCGCGTAGCAACACCCGCGCACGCGCAGGCCGGCAACGGCAAGTCGAACTTTGCCGCCAAACCCTCCCCTGCCGGCAAGCCAAAAAAGAAGAAGTTCTACGCCAGCAAGCCCAAGGGCAAATAACAAAGTTGCGGTGGAATAGTTCCTAAAAATGCCTGGTAAAGGACCAAACAGGAACTATTTCACCGCAACTCATATTGGGATGGTGGTTGGCGATCTAGCCTTGGGTGACTAGGCGGTAGCCAATGCCTACATGGGTTTGGATGTAACGCGGATGCGCGGGGTCGGACTCGATCTTCTTGCGCAGCGTGCCCATAAAGACGCGTAGGCTCGCCAGGTCGCTCTTAGTCGCCGTACCCCAAATCTCGTGCAGGATAAACTGGTGCGTCAGCACCTTGTCGGCGTTGTGTGCCAGCAGGCATAGGAGTTTGTACTCGATCGGCGTCAGATGCAGCTCCTCGCCATCCATCGTGGCGATGCCGGCATCAAAATCGATATGCAGCTCGCCGGTATCGAACGATCCCGCAGAGGCAACGCCGCCCGTTTGCGCATACGAAAGGCGCCTGAGCGTCGTGCGAATGCGCGCGAGCAGCTCCTCGACCGAAAACGGCTTGGTCAGGTAGTCGTCGGCGCCGGCATCGAGCGCGCGGATCTTGTCCGCGTCCTCGCTGCGTGCCGAGACCACGATGATCGGCATGCCCGACCACGCGCGCACCGACTCCACCACCTTGACGCCGTCCATATCGGGCAGGCCCAGATCGAGCAGCACAATGCTCGGCGCCTGCGACGAGGCGGCGGCAATGGCGGCATGGGCGGTCTCCACGGCCATATGGCGCAAGCCGTGTGCCTCGAGCGCGGCAACGATAAGGTTGCGGACGGCGGGATCGTCCTCAACGACCAAGATGAGCGGTTTTGCGGCAGAGTTCGGCACGGCGCTACTCCTTATCAAACGAAACGTCGACGGCGGGAAGCTCGATCGTAAAGACCGAGCCGTGCGGGTCCGCCGCGGCAACCTCTATGCTACCGCCATGCGCCAGCGCAATGGAGCGGCAAAGCGAAAGCCCCAGGCCCACACTGCGTCGGCTGTCGGCCAGGCCATGGTTGGCGGTGTAGAACGACTCAAAGATGCGCTCGCGGTCCTCGGGCGCAATGCCCGGGCCGTCGTCGGCGACCGAACACCTCACGCACCCGCCGTCGACGCTAATCGAAATCACGATATGCGAGCCCGCGGGCGTGTAGGTAATGGCGTTGTTCACCAGGTTTACCACCAGCTGCACCATCAGGCGCGCATCGACGTTGACGAGCGCCGGCTCATCGCACGCCACCACCTTAAGGTCGTGCTCGCGCACGGCCGGGTTTACGTGGCGCAGCGCCTCCTCGACGATATCGTCCATAAGCTCGAGCGTAGTCGACAG
The DNA here is from genome assembly GCA_905198355.1 of uncultured Collinsella sp. Taxonomy (GTDB): domain Bacteria; phylum Actinomycetota; class Coriobacteriia; order Coriobacteriales; family Coriobacteriaceae; genus Collinsella. Next base: position 67,574 of record CAJKCG010000005.1, on the reverse strand, counting down.
ATGCATGCCGCCGCCATCGAGCTTGGTGATGGCGAGCAGATTCTCGACGGTAGCATTGAGCCATTGCGCGTCCGAGCGAATGGATAGGAGCATACCGCGGCGTGTCTGGTCGTCAAGCACGGCCGTGCCGGTCGAGCCCTGGTCGAGCAGCACGTCGGCATTACCCGAAATGCTGGTAAGCGGCGTGCGCAAATCGTGCGAGATGGAGCGCAACAAGTTGGCGCGCAGCTGCTCGTTTTTAGCGAGCACCGCCGCTTCCTCACGGGCCTCCATGGCGCGGGCGCGATCGAGCGCCAGCTCGCCTTCGCTCGCGATGGCATCGGCAAGCGTCCGCTCCTCGGGCGTCAGCGCATCGGGCTCGGCGACAATGGCGAGCACCCCCACCACCGAGGCGGGATCGCCCGCGCGCACCATGGTGTCACCCGAGCGCACAGTCAGGTATATGCCATAGAACGCCGAAGCGCCATAGGTGGCATCGAGCGGCGTTCCCACATAGGCGGACGCCGAGAGCCGCGGCGGCATCTGCGGCGCCAGCTGGTGCACCGGCGCGGCATCGCCCACGGCCGTGTACATCGTGCGCGGCAGCAGGTCATCGTCGTCGGCATCGGCGCTATACCACACGACCGGACAGTCCGAAAGACGCGCCAGTTGCGTTGCCATAGCATGCACAATCTGTTGCTGATCGCCGCACCGCTGCAGCATGCGGTTGGTCTCGAGCACCATCTGCGTGCGACGGTCGCTGGCGGCAGCCTGCGCCAAGGCGCGGCGCAGGGCCAGCGCAATCGAGCTCGACACGAGCGAGACCGCAAACATAATGAAGAACATGCCGGAATAGGCGCGGTCGATAAACGACAGCGCGTAGCGCGGGTCGACAAACAAGAAGTTGTAGAGCGCCACGGCGGCGGCAGAGCTCAGCAGGCAGTACAGGCGGCTCCAGGTAAAGAAGGCGCACAGCTGCACGGCAAACACATAGACGATCATGATGCTCGGCGCGAGACCCGGATGGTCGAGCAGCGCGCCCACAACCGTCGCCGCGACCAGCAGCCCCGCCGATACGCAGGCGTCATACAGAGGGCTGCGACGCGTCAGCGTTGTACGCCGCCACCAAAAGTTATCGGCAATATCGCCGTCCGCATGGACGTCCATCAGCGCCCCGCCCCTCTCTCAAAAACAAAAACCACCACAAAGGGGACAGGCACCTTTGTGGTGGTGGCCTCCTTGTGGTGGTTCCAAGTGTATAGCCTTTGCAGCCCGCGGTCGCTAGACAAACAGCAGACGTCGACTACGGACGCTCGTCGGGAGCCAGGCGCTGCATCTTGCTCACGGCCTTAAACTTGGTGAACAGCGGCACGTACTCAAAGCTCACGTTGGAGTTCTCCAGGCCGTACCAGCGCGCAGGCGTGCCGGCGGCGCGGCGGATGATGTACTTGAGCGTGATGGCCGTACGCTCGCTGGGCTCCACGTCGCTTTCGGGCGCCAGCAGCTTGCGGATCATGACGAACTTAAACGTACCGATGTTGCCCGGATCCTTGTAGACCGAGTAATCGTGCGTCTGCGCCGGCAGCTCGCCGCTGGCAGCCAGGTCCTGAACAACCTGGCGCAGGTAAGCATTGACGCGCTGGTTGATCTTATAGCCCAGGTACAGATGCACGCGGAATACGTAGTCGGTGCCGAACGTCTCGACCGAGTAGGCAAAGGTATGCGGCTCGTCCATGGTCTCGACGTTCACGAACCACCAGGCACGAGCGCGCTTGGGGTGCTTGTCCAAAATCGAGTAGACGATATCGCGGTCGATATAGTCGGTGTTGGTGTCCTTGGTCAGGTACACGATGTTGTCGCTCACGAGCTCGTAGCGATCGTCGTCGCGCAGGCGCTTGAGCTGCGGCAGATAGCTGCGCAGCGGCAGCAGCGTAAACTGGCGCTGCTCAACCGCCGTGCCGTTGTACCAGCACACCATGATGCCCATGATGAGCGCGGCCATAAGGATGGTGAAATAGCCGCCGTGGAAGAACTTGGTGAGCGAGCTCACAAAGAAGAAGCCCTCGAGCATAAGGAAGAAGGCGGCAAAGATCCACGGCGCGACCTTGAGATTGCGCTCCACGTGCAGATAGAAGAAGAGCAGCATTGTCGTGCACATCATGGTCAGGGTAATGGCCAGGCCGTACGCGGCCTCCATGTGCGCCGAGTTCTGGAACAGCAGCACCACGACGACGCAGCCCACGAGCATGACGTTGTTGACCATGGGGATGTAGAGCTGGCCCTTGGTCTCGGCAGGATAGAAGACCTGCATATGCGGCATGAGGTCCAGGCGGCTGGCCTCGGACACCAGCGAGAATGCGCCGGTGATGAGCGCCTGCGAGGCGATGATGGCCGCGACGGTGGAAAGGCCGACGGCAAAGGGGCGCAGACCCGGGGCGAGCATCTGGTAGAAGGGGTTGAGGTCGGCGATACCCATGAGCTCCGGGTTGCCGGCGTTGTTGATAAGCCACGCGCCCTGGCCCATGTAGGACAGCAGCAGGCAGCACTTAACGAACGGCCAGGTGGCATAGATGTTGCCGCGGCCCACATGGCCCATGTCGGAATAGAGCGCCTCGGCACCGGTGGTAGCGAGGAAGCAGCTGCCCAAAATCATGATGCCCGCATGGTTGTTGGGGCTCAGCAGAAAAGCGATGCCACGCAACGGGTTGAGGCACAGCAGCACCGCGGGATACTGGCAGACAAAGAACAGGCCCGTGCCGCCCAGGAACAAAAACCACAGCGTCATGATGGGGCCGAAGGCGTGACCGATCTTGGCCGTGCCGATGCGCTGCACCAAGAAGAGCGCGATGATGATGGCAAGCGTGATGGCGACGACACGACCCTGGTCGTCACCGAGCACGGCATGGACCGCCGGGATGGTGCGCAGGCCCTCGATGGCCGTGGTGACGGTAACGGCAGGCGTCAGGATGCCGTCGGCGAGGAGCGCCGCGCCGCCCAGCATGGCGGGGATGATGAGCCACTTGCCGCAGCGCTTGACCAAGCTGTACAGGGCAAAGATACCGCCCTCGCCGTGGTTATCGGCGCGCAGCGAGATCAGCACGTACTTGACGGTCGTCAGCAGCGTGACCGTCCACACGACAAGAGAGAGCGCGCCGAGCACGAACTCCTCCGTCACGCTTCCGATGCCGCCGTTGCCGGCAACGAGCGCCTTAGTTACATACATAGGGCTGGTGCCGATGTCGCCGTACACCACGCCCAGCGTGACGAGCATCGCCGAGATGCTCACAGGAATCGCAGCGTGCGAGGCTGCCTCCTTGGCCTTTTGTTCCATAAGCCGGTTTCCTCCCAACTTTAATGTTCGAAGGGATTATAGGCAATCGGCCCATGTTTTAATGCACTGTTTTCCCAGCTAAATAAACATTTATACGGCCTTTAGGCCACCGCAGCGATATGGAATGTGACAAAGGGGCTGTCCCTTTGTCACATTCGTCATTTTCCGAGCCAGTTTTTGAACCACCACTCCATGGAGCGGCTCATCTCGGCCATAAAGGGACTCGTGTGCTTGCGGGTATAGATGTCCACGACGCGCTCCCCCACCTCGCGGGCATGCGGACGGAACATCGCGTCCATCTCGGCCACCTGCGCGTCCATAGTCGCGTCGTCCGCACGGCGGTAGCGTTCCTCGTGCACCAGGTTCACCACGGGGTGCGCGATTGCCGGGCGCTCTTTGCGAGGCGTGCCGATGATGAGCATCGACAGCGGCATGGTATACGGAGGCAGATCCAGCAGCTCGGCCACTTCCTCGGCATTCTCGACGATATCACCGATATAGCAGCTCCCCAAGCCCAGAGCCTCGGCGGCAACCACGGCGTTTTGCGCGGCGATCACGGCGTCCTGGGCCGCGATGGCAAAGTCGCCCAAACCCGGCGCGCGGCGGGGCGCCTTGCCCGTACGCTCGACAAACTCGGGCTCAAAGCAGCCCACGTGCTCAAACAGATCGATCCACTTGGCATAATCGACCACAAATAATAGTGCCCAGGGCGCCTTGGCGATCATGGGCTGGTGGTCGCACAGGTCGGCCAGACGATCGAGCGTGGCCTGCTCGCGGATGCTCACGATGGAATACATCATCATGGCGCCTGCCGACGGCGCACGGCTCGCCGCATGCAGAATCGCCGCCCGCTGCTCGTCGGTCACCGCCACGGGTCGGCCGTCGTCATCGCGCGCAAAAGCGCGCGTGGAGGAACGGTGCTCCAACGTGTCCAGCACCGCATTGCCCGTGGTCTCAACCGGATAGCCGCACGTATCGACCGCCGCTCCATCGCCGCCCATGTCCGCCTTGCAAACCTGCTCGTTCATCGCCTCATCCTCGCTAATTCTTTAAGAAGCCTTTACGTTTCCGTGTAATTCCCGTCCATTATCGCGCAGGTCGCCACCACATTGCGCCACACCGCCACACGTGCGCGTTAATATGGCTGGTTGTTGTGCGCAGACACCAATTGCAGCGCATATCTTGGTAACAATCGGGTAAACCCCCGCTTTCGTAGGTTTTAGTTTGTGAGGAGTCTCAGCATGTTCGCTGCCGCCATCTCGCTCGTCGGTCTTGCGGCGACCGTCTACCTTGTCTTGCGCGAGGCCAAGGCCATTCGCGCTCAGTCGGGCACCGTTGCCAAAAGCGCTCTTGGGTGGAGCGTCGCCTTCGGCCTGTTCCAGCTCTTTTTGACCATTTGGGGTGCCATTGGCCTCGTCGCCCAAAACGAGCCGCTCGCCTTTGTGATGCTCATCCTGACCAACGCCATCCTCACCGGATGCGCTTGGGCCAGCATCGCCCGCGACCGCATCGCCCCGCGCGTCTTTGCGTTCGCCGAGCCCGACGCCCCCGCCCCCACCGGCAAGCTCGCCCGCCTGCGCGGCGCCTTTGTGGGCAAACCGCTCGTCGCCGCCGTCCTGTGCCTGCTGCTCGCCGGCGTCTTTGCGCTGCTGGGCATGGAGGTCTCGTCCAACCACGACTTTACCTGGGTCTACCCCCTGTGCATCCTGCTCGAGTGGGCCATCATCGCCACACTCATGACTGGCTTGTTCTTCCTATTCCAGCGCCACGGCGCAGCTCCCGCGGTCCTGGCCTTTGCCCTCTTTGTCCTGGGCATTGCCGAGTTCTTTGTCATCACGTTTAAATCCATGCCCATCCAGCCGGGCGACCTTTCGGCCATCTCCACCGCCGCCGCAGTCGCCGGCACCGGCTACACCTTCTCGATCTCGCTGTTCTGCGTGCTATCCATGGGCTTTACCGCCATCGCCATGCTGCTGTGCGAGTACGCCGGCCTGGTCGCGCCGCACCGTCAGAAGGGCGCCGCCAACGCCAAGCGCATGTTGCTCACCAACCTGCTCGTGGCGGTGCTGTGCCTGGGCGGCGTGACCGCGCATGTCACGCTCATCGACTACTACAACACCCTCGGCATCACCGTCTACACCTGGCGTCCGCTCGAGAGCTACTGGCGCGAGGGCTATCTGCCTGCCTTTATTAGCGCGGCACAGTCCATCAAGCCGCCCAAACCCGCCGACTATTCTGTCGATGACGCCAAGGCCACGCTCAAAAAGTACGCCAAGGCCTACGACAAATCCGACGCGGCCAAGAGCGACGAGCGCGCCGCCGCAAAGGAGCAGTTCGACAGCGAGAAGCCCACGGTCATCGCTATCATGAACGAAACGTTCTCGGATTTGTCGATCTACCAGAACATGCGCGCCGGCTACGAAGGTCCGCAGTACTTTAAGAACCTGTCCAACTGCCTCAGCCGCGGAAAGCTCTACGTGAGCGCCTACGGCGGCGGCACGGCCAATACCGAGCTTGAGTTTATGACCGGCAACTCCATGGCCAACCTGGGCTCGGGCGTGTACCCCTACACCATCTACAACATGGAAACGACCGGGAATCTGGCAGAGCAGTTCAAATCGCTCGGCTATTCCACCACGGCCATGCACCCCAACCACGCGACCAACTGGAACCGCGAGAACGTCTACAAGGACTTTGGCTTTGACCAGTTCCTGTCCATCAACGATTTCCAAGGCGCCGATACCCTGCGCGGCATGGTGACCGACCAGGCAACCTACGACAAGATTCTTGAGCTGCTCGACCAGAACGCCGATCCGCAGTTTATCTTCGATGTGACCATGCAGAACCACTCGGGCTACGACACGGGTCTGCTGCCGGTCGACAAGCAGATGCACCTGAACATCGACACGACCGACCTGGACGCTAAGACCGTCGAGGACGGCACGCTCTCCGATGTTGACGAGTATGTCTCGTGCATCGAGCAGTCCGACCAAGCGCTGCGTTACTTCCTCAACGCCCTGAGCAAGCTCGACCGCAAGGTGGTCGTGGTGTTCTGGGGCGACCACCAGCCGTTCTTCCCGTCCAAGTTCAACGATAAGTGGTTTACCGGCGAGGACGACGCCACCCACCAGGAGCGCTTGTGGCAGACCGACTACATCATTTGGGCTAACTACGACGTTGCCGGTTGTGACCAGACGAGCGAGGTCGACGACCTGTCCACCAACTACCTGTCCACCCAGCTGATGCAACTGATCGGCGCACCGCTGACCGACTACCAGAAAGCGCACATGACGCTGCGCGAGTCGCTGCCCGCCATCAACTCCGTGGGCTACGAGGACGCCAGCCTGCGCTGGGCGCTCTCCTCCAACGTCACCGGTGACGACGCCGCAGCCGCAGCCGCCACCAAGGCGCGTGAGGATTACGCCAAGATGCAGTACTACGAAATGTTCCGCGACGGCAAGAACGTCTACACCGAGCACTTCCAGACCGAGGCCAACGAGACCGACCCCAACCTGGCGCCGGGTACAACCAAGATCAAATAGCGACTAGCTGCTGAGCCACAACTGAAACGTCTGTCCGGGCGGAGGCATATAAGGTTCCCTGCTCGGACAGTCCTGCGCAAGACGAAGGCCACATTAAGTGGCCTTCTTTGCGTGCGGAACTCGCGATGAACCTTATATGCCTCCGCCCGGACAGACGCCTTGTTGTTGGAGCACGGCTTGTCATGGGGGTATCCGCTGAACATATATAAGTTGAAGGCCACATTAAGTGACCTTCTTTGTATTCGGAAAGTGTGTCCCGGAATCTGCCTTCGGAATGGGACGCAGTTTCCGCTTGAGGGCCTGTTGGGAAAGCGCATCCCACTTCAAGAGTAAATTCCGGGTCGCACTTTCCGCTAAGGCTCTCAACCGGAAAGTGCATCCCATTCCAAGCCTTAATTCCGGGACATAGTTTCCGGACAAGACATCAACCGGAAAGTGGGGACCACTCTGAGCGCCGATTCTGGGACACACTTTCCGAAACACCGCCCATCCGGAAAGCCCGTCCCGCTCTGAATACATCCGGGCATGGAATATCCGCTTATTAGGCCTTCCGTCAATAAAGGGGCGCCCTCCCGAGCGGCGGGCTCGAAGTTCATCGCGAGTTCCGCACGCAAAGAAGGCCACTTAATGTGGCCTTCGTCTTGCGCAGGACTGTAGAGCAGGGAACTTCGTGCCCGCCGCCCGGGAGGGCGTTGCGTTTAGAAGATGAACCTAGCGCTTATCCCTCCGGGACAAAAGAAGTGCGGCTATAAATGCGATGATTGCAAGTGTCAGCAACACCAAAAGCAACGTGAGCGTGTTGTCGCCCGTTGCCGCCAGACCAAGCAAGCCGGGCTTCTTGCTGTCAGCAGACTGCACGGGAATCTTCTCGCCATCGTCCTCGGCGGTAATCTCCCAGCGAATGGTCTTGTTTGCGTCGGCAACCTCGTTGCCCACCGATGTCGGAACGTTTAGCTGCAAATTAAGCACCGTGCTGCCATCGCTCGTAAACGTGGCGATTTGCGTGGGATAAGCGAACGCGCTGCCCGGTGTTCCTGTCTGGAGCCAACCTGCAGAGCCATCGCCCGCCGACGCCGTTAGGGTAATGGGCGACAGCAGGCGTGCCGTCTCGTGATCGACAACGGCACGCACAAACACGCGCACCTGGGACTTTACGCCCGTGGCACGAATCTCTATCTGCTGATCACGCACATCGCCAGGCATCAGATCTTTAAAGGCCAAAAACAGATCGGGCTCCCCCGAGGAGTCCGTCGCCCCCGAGACCGTCAGCTGACGCGCATTTCCGTCATAGGCAATCGCGGGAGTATCGGCAAACGCACGGGCGGGAACAGCGAGCGCGACCACGCAGAAAATGGCCGCGACCATGCAACGCAAGGAGCGCGCAACACCTTTACGAATCGGGAACGCCATACTTACGCACCTCCATGCGGCGGCACCAGCACGTCATTCTCGACCGAGCAACCCCATGCGTCGTGCACGGCCTCATCGGGCGTCGCCTGGACCGCCTGAGTGGAGATATCCACGACAAGATTGCGACCTTCGGTTGCCTTGAGCTCGGTAACCCTATTAATGAGCACGCCGGTTTCCGCGCCGGGAGCGACGGGCGACGTCCAGTAATAGAACCCGTCGCTCGCCTTAACCCAGTTATAAGCCGAGTTCGCGCCCGAGGCATCAGCCACGCTCCACGCAATCTCGTAATCCGCCTCACCCTTCGGCTCCTCCTTCGGCTCATCCCACAGGCGTGCGCCATCCTGGTCCTGCCAGTAGATATCCACTGCAGCACGAATATAGGCGGGCGCGGTACCCGTGTTCTTCGCCTTGACATCGCTTTTCACTTTGCCGTTGAGCGTTTCCTGAACCGATGGCGTCACCGACCCGATGCCGAACTGGTTGACCAGCACGCCCGTAACCGAAAGCCAGGCCAACGTGCCTGCCGTACCGGCCAGGAGGATAACCCCCACCAGCAAGGCGATGATGCGCTTGCGCTTGGACATGCTAATCCTCCTTCTTTGCTACGTTGCCGTTGCTCCAAACGTTATGGGCACGATTGCTGCCGTCGATCCATTTGTCGTTCACACGCGTGTTCGTGCAGGTGAACGTGGCATCGTTCGCGCTCGATGCAGCGGAGATAGTCGCCTGCGCCTTATCGCCCGGCTGCTTGCCAGGGACGCCGATCTGGCTGCTGTAGCGCCATGCCCACGCTGAATCCTCCTCGACGGTGTAGATACCCGCCGGGACCGCAAGCTCGATAGCGCCGGAGTACCAGGCGGAACCGTCCTTCAGCTGCGCATCCGATGACACCGTTACCTCAACCGTGCGCTCCTCCAAGGCGTTGCCGTCCATGCCGGCCCGGGAAACCTTGAAGCGGAACGTCTTGCCCTTCGCCCAGCTATCCTGGGTTTGCTTGACGATCTTGAGCGTATGCGTAGCGGCGAAATCGAACACCGCATTGCCATCGCTCTGAGTGCCGTCGCCCGTGAGCTTGTAGTCCAAACGATTCGTCAGCTCAAACGAGCCCTCGCCTGAACCCGAACTGTAAAGCGAGACATACTTCCCGTTGACAGGCGCAGGAGTCTGGCCAGGAAGACCATAGCCCACGCGGTCAACGTGCACCGTCAGTTGCGTGCCCATGAAGGGCTTTGCAAAGCAAGCCTTGAACGGCGCCTTATCGCTCTTGTCATCTATCGTGTTCGCGGCATTGGGATCAAGCAACCACTTGAGCTGCCCGGTCACATTCTTAGGGCTCGCATCGTCCGATGTGTCGTTAGCGACGACCTTATACGTCACCGGATACAAATCCATGTTGGCTGTAACCGGTTTACCCTTGAAGTCGCTCCACGCCACAGCTTTGTCGCCATTAACCCACTGCCACTCCAAGAACAACTCCTTCAAGCTGCTATCCGCTCGCTCGCCCAGGAATGCGACGATTGCGGAGTAGGCTTCGGGATCGTAGGCCACTTCCTTTGGCTCCATGACGGGTTCACCCTTGTCGTCATAGACCGGGTTGCCGTTCTCGTGCATCTTGGGCACCTTAACTGTCTGAACAAAGCCGGCATTGCCATCCTGGCCACGCAGAACACTCGTATCGTTCGGGTCTACCGTAGCGGTGTAGATGACGTTGCCTTCGGTGTCGTGATAGCGCACTTTAAGCGGCGTCTTCTTGTACACCGCAGTGTAGGTCACGCTCTCAAAGGGCTCGCTGCCCTCGAGGGGATACTTCTCATCGTCAGTCATCAGGGTGTACTGCCCGTCATTGACATAATCGCGCGACCAGCCGACAAAGTCGTACTTGGTGCCGTCAGTGCCCTCAACCTCCTCGGCGGCCTTGACCTCAAGAGAAATCTGGTCGCCGGAATCAGTGCGGCCGAGGCTACGGACAAGATCGGGATTCGCAAGTTTAGAGTCAATGTTCGATTGAACGGTAACCAGGCTGGGACGGTAGACCGGGTACAGCTCCATGGGGGCCTTGACCACGGTAGAAGCACTCACCATACGGATGCCCTCTGACCAAGCGACATAGCCCTTGCCAGGTGCCGGCTCGGCTTCCGTCCAGCCCACGAAGACGTTGAACTTGCCTGTATCCGCATCGATAGTGCTGACGTCATAAGTAGGCTTCGGGATGCCGCCATTAAGGTTGCCGAGCATATCGTCTTGCTGAGCAACTTTGCCGTCCACATCCGTGGCATTGAGGTGGTACACAACCGCCAACGGCGAATAGTACGCCACGAATGTATAGGCTCCGCCAGGTTCCACCGGATAAGAGCAAGTACCATGCTCCACATCGTAGGGAAGCGTCTTGATCTCGCCGTTCGGAAGCTCGATCTCAACCTTCTGCAACTTATACAGCTCACCGCCTGCTTTATAAACCGGCGTCGTAACGTCAGGGGTCACCGTTGCCGTAGCAGGATTGGTGTCCGCGTTGATAACGGGAGCGATGTTGTAGCTAGGCACATTGACCTTGTCCGTACCCTCAAAACCTGCGCGATGCAGGTTGGTGGTGTAGCTGACGTCGTACTTTGCGTAGACGGGATAGGCATCCTGCCACTGGGTGACCTTGGACTCGTCGGTCGCCAGATACGGCTCTGCCTTATCCGGATCACTCGTCACATAGGAGTCGCCGGCGACGTCGTAGATATACTTCCAGACGTCAGAATCCTTCTGAACCTCGGCGGTCGAAATCCAGCCCAGGAACTTATAGCCCGGCACGGCCATGTCGGCATCGGTCGGGGAAGCTTCGAGGGTCAGGGGGCTCTCATACGATCCCTTCTCACCATCTTCTGGCTTTTCGGCCACTTTAACCGACTTATTAACATGCGGGTAGTAATACGTGAACGTCGGATCCGCCCCGTTCACCTTGGTCTGCAGCAAGTTACTCTCATAGCGCCGCGTGGCAGTCCTCACGACATTATCGCCCTTGTTGTAGAAATTAACGTCCGTGGTAATCATCGCGCGAACGTAGTACTTCTTATCTGTACGCACCATGCTCTCGATGGGATTTTTCACATATGTCCAATATTCACCATCGCGCTCAAGCGTCCAGAAATTCAGGCGATAGCGATCATTCACCGGTTTGACCGTTACGTTCAGCGAAGCCGAAGTCCAAGTATCGCTTAGCGTTGCAGCGCCTGGAAAATCGGTATCGGCATAGAGGCTTTTTAGAGTATCGGCTCCCGTATCGTTTTTAACGTTGTGCGAGTACGCGTTAAGGGGACTCACGACAAGGGTTTCCTTCGTGAAGCGCGTGCCACACGTTTCATAACTATCCTTTATACCGTGGTCAACATGCTCCGGGCCCCAGTGGACGACGTTTTCACGCACGAAGGTACTACCGACGTTTTCCTCAAAGGGCGTTTGATAGCGATTCCAAACGGAACAAAGTAGCTTGCTGTCCGTAAACTCATGGTTGGTATAAGCCCGAACGTAATAATCCACTCGGTACTCAAAGCGGGCGATGTAGGTATGCGGCGCGGTTAAATCGACATCGGCGGGGAGCGTATAGCTGGGGTCGCGGCTTACGCGCACCTCGAGCGGGGCATCCTCGGTTCCCTTGTTTTCATACCAACCCAGGAAACGATAGCCGTCGGGCAGCTGGCCCTCCTCGGATATAGCTTTACCGGATACGTCGAGCACCTGTACGGTATACGCGCTTGTGCCATCTTCTGCAGTCTCAACCTTAACGTCAGTTTTGCCCACACCGTCGCGCCGAGTCTGATCGTCGGTTGCATCCTGCTCATTGCCCTCAAACACCGTCATGATGTTCGACACATAGTCGGTGTACACCGGATAAAAATCGGTAGGACCAAGCACAGTGATCTCGGTGCCGGCAGGATAGAACGCACCGGCGTTTTTTAGCTCGGCAAGCTTAGGCGAGGTGATGGCCGCGTAACCGCCATGCATCCCGGCCTCGCCACTCGGCTGCGTCGTCCAACCGATAAAGGTGGCGCTGGCAGAAAGAGTGCCGCGGTCCGCAGGGGCAGCCGGCGTTAAACCGACGCCATAGCGGTACCAGTCCGTCGACTTGTCGTGCTCCTCGCCGCTCTGCCACGAGAGCGTCTTGCCCTTGACGTTATAGAACAGCACCTGCGCCTCGTACGAAGCAATAAACAGGTCGTTGCCCTTAAAGGCCTCGGCCCCCTTCGCGTTATCGGCGGTATAGGTCGACGTTTTCTCGTGCGCTTCGTTCTTCTGGACCTGCTTGCCAGCCTTAACGGCATCGGCATCGGTCTTGCCGTTAAACCAGCTGCTGTCATGATCGATGCGGTTCACTTTAACCCCGGGCTCGCGGAACCAGCCCATGAAGCGATAACCGCCGTTGGCATCGGTCAAACCCTTGGGCTTTGCGGAGGTATCCTGCTTAAACGTTACCGATGTATCGCCCTGGGCCAAGCCCTGAGCCGTTCCCGCCAGCACGGCGCTCACGGCAAAAGCGTACGGATCCGAAGTCGCCTGATCAATACCGAGTTTGGTCGCCTCGATTGTCGCGGTACCCGCACCGGGAAAATCGATCGTCGCCTTAACGCTTTGGCCATGCACGGGGATATTCAGCTTGTAATCCATCGCCCACTCATTGGTGTGCTGGCCACCCAGGGCATCGTCGTTGGCGGTCGAGCGCATGGTGCGGGCACAGAAGTCGTAGTCGTGCTCTTCCCATAGCTCACGCGTGATGTAGCGCTCGTCGTCCCACGGGCCATAGCCGTCGCCCTTAGTGGTACCGTCGCCGCCAAACGCGGGGATTTTCTTTTTAGCGGGATTACCCTGGCTATTGCCATTCAAGCTCACGCTCGGTTTAAAGTAGCACTCGGTGACCGTGGCATCATCCTTGTTAGCGCGCGCAGCAATACCGCCCAGGTTCACATCGTTTTGAATGATGGGGATCACGGCGATGGGATTGTACTGACGCGAGCTCAAGTCACCCGCAAAATGGCTTCGAACGAGCTCGTTGCCCTTTTCGGTTAGAATACGACCCGCCAAGCCACCCGTCCACGCGCGCGTCACGGCGACGACGCCCACGTACGACGCGGCATAGCTGTAGCACTGCGCCGTCGAGAAGCAGTCGATAATCTTGGCGTTACCCGCCATGCAGCCCACAAAACCCGAGGCATACACGTTGTTGCCGCCCAATGCGCCAATGGCCACGTCGTACTTATTGGTGACGTCGGTCATGCCATTCGCGGCAATCGAGCCGTCGTCCTTACGCGTCGGCGTCACGCGGCAGTACTCGATAGTCGAGTTCTTAACGTAGCCGGCAAACGCCGCCATATACAGACCCTCACCGCCGAGCGCCTGCACGCCCGAGGTCGCATTGTTGACGGCACGGCCGCCACGGACCTCGCAGTTGTAGAGGGTGCAGCCGTCGAGCTCGGCGGCGATGAGACCGCCCTCAAAGCCTGCGTTGGTAATGAGGTTGAGAGCATTGTTGGCGCAGGTCACGTGCAGCGTGCTCTCCATGACCATAACGTTTTCGAAGCGCGTATTGACGGCCTTGCCCACGATAATGCCACCGCGGAAGTCCGCCCACACGTTGGCGTCCTTGACCAGGAAGTTTTTGATGGTGGCACCGTTGGTCTCGGCAAAAAATCCCGTATCGCGCTCGGGGTCAAAAGCGTCTTTATCGTAGTTCAGGCCCTCAACGGTGTGGTTTTGACCATCGAACACGCCCTTAAACGGATGCTCCTTGTTGCCAAACGACAGATGCTTAACGGTGTTTGCAACGATGGCTTTCATGTCGTCGCTGTTGAGCTCAATGTCGTTATCGAGATAAACGTGCCAGCCGGACGTATCGCGCTCGCGCGACAGCGCCACGTACGCCAAAAAGTCGTTCGCATTTTTGATGTGATATTCGTTTTTGTTCTCGGGCACGTCCTCGGCATGCACTGACGTTGGCAGCGCCATAACGCAGCAAAGGACAATCGCTGCGACGGCAACCAGCCTGCTAAGCATGCCCCGGTTTATGTTCTTGATCTTCATAGGCTAGTTCGCCTCCGGCCAGCCCACGACGTCAAGCACGTCGAGGACGGTATCGCTTGCATGCTGGTTTTTGGCCTGCACGGCCTGAACATCGATATCGAGCCTGAATGAGCCGCCGCGTGCGGCATCGTGGTAGTCGCCCACAAAGCGCAGCGAGTCCATGAGGCTCTCCGTCATGGCGCCGGGGTCGAGCATGCCGCCACGTCCGGCCAAGCCGCGGTAGTAGTACCACCCATCGCTGCCATCGATCCACGGGGATCCCTCGCCCACGTTCACATGAAACGCAACGCTGCCCGAGGCATCCGCTCTCGAACCGTCGGGCGCCACTGACGTCATGCGCAGACGCGCGCGAACGTACTCAGGCTGCGCGCCGACGTTCTCCACGCGCACAATGCGGCTGATGTCAGAGCCCCCGGCCTTGGTGTCGGGATAGTCCCCGTGTTCGTTGGGCTCAAACGGAATCTCCTCGCCCTGCTCGTTGAGAGTGTATTCGCAGACTCGTACCTTCACGCTGCCAAACGATAGAACGTTGTTCGCCGGAACCATATCAACGGTAAAAGCCAGCGTGCCGCACAGACACGCCAGGGCCAACAGCGCAATCGCGGTAAGCGCCAAGGTGCGTTTCTGATTGTCGGAAAGATTGTTGAGCATTACGTTCGCCAATCGTCGATCAAAGGGGAACCGAGATCCCGGCCCGAATATAGGGGTGGGGGCGGGCCGGGATCTCGGTGGGGGTGGGATTACTTCAGGCTGTTATTCGGGTCGTTAACCCAAGCCTTGGCCTGGTTGATGGCGTTATCGGCAGCGGAGGTGCTACCGTCCTTCTGGTCGGCACCGAAGATGAAGGCAGAAACAACAATCTCAGGCTTAGCCTCGCCCGAAACAACGTCCTCTTTCGTCATTGCGCCGGGAATCATCACCTCGCTAAAGAGCTCGCCGGTGTAGACGTCCGCGGTGGCGCCCTTGGCACCCAGAACCGCGGGGCCACTCGTAGCACCCTTGGCATACATGAACAGACCGCTCACATACTTGCCATCAGCGTTCTTCTTGGTCTCGCCTTCGACCGGCTTCCAATTGGAACCGAGGTCAAAGCACGGAGTCTTGGTGTAGGGCTCGCTATCGTTGACCACAGCGTTCTTTACATAGATGAACACAAAGGCGTCGTCGGAACCCTTCTTAATGCCAACGTTCGGGTTCTTATCCATCGAAGAACCGGGGACCATCTTGTGTTCTTCGTCCTCTTTCCACGCAGTCTCGAACAGGTAAGCATTGCCGCCAGGCTCCGTGCCAGGCTGCTCAGGGTTATCCGGATCAGGCTTCTTCTCGGGAGTCTCAAATTTCCCAATCGTAAACACGTTCTGCAGGGACTGCGTCGCCGTCAGCCATGCATACGTTCCCACACCGGCAGCCAGTACCAACAGCAGCAGGGCGGCAATGATGCCGTAGCGCTTTTTCTTCTTGTTTTCCATCGTTCTCTTCCTTTCGAGAATCGTTTTCCCCGGCAACGGCCCCTACCGCCGCCGACGCTTTTCCCTGCCGCTATGAACGCCGCTCCCTCGCATGCACGCGGGCATGCTTGCCCGCAGGCTCGTCGGGAACCATCCGATCGAGCACTATCGACGCCGTGATCAGCAGCGCCAGAACGGCCACCACAACAAGCAAACCGGGCATCGTCGTGCAATAAGCGTTGACGAAGCCCAGGTAAGGGACACAAAAAGAAACAGTGCCGATCACGCGCGAAAATGGCGTCTGCTCGGCATCGTGCATGATGCTTCCATCTGCATTTTTGTTTGCAATGCCCTGCGTGCCGATCATCTGCGCGGCAGGGTCGATCTCGTACACCTGGTGCGTCACCACGGCGCCATCCGATCGGTAAAAGGTTGCATTGTCACCCACGGCAATATCCGCTGGCTCAACCTGGCGAACAAACACCATGGAGCCAACGGGAAGCTCGGGTTCCATAGAGCCCGAGAGCACAGCAAAGGGCATGTATCCAAATGCACGAGGAACAAAAGAAACAACGGCAAGGGCTATGACAAGCGCGAACGCCAAGCTACTCAAAAGTGCAATAAATCGTTTGAGTCTACGCGCCGTCAAAGTGATAATTCATCCCCCTTGAGGCCTTATTCGACCCATCCAAAGGTCAGCAAGTTTCAACAGGAACCGCAAGGCGCTTGAAAAGTGAGTCCGAAATAAGCCAATTTGGAATCTTTTCGTAATAAAAACATAGCGATGTGCTACACATTTTTCAATGTTATGTCGCCAAATGCTACCTATTTTGGCGTAAGTGGTCATCTCTACCAAAATTGGCCTGCTTTATCCAATACTTACGACTAACCCCCTACGCAACTTCCCCATAGAAGGTTCGATTTTTTGCGAAACTAAAATAATGGTACCCCCCCCCACATTAAAACAAACTACTGGAAGTGTCATTTATTTCCGACCCCTCTTTGCCGGAGTTTTATGACAGCCCCATGTAGTTCGCAGCCCATAATCCTCTGAGAACCGTGTCCCAGAATTCACGTCCGGAGTGGGATGCGGCTTCCGCTTGTGGCCCCGTTGGGAAACCACATCCCACTCCGATCACAAATTCCGGGTCGCACTTTCCGCCAAGACCCTCAACCGGAAAGCACATCCCGTTTCTCAGCCGAATACTGGGATGCATTTTCCGCAGAGCCCCTCAACCGGAAACTGCATCCCATTCCAAAGACAAATTCCGGGACACAGCTTCCACAACCCCGTGTTAAAAAAAAAGCCTCGAGAATCTCGAGGCTTTCACGTTTGTACGATTGAACGCGCGGCACCGCAAGCGGCGAAGTTATTCGCCCAAAACGGCCTTTTTTGCGGCTGCAGCCATGTTATCCAGGTCTTCCTTGGTGGGATGGTCCTTCGCGGCAACCCAGTTGTCGAGCAGCATCTTAAATCGGACGTTTTCGGGATCTTGCTCGAGCATGGCCTCGTAGCGCTGCTTGACCGCGGGGCCCATCTTGCCCTGGCACATCGCCCAGCCCGCAAGCTCGGCATCCCCAGCCAAATTGGAAGTTACGCGATCAATAATCTGCTGGTAATAGCTCTGGTCGGCCCCAAAGCCGCAGGTGCCAAACAGAAAGACGCGCTTGCCGTGCAAGGCGGAGAGCAACGCCGCGACCGAAGGCGTGCACGCGCCCTTGTCGCACCAAAAACCGACGAGCACTGTGTCGGCCGTGCAGGCGCCCTGCGCCTCGAGCGCAACCTGATCTGCATCCGCATCGTCGCTCAACGCCGCGGCATGGACAAACTCAACACCCGCAGCCTGCAGAGCGCGCTTGATCGCGCCCGAAACCATCCTGGTATTACCGCTCTTGCTGTTAACCACCAAAGAGCACGTCATAGTCACGTTGCCTCGTTTCCCCCAAAACTAAAGCCACTAATGCAATTTATTAGATGAATATCTTAGTACTAACGTGACAGATGTAAACCACCGTCTGTCGATTGGCGACGCAGACGACATCTTTGGACAGATTTCGAACAGTATGTACTTCGGATTGAAACCGCCACAGAACGTTTCACGAATGGCCGAAAAACTGTTTCACAAAACGCCGTCAAATTGCGTCACGGAGTATCGTCAAAATGTTTCACGCGCTGGTAGAACGCTATATAACAAGATCGCTCTATGGGACAAACAAACCTGATTAATTTGCCCCACGGGCTTGCTCACTGGGCGAACTGGCTGCGGTAGAGCTCGGCGTAGAAGCCGCCTGCCGCGAGCAGCTCGTCGTGCGTGCCGCGCTCGATAATCTCGCCGTCGCGCATCACCAGAATGCAGTCGGCGTTGCGGATGGTGCTCAGGCGGTGCGCCACGACAAAGCTCGTACGACCGGCCATGAGCTCGTCGAATGCCGCCTGCACCTGCAGCTCGGTACGCGTATCGATGCTCGACGTCGCCTCGTCCAGCAGCAGAATCGCCGGATCGGTGAGCATGACGCGCGCGATGCACAGCAGCTGTTTTTGACCCTGGCTAAACGTGCCGCCGTCCTCGCCGATTACCGTATCGTAGCCGCCTGGCAGCTGCACGATAAACTTGTGCGCGTGCGCGCGCTTGGCGGCCTCGATAACCTGCTCGCGCGCGGCTCCTGGGCAACCGTAAGCGATGTTGTCCGCCACCGTGCCCTCGAACAGCCATGTGTCCTGCAGCACCATGCCAAAGGCGCGGCGCAGGCTTGCGCGCGTGTAGTCACGCGAGGAACGGCCATCGACCGCAATGCGACCGGCGTCGATATCGTAGAACCGCAGCAGCAAATTGATGAGCGTTGTCTTGCCACAGCCCGTAGGACCGACCAGGGCAAAGCGCATGCCGGGTTTAGCCTCGATGCAGACATCCTGCAGCAGCTTGCGGTCGGGCACATAGCTAAAGTCCACATGTTCAAAGGTCACCTCACCCTGCGGGGCGGCAAGTTCCACGGCATCTAGCGCATCGGGCTCCTGCTCGCGCGCATCGAGCAGTGCAAACATGCGGCGCGCCGAGGCGTACGCAGTCTGGATCTGCGTGATGACGTTCGTGACCTCGTTGAACGGCTTAGTGTACTGGTTGGCGTAGGACAGGAAGATCTGCACGCCGCCCACCGTGAGCGCCGCAGGCACGCCCGTGATCACGCCCGCGCAGCCGATCACAGCGACCACGGCATAGATGATGTTATTGATAAAGCGCGTGCCGGGGTTGGAGAGCGAGCCCATAAACTGCGCGCGCTCACCTGCCGTATAGAGCTCGGCGTTAAGGGCATCAAAGCGCTGTTGAGCGTTCGGGCCATAGGCAAACGCATCCACCAGCTTCTGCTCGCCCACATACTCCTCGATATGGCCACCGAGCTGGCCTTGGATGCGCTGCTGTGCCGTAAAGCTCTTATTGGAAAGTTTGGCGATGGCACCGGCCGCAAAGATGGAAAGCGGCGTGACGAGCACCACCACAAGCGTCATGGTCAGCTTGATGGAGAGCATAAACGCGAGCGTGCCCACGATGGTAATAACGCCGGTAAAGAGCTGCGTGAAGCCCTGCAGCAGACCGTCGCCCACCTGATCGACGTCGTTGACCACGCGGCTCATGAGGTCGCCGTGGGCATGGCTGTCGATAAAGCTGAGCGGCATGCGGCTGAGCTTGTCGCTCGCCTCCACGCGCATGTCGCGCACCGTCTCGTAGGACAAGCGGTTAACGCAATAGCCCTGCAGCCACTGGAAAGCCGCAGCACCTACGACGACAATCGCGAGCTTGGTGACAAGCGGCAGCAGCGCATCGAAGTCCACCTGCCCGGCGGCGACGATCAGGTCGATGCCCTCGCCGATGAGAATAGGTGTGTAGAGCTGCAAGATCACCGAGATGGCAGCGCTCACAAACGACGCCGCAAACGAAATGCGGTGCGGGCGAACATAGCCCAGCAGGCGGCGGGTCACCGCGCCCACGGGATAGCGCTCGGGGTCGCCGGGCTGGCGCGGGCCGTCCCCCAGGTCGTTGAGGTTATCGTTGCCAGACACGTTGGCGGTCATCGTGGCGACCGAGCCGGAAGAAGTGTACGGATTCATTTAGCAGCCCTCCTTTGCGCAAGTGGATGCCAGGGCGCACGCGGCGCCTGGGGTGGACGTGGACGTCGCGCTCCCCCGCTGACCCTCGAGCTCCTCACGACGAAGCTGCGACTGGCAAATCTCGCGATAGAGCCGGCAGGTCGCGTACAGCTCATCGTGCGCGCCCAGGCCCGCGACCGAACCGTGGTCGAGCACGCAGATCATGTCGGCATCGCGCACGGTCGAGACGCGCTGGCTCACGATCACCGTGGTCAGTGGGAGCCCGCCCGCGGCGGCACCGCGCACGCTGCGCTCGCGGATGGCATGGCGAAGCGCCGCGTCGGTCTTAAAGTCGAGCGCCGAGGCGGAGTCATCCATGATTAGGACCTGTGGAGAGCCCACCAGGGCACGTGCGATGGTCAGGCGCTGGCGCTGGCCACCGCTAAAGTTCTTGCCGCCCGCCTCGACCGGGGCATCGAGCCCCTGCGGCTTGTTGCGCACAAATTCGCTGGCCTGCGCCATGTCGAGCGCCGCCCAGAGCTCCTCGTCGGTTGCCGCCTCGTCGCGCCAGGTTAGGTTGCTGCGAATGGTGCCGCTCACCAGCGACGCTCGCTGCGGAACGGTCGCGACCACGTGGCGCAGCTGATCGAGCGGCCAGGTGCGCACGTCGGCGCCCATCACGCTCACGCTGCCGGTGCCCGCATCGTACAGGCGCGGGATGAGCGAGACGAGCGTGGACTTACCACTGCCCGTACCGCCAATAATGCCGAGCGTCTTGCCCAGCGGGAGCTCCAGGGTCACATCGTTGACGGCGTTGGCAGCGCCCGCGCCAAAAGAGAAGCTCGCATGGCTCAAGCTCAGCGCAGGAACTGGAGCGACATTGCCCGGCTTGAGCAGCGCGACCGGCTGGTTGCCCCCGTCGGTGATGCTCGGCTCGCAATTGAGCACCTCGTTGATACGCGACGCGCTGGCGCTCGCCTTGGTAAAGACCACGACCAGGTTGGCGACATACACGATGGAGGTCAGGGTCTGCGTCATGTAGTTCACAAACGCCATGACCTGACCCTGCGTTAGCTCGCCCACGTTGACCTGGATGCCGCCCACCCACAGGATGGCGCACACGCCCAGGTTCATCACAAGAAACGTGACGGGGTTGAGAATCGACGAGAGCTTACCCACCGCGATGGCAGTATTGGCCTGGTCATCGGCGGCCTGGGCAAAGCGCTCGCGCTCGTGGTCCTCGCGCACGAAGGCGCGAACCACGCGAGCGCCCGAAAGCCCCTCGCGGCAAATGAGCGCGATGCGGTCGAGCTTTGCCTGCAGCTGCTTGTAGTACGGAATGCAGCGCGCCATGACAAACCAAAACACCAGGCCGATGGCGGGCGTGCAAATCAAAAAGATCATGCCGAGCTTAAGGTCGATGACAAGGGCCGCGCACATGGAGCCCACCGCCAAGAAGGGCCAGCGGATGAGCATGCGCACGCCCAACGCCACGGCAAGCTGCACCTGGTTGACGTCGTTGGTGATGCGGGTGATAAGCGACGGCGTGCCAAAGCGGTCGAGTTCGGCATAGCTCAGTTTGTTGATGTGCTCGTAGAGCGCGCCGCGAATGTCGGTGCCCATGCCCTGCGAGGTCAGCGCCGCCATCTTTTGGCAGACGAGCGTAAACGAGATGCCGATCACAGCCATGGCGCCAAGTACCATGCCGTAGTGGATAACGGCGTTGACATCGTGTGCGCCAATACCCTTATCGATCATCTGGGCAATCACCAGCGGCGTAAGCAGGTCAAAGATCACTTCGATCAGCTTGCACGCAGGGCCAATCACCATATATCGGCGAAACTTACCACCAAAACGCCTGAGCAGCTCAATCATAAAAAGGCGCTCCCTATCATCATTCACACTCAATTCGAATCATGATAGTACGGTGAGCCCAAAAATTGCGTAAGCAGCTCGTCATTTCTAATGGGATTCGGTTTCCAGAGAAGCGGAGAGGCGCGCATGCCCGGCAAGTTACGGGTCGATCACTTGGTATACTTACATTAGTGCTACCAAGTTGAGCCGCCGACCCTTGAAATGAGGTGCCGAGATGAACGACATTCTCGCAAGAAGAGCAAGACGAGCAACTGTGGGCATCGCCCTTTCCGCGGCACTTGTCGCGGGAATCGCCCCCGTAACGGCGATCGCGGCAGAAACCAGCGCCCCCACCGGTGCGGCCGTTTCGCAGACGAGCGCCGCCAACGGCAATTCGGGCGCCCTGCAGACGGAAGATGCGGCCGCCGCAAAAGACAAAGCGTATGCAGCCATGCAGGAAGCGCTCAAAAACCTCGAGGCCGCAAAAGACGCCGCAAGTCTCGAGAAACTTGCGGAAATCGATACTAAAATTGCCATTTTTCAAGAGAACTACGACACTAATTTGGCGCAAGCCGCCATATATAAGGAATCCCTTCCTACCATGCAAGCGAACGTCGATGCAGCTCAAGCCGAATGTGATAAGGCCCACAACCGGACAAGAGCCCTTGAGGCAGAATTAAATAAAATCGACTACACGACTCCTGCCGAAACTATTCGGCAGTTGCAAGAGGCGATCACAGAGGCAATAATGCAAGAAAATTTCTGTGAAGATAAGCTTGAGCACTGCCGAATGCGCCTCGAAAGTCATAAAAGCCTGATTTATTTCTTTGAAAGCGAAGTGGAGTTTAATAAAACCCATCTCGACGGAGAAACAGCCAAGCGGAATGCGCTCCTCGACGATTTGAAAAGAGCGCAAATAGCCTATGACGATGCCTGCAAAGCATACGAAGAGGCAAAGGCCGCGGCGGACAAGGCCGCCTCGCCCGAGATAACGAAACCGACCGAGACAGCGCCTCCCTCCGGCTCAACGCAACCCGCCAAGGCGACACCGCCCGTTGCCTCACCTGCAACCGGTAAAGACGCCCTACCAAGCTCCATCAAGCAAGCGAGCACAAGCAGCGGCAAACAAGCAGATACACCGCCGACAAGCTCGCGAACACGGGCGACGCAGCGCCGAGCGCAATCGCACTCGCAGCAGTCGCCGCCGCAGGCCTCGGAATAACCGCCACGGCTACACGCCGCATCAAGAACTCAAAATAGCCGCCAGATCATACTACCTTCGCCAATCCACAAACCCGGAGACAAAAGAGGCCCGTTTCCCCAACCCAGGGAAACGGGCCTCTTTACTTGTAAAAACAAATGGTAATGCCACTGTCTCTTGAAGCACATCGCCACCGCGCTCCAAACAACGCCAACGAGCAGCATTCCTTAAGGGATAGATTTAATTAGGCTAACGCGCCTTTACGGGTGATTTTTGGACGAAGTGGTCCCGGTGCCGGCGGGCTGTTTGGTAGTCGAGCGATCCCGCAGGCAAAGCCGAGGACCAGCGAGGCACCAAACAGCCCGCCGGCACCGGGACCGCATCGCGGCACCAAAAAAGCGCCCGTGCGCTCGATGGATTCGGATGCCCGACAGAGGCTCCTTATGGCTGCTTCCTTCCGGACCTGACCAGATTCGGAACATGTCGTCATCCGAACCCATCGAGCGCGCTAGGCGCTCGGTATATCTTACCTGCTCCCGCCCGCCAGAGCAAGTGGGGCGAACCCATCGGATGGATTCGCCCCACTCGTCCATATCGCTAGCGGCGCCTGCGGTACAGGACCGCGCCGCCCGCTGCGGTCAGCGCGCCGATGCCGGCCATGGCCGCGAGCGCCTCGACCGGCAGGCTGCGGTCGCCGGTGTCGGGCATGCCGCCCTTGGAGCTGTCGCCGGAGCTGCCGCCGGAGCCGTTATCGGAACCGCCGCCCGAGCCGCCGCCCGACGTGCCGGGGTTCTCGGGGGTGCCGGGGGTCCCGGGATTCTCGGCATAGCTATTGGTGAAGACCGGCGGTATGTTGGCGTCGCCCTCGTAGGAGACCTTCGCCGACAGATAGCCCGTCTTGGTGCCGTCTGCCGCCTCGTCGCTCACCGTGACGACGATCCTGTGCACCGCCTTGTCGTAGGTCACGTGCGCCTGGCCGTCGTCGACCTCGCTCACCGTGAAGGTGTAGGTGCCGGCCTGCTTGAAGGTCAGCGCATCGAACGTGACGCTGCCGTCGGCGGCATTCTTGGCGGTCGACATGACCTTGCCGTCCCGGCCCTTGAGCTCAAAGCTAAACTGGCCCGCCTTGAGCTCGGCGCCCTTGAGCACCTTGGCGGCGCCCAGCCTGAGGGTGACGGGCGCGGCCTCGTAGCCGTTGGTAAAGGTCACCGAGGTGTCGTTCGCGGCATTGCCCTCGGCATCCATGAGCTCGTGTTTGACGGCGAGCGTGCCGTTGCCGGCATCGGTGACCGTCGTGCGCACGTGGTACGTCGCCCTGTCGTATGTCACGCCGCCCGCCGTGCCGGCGACCTCGCGCAGCTCGTAGCTGTGCGCGCCGGGCGCGGTGTAGGGGACGGGGCTGAGCGTGACCGTGCCGTCGGCGGCGTTCTTGCCCGTCGCCGCGACGCTCTCGCTGCCGTCGGCGGCAATCTCGACCAGCTGGAACTCGAACTCGCCCTCGGCCAGGTCACGGCCCTTGAGCTTCTTGTTCACCTTGATCTGGTCGGTGACGGAGCTCGGCGTCGGATTCACGCCGTAGGTGTTGGTGAACTCGAACGCGCCCTTGCCCTCGGGCGTGCCCTCTGCGGGCAGGACCTCCGCGGCGAGCGTGCCCGCGTTGGTGTCCTCGA
Source organism: uncultured Collinsella sp. (assembly GCA_905198355.1). Taxonomy (GTDB): domain Bacteria; phylum Actinomycetota; class Coriobacteriia; order Coriobacteriales; family Coriobacteriaceae; genus Collinsella. The sequence goes on along the minus strand of CAJKCG010000005.1, from coordinate 42,998 downwards.
CCACCCTGACCGTGAAGGTCCTGGTCGCCGTCGCGTCATTGGCCACGCCGTCGACCGAACCGGACTCGCTCACCCGGTAGGCAAACGTCTTGGTACGCAGGCCGTCGCCGTCGATCTCGACGTCATCGAGGTCGCCCGGCTGCTTAAACGTGACGTGGCCCAGCTCGACGTTTCCGGCGGCGTCGTTGGTCGCCTCGGTCACCGTCTTGCCAGAGGCGTCGATCGGCGCGGGCGCGCCGTCCAGCGGCTCAATCTTAAAGGTGTACTTGCCCGCGATGTCGGCCTGCGTGAGGCCGAGTCCGGCCTGGCCGAGCGCCAACGTCTTGGTGCCCGCGAGGTCGACCGTCGCCTCGCCGGCGCTATAGGCATTCACAAACGACAGCGTGCCGTCGGAGCCCTCGGGGTAGACCACGGTCACATCCAGCCCGCCCTTGCCGTTATCGGTCACCTTGACCGTGATGCCGAAGCTTGACGTGGCCGCCGTCACGCCCGCAGGCAGCCGGTCCGTACCGTCCTCGGAAACGGTATAGGGAATGACCCAGGAGCCGTCGTCGGCCCTGGTAGCGGTGCCGTCTCCCACCATCCGCTCGAGCGCGTCAGTAGTGTAGGCAATAGGCGAGAACGCAAGTCCCGCGGCCTCGCCGTCGCCGGAGGCCTGGTTGGTCGCGGTCGCGACCACGTTGCCCCGGGCATCGCGGACGGAGAACGGGAACTCGCCCGCCTTCGCGGCGCGGCCCGTCAGCGTCTTGGTGGCATTAATTGCCACGTTGCCCTCGCCGCCGAGCGTTCCGGTGGCCTCGTAGGAGTTCTGGAACGCGACCGTCACGGGCGCGGGCGCCGCCATGGCGTCATCTGCCGTGGAGACCTCGCCGCGGGCGACCTCGACACCGTCCCTGGCAACCGTGGTCGTGACCGTAAGCTTGCCCGTCGCGGCGTCGTAGGCGGGCGCGATGGTCACCGTGCGCGGCGCGGTGTCGTTGGTGTAGCCCTCGCCGCCGAGCTTGGTCTCGGTGACGGTGAAGCTGTAGGTCTTGTCCGCGTCGGCGTCGGTAAACTTCACGTCGCCCCCCGCGGTCCCGCCGATGAGGTCGACCAGGTCGGCCGCACCGTCATCGGCCGCGGAAACGGTATAGGCGTCCTTGCCGGTCTTGAGGCCGAGCTTGGCGGCCGTCTCGGCGTCGGCGGTCACGGTGAAGGCGAACTGCCCCGCCTCCATGGAGCGGCCGGAGAGCGTCTTGGACAGGCGCACGCCCGCGCGGGCCGAGTAGTCGAGCTTGGTCGTGTAGGTGTTGACGAAGTCGCCGCCGCTCACCTCCGCGATCGCGGGCGTCGTGGCCGTGAGGTTGCCGGAGCCGTCGTCGGTCACGGTCACCGTCATCGTGGCGACGTGGCCGTCGTAGGCCACGCCGGCGATAGCCGAGCCGTCATCGGGCCTGACCTCGCGCACCGTGTAGGTGAAGGTCTTGGCGCGCACGCGCTTGCCGCCGACCTCGGCGAACCCGGCGTCCTTGATGTCATTGAGCGTGTAGCGGATGGGGCCGAAGTCGAAGGCGACCCTATCGCCCGCCTTGGTGCCGGCGGCCGTCACGCTGACGGTCTTGGAGCCGTCGGCAGATCCCTCAGGCATGGGAGCGCCGTCCTCGCCCGTGAGCGTGAACTGGAAGCTATCGCCCTCCGCCCAGTCGCGGCCCTCGAGCGTCTTGGTGAAGAGCCCCGCGGTGGAGACGTCCCTGCCCTCGGTGGCCGTACCGTACGTGTTGGTGAACGCCGCGGTCGCGCCGGCCTCGGTCACGATGCCCTCGGCCCCCTCGGCAGTGGTCGTGTAGCCCTCGGCGGCATCCTCGGTCACGGTGTAGCGCGCGCCCACGGGCAGGCCGGCGACGGTCTTCTCCCCACCGTCCTTAAGCGTGAAGGTCGTCTTGCCGTCCGCGAACGTCACGGCGTGCTCGCCCTTGCCGAAGGTGCCGGAGACGGGCTCGCCGTCCCCGTCGGTCAGCGCGACCGTAAAGCCGAACTCTCGCTGGCTGTCGCCGCCGACGACCGTCTTCTTGACGGTGAGGCTGCCCTCGCGGGACACGCTGTTGTGGGTCGTGTTGGTCTGGGATTCGTTCTCCCCCACCTTGACCGTGGCGGTGTTGGAGATGTCGTCGACCACGGCGGCTTCGGCGGAGACCTTCACGTCAAAGCTGAGCGTGCCCGTGGCGCCCGCAGCCTGCTCGCCGAGCGACCAGGTAAGGGTGCGCGTCGCGGCGTCGTAGGCGGCACCGTCGGCAGAACCCTCAACATAGTTAACGCCCTTGGGCAGGACATCGGTCACCGTCACGTCGGCCGCCTGCGCGGCGCCCCTGTCGTCGACGCTGTTATTGGCCCAGCCGATGGTATAGGTGAGGATATCGCCTACGCCCACCGGCTTGCCATCCACATCGACCTTGGCGCCCGAGGCGTTCGCCTTGGTGACGGTCTTGGTGTTGTCGTGCGGCGTGAAGGTGTTGGTGAAGGTCTTCTTGCCCCGCTCGTTGGAGATCTCGGCCTTAAGGCCGGCGCCGGTCTGAGTCACCGTGACGTCGAAGGTGTAGGCATGCGCATCGTCCTCAATCAGGACATCGCCGCTTGCCTTCTCGGTCACGGTCGCGTGGTAGGTACCCGGATTGGTGAAGCTGAGCTCGCCAAAGGAAACCTTGCCGTCCTTGTCATTCTTCGCCTCGATCGGGTAGCCCTCGAGCACATTGCCCGCGCCGTCGGCGAGGGAGAGCTCAAAGGCGAACTCCCCCTCCTGGAGGCCGGGCTTGCGGCCGCCCGCGAGCACCTTGGTGAGCTCGGGGACGGACGCCGTGGCGGGGGCGGGGTCGAAGGTGTTGGTGAAGGCGGAGGAGGAGACCTTGTCTGCCGCGATGGAGCCATCGGCCTTGGATCCCTCAGCTCCGTTCACCGCGGCCTTGTAGCCATCGGCGGCACGTTCGGTCACCGTGTAGGCGGTTCCCGCGGGCAGCCCCGTGATCCTCGCCGTCTGGCCATCCTTGAGCTTGAGGGTCGCCTTGCCGTCCTTGAACGTCGCGTCACCGTAGGCGCCGGACACGCCGTGGCCCGCGGCATCGGTGGCCTCGACCGCAAACTCAAATGTCTTGTCCGCGTCGACCGCCAGGCCCTCGCGCGCCGCGACGGCCTTGGAGACGTCGAGCTCGCCCGTCTTCACGGCGTTGGTCACGGTGAAGCCGCGCTCGGCGTCGCCGGAGACCTTGGAGCTGTAGCCCTCGACGGCGTCCTCGGCCACGGTGTAGTCGATCACGGCGCCGGAGGCATCACACTTCGGCAAGTTAGAGAAAACACCCTCCCAGCCGTCAGACTCGCTCAGGGTGATCGAATCGATGACGGTCTTGCCGTTCTTGAGATTTACTTTGACCTCATTAGGATGGGGGATCTTGGGGTTCTGCCAGACCTTTTCGACTGGAATGTCGATGTTCTCGGACCTGCCGATGACGACACCGCCGTTGGCGCCGATGCCGCCTCCCAACGGCGCCGTATTGCCAGAGATCGTCAGCGACGCCTGGCCGCCGCCGAGGTTATACACATCCTCGCTCATCACAGATTTAAGCGCGACGTTCGGCGTGGCGTCGGTAAAGGACAGGGGATCGCCGTTGTCGCCATCGGGCGAGAATCGCGGGATTTTGGGGTTTGTTGCCGCAATAGTGCCGTAGGGCTTAAACAGCCCACCGTCTCTGTACCAGCTGACCTTTCCGCCGCCCGGAGCGCGGTTGGCCAAGGTCAGTTTGTATTTGGCGTCTTTGGCGCCGGTGAAGACGAAGTCGTCTCCCGCCTCATCAGCCGTGTTCTTGGCGATCAGGCCGCCGTCCTGGACGTAGACCTTGGCATCTCCGGTCGGGCAGAACCACATGCCGCCGCCCTGCTTATCCGCATGGTTATCAACAACGAGGGCGTTTTCGATGCGGAGCGTGCTATAGCCATGAGCCTCGTTGCCTTCGCTATACACGCCGCCGCCCATGCTCCGAGCAGTATTACCCTCGATCTTGCCCGCGCTGAGCGTGACGCCATTCGAATAGGCATAGACGCCTCCGCCGGCGGAAGCGGAGTTGCCAGATATGGACCCGCCTTGCATGGTGAAAGCAGTATTCCCTGTTTCGCCGCCCTGACAGCCCGGGTCGACCACACACACTCCGCCGCCTTTGCCGTTGCCAGACGCAACGTTGTTCTCAATCTCTCCACCCTTCATGGTGAACTCGGCGTTGCCCTCAATGTGAACTGCTCCAGAGGGATCTAAGGGCCCCGCCTCCAGTTTACTGCTCCTGTTGCCGGAAATCTGACCACCAGTCATCGTGAACTTGGCTCTTTGGCTATCGCCCTCCCCCTCACCGTACGCAAGGACCGCGCTGCCTCGATAGCCGCTGTTGCCCTCGATGCTGCCTCCGCTCATGTCGAAGCGGGCATTGCCCACCAACATGACGCCAGAAGATGTGAGGTGATAGCCGTTAGTGTCTCCGGTAACGACGATTCCGTTCTTACGGATAACGCCGCCCTTCATGACAACATGAGCGCCGTCCTTCGCGTGGACAGCGCCGCAATACGCGTCCTTAAGTTCGCACTGCTCGATAACGCCGCCCGTCATGGTAAGCGAAGCCTTGTCTCCCGACACGTCGATGACACCCGTATTGACGGTGTTCGCAGCGCCGTCGCACACAACGGCCTCGTCAGAGAGCGCAACTGCTCCCTTGCTAGAAATAATGGCGCCCTTGTTGTAGCGACCACTCAGGGACACTTTCCCCGACAGCTCGAGGGATGCCCCCTCGGCAACATTGACCAGTACGGAGAAGCCGCTTTCCTTTGCCAAGATGGTATAGGGCTCATCCGACGTGATCTTAATCATCTTCCCGACAGGAATCGTGAGCGTGGAGCCAAGCTTCACGTGCTTTTTCAGGGTGATAACGGTTTCCTCGCCATCGGGGGCCTTGTCGACCAGATCCTGAAGGGTCTTGGTGCTGCCATCGCTCACGGTATCGCCGACGCCGTCCTTGATGGACTCGCGCGTGTAGACGATATCGACGCCAGAGGACGGGAGGTTCTTCGAGCCGGTGATGTCGTCCCTGCTGTTTTCGATCGTGATCTTTTGAACCGTGCTGCCCTCAAACATGTCCCGGGGTATTTTGGTGAGGCCGCGCCCGATCGTCACATCCTTCACGCCATCTACGCCCGAGAAGGCTGCCGTGCCAACGGAAGTCACGGAATCCGGAATGGAAAGCTGCTCCGGCAACGTGCCGCCATAGAAGGCGTAGTTGCCAATTTTCTCAAGTGTCTCGGGAAGCTGGACGGCGACGTTGCTCCAGATAAAGGCCCAGTCACCGATACTCTGCAGGCTGTCGCAAAGCCCCACGATCTTAACCGGCGCGTAGCAGAACGCATAGCCCGGAACGCTCTGAAGCGAGGACAGATCCACGGACGCCCGCAGCTTTTTGCACTTGTAGAAAGCCCCCCAGCCCATGTTTGTCACCTTGCTTAGATTGGGCACGCTCACCAGGCTGGCGCACCCCTGGAAAGCAGAGGATCCGATGCTCGTCAATGTGCCCGGGAAATCGATGCCGGTCAAACTCGAGCAATTCTGAAACGCCCCATCCCCGATGGACTCAATTTCGCTCAGCGCGGTGACGGACGTTAGAGAGGTGCATCCGTCAAACATGTGCGAGGGGATCTTCGTAACCGAAGCGGGCAACGACACGCTTGTCAGAGACGTGCAGCCTTTGAGCAAGCCCGTTATGGTGTCGGCGAAGGCGACATCTTTTGGAAACTCGATGCTTGTAAGGGCCGTAGCCCCCCCGAAGGCGCTCGGGCCCGAAATCATTTTGAGGGTGGAGGGGAGATCGATCTCCGAAAGGCTTTTGCAGCCCGTGACCATCGAGTTGGCGCTAATCTTCTCGACGCCCTCATCGAAATAGAGTTTTTCGAGCGAGCCGGCGTTTTGCAGCGTGCAACTGAAGTCCTTGATGGAGCCAGGGATATGGAGCTCCTTGACCTTTGCGAACTTTCGGAAATACCATCCGCGCACGTTTTCGAGCGTGTCGGGAAGCGTCAGCTGCTCAACGTTCTTGGCCACGATACCAGACGAGAAATAAAGTTTGGTGACTTTGTAGGTCTGGCCACCATGCTCGATGGAGCTGGGCACACTCACCGCGGTCACACTGTCGTCGGCAACAATACCTGTGATTTCCGCCGTGCCCTTATCCGTGGTCTCGCACGAATAGGTCACGCCGTCCTGGGTGATCTCAAACTCCTCCGCAGTATACGCAGTCCGCGATTCCGTGGCCGCATATGCGACACCGGCCGTCGCGCCGACGGATAAACATCCGAAGCCGAGAACCAGCGCAAGGCAGAGAGCAGCGACTCTCTGCCCCCCCCCCGCCGAAAACTTTCCTCTCCAATTCCCTTCTCCCCCTCTGGTGTCGCCCTCTCTTCCCAAGAGCGATCTATTGATTAGGACAGATTAAAGACAACATTATGCCCAAAGAGGTCCATCATGGAGATAATCCACGTCTTCGCCCGAAATGGTAATAAATTGGCAGGATTAATCGGCGAACAACTGAACGAAGAGCAATCTACTAATGGCACACAAATGGCGGCGCCAACACCTGAAGTGCATAGTCTCCGATCCCCAGACAACACCATCGAGCGCCGCAGGGCGCAGGATTAAATTGTTCAGATTCACATGCCTTTACGGGTGTTTTCCTAGTCCCAAAAAGACCGGTCTGACGCTGCGCCACGAAAAGGGCCTATCTACTACGTTTAGGTCACAGGGGTCGACCATAGCCGACTTTTTCGAAAATCGGCAAGCTTTCTACCTGCGATTTTGTTTTTGCAAATTCCAGGATGGTCGAAGGTGGCCGGTTTAACGTAGTAGATGGCCGCATTTCGTGGCAAACGGTCCGACCCAAGACCCAAGGCAGCCAACCTCGAATGGCCATTCTCGAAGTTGCGGTGGAATACGGACTGAATTGGCCCCTTAAAGGCAAAAACACTCCGTATTCCACCGCAACTTATAGGGAGATAGGCCTTAGAGGCGGGCGAGGTCGTAGGATCGAGCGGCTGCTTCGCCGGCGCAGATGAGGTTGGTTGCGGCTTCTTGCGGATCGAGTGCCCGCTCCAGGTCCATGGGCTTGCGACAGATCGGAAGCACCAAGTCGACGCCCTGACCATACACCGCATCCAGGTTGTCAGCGCGACCGCCCACGACAGCGGCTACCGGCTTGCCATATCGCTTCGCACGACAAGCCACACCCACCGGCGCCTTGCCGGCGGCGGACTGCTCATCCATATTGCCCTCGCCCGTTATGACGAGGTCGACATCGCGCACGCGCTCGTCAAACCCCACGAGGTCGAGCACCGTCTCCACGCCCGAGCGCAACTCGGCACCGAGTGCCAACAGCGCTGCTCCCAGACCACCGGCGGCACCGGCGCCGGGCACGCCGAGCACCGAGCCAAATGTCCGTGCGCTCTCAGGTGTGCGCAACAATCCCTGGGCTCGAGCTCCGGCAATCGCAGCGTCGAGCAAGCGACCGTAGCCGACCATCCAGCTGTCGCACCTGTTCAGCGCCTCGGCATCATCCGCCGGCAGGCCTTTCTGCCCACCGAACACCGCCAGAGCGCCTCGGCGTCCCACGAGTGGATTCTCTACATCCGAAAGCACAACGATACGAGCGCCATCCAAAGCCTGCAGCGCTGGCGCCAAATCAACGCTCGCCACCTGCTCGAGACCCGCAAGACCGGGGGCGACAACGCAGTTCCGATCATCGACCACACGCGCGCCCAGCGCCTGCAGCATGCCGGCGCCACCGTCGTTGGTGGCGCTGCCGCCCAAGCCAATATAGATAGTCTTTGCGCCCGTGCGAACCGCGCGAAGCATGAGCTCGCCCACGCCATAGGTTGTAGCGGCCAGCGCCGACGACTCCGTGCAAGGCGAGTACCCGATGCCGGCCGCCTCGGCCATCTCGATGACCGCGGACTCGCGCTCGACATCAACCAGCATCCGGGCAGGCACACGCTCGCCCAAGGGGCCTGCCACCTCGCAGGTCACAAGCTCGCCACCGCAGGCGGCAACGGCGTCGAGCGTTCCCTCGCCACCATCTGCCAGCGGCAACGTGGCCACCTGGGCATCGGACCACACACGGCGCACGCCTTCGGCAACCGCCGCCTCCGCCTGTGCACTCGACACGCTGCCCTTAAAGGAATCAATCGCCAACAGCACACGGCGGGGCCGGCGGCACGCGGTACCAAAATCGACCGCCTCAACGGCGATATCTTCGGCACACGCGAGCGCCTCGGCATGAGCGGCATGTGCCCCAAGATCGGCCCCACAACCGCAGTCAGCACCATCGGTGCCACGCAGCCCACTAAAATAGCTGCTCAACACCTCACGACACTCGTCTGCCAGCACACCGGCGGTCACATTAAACCGATGATTCAGGCGCGAGTCGGCATTCAAATCGTATAGGGATCCCAACGCGCCCGCCTTGGCGTCGCTCGCGCCATACACGCAGCGTCCCACGCGCGCGTTGACCATAAGCCCCGCGCACATGCAGCAGGGTTCGAGCGTCACGTAGACCGTACAGTCGGAAAGGCGCCAGCGGCCAAGCGCCTGGGCAGCGACGCACAGGGCCGCGAACTCTGCATGCGCCGAAGGGTCCTGGTCGAGCTCGCGACGATTATGCGCCCTCGCGACGATCTCGCCGTCGCGCACCACTACGGCTCCGATGGGCACCTCGCCCACCGCCGCGGCGGCGCGCGCCTCCGCCAACGCCTCGCGCATGAACTTCTCGTCGATTTCGGTGATCGTCATCGTTCGCCTTCCCTGTTGCAAATTCAAAACGATGCTATCATTACGACTCACGGAGAGATGGCAGAGCGGTTGAATGCGGCGGTCTTGAAAACCGTTGAGCGCGAGAGCGTTCCGGGGGTTCGAATCCCCCTCTCTCCGCCACTTTTAGTGATGCACCGGTGTCATGGTCCGCTCAAACAGCGCATCGACCACGTCGGCCATCTCGGGTCGACGCTCAAGATCGTGGCCCGATTCCCACCATATCGTGAAAAGTCGAATAATACCGCCGGCGACAAACTCAGACGTCGTCTCGAGTGACACGGGGGCCAGGGCATCCTCGGCAAGCACGTTCATCACACGCTCGCGGATGGAGCGGGCAATACGGTCGCAAATAACGTTGGTCAGCATTCCCGACATGCTGCTCGCCAAAATGTTGTCCATGAGCTGCTCATGGGCCAGAATCAGGTCCATGGCATCGTCCAAAATCGCGTGCCGGAGCGCGCGCACGTCCTCGGCAGACACTGTGCCGGCCTCATCGGGCTGTTTTTGCGGCAAGCCGGACATGAGCTCATCGATATAAAAGGCAAAGTAATCGTTCTTGTCGCGAAAGTGCTTGTAGAACGTCGTGCGGCGAATCATGGCGCGGTCGCACAGCATGGCAACCGTCAGGTCCTCAAAACGATGCTCCTCGAGAAGCTCGGTGAAAGCATCGAACAGGGCACGATAGGTTTTCTTAATGCGAAGGTCCATCCGTATCGCCATCCTCAGGGCAAAGACAATACTCGTCAATCTGTCGCATATCTTACACCTGTACCTCGCGCGCTTTGCCCCAGTGCCAACCCCACCGAAAACATAACGCTTACCGGAAAGTTCGGCACGGCAAAACGTTGCGGGTATACTAGTAGCGTTATACCAACGGCAGCTGGCGCATGCCGCCGCGGCCATTCGAAACGGAGACATCATGATTACCGTCATCATCGGCATCGTTGTTGTCATTGTGATTGTCTGCGCCATCGCCGGCATCTACAACAACATGGTCACTAAGCGTAACCGCATCGATAACGCCTGGCAGAACATCGATACGCAGCTGCAGCGCCGCAACGACCTGATCCCCAACCTGGTCGAGACCGTCAAGGGCTACGCCAAGCACGAGCAAGAGACGCTCTCCGCCGTGATCGGCGCGCGTAACACCGCCGTCAAGGCCACCACGCCCGAGGCCAAGATGGAAGCCGACAACGTGCTGACCGGTGCGCTGCGCCAGCTCTTCGCCGTAGCCGAGGCCTATCCCGACCTTAAGGCAAACACCAACTTTACGCAGCTGCAGGCGTCGCTCGAGGATACCGAGAACAAGATTAGCTATGCACGCCAGAGCTACAACGATTGCGTGCTCAGCTACAACAACGCCATTCAGACGTTCCCGGCTGTCATCTTTGCCGGTATCTTCCAGTTTAAGGAGCGCCAGGGCTTCGAGGCAGCTGAGGCCGCCCGCCAGGCCCCGACCGTCAAGTTCTAGTAGTTTGGCAGCGCATCCTAAATCGGCTATATGCATAAACCGCCCCGTCGAATGCATACTTCGACGGGGCGGTTTCCTTTTTCGCGAAAGTCCCCCTCTAAGCGCCGTGCATTTTTAGGAGTATTCAACATAACCAAGGACTTCGGGCGCCGCGATAAATGCCAAAGAGCGCAAATATCCTTGCAAATCAAACGCTGTCGGCCCATAACCCCGCCCATCATTCGTAGAAAACATCGAGAAATCCCGATTTTTTGCCCAAGGTCGGTATGCAGGGGCCTTCGATTGCAGAATACTCGCAAAAATGCACGTCGCCACCACCCCCACATGGCGCGAAGCAAAACAAATGCGCAGCCTAAAAGGCCGCGCACCATCTTTGTTCAGATCTATATTGCCCGTAACGGCAGCGCCGAGGTAACGCAGGCCCGAGGGCCGAACAGCTATGGCAGCTTACGCGACGGTGTAAACCCAGTTGTGCTTATCTTCAACAGCACCAGACTGGATACCAGTCAGGGTCTCGCGAAGCTTCTTCATCACAGGGCCGATCTCGGTGTAGCCAGCCGGGAAGGTCACGGTCTCGTCGGCGCCGTAAACCTTGTTGTCGATCTCGCCGACCGGGGAGATAACGGCAGCGGTGCCGCACAGGCCGCACTCGACAAAGGTACCGGCCTTGACCTCGGCCCACTCGACAGGGCGTTGGTCGACGGTAATGCCCAGGTCCTGAGCAACCTGAACGAGCGAACGACGGGTGATAGAGGGCAGGATGGAGTCGGTGTGCGACTGCGGAACGACGAGGGTGCCGTCCTCCTTCACGAACAGCACGTTGGCGCCGCCGGTCTCCTCGACATAGGTGCGGGACTCGGAGTCGAGATACAGGTTCTCGGCATAACCCTCGCGATGGGCCTCCATCGTGGGTTTAAGGGACATGGCGTAGTTCAGGCCGGCCTTGATGTTACCGGTGCCGTGCGGTGCAGCGCGGTCATACTCGGAAACGCGCAGCTTGACGGGCTTGAGGCCACCCTTAAAGTACGGACCGACCGGGGTCACGAGAATGCGGAACGTGTACTCAGGAGCGGGAGCCACGCCGATCACGTCACCGGAGCCGATCATAAACGGACGCACGTACAGGGTCGCGCCGGAACCGAAGGGCGGAACCCAGGCGGCGTTGGCAGAAACGACCTGCTTGACGGCCTCAACGAACTTGTCCTTGGGGAACGGGGGCATCTCGAGGCGCTGGGCAGAGTTATACATGCGCTCGGCGTTCATATCGGGACGGAAGCAGACGATGCTGCCGTCCTCGGCGGTGTAAGCCTTCAGGCCCTCAAAGACCTCCTGGCAGTAATGGAAGATGCCACCGCACTCGGAGACATGCAGGGTGTGGTCGGTAGTCAGACCGCCCTCGTCCCACTCGCCATCCTTCCAATGAGCCTCGTAGCTGTAATCGGTCTTCATGTAGCCAAAGCCGAGGCTACCCCAATCGATATCCTTCTTCTCGACAGTCATATGTCGCTCCTTACATACACAGTTGCATACTCGCGAACTCGCACGCAAGGACCGAGGCCGACCGCGTCGCAACGTCGCACGCCCGGAGCGTAGAGCCGGACGGGACACGCGAACGGCATCAAAGCCGATGGCACGTCGATTCGCATGCACGAGATTGTACTCCGCACGCGCGTCGGATAAAACGTTTTTCTTTAACTAACTAAAGTATTTTCATTTGACCGAAGCTGAAGAGGCCCGCCACCGTAAACGGTGACGGGCCTCAACTGCACGGTTTGCGCGCTGGCTCGAGCTACGCGTTCTTTTTGCCCAGCTTAGCCTTAACCAGACCGACCACGGTCGGGATGATCGACACGGCAACAATGCCCACGATCAGCAGCTCAAAGTGCTCCTGCACAAAGGGGATGCCGCCAAAGAAGTAGCCCAACAGTGTAAAGAGCGTTGACCAGGTAATGCCGCCCAGCACGTTAAAGATAACGAAGTTACGCCAGTGCATGCCGCCCATACCGGCGATAAAGGGCACAAAGGTGCGAATAAACGGGAAGAAGCGGCCCAGGAAGATGGCCAGGTGGCCCCACTTGTCCAAGAAGTCCTCGGACTTTTTGATGCGCTCGGGCGTCATGGCCTTGACCTTGCCCGAAGCGATGATCTTTTTGCCAAAGAAGTGGCCGATCATAAAGTTGCACTGATCACCCAAAATGGCAGCCGCCCATGCGACGGCCAGAAGCGCCACGATGTTAAAGCCACCGTTGTGGGCAAAGAAACCCGAAGCAAACAGCAGCGAATCGCCAGGAAGGAACGGGAAGAACACCACGCCTGTCTCGATAAAGATGATCAGGAACACGCAGCCGTAGGCCATAAGCGGGCCGGCGGCGATCCAGCTGGCAATCGCGGTGCGCGGGTCTTTGAGCAGCTCGGCGATAAAATTGATGAAACCCATGAAGTAAAACCTCTCAGTTGTGGGCGCGGATACGTCCAAGTTGACCAGTATACGGTTGCGGCGCCCCCTCGTGCGCAACCCCACAAAAGCATGACCCCATTACCAGCAAGTTTGCATAACTGACACCTGTTGCGCAATGCCGCCAAGATTGTCCTTCCTAATCCCTAGCGAATCGCTATACTTTATTGAATCGCATTGCCATGGCGCTAAGGGAGGGCGGCCGGTGAGCTTTATCAATACCATTCGCGAGGACATCAAGACCGTCCAGGCACAGGACCCCGCCGCGCAAAACGGCCTAGTCATCTTCCTTTCTTACCCCGGCCTGCACGCCAAGTGGAACCACGTGCCCGAGCACTGGCTGTGGGAACATGGACATCGCTCGCTCGCCCGCGTGCTCTCGCAAATCACCCGCCATATCACTGGCGTCGAGATTCATCCTGCCGCACAGATCGGCAAGCATTTCTTTATCGACCACGCCATGGGCGTTGTCATCGGCGAAACCGCCATTGTGGGCGACAACTGCGTGCTCTATCAGGGCGTCACACTTGGCGGCACCGGCAACGAGACCGGCAAGCGCCACCCCACCCTGGGCAACAACGTCACCGTGGGCACAGGCGCCAAGGTGCTCGGCAACATTCGCATCGGCAACAACGTCAAAATCGGCGGCAACTCGGTCGTCGTCAAGGACGTACCCGACAACTGCACCGTCGTGGGCGTGCCGGGCCGCGTCATCAAGCGCAACGGCTGCCGCGTATTCGAGGAAAGCTTCGACGCCAAGCAGCACCGCGAATACATGCCCGACGATGCCGCCGAGCAGAGTGCCCTCAACCGCCAGGGCATCACCGAGAATGCCCGCCGCGTCAAGGAACTCGAGCGAGAGGTGGCCGAGCTCAAGGCCCTCGTCACCAAGCTCGTGGACGAGCGCTAGAGGCGGACGGCCACCGACAACATTGACGCCAACGCAAAGGCGCGCCAGGGAATCCATCCCCGGCGCGCCTTATTTCTGATGTGACATGCGGGACTGTCCCTTTGTCACATTATGCGAATTGGCTCAGGTAGAGGTCGGCGTAGGCGCCCTCGGCAGCCAGCAGCTCCTTGTGCGTTCCCTGCTCGATAATGTTGCCGTGATCCATAACCAAGATCAGGTCGGCATCCACAATCGTCGACAGGCGATGCGCGATCACAAAGCTCGTGCGGCCGCGCATGAGCGCGTCCATGGCGCGGCCGATGGCAAGCTCGGTGCGCGTATCCACGCTCGACGTCGCCTCGTCCAGGATGAGAATCGCCGGGTTGTTGAGCAGCACGCGTGCGATGGTTAGCAGCTGACGCTGGCCCTGGCTGATGCTTTCGGCATCGTTGGCTACGCGCGTGTCGTAGCCCTGAGGCATGGTGCGCACAAAGAAGTCGACCTGGGCGGCGCGAGCGGCCGCAACAATCTCCTCGCGCGTTGCCTCGGGGCAGCCGTAGGCGATGTTCTCGGCAATCGTGCCGTCGAACAGCCAGGCATCCTGTAGCACCATGCCAAACTGCTGCCGTAGCTCGCCGCGATCCATGAGGCGCGTATCCACACCGTCAAGCGTAATGCGGCCGCCGTCGATCTCGTAAAAGCGCATGAGCAGGTTGATGAGCGTCGTCTTGCCTGCGCCCGTGGTTCCCACCACGGCAATCTTCTGGCCCGGCTCGGCGGTAAACGACACGTCGCGCATGAGCGGCTTGTCGGGCGAATAACCAAAGCGCACGTGCTCAAAGGAGACGCGGCCCTCCACGCGACCCGGCAGCTTGGCGGCCTCGCCCGGCTGCGGATCGGCCTCCATCTCGGGCTCATCGAGCAGGTCGAACACGCGCTCCGCACTCGCCAGCGCGCTCTGCAGCGAGTTGAAGGTAAACGAGAGCTGCGTCATGGGCTCGGACGCCTCGTAGATAAACTGGAAGAACGCCTGGAACACGCCGACAGTCATCTGACCGGCCACCAGCATGTTGCAGCCCACGAGCGCGATCACGATCTGCGCCAGACGACCGATAAAGCGAACCGCGGGGCCCACAGCGTTAATCATAAAGTCGGCCTTGACGCTCACACGCGCCAGCTCGCCCGAGGCCTCGTGTACCTCGGCAGAACTCTGGCGCTCGCGGTTGAACGCGCGAATCACCAGACGGCCCGAGTAGCCCTCCTCGACCGCGCTCGTAATCTTGGACACCCACTCCTGGCGTTCGCCCGTTACATCATGCGTGCGGCGCGAAACCACTTTGGTCACCAGCAGCGACAGGGCCGTGAAGCCCAAAAAGACGAGCGTGAGCTTAACGCTATAGACGAACATCATGATGATGGCACCCGTCACGGTGCCGATCGACACAAGCAGCTGCAGCAATCCGCGCTGCATGCTCTCGGACATCTTGTCCAAGTCGTTGGTCGCACGGCTGACGACCTCACCGGGACGATGCGCGTCAAAGAAGGCAAGCGGCAGAAGATTGAGCTTTTGTGCGATGCGGTTGCGTAGACGCAGGTTGAGGCGTTCGGCCACGCTCGACATCAAAAAGCTCTGGAGCGCATAGAACGAGGCAGCGGCAGTCCAGATCATAAAGTAGACGAAGATGGTCTTGCCGCAGTTCTCCCAGGTGATGTTGAAGGTGGTTCCGTTGGCAAACGCCACCTGCATATGCCCCCACAGCTCGTCGATGACGTGAGCGCTGTACGCCGGCGCGGCGGTGTTAAAGATGACGTAGAACACGATGCTCGCAAACACGATGTAAAAGCGCCAATGGTCGCCGGCGGCCTCGCCCCACAAGCGGCGCACCGTCGCCCAGGTATCCCGGGGCGTCTCGTCCTCGTCTTCGTCGTCCACGTCGCGCATACGTTCTGCCTCGGCACGGGCACGTTCGTCCTCGGCACGCTCGTTTTCCTCGTACAGCGCTTGGCGGCGAGCCTCACGCTCGGCCGCGGCCTTGGCAACGTCATCCAGCTCGGTCGACGCGGCAGCCTGCTCGACCGCTTCGACCGCGTCCACAACGACGGCATCGATAGCGTCGCTGCGCTTCTTGAGCTCTCCGGTCATGCTACTCACCTCCCTTCATTTGCGATTCCGCGATGGCGCGGTATACCTCACAGGTTTCCATAAGCTCGCCATGCGTGCCCAAGCCCACGACCTCGCCATCCTTGAGCACGACAATCTGGTCGGCGTGCAGAATCGTCGAGATGCGCTGCGCGATGATGAGCACCGCGGCGTCGCGCGTCTCGTCCTGCAGCGCATGGCGCAGGGCCGCATCGGTCTTAAAGTCCAGGGCCGAAAAACTGTCGTCGAAGATATACAGGTCGGCGCGCTTCATGAGCGCGCGAGCAATGGCCAGGCGCTGGCGCTGACCACCCGAGAAGTTCGTACCGCCCTGGGCAACCGGGGTATCGAGCCCCTGCGGTTGATCGAGCACAAAGGTGCTCTGGGCAACCTGCAGCGCATGAATCATGTCCGCCTCGGTCGCGTCCTCGTTGCCAAAGCGCAGATTGCTTGCCACGGTGCCCGAGAACAGCCATGCCTTCTGCGGGACGTAGGCAATGCGCCCGCGAATCTCGTCTTGCGAAAGCTCGCGCAGGTCGACGCCGTCCAGGCGAATGGCACCCTTGGTGGCATCGTGAAAACGCAGCAGAAGCTTTGCCACCGTCGACTTGCCCGAGCCCGTCGAGCCCACAATCGCGGTCGTCTGACCGCGACGACAGGCAAAGCTCAGGTCGCACAGGGTGTCCTCATCGGCATCGTCAAAACGAAACGACATGTGATCGAACTCAGCGACCGCATCCGCATCGCCCCCGGAGGCAGGCGCCCCGTCACCCAGCGTACGCTCGCCGTCCACGATGCTCGGCTCAATCTCCAACACCTGCTGCGCACGGTTCAGGCACGCCGCGGCGCGCGGCAGCGTCAGCACTACCATCTGCGCCATCATCACAAAGAACAGGATCAGGAGCGCATATTCCAGCACCGCGGAGATGCTCGCAATCTGCATTGCATGGGCGCCAACGCGGTTGCCGCCCACCCACAGCACCGCCACCTCGGCAATGTTCATCAAAAAGAAGGTAGAGCTATCAAGGCCCACAAACAGGTGGTTGACCTTAATGGCGTTGTCCGCGTAATCGCTAAACACCTCGTCCAGGCGCTGCTCCTCGTGAAGCTCTTTATTAAAAGCGCGGATGACGCGCACGCCCACGATGTTCTCGCGCAGCACCACGTTCATGCGGTCGATAAAGCTCTGCAGGCGCATAAAGATCGGCGCGGCGTTGGCAACGGTAAAGACCGCCGCCACCAGCACAACCGCAACGACCACGCCCAGCAGCGTGCCCATGGCAGGATCGATAAACCAGGCAAAGATGATGCCCGCGACGGCCAAGAACGGCACCGGCAGCACTAGCTGAATCGTCTGAAGGATAGCCTGCTGAATCACGTTGATGTCGTTGAGCGAGCGTGTGATCATCGAACCCGTGCCAAAGCGCTCAAAGTCGCTGGCGGACAGCTCGAGCGACTTATCGTAGACGGCGTTGCGGATGTCGCAGGCCACATTGGCCGCTAGACGGGCCGAAAGATAGCAGCCCAGCACCGCGCCGCCGCTGGCCATGCCGGTCGCGATAAGCATGTACAGGCCGTTGCGCAGGATGTAGTCGACATCACCCGTCGTGATTCCGGTATTGACCATATTCGCCAACATTGTAGGCACCAACAGCGTGCCGACGTTATCTATCAGCAGCACAAACATCGTCACCGCAATCAGCCCGCGATACGGCCTCATAAACCTCATTAAGAGTCGCATGTCTCCCCTTCGCCCTTATCGTCAGCCTCGTTCTCGGCGGCCACTTGCCGTTTAAATGCCTCGCACTCTTCATTAAGAACATGGGAGAACTTACCGACCAAGCGCATGATCTCGCGCTGTTCCCACGGCTCGAGCGCCTCGAATGCCTGTTGCTCGGCTTTTTGCGCCGGCAACGCGTAGCGCTTGGCAAACTGCATACCTTCTTCGGTCAGTCGCACAACCTTGTTCTTACGACTGCCCTCGGCAAACTCCAACGTCGCAAGCCCTCGCGCCCTAAGCGTCTTGATCGCCGAATTGATGGTCTGTTTGCTGTAGAACCATTCACTTGTCAGCCGACTCACGGCAACGCTTCCGCCCGCTGCACTCGTGTCGACGAGCATCCAGTAGGCGCAGTCCGAAAGACCGCAGGTGCGCGCGAACTCCGAATAGATGCGGTCAAGCCCGTTGAGCATCCGGTCAAAATCGACCAACGTAACCGCGCAATCCATCTCTCCCACCATTCGATAGTCCGAGTTTTGACTAATTGTAGTTTCAGGTTAGTCCGAGTTTTGACTATCGTCAAGAGCGGCCGTGCAAGACGTGCGACCTATGCAACATATCGACAAAAAAGACCGCCGGCGCGGGGGCGGCGCCGGCGGTTGCGAGAGAATATCGATTGTTGGCTGTTACGCAGCGACGGCCTCGTAGACCGTGGCGCCCGAGAAGCTGTCGTGCAGGCTCTTGCCGCAGATCCACGGCAGTTCGACGACCTCGCAGACCGTGTTGACCAGCTCGGAGCAGTCAGTAAAGTGGCCCTTATCGTTGAGGGCCTCGCAATCCTGAACACGCCAATAGCCATCGGTGTGCGTGATGTAGTACTCGTGATCGTTGATCGACACGAAAGCGCGCGTCTTGGAACGCAGCAGCTTCAGGAATCCTTCGAAGTCGGTCTCGACGACATCTCCAGCCTGGAACATGATGTTACCTCCTGGCCCGGCGCCACCATGGCGCGTTGATAAACGTTGGCACTCCTTTAGTAAAACCTTTATCAGAGCTTATGCGCGCATCATTTAGGCAAGTGGTAAAAAACCGCAGGGTAGACGGGATAAAACGTTTAATCATCCCACCGGTTTGTCACATTCTGAAGGTACTTTCATGCAAACCTACTTTCCCAATTGGAATCTATCCTTTTGGCCGGGCAATTGACCGTCTATCGTTTGAGCCCGACGGGTATGAACGGGGCATCTGCAACGCCACCGCAAGGAGACACCATGGAGACTATCGAAGCACTCATCCACCGCCGCAGCTGCCGCAAATACAGCGATCGTCCCGTCGAGGCCGAAAAGCTTGCACGCATTATCGAAGCCGGCCAATATGCACCGAGCGGCATGGGCCGCCAACCGGTGACGTTTGTCGCCGTCACCGACCCCGCGACCGTCGAGCGTCTCTCACGGCTCAACGCCCAGGTCATGGGCAGCAACGGCGACCCCTTCTATGGCGCCAAGACCGTTGTGGTGGTGCTGGTCGACCGCAGCGTGCCCACGCATCTGGAAGACGGCTCGCTTGCCATGGGCAACTTGCTCAACGCCGCCTATGCACTGGGTGTCGATTCGTGCTGGATTCACCGCGCGCATGAGGTCTTTGACTCGCCCGAGGGCCTGGAGCTGCTGGCCAGCTGGAGCCTGCCCGCCGACGGCAGCCTGCGCGGTGTCGGTCACTGCATTCTGGGCTATGCCGAGGACACGCTACCCGAGCCCAAACCCCGCCGCGACAACGTCGTCTACGTAAGGTAACCCAGGAGCGTCATAGGGGTAGCTAATTTGGGACGGGGCTATTTTAGCCACCCCACTCGCAACTTATCTTGCCGATGGAGTTGTCGTCGTTTCGTTCGTGTGGGTCGTTTCGGCGCCGTCGCCCTGTTCGCCCTCGTCCTTTTGAGCGTCGGCGATGGTGGAGGCCGCCGCGACGATGCCGCGCTGGGGTGCGACGCCCGTCTGGGTCTGAGCGCCCTCGACAACTTCTGTGCCTGCATGCGCGAGCTCGGGCGATTTAAACATCGCGTCCAAGTTGGCACCGTCGCCGGCGTAGCCAAGCGCAGCGAGTGCGATGACGATCACTGCAACGACGACCGCGATCGGAACATAACGATGCCAACCAGCCGGATTGAGTCCGCTGCGACGAGCCGCCCCGCGGCTGATGTAGCCGAGCGTGCCGTCGTGCTTGAGCTTTGAACCCACCACGCGTTTGCGGTCCCACAGCGAGGACTCTGCCTGCATTGCCAAGCGGGCACCTGTCGAAGGATAGCCGTATTTAGTGCGCTTGAACGAGCCGTCAAACCCCGAGGCGTGTTTGCCCCACGTCACCGATGTTGTGCGTCGGTTAACCGGCGCGGCGCTCCGCCTTCTGCGGCTCGGTTTTGTAGTCTCAGCCATACGCCCCCGCACGCCGTAACCAAATCGAAACAATAACGCTTTGGACTGTAGCACACGCGTCGCGCGCGGTCACGGGCGCCTCGCTCAACGGTCATCGTCCTTCAGTAAGCGCCACAGCGTTGTTCGGCTTATGCCCAGCACCTCCGCCGCACGGGTTCGGTTGCCGTGGAGATGATCTACAACCAGATGCGCGATATCTCGCTCGGTATCGGCCAGCGGTCGCAGGATATACAGGTCGCTTTCGAGTGTCGGGGCGCCAAAGGTTGCGGTCTTAATCACGTCCTCTTGGGCTAGCACTTCCTCCGCCACAGCGCGATCCACCGTGCCCGCCCCCACCAATATATACAGTCGTTCCGAGACCTCGCGGAGCTGCAGATAATTGCGCGGCCAGCGGTAAGCATCGAGCGCCTTCGTCGCCGCGGCAGACAGCGTGGGCGCTGCCGTCCCAAATGCACCAGCGAGATATTCCAAATAGCGCGCAATCTTTTGCGACGTGGCTCCCTGCTCGACGATTGCCGGCGCCACGCTCACCGCACAGGCGAAGCGCTCGGTCACAAAGGCGGCTTGATCACTTTCGCTGCCGCCCGGCATGTCATTCGCCGTCAGCACCACATGGCAGCGCGTCGCCAACGCGGTGTCGGCCATCGTGGAAACGAGCTCGCGGAGACGCTGGGGGCCAACCGTGTTCCAGCCCTCAATGCAAAGCGTCAGCCCCGTTTGGAACAACGGCGATTCGGCGCTTTTGAGCAGATGGCGCCAGCCGCGATCCGTTAGCTCATCGAGCGCAACGGCAACAAAGGGCTGATCGACAAAAGGACCGTCCAGATAGAGGCGCATGGCAATCTCGACCTGACCCGTTCCCAGCTCGCCCTCGAGCATAAGGGGCACACCGCGCGCGTAGCTCTCGGCGACCGGCGCAGCCACCGAGGCAGGCCCCTCAACGATGCCGTACGCGCTCGATTCGTAGCGGGCCTCAACTTCGTCGGCGTTGAGCCACTCGATGCCCGCGTGCGCCGCGGCGCCGCGCACCTCGCGGACCACGACGACCCAAAGGCCCCCGCCCTCTTTGTCGGCGGGGCGAACGGTCAGGCTCAGGCGCGTACCCGCACGCCCCATAACCAGACGCGCGCCGTCTCCTATACGGTCGAGGCGTTCGGCAACAAAAGCTGCCACATCCCGCTCAAGCGCCGCGTCATTCATGGTCGAAATCGCGACGTCCCCACGCGCATCGATTGCCAATGCCGAGGCCCCGGCAGCAGCCAGGGCCTCGGTCAAGATGTTCAGCTTGGCATCGCTATCCATGATTTGCCCCTGTCCGCGGCGACGTGCAACCGCCGACGGTCGCACGACCGAGTGTTTCAAAATTGAACGATATTGCTCACCAAACACTATAGGGCAGAAAGCGCCGTCCTGCGAGTATAGGTGTTGCCCCGCATCGCCATCCTGGCGGGGCGATAAGAGCTCTTCGGGACTTATAAACCTGCGGACAAGCCATACCCGCAAGAGCTCCTATCGCTCCACCGCAGGCTTGCGCTCACCAGCAACCAGCAACCAGCACGCGAATAAGCTACTTCTCTACCAGATTCCCAGCACGTGCTGCATTCCCAAGCTCATGCACGCAATGCCAATCCAGCAGCAAAAGCCCAGCGCGATGGGCTTGCCGCCCTTTTTGACCAGCTCGACGATATCGGTATTAAAGCCAATAGCCGCCATGGCCATCACGATAAAGAACTTCGAAAGCTCCTTGATGGGCGCCGTAATGGACGTGGGAAGCTGAAACACCGTGGTGACCACGCTTGCCAGCACAAAGAACAGCACGAACATGGGAAACGCGCGTTTAAGCGAAAACGTGCTTTTGGCGTCGCCGCCGGCCTTACGCGCCAGATGCATCTGCCAGCATGCGAGGACCAACGTGATGGGAATAATGGCCAGCGTCCTGGTGAGCTTGACCACCGTGGCGCTCTCGAGCACATTGGCACCGGGATGCATACTGTCCCAAGCACTCGCCGCAGCCGTTACGGACGAGGTGTCGTTGATGGCGGTGCCGGCAAACAGGCCAAAGCCCTCGTTGGTCAGCCCGAGCATACCACCGAGCGTCGGAAACACGAGCGCCGCGATAACGTTAAACAGGAAGATGACCGAAATAGCCTGGGCAATCTCGCGATCGTCGGCATCGATGACGGGTGCGGTCGCGGCGATGGCAGAACCGCCGCAAATCGACGAACCCACACCCACAAGCGTCGAGATCTTACCCGGCACGTTCATAACGCGGCAGAGCACAAAGGCGATGACAAGCGAGGTCGAGATCGTCGCCACGATAATCGGCAGCGACTGGGCGCCCTTGGACAGAATCTGGGAGAGGTTCATGCCAAAGCCAAGCAGGATGACCGCATACTGCAAGATCTTTTTAGACGTATAGGTAACGCCGGCGGCAAGCGGCTCACGACGATGCTTGGGAAAGACAAGTGCCAGAACCATGCCGATGAGGATGGCGAATACCGGCCCGCCGACCACCTCGATCTGCTTGCCGAGCAGCGTTGCGGGAATGGCGATGATCAGGCAGAACAAAACGCCCTTCCAGCGCTCGCGTACGATATTTGCCAGTTGCATATGGGATTCCTTCTTTCTATTTCACGTTTGCGACGGCTTATGATACGGCAACGTTGAGCACAGCCATGCGTAAACACAGACCAAGATGCCGCAATAGTTCTTGGGCAACAGTCGAATTACCCACCGCGGAGAGCCGATTCGCGGCATAATTAACAGCTGACATATCAGTGTGATAGAACGGTTGCGAGGCACTATGGAAGAATCGATGCACGTCGGCGAGCAGGAAACGAGCCTACAGGACCAGTCCTACCACACCATTCGACGCAAAATCGTCTACCTGGACTACAAACCGGGCGAAAAACTGGGTGTCAAGCAGCTTTGTGACGACCTGGATATGGGGCGCACCCCTGTGCGCGAGGCGCTGGTGCGTCTGGCGCAAGAGGGCCTGGTGCGTACCGTGCCCCAAAGCGGCACCTATGTCTCGCCCATCAACCTCACTCTTGCCGAGAGCGCCTGCTACATTCGCGAACACCTGGAAAAGCAGGTGATTGTAGAGTGCTGCGCCCGTGCCACCTCGGCAGGCATCGAGCAGCTCGACCGAGCCATCGCGCTGCAGGAAAAGACCATGGCCGAGGAGGATCGCATCGGCTTCTTTTTAAGCGACAACCTCATGCACCGCATGATCTTTAACATCGCGTGCCGCAGCACCGTGTGGTCGTGGCTCGAGGCGACCAATGCCGACCTGGAGCGCTTCCGCTGGCTGCGCGCCGCCACGCAGAGGCTCGACAATCAGGAGATTGTTAACGAGCACAAGAAAATCCGCCGCGCTATCGCCGGTCGCGACCCCATCGAGGCGAGCTTTTTGGTCAGCAAGCACCTGCATATGATGTTCCGCAACCAGACCGAGGTCCTGGACCAATATCCCAAGTACTTCGAGACCAGCAAGCTCCGCTAACCTGCCAAAAAGGGACAAGTTTATTTTGGCAGGTTTTATCTGGGCAAACGCAACAAGGCCCGACTCCGCCACAACGGAGCCGGGCCCTTCTTGTTAGCGCGTTTCGACAACGGAGCACCTGATGTCAGTCACCAACAGCGAGCGAGCCGCATTTGCGCCAAGGTGACGTGAAATGAGAGGGCGCTGACCTTCTGGTCGCGCCCTCGAAATTGAACGTCAGATTGGCGTGAATGCGGCTCGCGCAGCGTCGAGCAGTTCCGGCGTTTGGTAAAACGCCGGAACAACAATTACTCGACGGTCACGCTCTTAGCGAGGTTTCGAGGTTGGTCAACGTCGCAACCGCGCAGGATGGCCACCTCGCGGGCGAGCAGCTGCAGCGGGACGCTCGCCGTGATGGGGCTGAACACGTCGCGGACGGCCGGCACGCGGATGATGCAGTCGGCGATCTTGTTGATCTCCTCGTCGCCCTCGGTGGCAACGACGATGACCTTGGCACCGCGCGCCTTGCACTCCATAAGGTTCGACACGGTTTTGTCGTAGGTGGCACTCTTGGTGGCCACGGCGATGACGGGGAAGCCCGGATCGATCAGCGCGATGGGGCCGTGCTTCATCTCGCCGGCGGCGTAGGCCTCGGCGTGCAGGTAGCTGACCTCCTTGAGCTTGAGCGCGCCCTCGTAGGAGATGGCAGCGCCCATACCGCGGCCCACAAACAGTGCCGACTGCGCGTCCTTGCACAGCAGGGCGGCCTCATGAACGGCCTCGGTCTGCGTGTCCAAAATCCACTGGATCTGCTCGGCCGTATCGGAAAGCTCGCGGAACATCATGCGTGCCTGTTTGGTGGTCAGGCGGTACTTGACCTGCGCCAGCAGCAGGGCCAAAAGCGTGAGGCTAACGACCTGACCGATGAAGCTCTTGGTCGAGGCGACCGCGATCTCCTTGTTGGCCTTGGTGTAGATGACGCCGTCGCTCTCGCGCGCCACGGGGCTACCCACCACGTTGGTGATGCCAAAGACCTTGGCGCCCTTGATACGCGCGTCACGAATGGCGGCGAGGGTATCGGCCGTCTCGCCCGACTGGGACACGGCAACGACGAGCGTCGTCGGTGTGATGATGGGGTTGCGGTAGCGGAACTCGCTGGCAGCCTCGACCTCGGTAGGAATACGAGCCCAGCCCTCAATAAGGTTCTTAGCGATGAGTCCGGCATGGTAGCTGGTGCCGCAGGCAATCACATACACGCGGTCGATATCGTTGAGCTCCTCGAGGGACAGGCCCAGCTCGTCGATATCGAGCTCACCGGCGGGGGTCATGCGACCCACCAGCGTATCGCGCACGACGCGCGGCTGCTCGTGAATCTCTTTGAGCATAAAGTCGGGATAACCGCCCTTTTCGGCCATATCCAGATCCCAATCGATGTGGGTGACCTTGGGCTCGATGAC
The DNA here is from genome assembly GCA_905198355.1 of uncultured Collinsella sp. Lineage (GTDB taxonomy): Bacteria > Actinomycetota > Coriobacteriia > Coriobacteriales > Coriobacteriaceae > Collinsella. The sequence goes on along the minus strand of CAJKCG010000005.1, from coordinate 18,093 downwards.
ATTGCCGGCCTCGTCGGTATACTCGACGCCCGCAGGCGTGAGCTTGGCAAACTGACCGTCCTCGAGCACCACGACATCGCGGGTGGCGTCGATGAGCGCAATCACGTCGGAGGCAACGTAGGAGCCGGTCTCGCCCACGCCGACCACGATCGGGGAGTCCTTGCGGGCAACGGCGATTACGCCAGGCTCGTCGGCGCACACGGCGGCCAAGCCATAGGCGCCCACCACGTGGGTGCAAGCCTCGCGCACGGAGGCCATCAGGTCGTGTGTCTCGGCATAGGCCTCTTCGATCAGATGCGCGAAGACCTCGGTATCGGTCTCGCTCTTAAAGTGATGGCCGCGGCCCTCCAGCTCCTCGCGCAGCTCGGCGAAGTTCTCGATGATGCCGTTGTGGACGATGGCGATACGACCGTCGCAGCTGGTGTGGGGGTGAGCGTTAACGACAGAAGGCTTGCCGTGGGTGGCCCAGCGGGTGTGACCGATGCCGCAGGTTGCGTCGCTATCGATATTGGAAAGCTCGCTCTCCAGGCCCGCAACCTTGCCCACGCGGCGGATGACGTCGAGGTGTGCCGCGGCGCCCTCGCCCACCTCGAGCGCAACGCCCGAGGAGTCATAGCCGCGATACTCCATGCGCTTAAGGCCTGTGACCAGGATGTTCTTTGCAATATCAGAGCCGGTGTAGCCGACGATTCCGCACATAGGATAAATCCCTTCGTTCGCGTGACTGCAAGACGTCCACGCACAGGGGGCGCTGAGACGTATAACGTTCGAGTATTGTACTCACGCAAGCGCAAGCTGATATACCAGAAGTGGTATCTCAACTTAGATACCACCCGATGCACACATGCCCAGCCGGTCCAAACCACCACGAAGGGGACAGGCACCTTTGTGGTGGTTTGGACCGGCGCGGCGGCCTATCCCGGCGAAAGATCTCAATCTGTAACATCTGGGCCGCAATAAGCCGGCTTAGTGTTACAGATCAAGACATTACGGTTCGGCCCCAGCACTATGTCTCGATCTGTAACAGGTAGAGCCGGTTTTGCCGTCCAGATGTTACAGATCGAGACAATTGAAGGCCCGGGCAGCTCAAGCCACCACAAAGGTGCCTGCCCCCTTCGTGGTGGTCGCGCTGGCAACGGCGTTTCCCCAGATAAAACCTGCCAAAATAAACCTGTCCCTAATTGGCAGGTTTTGACACCCTGGGGGCGGGCGATGCTACAATCTGGCTTGTACTTGAAACGCATCAAAGGGGCCGCTATGGCAAAGGTAAAAATCAGCGACGTCGCGCGCGAGGCAGGGGTCTCGCTGGGCACGGTATCCAACGCGCTCAACCACCCCGAAAGGTTGCGCCCCGAAACCCTCAAGCTCATCAACGAGACCATTAATCGCCTTGGCTACCTGCCCAACCAAAGCGCCCGTCAGCTCGCGGGCGGCACCACCAAGTCCTTTGGCCTGGTCCTCCCCCGTCTCGACCACGGCTTTTCGCTCCAAATTGCCAGCGGTGCCCACAACGAGGCACGCAAGCACGGCTATGACTTGCTCATCGCTAACGCCGACAACGACGACATTCTCGAAGACCATTACCTGCGCTACTTTATGGGCACTCAGATGTCCGGCGTCATGGTTCAGCCCATGGCATCCCCCGACTGGCACCCGGCCATGACTAAAGTGCCCGTGCCGATCGTCCATCTGGACATCCACTGCTCCGAGCCCGGTTATTACGTGGCTGCCGACAACGAGGCACAAGGCCGCATTATCGCCGAGCTCGCCGTTGCCCGTGGCGCACGCCATATCACCGTTGTGGGCAGAGCGGCATTTATGCAGCTCACCTTGCGCGTACTTGGCATCCACAAGGCCCTCGCCCTGCATCCCGATATCAAGATCGAAGTCATCGACGCCGGCGAATGGAATACCGCTGCCGACGGCTACGGCATCGGTGCCCAAATCGCTGAGCGCCCCGCGGACGAGCGCCCTGACTTCGTGGTCGGCCTGACCGACGTACTGGCGTCGGGCGTTATCTCGGCGCTGATAGACAAAGGCATCTCCGTCCCCGAGCAGGTCCGCGTGGCCGGCTGCGATGGCAACCCGCTTGCCTGGAGCGGATCGGTCCCCCTCACCACGGTAGCACCACCGGGCTACGAGATCGGCCGCAAGGGCGTGCAGCTGCTCATGGAACAAATCGAGGATAAACCTGCCGCCAAGACCAAACGAGTCCGCATCGGCTCCGCCGCGCGCACCGTCACCACGGTCACGGCCACCGAGGACATCAACCGTCAGGAAATCGTGCGTCCCTTCTTGCTCGAGCGCGTAAGCACCCAAAATGCCAAGCCGCATCCGACGGGCCAACCCATAGTCCCGACAACCGACATCAACCTGGGCGCCTACCTGTAACAAAAAAAACGCCGCAACGGAAACAGCCCCGCTGCGGCGTTTTTGCTGACCCCACGGGCCTTCCCCGTTTAGCCGAACCTGCGGCTACGGATTTTTATGGAATGTAATCCATTTTTCATTAGCTTTTTTGCAAAAATGGATTCAATTCCATTTTTTAGAACAGTGCCTCCGCGCGGGCGCCGTTGCCGTCGCCGTCCTGCGGGATCGGGCGCGGGGCATGGCGACTCGCGTGCGAACGCTAACACACGACCTTGACCGCGGCCGTCAGATCGAACAGCGTATCGAGCACAGCCTCGCAGCCGTCCACCACGTCCTGCGGCAGCGGCACGATGTCGGGAACGGCAAACACATGGCAACCGGCCGTGATGCCCGAGACGCAACCGTTGCGTGAGTCCTCGACCACGGCGCACTCCTCGGGGGCAAAGCCCGCGCGCTCGCAGGCGAGCAGGTACATCTCGGGGTCGGGCTTGCCGCGCACGACGTCCTCGCCGCAGGTCACCGTCTCAAACTTGTCAAAGAGGCCAACCGTCTTGAGGTTGCGCTCGGCCGTAACGTGGCGCGATGACGTCGCAAGACCCACGTGATAGCCCGCAGCCAGCAGCTCGTCGAGGCACTCGGCGGCACCGTCCTTAAGCTCCAGATCGGTCTTGACCATCTCGTCGCGAATCTCCCTATGGCGACGATAGATTGCCTCAGCGGTTTCGCAGCTGCCGTAATGCTCATCAAGGATCTCCATGACATCGGGCAGCGTGCGACCGATAAACTGATGGATCAGCGCATCATCAATCGCGAATCCCAGCTCGGCCGCGCCCGCCTTCCACGCCTTGATACCCAAACGCTCGGTATCGACCAGCGTTCCGTCCATGTCAAAAATAACGGCCTTGATCATATCGGTCCCCCATCGCTTCGCGCTGCTGTACTCCCGCAACTTTACCGCACCTGTAAACTTGTATATAACGTATATAGCATATTGCACTTTCGTTACATAGATAGAAGTCTTATGACAAGCGACTCGGTAGGATTATAGTTTTCGACCGAGTACTCAACGGCAAGGATCGACTTATGCTTTCAGACACCACCGCACCCGCAGAGGGGCTTCAGGACAAACTCGCAGCGCTCGAGCAGCTGCTTTTAGCATACGGACGCGTCGCCATCGGCTTTTCCGGTGGCGTCGACAGCAGCTTTTTGGCCGCGGTCTGCGCCCGCATCATGCCCGCCAGCACGCTTCTCATTCACCTCACCACGCCGCTCATCGGCACGCCCGAGCAGGCTTCGTTTGAGCGGGCGGTTGACGGGCAGGCCGATGAGGGGCCGCATTTTAAGCTTCCCGTACTCAACCTCTCGGTCGATCAGCTGCAGCTCCCCCAGGTAGCCTGCAACGACGCCGACCGCTGCTACCACTGCAAGCGCGCCGGCTTTACCGCCATCGTCAACCACGCCAAGTCGCTGGGCTTTCCCACCGTCATCGACGGCAGCAACGCAAGCGACCGCGGCGACTACCGCCCCGGCATGCGCGCCGCCCAGGAGCTCGGCGTGCGCTCGCCGCTTATGGAGGTCGGCTTTACCAAGGACGAGGAGCGCGAGCTGCTACGCGCCTGGGGATACCCCGTCTGGAACCTGCCGGCAGGAGCCTGCCTGGCCACGCGAGTCCCCACGGGCGAGGAGCTCACGCGCGAGAAGGTCGATGTAATCCGCACCTGTGAGGACTACCTACACGACCTTGGCCTGGACCAGGTCCGCGCACGCCTCGTCGGCGGCTGCATGCATATCGAGGCCGAGCCGGCAGACGTCGCCAAGATCGCCGCCCTCAGCGGTGCCGCCGTCGACGCCGAAGGCAAGACCCCGCTGCCCGCCGCCATCGAGTCCACGCTGCGCGAGCTGGGCTGCGGCCATATCTCCCCCGAGGTCACCCCCTACATCCACGGCAACATGAACCTTTAAGTTACGCCGTTTAACCTACCAAAAAGGGACAGGTTTATTTTGGCAGGTTTTATCTGGGGAAACGCAGACAGGGCCGCGACGCCTATAGCGTCGCGGCCCTTTTCCTTGGAGAAGGATCGATTAATGGAACGGAGAGCCCGTTCTAGCCCTCGAGCCCGGCGTTGATGAGCTCGGCAATCTCGACAGGATCGGTGCTTTCGCGCACCCTGTCACGGAAGCCAGCATCCATCAGCATCACGGCAGCCTTGGAGAGCAGACGCAGGTGCGTGGTTCCCGCTTCGCCGGCGGGCACGTACAGCGCGAGCGCCACATCGACGGGCACGCCATCAAAGCTCGGCCACTCAACAGGCTCGGACAGCTTGAGCACGGCCACGCCCGGCGTATGGATCGCATCGCTCTTGGCATGCGGAACGGCAAAACCGGCGACGAGGCCAGTCTCGGCCTCGTTTTCGCGAGCAATAAAAGCCGCCTCTACAGCAGACGCGTCATCGGCAAAACCAAGCTCAACAGCCTGCTCGGACAGATAATGCAGCGCGTCCTCGCGCGAGGCGGCGGCGTAGCCAATCGTCACTTGGTTGGCAGATACAAACCCCATGGAAAGCCTTCCTTACAACACGGACCTGACCGCAGCTTCGATGCCGTCGGCGTCCAAACCGTACTTATGCAGCAAATCGACCGCAGGGCCGGACTCGCCGTACACATCGCGCACGCCGACGCGACGCATCGGCACTGGATGCTGCTCCGCGAGCACCGAGGCAACGGCCTCGCCAAGACCACCGATAATCGAATGCTCCTCGGCGGTGACCACGCGACCGGTCTTCTTGGCGCTGGCAACCACCAAACGCTCATCGAGCGGTTTGATCGTATGCATGTTGATGACCTCAGCATCGATGCCGTCGGCAGCGAGCGCCTCGGCAGCAGCGAGTGCCTCAGCGACCATGAGACCGCACGCGACGATCGTGACATCAGAGCCCTCCCGTACAACAACACCGCGGCCGATCTTGAACTCGTAGTCCTCGTGATCGTTGATGACCGGTGTTGCCAGGCGGCCGAAGCGCATGTAGACCGGCCCCTCAAACTCATAGGCGGCGCGCACACAGGCGCGGGCCTCGACATCGTCGGCGGGAACGACCACCGTCATACCCGGAATCGTACGCATGAGTGCGATATCCTCGCAGCACTGGTGCGTGGCGCCGTCCTCGCCCACCGAAATGCCGGCATGGGTGGCGCCAATCTTGACGTTGAGGTGCGGGTAGCCAATGGAATTGCGGACCTGCTCGTAGGCGCGACCGGCGGCAAACATCGCAAAGGTGCTCGCAAAAGCAACGCGGCCCGTGGTCGCGATGCCGGCGGCAAGACCCATCAGGTTGCTCTCGGCGATGCCGGCATCGTAAAAGCGCTCAGGATGGGCAGTCTTAAACTTACCCGTCTGCGTGGCGGCGGCCAGGTCGGCATCGAGAACCACAAAGTCATCGTGCTCATTGCCCAGCTCGACAAGCGCCTCGCCATAGCTAACGCGCGTGGCGACTTTCTTGACGTCTGCCATTAGAGCTCCTCCCCTGCTGCTGCGAGCTCGGCCATGGCCTGCTCAAACTGTTCATCGTTGGGTGCCTTGCCGTGCCAGCCCACCTGGTTTTCCATAAAGGAGACGCCCTTGCCCTTCACCGTCTCGGCGATGATAGCGACGGGCGCGCCGGTCACCTCGCGAGCCTCGGCGAAAGCCGCCTCAATCTGCGCCATGTCATTGCCATCGGCTAGCTCGATCACATGCCACTTAAAGGCGCGGAACTTGTCGGCAAGCGGCATAGCCGAGTTAACTTCGTCGATACTGCCGTCAATTTGCAGGCCATTGTGATCGACGATAGCGACAAGGTTATCCAGGTCGTGGTTGCCGGCGAACATTGCCGCCTCCCACACCTGGCCTTCCTCGCACTCACCGTCGCCCAACAGCGTGTAGACGCGGTAGCTGTCACCCCAGTGCTTTGCGGCGAGTGCCATTCCAACCGCGGCGGAGATACCCTGACCGAGCGATCCGGTGGACATATCAACACCCGGGGTGTCGTTCATGTTGGGATGGCCCTGCAGTCGGCTGCCAATATGGCGGAGCGTCTCGAGCTCTTCGACGGGAAAATAGCCGCGATTTGCCAACACCGAATACAGGCCCGGCGCCGCGTGACCCTTGGAGAGCACAAAGCGGTCTCGATCGGCCTTGTGAGGGTCGGCAGGATCGATATTCATTTCCTCAAAGTACAGATACGTCATGATGTCGGCAGCACCGAGCGATCCACCCGGATGTCCCGACTTGGCCGCGTGCACCGCAGTCACGACACCCTTCCTGACCTCATTGGCGACCTTCGCCAGCTCCTGGTTGGTCATACGAATTCCTCTCTTGAGAACAACCCCGGCACCGGATGACGCGATGCCGGGGCAATCCACTCGTTAAGCCTGAGCGACGACCTTCTGCCAGTCAGCCTCAAAAGAGGCGAGGCCCTGGTCGGTCAGCGGGTGATGCAGGCACTTCTTGAGAGCGACCATGGGGACGGTCGCGATATCGGCACCGAGCAGCGCCGCCTGGGTCACGTGATTGGGCGTGCGGACAGATGCGGTGATGATCTCGACGGTGTCGTCGACGTTCTTGCCGGTCCAGTCATAGTTCTTGATGCAGGTCACAACGTTGTCGAGCTGCGAGATACCGTCCTCGGCGATGTCGTCGAAGCGTCCCACAAACGGGCTGATGTAGCGGGCACCGGCGTTGGCGGCCATGAGGGCCTGCGTCGGCGAGAAGACAAGCGTCATGTTGACGCGCACGCCTGCATCGGCCAACGCGCGGCAGGCGGCGAGGCCGGCCTCGCACACGGGAAGCTTAACCACGATGTTGGGAGCCAGAGCGGCAAGGCGCTTGCCCTCCTCGATCATGCCCTCGGCCGTGGTGGCGGTAGACTCGGCAGACACGGGCAGACCCTCGCAGAGCTCGGCAATCTTGAGCATATGGGGCTCAAAGTCGGCGAGCTTACCGCCGGTCTTGGCATACAGGGACGGATTGGTGGTAACACCGGCCAGGCAGCCCCAGCTCTTGGCCTCGGCGATCTCGTCAAGGTTGGCGGTATCGATAAAGAACTTCATGGTGCAAACTCCTTCTAAGGAATCCAAAACTCAAAAAATAGGACAAAGGGGATGTCCCTTTGTCCTATGTGCCGGGCCCGCAGCTGGGACATGCCCCGGACCCGGCGTCGTGTAGGAAAAGCTACTTAGAGAGCCTTCTCGATGCGGCTCGTGACGCCCTTGAGGTTAAGACCGACGACGTACTGCTTGATCGGGCGCTTGATGTGCTCGATCACAAAGCGCTTGCCGTCGATGTCCTGGGCAGCGAGGTTGCGATAGAGTTTCTCGACCTGCTCCTTGACCTCGGGATCGTTAAAGGCGTAGTGGCCGGAGACATCCAGAATCTTCAGGCTGAGTTCGTCGTCAGCCAGGATGTCGTCAACCTGCAGGTTGACGTCGTCGCCAGTCATCCACTTGCGCCAACGCTCGGTCTTGATAGCCTTGACCAGCAGCGTGTGATACAGGTCGGAGGGATCGTCGCACAGGCCGTTGTCGACCAGAATCTGCTCGGTAGCGCAGAGTTTGAGGTAAGCGCGGGTCTCCTCGGTGCCATACTGCGGAGCAACGTTGGAGGCGGTCACGTGTGCCGGGATATGCTCGAGCAGCGTCGCGTCATCCAGGTAGTCGGCGTTGTGCTCCTTCAGACCCACGCCGTAGCGCTTGGCCATATCGGCAAGCTCGCGAGCGTTCTTGAAGTTGTAGTGACCGACCTGCTCCGTCCAGCGGGTAAGGGTGCCGGTCTGGCCGACGATAAAGGTGGGCATGGGGCAGCCGCGCTTCTCGAGCTCGGGCTGCAGCTGAGAAATGAACTCCTCGTACTTATCGGTAGAGGTCAAGCCGCCATTGGTCTCCTCGGTACCGACCTCATAGGCAACCTCGGGCAGGTTATGCTCGCGACGGTATTGCTCAAGGTAGTCGATAAGATCGATCGTACGGCGAAGCACCACGTCGAGCGGAATAACCTTGCCGATCTGATAGGGGTCCTTGGTGGGATCGACCATCAGCAGGTCAAAGCCCGCCTCCATGTCGGCGACAAAGGACTTGCGGGCGAGCTCCATGGCCTCGTCCTCGGGCAGGTGGGCGTTACGCTCCTCGTCGCGCTGCCACGGACCGCCGTGATCGCGGCACAGGTAGTACGGACCGGTGTAACCCACCTCGTCGGCAACCTTCTTGATGTCGGCGGCAAAGCGCGTCTGGTCCCAACCGTTGACGTAGCCGGCGCCCATCTCGTCCATATCGACCTGGTTGCGGCTAGCGATAAACATGGGCGGGAAATCCTCGTCCTTGGCAAGCTCGAACACGGCCTGAATCAGGTTGGGGCTCATGGGGCCAATGCCGACCATGGTTGCGTGATCGCCGCTATCCTGCAGCTTGAGCATGCCCTGAACGGCCTGGCGGATGGTAAGGTTGGACATTTTGTTCTCCTTCTCCAGAGGATTTTTGACAAAAGTTCCCTGGGACCCAGATGCGGGCCCTATCAGTACGGATGGATTTTGTTGTGTAGGGGCGGTTGTGCGGAGTCAAATCCATCCCTCCGCACAACCGGAGTCCTTAAAGGTTTACTTGGCCTGCTTATCGAGCGTGGGCTTCATGGCAATCAGGATTGCAGCGGCGACCACGGAGCCAATCACGATGTCCAGGCAGAACAGCGCGACGTTGTTGGTGGCAAGGGCGACGATAAAGCCACCGTGCGGGACGTAGCAGTCGATACCCTGGAAGGCGGCGAGCGCCGCACCCACGGCAGAGCCGATGCAGATGCCGGGAAGGGTGTGACCGAGGTCCTTGACCGCGAAGGGGATAGCGCCCTCGGTAATACCGATGCAGCCCATGAACAGTGCGGAGATGCCCATCTGACGGTCGGCGTCATCGAACTTGTTCTTGGCGATGAGCGCAGCAAGGCCGCAAGCAATCGGGGGAATGGCGACGGCGACGCGGAACATACCGTTGGGGCCGTAGATGCCGGAGGCCATGATGGCCATGGTAAAGGTCGAAGCGGTCTTGTTGATGGGGCCACCCATATCGAAGGCGGTCATAACACCAATGACCAGGCCCAGGACGACGGCGGAGCCGCCCTGCAGGCTACCGAGCACGCTGGTGAGCCAATCCATCACAAAGCCAAGCGGCGTGGCCAGGATGTAAATGTATGCCATGCCAAGGACGAGCGAGGTCAGAATCGGGATGATCAGGATCGGCATGATGGTCTGGATGGTGTTGTTGACCTTCCAGGTCTTCATCCAGCGGACAAAGTAACCGCAGATGACAGCCATGATCATGGCACCCAAGAAGCCAGTCGAAACACTGTTGCCGCTCGGGGTGACGACGGCGTTGTTGACCAAGTAGCCCAGGACGAAGCCAGGGGCAAGTGCGGGCTTGCCGGCCATCGAGTAAGCGATGTATGCCGCAAGCACCGGAATCATCATAGAGATGCCGGCCATGCCGATGGTGTTAAGGCTCACCATCAACGGGTTGGTGACCTCCATGCCGCTAGCACCGGCAGTACCGGATGCCAACGAGAAGGCGAGGAACACGCCACCGATAACGACGATGGGGATAAAATAGGAAACGCCGGTATTGAATGCATTGAGCAGCGTCTTGCCAGGATCGGCAAAGATGGACTGCTTGGACGCCGGTGTCGGGGCCTGCGGGGCAGCGGAGACGGCCTTCTTCTCTGCCTTGGCCTCGGCCTTGGGCGCGTCAACGGCGCCACCCGTCGCCTTGATGATCTCAACGGCCTGGTCAATGATCTTCACCGGATCGGCGATTACATCCGAGGTACCGACCTTGAGGAACTTGCCCTCGGCCATCTTCTGCTCAAAACGGTCCTCATTCTCGACACCCACGTCGACGGACTCCAGGACCAGGTCGGCGGAATCCACGTCTTCCTGCGTCAGCTCGTTCTCGATGCCCAGACCACCCTGAGCCTCGACTTTGCACTCGATGCCACGGGCGGCGCATTCATCTTGAATCGCCTTCTGGGCCATATACGTGTGGGCAATACCCACGGTACAGGCGGCAACGCCTACGATCTTCATTGCTTCCCTCTTTTCATAGAGTTGCGTGCGCAAGACACCGTTTGCGGAGGCCTCCGGAGCATCCCCTGCCGTTTGGACTTGCTGTCTTTTCGACAAGACCAATATAGGTGCTCGTTTTTCTTAATGCCAGCTTATTTCGGTAAACGCGCAGGTCAGAGCGTTGGTTATGCGATTTAGTTATGCGTTTAACCAAAAATGAATCCTGCGATTTTACCCTCGATTTCAAAAGTCAAGAAGTATTTGATTTTCTCGGTAGACGGCAGATGCGCATGCCGGTCACAAATTTCGACCCCACCCGTATACCGCATTTGTTGCATACTCATATGAAAGGAAAAAGTCGCTCACCGAAGCGTATCCCTCACCAAGACTCAAAGTCATCATGTTGGAAAATGCTCATCTGTCGGAAGGAGTCGCTGTGGCAAAACAGCGCGTTACGATCGCAGACGTCGCTCGAGAGGCGGGAACCTCGACGGCAAGCGTCTCGTATTACCTCAACGACAAACGAGAAAAGCTTAGCGAGAAGACGCAGGCAAAGATTGCGCGCGTCATCAAGGAACTCGGATACGTTCCCAACGCCCAAGCGCAAACGCTCACCGGCAAACAGACCCACGTCATTGCCATCATCATTTTGGATAACACCAACAAGTGGGCGGGCCTCGTCCTCAACGGCATGGAGCAGGTCATGCTCCCCGCGGGCTACCAGACGGTCGTTTGCACGAGCAACTTTAACCCCGAGACCGAGCTCATGTACGTCGACAAGATGCTCTCGCTGGGCGTCGATGGCTTTATCATCCAGCCCACGGCAAACTTCAAAGCCGTGCACGACCGCATTAGACGCGCCGGCAAGCCCGTCGTCTTTTTTGACGCGGCCATCTACAGCCCAGGCACCAGCTGGATCAAAACCAACCTCTACGACGGCGTGTACAACGCCACGCAGGCGCTTCTCGATGCCGGCTACGAGGACTTTTTCTCCATTGCCGCCAATATGACCGAAATGCGCACCCGCATGGAACGTTTTCAGGGATATGCCGAGGCATTAGCCGCGAATGGGCAGCTCTACAAAGCCATCCCCATCGATCACAACAAGCCGTCAATCAACGAGCTCACCGAATACTTTAAATACAAGTTCAACCCCGCCAAGCGCACGCTCATCTTTGTCCAAAACCAATGGGCGCTCCCCCGCGTCTACAAGGCACTTCAGCCCATGGCCCATCTGCTTCCGCAGCAAATCGGCCTTTTGGGACTCAACTGCGAAGACTGGACTAACCTCACCACACCGACCGTCTCCACCATCATCGAGCCCGTCGACCAGGAAGGTCGCGAAGCAGCCGAGATGCTGCTCGCCCTACTTGACGGCAGCAGCGAACCCGGCGAGCAGCGCATTCTCGAGTGCAAGCTCAACTGGCTCGACTCCACCTCGATCTAGACCGCGGGACAAATAAATCAGGAGTGTTTGTCCCAAATCTTAAGTATTTGTTCGATAGAACGGCCCCTGCCGGCTCCTGCTAGACTGGTAGATTCCCAACCGTCCCTCCAGGAGCCTCAATGTCGCGCAAGTCCGCCTACAAGCAAGTACTTTCCATCGGCACCGCCGTGGTGCTGGGGTTTGCACTGTTTACGGGATCGCTTGACGGGGCGCCCAAGCTGCTGTCGCCGCAAAGCGATGAACAGGCGGCGGCCCTGGCCGAGAAGCAAAACGAGAGCCCCAGCCGCACCGATGACGAGGCGGACTTGGTCGCCCGGCTCGAATCGGGAACAGCGAGCTCCGAGGACTCCGGCGATGGCTCCGAATCCGCCACGATCAACACCAACGGCAACGTTGCCGAGGACAGCTCCACCACCCCCGTCGACGAAGTGGAAAACCCCGACCTCAACCGCGCGCGCGGCGTATACCTCACCAGCATTCCCGACTACGCCGGCAACCCCTACGTTGCCCTCCGCGCCGACGGCACGCATCCGCTCGGCACGCCGTCGTTCACGCTCGATGAGTACGAACGGGCCACCGAAGAGGGCTGCTTTAAGAAATTCTCCAAGCTCGACAGCCTGGGCCGCACCCGCAAAGCGCTCGCCTGCGTAGGCCCCGAGTCGCTCGGTCAAGGCGAGCGCGGCGATATCTCGCGTATCCATCCCGCTGGATGGCGTCAGCAGCGCTACGACTTTATTCCGGGCCAGAGCCTCTACAACCGCTGCCACCTTATCGCCTGGTCGCTCTGCGGCGAAAACGCCAACCGTAAGAATCTCCTCACCGGCACGCGCTATCTCAACGAGACGGGCATGCTACCGTTTGAAGAGCAGATTCTCAACTATATTCGCGATACGGGCAACCATGTTCTCTATCGCGTCACGCCCATGTATAACGAAGAGGAACTTGTCTGCCGCGGCGTGCGCCTCGAGGCGCAATCGGTCGAGGACCACGGCAAGGCCCTCTGCTTCCACGCATACTGCTACAACCTGCAGCCGCATGTGCAGATCGACTACGCCACCGGCCGCAATCAGGCATCCGGAGACTAGGGCCGACCGCGCCGCCCGTAACCCAAAAAATGATCCGTTTTCCTCCGTCCCCAAGGGATCAAATAAGGCCGCCCCGGTTACCCAGGGCGGCCTTTTCGTCAGCACCTACATTGCAGGCAAAGCCCCGCCCTACTTAGCGCGACCCTCCTCATAGCGCTCGACCAGCTTGGCCTGAACGTCATAAGGCACCTGCTCGTAGCCAGCGGGCTTCATGGTAAAGTCGCCCGTGCCGCGCGTGATAGAGCGCAGGCGCGTCGAGTAATCCGTCAGCTCGGCCAGCGGGGCCTGGGCAATGACCACGGTATCGCCGCGCTCGTCGGTCTCCATGCCTGTCACGCGACCGCGCGAGGCCGAGATGTCGCCCATCACGGCGCCGGCATAGCTCTCGGGGATAGTCACCGTGATTTCCTCGATGGGCTCCAGCACCACCGGGTCGGCATCGGCGCACGCCTTGCGCAGGCCGATGCGGGCCGCCGCGCGGAACGCCATCTCGTTGGAGTCGACGCTGTGATACGAGCCATCGTACACAGCCACGCGAATGCCCGTGAGCGGGTAGCCGGCGATGATGCCGTCCTTCATAGTCTCCTGGACGCCCTTGTCCACGGCAGGGATCAGCGAGCGCGGAATGCGGCCGCCCACGACCTCGTCCACAAACTCATAACCGTCGCTCGTACCGTCGGCGGCAATCATCGGCTCCACACGCAGCCAGCAGTCACCATACTGACCGGCGCCACCGGTCTGCTTCTTGTGGCGGCCCTGGGCGCTCGCCGTGCGGCGGATGGTCTCGCGATACGGAATGCGGATCGGCACGCTCTTGGCGGCGACCTTGGTGCGGTCCTCCAAACGGTTGAGCAGGACCGAAACCTGCGCCTCGCCCACCGCCGAGATAATGGTCTGGCCGGTCTCCTCATCGCGGTCGATACTCATGGTCGGATCGGCCTTACAAGCCTTCTCGATAAACGTGTAGAGCTTCTCTTCGTCGCCGCGATTCTCGGCCTCAATGGCGATGCGGTACTGAGAGTTGGGGAACTTAAACGCCGCAGCCTCGACCTTACCGGTAATGGAGAGCGTATCGCCCGTCTCGGCCGCCAGCTTGGGCGCCACGATGATGTCGCCGGCATAGGCGTGACCGACCTCGGACATGTCGCGACCGCACATCACATACAGGTGAGCCAGACGGTCGCCCTTGCGCGTGCGCGCGTTGATCAGCTCAAGACCCGGCTCAAGCGTACCCGTCAGCACCTTGATAAAGCTGATGCGACCCTGCTGCGGATCGGCCAGCGTCTTAAACACAAACGCCGCCGGACGGTCATCGTCACTCGAGATCTTAAGCGAATCGCCGTCGATGAGCGGCATCTCGCCGTAGTCGGTCGGCGCCGGAAAGTACGTCGCGATGTCGTCCATCAGCGAGTTGACGCCCTGCTCCTTAATGCAATCGCCCGCAAAGACCGGCACAAAGATGCGCTCGGCAATCGCCTTCGACAGCAGGCCTTCAAGCTCCTCCTGCGTCAGCGTCTCCTCGCCTTCCAAGTACTTCATCATCAGTTCGTCGTCGGCCTCGGCCACCAGCTCGCACAGATGGTCATGGGCCTCCTCGGCCTGGGCACGATACTCCTCGGGAATCTCCGACTCAACGGCCTCGGCGCCGTTGCAATGGCGCGCCTTCATGCGCACCAGGTCGATGATGCCGTCAAAGTCCTCGCCTTCGCCCCAGGGAAGAGTCACGGCGCCCAGGCGCGTACCAAAGCGCTCCTGCAGCAGGTCCATTGTGGTCGCAAAGCTGGCCTCGGAGCGCGACAGGCGGTTTACGAACACCGCACGCGCCAGGCGCAGATCCTCGGCGGCATACCAGAGCTTAACCGTCGTAGGCTGCGGGCCGGCCTCGGCGTCGACCACAAACAGGGCCGTCTCGCAGACGCTCATCGCGGCAAAGGCGTCGCCGATAAAATCAGGATAGCACGGGGCATCGAGCACATTGATGCGAGCACCCTTCCAGTCGATCGGCGCAATGGTCGTCGAGATGGAAAACGCACGCTTGACCTCTTCGGGGTCATAGTCGAGCGTGGGCTTGGTGCCGTCGTGGCCGCCAAGGCGGGCGGTCTTGCCGGAAAGGTGGAGCATGGCCTCGGCGAGTGAAGTCTTGCCCACCCCGCCTTGGCCTACGAGCACCACGTTCCTTACGTTACCGGTCTTGGGAGCACCCATGATGACCTCCTTGCAGGGCCGCGCGCAATGCGCGACGCCAACGGGGAGAGTTCGCGGTCGGTGCCGTCCCGGGAGCAGCATGATCGGCAGCCGAGCCGACTCACCCTCCAAATGTCCTATGCCACCACCCTACCCTCACGGGCGGCTGTCCATGCAGACCTTTCGGCACGCGCATGAATACAGGCGGCGAGAGGAAGAGACAAGCTTGTGGGGCAATTATTGAACCCCGCCGATGTAAACAAAAAGCCGCCACAGACCGTAAGACCTGTGGCGGCTTCGCCTCAATTAATAGTTGAGTAAATACCTGAGTCTATCCCTCGATACGGCTCAAGAACTCACGCGTGCGCTGCTCGCGCGGATGGTCGATAACCTGCTCGGCAGATCCCTCCTCGACAATGCGACCGCCGTCCATAAAGACCACGCGGTCGGCAACATCGCGCGCAAACTGCATTGCGTGGGTCACGATTACCATCGTCATATTCTGCGCCGCCAGGTCCTTAATGACACGCAGCACCTCGGCCGTCAGCTCGGGATCGAGCGCCGAAGTCGGCTCGTCAAAGAATAAGATTTCCGGATCGAGTGCCAGGGCGCGGGCAATACTCACGCGCTGCTGCTGACCGCCGGAAAGCTCACACGGCACCTTGTTCTCGTTGCCCGTAAGCCCCATCTGCACAATCAACTCACGCGCACGCGCCTCCGCCTGCTCGCGCGGGCGCTTGAGCACGCGGATCGGGGCATCGGTGATGTTTTTCATCACCGTATAGTGCGGGAACAGATTGTAATTTTGGAACACCAGGCCGAATCGCGAGCGCGCCTGCTTGGGCACATCGCCCTTCGCATAGACCGCGCCCGATCCCGCATCCGTCGCAACGGCAAGGTCGCCAAACGAGAGCGAGCCTCCGTCGAGTGTCTCGAGCAGCGTGGCACAGCGCAGCAGCGTGGACTTACCGCCGCCCGAAGGCCCGATAATCGCCACGACCTCGCCACGCTTTACCTCGAGTGAGATATCCTTGAGCACCTCATTGCCGCCAAACGCCTTGCGCGCGCTTTCGATTTTCATCACTGAGTTAGTCATGATAATAGTCCAGCTTCTTTTCGGCGGCACCCAGCAGCATCTCGACCACAAAGTTAAAGACCCAGTAAATCAGCGCCGCAATCGCAAACGGCACCATGCTCACTTGCGAGGCAACCAGCGCCTTGGCCGTCGAGAACATCTCGCCCACGCCAATGGCAAACGCCAGCGACGTGTCCTTGACCAGCGTGATGATCTCGTTGCCCATCGCCGGCAGAATACGCTTGGCGACCTGCGGCATCACGATATACAGAAACGTCTGCACGCGCGAATAGCCCAGCACCTCGGCAGCCTCGTATTGACCGCGCGGAATGGACTGCAAGCCCGAGCGATAGATCTCGGCAAAGTAACCGGCGTAGTTGATGATGAACGCCACGACGCACGCCGTCCACTTGGAATCGGGCGTGAGCGAAATGCCAAACACGTAGTACGGGGCAAAGTAGATGGCAAACATCTGCAGCATGAGCGGCGTACCGCGCATGACCGAAATGTAGATGCGCGCAATCCAGCGGAGCGGCGCAATTTTGCTCATGCGCATAAACGCCACGGGGATTCCCGGCGGAATCGACCCCAGCAGCGTCAGCACAAACAGCTGCAAACTGACCAAGAATCCCTGGCCAAGCATCTGCATCATGACCTGAATAGACAACCCAAGCTCTCTTTCACAGTAACGGAACAGCGAACCCAATGCTAAAGCGGGTTTTCCAGGTGCTCGAGTTTGCCGTGAAAGAGGAGCGCCGCGTACTAAATGTACGCAAGCGACGGTTTGAGCGGCAAAATCGGGTGCCTGGGAAAGCCGCTATTTGAGAACCCAGTTGTCGAAGGATAGGCCGTAGCTTGCGTACTTATCGCACAGGTCCTTGACCGTGCCGTCCTCATAGAGCGCCTTGAGCGACTCGGTCACGGCATCGGCGGACTTGGTGTCGCCCTTCTTAAAGCCGACGGCGTAGTGCTCGCTGGACAGCGGCTTGTCGAGCTGCGTATAAGCATCGGGCTTGGCGGCAAGCTGATACTGGGCAATCGAAAGGTCGCAAGCCACGGCATCGACCGCGCCGCTCTCGAGCTGCATAAAGGCCGTGTTGTACTCGCCGATCGTGTCGAGCGTGGCAAAAGTCGCCGCCAGATCCTTCTGGTCACCCTCGAGCACATCCTGCGCAGCGGAATCGGTCTGGGTAATCACGGTCTTGCCGGCAAGATCGTCCCAGCTCTTGATGCCCGCATCCTTCTTTACCACCAGCACCTGCTCGTTGAGCATGTACGGCTCGGAGAACGTGTAGTCGTCCTCGCGACCCTCCATGGTAAAGCCGTTCCAGATGCAGTTGATGGCGCCGGAGTTGAGCAGCGTATCCTTGGCGTCCCAGTCGATGGCCTCGTATTTGACCTCCCAGCCCTGCTTATCGGCAACAGCCTTGGCCAGATCGAGATCAAAGCCGGTGTACTCGCCATCGTCGCCCACAAAGCCGTACGGAGGATAGGACTTATCAAAGCCCACCACGAGCTTCTTGGACTCCGCAGCACCCTTCACATCCTTGGCCGCGGCAGAACCAGCAGCGGAGCCCTTGCCGGCACCACCGCCGCAGCCGACAAGACCAAGGCCAAGCACCGTGGCAAACGAGCCGGCTAGACCAACAAACTGACGACGAGACATATCGGTATTCATGGTATTCCCCCTTGGTGGCACTTTAGTTAAGTAAAGTGAGTCATGTAACGTTCAGAATCATACACTTTAGCGTGATAGAGCACAAGGCGAGTTTGCCCGCCGCGTGAGGGGTGTGGGGGGTTAAGTTTCCTGCTCTACAGTCCTGCTCACGACGGAGGCCACATTAAGTGGCCTCCTGT
>CAJKCG010000004.1:0-165726 GCA_905198355.1 uncultured Collinsella sp. | reverse complement strand
AGGGTACCGCCTCGCGGTGACATCGTTTTTATGTCAACCTTGGTCTAACAGAGCCAAACAAAAACTCAAAGCCCTGAGTTTGAAAAAAGTTTTTGAAGTTGTCCCAGCTTTTGTCCCCGAAGCCGACGAGACGCGACATCGCGTCATTCGGCGGCACGCGTTCCGTGTCGATGCCGAAAACTGGGTGCAACTGGAATGACGGGACGACAGAACCAAAGCCACCAGCGAAATAGTGGGAATAACAGCCCTCGAACCCTTTGGTTCGAGGGCTTTCTTTTTGCATCTCTACCTGGGAAAACGACCCAATTATTCCCGTATACCCCTACTGAGCGGTATGGCGGAGTATTCGGCGGTACGGGAATAATTGGGCCCTGCGGGAATAATTCACAATTCGGGTGCCCCGAAGGCCGATTTCGAGCGGATGAAACTGACTTGAAACTGCGAGGCGGATTCAAGCCCTCTTCAATTGCATTCGCCCAGGTCAACAAATGGGAATAAAGAAATGCGAAAATCGGTTTCCGCAGTTTCAGTGACCCCGAATGCCGCCGAATAACGCCGTGTATTCTGAGCGTATTGCTTGCATTGTTGCATTATTTTCCACAATGCAAGCATGAAACTAATCGAGGCCATACGAGCCATCAACGATATCGCCTCTTCCCAAAGGGGGCTCTTCACGTCTGCGCAGGCGAAGGTGCTCGGCGTCGAGTGGTGCGCGCTCTCGAGGCTGGAAGGGCTCGGCAACATAGAGAGGCTCGCGAAGGGCGCCTACCGCATGGGCGGCTCGCCGAGCACGCGGGAGGAGAACGTCCTCGCGGCCTGACTGTCGATCGACCCGGGGAGGCGCCCCGGCGACATCGCGGGCGAGGGCGTGCCCGTCGCCATGGGGGGGGGACGGCTGCATGGCTCTACGGCATCGGCGAGGTCAGCCCCTCGCCCTACGAGTTCTGCACGCCCGAGAGAAAGCAGACTAAGCGCCCGAACCTGATCATCAGGAAGCGCCGCCTCGACCCGAAGGACGTGGCGATCGTCTCGGACATCCCGGCGACGAGGCCCTGGCTCACGGTGGTGGACCTGATAGACTCCGGGGAGGAGCTGAGCCTGGTCGCGAACGTGCTCGCGGACGCGCTCGAAAGGGGCCTCGTCGAAGACGAGGGCACGCTGAGGGAGAAGATCGACGCGAGGGGGGGCAAAAGCCGGGATGCCGGCGGGGGACAGCCTGTGCGGTTCGTTAGCTAGGAGGCGGGAAGAATGACGTACGAGAACGGCGGTCAGCTCGACAGGGCCCTGAAGAGGGTCGTTCGCGACAGGGGCGGTGACCCTGGGGACGGCTGTCGTCGGGCTTTGCGCGACCGGTTCCTGTGCAGGGTGTTCAGCAACCCCGACGGCCGGTTCATCCTCAAGGGCGGAAGCGGGCTGCTCGCGCGCATCCCCGACGGCCGCGTCACGCGCGACATCGACTTCGCGACGGCATCTGTGTTTGATAGCGTTCAATTTACGGGTTGGGGCTGCGGTGGAAATCCTGGTCCTCTTTTGATCCAGGATTTCCACCGCAGCCCCAAACCGAAAATCAGGCTTGACTAAACACAGACGGTCTGTTGCGCGAGTACTTCCCGAAGGGGACCGGCTTCTCTGCGGTCTCGGACGAGGAGGTCGAGCGGGTGTACGATGCCATCAACCGCAGGCCCCACAAACGCCTGGGGTTCAGGACGCCCTACGAGGTCCACTACTCAGAGGTGTTGCAGTTGCTCTGAGAATTCAAGCTCGAAAAGGCGCAAGCAAAGGTATCTTGACTACGCTCTAAAGCGTGGCGTGAAGTCCGGCATCGTTGACGCGCTGAGGCTTCAGGGAATTGCCGCGAGCGAGGTTGATGCAGTTTCTGTTGTGGTTGACGAGCATTCGACTTCGATCGACGGAAAGTACAACCTGGCAGAATCGGTTGATGAGGAGCTGCGCTGCGGCATGTTCAACCCAACGTGGCAGACCTCCTACCCTCCTGTATTTAGCGACTGGCTGCCCAAGATTCCAGTCTCCTATGTCGACTCCTCCAAGGTGGCTATGGTGAGGGCGGCTGACGTGACGGCGAACTGGGCATTTATGGCCGAGCGCGACAAAGAGACATATCCGCGAGCCTACGAGATGCTATCAAAGGCGACGGTCCTCGGGCTTCTGTAGCGTTGGACATGTAACTATCTGTCTTTTCAAAAGCCGTGAAGATCTTGGTGGATGATAAATTGCGATTTGTCGACCTGAGCGACGAAAGAGGCGAACTCTTGCTGAAGCTCAAGGGGAGGCAAGGGAACCGTCATTCTCTTTAGAGCTTCTTTGGTAATTGCCTCCCTTGTTGCTCCAGCCGCTCTTGAGCCGTTTAGCAGGAGTCTCTGATACGAATCGCTGATCAGCACCGTGTTCAATAGCACCGGCAGCATCCGTTTTTGGTCGACTCTGACAATTGAGACATGCTGATTAACACGTCCACCAGCCAATTCATCTGGCAAAAGACATGAACGAGCAACCGAAGCGCCAGTAATATTCAGAAGCACGTCACCCTTCATCAGCGTGACGCCTTCTAGTTTTGCGGCTTGTTCATCATCAATACAAGCAAGGTCCTTCCACACGAAACGACCGTTGTGAACATTCGTACTTCTGACCAGCGGAACACCTTCGGCCTTGTATGCCGTTTTGCCACCTCGTGGCGTTGCTCCGGAACCCAACTTGGTACAGAGGTCTTCAAGCCTAACGAAAGGCCATTTTTTACCATCGACCGGATCGCCAAATACCTCTACAAACCGTGATTTGACTTAACAGATATACCTTCTATGAGAGTCCCTTACGTTGTCCTGATCGACCATTGCGTACATCAACGTTGTATCAATCTTTTGATGGCCAAGCAGCTTCTGCACCTGCTCGATGGGCATTCCTTTTCCAATTGCTTTGGTGGCCAGCGTTCTCCTGAACTTATGTGGGTGGACGTGTTTGACGCCTGCTTTTGTTCCCAAGGAGCGAAGGCGGAGCTCGACTCCGCTTACTTGCAGCCTAGAACTCGGCTTTGTGAGACTACAGAATAGCGCGGCGACGTTATCGCTGCGTTCTTGCAGGTAGTTGTTTAGGTGCAGCTTTGTAGTCGCATCAAAATAGACGACTCTCTCTTTGTTGCCCTTTCCGAGTACAATGCACTCTCGCCGATTTAGATCAACGTCTTCTCGATTGAGCGAGACGAGTTCGCCTATTCTCATCCCTGTTGAACTAAGAAGGTTGATGATTGCCAGATCCCTCTTGCAAGAACAGGCGTCTGTGAGGGCTATAAGTTCTTCATCAGAATATACGGACTTGACCGTTCTCTTTGAGCGAATCTTTTTAATGCGTCGTGCAGGGCTTTTGAGTATATGGTTCTCGTCTTCAAGCCAAGAGAAGAATGACGACAGGATGCGCCTGACGTTGTCGACGGTGATGCTCCCTGCGTTATTACCCATGGGATATTCGCTCAGGTATGTTCGTAAGTCATCTGAACTAATCCGGACAATTGGTTTTTTGATTGCTTCGAGCGCCCTTGTAAGTGTGGCCTTGTAGTACCTGATGGTCTTAGGCGAGCATCCCTCGATGGTTTTGGCTGCGAGGAATCGCTCCATGTACTTTGAGGCCTCGTCTTCGACATTGCTGAGCGCGTTCACTTCAAGTTCGATGCCCCTGAGTTCGCTCATAAGGACGCTCTCGAGATACGAAAGCACTTCGCCGCTAACGAGTGCCTGCATTTTTGTGAGAACCGCGTTTGCTATTTCGATCGTCGTGTGCATCAGTTCCTCCCATCCCGATATGGATGGGAGGAACGTATCACGCGAGGAATCGGTCTAGAAGGGCGTCGCGCTCTGCGGAAAGGGCGTCGACCTCTTGCTCGAGTGCAAATTGCGATTTGTCCGCCTCGGCAGCGAAGTCGGCGAACTCCTGTTGGAGGGACAACGGGGGAATTGCAATGGGAATAGCGGCCAAGTCTGCTGCGCTGATATTTGCCTGATGGACACTTCCCTTCGCTATATTACGAAGGACTCGCTTTCCTTCCTTTGAATTCAGGTAACCAGATACATATTCGGCAGAGCTGTGGTCAGCGAACCTTACGCACACGATGTACCCAGCAATAACCATGGTCTCTGACTGATGAAAAACGCAAGTTTTCCTAACCTTGTCAATGCTGTTGGTTCGATTAAAAAGCATATCGCCATAGCGGACGGTAGCATTTTCGAGAGCTTGGCCCTTTAGGGTGATTCGCTTTGTATCGGTTAGGTCAAGGATGCCGTCGTCGGTGATATTGTTCATTCGGATGTAGACATAATCGCCATCGGCGCCGGCTTTTGCTGAAGTGCCGTAGTGCATTTCTATGCTGTAGTTGCCGATTGTTTCGATTGGCCATGATGCGTGTGTCTTGGTTCTAAACATCTCGACAAACCGTGATTTGACGCTCTCCTTGAGAGCGGCGATTTGCTGTCGTTTGCTATTGATTTCATCTGTTAAGCGATTGAAATCGTCGATGAGGGCTCTCTGCTCGGAGAGCGTCGGGACTGGGATGGGGTATTTGAGCAGCTCATCCTTGTCTCCGCGAGGCCTGCCGGTTCCCGTGAAGGTGGACATATCGTAGTCGAAGAAGTCCTTCTGCCACAGGAGCAGATGGAGAAACTCGGGCAATAGGCTGTCGGTATTTATGCTTCGGAATACCAAAACGTCCTTGGAGCACGCCCCATCGCGGTCTGCGAGCCAAATCTTCTGCAGATAGGGGCGAATATTGGAGACGAGCGTGTCTCCCTTCTTGTATGCGGTGCCAGCACTTGCCGGAAGCTCTCCACTATAGGTGGTTATGCCGCCACGGTCCTTGACCATGTTTTCCGTTGTTACGTAAGTGTCGGTGGTGATGGAACTCTGGGCCACGCTGTTGGTAACGTAGGATGTGATGTCTCTAAGCGTCTTGACTACGGTGCCCTGGGCGAACGAGCGGGGCTTGTAGAAAGAGCGGGGAATCGTAAGAGTCTCGTCGAACTTATCGGCATCAAAGTCAATGAAATCGGCGGTCTTGGCATAGTAGTAGTACTGGGCAAGGTCGCCGGGCTCAACCTGCTCGCCGGAGAACCATGCTCTGATGATGCCGCTTAGCGAGTTCGTGTCGTCCGATTCGTTGTCCGAATAGAGCACGCCCTCACCATCGATGGGCTGTATCCCCTCGTTGCCTTTGCGATTGCTCCATTTGTAGCCAAGGAAAGAGGCGATTTCCTTGGTCGTGTTAGGTGAGTTGATGATGAGCGTCTGTTCACCGCAGACGAGACCCCAAACGCGCAGGCGTTTGCGCTCTTCCTTGTGCGCATGGCGATAGAACAGCTCGTTCTCTGCTTTGAGCCGTGAGTTCTTGTCGGCCGCCTTCCAAGTCTTGCTCTTCCGAAGGGTCTTGAGCTCCTTCGATGATTCGAAAAGATGGCAATAAACGCTGAAGTGGCGAGTGTTTGCCCATTCGTTCCAGTTAGCCTCTCCTGCGAGAAAAGCCCGGTAAGTATCTCCGTCTACATTAATTGTGCCGAGATAAGCGTTGAAAGCGCTTTCGTCTCTCCAGCCAGTGAGCTTCCTGCGCTCAAAAACAGCGTCAACGAAATCAAGTGCGTTCGCATTGCGGGGCGGGATCTCGTCAAAGCGACGTAGGAACATAATTGCGACGTTTGTTCCTGTGGCCGCGAATGTGCCTGATCCAAACCTGGCGATGGAGACGATCTCGAAGGAGCTCAAAAGCACATCGCGTGCGGCCATGAAACTCGAGCTCGTGCTCTTGTCGAGGATCGAGGTGGGGAGGACGATGGCGGCGTAGCCTCCGGGCCGAACAAGCTGTGCCGCACGCTCGACAAAGAGGGTCTCGATTTCCGAGCCGCTATCGCTGATGGTTTCCAGCACTTTGAGTTCGTTGTTGTGAAGCTTGAGATGCGGTTTGAAGGCCGCTACAGAGTACGGGGGATTGGCGACAAGAATGTCGAAGCGTCCCCTGTCGGTTCGGCTGTCGATTCCCTTGTCGGGATAATTTTCAAGTCCGTCGCCGAAGACCACGTTGCTCTGCCCTGCGCCATGCATGTAGGACGAGACCTTGGAAACGCGAGCGAGTCGATAGTCCTTCTCGATGCCGACGAGATTGTCTCTGACCCAGTCGGCGTCTCCGAGGTCATCCTCTATGGTCGGATCATATTGGCATGCGGCGTCGGAGATTTCTTCGAATCCTTCTGTGAGAAAGTGCCCCGCGCCACAGGCGTAATCGATAACGCGTGGATAGTGCACGGCACCAGCCTCGTCCTGCACGATGCTGTCGAGTGGGAGTGACTTCCAAATAAAACGGGTGATGGGCACAGGTGTGAAGAATTGGCCCTCGTTTTGCTTAAAGCCCTGATTAAGGAGCTGTTCGAAGAGGTCGCCCAAGAATTGAATGTCTTGAGTTCCTACGATGCGATACGGCTGTAGAAGTTGCACCGTCTCTACGAGTACCTTGCCGTTCTGAAGAAAGAGTTCCTCGTTGTGGACGTCTTTGAGCGCAAAGTCATTGTTGGTATAGAACTTGAGCTTGCGCAGCGTGCCGTTCAGCTCCTCGATGAGCTTCTTGCGGTGCTGGCCCGTATAGTTGCTTATGAGGTTTTCGGCGTAGTCGTTGGGAACGTACAGGACCTCTTCCCGCATGAGCTTTCTCATGCCGTCTGAGTGGAGTCTCTGGAGCCTGTCCTGGAGCGTTTCGTAGGTGTCGCGTCCTTGGCGGTATTGGAACTCAATCTCCTGGGTTGGCATTTTCGAGAGCTCGTCTTGGAGCTTCGCGATAAAGAGCGCGATAAGGCGATTGAAGGCGTTCTCTTTATCGGAGACGTTGTTGTGGCGGAGGATTTCCTCGAAGCGGTTGACGATGCTGTCTTCGGCCCTGAAGTCGACAAGGTCCTTCTTGAGAAGGGGAGGAACCATCGGGTGGTATGCCGTCGACCTATCGCCAAAGAGGATGTTTCCCTCGACTTGTTGGTTGTACGTTTCCGTCCAAACTTGATGGAGCTGTTCCACTGTATGGGCGTCGCGGTAGAGCGCAATGGTGTCATCGCGTTTGGCGAGCGCGATGAAGTTCTCGTCATCGCTGCAGTTAATTGAAACCTGGTCTGGCACGATTTCGTTGTTGATGAAATCGCATGCAAAGAGTACCAACCAGCGAGTCGCGCGCTCTTGTTGCCAATAGGAGAGGAGTTGCCCTCCGTCTGACTGCATGTTCTTGAATTCGTTTTTGAACTCGGTTCCAGGGGTCTTGCATTCGACGATTGCGAGTGTGTCGCCCCTCTCGTCATTAATGCAGATATCAGCGCGGCCGCTCTTTTGTTCGTGCCCAAGGGCCCATTCGCGCTCCAGCTCAAGTGATTCGGGGCGATATCCTTTGTCGAGGAGCATGGTTACGCAGGCGAGTACGACGAAGTTCTCGTTATCGGAAAAGTTACAAGTTGTGTCTTTGTTGACTTTGAACCCCAGGTCTTTCGGGTAGCCGATGCGTTTCTTGGAAAAATCGACCGTGATTTGCGCGCTGGTCTCTTCCCAGGATTTCTGATAAACGGTGCCGTCGCCCGAGGGCTCGTAGCACAGAGCCCTAAGTGCGTCGCGAAGATTGTCCAGAGTAATCATCTAATGTCTCCGTAGCTGCGAGGTGAAAACACAATTCGCTAATTTTATCGCAGAGGGCGCCGTAAGAACGTAGCGTGATTGGCGGTGCTGCTGCTTGCCAGGGCATTTGATTGGATGATGACGCGCACGGGGCGGGATTCGCCAGTCCGCTAAGCCACGCTGGCAACAGTAGCGTACCAGGCGGTTGCTTGCAGAGATCCTCACGCGCGCCGTGCTTGAACCACTGGAGGTACGTGTTTCTCGTCGTGCGTCCATCGGTGACCGATCCGCCTTTTACTAAACAAGTTTATCGAGCGCGCGAAGCGATTGAGCCAATGGCGAAGCTCCAACTTATTCGTCAACTCATGGGCAAGCCACCCGAGACTACTCATTTCTCCTACTAGCAATGAAGGTCTGCGACCTGCAGTTTTGCAAACTGCTTGAAAGCCACCCGATGAGATACCCCCGATTTCCACTTGGAATCGGGGGTATTTTTATTTACAGGCTTTAGCCTGTGCGGGGCGCGCAGCGCGCCGCATCAGAAACCACCCGCTATGCGGGTGGGGCCAAACGGCTTTACAAAGCCGCCCCCTCGCCGGACACTTGCGATTGTTCAGGCCGCAAGGAATCCGAGTCGAGAGGGCGGTGGTGGCGTATGGCCCAGAAGGCCTACGGCCTGTCGCACACGAAGTGGACGTGCAAGTACCACGTCGTGTTCACGCCGAAGTATAGGCGCAAAGTCATCTACAACCAAATAAGGTCCGACCTTGGGGAGATCTTCAGGAAGCTCTGCCAGTACAAGGGGATAGAGGTCATCGAGGGGCACCTGATGCCCGACCACGTCCACATGCTGCTGGCGATACCGCCGAAGTACAGCGTGTCCAGCGTGATGGGCTACCTGAAGGGGAAGAGCTCGCTGATGGTATTCGACAGGCACGCGAACATGAAGTACAAATTCGGCAACAGGAAGTTCTGGGCCGAGGGCCACTGCGTGTCCACCGTCGGCCTGAACGAGGCCACGATCGCGAAGTACATCCGGGAGCAGGAGAAGGCCGACATCGCGCTCGACCGGCTGAGCGCCAAGGAGTACGAGGACCCCTTCGATAGGGGGCCGGGGCGTAAATAGCGCCGGTTTGACCGGCCCGTCACGGGTCAATCTGCAGTGCGGCCCGAACCCCGTGAGGGCCGGCGCCTTTAGACGCGTGCCGGAAATCCAAGGGTTACACCCTAAGAGCAAACCACCCCTTCTAGGGGTGGTTTTGATTTAAGCGTCCACGCATGAAACACGGCGCGATGAACTGCGCTGCTCGTCGCCCGTCCGTGCCGCCGAGAGCAGGGCGCCCAAATCGGCCTGGATCGCCCCTGCCTTGCTTCCAAGCTGCAGCGGAGCCGAGCCGCCCGAGATGTTTACGCTCAAAAGGTGCGCATCCGGCAGCTTTGCGGTCATGCTCCAGAACGGGAGCGTGATGATGCCGGGGGTCATCTCGCCCACGCCAAGCTCCAGCAACAGCACGCGGCGATCGCTGCGCTCGCGCACGAAGCGCTCGTATCGTCCGAGGCTCTCGCGCCATGCCGCACCCTGCAGAAACGTGTCGTCGCGCACCCACGGCACAAGCTGCCAGCCGCAGTGCGGGCATCGGGGGGCATCCTCGCTGCGGATCTCGAACCCCGCCATGCCCGCGAGCATGCGCTCGACGTAGGGGGCTCGCCTCGAAGAGCTCGTCGCAGCATGGCTGCTTGCATTGAAGGTGCGCGAAGCTTCCCTGATAGTTGCAGATCCTCTCGGTGGGAAACGTCTTCTCGACTTGGGTGTCTACATTGGTGCTCAGGATGAAGTAATCCTTATGGCCGATGAGGGACCGTAGGTCGAGATAGGGCTGCGAGGTCGGCTCGCGCAGCATGAAATCGATATATCGCGCGTAGTAGGCCCATTGCTGCTCGAGGCTGGGGTAGAGGTGGTAGAAGCCGTCGAAAAGGCTCTTGAAGCCAAAGGCTTGCTGCCAGTCCGCCATTCCTGCGCGCGCCATGCCCGCGCGGTTGTAATGGTTGAACCCGGCGGCGCTCGACATGCCCGAGCCGATGCCGACGATGATGGCGTCGGCATCGTCGATAAGGCTTCGAAGCCTACGCGCTTCTCTTTCTAGGGGTGGCATCGGGCGATCTCCTCGAAAGCCGGGGTCATATCGCCGTCAACGAGAATCGTCTTGCACGAGGCGTCGGGCGCCATGGCCTGGCTGTAGTTGAACACGATGTAGGTGGCGTGCTCGCAGACGTTCGCGATCTGGGCGAGCATGTGCTTTATGATGCCGTTGCGCAGTCCCACGCCAAGTTCGAGGATGGTGACCCTGCCGTTGCGATGGGCTTGCACAAGGCGCTCGAGCTCCTCGAGCTGGGCCGTGGCGAGGGCGTCTGGATGGGCGAGACGCCGCTCGTCGATCGACGTGCGTATGCCCCCCTCCGTCTCGAGCACGCGGTTCTCGTTGAACCCTGCGCGTACGAAGTGCCCGTCGATATTGCACGTGATCACGAAGGTGTCAGCGTGCTCTGTAAGACGCCGCAGCTCGTTCATGAGCGGGCTGGGCTCATATTCGAGATATTCCTTTTGATGAAACCGCTCGGCCCATCGGCGTCGCACGCTGGCATCCGGGGAGGCAAGCCCCTGCAGTATGCAGCCGATGCCGTCTGCCTGGGCGAGGTCCCCGTACGCCTCTTGGAAATGAGCATCGGCGCAGAAAAGGTTGAGCCCCTCTGCCATGTCCAGTCCGTTGCTAGCGCCGATGATGACAAGATCCGCTTCGGCTAGCGCCCTGCCTATGCGAACTGCTTTCGCCGTCTCCATGCGCTACCTCCCCAGCGTCTTGCGCACGTCGGCAAGCACGTCGGCGATGTCGGCGCGAACGGCGAGCCCCCGATCCTCGATCGCGCGGGGGAGAAACTGCGTCTTGTTGTTTACGGCGATGTAGCTGGCCTGCGGTAACTGCGCCGTGAGGGCCCAGAACGGCTCCTGGATAAACGCGGGCGTCATGCGGCCCACACCCAGCTCGAGGAAGAGGATCCTCTGCCGTGCGTGCGCGTCGAGCCAGTCGGACACCTTGCGGTACTGCTCCTCGTAGAGTTCGCCCTGCAGGAAGTTGCCGTAGCCGCGAACCCAGGGGAACGCCTCTGCCCCGCAGTGCGGGCAGCGCGGCACGAGCTCTGTCGGAACCTCAAGGCCGTCTCCCATGGCCTCTACCATGTTGGAGACCGGCTCGACCGCATCCCACACCGCGTCGGTGCAACAGCGGGAGCACTGAAAGAAGCGGTGGTCGCCTTGGATCTCTGCCACTTTCTCCCAGGGATAGAGCTTCACAAACTGCGTGTCCTGGTTGGTGGTGAGCACGAAGAAATCCTTCTCGGCGAGAATGGCGTCGAGGTCCCTGTAGGGCTTGCGCAGCGGGGCGTTGAGCGTGGTGTCGAGGAAGGTGGCGAGGTATCCCCAGCGCGCCTCGGCGGTGGGCCAGCGGTAGAACGACCCCTCGAAAGCGCCCTTGAAACCGTAGCGCTCGGCGAATTTGCCGAAATGCCTGCGATAGGTCGCGTTGTCCTCGTAGTAGAAGTCGCCGCCGCCCGCCGCGGAGAGACCGGAGGCACCGCCCACAAGCACGCAATCGGCCTCATCGATCATGCGGGCAAAGTCCTCGATCTGCCGGTCGTAGGGTTTAGGTTCGCAGTCACTCAGGTCGTAGGGCGTGCCACCGCCGCGGTAGGCTGCCTGATGGGAAAACGACCGGTTGGTGAGTTCGACGACGAGTTTCTCGTAAAAAGTCATGCAAAGCTCTCTTTCGGCTACAATGAACAGGTGTCTATAAAAAGTATCAATGTTGATTTGCGTGAGAGCAATGAACAGCTTTGAGGCGCTGTCGATAAACAAACGTCTGCCGGGCATTGTTGAGCGTTGCAATTGGAGGAGCCATGGAAGCGGGGAAGATCGATCGTCGCCGACGCTATACGCTTTCGGTCATACGGGAGGCGTTCTTTGCGCTGCTGGCCGAGGTCGGCTTCGCAAAGATGACGGTGGCGGATATCTGCCGCCGCGCGGATATCAACCGCGGTACGTTCTATCTGCATTACGAGGATAAGTTTGCGCTGCTTGATGTGCTTATCGATGAGGCTCTGGCGGCGGCACCTCCGCTCGAGGGGGCGGAGTCGGGGGCCCTTTGCCAGCGGGCACCGGCAAACGATGACTATTATCTGCTCTACTCGGATGACGACGCGTACGCCCGCGTGGCGCAGCGCGTCATCGAGCGCGGGGCAGAGCAGGTCGTTCCCCAGATGATGGAGAAGACCGGGCTTTCGCGCGAGGACGCTTATCTGCTCTTTGTCCACAGCGTTCAGGGAAATCTCGCGGTCAACCGCCTGCTCGGTTGGAGGCGGGGACCCGAGTTCACCCATGCCCAGGAACTGCTCAGCACCTATTCCGAAGGAGGCTTGCGAGCGGTTACGACTCGCCATGATTCCTGCAGTTCATCTTGACTGCGGGTCATTTCAGGCAGGCGGCGCAGCTATGAACAAGAAGATTGCATGGCAATCAGCACTAGCGGAAATGCTTGCTGCCCTTACCAAGAGGAGTGCTGATTGCCATGCGTTGATGCTCCCGCGGACAATTCCGTCAGCCACCGCTTGCATCCATTTTGGCTAGCTCTGCATACCGAACATGGCGTTGAAGAGCGTGATCTGCTCCGGGGTGAGCTGTGCAATGCCGTTTTTATCGTTCTGCATTGGGTCCCTTTCGCTGGTGTCTCGTGCAATCGAATGTAGCGCGAGTACATGAATAGGGGCGCATTCCCTCAAGCGCGTATAGAACAATTATTAAACGCAGAAAAATAACTGAAAACAAATTAATCCGCGTTAAAATATTGTCAAATAGAAGTTCATGAGGGAAGGTTACGTATGCGTCGCAAGGCAGACGAGCTCCTTAGGGAATGGCGAGACAGAGCTGATAGAAAACCTTTGCTGGTCAAAGGCGTGCGCCAGTGTGGCAAGACCTATTTGCTCAGAACGTACGCCCAGGATCTTTTCGAATCGGTTGTCTACGTTAATCTTGAGAACGACCGGTCGGCGCGAGCGGATTTTTCGGGCGGTCTTGACCCTCATTCGATCGTACGTGCGATCGAGGCTCGTACGGGACAGCGTATCGTGCCTGGCAAAACCTTACTGTTCATTGACGAGATCCAGGCATGCGAGGAAGCGCTCACTTCCCTTAAATACTTTTGCGAAGATGCTCCCGAGTATTACGTTGCGGCTGCCGGGTCGCTTCTTGGGGTTGCCATTAACCATCAGTCGTATTCGTTCCCCGTCGGAAAGACCGACTTGATTGAGATGACTCCACTCGATTTCGAGGAGTTTCTCTGGGCGATGGGGCACGATCAGCTGGTCGACGAGATACGCTCATCATTCGAGATAATGGGTCCTCTTGCGCCAAGCCTTCATGAAAAGGCGCTTGGGCTCTATCGACAGTATCTTGTTGTTGGCGGAATGCCCGAGGCGGTCCAAACGTACATCGATGATCAGTCAATCATTGATGTGGCCGAAAAGCATCGGATTATTCTCGACGGATATTCCGCCGACACCAATAAATATGCTGATGAACGCTTGAGTGCAAAGACGCGTGCGTGCTTCGATTCCATTCCACAGCAGCTTGCCAAAGAGAATCGTAAATTTCAATACAAGGTAGTGCGAGCGGGGGGCAATGCGTCTCTCTTTGGAGATGCTCTCGATTGGCTTGTATTGTCGGGTACGGTGGCGCGCTGCAGCCTAGTCGGGCAGATCGAAAGCCCCTTAGAGGCCTTCGTTAACCCTTCTGCTTTTAAAATCTATCAGGCGGATACAGGGCTGCTGGTCTCCAAGGCCGGTGCTCAACGCGCCGATATTCTTGCCGGTATCGGCGGCACATTCATGGGTGCACTTACCGAAAACTACGTTGCCCAACAGCTTTCAGCCATGGGTTATCCACTGCATTATTGGGCGCGAGATAATCGTGCGGAAATCGACTTTGTAGTAGAGAAGCAGGGATGCTTGTCTGCGATTGAAGTCAAGGCGGGGGAGAACACAAGATCTCGAAGTCTGTCCTCACTTAAAAAGACCCATCCGGGCGTGCGCCTTATCAGGCTATCGACTAAGCCCTTTGGAATGAATGATGGGCTTATGTCTGTTCCGCTTTATGCGGCATTTTGTCTATAGGGATGATGCTGGTGTAATGCATGGGGCCCGGGGCGCAGCGTTTACTGCGCTCCGGGCCCCGCTGCTTTGTAAAACCATGACGGTTTAGTCGCCGTTGTTTTAGTCAAACAAACTCGGCATGTCATTTTCCTTCATGAGGGCGCCGGCGGAGGGCAGGCTCTGCGCGGTGAACTTCTCGGCCGAGACGCCGGCGCCAAGGATTTCCTCGGTCGTGCCGACGGTGGTGACCGAGCGGCCCTTCTTGGCCGTAAAGGCCTGGACGCCCTGCGTGTTGGTGGTCGTCTTGGTCTTGAGCAGCGACGTGTTGAAGTTCATCAGGCGGTAGTCGCTCGAGACCAGCGCGAGGTCGCGGTCCTCCTTGAGCACCTGCGCATACAGCAGCTTGCTGCCGCCGTAGATGGCGTTCTTAAGGCGCTTGCGGTTGGTCTTGGTAGCGTATCCAGAAAGCGCGACACGCACCACGCGGCCGTTCTCAAAGACGAACAGCACGTCGGCCTTGTAGTCCTCGGGGTCGATGACCCAGATGACGCTCTCGTCGGGTTCCATCTCAAGATCGGTCGGAAGGTACGAGCCCAGCTGGGCCGACTTGGTGTCCTCAAACGCCGCGACCTTGCACTTGTACACCTGGCTCTTGTTGGTAAAGACCAGCAGCTCGTGGGTGTTGGAGGACGGGAACTCGATAAAGGGTTTGTCGCCGTCCTTGTACTTGAGCGTGGTCGCCTTCTTGAGCACGCGGTCCGTCATCTTCTTTAGGTAGCCATCGCGCGAGAGCATGATGGTGACCGGGTACTCCTCGACCTCGGGCTCCAAGCTTACCTCGATAACCTCATGGGGCTCGATCCTGCCCGTGCGGCGCGGCATCACGTACTTCTTGTTGACCGCTGCCAGCTCGTCGCTGATGACCTTCTTGATGTTCTCCTCGCTGGAGAGGATCTCCTCAAGCTCGGCAATCTCGCCCTCGAGCTTGGCGATGTCCTTGGTGCGGTTGAGGATGTACTCCTCGTTGATGTTGCGGAGCTTAAGCTCGGCGACAAACTCGGCCTGGGTCTCGTCGATGTCGAAACCCTTCATAAGGTTGGGTACAACCTCTGCCTCGAGCTTAGTGCCGCGGATGATGGCGATGGCCTTGTCGATGTCGAGCAGAATTGCCTCAAGGCCGTGCAGCAGGTGCAGGCGCTCGGACTTTTTGCCCAGGTCAAAGTTAATGCGGCGACGCGTGGACGCAATACGCCACTTGACCCACTCGTGCAGAATCTGGCGCACGCCCATAACACGGGGATAGCCGTCGACGAGCACGTTGAAGTTGCACGAGAACGAATCCTGCAGCGTGGTCGAGCGATAGAGCTTGGCCATGAGCTTGTCGGGGTCGACGCCGCGCTTAAGGTCGATGGCGATGCGTAGACCCGAAAGGTCGGTCTCGTCGCGGATGTCGGCGATCTCCTTGACCTTGCCCTCCTTGGAGAGCTTGACGATGCGTTCGATGATGACATCGGTCTTGGTGGTGTAGGGGATCTCGTACACCTCGATGATGCGCTCTTCGGGAATCCAGCGCCAGCGGGAGCGAATCTGGAAGCTGCCAAGACCGGTCTCGATGATCTTCTCCATCTCCTCGCGGCGGTAGATAATCTCGCCGCCGGTCGAGAAATCGGGCATGGGCATGTACTCGAGCAGATCGCAGTCGGGGTCCTTCAGGTAGTGCATCGTGGCGGTGCAGACCTCGTTGAGGTTGAAGCCGCAGATATCGGACGCCATAGCGACGCCGATGCCCTTGTTGGCCGAGACGAGGATGTTGGGGAACGTGGTGGGCAGCAGACGCGGCTCCTTCATGGCACCGTCGTAGCTGTCGACGAAGTCGACCGGGTCCTTGTCGATGTCCTTGAAGATCTCGGCGCTGATGGGGGAGAGCTTGGCCTCGGTGTAACGCGAGGCGGCGTAGCTCAGGTCGCCCGAATAGTACTTGCCAAAGTTGCCCTTCGACTCCACGAAGGGGGCAAGCAGCGCTTCGTTACCCGTCGCCAGGCGCACCATCGTCTCGTAGATCGCGGCGTCGCCGTGCGGGTTGAGCTTCATGGTCTGACCCACGATGTTGGCGCTCTTCTGGCGCTCGCCCTTGAGCAGACCCATCTTGTACATAGTGTAGAGCAGCTTGCGATGCGAGGGCTTAAAGCCGTCGATCTCGGGGAATGCACGCGAGACGTTGACGCTCATGGCGTAGGGCATGTAGTTGACCTCGAGCGTCTGCGTGATTGGCTGATCGGTGACCTCGGAGTGCAGGCCGATGACGTTCTCGGCGTTGACCTGCTTTTTCTTTGGCTGGTTCTTCGTCTTCTTCTTTGCCACGATTTCCTCTTGAACTTCTTATGGGCCGTCGTTATCGATGTGCTGCTATTGCAGGTCCAGCTGGTCCAGGTATTCCTTGCCGTGCTCGGAGATATGGCGCTTGCGGCCTGCCTCGTCGTTGCCCAGCAACAGGTTGAACATGGTTTCCATCTTGGTGACGTCCTCGGGCTCCACCTTGATCAGGCGACGCGTCTCGGGGTTCATGGTGGTGAGCCACATCATGTCCGGATCGTTCTCACCAAGACCCTTGGAGCGGTTGATCGAGCACTTCTGGTCGCCGATCTCCTTAAGAATGCCGTTCTTCTCGAGTTCGGTGTAGGCAAAGTAGGTCTTCTCTTTGCAGTTGATCTCGTAGAGCGGTGACTCGGCGATATACACGTAGCCCTCGTCGATAAGCGTGGGCACCAGGCGGTAGAGCATGGTGAGCACGAGCGTGCGGATGTGATAACCGTCGACGTCGGCGTCCGTACAGATGATGACCTTGTTCCAGTTGAGGTTGTCCAGGTCGAAGGCACCAAGGTTCTTGATGCGCTTGTCCTTGATCTCCACACCGCAGCCCAGCACGCGCATAAGGTCCATGATGATGTCGGACTTAAAGATGCGCGGGTAGTCCTCCTTTAGGCAGTTGAGGATCTTGCCGCGGACGGGCATAACGCCCTGGAACTCGGCGTCGCGCGACGTTCGGATGGCGCCAGCTGCCGAGTCGCCCTCTACGATGTAGATCTCGCGACGGTTTTTGTCCTTGGAACGGCAGTCGATGAACTTCTGCACGCGGTTGGCCATGTCGGTCTTCTGCTGCAGGTTGGTTTTGATGCTCTGGCGCGTCTTTTCGGCGTTCTCGCGCGAACGCTTATTGATGAGCACCTGCTCCATGATCTTGTTGGCGGCATCTTTGTTCTCGATCAAGTAGGTCGAGAGGCGCTCCTTAAAGAATGCCGTCATGGCCTGCTGGATAAAGCGGTTATTGATGGCCTTTTTGGTCTGGTTCTCGTAGGACGTCTGGGTGGAGAAGCAGTTGGTCACCAGTACCAGGCAGTCCTGGACGTCTTGCCACTTAATGCCGCTTTCGTTTTTGTTGTATTTGCCCTGTTGCTTAATGTAGGCATCGATGGCGCTGGTCAGAGCGCTACGGGCCGCCTTCTCGGGTGAGCCGCCGTTCTCGAGCCACGATGAGTTGTGGTAGTACTCCTGCATCATGAAGGTGCGCGAGAAGCACATGCAAGCAGTGATTTTTACGTTGTAATCGGGCAGGTCCTCGCGATCGCGACCGCGACGGTCGGCTTCGATAAAGAAGGGCTCGGTGAGATAGTCGGTGCCGACCTTCTCGAGCACGTAGTCCTCGATGCCCTTGGGGTAGCAAAAATCCTCTTCGGAAAACTCGCCGTTGTCGTCCTCGATGCGCAGGCGGAAGGTCACGTTGGCGTTGACCACGGCCTGGCGGCGCATGGTCTCGCGATACCAGTCGTGGGGAATGCTGATCGAGGTAAAGACCTCAAGATCGGGGCGCCACTTGATGGTGGTGCCGGTGCGGTCCTCGTCGCTGGGCTCAATCTCGAGTGCCTTCTTTTTGGCGCCGACGACCTTGCCTTTCTTAAAGTGCAGAGAGTACTTGTTACCGTCGCGCCAAACGGTGACGTCCATGTACTCGGAAGCGTACTGGGTCGCGCACGAGCCCAGGCCGTTGGTGCCGAGCGAGAAGTCGTAGTCGCCGCCCTGGTTGTTGTTGTACTTGCCGCCGGCGTAGAGCTCGCAGAAGACGAGCTCCCAGTTAAAGCGCTTCTCGGAAGGGTTCCAGTCGAGCGGGCAGCCACGGCCGTTGTCCTCTACCTGAATGGAGCCATCGCGAAAGGCGGTAAGGGTGATGAGCTTGCCGTAGCCCTGGCGCGCCTCGTCAACGGCGTTGGACAGGATCTCGAAGGCGGCATGCGCGCAGCCGTCGAGCCCGTCAGAGCCAAAGATGACGGCGGGGCGCAGGCGTACGCGCTCCTCGTCCTTGAGCTGACGAATACTGTCGTTACCATAGTTTGCGGTGTTTTTTGCCATGCTCGCTCTCTCGATGCTCCTTTGCTGCGTTTAAGTCATATAGATAGTCAAGGTAGCATAGCCCGGCCCATAGGCGATTCCAACCAACACGAAATCCATCGAACAATCGTTCGGAGTCGGGCACCTTTGGCTTCTGCGGTCATTCCCTGCGCGGTGTGGTGCTCGTGTTAAAACCGTGGCTTATCGGCTGGTAGAATTGCCGCATCAAGACTGCATGTTGTTTGAGGGGGCGCAATGACCGAGAAAGAGAAGATGGAGCGCGGTGAGTGGCATGATGCCAACTTTGACGAGGAGCTCCTGGCGCAACGCGCGAAGGCGGAGGCGCTCTGCTATGACTTTAATATGGCAAAACCTGGAAGCGACGCACAGCTCGATGCTTTGAAGTCCTTGCTCGATACCGATCTTCCCGGGGGGCTGACGGTCCTTTCGCCTGCCTACTTTGACTACGGGAGCAAGACGACCTTTGGTGAGGGCTGTTTTGTAAACCATGGCTGCTACTTTATGGACGGCGGCTCTATCACCTTTGGTGGCAACGTGTTTATCGGGCCGTTTTGCGGCTTCTACACCGCTTCGCACCCCCTAAAGGCAAAGGACCGCAACTTGGGTCTCGAGAAGGCTCTGCCCATCGTTGTCGGCGATAACTGCTGGTTTGGCGCGAACGTGTCAGTGCTGCAGGGAGTTACCATCGGCAGCGGTTGCGTAATTGCCGCGGGCAGCGTCGTGACGGAAGACCTTCCAGACAACGTGGTGGCGGCAGGCGTCCCCGCAGTCGTCAAGAAGACCATCGAACAATAACGAAGCCCTTAAACGATAGTGCCCCACTGTCCTCGGTGGAATGCGGGGCGAGGAAGCCGAGCTCGACTCCGCTGGCGACATCTAATGCGCAATGGGCTGGCTCTGGGTATTCAGAACCAGCCCATTTTGGTGTTCGATGAGCCGGGTCGGCGTCTCTCGCAAAAGTAACTTGGAGCTAGCGAGGCTTATCCGAATTGACCTCATCGGCGGCGTCTTTTTCGAGCGCCGTGCGGCGGGCGCTGTAGGCGATGAGGCCCGCGCCTGCCGCGGCGAGTGCTGCAGCGGCTGCCGTAAGGGGAGCGTTGACATCGCCCGTGCCCGCAAGTGCGCCCGCTTTTCCGGAGCGCTTGTTATTGTCGTGGTCCTTGCCACTGCCGGAGCTGCTTCCGCCGGAGCCGCCGCCCTCGTCAGTACCGCCGCCACTTGAGCCACCATCGCCGTCCGCCGGCATCGGGGCGTCGTGAAGTCCTGTCGTATCCGCGCTATCGCATACGCCGACCTGAATTTCTGAGCGTTCGCATGCCGCGTCGGGCACATGAAGCTCGTGCAGTACGGCACCCAGCGCCGAGTTTGCGCCGGGTCGAATTTCCTCGAGCGCCACGGGGTCGAGTGCCACCAGGTCACGCGCCTTTGCGTAGAGCGTGACGCGTTTGCCCACTTCGTCGCTCCAACTCTCTGGGATGGCAAAGCTCATGCGGAACTGTGCCGTGCAACCCGGTGCCAGCACGGCGTTGCCGTTGTCGGCTACCAGCGGGTGCGTTGCAAAACATGCGCCCAGCGTCTCGAGCGCGTACTTCACGTGTGCCATGTCGTTGGCCGAAGCGTCTTCGGCAAGCTCTGGATCGTGGATCGAAGCCATGCGTGCGTTCGCTCCGAATCCGATGGATGCGCTGGAGAACGGCTGGCTGGAGCCCTCTCGGTACAGATCGATCGTGCCGGCGGTCAGCAAAGTGTTGCCGTCGTTTCGCACCGTGACCATGAAGGACTCGCCTGCTGCTCCGGGCACCACCGCGCCCGAGGTAGCGACCGCGCCCGTCGGAGTGGCACACGCCACCAAGGGCACTTCGATGCCGTGCAGCTCTGCCTCGCTCTGCTCCGCGCTCACAATGTGCGTGGCGAGCGCGGAGAGAATGCCTCCCGACGTCAAAAATGTCGTTATCTGATCGACGGGATGGTCCAGCTCGCACATCACGAACGGCTCCGTGAACAGATCGCCTGCCAAGGTGCTGGCGAAGATGCGGAAGTGCTTGCCCATCACTGCTACCGGGTTGCCTTCTTCGTCGTAGGTTTGTCCCACCTTGCCATCGGTGTTCTCTACATAGAGCACGCACCTGCCGTTGCTGCTTACGCTAAACGATGCCGGGCCACAGCCTGCGGCACCCACGGGCTGCGTTGCAAATGCCGATGCGCCTCGCGTCCAAGTAATATGCTGCAGTTGTTCGTTGACGGTGGCCAAAAAGCCCGTGTGATGCGGCCATGGCACCGCATGGGGCACCGCGGCGTCCGGCGGCATAACGCCCCAGCCCGCGATAGACTGGCCGATCACGGCGTACGATGCGCAGCCGCAACCGTTTGCGGTCTCGTACGTAACGGGCACCACCATTTTGCCGTTGATATTCTCGGGCTCGCCCAGCTCGATACTCGACGGTGCTTGCGGAAAGCGGAGAACTTGGCGGAACGTCAGGCTGTCGCCCGAAACGTCCGACCACAGGGTAAAGCACTCCAGCGCAACCTCAGCCTCGCTGCCGAGCGCCTTTTCTGCGGTGGTTCCGCGGCGGTGGAGGTAGGCACCCGACAGGCGCCCGTCGACCAGCGTCTTGCCCACCGTGATACGCGGGCACTGCAGGCAATGGTAGCCATCCTCTTGCAGGCGGCCGCGCGAGATGCTGCGCCATGACGTATGCGACACCACGCGGGTCTCGTCATTACTTATGCGCAGGCGCACGACGGACAGTATGCCGGCTGTGCTTGCCGTATCGAAAAGGGTGTTGTCGCCGTCGGGGCGCTCGCCCGAGACCAGCAGCACGTAGGCGTCCTGGTTTCCCCTCCCGTCCGTATATTCCACCACGTCGAAGTCGTAATCGTATATGCCGTCGCGCTCCACGTCGCCCTCGCCAAACCCAAGGGGGAAGTCCACGGGCGTGGGGGCGGACCACGTGCCGTTTGCCCTTGTGTGCACCACCAGGCGCGAGCGGCCATTGTCGCCGTAGCACACCGAGGCGATACGGAACAGGCATTCTACGCCGGCAATCATTGCCAGCTTCATGTGGGCTTCGCTGAGCACGCCGGAAAACAGCACGTTGTCGCTCGAGGGTTTTATGCCGCCACGCTCGTCCTCCGACACGCCGGCAGAATTGGCGTTGGGGTCCGCAACGGCGTTCGTCGCCTGCCCGATGTAGGCGTACTCGTACATCGGCGCGGCGTTTTCGTCGTTTTCCATCAGTGCATGGACGAAATGCTCGATCTGTCCCGTGTCGTCGCTTTCTGCATCCGCCTCGAGCTCAATGCGCGTGGCCGCTTGATCCCAATCGCGCACGACAGGCGCGGCGTTTACGGCAGTGGCCTTAACCTCGGCGCGTGCGAGCAGCTCGGCGTTGGTGACGATGGTGGCCGACGCGATAAACTGCGGCACACCACCTGCCTCGGCGTTGCCGCCCGAGCCGAAGCAGGCGTTCAG
Source organism: uncultured Collinsella sp. (assembly GCA_905198355.1). Classification (GTDB taxonomy): domain Bacteria; phylum Actinomycetota; class Coriobacteriia; order Coriobacteriales; family Coriobacteriaceae; genus Collinsella. Next base: position 144,017 of record CAJKCG010000004.1, on the reverse strand, counting down.
CGTATAAGGCGTATCTCCACCCAAGGCCAGCTCAGAGCGCTGGAGTACATACTGGTCGCCGTTGTTCACCGACATATTCCACGAATCGGCGAGTGTGGGCCACGATCCCGACCAAGCCTTGGTGGCCCACTTGAACATAACGAACTGGAGTATCACATCGACATCGACGTCTGCACCTACGCGCAGTCGCGGAAGCGGGTGTCCATCTGCCTTCTCGTACCCAATGAACAGCGTGAGGGATGCGGCGCCGCGCACGGCAGACGAGGCGACGCCCGCAACGCCGGCTCCAAAGGTAACGGCAAGCCCGATCTGGATGGTGAACGAGCCCGACGTGTTGGAATAGTCGAGCGAAATGTTTTTAAAAAACGCCGCGCCGCTACCGTGCGTGTGGGCGCCCACGGCGAGCGCCAGTTTTGCCAGCACCCAGGGGTTGACGTTTAGGAAAAACGGTACCGGTCCTAGGGTAAACTGCTCAGTCCAATTGAGGTCGGTTCTTACCTGGAAGAGGGCCTTAATATTGCCGTATGCGGGGTCGTTGTTGTTGCCCCAGGTTTTGCCCGCCCAATCGTAGGCGAGCGAGCCGTACAGCTGTGTGGCGATATCCATCGTGAACAGCAGCGTGCAATGGTGGCGAAGGAGCTTGGTGTTTCTTGGATCGGTGCCCGAACCGGCACTCATGCTCTTGTACTGATTCCACTTCCCTTCCATTTCGTCGAGGTAGCGGCTTGCCTGCTTGGCGCCCGACTCGCGCGGCGATTTCTTCCAGTATTCCGGATCAGGGTTGCCCGAATCGTTCATATAGCTGGCTGGTTTGTATCCTCCGCCAAACAGTACGTACCCGGCAAACGAGAAATCGAAGAGGATCGGAAATGTGGGCATCCAACACGTGAACTTATTACCACCGATGCCGGGAAACGATGCGGGGAAATCAAACGGAGTGACCTCTTGGTCCATGGTGGTGGGAATGATGGTGGTCGAGCCCGATTCCGCCTTTGCGGCCGGCGCAGTGACAACGGCCATAGGGGATGAGAGCGTGTAGGTTTTGCCCTGGTAATCGAGCACAAAGCGCAGCTTGCATCCTTCCTCCAGAAGGCCCGATGCCGCGTCGAGAAACATGTCTTCGAGTGTGAACGTCGCCAGATTATCCGCGCCCGATGCGCTGGCCTTGATCTGACCGATCTGCGTGACGGTTTCGGGTGAGCTGCCCGCGGCAGACGTCACTTTGTTGATGCGCAGCGTTGCCTGCCCACCCTGTGGCAGATGTGCCTGCACGGTAAAGGCGTGCGTATCGGGCTGCTCGTTTGTCGTGTCGTTCTTCGGCAATGCCATGAACGTGGCTTCGGCGTATTGGATGTCCCATTCGTCGAATGTGAGCTGGCGGAAGTACGGCTCGTCGTCGGAAAGCGGACGCGTGGGCGCGGTTATGGCGGTGCCGCCCTGGATACGCGCAAGGGGAATCTCGACATCACGGTAGCCCGCCATGCTAATGGAGATGCCGCCGTTAAAGTCGTACGCGTCGAGAAGCGTCGCCTCGTCCACGTAGCCTTCCGAAAGCGGCGCGACCTCAAAGATGGCCGTGCCCTCATCGTCGGTCGTGGCGGAGAGCTGCTTGCCCGCGGCATAACGCGACGCGAGCGTGACCTGCGCTCCCTTGACGGGCATATTCTTGTTGGCGACGTCGACCACGACCACACCAAACATGGTGCGCGAGAGAACGAGCACCCTGAAGGGGTCTTTTTCGTCGGCATAGGCTTCGGTGGGCGCGAACGGCAGCAGGAAGGCATTTTTGCTTCCCGGCACGCGAGGCAACATGATGCTCGCTAGCGAGGACGCTCCGGCAACAAGTAACGAACGGCGATCAAGCATCTTGGGCTCCCATCCCGCAAATATCGGTGGAAATAATCCAATTTTGCGAGATGGCGCCCTGTGGCGGTAGTGCCGTTCAAGGGCCAAAATGTCCAATTTAGGCGAGCGAAGTGCCGGGTTCCGGAACGCGTTCGATGCGCTTGGCAGCCCGGTCGCTAACGCAGCATATGCGCGACCAGCTCGGCGCGCGTGCCGATGCCAAGCTTTGCATATACGCCGGATAGGCGGTTTTTAACAGTGCCCGGCGACACGCCCATATGGCGTGCGATTTCGGCGTTGGTCCACCCACGGCAGGCGAGCATGGCCATGGTGAACTCCGTGGTCGTTAGATCGTCGGCCACGTCCTCGCCCGAATCGGGGTTGTGGATGCGCCGCCAGCCGTAGCTGAAGCGGTACGTGATCTCGATGATGCGCGCGAAGTCGTCAGGGTATTGCGTTTTTAGGCATGCCTCGATAAGCCCCTGCAAAAGGCCATGGTGTTCGCCGATGAGCTCGATAAGGCCGTCGGGGCGCGCAATGTCCCAAGCGGCGCCAAAGTGCGCTTTTGCGGCGTCGACGTCTTTGAGACTCATACAGGCCATCGAGGCCGACAAGTGCAGGAACAGTTCCGAGATGGGATAGCTTTCCTGTTTCATAATTAGGGCGTTTTCCGCCATGCCCAGGCTGCGGCCGTATTCGCCGCGCAGATACAAGGCGTGCGCCATCACGTAGCTGGCGAACAGTCGCAGGCCTTCGGGTAGGTGCGCCGCAAGTGGATAAAACTCTTCGGCAGAATACGGGGAAGGCAAGTGCAGCAGGACGCTCGCGGCCGAGGCGAACAGGATATGCGTGGCGTGGACGGCGGGCGATTCCTCGTCGGCCGGCGTATCGAGGATGCCCGCAAGGCACCGGCGGGCGTCGGCGATACGGTTGAGCGACAGACTGGCGTATCCGCAGATAAAGCATGCGGAATAGCGCAGCGCGGGATCGGTGACGTCAAGATAGGGGCGCGCCGTCTTGGCAGCGAGGGTGGCCTGTCCGCGAAAGTACAGCGCTTCTGCCGTGGCAATGGCGCGCGAATCGGGGTCGGAAATGCCTGCAACCGCAGCGTCAATCTGCCCCGGCACAAAGGCAGTGCACATCAACGGCATGGGAACGCATGGGTAGCCATCGCAGTCCATCTTCCATCTCCCAACAGCTGGCAACATTAGCAGCCATTTTACCCCTGTTGATCGGGACTGGAATTTGTGGTTATCGCCTACGATTATGCCGAACGTATAAAGGAAGAGTCTATTGGCGATGCTCCCAAGGTGACTACCGAAGCCTAGCTGACCTCGACATTAGGAAAAATTGCCACCCTTGCAAAAAGCTCTGTCGCAGCGATGGGAAACGCATCTCGTTCTGCATATAATGAGGTCATATGACGGTGCGTCTGCATACGCGCGGCGCATTTCCATCGAACCGAGAAGGAGCTCTGCATGGATCCCAACAAGCGTCCCGACGACATGGTACGTATCACCACTCCCGAACTTGCCCAGGCGTTCGTCGAAGAGCAGGTCGCTGCAATCCGCGAGCAGATCGGCGACAAAAAGGTCCTGCTGGCCCTTTCCGGCGGCGTCGACAGTTCTGTAGTTGCGGCCCTGCTCATCAAGGCTATCGGCAAGCAGCTCATTTGCGTGCATGTGAATCACGGCCTGATGCGCAAGGGTGAGAGCGAGCAGGTCGTCGACGTCTTCAGGAACCAGATGGATGCCAACCTGGTTTACGTTGACGCCACCGACCGCTTCCTGGACAAGCTCGTGGACGTCGAGGAGCCCGAGGCCAAGCGTAAGATTATCGGCGCCGAGTTCATTCGCGTGTTCGAGGAGGAGGCCCGCAAGGTTGGCGATGAGGTCAGCTTCCTCGCCCAGGGCACCATCTATCCCGACATCCTGGAGTCCCAAGACGGCGTGAAGGCTCACCACAACGTGGGCGGTCTGCCCGAGGATCTGCAGTTTGAGCTCTGCGAGCCCGTCAAACTGCTGTACAAGGACGAGGTCCGCGTCGTGGGTCGCGAGCTCGGCCTGCCCGAGAATATGGTTGAGCGCCAGCCGTTCCCCGGTCCCGGCCTGGGCGTCCGCTGCCTTGGTGCCATCACCCGCGACCGTCTTGAGGCGCTGCGCGAAGCCGACGCCATCGTGCGCGAGGAGATCGACAAGGCCGGTCTGACCATCTGGCAGTATTTTGCCGTCGTGCCCGACTTCCGCGCAACCGGTGTGCGCGAGGGCAAGCGCGCCTACGATTGGCCCTGCATCATCCGCTGCATCAACACCGTCGATGTCATGACCGCCGAGGTGCCTGAGCTCGACTGGGCGCTGCTCAAGCGCATTACCGCTCGCGTGACCGCCGAGGTCCCCGGTATTTGCCGCGTTTGCTACGACCTCACGCCGAAGCCCGTTGGCACGGTCGAGTGGGAGTAAGCTAACTCAGCTGGTAGGCGATGAGAACTAGCAGATGTGACAAAGGGACAGTCCCTTTGTCACATCCTCGATATTATGTGCGGGATGGTACGCCACGCGGCGTGCCATCCCGTTCGTTATTTTAATGAGCCGAGTGCGCGAGTGGGAAGAGTCACGAGCATGGTCGTTCCGCGCTCCGAGCTCTCTTCGACCTCGATGGAGCCGCCGTGGAGTGCGGCAATCTCCCAGACCAGTGCAAGCCCCAGCCCCACGCCGCCATATGCCCTGCTGCGCGATTTGTCGACGCGAAAGAAGGGCTGAAAGATGCTCGTCTGGTATTGCTCGGGAATGCCCGGTCCCTGGTCGCGCACGCGTAGCAGCACGCGGTCGCCTTCGGCGCAGGCGTTGATTTGCACGGTCGAGTTGGGCGCGCTATAGCGTATGGCGTTTTCGGTCAAGTTGAACAGCAACCGATAGATCAGCGTGTCGCTGCCGATCGTTTGCGCGTCGCCCTCACTTGTAAGCGTGATGTCTTTTTGCTCGGCAAGGGGTGCCAGGTCCGTGAGCACTTCTTCGATCATCGGCGCTAGGTCAATCACATCGTTGCAAGGGACACTGCGCAGCTCGCTCATCTCGAGCAGGGTCTTTGTCATGTGCGTCATTCGCTCGGTCTGCTCCTGCAGCAGCCCGAGCAGGCTCGCTGTATCGGCATCGACGTCGGGGCGCTCGGCGCAAAACAGCTCAACCTGGGCCTGCATGAGCGCAAGCGGCGTGCGCAGTTCGTGCGCCGCATTGCCCGTAAACTGTCTTTGTGCGGAAAATCCCTCGTCAAGGCGGGTAATCATGTCGTTAAACGACGCGCTGCAGCGCCTGAGTTCAGAGGGCACGTCCTCGCTGATTTTTGTGTCGGCGAGGTTGTCGGGCCGCACGCTCTCGACTTGCGTCGCAAAGAAGCGCAACGGCCGCAGCGCATGTCCGCTCACAAAGTAGGCCAGCACGCCGCCGAGCAGCGTCACCGCTGCAGTTATATACCAGCTCGTCGCGCCAAACGATTCTTGGGCGTCGTTCACGACGATGGTCAGCGCGTCGTCGAGCTCTTTGTTTGTCGGGTCAAATGAGCTGGGCGAGGCCGCCTCCACCTTGCTGTGCGCCGATAGTTCATTGCCGATCGAGTCCATGTAGCGCATGCCGGAGTAGCCAACCAGGCAATTCATAAGTACGCAGGTTGAACATATCAGCAGTGCCGTCATCAACGTGATGCGCCACTGCAGCGACAGCCGCTTCATTTGCCGTCCTCCATAACGTAGCCTTCGCCGATTCGGTTGCGGATGGGGTCGTGCCCCAACGCGCCGCGCAGCTTTTTGCGCAGCGACGAGATGTGCACGCGGGTCGCGTTGCTAAAGCTGTTGACGCTGCTGTCCCATACATGCTCGATAAGCTCTTCCTGGCTCACCGGCCGCCCCTGGTTAAGCATCAGGTATTCCAAGATGCCGGTCTCCTTGCGCGTGAGGGATAGGGTCTCGCCGCCCACGGAGGCGAGGCGCGCTTTGGTGTCAAAGCTCAACAATCCACAGGCTAGAACAACGTCGTTTTGCGTAAAGCGCCTGAGCGTGAGACTGCGTATGCGTGCCGCCAGCTCGTCAAGATGGAACGGCTTGGTGAGGTAGTCGTTGGCGCCCGCATCGAGCCCCGCTACCTTGTCGGAGACCTCGCCACGTGCCGAGAGCACGAGCACCTTGGTCTCGCAATCGGTAATTCTGAGTTGCCTGAGCACGGTCATGCCGTCGACATGGGGGAGATTGAGGTCGAGCACGACAAGATCAAAGGTCTCGACATCGAGCAGATCGAGGGCCTGCTGCCCGTCGTAGCAGCAGTCGACGCTATAGGCCAAGTTGCGCAGGCTGCGTGCGATCGCATCGCACAGCGCCCGCTCGTCCTCGACGACCAAGATGCGCATAACGTTCTCCTTGCATAGTCATTCACGCTTAACACGGATTTTATAGTCGGTATGGTCCAATGGGTCGCGAAACGAAAGGAGTGGTCAGATTGTTCAAAGCGATTAAGCCTGTGGCGCAGGTGGCTTTGCTGATCGTTGGGGTAGCCATGGTTGGCTTTGGAATTATGCGCGGCGAGGCAGATGCCGTGCTGGCCAAGGCAATCAGGCTGTGCTTGGAGTGTATCGGAATTGGATAAAAGAAAAAACACTGCATCGCATCTTTTGGCGAGATTCCGCGGATTGATTCAGGCGGCGGCGACGCTTGCGACCAATATTCACCTGCCTAACTTTGCCAAGGGCGGTATCTACCAGGGAGCCGGCAAAGCCGTCTGCGTGCCGGGGCTTAACTGCTACTCGTGTCCAGCGGCCTCGGGTGCGTGCCCCATCGGGTCGTTTCAGTCGGTGGTGGGATCGTCTAAGTTCAGCTTTTCGTATTACGTCACCGGAACGCTCATTCTGATCGGCGTGCTACTGGGACGTTTTGTATGCGGCTTTTTGTGTCCGTTTGGATGGCTGCAAGAGCTTCTGCATAAGATTCCCAGCAAAAAGCTCTCCACGAAAAAGCTCAAGCCGCTCACGTACATCAAGTATGCCGTGCTACTGTTTGCCGTGGTGCTGCTGCCCGTCTTGGTGGTTAACGATGTGGGTATGGGCGACCCGTTCTTTTGCAAGTACATCTGCCCGCAGGGTGTGCTCGAGGGCGCGATTCCGCTGTCCATCATGAATACGGGAATCCGCTCCGCGCTGGGAAAGCTCTTTTCCTGGAAGCTCGCGATCCTCATTGCGGTTGCGGTGCTGAGCGTGCTGTTCTACCGCCCCTTCTGCAAATGGATTTGCCCCCTCGGTGCGTTTTATGCGCTCATGAACAAGGTGTCTTTGCTGGGGATCCAGGTTGACCAGTGCAAATGCGTCTCGTGCGGCAAGTGCGCCAAGGTGTGTCAAATGGACGTGGACGTTACGCGTACGCCCAACCATGCCGAGTGCATTCGTTGCGGCAAATGCGTGGGCGCGTGCCCCGTCGATGCTATTAGCTTTCGCTATGGGCTGGGTGTGACGGGCGACAAACCCGCGCAGTCCACGCAAGCCTGCGAAAACAAATAGGTACCTATATAAGTTTCGATATAAACGGAGGAACCATGAAACTGTCAAAAATTGCGGCTCTGTTGATGCTGCCCGTGCTGGCGCTGACGCTCGCGGCGTGCTCTGCCCCCAAGGGCGACGCGAAGGATGCTACGAGCGGCGATGCGCAGATTGCCGAGCTCATAGCGCAAAAGCCGTCAAGTGCCGAGGAGGCGGCCGAGCTGTATCAGCAGCTGCTGCAAAAGGAAAACGAGATCTTTGCGAGCGATAACGCCCTATGGGAAAAGGTGTTCCTTGCGGCCAACAAAGACACCCCCATGATTGAGGACGGCAAGAACTACGGTGACTTCTTGCTCGATACCATCGAGGGCGCCAAGGATCAGTTTGCGGCTGACGAGCTTAAGACGCTTAAGGCCGGCGCGCAGCAGGTCAAGGAGATCGAGGACAAGCTCATGGCGCTGGAGAAGGAGTTCCCCGGATGTGGCAGCACGCCCGGCGAGGGGGAGAGCGTTGATGCCTCGACCGCGGGTATGACCAACGGCGAGAGCGGGGAGACGAAGTTCCCCAGCTTTAAGGGCAAGGACTTGGACGGCAACGATGTAAACAGCGACGAGCTGTTCTCCAAGAACAAGGTCACCGTCATGAACTTCTGGTTTACCACCTGCAAGCCGTGCGTGGGAGAGCTGGGCGATCTGGAGAAGCTCAACAAGGAGCTTGCCGAGAAGGGCGGCCAGGTCGTGGGCGTTAATTCCTTTACGCTCGATGGCAACAAAGACGCGGTGGCCGATGCCAAGGACGTGCTTTCCAAGAAGGGCGTGACGTATAAGAACATCTGGTTTAAGTCGGACAGCGAGGCCGGAAAGTTCACCTCCAACCTGTACTCGTTCCCGACCACCTACGTGATCGACCAGAACGGTAACATTGTGGGAGAGCCGATCATGGGCGGCATCAACTCCGCTGAGCAGCGCGAGGCGCTCAACAAACTGATCGATCAGGCACTCGCGAAGAGCGAACAGTAAGTCCGAATGCGACAAAGGTGTGACAAAGGGACAGTCCCTTTGTCACACCTTCGATGTTATGTGCGGGATGGTGCGCCATGTGGCGTGCCTTCCCGTTTTTTGTTCGCTACATTCCTTATTGGTACCGGCAAAAAAGCTGATAGAGTAGGTCAAACGTGTCGAACGCGAATGGCGGGGGAGAGGTTGCCGTCCATGCTGGATCTCAGAGATATTTGCAAAAGGTACGTTACGCAGTCGTTTACGCAGGTAGCGCTCGACAGCGTAAGCCTGTCTTTTCGCGATAACGAGTTCGTAGCCATCCTGGGTCCCTCGGGCTCGGGCAAAACTACGATGCTCAACGTTATCGGCGGGCTCGATCATTTCGATTCCGGCGACCTGCTGATCGACGGCATCTCGACCAAGGACTTCAGCGACCGCGATTGGGATGCCTACAGAAACAATCGCATTGGCTTTGTGTTCCAGAGCTACAACCTCATTTTGCATCAGACCATTTTGGAAAACGTTGAGCTGGCGCTCACACTCACGGGCGTAGGGCGTGCTGAGCGCCGCCAGCGTGCGCGCAAGGCGCTCGAGGCGGTCGGTCTGAGCGAGCACGTTGACAAGCGCCCGAGCCAGCTTTCGGGCGGGCAGATGCAGCGCGTCGCCATCGCCCGCGCCTTAATCAACGATCCCGAGATTGTGCTGGCTGACGAGCCGACCGGCGCCTTGGACTCGACGACATCCGTACAGGTCATGGATTTGCTCAAGGACGTTGCGCGCGACCGTCTGGTCATCATGGTCACGCACAATCCCGAGCTGGCGTACAGGTACGCCACGCGCATCGTCACCCTGGCGGACGGCAAGATCACCGACGATTCCGATCCCTTTGATGTTGCCAAAGCAGCGTGTCGCGAGGCCAAGCCCACGCGCAAAACCTCGATGAGCTTTGTAACGGCGCTGGGGCTTTCTGCCCGAAACCTCATGACCAAGAAGGGCCGTACGGCCATGACGGCCTTTGCAGGTTCGATTGGCATTATTGGCATCGCGGCGATTCTGGCGCTCTCCAGCGGCGTAAACGGCTACATCAAAAAGGTCGAGGAGGACACGCTCTCGAGCTACCCGCTTACGATTTCCAAACAAGATTACGACCTGTCGTCCATGATGGGCGGGCATGGGGCTACCGATGAGGAGGTGTCCAAGGGCGAGGGCTCGTCCGATGGCGCTACCGGCGGCAAGGCTAAGGGAACCGATAAGATTCCCGTGGTCACGGCCGTAAAGGATATGTTCGCAAGCGTTAAATCTAACGATATGACGAGCTTTAAGGCATGGCTCGATGCCGGTGGCGACGGCATCGATAAAGAGGCCAATGCTATTCAGTATGGCTACGGTGTATCGCCGGTTGTCTATCGTGCCGGCAAGGGCGACGAGAAGCCCGTTCGGCTTGTCCCCAACGCTATGACCGAGGCCATGAGCGGAGGCGCGAGCTCAGCGGCAACGGTGAGCATGGATTCCATGGGAACCTCGGTCTTTAACGAGATGATTGACGACCAGAGCCTGCTCGACAGCCAGTACGATGTCGTTGCCGGCCATTGGCCCACGTCCGCCAACGAAGCCGTGATGGTGCTTTCGAGCCGCGGCACGGTGGGCGACTATACGCTCTATAGTATCGGTGCGCTGGATATCGATGAGCTCAACGACCTGGTTAACAGTGCTATGACGGCTGACGGTGGGGTCGAAGCGCCCAAGACCGGCACCGACTTTACCTACGACGATGCGCTGTCCACGACGTTTAAGGTGCTGTCGCCGGCCGATGCCTATCGCAAAAACGAAGAGACCGGCATGTGGACCGACATGTCTGGCGACGCCGACTTTATGACGTCCAAGGTTGCCGACGGTATTGACGTGCGCATTGTGGGCGTGGTGCGACCTAACGAGACGGCTAACGCGAGCGCATTGTCCCCGGGCATTGCCTATACGCATGCGCTGACTCGCCAGCTTATGGAGCGCGCTGCCGATTCGCAGATTGTGCAAGAGCAGCTTGCCCACCCCGAGACGGATGTCTTTACGGGTAAAACCTTCGACGAGCTACAAAGTGAAGCCAAACAGGGTGTGGACCTGGGCAGCATGTTCAGCGTGGACGAGGCGGCGCTGAAGAGCGCGTTCTCGTTCGATACGTCTGCGCTTTCGGGCACGGCCAGCGGTATGGACCTTTCTGGTATCGACTTGTCCGGTCTGGACATTGACCTTTCGGGCGTTGGGAAGGACATCGACTTCAGCGACATCATGGCCAAAGCGCCGGCTCCAGATTTCTCGGGCATCTTTGACGGTCTGGAGCTCACACCCGAGCAAATGCAGCAGGTGGGAGCGCTTGCCAACCAGCTGTTTGAGGGCTTTATGCGGTCTGATCAGTTTAAGGCGCTGTCGCCCGAAGATCTTAAGGACGCGGCAAAGCTTGCTGCCGCGTTCTCGACGTATCTTGAGCATGATGCCGCCGCCCAGCAATGCCTGGCACAGCTCAAGGCGCTTGGCGGCGATGCTTTGGCCGCGCGGCTGCAGCAGGCGATGACCGACTATGTGCAAAAGCAGCTTGCTCCGTATCTGCAGCAGTCTATGGATCAGGTGATGAAGGCAATCAGCGAACAGATTGCGACGACGGTATCGGACCAGCTCAAGATGGGTGCGGCAGGACTTATGGACCAAATGGCGACGCAGATGTCTTCGAGTTTTGCCAGCTTGGCGAGCGCGATGCGCGTGGATGCGAGCGCCTTCGCTCGTGCCATTCACTTCAACATGGATGCCGAGGACCTGAGCTCGCTCATGATGAGCTATGCCAAGGCGTCAAAGCTCACCTACGATAATAATCTGACCACGTTGGGCTATGCGGACGAGGCGGACCCCATCTCGGTCAAGATTTTCCCGCGTGACTTTGAGGCCAAGGAGCGCGTACTCGATCACATCGATGCGTACAACAAGCAGGTCAAAGCCGCTGGCCACGATGAACAGGCGATCTCGTACACCGACTACATGGGCATCATCATGGGTTCGGTGACCGACATCGTGAACACCATCAGCTTGGTGCTCATCGCATTCGTGAGTATCAGTTTGGTGGTGAGCTCCATCATGATCGGCATCATCACCTACATCAGCGTGCTGGAGCGCAAAAAGGAGATTGGCATCCTGCGCGCGATTGGCGCGTCAAAGCGCAACGTGGCCAACGTATTCAATGCCGAGACCTTTATCGAAGGCCTCATTGCCGGCGTCTTTGCCATTGTCGTTGTGGTGGCCGTGAGTTTTCCGGTTAATGCCTGGGCGCTTGCGGCCAAGCAGGTACCCAATCTGATGAGCCTGCCCGTTCAAGACGCGCTGATGCTCATTGCAATTTCGGTGCTGCTGACGGTCGTTGCCGGCCTGCTGCCGGCTCGCAGCGCATCCAAGAAAGACCCCGTGGAAGCCCTACGCTCCGAATAATGTGACAAAGGGACTGTCCCTTTGTCACATTTTGCGTCTAGTTCGTTTTGCCCATCAACGCGATACGGATGCTTGGATGGGTGTACTCGTCAAACTCGTCCTCGGGATCCGTGTCAAACGAATAGTACGTTTTGATGGGGTTGTCACTCGTCCTGATGGAGATTCTCTCGTAGAGCGAACCGTTCAAAAAAGCCTGCCTAAACTCTTCGGGGAGCTTTTGCGGTGCTAGGAGCTCGGGACTCACGGTCTTGACGTCTACGGTTTGGACGACAGAGGAAAGTTCGTCCAAGTCGAGCTCGATGCGGGCGAGGTTGTCCTCAAGGCTCGCGTCGGGGTCGATCTCTGCTATGTAACTCACTTCCTTGAGCGTTCCCTTGTTGTCGAAATCCAGGTACGTATAGGTCTTCTGGGTATCGGAGTCGCCGTCGTGAAGGTAGCCGCGGACGTGATAGCCGTAATCTTGATATCGCTCGTAAGGGTCATCGGCGGACACGTACTCGCATGCGGGTCCTAGCGTCTTGCGGGCGATGGCAATTTGCTCGGCCGCGGCCGCGGCGTTCTCCTGCATCTCGATGTTTCCCTGCGCCAGCTGCGGGATATAGGCACCGCACACGATTGCGATGGGCAGCGCCACAAGTGCGACGATCCACTTTTTTGTACGGGGGATGGGCACACCACAGGCCTCCGCCATGGCCTTTGCGTTAGCGAAGCTCTCGGTAAGCACATCCGCTGCGGTGGCGACGGCGCCTACGGCAGCGGCGACTTCTGCCGCGCCACCCAGGTTGCGCGCGGTCTCGTTGTCGCTGTTCTTGAGCAGGCGTGCGGCGGCCTGCGTGCCAACAACGCCTGCGATTTGTGCCGAGCGGTCTTTCTCGCTCTGCTCGATGGCGAGCCGGTTCTGCATTTCCTTCCACTGCTTGCCGCGCATGCCAAAACGCGGCGCGATTGCACAGTAGCAGAATATGACGAGCTCGATGGCGGTGAGCACCAAGGCGGTCATCATGCCCGTCTCTTGGAAGCCTTCGTGATGGAAGACGATGTCGTCGATCATTTCGAAAGGAATAATCAATAAGGGCAGCACGAATGCCATGGCAAGCGCCGCGCCGGCAACCTTGGGACAGATGCAGTATCGCTGGATGCGCTTACGTTCTTGTTCGGAAAGTGTTGCCATGGCTGATCCTTGGTATCGTAACGGTCGTTGCGGCGCATGGGGCGCGGGGCGCATCAGTTTGAGCTAGCGCTGGATAAGAACATAGAGCAAGATGCTCATCGCGATGAGCAAGAAGCCTGCGATGTTAAACATCAGTGTGGCAAAGTTGCCCACGATGGGGCGTTCGACATAGCTTTTGTCTGGGTTGCTGGGGTTGTAGTACACGGTCATTTGGCTACCGAGGGGCCAAAGCTGCTCCGCGAGGGTGCCTAGGCGGGCGATGGGGCCTGTCTGCACGTGCAGCCAGCCCTTGGCGTCTTCGTAGGCGGTGGCTTGCGTGCGGATGGGGAGTCCCGACAAGCTTTTGGTCTTTATGCCACGGAATTGTTTTTTCGCGCGGTATTGCGTGCCGTCGACGGTGTATTCCAAAACGGGATTCATTCTGCCTTCACCCATAAAGCGATGGTCGATGACCGTCCCCATGGTCACGGCGGTACAGGCCTTGGCTTTCTTGCGGGCGGCGGCCTTCATGAGCATGCTCGCTCCGATAAACAGGATGCCGATGCCTCCAACCGAGATGAGCGCGAGCAGAGATATCTGCGAGGTGGTCACGGCGTTCTCCTTTGGCGCGATACCGTCATATGTGACCCAGTATAGAGAATCCCGCCATCGATGAGCTATTGCGGGGGGGGGGTCAATTCTGAATGTGACAAATGGACTGCTCCTTTGTCACATCGGGGACTGCGGAATCGAGGTCTAATACTTTTCCCGAGAAGTGAACGAGTGAAAACGGACTCCCGAAGCATCGACACTTTTGGCGTGCAATTTCCTGCGGTTTTGCCAGTCAAATCCTGCGGTTTTGACGCCTAAAAATGTCAATGCTTCGGGGGTCCAAATACAGCCGTTCACTTCTCGGGAAAGTATTAGACCTCGAAATATGGGCGGCGTTCGCGAACGGCAACTAGCTTGCGTCCGGTAGCCGGCACTTGGGGCAAAGGGACTGCCCTTTTGCCCCTTCACCATTGCATCGTATCTGGTGTGGAAAAAATATCGCCTGCGTTCTCGCGCCTGCGAAGAGTTCCTGAACCGCTTGAATGGGATGTGACAAAGGGACTGTCCCTTTGTCACATTGATTTGAGAATGGATGTTGATGTATTTATCGCTGGCCCCTATGGAGGGGATTACCGGGCATGTGTTCCGTCGCGTGCATGCGGAGTGCTTCGGCGCGCTCGATTGTTATTACACGCCGTTTTTGCCGCCGCCGCGGGTGGGCAATCGCTTTGGCGGCAAGGCGTTTAAAGAGGTCGATCCTGCCAACAACCAGGGACTTAACGTGGTGCCCCAGCTGATGTCCAAGAATGCGGACGAGTTTGTGTGGGCGGCGCAGGTGCTCGCCGAGATGGGGTACCGCGAGGTCAATCTCAACCTTGGCTGCCCCTCGGGTACGGTTGTTGCCAAAGGCAAGGGTTCGGGCTTTCTGCGCAACCTGGATGAGCTCGAGGTGTTCTTGAGCGACGTGTGCGAACGCTCACCCTTGCCGGTGTCGGTCAAGACCAGGCTGGGGTTGGAAAGCGATGACGAGTACGAACGCGTGCTCGACCTCTATTGCCGCATGCCGCTGGCAGAGCTGATCGTGCATCCGCGCGTGCAAAAGGACCGTTATACGGGCTCGCCGCGTAAAGAGTTTTACGGCGAGACGTTGGAGCGGGCGCCGTTTCCCGTGGCCTATAACGGTGACATTTTTGATTTAGTGGACATGGATGCGCTGGTGGGGGCCTATCCCGGAACACGCCACGTAATGTTGGGGCGCGGCTTGCTCGCGAACCCCGCGCTGGCTCGCATGGTTAAGGGCGGCTCTGCCGCCACGGCTGCCGAGTTGCAGCGCTTCCACGACACGCTGTTTGCGGCCTATGCGGACGAGATTGGGGGCAATGCGGTCTTTCGCATGAAGGAATGGTGGTTCTACGCCAAATGTGCCTTCGCCGATCCCGCTACCGTGCACAAGCTCGTGCGCAAGACCAAAAAGGTCGACGAATACCGCGCCGCCGTCGAGCGCGTCTTTCGCGAGCAGCCGCTCGCGCCTGTTGCCCGCTTTTGTGGCTACTAGTCGTTGGGGACGTTCTTTAACGACTAGTCATTTAAGAACGTCCCCAACGATTGCCCACAAATAGCTGTACGTCAGCATCCAAAGATGTCGAAAAATGTCGACTTTGGATGCTGACGTACATGTTTGGTTCGTATGGGTTTGTGCGTTGGGGCCGGCCGACCGCAATAGAACGCTAGAGCAAATTCTCCTGCACCCACGCGATGATGTCGCCCGACTCGTAGAGTGGCGTGCCGTCAATGAACAGGCAGGGAACTTGGCGCTTTCCGCCGACGGCGATGAGCGTCTGCTCGGCATCGGAATCGGTCGAGATATTGCGCTCGGGGATGGTCACGCCGTTATCGGCCAGGAAGCGCTTGACCTTTATGCAATACGGGCAGCCGGTCATAACGTACAGCTCGAGCTCGTGATCAGTAGCCATAGGTCTCCAATCGGTTGAGGTTTCGATTGAAATACCCAAAGCCGCCGCGGTCTATGCACGCGTCAACGACGACTCGATTGCCTGTACCAGAAACGCCGTGGCTCCGGTGCCGCAGGGCTTGTCGTAGTAGTCAACAAAGCGCTGGTCGGCAAGATAACCATTGGCGAGGCCCAGGTATGCTTCGTCCTGGGGCTCGTGTCCCCAGTTAAGGCCAACCCATCGGCGGTGCATTGCGACAAGCTTGCGGGCTTCGTTGCTCTTGGGGTCACCGTCGTCCATGGCAATCGAGAGCTGGCCAAAAATCGCGCGTTCAAGTTCCTTCATGTCGTTCCATGTCTGAGGATCCATATCCAGCAGTGCTTCGTTTGCGGCGTCGATCGCCTCGTCGCCATAGCGCGCTCGCGCCTCGGCACCGTAGCGCTCCTCGTTTTCGTGCACGGAGCGCCAGCGCTCCAGTTGCGGCAGCACGGCGCCCATGAGCGAGACGGCTTCATCGAGCGACATGCCGGTGCTTTGTGCCAGCCGCGGGGCACAATCTTCGATCATTGCCTCCATCGTGGTCTCATAGGTGTACTTGCCGCGGTCGTAGCACCACTTGCAGTAATGATCGGTCCTGGCGCCCGCGGAATCGGTGCCGCAGTCATCGGGCGTGAGTATCATGCCGCAGCTCTGGCAATAGTGCTCGGGCATTTCGAGCAAGTGGGACAGCGGTTCTCCGGTTACGGCGGCAATGAGTTTCATCATGTCGATGCCCGGGGTGACTTCGCCGCGCTCCCAGCGGCTCACGGCCTGGCGCGTGACATAGAGCTTGGCGGCGAGCTGCTCTTGGGTGAGGCTGTTGGCACGACGGATGGCGATGAGTTTTTCTGCAAAGGCCATGATAGCTCCTTTCTGCTGCTTGCGGCTTTAAGCATACGCGGCGGCCGACGCCCTTCCAAGCAACCGTTGGTTGCAAAAAGGGCGGTCGTGGTGGGGGATTGCACGCAGCGTCCATGCCCTCATGCCGTACAATGACCGGCATGGAACCTATCGCACACATACATACCGACCTGCCGCAGAAGTTCGGCATCCCGCGCAACAGCTTTTTGGCGCCCCATCTTGAGGGACGCATTGTCTTTGAGCCGGAATATGCTTCCAACGCGGCGGTTGAGGGCCTGGACTCCTTCTCTCACCTATGGCTGCTCTGGCGCTTTGAAAACGGAACGCCCGGCGGCACGGCGGAAGACATCGCCGCCGATGCCAAGACGCAGGGCAGGTCCGGCACCAACGCCAAGTGGTCGAAAACCGTGCGTCCACCGCGCCTGGGTGGAGCCGAGCGTGTGGGCGTATTTGCCACACGCAGCCCGTTTCGCCCCAATCCCATCGGTCTTACCTGCGTCAAGCTCGATCGTGTCGAGCTTACCGACGACGGCCCCATCATCCATGTGCTGGGAGCAGATCTGCGCGACGGCACGCCCATCTACGATATCAAGCCCTGCATTCCGTTTGCGGACTGTCACCCGGATGCGACCGGCGGCTGGATTGAAGATGCGCCATGGCAAGAGCTCGACGTTGAGTTTCCGCATGCGCTGCAGGATATGGTCCCGCCTGCAAAGCTCTCCGGCTTGATAGAGGTCCTTCGCCAAGATCCGCGCCGCGCGGGCAGCAAGCACGAGCCAAACCGCGTGTACCACTTGGCTTACGCCGGGCTCGATATATCGTTTACGGTTGACGGAACCAGGCTGACGGTAACCGCCGTCGACGACGCGCAGGACTAACCGGCCATTTGTCCGCATTCCCATAGTGGTGCCGCGAGCATGGCTGCGATATTCAGTGGCTGCTCGACGAGGGCGCGCGTGTGGGCGTGGGCTATCAGGATGGCCGTCCGTTCCACGGGCCTTGCCACATTCGCGTGAATCTAGCACTGCCGCTTTCGCGTGTAAGGGAAGCGTGCGAGCGCTTGGACCGCTACGTTTTTAATGCACAGTAAGTGAGCGCTGCATGCGGGGCTGTCTGCCAGATTGGCTGGAAGGCCCCGTATGGTAAAGCGTCTGTAACCATTGAGCACAAGCGCGGTTTTGTCTGCTAATATCTTTGCTCTTGAGTCTGTAAACAGGATCGTCTGGAGCTCGATGAAAAGACCTCGTCGCTCGGCCGCCATATCGTTGTTTGTTGCGCTTACAGTGGTGAGCGCCTTTGTCGTGGCGATAGCTGGCTGTTCCGGGTCGAATGACGGGGCCGCAGCGTCTGCATCAGAAGGCGCGGCCGCCTCGCAGCTCAAAGACGACAACCTTAAGACGCTCAACGTTGGCAGCGACCTCTATCCGCCGTTTGTGTATAGCGACGAGTACGGCAATATCGTTGGCCTGGATGTCGAGATTTTGACCGAGGCTTTGGCCCGCATTGGGTACAAGCCAAAATACCAGCTGATCGACTGGGAAAAGAAGAAAGAACTGCTGGCGAGCGGTGAGCTCGATTGCGTCATGGGCAGCTTTAGTATGACGGGCCGCGAAAACGAGTATCGTTGGGCCGGACCGTACCTTGCAAGCCGACAGGTGGTTGCCGTCGATCCCGAAAGCGATATATACACGCTTGCCGATCTTGAGGGTAGGGTCGTGGCGGTCCAGTCCACCACCAAGCCCGAATCGATTCTGCTCGATCACACCAATGAAAACGTTCCGCAGATTAAGGAGCTCTACAGCTTCTCGGACCGCTCGTACCTGAACCCAGCACTCGTCGAGGGCCTGGTCGACGCCATCGCCGCGCATGAGTCCTCGCTGCTCACCTACGAAAAAGACTATGGCGTGACGTATCGCATTTTGTCTGAGCCGCTGCTAGAGGTTGGTTTGGGCACCGCTTTCGATATCAACGATACACGCGGCATCGACGTTAAGCTCACCCATGCCTACCAAGAAATGCTTGCCGATGGCACCATGGAGCGCCTGGTGTCAAAGTATTTTGATGACCCTTCGCCCTTTTTGAATATGGAGGGCCTGTCGTGATCGATGCACCCGACCACACCACAGAGAAGCGGGGCGACCGTTCGGCACGGGAATGGCTCATCGTCGTCCTGCTGGGGATAGCGCTCTCGATTGTTGCCGGCGTGACGAGCTACGCCTACACGACAGCTCAGGCCGAGCAGCGCTTTGCCGACGTTGTCGATTACGTGGCGACACAGAGCCTTTCCTATGATGCGTTCAACAGCGCCTATGCGACCAAAAACCTGATTCGCGTTATGGAGATCGCCGGAGAGGCGGCGCGCGATATGGAGCGCGACGGCTCGGTGGATAACGCTACGTTGGAGCAATATGCTGACCAGTTTAATGTGACAGCGCTGATCGTAACGGATGCATCGGGCAACTTGGTGTCCGAGTCCTCGAAGGATGACGTGGGCTACGAGTCGCTCGCTGCGAATCTCAAAGAGGCGCCTGTGCTGGAGGTGGCAGCCCATCCGCTTAAGTCCTATACCGCTCGCATTACGCTTGCGGACGATTCGGTCGTAGACATTGGCTGCGTGGCCCGGCCGGACGGTGAGGGCATCGTTGTCGCGGTGAGGCACCAGAGCGCCAAGGCGGTCGCGAGCAATACGCTCAAGTTGCAGAGCTTGCTCGATGGTTATGAGACCATCGATAGCGGTAACATCGTGATTGAAAACGACGGTAAGGTCGTTGCGACCAACGCTGTTGAGCCCGCCGTGTCAGGCGTGCTCGATTTGCCTGCGACGGATGCCATCGTTGTCAACGGCATTAAGGAGCGTTGCCTGGCTGGTAAGGTCAGATTGGTCAACGACAGCGGTGAGTGGTATCTGGGCACATTTGGTAAAGCGCGCGATTTTTACGTGTACACCTATGCTCCCGCGCAGCGTTACTTTGAGGTTGTTGCCGCTGTTGTTGCCAGTGTGTTGGCGCTCTACGGCGGTGTTATAGCCACTGTTGTGTTGGTGCGCCGCCGCGCCGAGAGCCAACGCTTTGCCGACCTGTTGCTGCAGGAGCGCGACTATGGCGACAAGCTGGCAAAAGCGGCGCGCGAAGCTTCGTCTGCCAACTCTGCAAAGACGGAGTTCCTGCGTCGCATGAGTCACGACCTGCGCACGCCCATCAACGGCATTCGCGGTATGGTCGAGGTGGGCAATGCCAACGCGAACGACTTGCAAAAGCAGACTGAGTGCCGCTCAAAGATCTGGACGGCGTCGGGACTGCTGCTCGACCTTGCGAATGAGGCACTCGATATGAGCCGCTTGGAGAGCGGGCAGGTCGACCTGAATCTCGTGCCTACAGATATGGTGGCCCTCAACCGTGAGGTGTGCGATATCCTGGAGCGCCAGGCCGAGGAACGCCTGGTGACAATTATCTGCGACCAACGGACTCTTGATCATCCCTATGCCCGGGTGAGCGTGACGCACCTCAAGCGCCTGTTGCTCAATATTGCCGGTAATGCCGTCAAGTACAACCGCCAGGGCGGCTATGTTCGCCTGACATGCCGTGAGGTGGAGCCGGTGGACGGTGTCCCCGTCTATGAATACGCGATCGCCGATAACGGCATTGGCATGAGCGAGGAGTTTCAACAGCACCTCTACGAGCCGTTCAGCCGCGAGGAACAACAGGTGGAAGGCGCTTCATCGGGAACTGGCCTGGGCGCGTCTATTGCCAAACAGTTGGTCGAGCTTATGGGCGGAACCATGAGCTTTACGAGCGCCTTGGGGCAGGGGACGACGTTTACCATTTGCCTGCCGTTTGAGAAGTGCAAGAGTTCCGAGATTCCCCAGGCAGTTCGCGTGGATGCAGGCGACAGCGACGTGCTCCAGGGCCTGCGTGTTTTGCTCGTAGAGGATAACGACCTGAATGCCGAGATCGCACAGTTTACGCTCGACCGCGCCGGTGCCGTCGTGACACATGTTAAAGATGGCGAGTCTGCCGTCGAGACGTTTGCCGCGAGCACGCCGCACGAGTACGACGTGGTATTGATGGACATCATGATGCCCGGCATCGATGGCCTTGAGGCCACGCGGCAGATTCGGACGCTCGATCGCGAGGACGCCGCGACCACGCCGATTATCGCCGTGAGCGCCAATGCCTTTGCCGACGACCGTAGGCTTTCGCGCGAGGCGGGCATGAACGCGCATCTGAGCAAACCCGTGAGTTCTCAGGATCTCGTTGAGGCGCTTGCGCACATAGCCGCCGACGCTTCATAAACAAATGGCTCGGTTCCAATACTGGTTGGAACCGAGCCATTTTGCTATTTGTAGGACCTGTTTTTGGGCTTACTTTTCTTGAATCTGCTTGCCGCAAAGGTGCTCAATCGAAATCTCGTAGAGTTGGACGCCCTTGATGTCTTTGGCGATTTCCTCCTCGACTTCTTCGGCGGAAGGGTAATACTTAAGCGCGAGCTGTCGGACTTTGTCCTCGATAAACACAGGCGTCTCATCTACCAGGCGGCAACGGCCAAAGACCACGGTGCTCATAACGTAGGGAGCCCAGTCATCGTCCTTGTACCACTCGTTGCCGTACACGGTAAAGCAGACTTTGTCGTCACGCTTGAGTGAATCGACCTTGTGGCCAGCCTTGGCGCCATGGAAATAAATCTTGTCGTGCTCGGTGTCAAAGAAGTAGTTGACGGGAATGGCATAAGGGTAGCCATCGTCGCCGTTGACGGCAAAGACGCCGCGCTTGCAGGTGGTCAGCAGTTCACGCGCTTCCTCGTCAGTGATGGCGCGTTTCTTTCGGCGCAGGGGCCTAAACATCGTTGGCTTCCTTTCTAACTGTGCATGGTGGCAGAGCACAAACTATAGCGAAACAGTTCCGTTTTTCTTGATGCGGGCGAGGATGTTTTTGAGCTTGTTAAAGTCGAGCGGTTTGGGCAGATGGGCGTTCATGCCGGCATCGTGCGCCGCCTTGGCGTCCTCGACAAAGGCGTTGGCGGTGAGCGCGATGATGGGGATGTCGGCTGCATCGGCCTTCTCGCTCAGACGAATCGCGCGAGTTGCCTCGTAGCCATCCATACCCGGCATCATGATGTCCATCAGGATCGCATCGAAGCTGCCGGCGGGACGACTAGTGTATAGTTCGACCGCTTCGTTGCCGTCGGCGGCGCAAGTTACGACGATGCCTTCGCTTTCGAGCAGGGCCTGGGCAATTTCGGCATTGAGCTCGTTGTCTTCGGCCAAAAGAACGTTCATGCCGGCAAGCGAGCAGCTGATCGCCTGCTCGTCCGCACCTTCTCTTGCCTGAGGGTTCTTGTCGATATCGAGCGGAATCTGGACGTTGAACGTACTTCCCACGCCGACCTCGCTCGAAATCTCAATCGTGCCGCCCATCATGTCTATGAGCGATTTGACGATCGGCATGCCCATGCCAGTTCCCTGAAATTTACTGCGGGCATCGTTGCCCTCTTGGGCAAACGGTTCGTAGATGTGCTTAAGAAACTCGGGCGACATGCCGATGCCGGTGTCCGAGACGCTAAAGCAAAACACGGCGTGCTCATCGTCGAGCGGTTTGATGGTCGACGAGAAGGTGACGGTGCCACCGCGTTTGTTGTACTTGATGCTGTTGTCGAGCAGGTTGACGAGGATTTGCTGAATATGGGTGGGGCTGCCGATCATGTATTGGTCGACAACGTAGGGTTCGCTGGTGTCGAGCATTGTTATGCCACGGTCCGATGCGCGAAGCTTGCATAGTACGAGCGCATCGTCGCACAGTCCTTTAAGATTGAACGATTCGTGATCGAGCGTTACTTTGCGTTCCTCGATCCGGCCCATCTCGAGGATGTCATTAATGAGCGACAGCAGGTGGTTGGCGGCAACACGCGCTTTGGTGCGGCTTTCGCGGGCGACTTGCATGTCGCCTTCTTTCAATTCCTCAATTTCGATAAGGCCCAGGATGCCGTTGAGCGGCGTGCGGATGTCGTGGCTCATGCGCGTGAGAAAAGCGGTTTTGGCGGCGTTGGCGGCGTCGGCTTTCTGCCGTGCTTCCTGTGCGCGTTGAAGCGACCAGACAAGGATGGCGATGCCGGTGAGCAACATGCAGATGATAACGGTCGCAATGGCGGCGCGGTTGCGGTAGACAAACTGGAACGTGTCCGATTCTTGCACCGAGTACGATGCGGAGGAATAGTTGCTCGCAGAGAGCGATTCGCCTGCATTGATGATGCCCTTATTGATGATTCCCAACAGCTCGGGTTTGCCGCGCGGAATCATGCACGATAGTTCTGCCGTGTTGGTGAGTTCCTGTGTTTCAAAATCCTCGATGTCGTAGGTGTCGCGGATGGTTTCCAGGCGCGTGCTGGGGACAACGATGCAATGTGCCTTTCCCACACGGAGAGCATTGAGCGCTTCGTCTTTATTCGGATATTCGGTTACCGCTGCGTCGGGGAAGAGGCTTTCGAGCTCAAACCGGTTGATGATCGCGTTCTCTGTGCAAGCGATGTCCTTTAGGTCGCTGTCTAGGTCGTTACTGACGTGAATAGCGGTTAGGGAAACCGTTCCCATCGAGTTTGACTGGGCGACCCCCTTCTGTTCGGCAAGCCAGTAGTCGCGAAAGAATGGCAGAGCGGCATCGATGGTTCCGTCGGAAAGGGCTTCAACCATCTTCTCGTTGCTGGAGAATGCGACGGTTTTAACCGTAATGCCAAACTTGTCATGCAGCGTCGTTGCAAGCGAGGTGAGCGATCCCTCCATCTCACCATCGTCATTTTGCGTGCAGTAGGGAAGCTGGTTGACAAGATAGCCGAGCGTGACGGTGTTGCCGTTTGCTTTGAGCCAGGAGACCTCGGGGCCGGTGAGTGATGACGAGCCGCTGTTTTGGGCCGAGTAACTCGATTTGACTTCGTCGTTATAGCGCGGGTTGACGCGGGCGATGGCCGTCATGGCGGCGTTGATGTCGTTCATCAAATCGGGGCGGCTTTTGGGAACGGCAAAATAGTATTCGCTCGAGCCTACGTAGAACATGGGCGACGCATCGGGCGACGAGATGGTATCGTTCATGATGATGGCGTCGACCTCGCCGGCCGCAAGCGCTTCAAAGAGGGCACCGCCGGTGTCGATTTCTTTATAGGTGCAGGTGATGCCTTGGTCGGCGAGCCACTGCTGGCCGACGATGGTTTGCATAACGCCAGCGTTGCAGCCGATGGTAAGGCCTTGGAGCGCTTGAGGGTCGCCCTTGGCCAGATCGTCGCGGTCGGGCTTGGCGTAGATGTAGTAGCGCTCGGTGCCCTCGGGGTTCGAGGAAAAGAGCAGCGTCTGCTCGCGTTCTTCCGAATACGAGATGTTGGGCATGAGGTCGATCTCGCCTGCCTCGAGCATGTTCATAAGCTCGGTGAAGGTGCCGCTGACGTATTCGTATTGCCAACCCTTTGTGTAGTACGAGAGGGTCTGGAGGTATTCGTAGCCCCATCCCGAGAGGCGCTCGCCCGGCGTGCCTTCCTGGAAGCCTGCATTGTTGACGAGCCAGCCAACGCGGACTTTCTTGACCTGCTGGTCTGAGTCAGCGGCAAAGGCAGGTGCTGGCAGGACGGCGCTCAGTACGGTGAGCGCGGCAAGCGCGACGGCCAGGGTGCGATATAGAGCTAAGCGAAGGACGGCGGAAGGTTTCACATGCAATCCCATCGAGTCGAGATAATACCGCATAAGGATACCAGCTCAGCTGTCCAGCTGCCGGACGCGCCGCTAAGTGGTCGCGCCCGGCACTGGCGACTAGTCATCGGGGACGTTCTTGTTTGACTAGTCATTTAAGAACGTCCCCAATGACTACTTTCTGCCGGCACAAAAGGAACGTCCCCAAGTGCCGGATGTGGGACAATACCGAGCGAATGTGATTGGGCGTCTGGGAAAAGGGGTCGCGATGAACAAGTTGAGGACGCTTGCCGACGTGCTGCGCCAGGCTGGCTTTGCGCGCATCACGGGCCTGTTTCTTGTCTTTTACCTGCTGTGCTCGACGGCCGTCTGGCTGTCCGAGCCCACGACCCTCACGTTTGGCGATGGCCTCTGGTTTAGCTTCGAGACCGTGTCGACGATCGGCTTTGGTGATATTCCGGCCGAAACGCCGGTCGCCCGTGCTATCACCGTCGTCCTGAGCGTCATCAGCATCTTCTACATCGCCATGCTCACAGGCGTGGCGGTGAACTACTGCAATACGCTCATCAAGATGCGCCAAAAGGACACCATGGCGCGCTTTATGGACGATCTTGAGCATTTGGAAGAGCTCGACCGCGATGAGCTCGCCGATCTGTCGCGCCATGTGCGCGAATATCGCCGACGCCAACGCTAGAGCGGGTGCCGCGCGTCACGATGAGGGGGACAAAATATGAATATCACGGTATACCTGGGCGCCAGCGTCGGTAACGACCCGGCGTTTCTGCCTGCGGTGCGGCAGCTCGGCACATGGATTGGCTCTAACGGCCACGCGCTGGTGTACGGTGGGTCCAAGTCGGGGCTGATGGGCGCGCTTGCCGATAGCGTGCTCGATGCCGGCGGACACGTGACCGGCGTGGAGCCAAGCTTTTTTATCGAGGCGGAGTATCAGCACGATGGTATCGATGACCTTATCGTGACGAGCGACATGGCCGAGCGCAAGGCCAAGATGATTGAGCTCGGCGATGCGTTTGTCGCCTTTCCGGGCGGCACGGGCACGCTCGAGGAGATCGCCGAGGTCATGTCGGCCGTGTCATTGGGACATCTGAGTACGCCGTGTATTCTGTATAACTTGGACGGCTACTACAACGACCTCAAGTCGCTGCTCGAGCATATGATCGATAAGGGCCTATCGAGCCTGCAGCGCCAGCAAGGCATCTACTTTGCCGATGACCTGCACGAGATCGCATCGATTATCGGCAGCTAAGCCTTAGGTCTGTCGC
This sequence comes from uncultured Collinsella sp., assembly GCA_905198355.1. GTDB lineage: Bacteria > Actinomycetota > Coriobacteriia > Coriobacteriales > Coriobacteriaceae > Collinsella. The sequence goes on along the minus strand of CAJKCG010000004.1, from coordinate 118,692 downwards.
GCGTGCGGTGCCCAGTAGCGCCGTTTACGGCGTAGATGGTTTGCCCGCCTGCGCGGTACCCGTCTTACAATAAAAGTTATCTTTGTCGCTTTTGACCAACGGGAGGTCCCGATGGATAACCTGGCAAAACCCAAAAACCGTGCGCTGTTTTTAGTGAGTGTGGCTGTGACAGGTGCGTTTGCTGGTGCCGCGGTCTGGCTGTTTTTCTTTGCGATGGAGCATGGTATCGACTATCTATGGACCGAGATCCCGCATATGCTGGGCGTCGCCTCGCCCGAACTCGCGAGCGGTCCGTTCGGTTTTTTGCCGTATCCGTTTTTCGTCTGCCTGCTGGGCGGCCTGCTGATCGGTCTGTACGAGAAGATGACGGGCGCCAAGACCGATGACCTCAACCAGGTGATGGCCAAGGTAAAGCGCGACGGCCGCTACCCGTACGACAACCTCGGCAAGCTTTCGCTCGCGGCATTGCTGCCGCTGCTGTTTGGCGGAAGCATTGGACCGGAGGCCGGCCTGACCGGCGTTATCGCGGGCCTGTGCAGCTGGGTCGGCGACCGCATGCGTCGCTTTGGCGCCGAGTTTAGAGAGCTCACACTGCTGGGTACCCAGGCTGCCCTGACGGCGCTCTTTACTGCGCCCGTCTTTGGCTTTGTGGCGCCGCTCGCCGGCAGCGCTGACGGCCAGGGAGCCGACGACGATGAGTCCGCGTCCGACGAGATCACCATCAAGCTTCCCAAGGCGCAAAAGACCGTGGTCTACGGTGTCGCGATTGCCGGCGGTTTGGGCACCTATCTGCTTCTCGGCCAGCTTATGGGCGGCGGTATGGGTATGCCCAGGTTCGAGGCCGCCCAGGTGGGCAACCTCGAGCTCGCCTGGCTTATTCCCCTGGCGCTCATCGGTACGGTCTGTGGCTGGCTGTACTTTGTCTCGGAGCACGCAAGCGAGGCGTTGGCCCACGCCATAGGGGAGCGCCCTGTTGCCAAGGCCATGCTGGCCGGTTTGGCGCTCGCTATCTGCGGCACGGTCCTGCCCTACACCATGTTTGCTGGCGAGACGCAGGCCGACGTGCTCATGGAGACCTATATGACCATTCCCGCCGGTGTGCTCATTGCAACGGGTCTTATCAAGGCCATGCTGACGCCCGCCCTCATCAACCTGGGCTGGCGCGGCGGTCACTTCTTCCCCGTTATCTTCTCGGGCGTGAGCCTGGGCTACGGCCTTGCCATCCTGACGGGCGCCGATCCGGTCTTTTGCGTCGCCGTCTGTACCGCCTCGACGATGGGTGCCGTCATGCGCCAGCCCATCATGGTCGTGGGCTTGCTGCTCATGTGCTTCCCGCTCAAGGGCATTGTCTGCATGATTATCGCCGCGATCATTGCGGCGGGCATTCCGCTGCCCAAGCCGCTGCGCAAGTAGCACGGCAGCGCATGGTCAATACGGGTATCTCGAGTCCGGTGCGAGGGTTTTCAAGTTGAGCTTGTGCTCCTGACGGATCGTTATTTCCAAAATGCTGCTGTAACCACGACACAGGTTGAGTGCCTCCCCAAAATAGACCACGCCGATCTGTGGCGCATGCCCGATGATACCGCGCTTGCCTACAGGTCGCGCGTTCGATAGACCTTGGTGCTGATAGCGCAGCTCAGTGCAAATAGTACGAGGGCCAGTGCGGCAATTCCTGCGCATAGGCAGCCGAGGACGGCGGGATCGGGATTTGCCCCGGCAATCGACATGAGCCAGTTGCTGATGGGGTTGGAGGAGCTCAGCGTGGCCATGGCAAGGCATCCGAGCAGGGCAAACAGACCAACGGACAGGCGCAGCGCCTCCATGTGTCCAAAACGAAAGAACAGCGGCTGCGCCAAAAACACCATCATGAGGGAGATGAGCATCGAGGCTGCCGAGGCGGCTGCGATCTCAAAGACGGCCTGTCCCGTCGGAGGGATGCCTGCATTATTGAAGAGTGGGATGGTGACGATGTTCAACAGTGCAGCCGCACATGCCATGATGGCCGAGAAAGCAACGATACACAGGTAGCGTGCGCAGATGATGTCTTTGCGCGAGAAGGGCAGCGTTGCCCGATAACGCTCCCAACCGTTTTGATTGTCGAAGCCGGCCAGCGAGCTCATGACCATGATGGGCGACATGGCGCTGACTGCACAAGCGCCGGCACTCATGCCGGAATCTCCATCCGATGCGTTGGCGAGGGTCAACACGATGAATATGAACAGGCCGACGCCCGCGATACTCGGGATAAGCGTGCGAACGATGGCGAGCTCGGACATAAAGGCGCGTTTCATTTCGAAGCCCCTTTCAGCATGAGGCGAAGATAATCATCAATGGTTGCCCGATCGCAGGGAATCTCGGGGAAAGCCTCGAGCGTATCGCGGCGGTTGGGTACGAGCACGTCCACGCTATAGGCGTGGCGGGCAGCACGGGCGCCTTCGACGCAAGCCATGAGCTCTGCGGCCTGTGCTTGCGTGCAGTGGGCGATACCGGCGCGGTCGGTAATGTCCTCGCGTGCCAGGTCAAATACAATCGAGCCGTTATCGATGCAGATGACGCGGTCGGCGGTACGATCGAGGTCGGACGTAATGTGGCTCGAGAGCAGTACGCTGCGCTGGCCGTCGGAAACAAAGGCGAGCAGCTCATCGAGTAGTTCCTCGCGCGCCATGGGATCGAGGCCCGCGGTGGCTTCGTCCAAAACGAGCAGCTTGGCATTGTGGCTGAGCGCACAGGCGAGCTGCAGCTTCATGCCCATGCCGCGGGAGAGGTCTTTGACCTTGGCTTTGGGATCAAGGCCAAATCGGTCGATAAATCTGGCGAATGTTTCGCGACTCCATGTGGGGTACGCCGGGCCTACGAGCGTCTCGATCTGGCCCACCTTGAGCGTGGAGGGGAAAGGACACGTGTCCAGGACAAGACCGACGCGGGAGCGCAGGTGGCGCTGTGCCTCGCCGGGCGCATTGGCATCGCAGCGCTGGCCAAGCAGCTGCACCTCGCCGGCATCGAGCTTTATGAGCCCGAGCGCGGCGCGAATGGTCGTTGTCTTGCCGGCGCCGTTTGCGCCCACAAAGCCGACAATCTGGCCGGGCTCCACGGTGAGTGTGACATCGCGTAGCGAAAAGCGGTCGCTTACGCGGCGTGAAACGTCTTTGAGTTCTAGCAAGTTTTGCATGGTATAGCCTTTCTTGCAGATGGCTACTGCATGGTTTCGGGGGCTACAAGGTCGAGCATCTCGTGCAATTTGTCGCGCGTGACGCCCAGGGTTTCGGCCTGCGTAGCGGCCTGCGCAAGCAACTCTTCGATATGGCAGAGCTGGTTTTCGCGCAAGAGCTCCTGGTTGCCCTCGGCGACAAAGCAGCCCTTGCCCTGCACGGTGCAGATAAAGCCGAGCTGTTCCAAGTCGGCATAGGCGCGTTTGGTGGTGATGACGCTCACGCCGAGGTCGCTCGCGAGCGCACGGATGCTGGGGAGTTTGGCTCCCGCAGCGAGTGCGCCCGAAAGGATCTGAGCTTTGACCTGCGAGGAGATCTGCTCGTAGATGGGCTTGTCGCTCGAATTGGATAGGATGATGTCCACAGCGGCTCCTTAGCTGTTGGGCTACACGTGTATATAACCGGTAAGCACAGTATATATACACTATGCACAGTCGTGCAAGAGGAAAATATGGGCCCGTCTGTCCCTTCGTTCGTTTGTCTCGATCTGTAACATCTGGAGTCGGTTTTGGCAGCTGGATGTTACAGGTTGAGACAGACCCGACCTCCCTGCTCGTTTATCTCAATCTGTAACAGGTAGAAGCTCAAAACCCGTCTTCCTGTTACAGATTGAGACGGTCCTTAAGGCGGCTGTCCGGTGCGCAGCGAGCTCAGCTGATGAATTTGTCCTGATAGGTGCCCTATGGCGGGATTTCGCGGCTACAATAATACGGTTACAACGACGTAATGCACTCAATGCAAGAAAGGATCCGCATGGCAAGCCTGTCGGATGAAATCTCGTCGCGCCGCACATTCGCGATCATCAGCCACCCGGACGCCGGTAAGACCACGCTTACCGAGAAGCTGCTGCTCTATACCGGCAGCATCCAGACCGCCGGCTCGGTCAAGGGCAAGAGCTCGGCCAAGCATGCCGTCTCGGACTGGATGGACATCGAGAAGGAGCGCGGCATTTCCGTTACCTCCTCGGTGCTGCAGTTCACCTACAACGGCGCCTGCGTCAACATCCTCGATACCCCCGGCCACCAGGACTTCTCGGAGGATACCTACCGTACCCTTATGGCCGCCGACGCCGCAGTCATGGTCATCGACGGCGCCAAGGGCGTCGAGGCCCAGACCAAAAAGCTCTTTAAGGTCTGTACGCTGCGCCACATTCCCATCTTCACCTTTGTGAACAAGCTCGACCACGAGGCTCGCGATCCGTTTGAGCTCATGGAAGAGATCGAGAACGTCCTGGGTATCAATACGTATCCCATGAACTGGCCGATTGGCAGCGGCCGCAACTTCCGCGGCGTGTTCGACCGTCAGACCCGTCGCGTTATCGCCTTTGAGGGCGACGGCCACGCCAATGCCACCAAGAAGGTCGCCGAGGTCGAGGCCGAGCTGGGCGATCCCGCCATGGATGAGCTTATTGGCGAGGAGAACCATAAGAACCTGATGGACGACATCGAGCTGCTCGATGGCGCCGGTGACGAGCTCGACCTGGATGCCGTGGCCTGTGGCAAGCTGAGTCCGGCGTTCTTTGGCTCGGCACTTACCAACTTTGGCGTGGAGCCCTTCCTTAAGGAGTTCCTGCGCTTGGCGCCGACGCCGCGCGCCTATACCGATACGCTCACCAGCGAGCCGGTCGCGCCCGCCGAGAACGACTTTAGCGGCTTTGTCTTTAAGATCCAGGCCAACATGGACAAGAACCACCGCGACCGCATTGCCTTTGTGCGCATTTGCTCGGGCAAGTTCGAGCGCGGCATGGATGCCTTCCATATGCAGGGCAACCGCAAGCTCAAGCTGGCCACGGGCACCTCGATGATGGCCGACGACCGCGCCATTGTGGACGAGGCGTACGCCGGCGATATCGTGGGTCTGTTCGACCCCGGCATCTTTAGCATCGGCGACACCGTGTGCTCCGGCAAGCGCCACGTGCAGTATCCGCAGATCCCGACGTTTGCCCCCGAGATGTTCGCCCGCATTACGCAGGTCGACACGCTCAAGCGCAAGCAGTTTGTGAAAGGCATGGAGGAGCTTGCCCAGGAGGGCGCCATCCAGATCTTTCGCGAGCTCGGCGCCGGCATGGAGAGCGTCATTGTGGGCGTGGTCGGCGTGCTGCAGTTTGAGGTGCTCGAGCGCCGCCTGAAGGCCGAGTATCGCGTCGAGGTTCGTCGCCAGCCGCTGCCCTATACGGACATTCGCTGGATCCAGAACGACCCCGACACCATCGACATCCCGGGTCTTTCGCTCACGCGCGACACGCTGCGCGTCGAGGATATGCGCGGCGGCAAGCTGCTGCTGTTCACGAGCCCATGGAACGTGGATTGGGCGACCGACCATAACCCCGACCTCATCCTGTCGGAGTTTGGCAACGTAACGTTTTAGCGCACCGGCGCGGTGGCCTTGCGGGGCTGCCGCGCCGTTTGCTTGCCTGATGCCGTGTGAGCGGCTATCATACCCACCGTCGTCTCAAGACCGGGGCGTCCGAGCAGTTCGGGTCCGATATCCTGCTCGTTAAACCTAAAACCAAAGGAGTACATAATGATCAAGAAGGTCATGGAGGACTACAAGGTCCTGTTGCGGAGCATTCCCGCGGCAACGGTTTCGCTGTTTTTCGTGAGCGTTATCATGATGAACCTGCTGGCCAACAAAGAGCTTATCAGCCTGCCGTATCTGGCACTCGATTGCGGCTTTGTGGTGAGCTGGGTTTCGTTTTTGTGCCAGGACATGATCTGCAAGCGCTTTGGCGCCAAGGCATCCATCAAAATCTCTATCCTCGCGCTGCTGGTCAACCTGGCCGTGAGCCTGTGCTTTTGGGCATGCTCGCTCACGCCCGGCATGTGGGGTGCCTACTACGACACGGGTATGATCGAGGTCAACGCCGCCCTTAACGCCACCATCGGCGGCACCTGGTACGTGGTGCTGGGCTCTTCGCTGGCAATGCTCGTTTCTGCCGTGGTTAACTCCACGCTCAACCAGTCGCTCGGCCGCATGCTCAAAAAGAATAACTTTGCGAGCTTTGCCTTCCGCTCTTATGTGTCCACGGGTGTTGGCCAGTTTATCGACAACTTGGTCTTTGCCATTGTGGTGAGCCACACGTTCTTTGGTTGGACCTGGGTGCAGGTCCTTATGTGCTCGCTGACCGGCGCTGTTGCCGAGCTGCTGTGTGAGGTCTTCCTGAGCCCCGTGGGCTATAAGGTCGTGCGCGGCTGGGAGCGCGAGAATGTGGGCTCCGAGTACCTCGAGCGCCACGCAGCTGCCTAAGGAGCACCTATGCGGGTTTTGATCACGGGCGCTTCGGGCGGCATTGGAGCCGCGTGCGTGCAGCGCTTTTTGGACGAGGGCCACGAGGTCGTGGGCTTTGATCTGCTGCCGGCGGCCGTCGAGCACGAGCGCTATCGCCATCTGATCGTTGATGTCCGCGAGCCGGACTCGTTTCCAGACGGCCTTGAGCCTCAGGCGATCGTAAACGTTGCCGGCACGCAAGATTCGGCCGACGACATCGCTGCCAACCTGCGTGGCACCATCAACGTGACCGAGCGCTATGCCTTTGCGGGGGAGGGGCTTGCCGCCAAGCCGGCGCCTGCTATCCAATCCGTGGTCAATGTGGGGTCGGCGAGCGGACATACGGGATCGGAGTTTCCCGCCTATGCTGCCAGCAAAGGCGGCATTATCGCCTACACCAAGAACCTTGCAAACCGCCTGGCGCCGCGGGCCATCGCCAACAGCGTGGACCCGGGCGGCGTTATCACGCCGCTCAACCGTTGCGTGATGGAAGACGAACACCTGTGGAACCAGATTATGGAGCTCACACCGCTTAAACGCTGGGCCACCGCCCAAGAGATCGCCGAGTGGATCTACTTTGTGGGCGTGACCAACCGGTTTATGACCGGGCAGAGCCTGCTGATCGATGGCGGCGAGGCCGGCCGCACACAATTTATTTGGCCCGAATAGGAAAACGCGCCCGATGGCAAGATTGCCGTCGGGCGCGTTTTATGTCACAAATAGGCATCTTTAGCGGAGCATTGTCTCTGTAAAGCGCCTTTGAGCTGGTAGAATGAACCCCTGAATAAAAAAGGGGGCATATTGGGGCTGTTCGGTTCACACGAGAAGCGCGACGCGGACCGAGCGCGTCGACTGTTTGAAGAGGCGCTTGCGCAGCAAGGGCCTAACGTTGCGCTCGTTTTGCGCGCCAGCGACTGTCTTCCGCTCTACATTACCCCAAATTTCGAACGCGTATTTGGCGTGTCGTCCGAGCGTATCGGCGACGACATCGAGACACTATACCGCTTTATCCCCAATAGCGACCGCGTTCGCATGCAGCGACAGGTGAGGGACTGGGACCATGTGACCCCGCTGAACCTCCTGTGCTCCTACCATGCGCCCCATGGAGCAAAATCGCAGCTCAGCATAAGGTTTACGATTTCGCTCATACAGAACGGCACCCAGTACCTGGTTTCTGCAGTCGATGTAACGGCCGAAAACGAGCGCATCGCCAAGGCGGAGGCCGAGCGCGATCGCGCCGTCGAGACCGCCAACGCGCGCACGGACTATATGAACCAGATGAGCCACGAGATCCGCACGCCGCTCAATGGCATCGAGGGCATGATTTCGCTTGCTCGCGAGCACCATGCGGATGAGTCTCGCCTGATGGATGACTTGTCTCGCGCCTCGCAGCTTTCGGCCTATTTGCTTTCGCTTATCAACGACATGCTTGACATGAGCCGCCTCAACAGCGGGCGCGTGCGCATTGACGATGCACCGTTTGATTTGCGTCTGTTTGCCGACGAGATTGAACGCATGTTTACCTCGCAGGCAGCCGACAAAGGGCTTACGTACTCGGTCAATCTGGAGGACTGCGAAAACGTCTTTGTCGTGGGCGATCGCATGCGCCTGTCACAGGTCGTCATCAACTTTATCTCCAACGCGGTCAAGTTTACCGAGCGGGGCGGCAGCGTTACCGTAACCCTGCGCGAGATGTACCGGACAGACGACGGCGTGAGTTATATGCTGCGCGTGCGCGACACGGGCAAGGGCATGGACCCGCGCTACATCAGCAAGATCTTTAAGCCGTTTGAGCAGGAGGACCGCACCATTGCGCGCCGCTACGGCGGAACGGGCTTGGGTATGGCCATCACGAGCGCGCTCGTCGACCTGATGGGCGGCGAGATCGTCGTCGATACCGAGCCCGGACGCGGCTCAACGTTTTCGGCCTACATCCCGCTGCGACTTGCCACGCCGGAGCAGGTCGAGGAGCTCAAGCTTAAAGAGCAGACGCTCGAGACGGCGTCCGATTCCATGGGGTCGTCGTTTACCTACCAGTTTGAGGGCAAGCGATTCCTGCTGGCCGAGGATAACGAAATCAATGCCATGATCGTGATTGAGCTGCTGGCAAGACGAGGCGCGGCGGTCGATCGTGCCGAGAACGGTCAGGCGGTCGTCGAGCGATTCCGGAGCATGCCCGTGGGCACGTACGATGCGATCCTCATGGATATTCAGATGCCCGTGCTGAACGGCTGGGAAGCGGCGGAACGGATTCGAGGGCTCGATCGTGAGGACGCCGGCGCCATTCCCATCATTGCGCTTTCTGCCAATGACTACACCGAAGACGTTGAGCGCTCGCGCCGCGCGGGCATGAACGGACATGTGGGCAAGCCCATCGACCTGAACGTTTTGAAAGCACAGCTGGCGGCCGCGACGGCCGAGGCAGCTTACCGAGGAAATGAGTAACCGTGATCGTCGAACAGTCCAACAGCATCATCAACGAAGTGAGCCGCGCCCTGCTGGGCAAGCGCGATGTGATCGAAAAGGCCCTCATGGCCATCTATGCCGGTGGCCATATCCTGCTGGAGGATGTGCCCGGTACCGGCAAGACGACGCTGGCCCTGGCTCTTTCGCGTGCACTGGGTCTGGACTTTAAGCGCGTGCAATTTACGCCCGATACGCTGCCCTCGGACATTACGGGCTTTACGATGTTCGACCGCGACGCCGGCGTGTTTCGCTTTGTGTGGGGCGCCGTCAACTGCAACATGCTGCTGGGCGACGAGATCAACCGTACCAGCGCAAAGACGCAGTCGGCCCTGCTCGAGGTTATGGAAGAGCGCGCGGTGACGATTGATGGGCAGACGCATCAGGTCCCGCGTCCCTTCGTGTGTATCGCAACCGAGAACCCGGTGGGCTCGGCAGGTACTCAGCCGCTGCCCGATAGTCAGCTCGACCGCTTTATGGTTCGTCTGTCTGTTGGCTATCCGTCGCGCCAAGACCAGATCGATATCCTCAAGGCCCGTCGCTATACCAACCCGCTCGACGATATCAAGCCCATGGTTGCCTGCGATGACCTGCTCGATATCCAAAACTACCTGGGCGGTGTACAGGTTGCTGACACGGTGCTGGATTATATCGTGCGCCTGTGCGAGGAGACCCGCAAAGACGATCTTGTTGAGCTGGGCGTGAGCCCCCGCGGCATCATCGCGCTCACTCGCATGGCGCGCGCCTGCGCATTGATTCGCGAGCGCGACTATGTGGTGCCCGAGGACGTGCGCGAGGTGTTTAAGGTCGTCTGCGCCCACCGTCTTGTTTTGCGCCCCCAGGCCCGTATCGAATCGATTGGCGCCGAGGACGTTCTCGACCGCATTCTCGCTGCCGTTCCTGCCCCGTCTATGGGCCAGGTTCGCGGCCGCTCGTAGCGGCTCGTTTGCCTTGCGCGCCCTACGGTACGCCCATGATTGCCAACAAGATTACCTATATCGTGTCCGTGGCGCTCCTGCTTGCCACGTTCGTGTTTACCGCCAATGCGGCTGCGCTCGCTGCTGCCGCGGCGTTGATCGCCATGCCCGTGATCACGGTGGCGGCGTGCCGCTCGAGCGTCGCCTTGCTCAAGCTTGGCTTTGAGCTTCCCCGGTCGTGTGTCGTAAACGCACCGCTCGTATTGCACATCACGCTCGACCGCCCGCTTATGTTTCGCGGCCGCATGGAGCTGTCGTTTTCGGTTTACAACCAGCTGACGGGAACGCGGACGGTCCGTTCCGTAAGCCTTGCTCCTGCGATGGGCAGGCCCGCCTTGTTTGAGCTGGAGCTCGATTCGACTGTCTGTGGCGCGCACACCATTACCCTTGACGCCGCGCACCTGGTCGATGAGATGGGCTTTACGTCGCTTGCTCTGGAGGACGCCGACTTTCACGGGTTGTTTACGGTCTATCCCAAAGTGCTCGACATTCAGGTCGATCCTCGCCAAAGTGCTTCTGCCGGTTTTGAGGGCACGAGCTACGATCCCCATCGAAGCGGCCAGGACGCCTCCGAGGTCTTTGACGTGAGGCCCTATCACGAGGGCGATGCAGTCAAGTCGATCCACTGGAAGCTGTCGACGCGCTTTGACGATGTGCTGGTGCGCGAGGCCTCACGTCCTCAAGATCACACGATCGACGTCTTGTTCGGTGCGTTTGCGTGCGATTTTGAGCACTCAAGCCGCCCCGAGCTGCTTTCTGCGGTACTGAGCTTTACCGCGTCGATATCGCTGGCGCTTATGCGTCAGGGATACCATCATATGGTCGTGGCCACCCCCGAAGGCTCCCTGGCCGCCTATCCCGTCGATGACCGACGTGGTTTTAATAAGATGCTCGATGCTTTGACGGCAACGCCGCTTGGCCCTACCCATCCAACATCAAACGAGCAGTATGCCAAGCTTGTGGCGGCACGGGGCGTTAGCAAAACGGTGCTGGTGACATTGGGCGTCGATGAGCAGGTCTATATCGATTTGGGCCGTCTGACCGATCTGTCGGTGCTCCATGTGTCGGATTCGGTCGAGTCGTATAGCATCGAGCGCGGCGCCAACTACATCATCACCCATTGCCCGGTATCGAGCGATTCGGCCCGTATCAAGAGTCTGGAGCTCTAGCATGGACTTTGTGACTCTTGCTTCGACGGAGCGCATCGCTTCGAATGGTCGCGTCGTCGACGTGTTCCTGTCGGTGGCTCCCGCGGTTTTACTGTCCGCGGGTTTCACCTGCGCAATTGCCGGGTGTCTGAGTGCAACGTGCATGGGGATCATGCTTGCCGTCGCCGCTGGCGTGGCTGTTGCGCTGGGCGCTTTGGGCAGCTCAATGACTTCGAAAAAGACTCCCTTCTGGATCGCCTTGGCCGCAGCGTTCGCGGCGCTTGCATGCGCACTCTTGGTTCCTTCGGCGCGCTGGGGCTTCTATGCTTGCGTCAATGCCGTAATCGCTCATATCAATTCAATCTGTGAGCTGTATATTCCTTTGGTGGCAGATGCTGGCACGCTGTGTGAAGCCGTGTCGCTGGCAGTGCTCGCCGGTGTGTTTGCCGGCTCATTTGGCTGGCTTTTTGCCAACTTGAGCGTCTCGTGGCCCACGCTCTTAATCGTCGTTATTTGCGGCGCTGATTCCATGATATTGCAGCTCGGTGATTGCACGATGTCTATGACGCTGGGCGTTGCGGGCTGGCTTGTCCAGTGCCGTGCTCGCGAGTTGCGGGGCTCTACGGTAGGTTTACCCCAGGTTCTTGTCGGCCTTGGCGGTCTATGTGCCGCATGTGGCGTTCTCTCTGCGCTGACGGTATCCCTTGTGCAGCCTCTTCCCGAGTTGTCCGCCATGTCGGCGTCTGCCGTCAAGGCAGTCCAGAGCCTCCGATTTGGGGACGATACGCTGCCCGAGGGCGACCTTTCGCAAGCGGCGGACATGAACGAAGGAGACTCCACAACGCTGTCGCTTACCGCCAACAAGACGCTTGATGACGATCTGCTCATGAAGGGTTTTGTGGGCACGACGTTTGACGGCGTGTCGTGGGGACGCGGCGACTGGATGTCCTACGAGGGCAAATGGTCCGGCATGCGTGCGTGGCTGCACCAGAACGGTTTGACGGTAGCCGAGCAACGCGCCGCGTTTGATGCCGAGGCCGAGCGTGAGGACGGCGAGCCTGTCGAGACGGTTGAGATTTCGGTCTACGCCTCGGGCGCCAACCGCCGATACGCCTATGCTCCCTATACGCTGCGCTCGCTGAGCGGTACCGCTGCGATGTTGACGAGCTCGACGATGCTCAGCACGGGCCTGTTGCCGTCTAAGGCATATAGCCTGATCGTCGATAACGTGTCGATGGACGATGTCATTGCAGATTCGAGCTGGTTGGCATCCTCCGAGAGCGATTACGCAAAAAGCGAGCGGGTGTACGCCGCCTTTGTCCGCGATAAATACCTGGACGTTCGCGAGGAGGAGCGGGATGCAGTCGATGCATACCTGTTCTCGAGCGACAGCTGGGATGCCCAGGCGAATGTTTCGGATGCAGCCGTGATCAGTCGCGTTCGCACGATGATGGCTTCGCTTGCGGGGCAGACGGATAACCCGCCAGCTTATACCGGGGCGACGTCGTTTGTCGCGTGGTTCTTGGGCTCGGCGCACGAGGGCAACTCTGCCTACTTTGCCACGGCGGCAACGCTCGCGTTTCGATCTCAGGGAATCCCCGCGCGCTATGTCGAGGGCTATCGGGCGGCCGACGATCAGCTCGCCGCTGCCGTCGACGCGGGTGTGCCGCTAAACTTGACGGTCGCCGATGCGCACGCGTGGACCGAGATCTACCTTGACGGGCAGGGATGGACGCCCGTAGAGGTCACTCCTGGGTACTATAGCCAGACGCTCGATGCCGATAAGATTATCGACGTGGGCGAGGCGTGGAGCAGCGGCGCCGACGATAGGACGCTCGATGTGGGCTCGGTCGCTGGTCGGGGCGAGGATAAGCATCGCGAGGATGTGCCGGTGTCGCACGGCATTCCTGTTGCTGCCAAAGCCGGAGTCGGTTTGACCGGTGCGGTGATTGCCGTCCTGCTCGCTCTGTTCGTCCGCAGGTTCGTCTTGCGCGTTTTGCGCGCGCGGGCTATCGAGAACGATGAGCAGGATATATGTGTGCCGGCACTCTACGGCTATCTTGCCCTTGTGATGAAGCAAAGCGGTGTGGATGCCTTTGACGAGACCAAGCCACTCGATTGTCTGGATGCCTTTGCTGCGGCGTTCCCCGAGATTGATCCATGGGAATACCGCCGAGCGATTCGGCTCCATCAGGCTTATGCGTTTGGCGGCCGCGAGCTTAAGCCCAACGAGTTGCGCACGCTCCGTCGTTTTACCGAGCGCCTGCATCGAAGCATGCCGGCGCCTCAAAATGTTATCGAACGCTTCCGTCGCTACATGCTGTGCGCGTTGTAGAGGGAGTAGGTTTACGTGTTTTCCAAGCATCCTCAACATATGGCTCCGCATAAGAATGCGGCGTCTGCCAAATTAAAGGGCCCGCAGAATGCGTCCGCGGATGCTCAGCATGCCGCTAAAAAAATGTATCGTGCCAAGCCTTTTGCCGCAACGCGTGTCGTGGCGGTGGCGGCTTCGGTTGCTGCGGTCGGCGTATTTGGCACGGTGGCCTTTGAGCTGGCCCAGAGTAATTTGAGCTTCGACCCTTCCGGGTATATCGCTGCATACAGCCACGGTGACACGGAGTCCGGCGAGGCGTACCAGATCAGTCCGCTCTCGACGGATGCCGAGGCAAATCGTCATGACGAGGAAAGCGATAGCCGGGAAACGAGCGCACGCGAGCAGCAGGCGCCGCTCGATACCGCGCAGGGACAGGCAAATCTGACGGGGCAAAGCGGCACGACCGTCTACAACGTCACCGGTAGCGCCGATGGTACGGGCGTGAGCGCTGCGGGTGGCTCGGGCAGCGGTACGGGCGGCTCGGGAGGCGGGCAGAACGCTCCTGTTATCAATGCGGGCGGAGCGTCTGGCGGCAATGCCGGCAGCGCGGGTGGTGCCGGTTCCGGCGGCAATGCCGGTTCTGGCGGCTCGGCCAACTCGACGGTCAATTCCTATAAGTATCTCTTTCAGGACCCCACGCCCCAAAAGGGTGCTCCTATGGGAGACACAACGTTCTTTACGCAGTTTAACGGTGCGGCTGGATTGATCGATCCCAATAAGGTGCAGATTACACCCATGGAGGATGCAATCTACGATGGACAGATGCTCGATGCCTGGACGCTGTTCTGTGCCATGGATGTCCACTGGAGTGATGGCATCGGCCTGTACTATCTTGCCTGCACCAAGGATGAGTTCGCCACGTTTCCGTATCTGCGCATCAACTCGTGGACCAATGCCGCGGGCGAGCAGAATCCGGTACTGTGCTCGAGCCAGCCGCTCACGGTAAACGTCTCGCTGCGCTTGTCGCAGGATGCGGCGTGGACGACGCGCAGCGTTACCATCCAGCCGGCGCAGTCGTGCCTGTTTGTGGTCGGTCAGCCCGATTCGATGGGCCAGCGTAGCGTGATTTGGAGCACGCTGAGCTCCAAGGTGAACCTGCTGAATGTCAACACGCAAGAAGCCTTTATGAAACAGACGGGTCACGTCGATTCTGAGGGCTATCTCAATGCCCTGCTGCTGGGGTGGCGCGAGAACGAGGCAGTCGCTCCGTATTTCTACACGCTGACGCCCGGTCGCCATGTGGTGGTTCCCGGCGATGTCGTGTCCATCGACCCCGCCTACAAGGTTCGCTTTCAGGGTTATGCTCTCGACGAAAACTATCGCTTTGACGACGACCCGACCAGTCCCAATAGCTCACGCCTGCAGACGCTCGTCGATGTGGAAGAGTCGGTCGTGTCGGTGGATGGCGGCACCGAGACGCTGCGTGTTCCGCAGGGCGTGCAGGCGGTCGATGCCTATACCGACAGCCGCCAGCGCGAAGGCTTTACGTGGCAGATCGACAATCTGGAGTTGCCGTCCTCGGTGTACTACGTCAACGTCAATGCGGGTTTTCAGGTGCTCGATGCCTACCGTGTGGCGTCGGATAACCCCGTCTACGCCGCAACGGACGAGGGAATCTTGACTTCTCGCGATGGCCGGGAGTATTTGGGCGTTCCCTACAATACGCGCGAACTCGATGTCCCTGCCGATATTGACCGTGTTGCCATTCCCGATCGCAATAAGCTCGGCCGTATTGTTCTGCACGCGTCCAAAGGGGGCAAGTTGCCCCAGGTTGACGTGAGCAATCTGCGGGATTGCACCCTTGTCGTTGACGATGCCGCACTGCTCGATTTTATTACCGAGCATGCGGGCGAGCTGGAGCGCGCCTACGGCGTTTACGTATCGCCCGCGAGTAATCCCGACGTCCGGCTCATGTACTCGCAGGGGCTGGTGTACAACATGAATTCGCAGCTCGAAAGCGATTTATGCTATGTGCTCGACACGGGTTCCAATATCGCCCTGGTGCAGATTTGCAACACCATTATGAAGGGTGCCTTTACGGGCAACACATCGGTTAACACGTTGGTGCTCATGCCATGGTTTGCCGATAACGTGACACTCGAGGACGGCAGTCTCGCAGGCGGTTCCGTGCAGACCATCGTGTGCGTAACCGACGAGCAGGTTGCGTATGTCGAGCAGCACAAGGCCGCCGCCGGTGCACCCGACGCGCGCGTGATCAAGGCGAGCCTGTCCCAAGACGGTTATTTGTATTATGTCAACGCCGGTAAGACGATTTTGCTGTCTGCTGCAGGCGATGAGAACGGTAATCTGCCCGCGACCTTTGACGGCACCTTGCTGACGGATAGCGGCGAGCGGCTCGAAGTCGATTCCATTGCGCCGTACGCTTTCTCGGGCGACGCGGAGCTCATGTTTGTCAATCTGGGCGAGCAGACGAGTGCGATCGGCCGCAACGCGTTCGAGAACTGCCAGAACCTTCAGGGCGTGTTTATCGGCACGCCCGATAGCATCGAGGTGGGAGCCGATGCCTTTAAGGGCTGCACGAGCCTGGGCTTTGTGGCGTCGCGTGCTAAAAAGGGCGTTTTTGCCACGGCCGAGAATCCCAATCCGGCCGGCTGCACCTGGTATGCGCCCGATGGCGATTCGCAGGGCTACGACAGCCGCTTTGTCACTGTCGACGGCATTTACGATTTTGCTTGCGATGCCCAAAGCGACGACGCGCCCCTTCTCTACGGCTATTACGATGGCGACGAGGAAGGCAAGCCAAGCATCCTGCTCGGTGCGCCCTCGATGCTCAACGGTACGATTGAGCTGCTGCCGAGTACGATTGAGATCTTTGGCGGCTATTCCTTGTCTGGCGCCAAGGACCTGCCTGGTGCCTTTGAGGGGACCGGAGGCGCGTGGGATGTCGATTGGGCTTCGGCTCCCAATCTGGCATATATCGATCGCTATGCCTTCAGGAATTCCGGCATCGCCGGCGACCTGAACATCGATCTTCCCGATAACGATATCTACGTCGGCGTGTCGGCGTTCGAAGGCTGTACGAATCTTGTCTCGGCGTCTGTGCACGCGGCAACGATCGAAATCAGCGATCAGGCATTCATGGACTGCCCGAGGCTCGCGAGTGCATCGTTTGTGGCGGATACCAATGGCGACTACGACGCAGCTACGGGTGCGGGCTCTCGAAACTACCTGGCGTCATCGGTGTTTGGCAATGATGCCGCCTTTACGAACTTGACCGTCGGTACCGGTATCGCGACGCTGGGCTATCCATCGCCGGGTGTGGGTTTCTTCTTGGACGGCGCAACCGATGCCCAAGAAGAGGCCAGCCGCATTCACCTGTCGTTGCCCAGCGGCATGGAGCAGGACTACCTCAATGCATGGGTCTACGGACTCATTGGCTACGACGACTACGACACGTATTATGGCGTTGTGGAATTTGGCATGCTTTCCGATTGGTTCATGGGGGAGGGTCCGGAGCCGACGGCCGATGCGGTTAGGGCGCAGATGGCTCAGAACCTATTGGAGCCCGAGAATCGCCTGCGAACCATGATGGGGCTGCCGTTGGTCGAGGCTTCTACGGTTATCCAGGCGGACGGCGATGCGTTCGAGAGCGATGAATGGAAGATCGAGGACAGCGGTGACGGTACCGCCACGCTGGTCTCGGCGCCGTCCGATATCGAGCGTGCCGATTTAGCGAGTGTGTTGACGGGACCGACCGTAATCGACTCGAATGCCTTCTCGCACTGCTCGAACCTCATCGAGATTGAGCTGTGCGATAAGGTGGTCGGCATCCAGAGCGGTGCGTTTGCGGGCTGCAGCGGCGTGACGGTGACGCTGCCTACTGGCTGTCTGCTGCCGGAGTTGCTGGGCGGGATGGAGAGCATGCCGTTCTCGTTTGGCGGCAACGTAGTGCTCGATATCGCCGAGGCCGATCGCGAATCGCTGCTCAAGACGTGGCCTCGTCAGATGCTGGGGGTTGCTACAGACGACGAGGAGGCCGACTATGTCGAGAGCAAGTGGTTCGGCAACGTTAATATGGATACGTTTGAGTCGCCGACGTTCGATGTGCTCAATAAGGCTGTAAATGAGCCCATCATGGAGTGCGAGAATCGCTTGCGTTCGATGTTGGGCTTGGAGGCCATAAGCGATATCGGCGAGCTCGGCGACCCCATTGATATCAATAAGTATCCGCAATATTGGATCGCCGGCTAGGCGGGTTATGAAGCGAGGCAGCCCCAGTCGATGGGGCTGCTGTCGTTTTGCTCGAGCAATTCATTGGCTGCCGAGAAGGGACGCGACCCCATAAAAGCGGGGAGTTCTGCCGTGGCGCGGTTGGCCGAAAGCGGCGAGGGGTGCGTGGAGGCAAGGCAGAACTTGCCGGTTGCCTTGCCCGCGCCGGTCGCGGCGAGCTCGCCCTCGACCATCTGCTGGGCAAAGCGGCCCCACGCCAAAAAGACGACCGGCTGGGGCAGCTGGCAGCAACGTTCGATAACGTAGTCGGTGAGCGTGCTCCAGCCCAGTTTGGCGTGCGAGTTCGCGGCATGTTCGCGCACGGTGAGCGTCGTGTTGAGAAGCAGGACGCCCTGTTGTGCCCAGGGGGTTAGGTCTCCCGTGGCGGGAATGGGGCAGCCCAGATCGGCGTTGAGTTCCTTATAGATGTTGCGCAGGCTCGGCGGCAACTTGGTTTGCGTCGCAGGCACCGAGAACGACAGCCCCATGGCCTGGTTGGGCCCGTGATAGGGGTCTTGGCCCAGGATGACGGCCTTGACCTGGTCGGCCGGCGTGTAGGCGAGGGCATTGAGGATGTCGTCTTGTGCCGGGTAGATGGTCTGCTCGGCACGCAGAAGGGCGATGCACTCGAGCAGCTGGTTCGTAGTGTCACGTACCGGCTGCGGCGCATCGCCCAACCAAGTTGCTATGTTGCGGTCGCGAGTTGCAGCGTCCATGGAACTCCTTTAGGGCAGATGCTTTGTCGGCATCTATTGTAAAGGCGTCAGAGACCTTTATGCCGCGGCTGTATGAGGAGTGGGGTCTACGAGACGCGCTCGGGCGCTGCCGCTATATGAGCATGCCCATGTGCGCGAAGGCGCGGAAGCTCGACAGTTGCCACCATGACGCCGGTGAGGATGAGGGCAGCGCCAAGGAAGGCGATGGGGCTCAGGACCTCGCCGACCAGGAAAAACGAGAAGACGGCGGAGCAGACCGGCTCGAGCGAGAAGGCGAAGCCAGTGGTTTCGGCAGGTACGTGGGGCTGCACGAGCGTCTGGGTGATAAAGCCGTAGGCAGAGCAGATGAGTGCGAGCGCAACGATAACGACGATCTCGCTCGGCGTGCTGGGAAGCGTGAAGCCGCCAAAGGTAAATGCGGCGATACCCGAGAACAAGCCGCCGAAGCCCAGCTGCCAAACGCCCAGAGCCAGCGGATCGACTTCTTCGACAAAGCGCTTGGCGATGATAATGTGGCCGGCATAGATAAAGGCCGAGAGCAGCATGATGATCGCGCCGGGATTCAGGCTGGTAAAGTCGGCGCCCGAGAGCAGCAACATGCCGCAGGTGACGATGGCGGTGCCGATGAGCACCTTGCGCTCGGGAGCGCGACGCAGCAGGGCCGCGTTGGCAAACGGCACGATTACGACCGTCAGGCTCTGCAAAAAGCCGGCGGTGGAGGCGGAGGTGAGGCTGGAGCCCAGGCACATGCAGGTGATCTCGGTTGCCATGATGGCGCCGATGATGGCGGCGCGGACCATCAGGTCACGGTTGATGCGCACCGCGTGCTTGTGGAAGAGCAGCAGGCAGGCCGCAAAGGCGATGATGCAGCGCAGCGCGACGATGCTCGTGGCATTCATGCTGTCCATGCCGATCTTCATGAGGGGGTACGAAAAGCCCCATGCGACGGGAACGGAAAATGAGAGCGCGATTGCTTTTTTGCGATCCATGGGACTCCTTTTGTTACAGAACGGTTTCGCAAAAAGGATTCTGCTCCCAGATATGGATGTAGTAAAGCGAATGTATCTTCAGTATGATTAAGAAGTACTAATGTTGGAAGAAAAAGCCCTGGCAAAACGTTTTACGGCTACATCGATGTGGAGGCACGATGGCATCGCGGTATCAGATTGTATGTATGGTGGTCGATTGCGGCAGCCTGAAACGTGCCGCCGACGAGCTGGGCTATACGCAAAGCGCGGTGAGCCAGGCCGTCAAGGCGCTCGAGCGCGAGCTGGGCACCACGATTATCGAGCGTGGCAAGCAGGGCGTCTCACTGACGCGCGACGGCAAACAGTATCTGCCGTATCTGCGCCAGATCGTTACGGCCGAGGCCGAGCTTGAGGGCAAGCGCCAGGAGTTGCTGGGGCTTTCGTCGACCGACATTCGCATTGCGACGTTTACCAACGTGAGTCGTACTGTGTTGCCGCGTGTGATCCGCGACTTTGGGGCCCTGCATCCGGGTGTGCGCTTTACCCTCAAGCAGGGCGATTACACGCGCAATGCCCAGTGGGTGCACGATGGCATGGTCGACTTTTGCTTTACAGCGCGTGGATTTACCGAGGGGCTCGAGAAACGCGTGGTCTATCACGACGAGCTGGTGGCGCTGTTGCCAGCCGTCCATCCACTGGCGGCAAAGGAAAAGGTGACGCTTGCCGACCTGGCGTCCGAACCGTTTGTGCTGCTGGATGAGGGCGAACAGAGTCTGGTGCTCGATGCGTTTGCCGCGCACGGGCTATCGCCGCATGTGACGAGTGAGGTCACCGATGACTACACCATTATGGCGATGGTGGAGGAGGGCCTCGGTGTGAGCATGCTCTACCGCCGTACCGTCGAGGGCATGCGGGCCGATATTTGTGTGCGCCCCATCGTGCATGCTCCCTCGCGCGACGTCGTGGCGGCTTGGCGCAGCTGGGACACCATGCCTATCGCCACGAGGCGCTTTATCGACTATATGAGCTCGCATATTGTCAATTAATGACTGGCGTGGCGTTGAGTGTGGTGATTAGCGGGCTGTCGCTTTGGCTTGGGCGGCGCGATAGGTGCGTGCCGGGTGGCAGAGTAGTACCGCCACGACCATAAAGAACGCCGTGGTGCCCAGGCTGATGGGGTAGACCATCATGATGTTCGCAAAGGTGCGGAAGTGCGGGAACACGCAGAATACCCAATAGAAGCGAATACCGCAGACACAGATCATGGTGATGAGGGCGGGCATGAGCGAGATGCCAAAGCCGCGCAGGTAGCCGGACATATTCTCGTAGAACATGCTAAAGGCGTATGCCGGGAAGATCGAGCACACACGGATATAGCCGATCGAGACGATGTTGGGGTCGCTGTTGAACAGCGCCAGGATCTCGCGCCCCAGACCGACGATGATGACGATGGTGGTGAGTGCAACGATGCCGCCTTCGACCAGGCAGACCTTGAGCGTCTTGGTGCAGCGGTCGATCTGGCGCGCGCCGTGGTTTTGTCCCACAAAGGTAGTGCAAGCCTGACTAAAGCTGTTGAGCAGGTTGTAACACACATACTCCAGGCTCATGGCAGCGCTGGATGCCGCCATGACCTCGGTGCCCAAGCTGTTGATGGCGGACTGGATGATGATGTTAGCGACGGCAAAGACGGCGCTTTGGATGCCGGCGGGCAGGCCGATCTTAACGATGCGCTTGAGGGCGACGGGGTCTAAGCCTAAGTCGCGTGGGGTGACGCGGACGACGGAATCGGTCTTGAGCAGACGGATAAAGAGCGTGACTGCGCTGACGGTATAGGCGATGGCGGTGGCGATGGCGACACCCGCGACGCCCCAGTGGAGCACGGGGACAAAGATGAGGTCCAGGCCAATGTTGAGGACGGTGGACACGGCAAGCGCCTGCAGCGGCATGCGGGTGATGCCGACGGAGCGGAAGATTGCGGCCTCAAAGTTGTAGAGCAAGATCGAGGGCATGCTGAGCAAAAAGACGCGCAGGTAGAGCGATGCGAGCGGCATGGTTTCGTCAGGGACGTTGAGCGCGGCGAGCATGGGCTCGGCAAAGATCTCGCCCAGCGCGATGACGACAAAGCCCACGAGTGCCATCAGAATCGAGGTATGGACGGCGCGCTTGACCATGTTCTGATCGTTGCGGCCGATGGCGTTAGCGATGACCACGTTGGAGCCAAGCGACAGCCCAATAAACAGGTTGATCATAAGACTGGTAAGCGGAACATTGGAGCCGACCGCCGCCATGGCGAGGGTTCCCTGGTCGCCCGAGAAGTTACCGATGATGACCGTGGCGATGAGGTTCGACAGCTGCTCAAGGATGCTCGTGGCGGCGACGGGAAAGGCGAACAGGGGAATATTGCGCCACAGCGAGCCGGTGGTCATGTCAATGTGCTTAGATGCGGTGTCTGCCATACGCTCTCAATCTCTAACATGCTCATTCGCGCTTATTTGCGCAGACGATGATACTCCTAATCGACTAGTCGGCACTTAGGGACATTCCTTTTCTGCCGGCAGCTGGGGGACACTCCTTGTCTCTTCTATGACTAGATGGGGAAGGCGTGCGACAATGGTGGGCGTTGTGTTGTTCGCGCTAAGGAGTTGCCATGTTGTTGTGTCCCGTTTGCCATGAGCCGTTGGTGGACGATGAGCGCGGTGCTGTGTGCGCGGGCGGACACCGGTTTGATCGTGCGCGCGAGGGCTATCTGTATCTACTGCGCTCGTCCAAGAGCGGCGACTCCATGGGCGATCCCAAGTCGCAGGCGCGTAGTCGTCGCGACTTTCTGAACCGCGGTTACTATGCGCCGTTGCGCGATGCGATGGTCGAGCTGGTGCGCAAGCAGGTGTCTGGGCGCGCGGCGTCTGCAGGCGTCCCCATGACCTTGCTCGATATTTGCTGCGGCGAGGGCTACTACACTAGCGCCATGGGTGCGGTGCCGGACGTGGATGCTTACGGTTTCGACCTGGGCAAGGAGATGGTGCGCCTGGCCGCCAAGCGCGGCGATGCGACCTACTTTGTGGCCAATATGAAGGACATCCCCGTGGCCGATGGCGCCTTCGATATGGTGACCGAGCTCTTCGCTCCCTTTAACGAGCGCGAGTTTGCCCGCGTGCTGGCGCCCGAGGGCTCGCTCTACACCGTGGTGCCGGGTGCCCGTCATCTGTTTGGGCTCAAGGAGGTGCTCTACGACACGCCGTACCTTAACGACGAGAAGCTGCCGAAGACGACCGAGCTCGAGTTGGTGGGAACGCAGCGGGTGTCTGCGAACATTACGCTCCAGACCCAGGCTGACATCGAGGCGGTGTTCCAGATGACGCCGTACTACTACCGTACGCGCCCCGCCGACAAAGAGCGCCTGGCAAACCTGGACACCCTTCAAACCGATATCGACTTCATCATCGCCGAGTACCGCCACTAATCTACCAAAAAGGGACAGGTTTATTTTGGCAGGTTTTATCTGGGCAAATGCAAAGGGCCGACCGCGGAGATGTGCGATCGGCCCTTTTTAGTTGCTTGGCTGCAGAGGCTATGAGAAGCGAGCGCTTACAGGCGGTCCTTGTTCTCGGCCTTAATGTCGTGTGCCTGCTGAATAAAGAACAGGTCGTACACCACGATGACAAAGGCGCCAAAGTTGATGGCGTCGCCGCCAAACGCGGGAAGCGTGAGCACGGCCTGCGCAATCGTGGCGATTGCGGCGACGATGCCGAGCTTAAACGCACCATCCACCTGCGAAGGCTTGTTGGCGCCCTTGATGCCCGCAACGCCCGCGGCAAGATCGATGAGGCCCTTGGCGATAATCACGGCCGCGGCGAGCATGGCGTTCGATCCGTAGGTGGACTCGAACTTGCCGGTCGCGATGCCGGCGATTCCAATGACGAGACTGGCGATGCCCAGAACAAAATAAATCAGGGCAAGGATTTTGAGAGTCTTGCGAGTGAAGCTCATGGCTGGTCCTTTCGATACGAGTACGCCAACCTGGCGCACCCTATGTGCTGCACATATGGTGAAGCACATTGTAGTTCAACGCGGCGATGCATGCGCCTGAAAGCGTCTCTTGCCTGCACGGTTCAACCTTTCAAAAAGGAAAGCTGGACGTAAGTCAAATCGATGGCAGCGCATGCGCGGCGCTGCGATGATGAGGCCATGGTAAGAGCTGGACCGAAGGAGGAGCCATGATGTACGGAGTCAAGCAAGTGGATGAGCCGCGGTCGCTGGGAAGGCGCATGAGTGATTCTGTGATCGCTGCCGTGTGCACGGTATTGATGGCTGTGCTTTGCATTGGGATGCTGTGGACCATGTCGCATGTGGGACAATAACGGACGGTTGGGTGCCGACATGAATGGCGCCCATGTATTCGTTTTGTTTGCTAAGGAGTGTCCATGGGCGTCGTCGATCCCTTTTCTGTTGCTCGGGCCGCAGGGCTAGAGCTCGTGCGGACGTTCGAGGGCCTCACGCTCACCGATGGCACGATGGAGCTGCGTGCCGATTTTGCCCGCATGCGCCCACGGCTCAAGCAGGGTCGTCTGCAGCAAGAGCTGTTGGTAAAGGCTGCGCGCACAAAAGGCATCGAACAACCATGGGCGATTGATGCCACAGCAGGCTTTGGCGAGGACTCGCTGCTGCTGGCGGCCGCGGGCTTTACCGTCGATCTGTATGAACAGGATTGCGTGATCGCGGCGCTTCTCAAGGATGCCTTGGATCGCGCGACAGATGATCCGGCGCTTGCGACAGCCGTGGCACGAATGCGCTTACATGCCGGCGAGGACAGCATTGCCGGCCTTCGCCATACGGCCGAGCTGATCGAGCAGGGTGAGCTCGCCGCTCCCGACGTGGTGTATCTGGACCCTATGTTTCCCGAGCGCGCCAAGAGTGCGGCGGTTAAAAAGAAGTTTCAGCTTTTGCATCATCTGGAGCAGCCGTGCGCCGACGAGGAGACGCTGGTCCAGGCAGCGCTTGCGGTGTATCCGCGCAAAGTCGTTATCAAACGGCCGGTGAAGGGGCCGCTGCTTGCCGGCGTTAAGCCGAGCTATCAGCTCGCGGGCAAGGCCGTTCGCTACGACGTTTTGGTGCCGCCGCGCCCGTAGCTTGCGTGCGATGGCCGGCGCTTCGCCAGCGCCGTGCCGATGCGGGGCCTATTTCCAGGGGTGCGACGTCAGATGCCATCCGCCGCAGTATTCGCATTTGTAGCAGGCAAGGCCGCGCCGCCCGCGGTTTTCGCAGTCGGCCATAACTGCCTCGGCCTCGGCGCGCGTGTCGTAACGGTTTTTGCGTTCGCACGACTTGTAGCGCCAGGCTTCATCGCGCTCGGCGTCTAGTGCGTCGCGGCGCACGTCTTCGCGTGCAAACAGGTCGCTCATATCGCCGCCCGTGGCAGCGCCTAAAAACTCGCTTTTGGCTTTTGACCAGGCGGCTCGCTTTTTGCTACCCATCTGCTTCGCGCCCTTCTCAAAACGTTGGTATCATTGCTCAATCAAAGTGATACCAATAAACGTGAGGTCGCCGCGTGATGATCAGAAAAACCCTCGATACCGACATTCCCGCCGTCATGGCTATCTATGACGCGGCCCGCGCCTTTATGCGTGCGCATGGCAACGCCACGCAGTGGCCCGAGGGCACGCCTTCTGCCGAGCAGCTGGCTGCCGATATCGCCGCCGGTGGCAGCTATGTGTGCGAAGTCGACGGTCGCGTGGTGGCGACGTTTGCCTTTTTGCCGGGCCCGGACGAGTGCTACGACGTCATCGAGGACGGCCAGTGGCGTAGCGACACTCCGTACGCCGTACTGCACCGCGTGGCGTCCGACGGCACCGTGCACGGTATCGCGGCTGCGATGTTTGCCTTTGCCAAGGAGCGCGCCGACCATCTGCGTATCGATACGCACGCGGACAACCTGCCCATGCAGGGCGCGAGCATGAAGGCGGGGTTCGAGCGCGCCGGCGTCGTGTATGTGTCGGACGGCACGCCGCGCGTCGCGTTCGATTGGCTGCGCGAGGCATAAGAGCGGGGACGCGTATCAACAATCCATGTACATGAAAATGGCCCCGGGTGGGGCCATTTTTGGTCGCTGCGCTGTTAGGGGAGGTGCCGGCTTTCGCAAGGCGCGAACCTACGAAAATCGCCGCGCGGCAACGCAGGGCGATGAGCTCGGTCGGGGGATAGGGCCCGCTTCGCCCGCCGGCTCGTAAATTGTATCATCCAGTGTGGAACGAGAATGCCTGTCGCCGTGCGCGACGGGCTTGCAATAAGAGGAGAGCCATGTCGAAGCAAGCGGTCGTTGGAATCTTGGCGCATGTCGATGCCGGCAAGACTACGCTGGCCGAGGCCATGCTGTTCAACGCAGGTCGCATTCGCAAGCGCGGCCGTGTGGACGACGGCGACTCGCACCTGGATACCAACGCTATCGAACGCGAGCGCGGCATCACGATTTTCTCGTCGCAGGCCGTGCTCGACCACGGAGATGCCAACGTCATGCTCGTGGATGCACCGGGGCATGTCGATTTTTCTGCCGAGGCGGAGCGCACGTTGCGCGCGCTCGACTACGCGATTTTGGTTGTGGGCGCCAACGATGGCGTGCAGGGACACACCGAAACCCTGTGGCGCCTGCTTGCGCGCTATGACATCCCGACGTTCGTCTTTATCAACAAAATTGATTTGGAGCATCCCGGCCGCGATGTTTTACTGGCACAACTTGGGCAGCGCCTTTCCGAGGGCTGCCTAGATGCCAGCGAACTACTGGCGGGTGGTGCCGTTCAGGAGGACGCTGCTGCGTTGGACGAGGCGGCGCTCGATGAGTTTCTTGAGACGGGCGAGCTTTCTGTTGCAACGCTGTCGCGCATGGTTGCCGAGCGCAAGCTCTTTCCCTGCTTTGCCGGCTCGGCGCTCAGGGACCAAGGCGTGGGCGAGCTGCTGGATGGCATGTGTGCGCTGATGCGTGAGAGGGCGTGGCCGCCGGAGTTCGCCGCGCGCGTCTATCGCGTCAGCCGCGGCGATCGCGGCGAGCGCTTGGCTTGGGTTAAAGTGACCGGCGGCACGCTGCGTGCAAAACAGATGATCGAGGGGCGCTCCGGTGCCGAGGCATGGGAGCAGAAGGTCGATCAGGTGCGCATCTATAACGGCGAGAAGTACGAGCTTGCCCAGGAAGTTGCTGCTGGCGGTATCTGTGCCGTGACGGGTCTTGCGCACGTTCGCCCGGGGGACGCCTTGGGTGCGGAGCCCGGGTGCGATGCACCCGTCATTGCGCCGGTTCTCACCTATACGGTGCTGCCGGGCGATAACGATGTCCATGCGGTGTTCAAAGCGCTGACCGAGTTGGCGGACGAAGACCCCATGCTCGGCGTAAGCTGGAATACGCATCTTGAGCAGATTCATTTGCAGTTGATGGGCGCCGTGCAGCTCGAGGTCGTGCAGCGGGTATTGGCCGATCGCTTTGGCCTTTCGATTGGGTTTGAGCCCGGCGGCATTCTCTATAAGGAGACTATCTCGCAGCCGGTCGAGGGTGTGGGCCATTTTGAACCGCTGCGTCATTACGCCGAGGTGCACCTGCGCCTGGAGCCGCTGCCGGCGGGCTCAGGCGTGCAATTTGGTACCGCTACCTCGACTGACGAGCTCGATCTGAACTGGCAGCGCCTGGTGCTCACCAACGCCATGGAGCGCGATCACCTGGGCGTGTTGACCGGCTCGCCCATCACCGATGTGCGCATTACGCTCACGGGCGGCCGTGCGCATGCCAAGCACACTGAGGGCGGTGACTTTCGTCAGGCCACGTACCGCGCGATTCGCCAGGGTTTGATGCGGGCACGCGAGGCGGGTGCGGCGGTACTGTTGGAGCCGTGGTACCACTTTGAGCTCGAGGTGCCGGGGGAGTGCGTGGGCAGGGCGCTCTCGGACGTCACGCGCATGGGCGCCGAGTACGAGCCGCCGGCGATGGCGGGTGACCGGGCGAAGCTCGTGGGTCGCGTACCGGCATCCGAGGTACAGGATTATGCGCTGGAGGTGGCTGCCTACACGAGCGGCCGCGGGCATTTGTACCTTGAGTTTGCCGGTTATGCGGCTTGCCATGATGCCGAGCGCGTCATCGAGGCGGCCGCCTATGAGCCCGAGGCCGATCTGCCCAACACGCCCGACTCGGTCTTTTGCGCCCACGGCGCCGGCTACACGGTCAAATGGTACGACGTACCCGCCGCGGCGCACGTAAAGATCGATCCCACCACCTTCCGCCCCTGGCGAGCAGCAGACGCCGAGTTTTTCGGCCATAGGTGATAGAAGGGCGGCCTCTTTGTCACCTGCTGTTGGTATAACTCGGTATAAGTTGGTATAACTATAGGCAGCGTTTGCCAATCCGAGGAGGCCGACATGAATCCAAATCCCTTTAAGCCAACGGCTGGCAAGCGCCCTCCGATACTCATCGGTCGCGAGTCGGTCATCGAAGATTTTGAGGAAGGACTCGACAACGGCGCCGGAGCGCCGGGCAGGCTCATGCTCATTACGGGAAACCGCGGCTGTGGCAAAACAGTTCTCCTGCGGGAGCTGCAGCGTCTCGCCAGTGAGCGCGGATGGGCGGTTGTCTCCGATTCCGCTTCGCTTGGTTTATGCGACCGCTTGGCCGACGCGCTTCGCTCGAATAAACCCGTTGTGACGTCGATGGAGTTCGGCCCGTCGTTTGGCCGGATGTCGGTCGAGGCGGCGCGGGCAAAAGGCGAGACGTTGCGAGGGCTGGTCAACGAACGTCTCAAGAAACTCGGTCCAAGTAAGGGCATCCTGTTTGCGATTGACGAGGCGCAATCTGCGTCTATCGAGGAACTGGCGGCTCTTGCCGTTCTCTATCAGCAGGTGCTCGGAGATCAGGATGCCACGGGCTTGCCCGATAGCGAGCAACGCGGTCTTGCGCTGGTCTTTGCCGGCTTGCCCAGCATGGTTGACGATCTGCTCGAAGAGCCGAGCGTGACGTTTTTGCGACGTGCCCAGCAGCGTACGTTGGGGGCGATTTCTTTGCCCAAGGTGCGCGATTCGTATATCCAGACGGTCAAGCGCGCTGGTTTTTATATTGATGCGGAGACCGCGGACCTTGCGGCGCGCAAGAGCATGGGGCATCCCTATATGGTTCAGCTGGTGGGATATTACATGTGGCGGTCTGCTGTCCGGCGTGGCTCGCAAGTCATTGAAAGGCGCGATGTCGAGGATGGCCATGCGGATGCCGTCTCCGAGTTCTACGAAGCGGTTGACGCGCCTCTGTATTACGGGCTGCGCAGTCCGCAGCGTTTCTTTATCGAGGCCATGGCGGTTGACGAGGACAAGCCGACGCGCATGGCGGATATCATTGAGCGCTGCGACCGTACCCAGAGCTGGGCGAGTAAATATCGCGCAAGCCTGATTCGCGAGCGCGTCATCGAGGCTGCCGGATACGGCCTCGTCCGGTTTACCGTGCCCATGCTGAGCAAGTACATTCGCGATCACATTTTATGGCACGAGTAATGTGACATGAGGGACTGTCCCTTTGTCACATTCGATCAATAGGAAGGGGAGCGATGACGGTGTCGCAACAACCAAGTGCTATCGAGGTGCGCGGTGCGCGCGTCCATAACCTCAAAGACATCGATATCGATATTCCGCTGGGAAAGCTCGTGGGTATTGCCGGCGTCTCGGGCTCGGGCAAGAGCTCGCTGGCGTTGGGGGTGCTCTATGCCGAGGGCTCGCGTCGTTACCTGGAGGCGCTCAGCACCTATACCCGCCGTCGGCTGACGCAGGCAGAGCACGCTCAGGTGGACGAGGTGCTGCACGTGCCGGCGGCACTCGCATTGCATCAGCGCCCCAGTGTACCGGGCGTGCGCTCGACTTTTGGCACCATGACCGAGCTCAACAACAGCCTGCGTCTGCTCTTTAGCCGCTGCGCCCATCACGTGTGCCCGCATTGCGGGGCGCGTGTGGAGCCGAGCCTTAACGTGGCCGCGGGCCTGTCGCTCGCGTGCCCCGCATGCGGCCGCGAGTTCTATGCGCCGGGGGCCGAGGACCTTGCCTTTAACAGTGGCGGCGCGTGTCCTACCTGCGGAGGCACCGGCGTCATGCGCGAGGTGGACGAGGCGAGCCTGGTGCCCGACGAGTCAAAGACCATCAACGAGGGTGCGGTGCTTCCCTGGGGCACGCTGATGTGGGATCTGATGAAGCAGGTGGCCGGCGAGATGGGCGTGCGCACCGACGTGCCGTTTAGCCAGCTCACGCCTCAAGAGCGCGACATCGTGTTCCATGGTCCGGCGGTTAAGAAACACATTCTCTACGTTCCCAAAAATGGCGAGGGCGCCACGCCGCTCGACTTTACCTATTACAACGCCGTCTATACCGTCGAGAATGCGCTCGCCAAGGTTAAGGACGATAAGGGGCTCAAGCGCGTTGCGCGCTTTTTGCGCGAGGGACCGTGCCGCGATTGCGGAGGCACGCGTCTTTCCGAGGCTGCGCGCCAGCCCCAGGTGCGCGGTATCGATCTGGCGCAGGCGGCGGCCATGACGCTGGGCGAGGCGATTGAGTGGGTGCGCGGAGTGCCCGCATCCTTGCCGACCAAGATGCGGCCCATGGCGACGGATATCTGCGATTCGTTTTTGAGCACGGCCCGTCGCCTGGTCGATCTGGGTCTCGACTACCTTTCGCTCGACCGCGCCGGCGCCACGCTCTCCACGGGTGAGCGCCAGCGCGTACAGCTTGCCCGCGTGGTCCGCAACCGATCGACGGGCGTGCTGTATGTGCTGGACGAGCCTTCGATTGGCTTACATCCCGCGAACGTCGACGGCTTGGTAGGCGTAATGCGCGATCTGGTGGTCGACGGCAATACCGTGGTTGTTGTCGACCACGACACGCGCGTGCTGGCAGAAGCCGACTATCTGGTCGAGATGGGCCCCGTTGCGGGAGCAGGCGGCGGCCATGTAATCGCCGCCGGTACGGTAGACGAGGTCGAACAATCGCAGGGCAGCCGCATCGCGCCGTTCTTGCGCTCGGACCCCAAGCGTCTGCGCCCGCAGGTGGCTGACGACGAAATGTTCGACCTAGGCCATATCCGCATGGCGACCGATGCCATCCATACCGTCAAACCACTCGAAGTCGATATCCCGCGCGGCCGCCTTGTCGCGGTGACGGGTGTTTCGGGTTCGGGCAAGACGACACTGGTGCTCGAGACGCTCATCCCGGCGCTCAAGGCACAGGCAGCCGGTGAGCGCCTGCCAAGGCACGTGCGTTGGGTCGATGCCGAGGGCATCGCGCGCGCCAACCTGATTGACGCCACGCCCATCGGCGCCAACGTACGCTCGACGGTAGCGACCTATGCCGACATCCATGATGAGCTGCGCCGCGCCTTCGCCCGTACGCCCGAGGCCAAGGCGTCAGGGTATAAGGCGGGTGCCTTTAGCTACAACACTGGCGCTTTGCGCTGCCCCACGTGCGATGGCACGGGCTCGATATCGCTCGACGTGCAGTTTTTGCCCGATGTCGAGATTGTCTGTCCTGCATGCCGTGGCTCGCGTTATGCAGACGTGGCTTCACATATCCATCGCGAGGGCAAGGACGGGAGTCTGCTTACGTTGCCTCAGCTCATGGACATGAGCGTGGACGAGGCCATCGACGCCACACTGGGACTCAAGAAAGTTCAGACGCGCTTGCAGACCTTGCACGACCTGGGATTGGGTTATCTCACGCTTGGTGAGCCTACGCCGGCGCTTTCGGGCGGCGAGGCGCAGCGCCTTAAGCTTGCGAGCGAGATGGGCCGCGTGCAGGATGATGCCGTGTTCGTGTTCGATGAGCCCACGATCGGCCTGCACCCGCTTGATGTTCAGGTGCTGCTGAGTGTGTTTGACGGCCTCGTTGCCAAGGGCGCCACAGTTATCGTGATCGAGCACGACCTCGACCTTATCCGTAACGCCGATTATGTGATCGACATGGGTCCGGGCGGTGGCGATGCGGGCGGGCGAATCGTCTGCGTCGGCACGCCGGGCGACATCGTGGCATGCCCCGCAAGCATCACCGGCCGCTACCTATAACCGAATGTGACAAAGGGACCGTCCCTTTGTCACATTCCCAGAAAGCCTGTTTGGCGCAGAGCCTCGTAGAGGACGATGGCGGCGCTGTTGGAGAGGTTGAGTGCGCTGATGCGGTAGTCGTCCGGATTGACGAAGTTGCCGCAGATATCCTGTCGAAGGATGGCTTCGTGGCTGTCCTCGGTATGCCCGAGCGACTCCTCGTGGGCCTCCCAGGCGTCGGCGTTTTCGAGCGAGTCGCAATCGCGCAACATGGGGATGCGCTCGCAGCGCTCGGGCGCCGCGGCAAGCAGTGGCTCGGGAATCCCCGAGCTCTCGCTGCCAAAGACCAAAAAGTCACCGTCGCGGTAGGTACTTTGCGCATAGGTGCGGCGCGCCTTTTTGGTCAGCAGATGCAGGCGTTCGTCGGCGGGGGAGAGGCCGTTGCGCGCAAGGAAATCCTCCCAGCCGGCATAGGTCGTCACGTCCAAATTTTGCCAGTAGCCCAGGCCGGCGCGACGCACCGTCTTGTCGTCGAGCGAAAACCCCAGCGGCTCCACCAGATGCAGGCGGGCGCCGGTAACCACGCAGGTGCGGCCGATATTGCCCGTATTGGCCGGAATCTCGGGCGCATACAGCACAATGTTGAACATGAATCTCCTTGGCTCAGAACGAAAAACCACCACGAAGGGCACCTTCGTGGTGGTTTGGCGGTTACGTAGGCGGAAAAATGCCCGCTTGGATAAATCTAGGCGCGGTGCCAGTCGGTCAGGCAGGCATCGAGGGAGGCGATGAGCGCATCCTTGTCCATGTGACGGCCGATGATGCACAGGCTCGTCATGCGGTCGCCCGTCTCGTCGTCCCAAATCTGCATGATCTCGGGGTTCTCGTCGATGATCTTCTGCTTCTCGCCCTCGGGCGCGGAGTCAACGAACAGACCGTTCTCCATCAGGCGCATTTGGTGGCCGGCCTGCTCGAACATGTAGCACATGTCCGGATCGCCGGTCTGCCACAGCGGACCCTTGACGCGGATGACCTCGTCGGGCCACTCCTGCTCAACAAAATCGGTGAACTTCTGCAGGTCAAACGGCTTGCGGCGCGAGTACACAAAGGTCTCGATGTCGTACTCGAGCACCTCGGGGTCGTCGTGCTCCTCGGGATGCTCCATGGCCTCGATCCAGGCGGCGGAGTTGTAGGCGCGCATAAAGTCGAAGCGGTCGGTGTCGAGCAGCTCCTCCATGGGGACCTCGCCGTTTTGGGCCTCGACAATCACGGCGTCCTTCTGCAGGCTGCGCACGATAGCCTTGAGCTCGGCGATCTGCTCAGGGCTCACGGTATCGGTCTTGTTGAGGATCAGCGTGGAGCAGAACTCGATCTGCTGGATGAGCAGGCTCTCGATGTCGTCCTCGTCGATATCCTCGGCCAGCAGGTCGCGACCGCCGTTGAACTCGTCGTACATGCGGGCGCAATCGACCACGGCCACGATGTTGTCGAGTGCAAGCTTGGGCTGGCCGCCCACCTTGGCCTCGTCGCAGAAGCTTGAGATGGTGTAGGCGATGGGGATAGGCTCGCAGATACCCGAGGCCTCGATGATGATGTAGTCGAACTTGCCCGAATCGGCGATGCCCTGCAGCTGGTTGGCAAGGTCGTCCGAAAGCGTGCAGCAGATGCAGCCGTTGGTGAGCGGGATGAGGTCGTCGGTCTCGGAAAGGCCGCCGTCGGCGATGAGGCTGGCGTCGACGTTGATCTCGCCGATATCGTTGACGATCACGGCGGCGCGGATGCCGCCGTCGTTAGCGAGGATGTGGTTGAGCAGTGTGGTCTTGCCGGCACCGAGGTATCCGGTAAGCATGATGATCTTCACGGGTTTGTTGGGCATGTGCCCTCCTTTGTTAGACATGGCTTACAGTTGAATCTTATGCCAAACGCCTGCTCTTATACCCACGCGCCGGCAAATAACACAGGCTACTCCCAGGCTCCCCATACATCGGGGCAATAACCGACGGTGGCCTTTTTGCCGTTGCGCACGATGGGCTCGGCTAGAACCTGCTGGTTCTCGAGCAACTTGTCGAAGCGCTGGCTAGGGGTGAGGTGCTGGATGAGCGCGAGCGTCTCCTCGTCCTTGGCCTTGGGGTTGAGCAGCTTGTCGATGCCGCCGACCGCCTGCATCACGCTCGTGAGCTCGCCTTTGCTCATCTCCTTTTCCTTCAGGTCGATAAATTGCACCTTAATGCGGCGCTCCTTAAAATAGCGCTGGGCCTTCTTGGTGTCGAAGGACTTTTTGGTGCCAAAGATTTGAATATTCATTGTTTGGTTCCGCCGTTCTGCCTGATGAAGTTGGTCCTAGCGCGATCGGCCTCGGGAGCTTCGATGCCAGCGGCCTGTCCTGCCTCGATACAATGCAGGAGCCAGGCCATGTTCTTGCCGATGTTGCGCATGGTGGCCAGACCCTCGGCATCTCCGTCGGCGTCGCCGGGCACGCAGCCAAACACGTTGTTCCAGTACGTGGACGCTACCACAGGCATCTGGTTGATGGTGAAGTACTTATTGAGCACGTCGAAGGTCGTCGACGTACCGCCGCGACGGGCGACGGCGACGGCAGCGCCCGGCTTGTGTGCAAAAGCTTTGCTACCGGCATAGAATGCGCGATCGAGTGCCGAGAGAATGCGGCCGCTGGGGTGCGCGTAGTAGACAGGCGAGCCAAAGACAAAGCCGTCGGCCTGTTCGGCGGCAGCGATCAGCTCGTTGACCACGTCGTCGTCAAAGGTGCAGCGACCGCCAAGCTTGCCACACTGGCCGCAACCGATGCAATCGCGAATAGGCTTGGCGCCCAGCTGAAACATCTCGGTATCGATGCCCTCGACGTTGAGCTGCTCGGCGACCTCGGCGAGTGCGCGGGCCGTGTTGCCGTTTGCCTTGGGGCTGCCATTGACCAAAAGAACCTTCATCACAAACTCCCTCTGCTGTCGGTGACTTCTGCAGAGGATTATCGCACGAGCGGGCAGATGGCGTGGGGCACGATGCCGGCCCCGAGGGCCCACGGCAGGCACGCTCACCAGGTACGAGCGGGATACGGTCCAGAGGATGTTGGAGTGCGGGGCCTCGTGCGAGCAGATTGTAAGGGGTCTGGGCGGGTCGCCCTCGATGGCGAGCTTTGAGGCCTTGGAAGGCGGGCTGCTGCGGCGGCTATGGTTTATACTAAGGCGGTTGCTATCGAGTAATTCATACTTGGTTTGATTCGATTGTGAATGCGTAACTAGGATGGAAAGCAAAGGAAACTCTATGGAAACAGAGGATGCTGTTTGCTTGATGACTTCGATTGCCTTGATTGTCCTTTCAATCCAATACCGAAGAGGAAGATGGCTCTGCTCAATTGCTGGATATGATGTCACAAAAAGGGAGAGCGAGATTGATATACGCCCTTACGCAAAGCTGATTTCTTCTGTGACGTTATGGATGGGGCTGCTGTTTTTCTTGTGGGCGGTAGAGGACTGGGTACGCGATTGGAATACCAGCGTTTTTGAAGTTTTGGTTCTACTTCTGTTCAGCTTGGCCTCTTTGTCGTTCGTGCGGCTCGTTAGGTTTGTGTTTATGAGGCGGTAGCCAGCGGAAGTGGCTGGACGACAAAATGGACCAATGCAGCCAATTGCCAATAGAATTTGATAGGCTTGGCTTAACAGATTTACTCGAGGGCATATCCGTAGCGAGGGATAGGTTCTATCTTGTTGAGCACTTATTTGCATCAGGCAAAGTAAACCAAGAGTATCGAAACGGTGCCCCCGGGCCCCGGGAGGGACTGCGGGGACGTTCGGCTAACTGCGGGTACGACCTATTTGCCCAATGTGTTCGGTTGAGATCGGAAATTAACCATCATGCGCCCCATAACGCTAGTCCAGCTTGGTGCCCGGTACTTGTGGTGCCTCTTCAAGTAGCGCTTTGAGCTCGTTCAAAATGGAAACGGGCTGTCGGTCGACGGCGTCCAGATGAAGTGTGGCCACACGAATGGGCGGCTGATATTCAAATGAGCCAAAGAGTACGGGCGACCCCAAGAACCGCTCGATTTCTTCTGCGATCGTGTCGGTCTCTTCGGGATCAAGGTCATCGAAAAGCGCCACGAACATCGGTCCGGTCGAGCGGAACAGACGGCCCTTGCCGCGCGAACAGTCCATGAGGCAGGCGGCACTTTCTGCCAAAACGCGGTCGCCCGCATCAAAGCCAAAGCGGGCATTGACCTTGGCGATGTCGTCGATTTTGATGGCGACCAGGCCTGCCTTGCGCGCCACGCGACGCATTTCGCCAATGGCGTTGACCAGGGCGTGGATATCGCCCAGGCCGGTCACGGAATCGGTCGTATCCGCCAAGCTTCGGTTGATGATAATGCCCACATACATGTTGGGCTCGGTTTCGGTGCTATCCAAGCGGTAGCCCGTACACTCGCACAGCGCATATTTACCAGCGGTATTCATGACGCGATACTGCATGTAATGGAAGTGCCACGCGCCGTTTACCACCATATCGAGCTCGCTGCGCACGTTGTCGCGGTCCTCGGGGTGAACGCGGGCGAGCCACATATCGAGCGAGTTATAGGGATGCTGGGAGGGCAGGTCAAAATCGCGCACGGCATTAATCGACCATTGCGATTCGCCGGTATCGAGGTTAAGGATAAACGGATAGCGCGTCTCGGAGCTCATGGAGATCGCTTGGAACACCCGGTCGTTGCAGGGAGGCTGATCGGCGATTGGGCGCATGGATGCGTCGTTTTCCTTCGGCTGCTGCACACGGTGCATGAGCTTGTAGCGATACATTTTGCGGTCGGCGTCCATGGTCATCTGGCGACGCGTATCGCCAGCGAGTGGGTCGACGCGCGAGCAGCCAAAGCTAAAGCTAGCGATCATGGGCGCTTTGCCGCCCGATGTTGCCTCGATAAGGTTGGTGCGCGTCCGCTCCAGGCGCTGCTCGAGTTCGGCTTCATCTGTCGTGGGGGATACGAGTACAAATTCGTCTCCACCGATACGGAACAGCAGGTCATTGGGTTCCATTGTCTCGGTGAGTGCACGGCAGATGCTCAGGATGTAGCGATTGCCCTCGGTGTGGCCAAACGTATCGTTGCAATGCTTAAGGCGATCGATATCGATATAGGCGCAGGTGAAGGGGGTGCCTTTGTGCCAAAGCAGCTCGGCATAACGGTGGAGTCCAGCACGGTTGCCAAGATTGGTGAGCGAATCGATATAGGCGCCGCGCTCAAGCAGCTCGCGTTCTTGCTGCAGGATGGCAAATGTCTTCTGTAGCTGCTCGCCGATGGCGCACAGCTCCGTGGGCAGCGCGGCAACATCGAGCTCGGCGGTCGAGACCCCGTTCGCAAGTCGCTGAAGATAAGCAATGATCGATTGCTCGCCCAGGCGATACGACTCGTTCATGATGGATAACCTCCTTGGGCACAACAGTGGTTTGCATCATATCCCCAATTCGGTTTGGATTGGGGGCATAAGTTAGCCAATGGGGACAAGCGCCCCTTCGGCGGTATCGTTTTGCGCGCGAGCGTATCAGTTTTTGTTACCGCCATCGAGCAATGCCTAAAAATCCTTTGCCTGCATGGGGCGGTAGTAGAGGAAGCCCTGAGCGTAGTGGGCACCCATTTGGAGCAGCATGTTCGCCTGCTCGTTTGTCTCGACGCTTTCGATTACAACGGGCAGATGGAGCGATTGCGCCATCTCGAGCATTGATGAAACGATTTGCGCGCTACGGCTTTGATCGCGGTCGGTGGGCACAAACGTGCGATCAAGCTTGATGACGTCGACGTTGACGTTCTTGAGCATCGCGAGCGTAGACTGGCCGGTGCCAAAATCGTCCATGTAGGTCGAGAAACCGCGAGTGTGTAGGTCGGCCGTCAGCTTATCCACGGCCTCGGACTCTCCCGTATAAGCCGTCTCGGTGATCTCAATGCGCATGAGCTCGGGCGGTAGGTTGTATTGGGCGGCAAGCGCCCCCATATGCTCGGCGACGTCGCAGGCAAGGATATCCACGCGCGACACATTGAGCGAGATCGGAACTACGCGCAGCCCTCGATCGATGCACTCACGCAGCCACGAGGCGACGCCCTGCCAAACATATTTGTCGAGCGTCACCACAAAACCGCTTTCCTCGAGAGCGGGGATAAAGGTGGTAGGTGAAATGAGGGAGCCATCCTTGTCAATCCAGCGTGTGAGCGCCTCGGCGCCAACGATCTCGCCGGTTTCCATGTCGACCTGGGGCTGCAAGTAGTAGGTAATGCGGCCGTTTGAGAGCGCATACTGGAATTCGGTCAGCGTGCGGTGGAACGCGATTTCGTGTTCGTATTCCTCGGGGCGGAAAATGGCAATGCGCTCCTTAAAGTCGTTTTTTGCGCGCCGATTGGTAAACATGGCCTTGGCCTGCGCATCGATGGTGATTTCCTCGTTGGAGTCGATGGGGTAGACGCCCATGGACGGCCAGAAGCCCACGCCGTCATCATGCTTGGCCACGGCCTGGCGAATGCGGCTATAGATCTGATGGACGGTGTCGTGTTCAAAGGGGATGAGTACGCAAAAATCGTCTTGGCCCCAGTACCCTGCGACGCCCATGGCGGCATTCTCGATGTCCTTGAGAACCGTGCCCACATCGGCGAGTACGCGGTCGCCCTCGGCCTGTCCGTGCCATTCGTTGAACAGTCGCATGTGCCCCATATCGACGGTGGCGATACACCAGGCGCCGTTGCGCCTTGTCTCGAGAAATTCGTTGGCGCGGCGCATAAACTCGCTGGGTCGATAGAGACCCGTGAGCGGATCGATGCGTTCGGCGATGGCGCTTTTGCGCTCCACCTCGGGTATGGGGAGGCTGTCGTTGGGAACAAGCCCGCCGGCCGTGCGAATGCGACGGTCGAGTTCGCCTAAAACGGCGGCCGTTTGATTGGTCAGGTGCTCGTAAAAGGCCGGAACGACAAGACAGACGGGGGT
The DNA here is from genome assembly GCA_905198355.1 of uncultured Collinsella sp. GTDB lineage: Bacteria > Actinomycetota > Coriobacteriia > Coriobacteriales > Coriobacteriaceae > Collinsella. Next base: position 80,337 of record CAJKCG010000004.1, on the reverse strand, counting down.
AATAGTGTCGCCCGCGATTCGAACGGGAGCGAAAACGGCCTCTTTGAGATGTTGGATCAGTTGCTCGAATGCTTCGTGATCCAAATTGTTGCTAAGCACGACGAACTGGGCGTTGCGTGAACGGAAGACGCGACTCCTGCCGCGAGTAATCGACAGCATGCGGCCTGCGTATTCGGCGAGCATGTTGTCGACGGCCTCGGCCCCGTAGAGCTCGTTGAGCTTTGCCGTGCCGCGAACGCGCACTGCTATAAGCCCCGTCTCGCAACGGTCGCGACGGCAGGCATCGATAGCGTTGATCAGCGTGCGCTGTGTTCCGAGACCCGTGGCGGCGTCGACGGTCTCGGCAAGCGAGTGGTTGACGAGCTCGCCGACATAGAGCGAGGGGACATTTCCGTCGCCGTCGATACGAAACCCGCGAGCACGGCCGAGGATGTAATCGCCGGCGGCATTGCGCACGCGGTACTGCATGACGTGACGATGTTTGGAGCCGTCATAGATTTGGTCGATGTCGTTGGTATAGGCCTCAAGGTCATCGGGATGGACACGCGTTTTCCAGTAATCGTGGCAGTTGTCTATATGCTCCGAAGGAAGACCAAGATCGCGCAAGGCGCCTTGTGACCAAAGGGTTCGATGTTTGTCCAAGTTCTCGATAAAGAAATATCGGCCTTCGTTGAGCATCGAAAGGGCGTCGAAAATGCGATCGCTTATTTCGAAGTCGTCGGTGTGGGCTTGTGCGATATTGCGTCGATCAAGGTGCACGGCATGACGTAGCTTGTAGTCGTACATGCGATGATCGGCATCGTTCGTCAAGCGATTGGGGGCTTCGCCCAGGGCGGGGTCGGCGTGTGCCACTCCGTAGCTAAACGAGTGAGGCATCTTGGAAGCGTTGTTTTCGAGCAGTACCGTTCGGCAGTGTTCCAGACGTTCGGCAAGGTCGTCCTCGGTCGCAATCGTAGATAGGATGGCGAACTCGTCGCCCCCCAGACGAAATGCCGCCTCGTCCACCTTCATATACAGTTTGAGATAGAGGCTCACCTGCAAGATATAGCGGTTGCCCTCGTCATGTCCAAAGATGTCGTTGCAGTGCTTAAGGTTATCGATGTCGATAAACGCCATGGTCACGGGCAGTTCCTGCTCCCAGAGTTCCTCTAAGGAACGGGTAAAGCCGCCGCGGTTGCCAAGTCCGGTGAGCTCGTCGGTAAAGGCGGTCCTGATCAGATCGTCCTGACGCTCCAGAAGGTCACGGATGGTCTTTTCGAGCGTTTCGGTATTATTGCTGGCGTTATCCATACTGTAAGCGGCTTTCTGAGGTCGGGGCGGATTGCGTCGGGCGAGCTCGTTGTGCACATGCGTTGCTGCTCAACGCCTTGCGTGTTTCCAAGCCCCCGCCTTGCTGCGTCGTTGGGTTTATTTGTCGGTTCGTGCTCTCGGCTGATAACTACTGAGTAGTATAAACAAGTGTATGGAATTATGTAGGGGTGCCCATGTTGCGGGCGGCCATTATTCGCCAAACGGTAACGCGACGATGTTCGATGAAAATGCGACTGAGACGATATTTGTTGATGGGTATACTTGTTCCGTTTTAAAACGCAGGAACGGAGATGGTCGCATGGCACAGTCAAATATGACGCGCACGGTGGGGCTGGCGCTCGAGGGAGGCGGCTACCGCGGTATGTATACGGCGGGCGTGCTCGACGTTTGGATGGAGCACGGTTTGACCTGCGACCATATGGTGGGCGTCTCGGCGGGCGCGGCATTTGGCTACAACTTTAAATCGCGCCAGATCGGCCGCGCCATTCGCTATAACAAGGCCTATTGCGCCGACAAACGCTATGCGAGCGTGACCAGCTGGCTGCGAACCGGCGATATGTTCAATGCCGATTTTGCCTATCACGAGGTGCCCATCGAGCGCGATCCCATCGACCTGGAGGCGTATCGCGCCTGCCCCATGCGGTTTACGTGCGTGTGCACCGATATCGAGACGGGCAAGGCCGTCTACCACGACCTGCCCTATGGCGACGAGCGGGATATCGAGTGGATCCGGGCATCGTCGGCGATTCCTGTGGCGACGCGTCCCGTTGCTATTGACGGGCATAAGTATCTGGATGGTGGCGTGGCTGATTCTATTCCCAGCGCATGGCTGTTTGCGCAGGGGTATGACCGCAATATCGTGGTACTCACGCAGCCGGCGGGCTTTGTGAAGCAGCCCAACAGCGTGATGCCCATGCTGCGGCGCGTGTTCCGTCACTATCCGGAGTTTGTTGCAGCGCTTGAGCATCGGCATGAGGTCTACAATGCCACGCTCGATGACCTGGCACGTCGAGAGGCTGCCGGGGAAATCTTTGTGGTGCGGCCGAGCGAATCGGTGAAGGTGCCGTCGCTGTGCCGCGAACCGGATGAGCTCGAGCGCATCTACCAGGTCGGCCGCCACGATGCAGAGGCGACTTTGCCGGCGTTGGAAGCGTATCTGGCGGGGTAAGGGTCGCATACGGAAAGCGCATCCCGGAATGGAGGCCCAAACTGGGATGCGCTTTCCATTGCTGAAGATATGAGGCTGCGAATCAGCTGTTCGGCCTATGCCTATGCCTGCTGCCAGGTGTCGACAAGCTCCTTGGCCGCGGCGTAGGGATCGTCGGCGCTGCAGACGGCGCTCACCACAAAGAAGCCGTCGACGCCGGTTGCCTTAAGCTGCGGCAAGTCGGCCGTCTTAACGCCGCCGCCCACCACGATGGGCACGGGGCTTGCCGCGTGGAGTGCGGCCAGGTCCTCAAAGCTCTTGGTGATGATGGAGCCATCGGCTGCGCGTCCGCAGTCGCGCTTGGTCTCGGTCTCGTGGAGCGGGCCGATGCCCAGGTAGTCGACCAGACTCATGTCGGCGGTCTTGACGTACTCGAGCATTTCCTCGCAACGGGCCGAAAGGCCCACGATGGCGTCGGGGCCCAGCAGCTTGCGACAGACCTCGACGGGAATATCGCTCTGGCCCACGTGCACGCCGTCGACCGCAATGCCCTGCTCGCGTGCGGCGAGTACGCAGTCAAGGCGGTCATCGATCAGCAAGGCGACCTGACCGGTCTTGCCGGCCTGTGCGATTGCCTGCGCGGCGTCGCCGGTCAGCGCAATGATCTCGCGGGCGCTTGCCACCTTGGAGCGCACCTGAATGCAGGTAAAGCCGGCGTCGAGCGCCTGGGCCACCACATCGCCCACGGGGCGTCCGAGGGTGTTTTCGGGGCCGAGCACCAGATAGGCCGAGATATCAAGGTTGTCGCGGATGCTCATCGTGCTTCCTCCTGCTTTTTGATCTGCGCTTCCATGCGCTCGAGTTTGCCGGTCATGGTGTCGGTAAATCCAGGTCGAATATCGGCTTTGAGCACGACTTCGGTTCGGATGCCCTTGTTCGCTAACACAAAGGTCGCGTCGCGCACGACCTGCATGACCTCGTCCCAGTCGCCCTCGATCTCGGTGAACATCGAGGTGGTGCGGTTGGGAAGGCCGCTCTCGCGAATGACGCGCACGACCTCGGCGACCTCGGCGGACAGTTCATCGCCGGTGCCGCACGGGGCGATGGCCACAGCGACGAGCGTGTTCATGCCGGCATTGGTTGCGGGCTCGGACATGGCTTATGCCTCCTCGAGCTCGAGTTGGTTATCGGCGATGTCTTGGGCGGTTGCGCGGTAGAGCTCGTCGATAAAGGCGACCTTAAAGCTTGCCGGGGCATCGGCGACGGCGGCGGCACGCGTGCCGGCGACGTTGTAGACGGCGGTACCGCAGACGGCTGCCGTAAACGGATCGGCAGCGCAGGCGTACACGGCCAGCACGCCGCCCTGCGAGCAACCGCAGCCGGTAATCTTGGACATGAGCGGGCTGCCGCCGTGGGATTTGGCCACGGTCGTGCCGTCGGTAATCAGGTCGACTTCGCCCGAGACCACAACGGCGCCGCCGGTGTAGCGAGCGAGCGCCACGGCGGCATCGCGGGCGGCGTCGACCGTGTCGGTGGTATCGACACCACGTACGCGGCTCAGATCGGCCGACTCGCCCTCAAGACCCCACAGGCCGGAGAGTGCGATGATCTCGGAGGCGTTGCCGCGTACGATGGCGGGCTTGTACTGCTTGAGCTCGTTTACCAGCTGGGTGCGCAGGCTACCGATGCCCAGACCCACCGGATCGAGCACCCAGGGCTTGCCGGCGTCGTGTGCCGCCTTGGCCGCGCGGGGAATCGTCTGCTCGTAGATGGGGAAGAGCGTGCCCATGTTGAGATAGATGGCGGCGCCGCCGGCAACGAGCGCCTCGCCCTCGTCGGGCAGATAGACCATGGCGGCCGAACCGCCCACGGCGAGCTGCGCGTTGGCGACAAAGTCGATCGTCACCGTGTTGGTGATGGAGCCGGCCATCGGATTGGTGGCTCGAATCTCCTCTACGGCCTTGACCATATGTTGCTTAAGCTGTTCCGAATCAATCACTGCACATGCCTCCTTGGCATAGAAAAGGGGCGCTGTGCATAGACAGCGCCCCTGTAAAGGCGGCATGCTCCCTACGCCAGCATTAACTGACAGGTTCAAAGGATTGGGCCCTATGCCCTCTCAGCCTTGTGGTTTGCACCGCCGGCACTCCCGCATCGAATCTGTTGTTCCCTATACTAGCGCACCTGCCAATATGGGACAGGTTTATTTTGGCAGGTGGCAACAGGGGCGCTGCATTTTCCCAGATAAAACCTGCCAAGATAAACCTGTCCCTTATTGGCAGGTCGTTACAATAGACGGGATAAAGAATGACCGAGGGGACCTTATGATCAAACTTGTTCTGACCGATATGGACGATACGCTGATTCCTGCTGGACACGATGGCGCCAGCGACTGCGCCATCGAGGGCATTCATGCCATGCAGGCGGCGGGCCTGCATTTTGGCCCGGTTTCGGGTCGCCAGCCGTCCGCGATGAGCTGGATGTTCCGCAATCGCTCCGAGTGCTTCTCGACCGGTGCGTTTTGCAACGGCCAGGTGATGTTTGTCGATGGCGAGGCGGTTGCCTCGCGCGCAACTGATAACGATGCCCTTATGCGCCTGGCCGACTACCTGGAGCAAGAGACCGACGATACCTATTTGAAGGTCTACCGTCTGGGTGATGACTTTTGGGACAACGACGCCTATTGCGTGACAAGCGATCCCGAGCGTGTGCGTCGCGCCATGGAGTCAGGCGGCAACGCGTGGCTCAAGGGCGAAGAGGCTCCCTGTCGCCCTGTCGTTGACGATGCCCCGGTATACAAGGCGAATATCTGGAGTGCCCGTTCGCGCGAGGAGCTCGCCGAGCTGCGCGAGCGTGTTGCCGCCGAGGTGCCGGAGCTCTCGCTCGTGTTTCCCAACAACCGCGTGCGCCTGTTCGACGTTCTTCCGACCGGCTGGGACAAGGGCTGTGCTGCGCTGGAGCTGGCGCGCGCTTTGGGCCTGACGCCCGACGAGGTGGCCGTATTCGGCGATTCCGATAACGATTTGCCCATGATCGATGCCGTTCCCAATTCCGTTGCAGTCGCCAATGCCAACGAGGCCGTCACGGCTGCCGCGCGCTGGCATATCGGCGCTGCGGCAGATGATGCGGTTGCCGGGGCTCTGCATCAGATTGCCGCCTGCGCCGCGACGGGGGAGATGCCGTCGTTTATGCGTCAGATGGACGCGACGGGTTTCGACGTCACGAACGTCTAGGGAGAAAGCCATGAAGCTCCAGCAGCTCAGATATGTCGTCAAAGTTGCCGAATGCGGCAGCATCACCGAGGCCTCGCGCCGGCTCTTTGTGTCGCAGCCTTCGATTACCGCGTCAATTCGCGATCTCGAAAACGAGATGGGTGTACACATCTTTGAGCGCACCAACAAGGGCGTCATTGTGTCCGAGGAAGGCGAGACCTTCTTGGGCTACGCGCGCCAGGTGCTCGACCAGGCCGACCTGCTCGAGGGCAAGTACAAAGGCACGTCCGAGCAGGTGCCGCACTTTAGTGTGAGCTGCCAGCATTATTCCTTTGCCGTTAATGCATTTGTCGATGTGATCCGCGAGTTCGATGCCGCGCGCTACGACTTTACCCTGCGCGAGGAGCAGACCCACGAGATTATCGAGGACGTCGCGCATATGAAAAGCGAGCTCGGCATCCTGTATCTGTCGGAGCACAATCGCGAGGTCATCGAGCGCATGCTGGCGGCCAACGAGCTCGTATTCGAAGGACTCTTCTGCGCTACGCCGCATGTCTTTGTGTGCTCCGACCATCCGCTGGCGGGTCGCTCGAGTGTGACGCTCGAGGACTTGGAAGACTACCCGTTCCTGTCCTATGAGCAGGGCAGCTACAACTCGTTTTACTATTCCGAGGAGCTGACCTCGACCTTTGAGCGCCGCAAGAATATCCGCGTGCGCGACCGTGCGACGCTGTTCAACCTAGCTATGGGCCTTAACGGTTACACGGTGTGTTCGGGCGTGATCAGCCATGAACTTAACGGCCCCGGCATTATCTCCATTCCGCTCGATGTAGACGAGTACATGGAGATCGGCATCATCACGCGCAAGAACACGACACTTACGCGCTACGGGCAGGCCTATATCGAAGCGATTCGTCAGCACATCTAGACTGCTGCGTTCTGCACGGGTCAAATCTCTTTATGGCAGTCCCAACTAATATAGGAAGCATCTATATCAAACTGATATAAACGCATATTTTACGATGTCCATATGAGCGCTCATACTCTGTCCCAGTAAAGCAACCAATGCAAAGGGAGATATCTATGAGCACTTCGATTCAACCGAACGCGCCGTTTCGTGCCGATATCGTCGGCAGTTTTCTTCGTCCGCAGGCTGTAAAGGACGCCCGTGCCGCCTATGTCGCGGGTAAACTCGACGCTTCCGGCCTTAAGGCCGTCGAGGACGAGGCCATCCGCGACTTAGTGGCCAAGCAGAAGGCTGCCGGCCTGCAGGTGATTACCGATGGCGAGTTCCGCCGCAGCTACTGGCACCTCGATTTTATGTGGGGCCTCAACGGCATTGAGCGCCGCGCCTCGCGCACGGGCTACATGTTCCACGATGAGGAGACTACCGCCGACACCGCCGTGGTAACCGGTCCCATTAGCGGTGAGAATCATCCGTTCGTCGAGCACTTCAAATTTATCAAGTCGCTCGAGGGAGAGGGCCAGGTCGCGCGCCAGACCATTCCGGCGCCGATCCAGACGTTCTCCGAAGTCACACTCGACCGCTGCGATGGCCAGCAGGAGAGTCTGCACGCCGTCTACAAGACCGACGAAGAACTCGTCGATGCCATTGCCGCAGCATACCGCACCGTGATTGCTGACCTGTATGCCGCGGGCTGCCGCAACATCCAGTTTGATGACTGCACCTGGGGCATCTACTGCGATACCGACTTTGTGTCCAAGACTGGCATGAGCCCGGTTGACCTGCAAAGGGTGAGCGAGCTGGGCGTGGCGCTCAACAACGCCGCCATCGAGGACAAGCCCGACGACCTCGTCATTAACACGCACGTGTGCCGCGGCAACTACCACTCTACCTATGCTTTCGAGGGCGGCTATGACCCCATCGCGCCGTACCTGTTTGCACATGAGGATGTCGACGCATTCTACCTGGAGTTCGATACGCCGCGCGCCGGCGGTTTTGAGCCGCTCAGCTACGTTGCCCCGGGCAAGAAGGTCGTGCTGGGCTTGGTGACCACCAAGGCCGCAGAGCTCGAGAACGAGGATGTTATCGTCGAGCGCATCCGCGAAGCCGCAAAGTACGTGCCGCTCGAGAACCTGTATCTGTCTCCCCAGTGCGGCTTTGCCAGCTGCGAGATTGGCAACAAGCTGACCGAGGACGAGCAGTGGGCAAAGATCGCCCTGGTCAAACGCATCGCCGAGCGCATCTGGAAGTAGTGCTGCCGTTCGCAGGGGGCGTCGTGGTCGGAGCGGCATGCATCGCGTACAATGGTTCGGATCGTATCGTTCGGGCAGGTAATCCGATATGCCCGAGCGCCCTTCCATTATGAAAGGACATCCATGTCCCAATCCTCGACGCCCGCCGTCGCCGATGCCATCTACGATGCGTCGTCGCTCGGTCGCCCGCGCATGTTCCTACTCGGTCTGCAGCATCTATTCGCGATGTTCGGTGCCACGGTGCTCGTACCCGTGCTCACCGGTCTCTCGGTGTCGGCGACCCTTTTGTTTGCCGGCCTGGGCACGCTGCTCTTCCACTTCCTATCGCGCGGCAAGGTGCCAGCGTTTTTGGGATCTTCGTTTGCCTTTATCGCGGGCTATGCCGCCATCGCGCCCAACGGCGAGGCCGAGCTTTTGCCCTACGCCTGCCTAGGTGTAGCCTGTGCCGGCCTGCTCTATCCGGTGCTGGCGGCCCTGTTTCGCGCGTTTGGTGCCAAGCGCGTTATGCGCTTCTTCCCGCCGGTAGTGACTGGCCCCATCGTCATTTCCATCGGCCTGATCTTGGCAAGCTCTGCCATCGCCAACTGCCAGACCAATTGGCTTGTTGCCGTTGTCGCTGTGGCGGTGATCGTCATCTGCAACATCTGGGGCCGTGGCATGGTCAAGATCGTGCCGATTCTGCTGGGCGTTGTGGTGAGCTATGCCGTTGCGACTGCGCTCGGCGAGGTTGATTTCTCGGGCGTCGCAGCCGCTCCCTGGGTTGGCTTGCCCGTCGTGTGGGATAACACCGTGTTTGCGCTCTTTGGCCCGCAGTTCGATAGCGGTCTTGCCACGACGGCCATCATCACCATTATGCCGCTGGCCTTTGCGACCATGATCGAGCATATCGGTGACATCTCGGCTATCGGCTCCACTTGCGAGCGTAACTACATCGCCGATCCTGGCCTGCATCGCACGCTGCTTGGCGACGGCCTGGCGACCATTCTCGCATCGCTCTTTGGCGCTCCGGCTAACACCACCTATGGCGAGAACACCGGTGTGCTTGCCCTAACGCGTGTGTTTGACCCGCGCGTGATTCGCATTGCCGCATGTTGTGCCATTGCGCTCTCGTTCTGCCCCAAGTTCGCGGCTGTCATTGCGGCCATGCCGGCGTGTGTAATCGGCGGCGTGTCGCTCGTGCTCTATGGCATGATCAGCGCCGTGGGCGTCCGCAACCTCATCGAGAACCAGGTCGATTTCCAAAACAACCGCAACGTGCTGGTGGCCGCCCTGGTGCTCGTGCTTTCGCTCGGCATTGCGTACAGCACCGCCGGCGCCATCGTGCTTGAGCTGGGCGGCGTGACGATTTCGCTTTCCGGCCTTGCCGTGGGCTCGCTGGTGGGCATCGTGCTCAACGCCATCCTGCCGGGTAACGACTTTGAGTTTGACGTCTCCGAGCTTGAGGAGGCTGCTGAGTAACAACTGCGTCCAGCTAAAACAAGATATGGTGCCCATGCGTATATGCGCGTGGGCACCATTTTTAATGCGTCAGTATCCAGTGGATGCCGCGGGCCATGCGCAAGTCGGTCTGGGAAAAGTGATTGCCGGGGTTGAGCTCCAGCGTCGTGGGAATACCACGTTCGCCGAGCAGCTTTTCCATTGCGCGCGTATCGTCGAGTACGTGCCGCATCATGCGGTTGGGAGTCTTGGTCTCCTTTTTACCGAGCGACAGATAGACAGCCTGCGGGCTGCCGGCAAATGGCGCCGTGCTGGCGCGATCGACAAAGTCGGGAAACCATAGCGACCCCGATGCGCTCGCGGCGCGGTCAAATGCGTCGGTTTGCCAGAGGGACCAGAGTGCGAAGAGGCCCGCGAGCGAGTAACCGGCAATGCCACGCCAGGTGGGCGGCTGAGGAAGCGATGACTCGACCTGGGGGATTATCTGATTCAGCAGCTCATCAAGAAAACCGGCAGCTTGGCCGCCGAAAGGCTCGGCATCGCGTACGGTCCCGTCGCATGCCCAGGGGCTCAGCTCGCGATTCCAATCGAGCCCGCCAATGGTGACGAGGGCGAATGGCGGACAGTCGAGCTCTCGGCAACACTTATAAACCTCGCTGCCGTCGCCCACGACCACAGGAAGGTAGATGACAGGCGCGCTTTCCGTATGATTCGAATAAACGGTTATCTGCTTTTGATGCGCTTCCATGACGGGCTTCTCTCAGTGTTGTGATATCGGCAGCCCCAATTGTCGCACGCCAGCGTATGCCGGTTGGGCTAGACCAAAGACAATCTCGTGCATCCCCTGCGGACGCATATGGAAAACGCCACCGCCGGAGGGGAGCTCGGCGGTGGCGTTGTTAAACGGTGCTGGGGCTCGGGGCCTTCGCGGGAGCTGCCATGTGCGCAGAGGCGTCTAAGAGCGCTTACGGCTCGCCATGGTGCCTGCGGCGATAGCGGCTGTTCCCGCAAGGACGGTTGCCACGATGGCCGCACCCGAGGTGTCGCCGGTTGCCGCGAGCACGCCGGTAGTCTTGGCTTTCGTGGTTGAAGCCGCAACGGCCTTGGTCGGCTTTGAGCCCTCAGGCTTGGGGTTCTGCTTGGTCTCGTCGGGCTTGGGGTCTTCCGGCTTGGCTACCTCGGGAGGTGCGATGGTCGTGCTTTTGGCGACTGCTTTGATATAGAGGGAGTCGACCGTGGCGTCGCCCGTGCCGATGGCTTGGCCTGCTTCGTAGATGCCGTCACGGAGCTTGCGATAGTCAATGACCTTGCCGCCTTCGGGCGTCTGGATGGCGGCGTTCTCAATCTTGATGGTGCCGATTGTCTTGCCGTCAGCGCTCATGGCACGGGCAAAGATTGCCGCTGTATCTCCTTCGACCGTTACCTTGCTGCGGATGATCGAGATGACTGCGGGTGTGACGCCCTCGCTGGTCTGGGCGATGATGCCGATGTTCTCGCCTTGGGGTTCGCGCCTCGTCTCGCCATCTTGGTTTTCGCTGTAGGGGATGGGGCCGTCGCCGTTCTCGACATAGCGGGCTATGGCCTTGACAACGGAGTCGCTGATGTAGATGTGGCCACCCTTCTCGTTGGGTCGATCGTTTCTGGTGGAGAATGCAGCCGAAACCTCGCCTTCCGCAAACGCGTCCACGGTGGAGCCGTTCTTGACGACGATGTCGTCCTGGTAGGTGAAGAGGGCGATGGCGCCACCGTATCTGCCTTTACTTGCACGGACCGTCACGTTTGCATGATCGAGGGTGATGCCCTTGTGGGCATAGACGCCATATTCAACACCGTTTACGTTGAGGGAGGCGTTTGTGGCTGCGAGGCTGCCCTTGGCCTCGATGGCAGCGTCTTTCTCGGAGCTTGCCTTGACCTGGCTGCCGTCCGAGATGTTGATATTGCCGCCGCTCCAAAGGGCCTCACCATCGGCTGAGCTTGCCTCGACTGCCCCGCCACCCTTTATGGTGAGGTTCTTGTCGGTTCCAATACCCTTGTCCTTGGTAGCCCTGGCGGTGACGGCTCCGCTGTCGTCAATCGTGATATTGCCGTTTGCCCTGATGCCATCCGATGCGCCCGTGGCGTTGACGTTGCCCGAACCTTTGATAGCGAGATCACCCCCGGCATTGATGGCATCAAACCCAGTGCTCGTGGCGTTGACGGATCCGGCTCCGTCGATTTTGATATTACCCGTGGAGAGGATAGCGTCCTCAGTAGATGTCACGCTGAGCGTGCCGCCCTCGTCGCCTTGGATATTGAGCTCGGCATTCTCGTTAGTGCCATGAGAAACGTTGATGCTTTCGATCCATTCGGCAGTGACGATGTTGGTTCCCGAGTAATTCACGTTGAGCTTGCCTGCGGCCTGGATCTCGCCGCCGTTATAGTTGCTGAGCTTCAAGTCGTCGGCGCCGTCCCACGACCAGGTACCGGCCTCGTCGCTCGCCGCGGTGTTGTACTTGTTGCCGCCGACCTTGACCCATTCCGCTGCGAGCGAGACGCTCGGCATGAGCAGCGAGCTTACCGTGAGCGCGCATACGGCTCCCACGACGATGCGGCGCGTCACGCGGCGCCAGCTGCCGTGCGCGAGTCCTATGCGACGGCGAACGTCGGGTTCGGCAACATGGGTTCCGGCGGTAGTGTCATTGCGTTTGGGGGTCGTGAACAAGGCTGCCATGGTTGCTCCCGTTCTCATAGGGCCTATACGACTAGATTCAGCGTATCTGCTGGATGTTGCCGGCGGTAGTGCCGTATGGAGGGCAAAATGGCCAAAATGGGGGAGAAATAGGCCGCACGCCGGTGCAGGGACCGGCGCTAAAAGAAAAGCGCGGGGCCGCATGGCGACTCCGCGCTTTATTGTTCAGCTTTTGTAGCCTTGCCCTTACGCTACGAAGAAGTAGACGAGGAAGGCAAGGGCCGCGATGCACCCGTCCTGTGCGAAAAAGTGTTTACGAGCGTTTGCGACTCGCCAGGGCGCCTGTGACGATGGTGGCCGTTCCTGCAAGGGCGGTCGCTATGATGGCCGCGCTCGAGGTGTCGCCGGTTGCTGCGAGTTTGCCGGCGATCTTGGCTCCCGTGGCTGCAACTGCAACGGTCTTGGTCGTCTTTGCGCCCTCGGGCTTGGAACCCTCGGGCTTGGTCTCGCCGGACTTTTCCTCGGGTTTGATCTTCTCGGGAGGTACGGTGAGCGTGCTCTTGGCGACAGCGGCGTCATAGGGAGAGTCGATCACGTCGTCGCCCGTGCCGATGGTTTGACCCGCCTCGCAGAGGATGCCGCCGCTGAGTTCTTCCTTGTTGCGATAGTTAATGATCTTGCCGCCTGCGGGCGCCTGGATGGGAGCGCCTTCGATCTCGATGGTGCCGATCGCCTTGCCATCCTCGCTTATGGCAAGAGCGAAGATTGCCGCCGTGTCTCCCTCGGCCGTGAGCTTGCTGCGGACGATCGAGATACTCGCGGGCGTGATGCCCTCGTAGGTCTGGGCGAAGATACCGATGTTCAGACCCCTAGGCTCAGGGATGACCTCGCCGCTTTGGTCGTTGCTGTAGTGATCGGGGCCATCGCCACCGGTCTCGACATAGCGGGCTATAGCCTTAACAACGGAGTCGCTGATGTAGATGTGGCCGCCAGCGACGTTTGGCTGGTGGTTTCTGGTAGAGATTGCAACCGAGAATTTGCCTTCTGCGAACGCGTCCACGATGGAACCATTCTTGATGACGATGTCGTCCCCATCAGTGATGAGGGCGATGGCCTGGCCGCCGCTCGCGCTTGTGCGGACCGTCACGGTCGCATGATCGAGCGTAACGCCCTTGTAGGCATAGACACCATATTCAACACCGCTTGCGTCAAGGGAGGCGTTCGTGACCGCGAGACTACCCTCAGCGTCGACGGCAAGATCTCCCTGGGAGCTTGCCTTGACCTGGCTGCCGCCCGAGATGTCGATGTTGCCGTCAGCCCAAATCGCCGCTTCTTCTATCGAGCTTGCTTCTACCTTGCCACCGCCTTTGATGATCAGGTCACTGCCCGCGGCGACGCCGTAACCTTCGCCTCCTTTAGCGATCACTGTGCCAGAGGAATCGATGGTGGTCTTGCCCTTGGATTGGATGCCTTCGGTACCGCCCGTTGCATTCACGGTGCCCGAGCCCGTGATAGAGAGATCGCCCTTTGCCTCAATTCCGTCGGAAGCAGTGCTTGTGGTGTTCACAGTGCCTGGGCCAGAAATGGAGAGGTCGCCTGTTGATTTAATTGCATCGGCCTCGGCTGTCACATTGAGCTCATCCGTGCTATTCGAGCTCGTTATGTTCAACTCTGCTTTCTGGCTAGTGCCGTCCTGCGCCTTGATGGCGGCTCCGGTGTAATCAGGCTCGGTTTTCACGGTGTTCTTGCCCTCATAGACAATGTTGAGCTTGCCTGCAGCCTTGATCTCACCGCCGTTATAGTTGATGAGCTTCATGTCGTCGGCGCCGTCCCAGCTCCAGGTGCCGGCGCCGTCGCCCGCCGCAGTGCCGGCGTTGTACTGGGTGCCGCCAACATCAATCCACTCGGCCGCGAGCGAGATGCTCGGCATGAGCAGCGAGCTCACCGTGAGCGCGCACACGGCGCCCGCAACGATGCGGCGCGTCACGCGGCGCCAGCTGCCGTGCGCGAGCAGTGCGCGACGGTGCACGTCGGGCTCGACAAAATGGGCTCCTGAGGTTTTGTCATTGCGCTTGGGGGTCGTGAACAAGGCGGCCATGGTTACTCCCATCCTCATAGGGCCTATGCGGTTATATCCAGCATATCTGCAGGATGTAGCCGTCGGTAGTGCCGTTTGGAGGGCAAAATGTCCAAAACTTGGGAAGCAATACATCGCGCGCCCGCGCGGTGCCTGGCTTTAAAAGCAAAGCGCGGAGCCGCTCGATGCGACTCCGCGCTTTGGTGTTTGGTATTGTGAATCTTGCCCTTACGCTACAAAGAAGTAGACGAGGAAGGCGAGGGCTGCAATCCACATGAGCGGCTTGATCTTGGAGGCCTCGCCCTTAAAGAGCGCGACGATCACGTAGGCGATAAAGCCCAGGCCAATGCCGGCGGAGATGGAGTAGGTGAAGGGCACGCCGGCGACAATCATGAACGCCGGGAAGCCCTGCGACACGTCGGACCAGTCGATCTCGGAGGCCTCGCTCATCATGAGGTAGCCGACATAGACCAGGGCACCGCAGGTGGCGGCACTGGAAACGATGGTGACGATGGGGGAGAAGAACGCGGCGAGAATGAACAGCACGCCGGTGGTGACGGAGGTGAGGCCCGTGCGACCACCGTCGGCGGCGCCGGAAGTGGACTCGACGAAGGTGGTGATGGAGGAGACGCCCATAAAGCCACCGGCAGCGGCGGCCACGGAGTCAACAACCAGGATGGGGCGGATGTCCTCGACATTGCCGTCCTCGGTCAGGAACTCGCCCTGCTTGGCGACGGCCATCGCGGTGCCCATGGTGTCGAAGAAGTCGCTCATGAGCAGCGAGAAGGCCACGACGAGCAGCATCGGGTCGGTCAGAACCTTCACGATAGCCATGTTGCCGTCGGCGGTGCTGGCAAACGGGGCGCCGAAGGTCGAGAAATCGAGCGGGGCGATGAGGCCCTCGGGGGCGTGGGTGACGCCCAGCGGGATGCCGGCGATAACGGCGACGATGATACCGATGAGCAGCGAGCCCGGCACGTTGCGGGAGGCCAGGGCAACCGTCACGACGATGGAGATGATGCCGACGATAAAGGTGGGGGAGGTGATGTCGCCCAGACCGACGAGTGTGCCGGCGCCAGCGGTGATAATGCCGGCGTCGCACAGGCCGATCATGGCGATAAACAGGCCCAGACCCACCGAGATGGCGTGGCGCAGGACCACGGGGATGGCGTCCATGATGGCCTCGCGCAGGCCGCAAAGGACGAGCAGCAAGATGACGATACCCTCGAGGAAGATAACGCTCATGGCGACGTGCCAGTCACCGCCGCACATGGTGGTGGTGATGCCCGCGATCATGGCGTTGATGCCCAGGCCTGAAGCGCAGGCGAGCGGGCGGTTTGCGAAGATGCCCATGCAGATGGTCATGATGCCGGCGCCCAGGCAGGTGGCGCAGGCGAGCGCTCCCGCATCAATGCCAGCGCCCGAGAGCACTGCGGGGTTGACGGCGATGATGTAGGCCATCGCCAGGAATGTTGTCAGTCCAGCGCGAAGTTCGGTCCCGATTGTGGACTTGCGCTCACTGACGTGAAAAAGTTCGTCCATGCATACCCTTTCCTTGTTCGGCCCCGAGTTTAGGCCGATTGACACGAACTCATTTACTATATCGCCTTTACAACCTTGCTGTTCCTCGCATGTTGATGTTCGGCGCTTTGTAACAGACGGACGGTATTTATCGCATGAAAATGTGTGGGTACCGTATACTTAAGCGGTTACAACGACCCCTATGGAGGAACGTATGATTAAAGAGCTTTGCCACGACGAGGCTATCCTGTCCCAGCGTTGCGAGGTTGCGACCGTCGAGGACGAGTCGGTTGCTCAGGACCTGATCGATACCATCAAGTCGCTCGATGATGCCGGCTGCTTGGCCGCCAACCAGATCGGCGTTACCAAGAAGGTCTGCGTCTACCTGGACGACGCCGGCGAGCCCCACGTGCTCTACAACCCCCGTCTGGTGTTTGGCCTGGGCGCCAGCAAGATGGAGGAGAGCTGCCTGACGCACGAGGAGGTCACCAAGTCCACGCGCTATATCAAGTGCAAGGTTGCCTTTGACCAGATCGTCGATGGCAAGATGCGCGAGCGCAAGCAGGACTTTGTGGGCTTCGAGGCGCAGATGGTCCAGCATATGATCGACCACTGTCTTGGAAAGTTGGTCTAAGGGGACCAAAGCACCGCACTTCGTCTCTTTTGGTCCGGGCGTGACATTGTTGTCATGTCCGGGCTTTTGTGTTTAGCGCCTTTTTGTTTGGTGACAATAACCTTAGCAGGACCGTAAAGCTAGGAGGAGCTATGTGCACGAGCATTCGATTTACCGATAATTCTGGCCACATGTATCTGGGCCGCAACCTCGACTGGAGCTTTGACTACGGCCAACAGGTTCGCGTGATGCCGCGCGGGTTCCACATTCCGTATTCGTTTATCGACGATGCGTCGGCGGCACACGCGGTAATCGGCATGTGCATCGATTACAAGAACTATCCCATGTTTTTCGACTGTGGTAACGATGCGGGTCTGGCTGTGGCGGGGCTCAACTTTCCCGGCTATGCCGAGTATGCCGAGGGCCCTGTCGACGGCAAGAACAATATCGCGGCCTATGAGTTTCCCCTGTGGGTGGCAGCGACGTTCTCGACGGTCGATGAGGTCGAGGCCGCGCTGCGCGACACGGTGATTGTCGCCAAATCTGCCGGAGAGGGGCTGGGCGTGTCGCTGCTCCATTGGATTATCGGCGACAGCCAGCGCAGCATCGTGGTCGAGATGATGGCTGACGGCCTGCATGTATACGACGATCCGGTCGACACCCTTGCCAACCAGCCGACCTTCCCGTGGCACATGGAAAACCTGCGCACCTATATCACCGCCACAAGCGATTTTCCGCAGACGGCGACATGGCGTGGCGCCGAGCTTAAGCCCTATGGAGCCGGTGCCGGCATGCGCGGCATTCCGGGCGATTGCTATTCGCCGAGCCGTTTTGTAAAGGCGGCGTACCTCAATGCCAATTACCCGCAAAAGGAGAGCGAGACCGAAAACGTCGTTCGCATGTTCCGCTCGCTCGAGGGCGTGGTGATGATTGAGGGGGCGTCCAGGATGGGCGATGGCAAGTTCGAGAAGACTATCTATACCGGATGCTTTAGCGCGCGCACGGGCAATTATTACTACGCGATGTATGGGGATCCGTCGATTCGTTACGTGAGCCTGATGGATGCCGAGGGCGCGAGCCCCGATAGGCTCGTGGTTCCCGAGCCGCGTCGTTCGTAGCTCACTGGTCCGTTGCGACATAAAACGGCCTCGCACCTCTTATGAGATGCGAGGCCGTTGTCGTCAATGGCTGGTGGCGTGTTAGAAGTTGGCGTCGTTGAACTGGGTGCTCTCGAGTCCGTCGAGTTGCTGTTCGGGCGTATCTGCGACGCTCTCGAGCAGCTCAGTGGGATCGACGTTCATATTCTTACCGGCTTCGTTGCCGTTGACCAGGTCGTCCGAGAAGATGTCGACTTCCATTTCTTCGGCCTCTTCGATCTGAACCTCGAGCGGCACTTGGGTGCGCACGAGCTTAACGGCCGGGCGCATGCGGGCAAACAGCGGCACGTACTCGATGATGATGGCCGAGTTCTCGAGACCGTACCAGCGTGCCGGGCTTCCGCAGGCGCGGCGGACGGCGTACTTGATGGCCATCACGCGGTGGTCATTGCGGTTGATGTCCGTTTCGGGGGCGAGCATCTTGCGCAGCATACAAAAACGGAAGTCGCCCACGTTGCCGCGCGTCTCGTAGATGGAGTAGGTGTGATGCTGCGGCGGCAGCTCACCCGATGCCATCAAGTCGCCAACGATTTGGCGCAGGTAGGCATTAACGCGCTGGTTGACCTTAAAGCCCAAGTCCAGGCGCACGCGGAACAAAAAGTCCGTGCCAAAGGTCTCGACGGAATACTCGTGCGTATAGGGCTCGTCGGTAACGTGCACGTTGATGAACCAGTATGCCTTGGCGCGCTTGGGATGCTTATCCAAGATGGAATAGAGCACGTCGCGGTCGAGCGTGAGCGGGTCGGGGCTGTTGGTGAGGAACACCAGATTGTCGGCGAGCACGGGGTAGGTCTCGTCGTTGCGCAGGCGGTTGAGCTGGTCAATGTACTTGGAGACGGGCAGCAGGATCGTCTGCGTGCGCTCGATGGCGGTGCCGCGGCGCCACACGTACATAAGGCCAAACAGCAGCGAGGCCAAGAAGATCATTACGTAGCCGCCGTCAAAGAACATGGTGAGGCACGAGGCGAAGAAGCACAGCTCAATGGCACCGAAGAGCAGGGCGAAGACGCAGGCGCCCAGCTTGTGCTTGAGGATGCCGGCGATATAGCTCGTCAGCAGCGTGGTGGTCATGAGCATGGTCACGGTAATGGCGAGTCCGTAGGCGCTCTCCATGCGCTCGGAGTTCTGGAACAGCAGCACGATGAAGATGCAGCCGATCCACATGATGTTGTTGACGAGCGGAATATAGAGCTGGCCCTTGGTGTCGCTGGGGTAGTGGATGCGCAGGTGCGGCATGAGATTGAGACGGGTTGCCTCGGATACCAGCGAGAACGAGCCGGTGATGAGCGCCTGCGAGGCGATGATGGCCGCTACGGCCGAAAGCACGATGGCAAAGGGGCGCAGGGGCTCGGGGAGCATCATATAGAACGGGTTGACGATATCCATCGCAAGCATCTGGGGGTTGGAGTTATTGGCGAGCAGCCAAGCTCCCTGACCCAGATAGTTGAGGATAAGGGCCGCCTTAACAAACGGCCAGGATGCATAGATGTTTGCCTTGCTCACGTGACCCATGTCCGAATAGAGCGCCTCGGCACCGGTTGTCGATAGGAAGACAAAGCCGAGCACCATAATGCCCGAATGGTTGATGGGCGAGAACAGGAACATAATGCCGCGGATGGGGTTGAGCGCGCGCAAGATGGACAGGTTGCCGAGCATGTTGAACAGACCGGCGCCTGCCAGGAACAGGAACCACAGCGTCATGAGCGGGCCGAAGAGCTTGCCGATTGACGAGGTGCCGGCGCGCTGCATGGCAAATAGGCCGCAGATAATGATGATGGTGATGATGATGACGTTGGTCTGGCCGTCGCCCAGCAGCGCATGGCCCCATTCGATGGTGCGCAGACCCTCGATGGCTGTGGTGACCGTGACGGCGGGGGTGAGGATGCCGTCGGCGAGCAGCGCCGCGCCGCCGATCATGGCGGGCAGAATCAGCCATGGTGCCACCTTGCGTACGAGGCTGAACAGGGCGAAGATGCCGCCTTCGTTGTGGTTGTCGGCCTTCATGGCGATTACCACGTACTTGACCGTGGTCACGAGCGTCATGGTCCAGATGACGAGCGAAAGCGCGCCCAGGATCATGTCCTCGCTGACGGTACCGATGCCGCCGTTGTTGGCGACGATTGATTTCATGGTGTACATGGGGCTCGTGCCGATGTCGCCATAGACGACGCCGAGCGTTACGAGCAGCATGCCAGCGGAGAGGGGGATGGCTCCGTGCCCGCCTTGCCCGCGCTGGTCTTGGAGGTTTGCCTCCAGTTTGTTGTGTGCCACGAGGACTCCCTTAGACATCCGGTTATCTGTCTAGGACAAAAAACTTTATGCCGTCTTTATACATACAAGAGCAGTTTGGCACATCGGGTTATTTTAGACAATAATCCTCAGCTGGGGATTATTTATCTACGCAGGTAGCATTTCAAAGCAGGGGCTTTTAAGCACGTGCTGTCTGGGCGATGCCAGCCTTGGCGTTTGCGCGTTTGCCGGCGAGTTCGCAAAAAATCGCGCCGCCGATGATAAGCGCGGCGCCCATCAGGCGGACCGGTGTTATGGCTTCACCCAAAAGGGCGGCCGAGAACACGACCGCCGAAAGCGGCTCGAGGTAGCCGACGACGGCGACGGTCTGGACGGGCAGCTTGGCGACGGCGCTAAAGTAGAGCAGGCAACCAATGCCGGTGTTGACGACGCCGAGCATAGCGACGGCGCGCCAATCAATGCTGGCGGCGACGCCGGCGGACAGGAACGAGGGAGCGCCCTGCGTGATGAGCGTGAGGGCCAGTGCGGTCACAAAGGCGGCGCTCACTTGGAGTGCGGAGTTCTCGAGGCCCTCGATGTGCGGCGCACCCTTGCTGGCGATGACCATCAATGCATAGCAGAAGGCCGAGGCGATTCCACAGACGATGCCCGCAATGGGCATATTGCCGCCTAGACCTTGCGCTGCAATGAGAAAAGCACCGCAGGCGACGGCGACAAAGCCGGCGATTTTGCCGCCGGTCAGCTTTTCGCCAAAAATGAGCGGGGAGAGGGCCATAACGATGATGGGGCCACAGTAATACAACAGCGAGGAGATACCAACGCCGATCGTCTGATAGGCGCGGAACAGGAAAATCCAGCTGGCGCCCAGCGCGGCGCCCGAGACGATGAGCGCTGCGGCCTCGCGGGGGCGAGACGGAGCCTGCAGGTTATGGCGCTTGGTTATGAAGAGGATGGCGGCAAGGGTGAGAGCGCCCAAAAACGTGCGCAACAGTACGATATCGGAGCTCGGCAGCGCGATGGCAGCGGCGATGATGCCGTTGGAGCCAAACAATAGCAATGCTGCTAAGTACGTAAACAATCCGTTGTTCATGTGCTGACATCCCCTCTATATCCGAACATGTTCACTATGGGTGAACTGGCTTTAGAAGAAAAGCGAATATAATGCATGGATAACATGACAAAAACTCATGTAAAGGTGGAGGGGTGCCGTGGAAACGAATATTCAAAAGATGCAGGTTCTGCTCGAGACCGTGCGGGCCGGCAGTTTTACGCGCGCCGCCGAGCGGCTGAGCTATTCGCAGTCGGGCGTGAGCCGCATGGTGGGCGACCTTGAGACCGATTGGGGTTTTAAGGTGCTCGACCGCAGCCGCGAGGGTGTGGTGCTTTCTGCCGATGGGCGGCAGATCATGCCGGCGGTTGAGGCGCTCTGCGAGGAGTTTGGCCGCCTGCAGCGACACGTGGACGAGATGCGTGGGCTCATGCGCGGCAAGATCTGCATTGGTACGTTTTCGAGTGTGGCGACCCACGTGCTGCCACCGGTCATAGCGCGTTTTCGCGCCGATCACCCGGACGTCGATTATGAGTTGCTGATGGGCGATTACTCAGAGATTGAGCAATGGGTGGCGGAAGGCCGCTGCGACCTGGGCTTTATCCCGCGTGAGCCCCGAGAAAACGGCATGGCATCACGGTCTTTAGTGTGTGATGAGCTGATGGCGGTGGTGCCGACAGATTCGTTGCTTGCCACGGCGGAGTTCGTCTCTCTTACCGATTTGGCAAGAGAGCAGTTTATTCTGCTGGAACGGGGTACCGATGATGAGATTACGCCGCTATTCCGTCGGGCGGGGCTGGCGGTGCGCTCAAAACTGTCGACTTGGGATGACTATGCGATTATGGCTATGGTCGAGGATGGCCTGGGCGTGAGCATTCTTCCCGCGCTCATCTTGCGTCGCTGCCAGTTCGATGTTGCTGTGCGTCCGCTCGAAGGGCATCCCCATCGGCAGATCAACGCCATATATCGAACGGCCGATGTTTCGCTTGCCGCCGCTCGTTTCCTCGAATACCTCTAAATGCGTGCACGTCGTTATCGCCTTGGGATAAATCTCGAGGTCTTGCTCATTTTATTTTTGAAATTGAACTTTTCGAAATAGCACGGCGTTATACTGCTGCCTAAATTGAACTCAGGTTCAATTCGTGTTGTATAAATTGAACTTTGCCAGCAAGGAGGTTCTAGTGGCCCAAGAGACGTTTAGCGATCGTCTGCGACAGGCTATGTCCGATCGCGACGTTCGCCAGTCGGACGTGATCCGCGCATCGGAGATGCTCGGCAAAAAACTCGGCAAGAGTCAGATGAGCCAATATGTGAGCGGCAAGACGATTCCGCGGCGCGATGTGGCTGAGCTGCTCGCCCGTATTTTGGAGGTCGATGTTACCTGGCTGCTTGCCGGCGACGCCGATCAAGGCGAGGCATCATCACCCCGCAACGATTCCAAGCCCGAACCCCATCCCTCAGCTCAAATTGCAAGGAGCACCACCATGCGTACTTTTTCTAAATCCACCAAGCTCGATAACGTCCTGTATGACGTGCGCGGTCCCGTCGTCGACGAGGCCGCCCGTATGGAGGACGAGGGCGAGCGCATCCTCAAGCTCAATATCGGCAACCCGGCGCCCTTCGGTTTCCGCACGCCCGATGAGGTCATCAAGGACATGCGCCAGCAGCTGCCCGACTGCGAAGGCTATTCCAACTCGCGTGGCCTGTTCTCCGCGCGCAAGGCGATCATGCAGTATTCGCAGATCAAGGGCCTGCCCAACGTTCAGATGGAGCATATCTACACGGGCAACGGCGTGTCCGAGCTCATTCAGCTTTCGATGAACGCGCTGCTCGACAATGGCGACGAGATTCTGATCCCCAGCCCCGACTATCCGCTCTGGACGGCGTGCGCAACCCTTGCCGGCGGTCATCCTGTGCACTATCTGTGCGATGAGCAGGCGGATTGGTATCCCGACCTGGAGGATATGGAGTCCAAGATCACGAGCGCGACCAAAGCCCTCGTTATCATCAACCCCAACAACCCCACGGGCTCGGTCTACCCGCGCGAGGTGCTCGAGGGCATCGTCGAGGTTGCACGCAGGCATCAGCTGATGATCTTTGCTGATGAGATCTACGACCGCCTGTGCATGGACGGCTACGAGCACGTCTCGATTGCCTCGCTCGCTCCCGATCTGCCCTGCGTCACCTTTAGCGGTCTGTCCAAGTCGCACATGATCGCGGGCTATCGTATTGGCTGGATGGTGCTTTCGGGCAACCAGCGCTGCATGAGCGACTTCATCATGGGCATCAACATGCTCTCCAACATGCGCCTGTGCTCAAACGTGCCGGCTCAGTCGATCGTTCAGACGGCGCTCGGTGGCCATCAGTCCGTCAACGACTACATCCGCCCCGGCGGCCGTGTCTACGAGCAGCGCAACTTTGTGTATGAGGCGCTCAACAAGATTGACGGCATCTCGGTGGTTAAGCCGCGTGCGGCGTTCTACATCTTCCCCAAGATGGATGTGAAGAAGTTCAACATTACCGATGACGAGCAGTTCGCCCTTGACCTGCTGCACGAGAAGAAGATCCTGATCACGCGCGGCGGCGGCTTTAACTGGGCTGAGCCCGACCACTTCCGTATCGTGTACCTGCCGCGCATGGAAGTGCTCAAAGAGTCCCTCGAAGACCTCGCCGACTTCTTCGACCATTACCGCCAGAGCTAGTGGGATAGAAGTTCCGCACTATGAAAAGCTCCCTGCAGTTGTTTTGCTGCAGGGAGCTTTCTTGAATCGGCGGAACTAAATAACGATTCCGCAACAGTGGTCGATTTCGTGTTGGATGATCTCGGCGGTGTAGCCCGAGAAGTTTTTGATGCGGTGGACGAAGTTCTCTTCCAAATATTCCACCTTAATGCGACGGTAACGGGTGCAGGGGCGCTCACCGATCAGCGAGAGGCATCCTTCGCTCGTCTGATAGGCATTGACCTGCTCAAGAATTTGAGGGTTGTACATCAGGAGTGTCCTGTTGCCGTCCTTTACGCAGATGATGCGTTTGCGCACGCCGATCATGTTGGCGGCGAGGCCCACGCACTCGCGCTCATGCTCGTGGAGTGTATCCAGGAGATCCTGCCCGGTCGCGGCGTCTTCGGGGCCGGCGTCGTCGGAGGGCAGGCGTAAAAAGAACTCGGACTTCATGATGGGTTTAATCATGGCGGGCTCCTTAAGGTGGACATGTTTGGTTCAGGCCATGATACCGCGACATGTTGCATTAATGTGTGCACATAGATTCTGCAGCTAGATTGGAAGTCGACACCATAAACTAATGGACGTTTTGCCGAGAGGCATGAATGTTTAAAGCGCAAAGAGTGCGCGACGGGCCCCGCGAATGGGGCGATGATGCCCGAGAGGGCCAAGAAGGAGTCTCATGTCCGAGAACGAAGAGATCATGAACGAGACCGAGAACGAGACCATGACTGCCGAGGTTGAGGCAGTCGAGACCGTGGAGACCGAAGCTGCCGAGGTTGAGGCTGCTGACGAGGTTTCCGCCGAGGAGGAGGCCGAGGTTGTCGAGGCCGCCGTTGATTACGATGACGAAGAGCTGATGGACAAGATGCAGAAGGCCGCCCGCCTGCTGCGTAGCCGTCGCTTTGCTATTTCCAAGGAGGAGGAGGCCAAGGCCGAGCGCATGGCGAACATCGAGCGCGCCATCAAGCTTCTTGACCTCAAGCCCAAGATGGAGCAGAAGGAAATGTCCGACCTGCTGGGCATGCGCCTTCGTGAGCTCGATGGCCTGATGGCCGAGGCCGAGGCTGCCGATCTGGTCGGCCGCATCGACGACGCTGAGGGCGATATGCGCAAGATCGTCGTCTTCGCTGCCGAGGATGCCGCCGAGGGCCTGGTCGAGCTTGCCAACAAGAAGGAGAAGCTCCTGCCCGAGCTTTCTTACGAGGAGGCCACCGAGCTGATGGCCGCTCTCGATAAGGTTATTGCTCCGCTCGTCGCCATGGGCCTGGACGAGGACCGCGGTCCTCGCGGCGGTCGTGACGATCGCGGTGGCCGTGGCGGCGACCGTGGCGGTCGCGGCGGCTTTGGCGATCGCGGTGGCCGTGGCGGCTTTGGTGACCGTGGCGGCGACCGCGGCGGTCGCGGCGGCTTTGGTGACCGTGGCGGCGACCGCGGCGGTCGCGGCGGCTTTGGCGGCAACCGTGGTGGCTATGGCGATCGCGGTGGCAACCGTGGCGGCTTCGGCGGCAACCGCGGTAACGACCGCGGCGGTCGCGGTGGCGATCGTGGCGGCCGCAACGGCGGCGGCTTCCGCGGCAACCGCTTCTAATTAGTTACGCGGTTCTACGAACCGCGTAACCAGTTGACGCTACGCGCCTCCCAGAGCGACAATTTGTCATTCAAAAGGCAAGGCATGACCAGAAGGTCTATGCCTTGCCTTTTTCATGCCAACTTGTTCGCTCTGGGAGGCGCTCGCTGTCGTTGCCGAAACATCGGCATTTTCTCTGTTGCCAGAAGGTAGTCGTTGGGGACGTTCTTAAATAACTAGTCGTTTAAGAGCGTCCCCAATGACTACATAGTGTGAGAGCGGATAATCTCCCGGTTTGAGCCTGTATTCAAGCTCAGAGTGGGAGATTATCCGCTCTCGTTTCGTTTGTTGATTTCGATGCCTACATTTGTAGGAACAGTTCGTGGAGGCGGGTGTCTTCATCGAGTTCGGGGTGGAAGGTTACGCCGAGCTGGTTGCCCTGGCGGGCGGCGACGATGCGGCCATCGACCTCTGCCAAGGCCTTGGCGTCGCCGTGGACCTCGACGATGCGGGGCGCGCGGATAAATGTCAGCGGCACTTCACCGTCGATGCCGTCTACCTGTCCCTTGGTGCGAAAACTGCCGAGCTGTCTGCCATAGGCATTGCGCTCAACGAGCACATCCATGGTTGCCAAACGCGGCGTGCCCTTATCGTCATGAGCGGCAAGGTCGTGAGCCAGCAGAATCAGGCCGGCGCAGGTGCCCAGGACGGGCATGCCTTCAGCGATACGGGTACGAAGCTCCTCGAGCATGCCCAACTCATCAAGCAGTTTCCCTTGAACGGTAGACTCGCCGCCGGGAAGTACCAGACGGTCAAAGTTCTGCTTCAAATCAGCCGCCTGCCTCAGCTCAATACAGCGTGCGCCCAGCTCAGATAGCCTTGCCTCATGCTCGGCAAAAGCGCCTTGGACCGCCAGCACGGCAACCGTTTGGTGTGCATAATCGCTCATGTGCGATCCTTTCTGCTGGACTAGCGCCCGCGCTCCTCCATGATGATCTCGATCTCGTCGGCGTTGATGCCCACCATGGCCTCGCCCAGGTCCTCCGAAAGCTCGGCGATGAGCTTGGCGTCGGTGAAGTTTGCCACGGCCTTGACGATGGCGGCGGCGCGCTTGGCGGGGTCGCCGCTCTTAAAGATGCCCGAGCCAACAAAGACGCCCTCGGCGCCCAGCTGCATCATCAGCGCGGCGTCGGCGGGGGTCGCGACTCCGCCGGCGGCAAAGTTTACGACGGGGAGCTTGCCCGTGGCATGGACCTCGCGCACCAGCTCGACCGGAACCTGCAGCTGCTTGGCTGCCTCAAAGAGCTCGTCGTCGCGCAGGGCAACAACGTCGCGGATCTGCTTTTGGATCTTGCGCATGTGGCGCACGGCCTGGACGACGTCGCCCGTGCCCGGCTCGCCCTTGGTGCGAATCATCGTGGCGCCCTCGGCAACACGGCGCAGCGCCTCGCCCAGATCGCGGGCGCCGCAGACAAATGGCACGTCAAACTGGG
Organism: uncultured Collinsella sp.; assembly: GCA_905198355.1. Lineage (GTDB taxonomy): Bacteria > Actinomycetota > Coriobacteriia > Coriobacteriales > Coriobacteriaceae > Collinsella. The sequence goes on along the minus strand of CAJKCG010000004.1, from coordinate 53,896 downwards.
TCTTGTCGATGTGATAGACGTCATCGGCAGGGGAGAGGACCTCGGACTCATCGATGTAATCGATCTCGATGGCCTGCAGGACCTGCGCCTCGACAATGTGACCGATGCGACACTTGGCCATAACGGGGATGGAGACGGCCTCCTGGATGCCCTTGATCATCTTGGGGTCGCTCATGCGCGACACACCACCTGCGGCACGGATATCGGCCGGGATGCGCTCGAGTGCCATGACGGCGCAGGCGCCTGCCTCTTCGGCGACGCGTGCTTGCTCGGGCGTGGTGACGTCCATGATGACGCCGCCCTTGAGCATCTGCGCGAGCTCGCGATTGAGTTTGACGCGATCGGCCTTGTTGGTCTGTTCTGCCATGGTTGCTCCCTTGGTTGGCATGTGCATTGCTTGACGGAACATCCTATCGGGGAGCTGGGTATGGCGAAATACTCAGTTTTCGAGATAATTACAAGGTCAGACTAATACCAGAATGAATGACTTAATAAGGTCAGGTGACAAACTCATGCTTGACTACAATTTGGAAAAACGCGGCGAGGCATCGCTTTATGAGTATATTTATCAGCAAATTCGAGATGATATCGTTGCTGGACGCATTGCGGCGGGGGAGCATCTTCCGTCTAAGCGCGCCTTTGCCAGTCATCTGGGAATCAGTGTCATTACTATCGAGAATGCATATAGCCAGTTGCTTGCCGAGGGCTATATTTGCTCAATGCCGCGTCGTGGCTACTACGCTTGCGAACTTCCGGATGCACCGGTTTTGGCTTCGGCTGCGGAGGGCATCGACCGAGATGCCGTCTCTGTGGGCCCCAGCGCGTATGATGTCAACGGACAGGTCGAGCGATTCGATGCGCTCTCTCCTTCCGCTTTGGAGGCGGCGCGGCTTTGGCAAAGCGCGCTACGGGCGACGCTGGCATCCGAAGACGAACGCGAAATCTTTTCGACCGCGCCGGCACAGGGCACCGCTCGGCTACGACGCGCAATTGCTCACCATCTGCGCGGGACAAGGGGCATGAATGTCGACCCCGACAACATCGTTATCGGTGCGGGCGCCCAGCTGCTCGATACCATGTTGGTTCAGTTGCTTGGCGCGGACAAGGTGTATGCCGTCGAGGATCCAGGCTATTTGCGCTTGACGCGCATCTATCAGGTCATGGGTTGCGAAGTGCGGCATGTCCCGTTGGATGCTGAGGGCGTGGACTTGAGCGCGCTGCAGAAAACCGGGACCGATGTCCTTCACCTGATGCCGTCTCATCAGTATCCGACCGGTCTTGTGACGAGCATTGCGCGTCGCTATGCGCTGCTGAGCTGGGCCGCCGAGCGACCAGGTCGGTATCTCATCGAAGATGACTTTGATTGTGAGTTTCGCCTTGCCGGCAAGCCGATTCCCGCGCTCGCGTCGATCGATGCCGCCCAGTCGGTTATCTACACCAACACGTTTTCGAAGAGCCTTTCATCGGCGTTGCGTTTGGCGTACATGGTGCTGCCCGATGAGCTAATGGAGAGGTTTAAACGCAACCTTGGTTTCTACGCCTCGTCGGTAAGTTCTGTTGATCAGGTTGCCTTGGCGCGTTTGCTGGAATCGGGTGATTACGAGCGACATGTGAACCGCGTGCGCGTTCGTGCTCGCGAGGCGCGTGATGGCCTGGCGGCGCTTGTACGGAAAGCGTTTCCGGCAGGGGAAGTCTCGATCGAGTACGCGGACGCCGGCCTTTACTGCGTCGTGGCCGTGGAGCGTGACGCGGGCGGAAGCTCTTTTGCACGGGCCCTCACGCGCTCGAGCATCCCTTTTATCGATATCGGTGACTGTTTTTGGTGTGCCGATGGCGCATCTGTCCCTGAAAACTTGGCTCGAATCCTTGTCCAGTATGACGATTTGAGTCCAAATGCGCTAAACACCCTGGAATCACAGCTAATGGGGGTGCCCTCTAGCCTAAGTGAGTAGACTTTTGGCGTTATGCCGACCAGACCGTTTTGCAGCAAGTCGTCTACCTGCGGCTTTGCAAGACAAGATGGCCTGCCTGCTCGGGAGTTTCCAAAAAGCCTACTCACTTGCTGTGCAAAGCTTCCGCATGAGAGAAATAGCGGGTTTTCAACAGGACTCCGTCCAGTTCTTGGCAAGCTTTTGGCCAGTTGGGGAAGGCTGTTGAAAACTTAACAGTCCGTTCGGCGCCCTTTTCGGTACGTTCGCGCCAATGCGGGAGTACCCGGGTTGAAATCCGTGTTTTCCTGTGCCTATGAAGGATCTACTTTGTGACATATCGGCTTTTAGGTACTGGCGTTTGCCTCCTCAAGCCCTCGCTTTGTGTCCGCCACTTCCACGACCGGAAGAAGACCGGCAGCGATATGGCCTCGCCCGTAACCCGACGGCTGCGGTTGCGCTCGGCTTGCCGTTGCATACATTGGTTGGGACGAGAAATAAGCGGACTTGTCCTGCCAGCGTTAGGCAACGGCTGTTCCTTGGTGAGCTTCCCAGGGAATCCGTGCTGGAAACGGAACATGGGTTTTTGGTCACATCTCCTTTGCTGACGGCATTCATCATGTCGCGGCATCTGACGGATCTCCAGCTGCTTTTGGTATTGGCGGAGATGTGCGGCTTGTTTACGGTTTGTGCCTTGCCAGCAGCACTCGAGGCAGAGCTTTCGCGTGCAATTGAGTCGGGCGCGATTCCGGCAACCTTTGGTTGGGCACGTTGCCCGTCCGAGGACGGTGCCGCCTCAAATTTGTGGCGGCGCGACGCTTTGGTTTTGGACGGAGATCTTGACCGTTTTTGTTCAGATGTTTGTGGGATGCGTTACGGCAAGCGATTTGTCGCGGTATCGCATCTCGTTCCACTGGGTGCCGCATCGCCTTTTGAGGTTGAGACGTATTTGTTGCTTGGGTTGCCACGATCATTGGGAGGCGAAGGTTTTTGCGGCATAGAGCTCAATGTCGAAGTGGCGCTAAGCGCAAGTGCTCGGGCGATTGTAGGCAAGTCCCGTGTATATATCGACCTACTTCTTTCTTCGCCGGACGGAGAGCGACAGGTGGCCATTGAATGCCAAGGAAAGGGCTCACACGGGCGAGCCGGGGATGGTTTGCGTGACGCCGACCGCATGACGGCGCTTCAGGCCATGGGCTACGATGTATTTCTCCTGACACACGGACAGATATCCGATGATGATAGATTCCACGCGATTGTTAAGGCCGTATGCAGGTTGCTCGATGTTGAATATCGCGATAAAAGCTTGGAGGAGCAAGGGGCCGAGGCATTACTTCGGTCTGAGCTATTCGTTGACTGGTCAAAACTGGGAGAAATCGACAAAAAGATGCCCGTTAGACACAAAAGGCCCGATCATGGACGGTTGCAAATCTAAGTGAGTAGACTTTTAGCGTGATGGCGACCAGATTGTTTTGCGGCAAGCTATCTACCTGCGGTTTTATAAAGCAATACGGGTGGTCTGCTCGACAAGTTCCCAAAAGGCTACTCACTTAGTTTTTGACGCGAAGCCGATGTCAAAGGTGGTCCTATTTTTGGGACGTTAACTGGTTTGCAAGACACGAAAAAGGCCCGAACCATGCGGTCCGGGCCTTATAAAGCTAGAGAATGTCTCTCAGGCGTTTGGCTTAGCCGAAGTAGCGCTTTAGCAGGCCGGCGAAAGCCTTGCCGTGGCGAGCCTCGTCGCGAGCCATCTCGTGCACGGTGTCGTGGATGGCATCGAGACCAGCGGCCTTGGCGCGCTTGGCGAGATCGGTCTTGCCGACGGTGGCGCCGTTCTCGGCCTCAACGCGCATCTCGAGGTTCTTCTTGGTGGAGTCGGTCACGACCTCGCCCAGGAGCTCGGCGAACTTGGCGGCGTGCTCGGCCTCCTCGTGGGCAGCCTTCTCCCAGTACAGGCCGATCTCGGGATAGCCCTCGCGATGAGCGACGCGAGCCATGGCCAGGTACATACCGACCTCAGAGCACTCGCCCTCAAAGTTGGCGCGCAGGTCAGCAACGATGTCCTCGGAGACGCCCTCCATCTTGGCGACGCCCACGACGTGCTCGGCAGCCCACTCGAGCTGACCCTCCTCCTGCTTCAGGAAGCGAGAGCCGGGAACGCCGCACTGGGGGCACTTGAAATCCTCGGGCAGCTGGTCGCCGTCGAACTCTTCCACATAACCGCAAACGGGGCAAACAAACTTCATGATTCGATCCTTTCGATCGATGGCGATGGGGCGCTTGTCCGGTCCCGTAAGGGCCCTCTCCGGACGTGCGTCTTGACGAGTTCTATTATCCATAAATGCAACTAAATGTGAAGCCTATTAGGAATGATTTTTAATAAAACAATTTTGAGATATGAAGATGTTGATTGATTAACGATTGGCAGGCCGCCTTTGACCTCCGATGAGTACAATCGGTCGAGCAAATGTTGACCTATCAACAAATGAAGGAGTTTCCTTTATGCATCTAGCCCGTCGTGCCTGGTGTCGAACATATCAGACGGTTTTTCGCATTGCATTGCCAATCCTGCCCTATACCGAGCCGCGCATTTTAGAGCATGCCGAGGATGTGCCCGCGGTGCTTCAAAAGCGCTCGATCCAGAAGGTCCTTATCGTGACGGATCCCGGCATTGCCCGTCTGGGGCTCACGGCACCGCTCGAGACAGCGCTCGCGTCCAAGGGAATTGGCGTTGCGGTCTATGCCGAAACACGTGCGAACCCCACGGTCTCAAACGTGGAGGAAGCGGCGTCCCTGTATCGCGCGAGCGCCTGCCAGGCCATTATCGGCTTTGGTGGCGGTTCGGCCATGGACTGCGCCAAGGGTGTGGGGGCGCGCATTGCGCAGCCATACAAGCCCATCAACAAGATGCGCGGCCTGCTGCGGATTCATCGTCGCCTGCCGCTTCTCATCGCCGTTCCCACCACGGCAGGCACGGGAAGCGAAGTCACGCTCGCGGCGGTAATTACCGATGACGAGACGCACTACAAGTACCCCATTAACGACTTTGTGCTTATCCCGCGCTTTGCGGTGCACGACCCCGAGTTTACGCGCGGCCTGCCCGCCTCCATTACGGGACAGACGGGTATGGATGCCCTGACGCATGCCGTCGAGGCCTTTATCGGGCGAAGCACTACGCCCTATACGCGCAAGATGGCGCGACAGGCGGTGCAGCTCATCCATGACAATTTGCTCGAGGCCTATGAGCATGGTGACGACATGCGCGCTCGTCGCAATATGCTTTCGGCGGCGTATAAGGCGGGCGTTGCGTTTACCCGCTCCTATGTCGGATATGTGCATGCCATCGCGCACAGTCTGGGCGGCCGATACGGAATTCCGCACGGTTTGGCGAACGCGATTATCCTGCCGCACATGCTTCGCGCTTATGGTGACGCCGCCGCCCCCAAGCTTGCCGATCTTGCTCGCATGGCGGGCATTGCGCCGGCTACCGCGCAGGACAGCCTGGCGGCCGAGGCCTTTATCGATTGGGTTGACCGCATGAACGAGGCCCTGGGAATCCCCAAATATGTCTCGGGTATTCGCCGCTCCGATATTCCGCAAATGGCGGTCCATGCCGATGCCGAGGCCAATCCGCTATACCCCGTTCCACTTTTGATGGACCGTTTGGAGCTCGAGCGTATGTACGAGGTCGTTGCGGGTGGTATGTTTGAGGACGAGAACTAGGAGGGTCCATGAACACCGAGGAAATTGCGCGCATCGTCGGCGACCAGCGCGCCTACTTTAAGACGCACGCCACGTTTGATGTCGATGCTCGGCGTCGTGCGCTCGTGAGTTTACGCGATGCGGTACGGGCCCACGAGGCCGATATTGCCCATGCGCTCCAGACCGATTTGGGAAAGTCACATGACGAGGCGTATATGTGCGAGATCGGCACCTCGCTTTCCGAGATTCGACATCAGATTGCGCATGTGGCTCGATGGAGTCGCCCGCGTCTGCGTCCGTGTGACCTCGCCAACGCCGTGAGTGTGTGCAAGACGCAGGCCGTGCCCTATGGCGTCACACTCATCATGGCTCCGTGGAACTACCCGTTTTTGCTGACGCTCGAGCCACTCGCCGGCGCCCTTGCCGCGGGCAATACCGTGGTCATCAAGCCGAGCGCATATGCTCCGGCATCGAGCGCGGTGCTCAAGCAAATCTGTGAAGAGGCATTTGATCCGTGCCTGGTGACGGTTGTCGAGGGCGGTCGCGCCGAGAACGAAGCACTGCTCGACGAGTGCTGGGACAAGATTTTCTTTACCGGTAGCGTTCCGGTCGGCAAGCTCGTCATGGAGCGCGCAAGTAAAAACCTGACGCCCGTGACGCTTGAGCTGGGCGGAAAGAGCCCCTGCATTGTGGATGCCACGGCAAACTTAAAAGTCGCGGCACGGCGCATCGCCTTTGGTAAATGGCTCAACGTGGGGCAGACCTGCGTGGCGCCCGACTACCTGCTGGTCGATACGCGCGTACACGATGAGCTGTTGGGCCTCATCAGGGAGGAGACCCGTCGCATGTTTGGCGAGCATCCGCTCGACAACGAGGATTACGGTCATATCGTCAACGCCAAGCATTTTGCGCGCGTGCGCGGGCTGATCGATCCCTATAAGGTTGTGCTTGGAGGTACCGCGCGCGAGTCGTCGCTCAAGATTGAGCCGACGATTCTAGACGGCGTGACCCCCGATGACGCCGTAATGCAGGAGGAGATTTTCGGCCCCATCTTGCCGGTGCTGACGTTTGAGAGCCTAGACGAGGCAGAGACGTTTATTGCGGATCGTCCGACGCCGCTAGCTCTGTATATCTTTAGCCAGGACCATGCGGCTCAGCAACGCTTTGTGCGTTACGTGCCCTTTGGTGGTGGCTGTGTTAATGACACCATTATGCATTTGGCCACGAGCCATATGGGCTTTGGCGGCATGGGGGCGAGCGGTATGGGACAGTACCATGGCCGCGAGAGCTTCGATACGTTTAGTCACAAGAAGAGCATCGTGAACAAGGCAACCTGGCTCGACGTGCCATTCCGCTATGCTCCTTACGCAAGCTGGAAGCGCAAGTTCGTGCGCATGTTTGTGCATTAGAATCAGATAAGGATGAATTTATGTCCGCACGGGCCCGTAGACTTCTCGATAAGGTCAAACGCTGGTTTATCCGGCCGTTAGAGGAGTTGCCATGTACGAGCCTTCACGTGTTCTTCTGTCGTTTCATATCGCAGGATTTCAATATGCCGACGGCGCTTTGGTCCTAGGCGATCTTAAAGCGGGCGATAAACTGACGCTGTGTGCCGAGCGCGATAATCCCCATGACCCCGAGGCGGTTGCGATCTACTATGGCAAGACCAAACTTGGCTATGTTCCGGGAAACGAGGTCGGCCCGCTGTCCTTGATGATGTATTACGGCCATGAGGACGTATTTGAGGCCCACGTGCAACAGGTTGCTCCCGAGCGCAGCCCGTGGCATCAGGTTCGCGTTGGACTCTACGTGGTGGATGCTCGCTAGTCGGCAATGGGGACTGCCATGTTTGATGACGATGATCTGTTCGATCTGACGGATGACCCGTTTGAGTGGGATATGCTACTTGATGACGATGAGTTGGAGCAGGACCGCAAAAAGCAAAAGGATAAGAACACCCCGGGAAAAGATTCGAATAAAAAGGACAAGCGCCGCCGAGGATTGTTCGGCGGGCTCTTTGGCTAACCGCCGCATCGCTGTGTCTGTATACTTAGCACGAGTTTGATGCGTTGCGAAATGAGGACAGAGACGATGATGTGGTTTACCGCCGACCTGCACCTGGGCGATACGAATATCTTGCACGACATGGATCGGCCGTTTGATTCGGTCGAGGAGATGAACCGCAAGGTCATCGATGCCATCAATGAGTGCGTGGCTGTGGACGACCGCCTCTATATCTTGGGAGACTTTACCTATCGTTTGCCCCTGGCAGAGGCGGTGCGCCTGCGCGAGCGTATCGAATGCAAGAATGTGACGCTCGTCCGTGGTAACCATGACGGCGACTGGGAAGATCCCGACGTACCGCAGATTTGGGAAGACGTGCGCGATTACCTGGAGATTACTCCCGGCTATGCCAAGGGGCATCGTCTGGTTATGAGCCACTACCCCATGCTCAGCTGGAATGGTAAGGCGCGTGGCGCCATCATGCTACACGGGCATATCCACAGCAGAGGAGACCGCACCAACGCTCGCAACCGCGATCGCGAGCGCCCTATCTTTCGCTACGATGTCGGTCTCGATGCCAACGAGTACAAGCCCGTAAGCCGCGATCAGATTCTTAGCTTCTTTGGGTTATAGGGCGCCAGAGCCACCACAAAGGGGACAGGCACCTTTGTGGTGGCTCTGGCGCCGTTGCCATTATGACAGCGGCGCCTTTTTTGTCCGCGCGGCGCGGTAGAGTGTAGGCGGTTGAAATTTGCGTCCATCGAGGAGCTGCCATGAACGAGATCAAGTGCCCGCATTGCGGCGAAGTTTTTAAGGTCGATGCGTCCGGTTATGCGGATATCGTCAAGCAGGTGCGCGATGCCGAGTTCTCGCGCGACCTGGACGAGCGTGTGAAGGCAGTCCAGCGCGAGGGCGAGCAGGCGTTGGAGCTTGAACGCTCACGCTCGACGGCTGCTTTGCAAAGGGCAGAGTCTCAGCGCGATGCTCAGCTTGTCGAGCAGAAGAACGCCGCAGCTCAACAGCTGGCGCAAGAGCTCGCCAAGCGCGATGCGGAGCTTGCCGAGCTGCACGCCAAGCTCGAGGGCGCTGCCGCAGAGCGCGAGAGCGCAAGCCAGCGCGCGGCGGTTGAGGCCCGTGCCGACGCTCAAAAGGAGAACGCCGAGCTCCAGCGCGAAATCGACAACTTGCGTGCGCAGCTGGGGCGCAAGGATGACGAAGCCAAGCTTGCCGAGTCGGCGGCGCGCAATGCTGCTCAAAACGATGTAGCTGCACGAGATGCCCAGATTGCCGAGTTGCAGGCCAAGCTTGCCGCGGCGGACAAGGCCCAGGAGATGGCGCTTGCCGCTGCCGCGGCCGAGTCTCAGCGTGAGCTCGATGTCGCTCGCAGCGAGGCCGAGCGCGCGCTTGCTGACTATCGCGTGAAGGTGCAAGAGAAGTTTTCTGCCGCAAAGGCACAGTCCGAGCAAGAGGCCGAGGGTCTGCGTGCCCAGTTGCGCGAGCAGGAACTGATGGCAAAAATGAACCTGTCAGAGGCGGTCGCCGCGGCGGAGCGAGAGCGCGATGAGGCACGTGCCAAGCTGACGAGCGAGCTGGCGGTGCGCGATTCTCGCGAGGAGCAAGCCAAGGCGGCACACGAGCTCGAGCTTGCGCAGGCCAAGCGCGCGAGCGATGACCTGATTCGCTACAAGGATGAAGAGATTGAGCGCCTTAAGGACATGAAGGTCCGCCTGTCCACCAAGATGGTGGGCGAGTCGCTCGAGCATCACTGCGAGACCGAGTTCAACCGTCTGCGCATGACGGCGTTTCCCAACGCGTACTTCGAGAAAGATAACGATGCGTCCGAGGGTACCAAGGGCGACTTTATCTTCCGCGAGTGCGACGCGAGCGGTAACGAGGTCATTTCGATTATGTTCGAGATGAAAAACGAGAACGACGAGACCACGACCAAGCATAAAAACGAGGACTTCTTTAAGAAACTCGACCACGATCGCCGCCAAAAAGGCTGTGAGTACGCGGTGCTCTGCACGCTACTCGAGCCCGAGAGCGAGCTCTATAACGCAGGGATAGTCGACGTGAGCTATCGCTACGAGAAGATGTACGTGATTCGCCCACAGTTTTTCATTCCCATGATTACGCTTCTTCGCAACGCCGCCATGGGTTCGCTGCGCTATAAGCAGGAGCTGGCGGAGTACAAACAGCAGAATATCGACGTCACGAACTTCGAAGCCAAGATGGAAAAGTTCAAGAATGATTTCGGTCGCAACTACGAGATCGCGAGCCGCAAGTTCCAAACGGCGATTGATGAGATCGACAAGACGATTAGCCATCTGCAGAAAACCAAGGAGGCGTTGCTGTCCTCCGAGAACAATCTGCGCCTAGCCAACAAGAAAGCCGACGATCTTACCATTCGCAAGCTCACATGGGGCAACAAGACCATGAAGGCGGCGTTTGACGAGGCGCGCGGGGCTGCGCCAGAGACAAACGATGAGCCCGCCGAGGCAGATTCGTATGAGGTCGAAGATGCCGAGTAAGGCATAGCAGATAGTGCAAAAGCGGGGCCGCTGGCGATATTGCCAACGGCCCCGCTTTGTTTCGTTCCAGTATGTTCGGCTAGTCCTCGAGCAGGTCCTCGATAAAGCCGACGCGGTAGTTTTTGAAGATGACCTCGCCGCCGTCTTGCGTGGCGTCCAGATCGACATCGCCCATGATGCCAAAGTCGTGGTCGCCATCCTCGTCGGCAAAGATCTGGTGCACGTGCCATACGTGCGCGGTCTTCTCGTCGGACTCATCGATGGAGAACATCGCGGCGCTGCGGGCATCTCCGTCGGTGAGGATTTCCTCGTGCTGCTCATGGTAGGCATCGAGCGCCTTTTGCCAGCGAATCTCGCTCATGCCCCAGTCGTCGTCGAGTTCGCCCAGGTCGCGAACGTGCTCGCGGGCGGCAAGGGTCACGCGGCGGAAGAGCGCATTGCGCACCAGCAGCGTGCAGCCGCGGCGGTCCGCCACGACCTCGTCGATGCCCTGTGGCGGCGCGGCATCGAGGGCTGCCGGGTTGCCGGCGTTCTCCCACTCGTCCACCAGGCTCGAGTCGACCGAGCGCACCACAAAGCCCAGCCACGAGATAATGTCGCGCAGGCGCTCGTCGCGCTTCTCGATGGGTACGGTGCGGTCGAGAGAACGGTAAGCCTCTGCCAGGTAGCGCAGCAAAATGCCCTCGGAGCGGGCGATGCCGAGCTTTTGAATGTAGCCCTTAAAATCGCTCGCGCTTTCCAACATATCGCGCAGGACGCTCTTGGGGGAGAGCTGGTAGTCGTTTGCCCAGGGCACTTCCTGGCAGTACTTGTCAAAGGCGGCATCGAGCAGGTCCTCGAGCGGCTTTTCGTACGTGACGTCCTGAATGCGCTCCAGGCGCTCCTCGTATTCGACGCCGTCGGCCTTCATCTCGGCCATGGCGCGGTCGCGCGCGGCGCGCTCCTGTGCGCGCAATACCTGCTTGGGATCCTCGAGCGTTGCCTCGACCATCGAGATCAGATCCATGGTATAGGTCTCGCTCTCGGGATCGAGCAGCTCCAACGCGGCAAGCAAAAACGGCGAGAGCGGCTGGTCGAGCGCAAAGTCCTCGGGCAGGTCGACCGTCAGCGCGTAGTCGATGTCCGGCGCGGCATCAGCCGGAGCGTCGGGTGCGGGCGGTACCTCGGTGCGCACGACGACGCCGGAGTCGATGAGCGTGGCGAAGATTTCGTCGGCGCGAACCTCGAGCTTGGCCTTTTCTTCGGGGGTCTGCAGGCTTGTCTCGATGAGGTCGTGCACGCGGGCGCGAGCGTCACCGCCCTGCTCGACCACGCTAATCACCATGGAGTGTGTGATGCGAAGGCGCGGCTTGAGCGTTTCGGGCTGCGTCTCGATCAGGCGCTCAAAGGTCTGCTTGTTCCAGGTGACAAAGCCCTCGGGGGCCTTCTTCTTTTTAATCTTGCGGAGCTTCTTGGGGTCGTCACCCGCCTTGGCCATGAGCTTGGCGTTCTCGATCTCGTGCTCGGGTGCCTCGGCAATCACCATGCCCTCGGTATCGAAGCCCGAGCGGCCGGCGCGACCGGCAATCTGATGAAACTCGCGGGCGCGCAGTCGACGCATCTTGTAGCCGTCGAACTTGGTGAGCGCGGTGAGCACCACAGTATGGATGGGCACGTTGATACCGACGCCGAGCGTATCGGTGCCGCAGATGACGGGCAACAGGCCCTGTTGTGCCAAGCGCTCGACCAGCAGACGATAGCGCGGCAACATGCCAGCATGGTGCACGCCGACGCCGCATCCGAGCAAGCGCTTAAGAATCTTGCCAAAGGCCGTCGAGAAGCTCGTGTCCTTGGCCGCCTCCTTGATGGCCTCGCGCTGCTCCTTGCTGGCAATACCAAAGTTGGCGAGGGATTGCGCCGTCGCAAGTGCGGCGTCCTGGCTAAAGTGCACGATGTAGAGCGGGGCCTCGCCGCGGCGCATTGCGAGCTCGACCGTGCCCTCGAGGGAGGTCGTCACATAGTCATAACTCAGCGGAACCGGACGCGGGGCGTCGACAACCAAGTCGCAGGTTGCGCCGGTGTGCTCCTCAAGTGAGGCGGCGATGGCAGTGACATCGCCGAGTGTGGCGCTCATGAGCATGAATTGCGTGTGAGGCAGGGTGAGCAGCGGCACCTGCCAGGCCCAACCGCGATCAGGGTCGGCAAAGTAGTGGAACTCGTCCATGGCGACGCAGCCAACATCGGCATCTTCGCCCTCGCGCAGTGCGTCGTTGGCAAGGATCTCTGCCGTGCAGCAGATGACGGGCGCCTTGGTGTTGATATGCGTGTCGCCGGTGATCATACCGACGTTATCGCGGCCGAGCACCTGTACCAGATCGAAGAACTTTTCGCTGACCAGGGCCTTGATAGGGGCCGTGTAATAGCAACGTTTGCCCTGCGCCATGCCCATAAAGAGCATGCCCAGCGCGACAAGCGACTTGCCCGATCCGGTCGGTGTTCCCAAAATGACATGGTCACCGGCGGCTAGATCCATGAGGGCCTCTTCTTGGTGATCCCACAGCTCAATGCCGCGATTGCTCGTCCATTCAAAGAAGCGTTCGAAGGCCTGATCGGGCGTGAGCCACGGTTCGGGCTCACTGCCGTCTTCGGGCTCCCACCAGGTGGGGGAGAGCGCGCCGAGCGAGCCGAGCTCGGCCTCGGTTCCCGTGCCGCCCGAGAATGAGCTGGCGGCGCCGGCGCCCGAGACGGTGCTGGCGGCGGTATCTGTCGTGGTCTGTGCCATGTGGTTGCTTTCTCTCGCGTTTGTCCGCCATCCATTATGGCGTAGCGGCGGCGCGGAGTGCTAGCGCGCGGGAAAATGCAGGAAATGGGCGTTCTGCCCAGCCGTTTGGTGCAGTCGCCAGCTAAGTGAGTAGACTTTTTGCGATATCGCGAGCACATGGTTTTTACGCAAGGTCTCTACCTGCGGTTTTAGTTTTTGCCATACGGGTTGTGCTCGGCTGTTGTCAAAAAGTCTACTCACTTAGGTTTGAGGGCCGTTCGTCGGCGCCTATTTGCGCTTGGTTGTCAACGCCGCGGCCATCAAAAGCCCTAGGACTCCTGCGGCAGGTGCTTTTTGCCTTTACGGGCGCGGTTTCTAAAGTTCTCGACGGCCTCTTCCATGCCCAGAGGTACATAGGTGAGCTCATCGAGGTTTTCGGGCAGGTAGCAGGCAAGGCTTTGCTCCTGCGCGCGGCCCGCCGCGAGCTGTTCATTGCTGGGCTGCGCGCCGGGTGTGGCGCAAATGCCATAGACGACGGCACCCATCTCGCGCGTGCGGCATTCGTATTCGGTCTCGGGATGCTCGGGATGGTCGCGGCGGACGTCGTCGCTTACCCAAAGCGTGTCGTAGCCGGCCGTGGCAAACTGCCCCAGGGCGTAGTCGCGCAATGGCTTACTGTCGGTTCGCAGTGTGACGGTGGCGCCGGCTGAAAAGAGCGGGCGGTAGAGCATCAGATGGTCGACATGGACGAGTCGTTTTTTGGCGTACTTGGCCTTGGGTTGCGGCGTGGGAAAGTTGATGGTTATGGCGTCGAGCTCGCCTGCGGCAAACAGCCGCGGCAGCGATGCGGCGCCTCGGGGCAGCACAAGCGCATTGGGCAGCTCCTGCTCGCAAATCTTCTGGGCGGCATAGGCAATGCAGATGGGCTCCTGGTCCATGCCGATAAAGAGCGTGTCGGGCTCGTGGGCCGCGCGCTCTACAAGGTACGTTCCCTTGCCACAGCCAAGGTCCAGGTGAAGGTGTTCGAAAGGCTTGCTGCCTGCGGACGCACAGGCCTTGCGCCAATCTCCGGCATAGGCCTCGGGGTTCGTCTCAATCGCATCGGCATAGCGCTCCAAGCGCTCCTCGAGCACAAAGTTCTTAGGCGTGCGAACGTGGACGGCTCCCATGAGGCTCCTTGATCATGAGTATGGAACGCATGGCAGCACGTTCCATCAATGGGTTGAAAAGGGTGGGGCATAGCTTGCCCGAAAGTTGCGGTGCGGCTCGGCGGCAAGTCGCCGATGCCTACAGGCGCTTGAGAATCACATAGCGGTTGAGATCGCCGCTGCGACCGTCAGCATGGAAGCGCTCAAGCTCGCGCACGGGGACCTCGCCGCTCTTGTAGAACGTACGGACGCCGCGCACCAGGTCGGTGATCTGCTGATCGTCAAAGTGATGGCAATAACGGTAGGCGTGACGGTCGTTTTGCCAGCCAATAAGGTGGTCGCCGGCTTCAAACTGCGCGGAATCGTAACCCTCAAACGGCGGGGTGAGCTCGGCGCGGGCTTCGGCGCGAACGGCCTTGCGCGCCATGCGCTCGTCGTTCATAAACTCCCAAAAACTGATAGCGATGATGCCGCCCGGGCGCGTCTGGCGCACCAGGGCGTCGAGCACGCGTACACGATACTCGCATGACGGCACGTGGTGCATAAAGCCAAAGCAGACCGAGATGTCGGCGAGCGGTGCGTCGAAAAGGACATCGGGCGTCTCGGCGGGGTTGAGCTTCATGAGGGCATCGAGCGCGTCGAGTTCCTGGAAGTGCAGGTTGGGAATGCGCAGGGCGTGGCCATGTGCATCGATAGCCAAATCCTGACACGAGTCAACACCATAGAACTCAAACGGGCAGCTGGCGTCTGCCGAGGGGTTTGCGCCATCGACGCCCTTGGCGGCAAGTGCGCCGCCGGCGGCAAAGTTCTCGAATCGCATATTGCCGCAGGCAAGATCGAAGACGCGGACGGGATGCTCGATCGTGGCGACTTCGAGCTGCCCGAGCGCGATGTCCATGGTGCGCACCCAGCCGGGCCACGGGGCCTGCCGCGTATCGGAAAAGGAAGCGGAGTGCTCGCGATAGAACGTATTGTTGAGCTGGATGAGCGATGAGGCGAAATCGCGGTTCACGCGCGGGGCTCCCTCCGTTGGCGGTGCGGAATTAACAGTACGACCATACTACCGTTAACGCCGCAACGGGGACAACCGAGCTGCGGGTCATTGCTTTGTTTAGACACATTTCCGCAGCTCATATATGCCCGCAACCGCCGGTTGTCAAAAATCTCACTAGAATAGGTGGCATGCTTTTGGCGGTGGCGGATAGATTTTCAACTGTGCAAGGCGCCTTAAGAACAAAAACGGTCCGGCGGCACGGCTGGCAAAAGCATAGGAGGAACCATGAATGTAGAAACTGCGCAGCGGCTCGCCGACCTTCGCCGCAGCAAGGGCTTTAGCCAAGAAGGATTGGCGCGAAAGCTGGGACTGTCACGCCAAGCGGTCAGTAAATGGGAGCGTGCGGAGAGCTCGCCCGATACCGAGAACCTGATTTCGCTCGCCAAGCTCTATGGTGTGAGTCTGGATGAGCTGCTCAATCCGAGCGACGAGATCGAGGACGATATCGAGTTTGAGAACGAGGACCGCGCCCGTCAGCGCGAAGCCGAGGCGGCAGAGCGTGCCCGCACCCACGAGGCGGCGGCACGCGCTACCGAGGCGGCAACGCAGGCAAGTGACGCTGCGGCCAAGGCGGCGCAAGCGGCAAGTTGGAGCGCGCAGGCCGCCAATGCCGCTACGGCGCAGGCGACGAGTGGCGGTGCGGTTGGCTCGACTCCGGTGAAGGGCCCGTTCCAGTCGTTCCCGTATTGGGCTGTGTGTTGGCTGCTGTTCTTTTTGCTGATGTTCCCGTTTGGTGCCGGCCCCTTTGCCGCGCTGATTTTCTTTACGATCCCCATCTATCACTGGGTGGCACGTGCGCTCGATGGCGATTGGGCGCGCGGAGATATCCAGGTTGGTTCGGCACCGGTGACGGCTAGGACTCAGGTGCAGGATGCTTCCGCTGCGGTTGATGCTGGCGTAGCTACCGCGACTACCGCTGACCCGATCGCCAAAGAGGGTGATGAATGATGAAGCTTTCGCATGAGTCTAAGAGGCGCTTGGGCATTGGCATCGGAGCGTTTGTGCTTATCATTGGACTTGTCTTTGGCACTTCGCGGACTTTGATTCATTTTGATGGTCCGTGGGATCTCGACGATGTTGTATCCGGCTTGTCTGGTATGGACGATGCGCTTGACGAGGACGATCTTTTGGATAGCGGTAACTATTCCGCTCGGCCTCAACAGCTTTCGAGCGAAACGTTTGATGCCGACGCGTTCACATCGCTTGACTTGGACGTGACGTCGGGCACGGTCGAGGTCAAGTACGTTTCCGATGGACCGGTGCGTGTCATCGAGAGTGGTCGCGTTGCAAAAGGAGTAACTGCTTACGATGCTGCCACGCAAAATCTGGCCGAGATTAGGGGCTCTACGCTCAAGATTAACCAGTTCGACTGCGATGACGAGCGTGCGCTTGACCGTACGGTCACCATCGAGCTGCCGCGCGAGCTTGCCGATAACATGATGGACATTTCGGCGAATGTGGGGTCGGGGGATCTGACGATTACGGACATTGCGTGCCACGACTTCGATTTGACGTTGGACTCGGGAGACATCGAGTTCGCGGGCACTGTAACTGACACCCTGAATGCCGAGGTCGGTTCGGGCGATGTGGCGTTCGAGCTCTACCAGGCCCCCGCGAAGTCGATGGACGTAAGCGTGGGCTCGGGCGATGTGGAGATATCGGTTCCGAACTCTACGGGCTTTAAGGCGAGCCTCACCGTGGGCAGCGGTGACTTTGAGAGCGATTTCCTTCCGCTTGGCAACGATGGCGAGACCATATTGAATGCTGAATTCGACAACGGTGACAAGTCTGCAACGTATCGTTTTAAGGTCGGTTCGGGCGACATGTCGTTCGAATCGGTGTGACATGCGGTTTTCGGAGATCGGTGCATATAGGCATGCTCTTTGATGGAGGCGCCGGGGCCGTGACTGGCTCCGGCGCCTTTGCCTTTACAATGGGGGCATGGAACAGATTATTTTGAACATACTCGAGGCTCTGCGTCGCGGTGAGACCGTGGACGACAAGGCGCTCGTCAAACTGATACATGCCGAGGCGCGCCGTGAGGGTGCCGACAAACGAGATCTGGCCAAGCGCCGTCTGCTGCCGTTCTACCAGCGGGTTAAACGTGAGAAGCCGGCTCGTTGGGCTGGATGGAATGTCGATGCCGAGCTGGAGCGTCAGCTGCTGCAGGTGCTGCGCATGAAGCCGCGCCGCACGGCTTCGGGCGTGGCGACCATTACCGTCATCACCAAGCCGTGGCCCTGTTCGGGCGATTGCCTGTTTTGCCCCAACGATCTGCGCATGCCCAAAAGCTATCTGCATGCCGAGCCGGCATGCGCCCGTGCGGAGCAAAACTGCTTTGACCCGTATTTGCAGGTGAGCGCTCGCCTGACCGCACTTTCGCAGATGGGGCATGCGACCGACAAGATCGAGCTTATCGTGCTCGGTGGCACCTGGAGCGACTATCCGCAAGGGTATCAGACGTGGTTTATGTCCGAGCTTTTCCGTGCGCTCAATGACGATGCCGTCGCCGGCGTGGCGGCAAACCCCATGTTGGCGCGTCCGGGCATCAGCCGTGCCGAGGCGGGGCGCCTGCTCGATGACGCTCCCGCCGATGCCCTGCCGCCGGTGGTAACAGAGCGCCGCGAGTGCTATCGGGCTGCCGGCATTGCGACAGACGAGGCCAAGCTCGCTGCCGGCGTTGCCGACGAGCAGGAGCGTGTGGATGCTGCCGTGGGCGGCTATAACCGCGCGGTGCGTCGTCTGTACGGCCCCGGTACGCCGTGGGGCGAGGTCACCGAGTGGCAGACGGCAACGATGGAGGAGCTCGAGCGTCAGCAGCGCATCAACGAGACGGCGAAGCATCGCGTGGTGGGACTCGTTATCGAGACGCGCCCCGATACCGTAACGCCGCAGGCGCTTACGCTCATCCGCCGTCTGGGCTGCACCAAGATACAGATGGGCATCCAAAGCCTTGACCAGCATCTACTCGATATCAACGAGCGTCGCATTTCGGTGGCGCAGATTGAGCGGGCGTTTTCGCTTGCGCGCCTGTTTGGCTTTAAGATCCATGCGCATTTTATGCTCAACTTGCTGGGCGCCACACCCGAGGGGGACAAGCGCGACTACGAGCGCTTTATGACCGAGGGGGCCTTTATGCCCGACGAGGTCAAAGTCTACCCGTGTGCGCTCATCGAGGGCTCGTGCCTGGTGGGCTGCTACGAGCGCGGCGAGTGGCGCCCCTATACCGAGGAAGAACTGCTCGATGTGTTGGCCGATGACATCGTGGTGACGCCGGCATTCTGCCGCATCAGCCGCATGATTCGCGACTTTAGTTCCGATGACATCATGGTGGGCAACAAGAAGCCCAACCTGCGTCAGCTCGTCGAGAACCGCCTGGCTGCTCGGGGTGACGGTGCGACGGTGCGTGAGATTCGCTATCGCGAGATCAGCACGGCGGGTGCCGACTTGGATAAGCTATCTCTTGATGAGGAAGTAGCGTACGAGACGCCGGTGACTTACGAGCGCTTTTTGCAGTGGGTGACGCCGCGGGGCAAGATCGCGGGCTTTTTGCGGTTGTCGCTGCCCGATCGCGCTTTTGTTGCCGCACATGCGGACGAGCTGCCGACGATGCCGGACGAGGCGATGATTCGTGAGGTGCACGTTTATGGTATGGCGGCACGTGTGGGCGATCAGGGCCAGGCAGCGCAGCACCATGGATTGGGACGTTTGCTCGTGGAGCGTGCGTGCCAGATAGCTCGGGACGCTGGCTATACGTACATCAACGTGATCAGCGCGATCGGTACGCGCGAGTACTATCGCCATCTTGGATTTTATGACCATGGCCTTTATCTGCAAAAGGAGCTCTAGATGAACAAGCCGAGTGTTTCTGCCGGCGTCGTTGCCGGCGTTGCTCTGGGAGCCGCGGCGCTTGGTGCGGCCGCTGTCGCTGTTCGTGCTGCCTGTCTGCAGGTCGCGAGGACCCGCAATGGGCTGGCACGTGTGAAGCGCGTGCACGATGAGGGCGGCGACGAAGTTCGCGTATTGGTGCAAGGCAGCGTCTACCAAAGCGCGAGTTACGTTGGCGAGCGCTGGGCGGAGCCCGTCTTTGCGTACTATCGCGCGTTTGACGACGTGTTTGAGGCCGAGGATGCGATGCGCGACGCTTATGGTCACGGTATCAACCGTATGCTTATGCTAGGTGGCGGCGGGTTTGCCTATCCCAAATTTGCGCTGATGTCGCACAAGGTCCTGCGCATGGACGTCATCGAGTATGACGGAGAGATAACGCGCTTGGCGCGCCGTTGGTTCTATCTGGATGAACTGGAGCACGCGGTGGGCGATCGCCTGCGGGTGATTACCGCTGAGGCTCGCTCGTATCTGGGTGTGACGAGCGTGGGCCATCGTCGCTATGACGTGGTCGTGAGCGATTGCTTTGGCGGTGCCGAGCCCGTGCGCGAGCTGGCGACCGTTGAGGCGCTGCGCCTGGTGCGGGGCAGCCTGAACCCCGGGGGTATCTACGTGGCCAATATCGTGAGCGCAAACGAGGGGAGCGATGTGACGTTCCTTCGCGACTGCGCTGCCACGGCACTCGAGGTATTCGTCCACGCCTGGGTGGTCCCATGTGGCGATGCGAAGTTCAGCGGCGAGGAAAACTACCTGCTCATCGCCAGCGACGGCGACTACGCCTTTGCCGAAGCCGTGCCCTTCGACACCGACTTCCTCGGCACCGTCCTTCACGACAAGTAAGTCTCCCCGTCCCAAAAAAGACTGGTCTTAGGCGTGGTCGCGCCAGCCGTGAACGCGCTGCTTCATGCCCTCTATGTCGAGCACGCCTTCGGCAAAGCCCTTGCGCACGAGCTCTTCGGGAACAAACTCGTCGTAGCGGTCAAAGTAAGGCACCTCGCCAGGATAGACGAGCTCGATGGGATCGAAGTCCTTTTCGGCCTCGGCGGCGAGCACCTCAAAGAACGTCTCCTCGTCGGCCTTCATCTTAAACTGCATAAAGTACGGGCGTGACGGGTCGAGTCCGCGAAGGCCCAGCTCAGCGGCGCATTTGATTTTAAGCATGCGCTCGAGTGCTAGGAAGGCGTAGCTGCCCAACCAGGGGAAGAGCACCCAGGTGTCGCCACCCAGATTGATGAGCGGCTTAGTTCCCGCGCCCGAAATCTCGGCGGTATGACGAGCTTGCGCCAAGCGAGCCCGTGCGTTGCCCATGAGGTACGGATATGCCGCGTGCTCGTTGAACGCCTTGCGCATGCGCTCGAGTACGTGTGTATTGATGTCGCCGGGGCAGTCGCCAAAGTAGGCCGGCACACGGCCCTTGACCTGCGTGGCAAAGACGGTATGACGCTTCCAGTCCACTTCCTCGACAATCCAGCAGTGTCCGGCGATGGCGATGCGCTCACCGGGCGGGGGCGGATTAACGATCGTGCCCAGCTCGGCCGATTCGCTCCGGACGGTAAACTCCTCGTTTTCCTGGAACACGGCGTAGAACTTAAAGTTGTTGATGATGCGCTCGCCCGCGAGACCCACGATGAGCCCGCCACCTTCGGTGACCTGGATATGGTCGATCTTAATGAGGTGACGTAGCAGCACACGGTAATCGTCTGCCGAGACACGGTGGAAATAGCTGAGCGTGAGCACGCGCTGGGCAAGTTCGGCCGGCGTGAGCTCGCCGGTGCTGGCGAGGGTCGACATAGTCTGGTGATAGAGCAGGCTGTAGGGGAGACGATCGAGCTCGGGTGGCTCGACCCACTTTTCCTCGCGATAGAGTTGTACGAGCGCGATGCCCTGCAGGAGCTTCCAAGGTATCGTTTCGGGCATCATCGTGCGCGGCTCGGGCTCCTCCTCGCGCATGACAAACCACATCTCGGGCGGAAGATCGCGGCGGCCCGTGCGCCCCATACGCTGCAAAAAGGAGCTGACGGTAAACGGCGCGTCGATCTGGAAGGCACGCTCCAGACGGCCGATATCAATACCGAGCTCCAGCGTGGAGGTGGTGACGGTTGTCTGCGCCTGCTCCTCATCGCGCATGAGTTCCTCGGCCGTCTCGCGCAGCGATGCCGAAAGATTGCCATGGTGGATGAGAAAGCGGTCGGGCTCGTGCCGGCTCTCGCAGTAGCTGCGCAGCATGGAGCACACGGCCTCTGCCTCCTCGCGCGAATTGGCAAAGACCAAGCACTTGCGCCCGCGGGTGTGTTCGAAGATATAGCCCATGCCGGGATCGGCGTTTTCGGGCGCGGTGTCGGTGGGGTTGAGGAGCGCCTGCTCAGCGGCCCGAGGGATATCGACTTCGCCCTCGGGGGCCGAAGAAGTGCGGCGGTTCCCGGAGGTAGCCTTATCCTGTGCCCGTTCGCGACGTTGACGGCGCTCCTCCTGTGTGAGCTGTCCGCTGCGGCGCATGTCTTTGGTGTCGGCCGGCAGTGCCGTGGGCGCCACCGCCTCGATGCGCTCGTATGCGAGCACTTCGGCTTCCTGCGGACCTGTGCCTACGAATCCCCGCTGCTGTGCCTGGGGGCCCGAGTTGTAGAAGTGCTCCATGGAGATGCGCCACACGCGGCGCGGTTCTTCAAAGCGGGGGATAACGCAGTCGCGCCCCGTTCCCTGTGAGAGAAAAGCGCCCGTGCGCTCGGGGTCGCCGATGGTAGCGGAAAGGCCAATGCGTCGAGGCTGCACGCCGGCCATGCGCGAGAGTCGCTCGACAAGGCAGAGCGTCTGCCCGCCACGGTCGCCGCGCATGAGCGAGTGAACCTCGTCGATGACCACGTAGCGCAGGTCGCAAAACATGCGCGGGATCGCCATGTGCTTATGGATCAGGAGCGCCTCGAGTGATTCGGGCGTAATCTGCAAGATGCCGCTCGGTTTTTTGATGAGCTTGGCCTTGTGCGACTGCGAGACATCGCCGTGCCAGTGCCAGACAGGGATATCGGCTTCTTCGCACAGGTCGTTGAGGCGAACGAACTGGTCGTTGATGAGTGCTTTGAGGGGGCCAATGTAGAGGGCGCCCACGCTCGCGGGCGGGTTCTCCCAAAACTCGGTCAGGATGGGAAAGAAGGCCGCCTCAGTTTTTCCAGATGCCGTGGATGCCGTCAGGAGCACATTGTCTTGCGTGTTGAAGATGGCATCTGCCGCCGCAACCTGGATGGAGCGCAGGCTCTCCCAATCGTGGGAGTAGATGAAGTCTTGGATAAACGGGGCGTAGCGGTCAAAGGCGTTCACGGGGCCTCCTCTCAAAAACGAATTTCTCAACGCTGCCGACAACGGCTTGCTGCATTACAGTCTCAACGTTTGCCCAGATAAAACCTGCCAAAATAAACCTGTCCCTTATTGGCAGGTTAGATGGTGAATTCGGCGAAGTTACGGTCGCCGCCTGCGGTATCGGTGTCGCCTGTTGCGGTTGCCGGCGCCAACGCGTCGCCGCCGACGCTTTGCAGCAGCTCGGCCACGTTGGCGTCGGGGTTTTGGCATAGGATGTCGAGCAGCTCGATAAAGTCACGAATGACTTCACGCGGCGTCAGATGCGTGTCGGCTCCCACGCGACCGAACTCGATCTTGAGGAAGTCCACCAAGTCGTTCTCGGCAAGCGTGGGCGTCCAGCCAAAGTAGCCGGCATGGATCTGCATGAGTTTTTCGATGAGCACCAGCAGCTCCTCGTAGGTGAGTGGCTGCAGGCGGATGATGGGTGCGAGCATGTCCTTAAGGTCCTCGCGCGCAAAGCGACCCTGAGCGAGTCGGCTGCGCAGAGCCTCGTAGGAGAACACGCCGCGGCGGCGGTCTTCGATGGAGGTTGGCGTGCCGCCCATGATCATGCCCAGGTACTGTGCCTTGCCCTGAAGTGTGTCGTTGTACATGGTCAGGATCTTCTCGTAGTTGTACTGGCGCGTGATGGCATTGGGAATCTTATACAGATTCACGAGCTCGTCGATGAGCACCAGCATGCCCTTGTAGCCACTGCAAACCAAAAAACGCGCGATGAGTTTGACGTAGTCGTACCAGTCGTCATCGCTGATGATGGTCGAGGAGCCCAGCTCGGCGCGTGCCTCGCTCTTGGTGCGGTATTCGCCGCGAATCCATTTGGTCACGCGGCTCATGGTCTCTTCGTCGCCCCCGGATGCGGCCATGCGATAGCGGCGGAGCATGCGGGTGAAGTCGAAGCCGTGGACCATCTCCTCGAGCGGGGCCAGTTGGGCATTGACGACCGACTCGTCGACGTCGGCACACGAGGCGACCCAGCGATCCAGAATAAGGTTGAGCGCACCGCCCTCGGGGCGCGTCTTGGTCGATATATTGCGGATGAGCTCGCGGTAGGTGGCAAGACCCTGTCCCTGACCGCCCTGCAGGCGGCGCTCGGGCGACAGGTCGGCATCAGCGACGACGAATCCCTCGCCCATGGCGTGCGTGCGGATAGTCTGGAGCAAAAAGCTCTTGCCGGCGCCGTAACGACCGACCAGAAAGCGGAAGCTCGCGCCACCGTCGGCGATGAGACTGAGATCGGTGAGCAGGGCGCGGATCTCGACCTCGCGCCCTACGGTGATGTAAGGAAGGCCGATGCGCGGGACCACGCCGCCCTTGAGCGAGTTGAGAATGACGGCAGCGACGCGCTTGGGCACGCGAGGTGCTGCGGATGCGGTATCACTCATGGTCTAGGTATCCTCTCACGTCTGCTTCGTAGTCCTCGATAATCTGCGGCCCTGCCGCGCTAAATTCAATTACGGTGTCGCCCACCAGGTCAAAGAGCGCCTCGTTGATGGTATCGACGAGCATGTCCTCGCTCTGCTCCGATTGCACTACCGCCGATTCCGCCTGTACTGCGTTGTGCTCGAGCAGCGCGCGGAGATAGGCGTCTGCGGCGGGCGCGAGTTCGTTTGTGGCGTCAGCGGGCGTAGCAGCTGCGAACGCGGGCGTCGGCGCGAGAAGCGGTGCCACGACACCAAACTGTTCGGTGGATATGGTCGGCTCGTCGGACTCGTCCTGCCCTGCGGCCGCCGCGACCGCCTCGACCGTCGCGGCGGCCGCAGGCTCGGCTTCCGGTTGCCCTGAGTCCGCTGCCTCGGCTTCTGCGGACGCGCCGTCCTCGCGTTCCTCGTCGATCAAAAGCGCTTCGCGCGTTTGTGCGGCAGCGCTCCGAATGTGCCCCAGCTGGCTCAAATCGATATCGATCTTGACGGGCTGGTGTGCGGCGTCCCACGAAAGCCATGCCACAATCTCGTCATCGATAATCTTGGCCAGATATTTGGGGACCTTTTCTTCCTTAAGGGGATGGGCGGGGTCCAGCGCCAGGCGCAGGCGTTGGTCGCAGGCGCGCATCATTTCACCGAGCTTGCTGCTCTTTTGCCTGCTACCGTGAATCCGCATGCATTCCCAAAAACCGTTTTGGCAACGGTAGATATGGATGGGGTCCAGACGGTATTCGCAGTCCTCGTGGCGCTCGGGCGCAAAGAATACGGCCGAGGCAAACATGGTGTAGGGCATGGCCGTCTCCTCCCCAAATAAACTTGCCACGATGCCGGTCTTTCGGTGCGTGTCATAGTAGCGCGCCATGCGGACATACACGGCGCACGCCACGTGGCACAGATCGCGGTGGTGGCTGCGGTCGAGCCGCGAGTTACTTAGGTTGTACGTGGAGAGGGCGTTGATGGCGGCCATGAGTCGCTCCTCGCGCACCTCATCGGGCGGAAGGGGGAGCGTGGGCTCGGAGGTTTTGCGACGCTTGGGTGCCGGGTCAGACGGCGTCGGTGCTGGTACAAGGTCTCGTGCCGCGCGCCGCAGCTCGATAAGGGCGTTATCGAATATGACGGTTTTAGAGTCGCGAAGCAGCTTGGGGTCGAGCCCGTGGAACACGGCGTAATCTTGCAGCCACACGCGCGCAAACCGGTCGATGCCGGGCTCGAAGGCGCGATAGACATCCCAAAAAGCCTTGATCTTGTTAAAACCATCGAGTGGATTATCTACGCCAATGCCGCAAATCAGCTCATAGAGATACAGAAAGGCAAAGGACGTAGACGTTTCCTCGACGGTTCCGCGGCGCACTTGGGCACGCCAGGTAAAGTAGCCGCGCAGCTGCCGGTCGCTCATGGCGTTGTAGGTGGGAAAGTACGACTTAAAGGTGCCGTTGTAGGGACAGTCGTCCTCAAAGTCGGCCATCAGCAGGCCCTGGCGGTAAAAAAGCTCGGCTTCCGAAAGCCAGCGGCCCGCACCGCCCTTGGGGTCATCCTGCCAGCGCGATATCTCGCGCATTTTACGGTACTGGTCGGGGAGGAAATTCTGCATCTGTCGGCCGGTTTTGAGAATCGGCTCGTCTGCGTAGGTTTCGTTTGAGAAGCGGGCGGACTGATGGGTCCGGGCCTCGGCCATGATGCGCTCGATGAGCATCTTGATGTCCTGGTCGGCCACCGCTCCTCCTCTCGAACACAGCTACGGTGACCTCATATCATAGCACAGCATCAAACAGATGTTCGAGATACCGCTGCGTTGATAGATTTAGAAAAGGAGGGCGTATATGACGGCGATGACGACGGAGGGAAGCATATTGGCCGTGCGGAAGGTCTGAGGACGGATGAGGTTGACGCCGACGCAGAAGATGAGCATGGAGCCTACGAGCGAAAGGCTGTTGAGGGCTGCCGTGGTCATGATGGGGGAGAGCGCGCCGGCAAACAACGTGATCGTCCCCTGGAACACGGCGACGGGCAGGGCGGAGAAGATGCAGCCGCGGCCAAGCGAGGCCGTCATGGTGCAGACGATGATGCAGTCCAGTGCGCCCTTGAGGGCAAGCGTTGACCAGTCGCCGAGCAGGCCGTCCTGGATCGATCCCACAATGGCCATGGCGCCGATGCACACGGTGAGTGAAGTCGAGACAAAAGCGTTGGTGAACTCGTTATCGCCCTCACTGCCAGTCTTGCGCTTGAGCCATTCGCCAAGGTTCTCGATGGCGGCCTCCAAGTTGATGGCCTCGCCGATGAGCGAACCGAGCGCAAATGAGACGATGAGCATGGTGGTACCGGTGGTCGCTAGCGCCTTTCCATCGATGATGAGCATCTTTTGCATGGTGCCGCCCAGGCCGATAAACAGGACGCACAGCCCCGATGCTTTCATGAGCGTGTCTTGGATGCGCGGTGTAATGAAGCGGCCGCCCGCTAATCCCAAAAGACCGCCCGCAACTAAAAGCGCAACGTTGATGATTGTTCCCAAGCCCGGCATGAGCCCTCCTGTATTGATGCCAACGTGGCAATCGTAGCAGAATGAAATGCGAGGCACATCGCGACTCATCTAATACGTTATATAAGTGGTATTAGGAATGATGCGCAGCATTTAAGCCTCAGGTGGTTGTCGGGACATAGGGATAGTAGTCAAAGCGCAGTGTCATAAGCCGCTGTGGGGATTCAATAGCCGCGGCGATGATATTGGCATCGCGGGCACGATCAAACCCTTCGAGTTCGATCTGATACGAGACGTCTTGCATAATGTCCAGACGTCGCCAGGCTAGAAGTGTGTCGCCATCGAATTCCAGGGTCTTGCTTCCGTCTGGGGCAACGGCGTATAGACGCAGTTTAGCGGTGGTTGCAGGGTCGACAACCGTGACCTTTTTAATTTCGTTTCGAGTATTCTTGGCGCCCAACAAGGTGAGCAGTGTTGGGGCCACGACCTCGCCCGATGGCAAAAAGACGACTTCGATGGATTCGGGAAATGCGATGATGGCCGACTTGCGGACGGGCTGATTGGCGGCGGCAACTTCGATGCTCGCGGCGTCGATGACCTCTGTGTGGTCGAGGGCGGCAAGCACGCAGCAGTTACCTTCATCGATCTCCTGAGGATCAGCAAGCCCCAGACTGTCCGCGAGCTCGGGATCGTTTGGATCGGCAGCGGGCTCATTCGGTGCTTCGAAAGAGGCTGGGGCGCTGTTTGTCGGCGACGGCGTGTCGCCCGCACCTGCTTCTTTGTCCGCGCTTTCTTCTTGTATGGTTGCGTTGATGGGTTCGTCGTTTGAGGGGAGCGTCTTGGCGTTAAGCGCGGAGGGGACAATCCCGACGGCTCCGGATCCGTTCCACTCCATCTCGAGAAGCGCCGGGTCGGCAAGAATGCGTTGCCTGCCTAGCGTGTGGGCATCGATTTCAATAGGGCCCGCCTCTGTCCCTCGTGTAAGGCTGAGTGATCCGGCTGGCTTCTCGAAATGAGCGTCTGTGTCTTTGGCGCTGACGGCGTAGAACAGCAGGGATGCTTCTCCCGCCGCGATGGCATCGGTGCCGGCTTTGGTCAGCCGCAACGATGCCGTGAATGAGAGGGTGGGCTGCGTATCGTCTGCATTCGCGGCGGCGCAGCCCAGACATATACCGCCTCCTTTCTCGAAAAACGCACCGTCGAAGGCGACCTTCGCTCCGTTCGCCGAGTCATCGACCGAAGCGATGTCGATGCGCAGCTCTAAATTGCATGGATCGCCATCTGCATCGAGCACAACCGAGCGCCATGTGCAGACAGCGCGCCCCGCCTGGGAGCCGTTTGCCTTGTTCGAACGATTGATATCCACGACTATCGAGCCGTCCGTATTACGACGAAGGCATCCCGAGGTTGAGATTGCGGCCTGTGCGATCGAAAAACGCTTGCACGCAATGGCACTCGACGGATTTGGTGCGGAGCTTAGGGCTGCCGGCAAGGAGTCCGCCATGGCGGGAGTCGCCCAAGCGACGACAGGCGTTCCGGTTGCGAGCGCGCCGCAGAGTGCGACAACGGGCAAAAGGTTCTTCGATGCCATGAAGTCTCCTTAGCTAATTTAGTGCGGCCTGTCCGTGTTTTGTTTCTGGCTGCGTTTGATATGCAGACCGAGGCCGGCGGTTCCCGCGCCTGCTGCTGTGGCGCCTGCTGCCAAGAGCCATCGTCTGTCGTCTGTCTGTGCCAACGGTTCCTGGCGGTCGCCGCGGTCGAGCTCCGAGAGGTCGACCGTCACTTGCGTGGCGGCCCGCGCCTGTTCTTGCTGGGCAAAGGCCATAGCTGGCCCACACGCTAGGATACTGACGGCGGCGGCCAGGGCGACGGCCTTATGCCGTGTGCGCACCGGGCTCGACCGTCCAGGTGATCGTTGCAACCTGATCGCCTTCGCCGGTTACGCGGAAGATGTCGCGCGTGACGCGGGCGACGTTTCCGCTTGTCTTGAGCTTAATTTTGTCCGTGCCGCCGGCAATGCCCTGGTAGCCCATGTCGAAGGCTGCATTCTTGGAAAGATCGAGGCCCGTCTCCTGCATTGCGGCGCTGGCGTTCTGGAGTGCGCCGTCGGGGCCGACCTTAAAGTCGATGGAATTCTGCGCGGTTCCGGCCTTGGCGTCGGCGGCAATGGTCCAGGTGTTCATGGCGTCGATCTTCATGTTGGTGACATGGATGCCGTAGGCCGAATGATTGTCGATGGTGGTCGCGTCTTCTGAGGGGCCCTGAAGCGTGCCGTCGGCCTTGGCGACGAAGGGAATAACCGTCGGAACTTTGAACTCTACGTTGTCGATCTCGGTCCTGACCATTACTTTCGTGGTTCCAACGCGCCCGGCTGCCAGAGCTGGCGTCGGGGCGGCGCCCATTGCGAGCGCGAGCGCGAGCCCTGCGCCCACGACGAGCGCTCTGGCTCCGTTCATGTTCCTGGTGATGTCCATGGTCGTTCCTTTCTATTCGCCGCGGGCCGTCCCCGCGATGATTGGACGAATGCTGGTGAATTGCGTGCGGTGCCGCGTCGGCCGAAAAAGCTAGTTCTCGGCTTGCTCAACCCGTACCTTGACACGTGTCGGATTGCCGTGGCTGTCGAGGGTCTTGGCATCGAGTGCCTGGATCTCGATGTATGCCTCGCCTTCTTTGATGTCGCCGGCGGGGCACGTCTCGATTGTCTTGCCGGTCTCGACCACACCGGATTCGTACATGGTCTCGTCGTTTTGGATGACGCGGAATCGCTGGGGAAATTTATTGTCTTGGACGTTTTGCACGTTGACGCGCAGCTTGCCGTCCTCCTGTAGCTGAGCGACCGGCGCGACCGAAATCGTCATCATGTTGTCGCGGACGATGGCATCGAGCTCATCTTGGATTTCTTGTCGCGATTTGCCCTCTGCCGTCGTGACTGAGGCGCCCGCTTCGGGCACGGGCTGCGACTGCCAGGCGTATAGCCCTACGGCGATGAGGGCGCAGACGATAGCCAGGCAGACAACGACGAGTTTCTTGCGACGCCCCAGTCCTGCAAGGCGGGGTGGCTTCTTCGCACTCATGCGGCGTCCTTGGTGGTGTAGACACGCGCGAACGTGGACGGGTCCGCTCCAAAGAGCATGTGAAGCATCAGGCGGCGCGAGTAGATGAGCTCGTCGAAGTCGTGAGGGAGCTCGATGTTGTGGATACGCGCGATGTGGTGGGCGAGCGCCGAGAACGACTCGGGGTCGCAGATAACATCGGTGGTGACGTGGTAGACCGCCGTATCGGGGAACGCCTCTTCGTCGAAAGGCAGGAGATAGGGATCGTCGTCGACCTCGATGGCGACGCCGTACTGGGGCCAGTAATATGCCATGGGAACCTCCCTGCTTCTGGGGCCAAAACTTCCGTTGGTTTTGGCTGTTGATGCTGACCGTATCAGTCACTACTTGACCAATTTCTGACCAAATGCTTGACGGATTGACATCTCCGCAGGTAAAAGATGGTAAAAATTACTTCAACTTTTTTGAGCGCCAATTGCGTGGTCGCTGGCGGTAAAGCGACATGTGTCAAAAGCATCGTCTGCCGAGGAAACCTTGCCGCTCGCCGAATTGCACGAACGTAAAAATCGACAATTATGGAGACGGTCTCGAACACGTCGACGAAACGATGCGGTAACATCTCCCTGCAAACACTGTAGTTAGCTAAAGGGGGAGTTCGCGTGTCTGCAACCATCAAACCCTTCACCGACGAGTTCGAGGAGTATGGCCGCGATGAGTCTCGCACATCGGGCGAGGCCTCGAGCATCTCGTTTCCGACAACGGAGGACGAGGTCCGCGCCATTTTGAAAAAGCTCCATGCCGAGCGTGTCCCGGTGACGGTTCAGGGTGCCCGGACCGGTCTTGCCGCCGGCGCCGTGCCTCATGGCGGTCACATTCTCAATACTTCCCGTATGAATCGCTACCTAGGCATTCGCCGCGATGAGCAGGGCCGCTTTCTTTTGCGTGTGGCGCCCGGCGTCGTGCTGTCTGAGCTGCGCAAGCAACTGGGCAAAAAAGTGCTGCCGACTGCCGGCTGGGACCAGGCATCGCTTGAGGCCTACGAGGAGTTCCAGGAAGCTCCCGAGCAATTCTTTCCCACCGATCCCACCGAGGCATCTGCCTGTCTGGGCGGCATGGCGGCATGCAACGCCTCCGGCGCCCGCAGCTACGCTTACGGCCCCATGCGCCCGCATATCACGGGACTCCACGTCGCGCTGGCTGATGGCGATTTGCTTGAGCTTCAGCGCGGCGAGGCTTTTGCCCAGGGCCGCCACCTGTCGCTCGTGACGGCAGAGGGCCGTACGCTCGAGCTCGATCTTCCCGGCTATACCATGCCCGAGACAAAAAATGCCTCAGGCTATTTCGTTGCGGACGATATGGACGCCATCGACCTCTTTATCGGCGCGTGCGGCACGCTCGGCGTTATCACCGAGCTCGAGATTGCCCTGCAGGCGGCGCCTGCGGTCGTTTGGGGTGTGAGTTGCTTTTTCGATAGCGAGGACAAGGCGGTGTCCTTTACCGATTCCGTGCGCCCTGTCCTGTCCCATGCGGCTGCCATCGAGTACTTCGATGCTGGCGCCCTGGATATTCTACGTCGCCAGCGCGAGCAGTCGACGGCGTTTGCCTCGCTGCCGGCGCTCGACAAAGAGGCCAAGGTATGTGTCTACGTGGAGCTCGATTGCGATGACGAGGCGCAGGCGACCGAGGAGCTGTACCACTTGGGATGGGTGCTGGAGCTTGCGGGCGGCCGCGACGATGCGACATGGGTCGCCCGCAACGAAGTCGATCGCGAGTGCCAGCGGTTCTTCCGCCACGCGGTGCCCGAGAGCGTCAACATGCTCATTGACGAGCGTCGCCGCACCGACCCCACCATTACCAAGCTGGGATCGGATATGTCGGTGCCCAATGCACGCCTTGCCGATGTCGTGGCCCTCTATCGCCGCACGCTGGCCGAAAGTGGGCTTGAGTCTGCTGCCTGGGGACACATCGGGAACAACCATCTGCATGTGAACATCCTGCCGCGCGATGCGCAAGACTACCGTCGTGGTGGAGAGCTCTTTGCCCAGTGGGCTTCCGAGGTCACGGCCATGGGCGGTGCCGTTTCTGCCGAACACGGCGTCGGCAAGATCAAGGCGGGCTTCTTGGAGACGATGTACGGCCACGAGGCCATGGTCGAGTCGGCGCGTCTCAAACTCCAGCTTGATCCTGCCGGCCAGCTGGGTCGCGGCAACCTGTTTACGGAGAAGCTCTTGGATGAACTCGTCCAGAAAGGGGGCGCGTGAAGATGAGTGATTTCCATATGGTGGTGTGCGTCAAGGCGGTGCCCGGAAGCACCGAGGTCAAGATGGACCCCAAGACCAATACTATCGTGCGTGATGGCAAGCAGGCGGTCGTTAATCCCTTCGATGCAAGTGCCCTCGAATGTGCGCTAGCGCTGAAGGACGACTTTATCGGCTTTGGCATGGACGTGCGTGTGACGGTGGTGTCGATGGGCATCCCCGCGACCGAATCGCTGCTGCGCGACTGCATCGCCCGCGGTGCCGACGAGGCGCTGCTGCTGACCGATCGCGCCTTTGCGGGCGCCGATACCCTAGCCACCACCTATGCCCTCAAATGCGGCATCGAGGCACTCGATGAGGACTTTGACCTGCTCATCTGCGGCAAGATGGCAGTGGACGGCGATACGGCCCAGATCGGCCCCGAGCTGGCCGGCGCCTTTGGGGTCCCCTGCGTGACCGACGTGAGCTGTGTGCAGAGCGCGGGATTTACGACGTGTGGCTCGCTGGCGCTCGTTCACGGCTGCGATGCCGGCGAGGAGACGGTGTACCTGGAGATGCCGTGTGCGATGACGACCGCCAAGGAGATTGGCCAGCTGCGCATGCCGAGTATTGCCGGTATTCGCGCGGCCGAGGATGCAGACGTGCGTGTGGCCAGCGCTGCCGACGTAAACGCCGATCCCTCGCGTTGCGGCCTTGCCGGATCACCGACGCAGGTCGTGCGCTCGTTTGTGCCCGACCGTGACCAAACGTGCGAGGCCGTTGAGGGAACGGCGTCCGAGCAGGCGGTAAAACTTGCCAAGATTATCGAGGGGATGGCATAGATGAGCGGGCTGATTATCGATAGCGAAGCCTGTATCGGCTGCGGTCGCTGCGTTCGCGCCTGCGCCTCGGGCGGCATTGTGGTGGAGGGTGAGCGCCCCAATCGCTGTGCCCGCGTAACCGACGGCTGTATCCTGTGCGGTGGGTGCGTCGACGCCTGCCCCGTCAACGCCATCTCGATTGAGCGCGACGAGGCCGCCGGCGCGGCAGACCTTGACGCATATCGAGACATCTGGATCTTCGTGCAGACTGACGAGCACGATGCCGTTGCATCCGTGGCCTTCGAGCTCATGGGCAAGGGGCGCGAGCTTGCCGATGCCCGCGGCTGCCGTCTGGTGGCACTGGTCGGCATGAGCCCCGAGGGCTCACTCGGGGACCTGGAGCATCTGATTTGCGCCGGTGCGGACGAAGTTCTGGTCTGTCGTGACGAGCGCCTGCGTCAGAACGACGCGGAGGTCTACGCCCGCTTGATCTGCGATTTGGTAGCCGAGCGCAAGCCCGAGGCCATTCTGTACGGCGCGACCGCCTTTGGTCGCGAGCTGGCGCCCAGTGTGGCCGTGCGCTTGCAGACGGGCCTTACGGCCGATTGCACGGTGCTTTCGATGGATACGGAGACGGGTCTGCTGCAGCAGACGCGCCCGGCGTTTGGCGGCAACCTGATGGCCACCATTATCTGTCCCAACCACCGTCCTCAGATGGCAACGGTGCGCCCCGGCATCTTTAAGGCGCCCGAGTTTGACTATAGCCGCTCCGGCACGATTACCCAGGTAGTGCTTGCGGATGACGTTAAGGCCCGCGTCGAGATCTCGATTCCCGCCGAGGAGTGGGGACAACGGGCCTCAATTGCCGATGCCGAGCGTCTGGTCGTGGTGGGCCGCGGCATCGGCTCCAAGAAGAATCTGCCCCTGATGCGAAAGCTCGCCGATACCCTGGGCGCCGAGCTTGGTTGCACGCGCCCCGTGGTGGAGGCCGGCTGGCTGGAGTATCGTCACCAAATTGGCCAGACGGGTGTTTCGGTCTCGCCCAAGCTTCTCGTGAGCATCGGTGTCTCGGGCGCTATCCAGCATCTCGCCGGCATCGGTGGGGCAGAGTGCATTGTCGCCATCAATGAGGACCCGGATGCCCCCATCTTTGGCGCCGCCCAGTACAAGGTTGTTGGAAACGCCGTCGAGGTCGTTGAGGAGTTGCTGGCTCAGCTCGAGTGCTAAGCGCTTGCCAGCCAGCGGCGCAGCTCGTCCTTAAGGCGGCTCCAGGTTGCCTGCGTGGTGGGGTCGGTAAAGGGCCGCGTAATGCCAAAGGGCGCGTCGAGCAGGCGATAGATATCGCCTTGCTCGCGCGCCAGCGCACGGCTTGCCGGATGGACGAGCTCAAACATAAAGCAGATGAGCCCCACCAGGTAGTCCGCCGGCTCGTTGCGCTCGTCACGCGCGACGCAGCGATGCTCGTCAAAGGCGGTGAGTGCCGGTGTCGAGAACCGGCTGGCGAGAAATGTGTCCTCATCAACCTTGAGGATGGTGTCGACGGTGCTGTCGGCGATGGTGCGCATAATGTCGATCTTGTCACCATCGCGCACGATATCGCAGAAGCTCCGCGTGCGCTCGTCGAGCTGCGCGGGTAGACGAAAATCACTGTGATAGGCAATGCTCGCTCGGATGAGCTCATCTTCTGCGGGGTCATCGATAAAGTCGCGGATGCTCGTTACGGCGGGTGCATCGGCGGGATTCTCGCCAAAGAGGACCTCGATGCCCAGCGCCGCATGGCTCATGCTCTCGGCGTCCTTAAAGGTGTCCCAGCGCCGCAGCTGCTCAAAGCGGCCCATATCGTGTAGCAGGCCGCAAAGCCATGCCAGGTCAATATCTTCTGACGACCAGCCCTGCTCGCGCGCTACGGCATCGCATGCCTCGGCCACGTGGTACGTATGCTCGATTTTGAGCGCGATGCGTGGGTTGGTGGCGTTGTAGGCATCGGTGTAGCTTTTGAAGGCCGCGCGCGCCCGGCCTCGATCGATAGCTGTCATAATGACTTCCTAAAAAGTTGTGTCTTTCGATCCGGTGGCAATTGTAGGTGAACTCGGTTGCTGTCGGATGATGATTCTGCCGTGTCGCTACATGCGGCTCGGAGACCTTGTCAGGATGAGAAGCGTATGGTGCTCAAAATCGTTAGAACCGTCTGGCCGGTGATGCTTACCTATGTTGCGATAGGCGCGCCGTGCGGAATGATCATGGGGCAGACGGGAATGGAGCCCTGGATGGTCTTTGCTCTGAGCAGCACGTTTGTGACGGGCAGCGGCCAGTTTATGATCTGCAATCTTTGGCTGGCGGGCGTACCGGCACCTTCGATTATCGCGAGCGTCGCCGCCATCTCATCGCGCTTTGCACTTTATTCGGCATCGATCGCACCCCATCTGGCGGGCGCCTCGAAGCGTCAGACGCTGGCTGTTGCCGCGACGCTCACCGAGGAGGCATACGGCATCTCGCTTGCCAAGCTGGTTGAGGGGGAGGATTGGGGCCCGCGCGAATCCTTCGTGCTCAACGTGATCCTCATCGCGACATGGGGCGCTTCGTGCACGATGGGTGCCATCGCCGGTGCCGTTGCCGATGTTCCCACCGCTATTGCGAGTTTCGTCTGCACGTCGCTCTTTATCTGTCTACTCTTTTCGCAGCGGCTGTCGCGCGGCAACGTTGTCGCGGCGGTTTCGGGCGCGGTGTCCGTCGCCGTATGCAAGTTCTTGGGCCTCACGAATATTGCCGTGCCGGCAAGCGTCGTGGTCGGCATTGCCATTGCGCTGGCGTGCGATGCCGTATTTGACGGAAGAGGTGCCCGCGATGCCCGTTAACGAGTTCTTGGTTCTGTGGCTGTCATCGTGGGCTGCTATCGCGTTCTTTCGCATCGCGCCGGCGTTCGCCTTGCGCGGGAGAACGCTGTCGCCCCGCATTACCGAGGCCCTGGGTTATATCCCGCCCGCTGCCTTTGCCGCGCTGGTCGCCAACGACTTGGTGAGCCCCGGCGCGTTCGACGCGGGACTCTGGCCTGCCTTGGTTCCCTGGATTGCGGCTGCCGGCGTCGTGGCGGTGGCAATCAAGACAAAGTCGATGCTGTGGTGCTGCGTCTCGGGAATCGTGTTCTATATCGTCTTGAGCCTTATATAGGGCCGCGAACGGGTTGTCCCTCCTGCTCACCCCGCTTCTGTCCGGTGAATTGAATTTCTCACCGAGTCGGTCTGCTTCTTCTGGTACCATGTTCAGACTTTACTGTAGCAAAGTGTGACGTTGTCTTTTGTGTCCCGTCAACGGAAATGGGGGTT
Organism: uncultured Collinsella sp.; assembly: GCA_905198355.1. Classification (GTDB taxonomy): domain Bacteria; phylum Actinomycetota; class Coriobacteriia; order Coriobacteriales; family Coriobacteriaceae; genus Collinsella. Next base: position 18,219 of record CAJKCG010000004.1, on the reverse strand, counting down.
TCATGGCACAGGAAGCAACCGCCAACGAGCAAAAGAAAATCAAGGTCCCGCGTATCCCGGGCGACATCATGATCTACCCGATGATCGTCGGCCTTCTGCTCAATACCTTCTGCCCGCAGGTTTTTGAGATCGGCGGCTTCTTTACGGCTGCCTGCCGCGGTGGCTCCAATACCATCGTCGCCGCGATCCTGCTGTTTGTGGGCGCCGGCATCAGCTTTAAGTCCACGCCGGGCGCTATCAAGACCGGCATCGTCGTGCTGATTCCCAAGCTGGTCGTCGCAGCGGCTCTCGGCCTGGGCGTGGCATATTTCTTTAACGACAGCTTCCTGGGTCTGAGCTCCGTGTCTATCATCGGCGGCATCACGTTTTGCAACATGGCGCTCTATACGGGCATCATGGGCGAGTTCGGCGATGAGTCTGAGCAGGGCGCCGTCGGTATCCTGTTCTTTACGGCCGGCCCCGCCGTCACGATGATCATCCTCGGTGTTTCCGGCCTCGCCAACATTCCCATTGGCACCATTATCGGCTCCATCTTGCCACTCGTTATCGGCATGGTTCTGGGCAACCTGTTCCCGTTTATCAAGAACCTGCTGGTTCCCGGTGCCAATCCTGCGATTGCCGTCATCGGATTTCAGCTCGGTGCGTCCATGAGCCTTTCGAGCTTCATCACCGGCGGCATCTCGGGCATTCTGTTGGGCCTCATCACCCTCTTTATCGTTGGCCCCATCACCTTTGCCTTCGAGCGCTTGTGCGGCGGCAACGGCAAGGCCGCCGTTGCTTGCTCCACCATCGCCGGCACGGCTATGACCACGCCGGTTGCTCTTGCTGAGGTCGCGCCGCGCTATGCCGAGCTTGCGCCCACCGCGTATGCGCAGATCGCCACCGCCGTCATCATCACGGCCATCATGGCCCCGATTCTGACCGGCTGGGTCGATAAGAAGTTCTGCCACGGCGAAGAGGATCTGTCGGTCGAAGGCGTCGAGGCTATTGAGGAGGCCGTCGCGACCGACATCGACGGCGAGTAATCGTCGACGCGAGTCAATCAAGCCGGCGTGTGCAATTCGCGCCGTATGGGCGCCCGAACGAGAGCTGTCTTGCAGTGACGTTCGGGCGCTCTGCTATTATTCCCTATACCCCTGCGGAGTAGGGGTGTTTATTGCCCAGGCACGAATCGGGCGATTCTGACCACTTGGATATTGAAGGGATGGCGTCTAGTGGTTAAGGCACTCAAGATCGAGATATTCCTGCTATGCATGATTGTTCTTATCGGGCTTGCCGCGCGAAGTCGCCACTCCTTGTTCTCGAGTACCCAGCAGTTATTGTTTAGTACGCTCGGCTACACCTCTGCCGCGTACATGTTATTCGATATAATCTGGACGCTTTCGGACGGTGTGGGCGGCACGCTGGGCATTGCTGCCAACTGGATTTCCAACGCGGTTTCGTTTTCGCTCTTTGCCGCCGCGTGCCTTATTTGGTTTATCTATTCCGAGACGGTGCAGGGTTCTCGCCTTTTGACCGCGCGCTCTAGAGTGGCGCTTGTAACGCTGCCTGCGGCGCTGGTAGTCGTACTGGCGTTTTCGAGCTACTGGACGCATGCCCTGTTCTATATCGATGCGCAGGGCGCGTATCGTCGTGGTTTTGTCTATATGATCCAGCCCATCGTCAGCTACTGCTACGTTATATATACGTCCCTGCATGCGTGTATACAATCTTGCAAGGTCGAGAGCCTACAAAAGAAGGCCATCTATCAAACCTTGGCATTTTTCGCCATTCCGGCCCTGGTAGCTGGTGTCTTTCAGGTCTTTTATTCGGGTCCTTGCCTTAGTGTCGGCATCATGTTAAGTATGTTGCAGCTCTACATTGTTTGCCAGGAGCAGATGATCTCGACCGACCCGTTGACCGGTCTCAACAATCGCAACCGCTTTGAGACCTATATGCTGTCGCTCTTCTCGAATATGGATCAGGCCAAAGATGTGTATCTGCTTATGATGGACGCCGATGGCTTTAAGCAGATTAACGATCGCCATGGACATGTTGAGGGCGATCATGCTCTTCAGGTCATCTCCACGGTGCTCAAAGATGTCTGCTCGGCGTCTGGTGGCTTTATCGCACGTTATGGCGGCGATGAGTTCGTAGTGCTCCAAAAGGCGACAGAGGAGCAGGAAATCATAGATCTGTGCGCGGCAATCAACGACGAGCTCGCGCGTGCCGAGGTGCCGTATCTGTTGCAGATGTCCATCGGCTACGCACGGGTCGGTGATGGCGTCGATACCTGGCAAGACTTGCTTCGCGCCGCCGATGCGGAGCTATACCGCGTCAAGGCCGAGAAAAAGAAATCCGGCGTCCAGATACGCTAGAAATAGGGGCGAACGCTGGGGTTCGTGGCGCCCCTCAACTCACCGATGTACTCCATAAATTAAAGTATGTGAATCCCCTCTGCTAAATTAGGGCAGTTCGCTAGGCCTTTTTGGGTTTGTTGACGATGATGATGCCGCCGCAGACCAACAGCAGGGCAACGATGACGGTAACGGGGCTCGTGCCGGCGCCCTCGCCGAGCAGCAGCGCGCTCAGCAGCACGCCAAAGACGGGATTCATAAAGCCAAAGACCGACACGCGGCTGACGGGGTTGACGGCAAGCAGACGCGACCACAGCGAGTAGGCGACCGCGGAGATGAGTGCCATATAGATAATGAGCGCGATAGCGGGGGTAATCGCCGTGGGGGAGAGCACGCCACCCATCAAAAAGCCGATGACGGTGAGGACCAGGCCGCCGACCAAGAACTGCCACCCGGCAAGCAAAACGCCGTTGTGCTCGCGCGAGAAGATGCCGATCAGGCAGGTCGAAAGGGCGCCTGCGACGGTGGAAGCCAAGATAAAGCCCTCGCCGTCGAGCGTAAAGCCAAAGGTGCCATCCGCGCCCGAAAGGTTGACGAGTGCGACGCCGGCAAACCCCAGCACGCAGCCGAGCACCTTGGCCGTATCGAGCTTTTCGGTGCGAAACGCCAGGGCGGCAAAGAGGATTGCGAGGAAGTTGGCGCTGGCCTCGATGATGGAGCTCGACATGGCGCTGGCGCGCGAGAGTCCCAGGTAGAAAAAGAAGTACTGGCCGATAGTCTGGAAGAGCGACAACGTGAGGATGGGCTTGATGTCGCGAGCCTGCGGAATGAGGGGGCGGCGCTGGGCCGCACTCATCCCAACGATAACCAGGGCGCCGGCAAGCGTGAAGCGCAAGCCCGCAAAGAGCAGCTGCGAGGCGCTATCGTGCGCCGGGATACCAAAGAGTGCGTAGCCGATCTTGATGCAGGGAAAGGCCGATCCCCAGAGCGCGCAACAAACAAGACAGCCCAGGATGAGTCCGGGCAGGGTGGCGAGATACGGCTTGCGGCTTTCCATGATGTCCTTCCTGCATGCGCGAAGCAAAAAAGAACCCGCCACCGGATGTGTCGGTGGCGGGTGTTGTTACCCGAGGAGATTGTACCCGATGGGAAAGGTTTAAGCGAAGTAGGCCACGCCGCTCTCAAAGATCGGCATGAACTTATCGCCGGGGACATGCTCGGGCACGTTGCGGTACAGGTTGTCGCCGCGACGCTCGGCATGGCCCATCTTGCCCAGGACGCGGCCGTCGGGGCTCGTGATGCCCTCGATGGCGAGTGCGGAGCCGTTGGGGTTGACGGAAAGATCCATGCTGGGCTTTCCGTCCTCGCCCACGTACTGCGTGGCGACCTGGCCGTTGGCGATCAGCTGGGCGAGCACCTCGTCATTGGCGACAAAGCGGCCCTCGCCGTGGCTGATGGCGACGGTGTAGGGGTCGTCCAGGCTGCACTGCGAAAGCCACGGGGACAGGTTGGACGAGATACGGGTGCGCACCAGACGGCTCTGGTGGCGACCGATGGTGTTGAACGTCAGCGTGGGCGCATCGGGCGTGGCGTCGACGATGTCGCCGTAGGGCACCAGGCCGAGCTTGATCAGGGCCTGGAAGCCGTTGCAGATGCCCAGCATCAGGCCATCGCGGGCCTTGAGCAAGTCGCGGACTGCCTCGGTGACCTCGGGAGCGCGGAAGAACGCCGTGATGAACTTGGCAGAGCCGTCGGGCTCGTCGCCGCCCGAGAAGCCGCCGGGGATCATAACGATCTGGCTTGCACGGATGCGGCGCGCAAGCTCGTGGGTGCTCTCGGCGACGGCCTCGGGCGTGAGGTTGTTGATCACGAAGGTGTCGGCCTCGGCACCGGCGGCACGGAAGGCGCGGGCGCTGTCGTACTCGCAGTTGTTGCCGGGGAACACGGGGATGATCACGCGCGGGCGGGCGATCTTGGCGCCGCCGTACACGTGGATATCCTTGGCGCGGAAGTCGATGGTCTCGACCTCGGGGGTCTCGCCGGCGCTGCGGTAGGTGAAGACGCCCTCGATGCCGCTCTCCCAGGCCTCCTGGAGCTCGGCGAGCTCGATGACCTCGGAGCCGGTGTCGATGACATAGCCCTCGACGGTGGTGCCCAGGGGCTCGACGACAACGCCGTCGGCGACTTCGGGCAGCTCGGCGTCCTCGGCGAGCTCGACGATAAAGCTGCCGTAGAGCGGGGTGAAGAGGCTCTCCACGTCCACGTCCTCGGCAAGCTCGATACCGATCTGGTTGCCGACGCACATCTTAAAGAGGCTCTCGGCGCCGCAGCCGTAGCCGGGCGTGGAGACGGCCAGGGCGTCGCCGGTAGCAGTGAGCGCCTCGACGGCGTCAAACGCGGCGAGCAGCTGCTGGGCGTCGGGGCGGTAGTCTTCGCCATAGGTGGCGGGGGCGATGCGGACGACGCGGTGCGTCAGACCCTTGAACTCTGGCGAGACGGCACGGGCAGCCTTGCCCACGGCCACAGCGAAGCTGATCAGGGTCGGCGGAACGTTGAGCTCGCCGGCCTCGTCCTCAAACGAACCGCTCATGGAGTCCTTGCCGCCGATGGCGCCGGCACCCAGATCGACCTGGGCCATAAGAGCGCCCAGGACGGCTGCCATGGGCTTGCCCCAGCGCTCGGCCTCGGTGCGCAGGCGCTCGAAGTACTCCTGGAAGGAGAGGTAGGCGCGCTTGTGCTCAAAGCCGGCAGCCACGAGCTTGGCGATGGACTCGACCACAGACAGGTAGGCGCCCGCAAACTGGTCAGCCTCCATCAGGTAGGGGTTGAAGCCCCATGCCATGGCGCTTGCCGTGGTGGTCTCGCCGTCCACGGGGAACTTGGCGACCATGGCCGAGCTCGGGGTGAGTTGCGTCTTGCCACCAAAGGGCATGAGCACGGTTGCGGCACCGATGGTGGAGTCAAAGCGCTCGGAAAGGCCCTTGTTGGAGGCAACGTTGAGGTCGGTGACAAGCGAGGTCATGCGCTCGGCAAGCGTGGTGCCGGCCCAGCTGGGCTGCCACACGCTGCGGGCGCAGACGTGAGCAGTCTGATGCTTGGGCGCACCGTTGGAGTTGAGGAACTCACGGGACAGGTCGACGATGGCGACGCCGTTCCAGGCCATGCGCATGCGCGGCTCGGCGGTAACCTCGGCGATAACGGTAGCCTCCAGGTTCTCCTCGGCGGCGTAGCCCATGAACTCCTCGACATCACCGTCGGCGACGGCGCAGGCCATGCGCTCCTGAGACTCGGAAATGGCGAGCTCGGTGCCGTCCAGGCCGTCGTACTTCTTGGTCACGGTATCGAGGTCGACATACAGGCCGTCGGCAAGCTCGCCCACGGCGACCGAGACGCCGCCGGCGCCAAAGTCGTTGCAGCGTTTGATCAGACGGCAGGCGTCGCCGCGGCGGAACAGACGCTGCAGCTTGCGCTCGACCGGGGCGTTGCCCTTCTGGACCTCGGCGCCCGAGGTCTCGATGGACTCGGTATTCTGGGTCTTGGAGGAGCCGGTGGCGCCGCCGATGCCGTCACGGCCGGTGCGGCCGCCCAGCAGGATGATCTTGTCGGTGGGGGCGGGGCACTCGCGGCGCACGTGGTTTGCCGGGGTAGCGCCCACGACGGCGCCAACCTCCATGCGCTTGGCCACGTAGCCGGGGTGATAGAGTTCGTTGACCTGACCGGTGGCAAGGCCGATCTGGTTGCCGTAGCTGGAGTAGCCGGCGGCGGCAGTGGTCACGAGCTTGCGCTGCGGAAGCTTGCCCTCGAGCGTCTCGGAAACCGGGACGGTGGGGTCGCCGGCACCGGTGACGCGCATGGCCTGATACACATAGCTGCGGCCCGAGAGCGGGTCGCGGATGGCGCCGCCCACGCAGGTAGCGGCGCCGCCGAAGGGCTCGATCTCGGTCGGGTGGTTGTGGGTCTCGTTCTTAAACAGGAACAGCCAGTCCTGGTCCTCGCCGTCGACATCGACCTTTACCTTGACGGTGCAGGCGTTGATCTCCTCGGACTCATCGACATCGGTCATGACGCCGGTCTTCTTGAGATACTTGGCGCCGATGGTGCCCATGTCCATGAGGCAGACGGGCTTGGCGTCGCGACCGAGTTCGTGGCGCATCTCCATGTAGCGGTCGAAGGCCTGCTGCACCACGGCGTCATCGATCGTCACATCATCCAGGACGGTGCCGAAGGTGGTGTGGCGGCAGTGGTCGGACCAATAGGTGTCGATTACGCGGATCTCGGTGATGGTGGGGTCGCGGTCCTCATCGCGGAAGTACTGCTGGCAGAAGGCGATGTCCGCCTCGTCCATGGCAAGGCCGCGCTCGGAGATAAAGGCGGCAAGGCCGGCTTCGTCGAGCTCGCGGAAACCGTCGAGCACCTCGACGGGCTGGGGCTCGGGGGTCTCCATGTACAGCGTCTCGGGCAGGTCGAGCGAGGCGATGCGGGCCTCGACGGGGTTCACCACGTAGTGCTTGATGGCCTCGATGGCGGCCTCGTCCAGGGCGCCCGAGATTATATAGACCTTGGCGGAACGCACGGCGGGGCGCTCGCCCTGGCTGATGAGCTGCACGCACTCGCTGGCGGAGTCGGCGCGCTGGTCAAACTGGCCAGGCAGGAATTCGACGGCAAAGACGGCGCCATCGCTTGCGGGGAGCTCGTCGTAGGTCACATCGACCTGGGGCTCGCTAAAGACGGTCGGCACGCAGGACCGGAAAAGCTCCTTGTCGATGCCCTCGACGTCGTAGCGGTTGATAATCCTCAGGGCCTCGATGCCCTTGATGCCGAGAATTTCGGTCAGCTCGCCCTTGAGCTGCTGAGCCTCGACGTCGAACCCGGGTTTCTTCTCCACGTAGATACGAGAGACCATTGGTTCCTGCCTTCCTGATCGGTTGGGCGTACGGTACGGTATGCGGCAGCGGTCGGTTTGCGGGGTCTGCCCTGCGGTCGCCTTGAGCCACATGTTTGTAAACCTCACTATGATACGACAGCTCGCGGCGCGTTGAGGACGGCGAGGGTGCTACAGTGAAGCGCAAACAAGAGAAAGGCATCACATGGCATTCGTTTCGCTCGCCATCATCGCACTCGTGGCCTTTGCGAGTCCTTTTATCGCCTCGGCGATTCCCGGAAAACCCGTTCCCGAGACGGTCTTTTTGCTCGTGCTCGGCGCGGTACTGGGACCCCATATGCTCGGCGTCATCCATGTAGATGCTGAGGTCTCGCTGGTGTCCGAGCTGGGCCTGGCCTTTTTGTTCCTGCTTGCCGGCTTTGAGATCGACCCCAAGAGCATCACGGGCGTCGAGGGGCGCTACGGCTTGGCGACGTGGGTCGTCACGTTTGGTATCGCCTGGCTTGCCGTGCGCTTTACCCCGTGGTTCTCAGTCAGTCATTTCGACGGTATCGCCGTGACGCTTGCCCTCACTTCGACGGCGCTCGGTACGCTTGTGCCCATCATGCGTGAGCGCTCGCTCACCGGCACGCGCGTGGGCGACTCGATTCTCGCGTATGGCACTTGGGGCGAGCTCGGTCCCGTGCTCGCCATGTCGGTGCTGTTGTCTGCCCGCACTGGCATCCAAACGCTCGTTATCCTTGGCTTGTTTGCGGTGGTTTGCGTGTTGCTGGCCGTGGTCCCGAGCCGCTCCAAGCGCGTCGGCAGCCGCTTCTTTGCATTTGTTGAGGAGCGCGCCGATACCACGTCGCAGACCTTCGTGCGCCTGACGGTGCTCATCCTGGTCACGCTCGTGGCATTCTCGGCTGTCTTTGATCTCGACATCGTGTTGGGTTCTTTTGCCGCTGGCTTTGTCCTGCGCTATATCATCCCCGAGGGCAACCATACGCTCGAGACCAAGCTCGACGGTCTGGCCTACGGTTTTTTGATTCCGGTGTTCTTTACCGTGTCGGGCGCAAAGATCGACCTGACGGCCGTGGCGTCGCGCCCGGGCTTGCTCGCGGGCTTTATCGTGGCGTTGTTGATTATTCGTGCCGTGCCCATTCTTATTTCCATGAGCATTTGTCCTGCGACGCGCGATGTGTCGGCGTATGGTCGCATTACCGTGGCCCTGTACTGCACCACGGCGCTGCCGATCATCGTTGCCGTTACGAGCGTTGCCGTCAACGCGGGCGCGCTGTCGCAAGATATTGCGTCGGTCATGGTTGCCGCCGGTGCCATCACGGTGTTCTTGATGCCATTGCTCGCGCAGCTCTTCTACCGCGTGGTGGATGCCGCACCGGTCGCCGCCGTGGCAGAGGTTGCCGAGCATCCATCCGATGCGCTCGACATCTTGCGCGCCCACCACGACCTAGCGAGCTTGCTCGCGCGCGAGCACGAGCTGCTGACCTCGCATGGCCATGGTCGCGTATTCGAGGGCCTGCCTACGCTCGATACGATTGCCGAGCGTCTTTCCGCCGAGGCAGCGAGCGGCCACATCGATGCCCGCATCGTGGACGCGGCGCACCTGCTTGCCGATAAGACCTATGGAGACGAGGTCGACCCGTCCGAGCTGACTCCGCGTGAGCGCCGCCGCCTGGAGCGCGCCAAGCTCGCTGTGCGCGAATACCGCCGCCGCATGCTGGAGCTCTATGCGCGCGAAGAAGCCGAAGACGACGACGGTAAGTAGTCGATACTTTCTCGGGGAAGCCGCGTCCCGCTTTGAAGGCTCGGAACGGGATGTGGTTTCCGAAACGGGGGCCGTTGGGAAGCTGTGTCCCGGAATGGGCGCTCAGAGTGGGATGCAGTTTCCGCAAGGAGGTCCTGGGGGAAACCGTGCCCCGTTCTGATCCGAAATACTGGGACATAGTTTCCCTTTCATAACAGGAGAAGGCGCGCTGTCTGCAGTTGATTCAGACGGCGCGCCTTTTTGGTTGAGCTATGTTGAAGCTTGAAGCCAAAGCTTGTGGCTCCTTAGGAGCGGGCGGCTCCGTCGACGGGGAGCACGGCGCCCGTGACATAGGAGGACATGTCGCTCGCCAGGAAAACAAAGGCGTTGGCGACATCCTCGGGCTCGCCCATGCGACCCAGCGGAATGGTGGCGATGATGGGCTTGATGACCTCTTCGGGCAGGTTGGCGACCATGTCGGTCTTAGTCACGCCGGGGGCGACGGCGTTGACGCGGATGCCCATGGGAGCGAGCTCGCGCGAGAGCGACTGGACCATACCGTTGACGGCAAACTTGGACGTGGGGTAACCGACGCCGGAGGGCTGGCCGTACTTGGCGACCATCGAGCTTGTGGTAGTGATGGTGCCGCCGTGGCCGGCCTCGGTCATGATCTTGGCGGCAGCCTGGTGGCCATTAAAGACGGCGACGACGTTGAGGTCCATAACTTTGGCGAACTCCTCGGCCGTGTAGTCCAAGAGGGGTGAACGCTGGGAGATACCGGCATTGTTGACGACCGTGTCCAAGCCGCCCATGTCGGCTGCAGTCTGCGTAAAGGCCTCAGTCACGGCCTCGAGCGAGGTGAGATCGCAGGAGCGACCCCAGACCTTGGCGTCGGGATAGGCGGCTGTCAGCTTCTCAACGGCCGTGTCGGCAGTCTCCTGGCGCGAGCCAAAGACGGTGACGGCAGCGCCTTCCTCGATAAAACGGCAGGCGATGGCATAGCCGATACCGCGTGTGCCTCCGGTGATGATTGCTTTCTTGCCCTCGAGCAACATGGTGCTTCCTCTCATCGCGGGCGGACATTCGCAGCACAGCGTAGCGGTAGTCGGAATCGGCCGCGTTTGCATATCGGTGAACGGTAGCCCGCGTTACCGATGAGCGGCTCGCGCAAATATGCTTTGCCGTTGTGCTTAGGGCAGGTGACAAAAGGGCTCCCGTCCCACATCGGACGGGAGCCCTCAAGGCGCGTATTGCTAGGCGAGCGTTGGGCTAGTTCGCCATGACGCCTTCGGTCCAAGCCTCAACGTCCTCGATGCGCAGGACGTTGGCGACCTCGGCCACGCAGCCGACGCTGGCAAGCTCGGCGGCGGCAGCCTGGACGTCCTTCTCGAGCGCGCGGTGCGTCAGGAAGATGACCGAGCAGGCATCGCTGACGCCCGATTTGCCGTCCTCGACCTGGTTGATGAGCGAGATCGAGATGTTGTGCTTGGCAAAGATGTCGACCGTCTCGGACAGGGCGCCCACGCGGTCGGCGACTTTCAGGCGCACATAGTACTTGGTCTGGAGCTCGTCCATGGGCTTAAAGGTGAGGTTGTGGCCATAGGGCTCAATCTCGGGCAGCGGAGCCACGCCGCGGCTGATCTGCTCGGAGAGCGACAGGATATCGCCCACGACGGCGCTCGCGGTGGGGAAGGAGCCTGCGCCCGCGCCGTAGAACATGGTCTCGCCCACGGCGTCGCCTACCACGTAGACGGCGTTCATGGCGCCGTTGACCTTGGCGAGCATATGGTCTGCGGGGATCAGCGTGGGATGCACGCGAACGTCGACGCCAGCGTCGGTGTTGCGGGCGATGCCGAGCAGTTTGATGGTGTAGCCGAGCTCGCGGGCCTGGGCGATGTCCTCGGCGCCGATGGTGCGGATACCCTGCTGGTACACATCATCGGTGGTAACGCGGGTGCCAAAGCCGATGGAGGCGAGGATGGCCGTCTTGCTGGCGGCATCGAAGCCGTCGACGTCGGCGGACGGGTCGGCCTCGGCATAGCCCTTAGCCTGTGCGTCGGCGAGCACGTCAGCGTAATCGGCGCCCTCGGCGTCCATGCGCGACAGGATGTAGTTGGTGGTGCCGTTGAGGATGCCGGCGATGGTCAGGATCTTGTTACCCACCAGGTCGTGCTCGAGTGTGCTGACAATGGGGATGCCGCCACCGCAGCTGGCCTCGCACTTAATCTGCACGCCGCACGCACGCGCCTTCTCGGCAAGCGTCTCGACATGGCGGCCCAGCAGGGCCTTGTTGGCGGAGACGACATGCTTGCCGTTCTCGAAGGCAGTGGTGAAGATCTCGGTTGCGGGATGCTCGCCACCAATCAGCTCGACGACGATGTCGACGGCGGGGTCGGTGACGACATCGTGCCAGTCGCTCGTAAAGGCCTCGCGCTCAATGCCTGCCGCCTCGGCCTGCTCCCAAGCAAGCGCGCAGGCGCGGGTCAGCTTAAGGTCGATGCCGTAGGCTGCCAGGTACTCATCGTGGTGGCTCTTGATCAGACGGGCCACGCCGCCGCCGACGGTTCCCAGACCGATCAGACCGACGTTCACGGTGCGCAGGGGTTCGCTCATAGATAACTCCTTCGTGCATCTTATGGATGGATAAACCGCTTAAAGGTTGAGTGCATTCTAGCGTGAACCGGGGGCGCGTGCTCGCCAGGCAACAGGAGCCGCACAAAACGGCACCCCCGAAACGCTGCGGAAACATTGGAAACACGCTCGCTACAAACGGACTTCCGTAACAAACTGTCAACGTTTGCGCCATAAGGTTTGCCCTGTACCGCAAGACGGCCGCACCGCGGCCAGCGAAAAAGGGGGACACCATGTTCAACATCAACAGCACGCTCAGCCGTAGGAACTTTCTCGCCGGCGCTGCGGCGCTCGGCAGCACCGCCGCACTCGCTGGTTGCTCGTCGGGTGGCTCGGACGGCGGCACCGCCGATGACGGCAAGACCTTCAAGATCGGTGTCATCGGCCCTCTGACCGGCGCCGCGGCAACCTATGGCGTTTCGGCCGAGAAGGGTGCCAAGCTTGCCGCCAAGGATTTCTCGACCAAGGACCTCAAACTCTCGCTTAAGTCCGAGGATGACGTCGCCGACGGCGAGAAGGCTATCAACGCCTTCAATACCCTGTGCGACTGGGGCATGCAGGCTCTCGTCGGCCCCGTCACGACTGGTGCCGCCGTCGCTGTCTCGGGCGAGATCGCCGACGATATGCTCATGGTCACGCCCTCTGCTTCGTCCCTCGACGTCACCAAGGACAAGACCACGGTTTTCCAGGTTTGCTTTACCGACCCCACCATGGGCGCGAGTGCTGCCAAGTTTTTGGCCGAGAAGTATGCAGACGCCAAGATCGCCCTGTTCTACAACTCCGGCGATACGTACAGCTCGGGTGTTGCCGATGCCTTTGCCGAGCAGGCCAAGGAGTCCAAACTTGATATCGTCGATACCGAGACCTTTAAGGACGACTCCTCCACGAGCTTTACCAACCAGCTCACCAAGGCCAAGGAGGCCGGCGCCACGCTCATCTTTGCGCCGATCTACTACACGCCGGCGTCCGTTTTGCTCAAGAACGCCAAGGACATGGGATACGACATGACCCTCATGGGTACCGACGGCATGGACGGCCTGCTCTCCGTTGAGGGCTTCGACACCTCCCTTGCCGAGGGCGTGCTGCTCATGACCCCGTTCTCTGCCGACGATGAGAAGAACGCCGACTTCGTCAAGGCATATAAGGACGCCTACGACGAGACGCCCAACCAGTTTGCCGCCGATGCCTATGACTGCGTCCATGCGATTGTCGAGGCTATCGATAAGGCAGACATCGATATTACGGCCGACGGCGCCGACATTGCCGGCGATCTTGCCAAGGCCATGCGCAAGATCAAGATCGAGGGCCTGACGGGCGAGCTCACGTGGAACGACGAGGGCCAAGTCGAGAAGCCCGCTACAGCCTATGTGATCCAGGACGGCAAGTACATCGCCGCCTAAGTGCGTATAAAGCGCTACCGGTGAGGCCGTTTTAATCAGGACAGGGAAGCTTGTAACAGAATGGAAACATTACTTTCACACAATAAAGTGGCTAAACTGCATAAACCAATAGAAATACGCATAATTATGGATAAACGGACAAAACAAAAGAATAGCTGAAATAATCGCCACTTTTCTCAACTAAAGCGTCTACTATTTTGCGAACGCCGAACACGGCGAAGGATGGCCTGTTGGGTAACCGAAACCCGACGAGATTTGAGAGGAGAGCCGCATGTCGAGCCTCACCGGTAAGTCATTGAACCCTGTTATGAATCGCAGGAGCGTTATCGCGAGCGCAGCAGGTCTGGGGGCGATGTCCATTCTAGCTGGCTGCTCCTCCAACGGCGGCGACAGCGGTTCCGCTTCGGGCGACGCTTCGTTTAAGATCGGCACCATCGGACCGCTGACCGGCGCCAACGCGTCCTACGGCAAGTCCGTTACCCAGGGTGTCGAGCTTGGCTGCAAGGATTTCTCGACCAAGGAGCTGCCGCTTGCCAGCAAGGCCGAGGATGACCAGGCCGACGGCGAGAAGGCCGTCAACGCCTTTAACACCCTGCTCGACTGGGGCATGCAGGCCCTCGTCGGCCCGACCACCACGGGCGCGTCGGTTGCCGTTGCCGCCGAGTGCGGTAACGACCCCGAGACGTTCATGATCACTCCGTCCGCGTCCTCCGAGGACGTCACCAAGGGCAAGGATTGCGTCTTCCAGGTTTGCTTTACCGATCCCAACCAGGGCGTCAACGCTGCCAAGTTCCTGGCGCAGAAGTATGCGGACGAGAAGTTCGTGCTGTTCTATAACTCCGGCGACGCTTATTCTTCGGGTGTCGCGGATGCCTTTAAGGCCCAGGCCGCTGAGTCCAAGCTCGAGGTTGTCGACGAGGAGACCTTTAAGGACGACTCCGCCACGAGCTTTACCAACCAGCTGACCAAGGCCAAGCAGGCCGGCGCCACCATGATCTTTGCGCCGATCTACTACACGCCAGCGTCCGTCCTGCTCAAGAACGCCAAGGACATGGGCTACGACGTCAAGATGATGGGTTGCGACGGCATGGACGGCATCCTGGGCGTTGAGGGCTTCGACACCTCTCTTGCCGAGGGTCTGCTGCTCATGACCCCGTTCTCCGCCGACGACGAGAAGAACGCCGACTTCGTCAACGCTTACAAGGATAAGTATGGCGAGACTCCGGACCAGTTTGCCGCCGACGCTTACGACGGCGTGCACGCGGTGGCCGAGGCCCTCGAGGAGGCCGGTCTTGGTGTCGACGCCGACCCGACCGAGGTCGCCGAGAAGCTGCCTAAGGCTATGCTCAAGATTACCGTTGACGGTCTGACCGGCAAGCTCACCTGGAACGATAAGGGCCAGGTCCAGAAGGAGCCCACGGCGTACGTCATCACCGACGGCAAGTACGTACAGGCCTAATAAGCCGCCTTACATAGAGCGGTTTTGATCCCAAGCAGGGGAGGTTTGGCCTTCCCTGCTTGCTTGGTATCTAGGGACAGTGTAACGTCCCTGTTTCATACATTAACTGGAAACCTATTCGAAAGGGGGATGTGGAACATGACGGTCTTTATCCAATACCTGGTCAACGGCCTGTCCATGGGCAGCGTCTACGCCATCATCGCGTTGGGCTACACCATGGTCTACGGTATCGCCAAGATGCTGAACTTCGCTCACGGCGACGTTATCATGGTCGGTGCCTATGTCTCGTTCTGTGCCACGTCGTATCTCGGCCTCCCGGGCTGGGCATCTGTAATTCTCTCTTGTGTGGTCTGCACCGTTCTCGGTGTTCTCATCGAGGGTCTGGCATACAAGCCGCTGCGTCAGGCGGGCCCGCTGGCCGTTCTGATCACGGCCATCGGCGTGTCTTACTTCCTGCAGAACGCCGCGCAGCTTCTGTGGGGCGCCACGCCCAAGAACTTCACTTCGCTCGTCACCTTCCAGGTGCCGGAGTTCTTGGCCAAGTTCAATGTAAGCGCCGTTTCGCTCGTCACCATCGTCGCCTGCCTGGTTATCATGGCCGGTCTGATGTTCTTTACAGGTAAGACCAAGATGGGCAAGGCCATGCGCGCCGTGTCCGAGGACAAGGCAGCCGCTCAGCTCATGGGCATCAACGTCAACCGTACCATCTCGATGACGTTTGCCATCGGCTCCGCCCTTGCCGCCATCGCCGGTGTGCTCCTGTGCTCCTACTCGCCGGTCCTGCAACCCACCACGGGCGCCATGCCTGGCATCAAGGCCTTCGACGCCGCCGTCTTCGGCGGTATCGGCTCCATCCCCGGTGCCTTTGTCGGTGGCATTCTCATCGGCATCATCGAGGCGATGGCACAGGCTTACATTTCCACGAGCCTTGCCAACTCCATCGTCTTTGGTGTTTTGATCATCGTCCTGCTCGTCAAGCCTGCCGGCCTCTTGGGCAAGTACGTCCCCGAGAAGGTGTAGGTGAGCGTTATGAAGTTTCTTAAAGACAAGCAGACGCGTCACGACTTTGTTACGTACGCCATGTGCCTTGTGGCGTTCGCCATCGTGTTCTTTATGCAGTCCAACCATATGATTCCGCGCATGATTGCCGGTCAGCTGGTTCCCATCACGGCCTATATCGTCATGGCCATCTCCCTTAACCTCGTCGTCGGCATCGCGGGCGACTTGTCGCTGGGCCACGCGGGCTTTATGAGCGTCGGCGCCTATACGGGCATCGTTACCGCGGTCGCGCTGGAGAGCGCCGTTCCCTCCGATCCGGTGCGCCTTATCATCAGCATCGTGGTCGGTGCCATCGCTGCCGCCATCCTGGGCTTCTTGATCGGCATCCCGGTCCTTCGCCTGAGCGGCGATTACCTGGCTATCGTGACGCTGGCCTTTGGCGAGATCATCAAAGAGATCGTCACCTGCCTTATCGTGGGCGTCGACTCCCGCGGCCTGCATGTGATCTTTAACATCACAGGTAACTCCACGATCGACGACCTGCACCTGCTCGAGGACGGCACCGCCATCATCAAGGGCGCGCAGGGCGCATCGGGCGTGTCGACGTACTCGACCTTCCTCGCCGGTGCCATCCTGGTCATGGTCGCACTCGTGATCGTGCTCAACCTGGTTCGCAGCCGTACCGGCCGTGCCATTATGGCCGTGCGCGACAACAAGATCGCTGCCGAGTCCGTGGGCATCTCCGTCACCGAGTACCGCATGATCGCCTTCGTGGTTTCCGCCGCTCTCGCCGGCGCTGCCGGAGCCCTCTTCGGCGGTAACTTCTCGCAGCTTTCCGCCACCAAGTTCGACTTCAACACGTCCATCCTCATCCTGGTGTTCGTGGTCCTGGGCGGTCTGGGCAATATGCGCGGCTCCGTCATCGCGGCGGCGTTGCTCACGGTGCTTCCCGAGCTGCTCCGTCAGTTCTCGGACTACCGCATGCTCATCTACGCCATCGTGCTGATTCTGGTCATGATCTTTACCAACAACCCGCAGCTCAAGTCGTTCTTCGCACGCATTAAGGACCGCTTTGCTTCCAAGAAGGAGGTGGCAGCCGATGCCCAGTAAGTTTGAGTTCAACAAGGGCAAGATGGTCCCGTATCCTTCTGGCGCCATCGTTCCCGACCGCGACCTGGGCCAGCGCCCGGCGCTCGAGTGCATCCACTTGGGCATTGAATTTGGCGGCCTTAAGGCAGTCGACGACTTTAGCCTGACCATCGGTAAGACCGAGATCGCCGGTCTGATCGGTCCCAACGGTGCCGGTAAGACCACGGTCTTCAACCTGCTCACCAAGGTGTACCAGCCCACGCACGGTACTATCCTGCTCGACGGCGAGGACACCTCGGGCAAGTCGGTCTATCAGGTCAACCGTATGGGTATCGCCCGTACGTTCCAGAACATTCGCCTGTTCAACACCATGACGGTGGAGGACAACGTTAAGGTCGGCCTGCACAACCAGGAGCGCTACTCTGGTTTTGAGGGCGTGCTGCGTCTGCCGACGTACTGGAAGCACGAGAAGGCCGCCCACGAGCGCGCCATGGAGCTGCTGTCCATCTTTGATATGGAGCACCTGGCAAACGAGCAGGCCGGCTCGCTGCCTTACGGCGCCCAGCGTCGTCTGGAGATCGTCCGCGCGCTTGCCACCAACCCCAAACTGCTGCTGCTCGACGAGCCTGCCGCCGGCATGAACCCGTCCGAGACCGCGGAGCTCATGGAGAACATCGTCAAGATCCGCGACACCTTTGGCATCGCCATTATGCTTATCGAGCATGATATGTCGCTCGTCATGAACATCTGCGAGGGCATCTGCGTGCTCAACTTTGGTAAGGTCATCGCCAAGGGCACGGCCGAGGAGATCCAGAACAACGATGCCGTTATCGAGGCGTATCTGGGCAAGCAGGATAAGGGGGAGAACTAAATGGCAGAGCCGATGCTTTCCGTCTACAACATCAACGTCTGGTACGGCGCCATCCACGCCATCAAGGACATCTCCTTTAACGTCAACGAAGGCGAGATCGTGGCCTTGATCGGCGCGAACGGTGCCGGCAAGTCTACAACGCTTAAAACCGTCTCGGGCCTGCTGCGTTCCAAGACCGGCTCCATCAAGTTTATGGGCGAGGACATTACCCATACGCCCGCCGACAAGCTGGTGGGCAAGGGCTTGGCCCAGGTGCCCGAAGGCCGTCGCGCCTTTTTGCAGATGACGGTCGAGGAGAACCTGGAGATGGGTGCCTACACGCAGCCCAAGTCCACGGTTGCTCCGGGCCTTGAGCGCGTCTACGAGCAGTTCCCGCGCCTTAAGGAGCGCCGTCGCCAGGTCGCCGGCACCCTTTCGGGCGGCGAGCAGCAGATGCTCGTTATGGGCCGCGCCCTTATGAGCAACCCCAAGCTGCTCATGCTCGACGAGCCTTCCATGGGCCTGGCGCCGATTCTGATTGAGCAGATCTTCCAGATCGTCGAGGACCTGCACAAGGCCGGCACCACGGTGCTTCTGGTCGAGCAGAACGCGCAGATGGCGCTCTCGATCGCCACGCGCGGCTACGTGCTCGAGACCGGCAAGATCACCATGACTGGCACCGGCCAAGAGCTCCTGCACGACGATAACGTCCGCAAAGCCTACCTGGGCGGTTAACTAGTTACGCGGTTTTACCAAACCGCGTAACGGCTCGACGCTGCAAGCCCGCCAGAGCGGCAATCTGCCTTTCAACTTCGGCGGCATGACC
>CAJKCG010000003.1:0-204205 GCA_905198355.1 uncultured Collinsella sp. | reverse complement strand
AAGCACTTAATGTGCTTTCCGTCTTGCGCAGGACTGTAGAGCAGCAAACTTAACCCCCGCCCCCAGCCCCGGAGACCCTCCCGGAGGGACCGAAAAATTTTTTCAAAAAAGTTGTTGCGCGCCGGACAGACTTCTGTGTATACTAATCCCCGCAGCGCACGCGAGCGGAAACAAACGCGAACGCCTGCCTGGGGAGTTAGCTCAGTTTGGTTAGAGCGCCGGCCTGTCACGTCGGAGGTCGCGGGTTCGAGCCCCGTACTTCCCGCCAACGCAATTAAAGCCACGTCTTCGGACGTGGCTTTTTGCGTTTGATGCACTTTGTTTCGATAGAACGATCGCCCTGGCGCATCTTCGCCCAGAATCCCCGCCCCTTCGGGAACGCAAGTAAAATCTAATAAGCATATCTGTCTAAACAACAGCTTTGTTGCGCAACACCTGTTCAACGAGACAGGGGGTTAGGTTATACTAAATTGCACTGTAGGCCGCATCTGATGCATTTCGCTCCAAGCGCGGCACTCAGTGGATATCCGATTTACCATTTGGATGTCCTGCGGTCATTTAGCGTCTCGACACAAGCTCGGCCCCGGAGCTCGTTCGAGCTGTTCGTATTCCTTGAAAGGGGAAAAATGGACATATCGAGGAAGACTGATTACGCCCTTCGTATGCTGGCGATGCTTGCCGAGGATCCGGAGCGTTTGCTTTCTGTTCGCACCGCTGCCGAAGAGGTCAATGTTCCGTATTCGTTTGCCCGCTCGATTCAGCACGGTTTGGTCCAGGCCGGTATTGTGGAGAGCCTGCGTGGCGTCCACGGTGGCATGCGTCTCAAGGTCAGTCCGGACGACGTCACCATTCGTCAGGTCGTCGAGGCCGTTCAGGGCCCTATGGTTATGAATGATTGCACCGCACCCGATGGCGACTGTGCGCGCATGGGCACGTGCTGCTATCATCCCCTGTGGGCCGGAGCTCAAGCATTGATGCGCGACTACCTCGATTCCGTTTCGCTCGGCGACATCGTCGCTCACCGCCAGTTCCCGGCCGTCGATCCCAAGTTCGCCGACCGCGAAGCGTTTCCCGAGTACGCCACCTGTGCGTATACATGCCGGGAGGAATAGCGCCGCATAAGGAGCATAGATATGATTCAGGACCCCTTTCGTTCGATGATTCGTTCGGAAGGGGTCCTGCGTTATCGCGACCTTCCGTGGCGCCGCACGCGCGATCCGTACATCATTTGGCTTTCCGAGGTCATGTTGCAGCAAACACAGGTGCCACGCGTGGAGACGCGTATGCCGGCGTGGCTCGATCGCTTTCCGACCGTGCAGGCGCTTGCCCAAGCCGCGCCTTCCGATGTTTTGGACGCTTGGCAGGGCATGGGCTACAACCGACGCGCTCTGGCGCTCCACAAGGCCGCTCAGCGCGTTGTGGAGGACTGGGACGATGAGTTTCCGCGTGAGACGCGTGACTTGGTCGCTCTGCCTGGTATTGGCCCGGCAACGGCGCAAGGTATCCGGTCGTTTGCGTTTGACCTTCCAGGCGTGTATCTGGAGACCAACGTGCGCACGGTCTTTCTGCATCACTTCTTTCCCGATGTACCGGCTGTTCCCGACCGCGAGCTGGTGCCGCTGATTCAGGCGGCCTGTCCGGCGGCCCCCGGTGCGGCGACCGACGAGATCGCTCCCTTTGCCGTGCCGCTCGATGATGCCGACACGCCGCGCGCGTGGTATTACGCGTTGCTGGATTACGGCGCATATCTAAAAAAGACGTTGCCCAATCCGTCCAGGCGCTCGGCGGGCTATAGCCGTCAATCAAAGTTTGAGGGCTCACGTCGCCAAAAGCGCGCGCATATCGTGCGCATGTTGCTGGCAGCGCGCGATGGCCAACCGGCGGGGATTACGCTTGCTGATGCCGTGGTGGGCGTTAACGATATGGAAGCGGCGGCTGGGCGCGGGCCGGTCGAGCGTGAGCTTGTCGCGGGCATTCTGGCCGACCTGGAGCGTGAGGGCTTTTGCCGAGCCGAGGGCGATCGCTGGCTGAGCATCTAGCCCGTGCAAATCTGAAGAACAGGATTGTAAGGTTTAGATTTCCGACATGAGGGCATCCTAAAGACGAGGCCGCTCGAAGCCTACGGGCGGCATGCGTTGAAGGGAAGTACACCTATGGATTTTGAGAATTCCCAAACCAAGAAGAACCTCGAGACCGCTTTTGCCGGTGAGTCCCAGGCACACACCAAGTATCGCTACTATGCCTCCAAGGCAAAGAAGGACGGCTACGTTCAGATCTCGAACATCTTTGCCGAGACGGCTGGCAACGAGTCCGAGCACGCCAAACTGTGGTTTAAGTATCTGCACGATGGCGTCGTTCCCGGCACTCTGGATAACCTGCGCGATGCCGCCGCGGGCGAGAACTACGAGTGGACCGAGATGTACGACGAGTTTGCCAAGACCGCCGATAAGGAGGGCTTTGCCGAGATCGCCGCGAAGTTCCGCGGCGTCGCTGCCGTCGAGAAGGCTCACGAGGAGCGCTACAACAAGCTCGTCGAGCGCATTGAGTCGGGTGAGGTGTTTGAGCGCGAGGGCGTAAAGGTGTGGAAGTGCCTGAACTGCGGGCACCTGCACGTTGGTGCCGAGGCGCCTGAGGTGTGCCCGGTGTGTAACCACCCGAAGGCGTACTTTGAGGAGCAGGTGGTGAACTACTAGCGCTTGGCGCTGGCTGCTGCGGAGCGCAGGGCGGGGAGATACCTTTCCCTCTCGCTCACGGCTCCGCAGGGTCGCGCGAGGGAAAGGTATCTCCCCGCCCCGCGCCCCGGCGTTGGGTCGTCACGTGCTCGATACAGAAAAGCTGATAAAAAAGGTTGTGTGCCGCCCCTTTTTGGGGCGGCACGTTTTTGTGGGGTCCCGGTCTCCACAATTTTCGTCAAGCTATTGGTTAGATTTTGGTCAGTTGGCGTGAGGGTGGAAGGCCAAAAGATTGTTGGCGAAAAAAGCTCAGAGAAAGTGCTGGTAGGGGAGTTGTTGAGCTTTTCGACAGCTTTTGAGCAAAAGAAACTTTGTGGCTATTGCCGGCGATTGCGTTGTCGCGGTCATGGCGGTGCGGGATGCTGGTCGTAAGCGTCGAATGCTCCGATTTTGGAGGCCAGCATGGATCTGTTTCTTGAGACTCCGCAGCAACAAGCTGAGCGCATGCTGCGTCAGCAGCAACGACTCATGGAGATGCAAATACAAGGGGTTGCCAACCAGGCGCCCGTGCAAAACGTCGTGCCCGCTGCTGTGCCTGCAGCTGTGCCCGGGTGTGAATCGGCGCCAGAGGCCTATTCCGTACAGCAAGATTCATATGCGCAGGAGCTCGCGTTCGACAAGCGTCGTGCGCGTCGTCGCCGCGTGGGCCAGCGCCTGCGCACCTTGGCGATGATCGTGCTCATCCCGCTGGGGCTTGCGGCCATCTTTCTGGCGTCGTATGCCCTCACGTGCATCCTCAACGGCGCATCGCCCAACGAGGTGCTCCAGCATCTAGCGGCCCTAGGCCAGCGCTTAGGTGACGTCATAACAACCATCCGCGCCGGCTGGGAGAGTTAGCGTTTGTCACATTAGGACTTCTAGGGTGTAGGGATTCTCGCCACGAGTAGGATTCTTGCATCCTGTGGGTCCTGTCGTGCGACTGAATAGTATTATTGAAGATGAATAATAATAGGATTTGCTATGTACAAGCAGGATTTAGAGCAGACTCTTTTGGATATTGACGAAGAGGCGGAGCTGGAAATAGGTCCAAGAGACGATAGGCCGAGCGTTGTATTGGTGGGAGGAAGCGCCTTCATGCTAAACGATGTGACGAATCGGTCGGTTACGCATGACATTGATGTGTTTGAGGCAGACAGGTGCCTCCGCGAGATCATAGCTCGATACCCCGAGGTGAATGGCATGGTAGTGGCATATTGCAACCAGATGCCATTCAATTACGAAGATCGACTGATCCCATTGGAGATCGGGGCGCATTTTATCAGGTACTTTACGCCATCTTTGGAGGATCTGGCGGTGATGAAGCTTTATGCCTATCGTCCGAACGACATCGTCGACCTCCATAGTCGAACATTTATCGACCGACTTGATTGGGATCTGCTCGAGCGGCTTATATTCGATGAAGGAGAGGCGTTGGCCTCGTCGCCTTCAGAGCGGAGTTATCAAGAGATGGTCTGTGCATACAGGCAATACAAAAAGGAGGTGCTCGGTTGAATCTGACTTTTGAGGGATTTTTGAAAGGCTATTGCCGAGAGCTGTCCGGACAGCAGTCGCTGAGTTTTAGGAAGCTTGTAAAGCAGGCAACAACGGTTGAGCCGCGTGTGGCGGAGCCTCTGTTTTTGCTCGCTTTGGCGCAGGGTAAGGCCGAATACGTTCTGGGTTTATCCGAGGGCTCGTGGATGGAAGAGGGCTATCGAGGTGTTTTGTCTCTGTATGGCCAAGCGAGTAGCCTGGCATCTCTATGCTCCGAGGATAAGCTCCCCAATCGTTACGCCAACGTTTGGCGTGCGTATAGAGGGGTGAAAGAAAAGCCAGCGGCCGACAGAAGGGTGAACGCCCTGATGAGAAAGAGAACACTTAAAGCATTGGAGGAATCGGGTGTAACGCGCTACGGTCTCTGCCGCGATTTGAATCTGAATAAGGGAAACGTGTACGCATACTTAGCCGGTGATGACTCGAAGGTGAGCAGGAAGACAGCGCGTCGCATTATGGAATATGCGGAGGAGAGAAGCACCCAAGAAGGGGCCGGGCGCCCGGTGCGTGTGGCGGGGTAAGATTGATCGCGGTTTTGATTGATAATCGATTGGGTTTGTTGGGCGGAGTTTATGTCTGCTATTGATATTGTGCTTGTTGTGATTGTCTTGGTGGCGGTGGGGGCTGCTGTGGCTTGCGCCCTGCAGCTTAAAGGTCTTCGTGCCGAGCTGCGGGAGCGTGGCGACAGCGACGCCGAGACGCTCGCGGCGCTCGAGCAGGCCAACAGTACACTCGATACCCTCAACGTCGCGTTGGCCGAAACCCGACGCACCGCAAACGCCATCGCACAGCAGCAGACGACCGACGCCGCCGTGGAGCAGCAGCGCTACCTGACCATCGCGCGTGAGTTCTCGCAGGCGGGCGACCGTATGGATGACCTGCGCCGCGAGACGACCCAACAGCTCGGCGCCAACCGCGAGGGCATCGAGCAGCGCCTAGACAAGGTGCGCGAGACGGTCGATGCCCAGCTGGGCGCCATCCGCAAGGACAACAACGTGCAGCTCGATCAGATGCGCGCGACGGTGGACGAGAAACTCTCCCGCACGCTCAACGACCGTCTGTCGGCATCGTTTAAGCAGGTGAGCGACCAGCTCGAGGCCGTGTATAAGGGCCTGGGCGATATGCAATCTATCGCCACCGGCGTGGGCGACCTTAAACGCGTGCTGGGCAATGTCAAGGCGCGTGGCATTTTGGGCGAGGTGCAGCTGGGCGCGATCCTGGCGGACATCCTTACGCCCGACCAGTATCTGGAAAACGTCGCCACCAAGCCCGGCGCCTCGGAGCGCGTTGAGTTTGCCGTCAAGCTGCCGGTAGACGAGGGAGACCCCGTGCTGCTGCCAATCGACTCCAAATTCCCGGGCGATGCGTATGAGCATCTGCTCGACGCTCAGGAGTCGGGCGACGCGGAGGCCGTCGCCGCCGCGCGCAAGACGCTCGACACCATGGTGAAGCGCGAGGCAAAGGACATCTGCGAAAAGTACCTGAGCGTGCCCGCGACCACCAACTTTGGCATTCTGTTCGTTCCGTTTGAGGGCCTGTACGCCGAGGTCGTCACGCGCCCTGGGCTTATCGAGACCCTGGGCCGCGACTATCACGTCAACGTTGCCGGCCCCAGCACCATGGCGGCCGTCCTCAACAGCCTGCAGATGAGCTACCAGACGTTTAGGCTGCAAAAGCGCACCGACGACGTGCTACGCGTGCTTTCCGCCGTCAAGGCCGAACTACCGCGCTATCAGGCGGCGCTGCGCCGCGCCCAGCAGCAGATCGAGACCGCGGGCAAAACGGTCGAGGGCATCATCACCACGCGCACCAACGTCATGGAGCGCAAACTCAAGGACATCGACGCGCTGGAAGATGCCGACCAAGCCGATGAGATCTTGGGACTCACGCCCGCGGGCCTTCCCACAGATCAAGAAGACGAGGGCTAATTGCAACAAGACGGTGGGGCGCCGGCGTAAACGCGGGTGCCCCACCGCTTTTCGCATTGCACTTGCCTAAAGCGCACTTTAATGTGCAACAATGGCCTTTCGCCCTATCAGACGCGAAAGGAAGCCCATGTCTCAGAGAAGCACCAGCCCACTCAAGCGTTCCACCGTGCGCCGCACGCTGCAGCGTTTTTGGGACGTCACGCGCACGCAGCCGTTGATCGTCTTTCTCTCGGTGTTCTCGTCGGCGGGCTACATCTTTTTGCTCACGTTTGCCAACACCTACGTGATGGCCCTCATCGTCGACCGCGTTCAGGCCGGCCCCGTGGCAGGCGATCAAGTATTCGAGGTCTTTGGCCCCTACATTCTGGCGCTCGTGCTCGTTAACCTAGTGGGTCAAATCCTCTCCAAGCTGCAGGACTACACCGTCTACAAGCTCGAGATTGCGGGCAACTACCACCTGGCGCGCCTGTGCTTTGACACGCTTTCCAATCAATCCATGACATTCCACACCAGCCGATTTGGCGGATCGCTCGTGAGCCAGACGAGCCGTTTCATGAGTGGCTACACGGGCTTGGTCGACGTGACGGTGTATTCGCTCATTCCCACCATTACTTCGATCATCTGCACGGTGGCGGCGCTCGCCCCGGTGGTGCCCGCATTTACCGTGATCCTGGTGGGCATTATGGTCATCTATATTGCGTTTGTCTGGCTTATGTACAAGCGCATCATGCCGCTTTCGGCCGCGACGTCCGCCGCGCAGAACAAGCTCTCGGGCGTGCTCTCCGACGCGGTCACGAACATCCTGGCCGTCAAGACCTGCGGGCGCGAGGACTTTGAGCACGATCTGTTCGATGCCGCCGACCGCGCCGCGCGCGATGCCGAGACGGTCTCGATGCACGCCATGATGCAGCGCAACTTTACGACCTCGGGCCTTATCGTCATCACCATGGCCGTGGTGAGTGTGTTCGTGGCGGGTGGCAATGCGTGGTTTGGCATCTCGGCCGGCTCGCTCGTCATGATCTTTACCTACACCTACAACCTCACCATGCGCCTGAACTACGTGAGTTCCATGATGCAGCGCATCAACCGCGCGCTGGGCGATGCGGCCGAGATGACGCGCGTGTTGGACGAGCCGCGTCTGGTGGCAGACGACGAGAACGCCCCCGAGCTCAAGGTGGGCGAGGGTGCGATTGATTTTGAGCACCTGAGCTTTGCATACCGTGATGCCGCGGCGGGCGAGAGCGTGTTCGACGATTTGACGCTCCATGTGGCGGCGGGTCAGCGCGTGGGCCTGGTGGGCAAATCGGGCTCGGGTAAGACGACGCTCACCAAGCTGCTGCTGCGCCTGGACGATGTTCAGGGCGGCCGCGTGCTCGTGGACGGTCAGGATGTCTCGCGCTGCACGCAGCAGAGCCTGCGCCGCCAGGTTGCCTACGTGCCGCAGGAGGCGCTGCTGTTCCACCGCTCCATTCGCGAGAATATCGCCTACGGCCGCCCTGACGCCACCGACGCGCAGATCCGCGAGGCCGCGCGCCTGGCCAATGCCCTGGAGTTTATCGACCGCTTGCCCCGTGGCTTTGACACCATGGTGGGCGAGCGCGGCGTCAAGCTCTCGGGCGGCCAGCGTCAGCGTGTGGCTATCGCCCGCGCGATTCTCACCGACGCGCCGATTCTGGTGCTCGACGAGGCGACCTCTGCCCTCGACAGCGAGTCCGAGGCGCTGGTGCAGGAGGCGCTCGAAAACCTGATGCGTGGACGTACCTCCATTGTGGTGGCGCACCGCCTGTCCACCGTGGCGGCGCTCGACCGCATTGTGGTGCTGGCCGATGGTGAGATCGTCGAGGACGGCACACATACGCAGCTTGTCGAGGCGGGTGGCGAGTACGCGAGCCTGTGGAGCCGTCAGACCGGCGCATTCTTGGAGGCGTAAGCGTCTCGGACGTGGGACAATTGTGCCCATAGGTTTGTTGTGCCGTTGAGCCAAGGAGTCGTTATGCCACGCGAGACCAATGCTGCCAAACGCGAGCGCGCCGTTGAGGTGTGCGAGCGCCTCAACCGTCGCTATGGCCCGGTCGAGTGTTTTTTGGACCACGAGAATCCCTTTAGGCTGCTCATCGCGGTGCTGCTCTCAGCGCAGACGACCGACGCGCAGGTCAACAAGGTGACGCCGAAGCTGTTTTCCCAGTGGCCCACGCCCGAGGCTATGGCGGGGGCAAGCGTGGCCGATGTGGCCGATACCATCAAGTCGCTTGGCTTTTATAAGAGTAAGGCCAAGCACGCCGTGGAGGCCGCGCAGATGATCGTTGCCGATTACGGCGGCGAGGTACCGGCCGACATGAAGGAGCTCGTCAAGCTGCCGGGCGTGGGGCGCAAGACGGCGAACATCGTACTCAACGTGGGGTACGGCATCGTGGAAGGCATCGCAGTGGATACGCACGTCAACCGCATTGCGCACCGCCTGATGCTGAGTCCCAAGACGCATGCCAAGGAGCCGCTCAAGACCGAGCAGGATCTGCTCAAGATTTTGCCGCACGAGTATTGGGAGTCGGTCAACCATCAGTGGATCACCTTCGGTCGCGAGATCTGCGATGCCCGCAAACCCAAGTGCGACGAGTGTCCGCTGGCAGATTTGTGCCCCAGCGTGCGCGTAGCGGGGTAGGGCGGAATGCATCTTCGTCTGGCGTTTTTTGCAGGGCCGGGTTTGCCCTTGAGCAGGAGTCCTCTCCATGCGCTACCATGACAAACAATGATCTTTGACGTACGACCCGCCGAGCTTGCCCCGGCGGGCTTTTGGCGTTGCGATGCCGGAGGAACAGCATGCTCATTCACCGTATAGCCGCGCAGCTCTACACTGCCGAGGCCTTGCAGGCCGTCGAGGCCGGACTCGATGCCGGCGAGGACGTGACGCTGGCCGTGTCGCAGTCGGGCCGTACGCTTATGGCGGCCGCCCAGTTTGCGCGCCGTCCGCGCCCGACGGTCTACATCGTGAGCGGCGAGGATGCGGCCGATCGCGCTGCGCGCAGCCTTGCCGCCTATGTGGGGCTGGCGCGCGTGTGCCGCTTTCCCGAGCGCAAGGACTATCCGTGGCGCGAGCAGGCGCCCGACGATGCCGTGGTGGCGCAGCGCTGCGAGGCCCTGGGACGCATCGTGCGCGGCGACAACTGCATTATGGTCGCCTCGGCCCGCGCACTGCTGCGCTGCGTGCCGCCGGTCGAGAGCCGCTACTGGGAGTCCACGACCTTTGCGGTGGGCGAGGAGATCCCTTTTGACGAGGTGCCGCAGCGCCTGGTGGGCATGGGCTACACCAATGCCGGCGCCGCCGATGCACCCGGCCTGTTCCGCGTGCACGGTGACACCGTCGAGGTGTTTCCCGCACAGGAAAAGGCGCCCGTGCGCATCGAGTTTTTCGGCGACGAGATCGACCGTATCCGCCGCATGGTGAGTTCCACGGGCCAGACCATCGGCAACGAGGACAGCATCGAGATCTTCCCCTGTCGCGAGCTCGCACTCACCGACGACGCCGTCCACAACATGCATGTGGCGCTCTATCGTGCCAGCCAGGACGACAGCAAACTGGCGGCGCTGCTCGAGATGGTGGATGCGCGCATCGTCACGCCCGAGCTCGACCGCTTTTTGCCGGTGATGTACGGCCAGACCGTGAGCCCGCTGTCGCATGTGAGCGGCAAGGCGCTCGTGGTGCTGTCCGAGCCACGCTCGCTGTTCGACGATTGCCTGCGCGCCTACGAGGATATCGAGGCACGTGCCGGCGAGGCGGGGGTCGACCGTCTGGACGGCCTGTACGTGCGTGCCCAGCAACTCGACTTTGGTGCCCAGCAGCGCCTTAACTACGTGAGCTTGATTCGTGCCGGCGGTGCGGTGACGGCAGAGCTCAAGATTGAGCAGCCGGCCATCGCGGGCTCGGACAATCGCTTTATGACGCGCATCCAGGAGGTCGTGGGCAAGCGCTATGCCTGCGTGTTTGCCATCCCCGACCGCGGTGCGCGCGAGTCGATGGAGCTCACCTTTGGCGATGAGGGTATTACTTTTGAGGAGTCGCTGACGGCCGCGCCCGAAAACGCGGGCGCTATTGGCGACCGTGTGCGCGTGGCAGCGGCAGATTCTGCCGATCGTGCTGTCCGCCAGGATGCTCATGCTGCAATTCGCGAACGCAAGGCCGACGCGCTCAACGCCCGCTCGCTCGAGGCAGGTGCCGCCCAGGCTGCCGCCGGTGCCGCCGTGCCCACCATCTCGCGCGGACGCGTGACCTTTGTCGATGCCGCCTTGCCGCAGGGCGTGGTGGTGCCCGATGCCAACCTGGCCGTGTTCTCGATTGCCGACCTCAACGCCCGCATGGATGCCAACCGCGCGCGCAGCCGCCGCAAGGTGGACATTACGCAGATCACGTTCCCGTTTAAGCCGGGCGACTACGTGGTGCACGCCACTCACGGCATCGCGCTCTTTAGCGAGATCGCGCGCCAGGAAGTGGGCGGCAAGGAGCGCGACTACTTTTTGCTGGAATACGCCGATGGCGACAAGCTCTACGTGCCGCTGGAGCAGGTCGACCGCATTACGCGTTATGTTGGCCCCGACGGTGACAAGCCACGCCTGACCAGGCTCAACACCGCCGACTGGACGCGTGCCACCAATAAGGCGCGCAAGAACGCCAAAAAGCTGGCGTTTGACCTGGTCGATCTGTATACGCGCCGCTCTTCGATTACCGGTATCGCCTGCCCACCCGATACGCCCGAGCAGATTGAGATGGAGCAGAGCTTCCCTTACGACGAGACGCGCGACCAGCTGGAGGCCATCGCTGACATTAAGGCCGACATGGAGGCGCCCAAGCCCATGGACCGCCTGCTGTGCGGCGATGTGGGCTTTGGCAAGACCGAGGTCGCCCTGCGCGCGGCGTTTAAGTGCGTGGACTCCGGCCGCCAGGTCATGGTGCTCTGCCCCACGACCATTCTGGCCCAGCAGCACTACGAGACGTTCTTTGAGCGCTTTGCCCCGTTTGGCCTTGAGGTCGAGGTGCTCAGCCGCTTCCGTACGCCGGCGCAGCAAAAGCGCGCGCTCAAGGCATTTGCCGAGGGCACGATCGACGTGCTTATCGGCACGCATCGTTTGCTTTCCGCCGATGTGAACCCCAAGAACCTGGGCCTGGTGATCATTGACGAGGAACAGCGCTTTGGTGTGCAGCACAAGGAGCAGCTCAAGAACCTGCGCGAGCAGATTGACGTGCTTACGCTTTCGGCCACGCCTATCCCGCGTACCATGCAGATGGCCACGAGCGGCGTGCGCGACATGAGCCTGATCACCACGCCGCCGACTGGGCGTCGTCCCGTGATCGTGCACGTGGGGGAGTACGACCCCGACGTGGTGAGCGCGGCGATTCGCCTGGAGGTGGGCCGCGGCGGCCAGGTGTACTACGTGTCAAACCGCGTCAAGACCATCGACGACGCCGTGGCGCGCGTGCACGAGGCCGCGCCCGAGGCGCGCGTGGGCGTGGCGCACGGCAAGATGAGCCCGCGCGAGGTCGAGGACGTGATGATCGAGTTCGCGACCAAAAAGATCGACGTGCTCATCGCCACGACCATCGTGGAGAGCGGCATCGACAACGCGACCGCCAACACGCTCATCATCGAGGACTCGCAGCGCTTGGGTCTGGCACAGCTCTACCAGCTTAAGGGCCGCGTGGGCCGCTCGGCCACGCAGGCATACGCGTACTTTATGTTCCCCGGCGAGCTGCCGCTCACCGAGGAGGCAACGGCGCGCCTGACTGCACTGTCCGAGTTCCAGGACCTGGGCAGCGGCATGCGCATCGCCATGCGCGACCTGGAGATCCGCGGCGCCGGCTCGCTCATGGGCGCCGAGCAGCACGGCAACCTGTCGAGCGTGGGCTTTGACCTGTTTACGCAGATGTTGGGCCAGGCCGTGGCCGAGGCGCGCGGCGATGACGACGCCGGCGTGGAGGCGGCGAGCGTGGGTATTAATCTGCCGGCCGATTACTTCTTGTCCGAGGAGTACCTGCCGGCGGTGGACCAGCGCGTGCTCGTGTACCGCAAGCTCGCAGCGGCTGAGGACCTGGAGAGCATCGACGAGGTGCAGGAAGAGACCGAGGCCGCGCATGGCGAGCTGCCGTTGGCGGGACTCAATCTGTTCAACCGCGCGCGTATCCGTATCCGCGGCGAGCGCTTGGGGCTCGAGAGCGTCACGCTCAGCGGCGGACGCATCACGTTTTTGGGCGTCGACGTGCCCAAGAAGGTGGCCTTTGAGCTTAAGACCCGCTACGGTGCGGTGAACTTTCCCAAGAGCCGCAAGCTGTCGGTGCCCTACAAGGCCGGCGCCGGTGCGGGCAGCGGCCTGGGCCGAGGCCTCGACGCCAACGACGGCACCGGCCCCGTGGCGGCCGCCCTCATGCTGCTGCAGCAGCTGGGCGCCAGCGATGACGACTAATGGGTCGACGCTGCAAACGCCCCATTTGGGCAATCTGACCCTCACTCGTCGGTCGCGTACTCAAGTACGCTTCCCTCCTCTTTCGGGCCACCTTGCCACAAATGGAACGTTTTCGCTTACTTATGCTCAACCTGTAAGGGTGTTTACGGGACAAAGCCATCTTCGTCTCACCCACATTGCAGGTTGACCGCCCTTCACCCGACCGAAAGGAAAGCATGTTCGGATACATCTACAAGAAAGATGTCGCCATGATCGCGGTTGTCCTGTGCCTTTGTCTGGGCGTGGGCAGTTTCTTCGATTATCAGATCTCGAGCGCGCTCTTCAATATCGGCAGCATGTACGGTCGCTTTATCGAGGCCGCTGGCGAGCTGCCGTTTGAGCTGACGGCGAGCGTCGCGGGCGTTATGCTCGTGCGTTCGGCACGCCCCGATTCCAAGACGAGCAAGTGGCTTGCCGCGCTGGGCGTTCTGGTCAACGTGGGCCTGACCGGCTACGAGATCGTTTCGTCCCTGAGGGTTGGCGGCAAACTCATCGCGGCTCAGTTGGTGCTGACGTTTGTGCTGGTCATCGTCGCCAACCTTATCGTCTATCGCCTCACGCGCGCGACCGACCCCGACGAGCTCACACGCTGGGCGTTGATGGTGCTGGCCGTGTGGGTCGCTCAGGCCATCATCCTCAACGTGGTTGTCAAGCCGCTGTGGTCGCGCCCGCGCATGCGCGTGATCGAGGTCACGCCGGGGCTCAATTTTCAGCCGTGGTGGGTGATTGGCAACCCCGACAAGTGGAGCTATATTGCGGCCGGCGTAATCAAGGACGGCTTTAAGTCGTTTGCGAGCGGACACACGGCGCACGCGGCGATCGGCCTTATGCTCGCCGGGCTTCCTGCGGCGTCCTTTAAGGAAAAGCCGTCGCGACGCCGCGTGGTCTTTTGGGTCGCTGCCGTGGTCGCGGCGCTCGTCGCCTTTGGACGCATCGTGATCGGTGCACACTTTTTGACTGACGTGAGCTGCGGCTTTGCCCTGGTGTTGGCACTTGAGTGCCTTGCCGCACGCATTGCCTATCCGGGCGGCGTACAATAGCGGCGTTTAAATCATCGGGCCCATGCCCGGCTAGAGAGGATTGCCATGCTCGCGTTCAACAACGACTATTCCCACGGTGCTCATCCGGCAGTGCTGCAGGCGCTCGTCGATACCAACATGGAGCCGCAGCCCGGCTACGGTACCGATGCGCACACCGAGCGTGCCAAGCAGCTGATTCGCGAGGCCTGTCAGGCCCCCGATGCCGACGTGTTCTTGCTGGTGGGCGGCACGCAGGCCAACGCGACGGTGATTGACATGCTGCTCGCGCCCTACGAGGGCGTCGTTGCCGCCGAGACCGGCCATGTCGCTTGCCACGAGGCGGGCGCCATCGAGTTTGGCGGCCACAAGGTGCTCACCATCCCCGGCTACGAGGGCAAGATGCACGCCGAGGATCTCGAGAACTATATCCAGGTGTTCTACGAAAACGAGAGCTACGAGCACACGGTGTTCCCGGGCGCCGTGTACGTGAGTCTATCGACCGAGTACGGCACGCTGTACTCCAAGGCCGAGCTCGCGGCGATTCACGCGGTGTGCCAGAAGCGCGAGATTCCGCTGTTTGTGGACGGTGCTCGTCTGGCCTATGCACTGGCGGCCGATGAGTGCGACATTACCCTGCCCGAGCTGGCGCAGCTGTGCGACGTGTTCTACATCGGCGGCACCAAGTGCGGCGCGCTTTGCGGCGAGGCTGTGGTGTTCTGCGGCATGCACGCTCCGGCGCATCCCATTCCGCGTATTAAGCAGCACGGCGCGCTGTTGGCCAAGGGCCGCCTGACGGGCGTGCAGTTTGAGGCGCTCTTTACCGATGGCCTGTATTTTGAGATTGGCCGACAGGCGATTCAGACGGCCCAGGCGCTGCGTCGTGTGCTGCACGAGCGCGGCTACCAGTTCTTTTTGGAGACGCCCACAAACCAGCAGTTTGTGATTCTGCCCAACGAGGACATGGCCCGCATTCGCGAGCATGCGGCGATCGAGTACTGGGAAAAGTACGACGATACCCACACGGTGGTGCGCTTTTGCACCAGCTGGGCCACGACGCAGGAGGACATCGACGCGCTGGCGGCTGTCCTGTAGCCTGATGTAATGACGAGGGGCCGCCTTGCGCTGGGTTTGGCGCAAGGCGGCCTTTGTTTTTGAGAGAGAAGGGTTGTATGACCGAGATGTCCGAGCCGGCGATTCGCCTGGCGACGCCCGAAGACGCGCCGGCGTTGCTTGCCATCTATGAGCCGTATGTGCGCCAGACGGCGATTACCTGCGAATACGAGGTGCCGAGCGTTGAGGAGTTCGCCGGGCGCATCGAGCGTACGCTCAAGCGCTATCCGTATCTGGTGATGGAGCTGGACGGGCGTCCGGTAGGCTATGCCTATGCGAGTCCGCTCAACAGCCGCGAGGCATACGACTGGTCGGTCGAGACGTCGATTTACCTGGCACGCGACGTGCGCCACGGCGGGCTGGGCCGCAAGCTGCACGATGCGCTCAAGCAGTGCCTGATCGCGATGGGCATCACCAACATGTGCGCGCTCATCGCCGTGCCGCACGACAAGGACGACGAGTATCTAACGCACAACAGCCAGGATTTCCATGCCCATATGGGGTATCGCCTGGTGGGCGCCTTCGATCGCTGCGCCCAAAAGTTCGGCCGCTGGTACGACATGTGTTGGATGGAGTTGGTCCTAGCCGAGCGCACGCCCAACCAGCCCAAGCCAACCTGGTTCCCCGCACTTGTCACCCAAGGATTCAAACCTACCATTTAGGGACAGGTTTTTGGCTGTCTTGTGGTATCAAATCGCCGCAAGAAGTGCGGCGTTTGTACGCTATTTTGACTTGGATTGTCCCCTCGGCACGCCTTGCGAGCTAAGTGAGTAGACTTTTTGGCGCAGGCTGACCACAAAGCGTATCTGCCTTAGTAAAACCGCAGGTCACGGAGGTGGCTGTTTTGAATGTGCTCGGCAGGTCGCGAAAAGTCTACTCACTTAGATTTACGGTGCTGGATATTCTGGGCAGGAACAGTTGAACTTGGGCGGCGCGTGTTGCCAGGCGATGTTGGCATTTGCGCCATGCCGGTTTGAGATTTAATAAAAAGCGCAGATAAAACGTTTATTAGGTACATTTTGCCTCGTTTGGTGCGCTAGCCGATGGGCTCGGTGTATTTGGCGCGGTCGGTGCGTTGGATGCGCTTGGAGATGTGCAGCGGGCGGCCGTCGGTGTCGTAGACGTAGTCAGTGATAAGGATCAGTGCCTGCCCGCGCTCGACGTTGAGCAAAAACGCCTCGTTTTGCGAGGCATAGCACACCTCAAAGGTCTTATGCCCCTGTGCCGGCGCGCGATGGAATTCTTGGCGCAGCGTGGCGTAGAGCGAACCGTTGATATCGCGATCTATGAGTGCTTCAAAGCTCGGTGGTAGATAGGTGGTCTCCAGGCACAGTGGCGCATCGTCCAGGTAACGCAGGCGGACAAGTTTGACAAGCTTGCTGCCCACGGTAGCGTCAAAGAACTTGGCCACGCTGCCCATTGCTTTGGCAAAGCCCGAGTCCACCGTGCGCGTGGTGGGCTTCATGCCCCGGCCTTCGAC
Source organism: uncultured Collinsella sp. (assembly GCA_905198355.1). Lineage (GTDB taxonomy): Bacteria > Actinomycetota > Coriobacteriia > Coriobacteriales > Coriobacteriaceae > Collinsella. The sequence continues at coordinate 187,917 of CAJKCG010000003.1, read as the reverse complement.
CTGCTTGGTATAGCTCGAAAACACCAGGTTGTTCTCGTGGAGCGCGGGCGTGTCGGCCACAAAGGTGCCACGTCCGCGCTCGGTGCGCACCAGGCCCTCGTCAACTAACACCTTAAGCGCGTGGCGCACGGTGCTGCGCGACAGCCCCGATTCGTCCATGAGCTCCATCTCGGACGGCAGCTTGTCTCCGCGTGCGTAGGTGCCGGCGGCGATGCGGTCACGCAGCGTACCCGCCAGACGCTCGTATTGGGCCAAGTTCTTTTTTGACGAAGTGCTCATGCGAACAACCTATATCTAACTTGTATGTTTACTGAACCAAGCATGTATCCAACATGACAACAAAACCGCTGGTAATGGATTGCCGAAAACTTTACCAGCAAAATTTCTAAGACAAATATAGCATACAACTAGTCGACATAGCCAAAACATGTATATAACTTGTATGCCATCGAGAGCATCAAACGAGAAGAAAGGCTGATGCACGATGACTACTCAGGAACAGGTTAAGGATGTCGTCTCCCAGGTTTTGGCTGACAAGGCAGACAAGGGCGGCATCAGGCGCGTCGTGTGGATTGGCGCCGGCGGATCCAACGGCGGCAACTATCCTGCTCAGTACTTTATGGAGCACGAGGCCACGCAGGTCGTGAGCTCCAGCTACACCAGCAACGAGTTCGTGCACGCAACCCCTGCCTACGTCAACGAGAACACCCTGGCCGTCGTCGTGTCCATGCGCGGCACCAAGGAGACCATCGTCGCCGCCCAGGTCGCCAAGGACCACGGCGCCAGCACCATCGCCATCTATGTTGACGAGTCCGGCCTCACTGAGGTCTGCGACTACAAGATCCAGTACGACAGCTTGGCCGTCGACGAGTCCTGCATGGGCCGCACCAACTCCGCCGTCGTGACCATGATCGCCATGGAGCTTACGCAGCAGACCGAGGGCTATGCCGAGTACGAGACCGCTATGGCCGCCTTCGACTTGGTCGACCCCATCTATCGAAAGGCCGTCGAGTACACCCGTCCGCTTGCTGCCAAGTGGGCCGAGCAGAACGCCGACAAGCCCTGCATCAACGTGATGGCTCAGGGTCCGCTCTTTGGTGCCGCCTACGTCTTTAGCATCTGCAACGTGCAGGAGATGCTGCAGATCGACTCCTGCACCATCAACACCTGCGACTTCTTCCACGGCCCCTTCGAGATTCTGGACAAGCGTACCTCGCTGTTCCAGCTCATCAGCGTCGGCCGCAGCCGCTGCAACGACGAGCGCGGCATCCGTTTTGTCAATCAGTACGGTGGCGAGCGCGTCTATCAGCTCGACGCCAAGGAGCTCGGCCTCAACGACATCAAGGACAGCGTGAGCGAGTACTTCAACCACCTGATCTTTGCCCCGATCCTCAACAACGTGTACATGCGCGCGCTCTCTGCCGTCACCCACAAGGACTACATGACGCGCCGCTACATGTGGAAGCTGGACTACTAGGGGATAGAGCGGCCTAACAGCTCGATGTCCTCATAAGTTGTGGTGGAATAGTTCCTGTTTGGGGGGCTTGAAGCATCTATTTAGGAACTATTTCACCGCAACCGCCAAGTAATCCGCTGGGGACGGAGGAAAACGGATCACTTTTCCGCTCACCGATTTGTGTCTTGAAAAATGTATATAACGACTATAACGTAGTGTGAAACATATTGGAAACAATACCGAGGAGGCTGCGTTGAAGAGGAGCAATCTGGGCTATGTGCTGGTGCTGATCGCCGCGCTTATGTGGGGCAGCATCGGAATCTTTGTAAACGGCATCTCGGCCATGGGCGTTACGTCCCAGAGTATGGCTGCCTTTCGCTTGTTGTCGGGTGCCGTCTTAATGGCTCCGGTCTTGGCATTCATGGGTTGCCAGGGAGGTGCTCGTGAGGGAAAGGCATCGGGTCCCCTGGCACTGTTCAAGGCAAGTCCTAAAGAGCTTGTTCCTTGTGCGCTTCTTGGCATTATCGGCCTCGCCACCGCTAACACGCTTTATTACGAGTGCATGGGCGAGGTGGGCATGTCCACGGCCTCGGTGCTGCTCTACACCTCGCCGGTGTTTGGCGTCATGCTCGGCCGCGTACTTTATCGCGAGGATGTGACTCCCAACAAGCTCGTTGCCATCGCTTTTAACATCGGTGGCTGTGTACTTGCAGTGACCGATGGCGACCTTTCCGGTTTTCATTTTTCGGTTTGGGGCGTCACGTCGGGCGTGATTGCGGGCTTTTGTGGCGCGTCGCTCGCGGTGTTTAGCCGGATAGCAACCAAGACGGTCCACCCGCTGGCTGTCACGTTTTGGGGCCTTGTTTTTGGCGGTGCGGTTATGGCGGCTATCGCGGCTCCGTGGCCAGATGTCGCCGCGGCAATGTCGCCACAGCTGCTGCTGCTGTTCCTTGGCTTTGGACTCATCCCCACAGCCGTGGCCTATGTCTTATATATGCAGGGTCTGTCCATGGGGCTCGAGACGTCGAAAGTTCCCGTCGTAATGTCATTCGAGACGGTTGTCACCGTGCTGCTGGGCATTGGTGTCTACGCCGAGCCCGCCGGTGCGATCAAGGTTCTGGGCATCGTTTTGGTGCTCGCGTCCATCGTGATCATGAACACCGACTTTTCCAAGCTGCGCAACAGTGTGTTTGTCGGCCATGTCATTGAGAGCATGACCTTTAAGCCCAACGCGTGGTGGACGGAGAAATCGCAGGACATGGATCTGTTCCGCGAGCGCACGGGCATTACGCTGGAGCCCACTGTGCAGGAAAGCCCCTGGTACTTCGTGCGATAGGGGATTGGCGGAGTGTTTGAGCAGGTAGCGCCCGGCGTTTGGCCGGGCGGTGCCTAGCCAGCGCCGACCTACCCAAGACCATCGTTTCGATTGCGTTAAACCCGCCAACGGTCGTTTTTCACCCGCGAACGGTTTATATACTAATTATCAATATCCGCAACGTATAAGACGTTATAATGACCATAACGAAAAGGAGGAGGCAAGATGAATCAGATCATTCTCGCATCTCATGGCGGCCTGGCCGCAGGCGCCAAAGACACGCTCGAGATGGTTCTCGGCGACGTGTCGAACGTCCACGTCGTGTCGCTTGCTCGTGACGACAAGGAGCCCATCACCAATAAGGTGGACGCCATGATCGCCACGTTCAACGCGGACGACACCGTCTATGTGCTGACCGATATGCTCGGCAGCTCGGTCAACAACAGCATGGTCGAGCTTTCCCGCAACGGTGCGGCATTCACGGTGATCAGCGGTTTCAACATTCCGCTGGCACTGACGCTCGCTATGAGCCCCGCCCCCGTCAAGGGTGCCGAGCTCGCGGCCCTCATCAACGAGGCCCGCACCGGTCTGACCAACCCCAACGCACCGGTCGAGGTCGCCGCGGCTCCCGCCAAGAAGGCCAAGGCGTCCCGTCACAGCTCCGGTCCCGCCAAGATCGTCCTCGCACGTCTTGACTACCGTCTGCTGCACGGCCAGGTCGTCTTTACCTGGACCACCAAGGTTCAGGCCGAGCGCATCATCGTCGTCGACAACGCTGCCGCCAACGATGACATCAAGAAGGGCGCTCTTAAGCTGGCCAAGCCCCAGGGCGTGCGCCTGAACGTCTTCACCGTCGAGCGTGCCCTCGCCAAGATGGACAAGCTCAACACCCTCGGCGAGCGCGTCATGTTCGTCTTTGGCAACACGGCCGAGATGCTGCAGTTCTGCCAGGGCTACAAGCTCGACGCCATCAACCTGGGCGCCACCGCCAACCACGACGGTGCCGATCAGGTCGGCGGCAAGGACAGCTCCGTCTTCTTCGACGCCAACCAGAAGGCCGACGTCAACCAGCTGCTCGACATGGGCATCAAGCTCTACGTCCAGCAGACCCCTACGTATCAGAGCGTCGACATCGACGCCAAGCTGTAATCAACCAGGCATTTGCCTGACTGAAAGGAGAAGGGTATGAATACGTTCATCAGTGCGGTGCTCGTCGGCCTCGTCGGCGTGTTCTGCATGTGGGACTCCCGCCTGCTCGGTCGTCTTAACTTCGAGCAGCCCCTCGTTGGCGCTACGCTCGTCGGTCTGCTGCTGGGCGATGTGCCCACCGGCCTTGCCGTCGGTGCCGCCGTCGAGCTCGTGTCCATGGGCCTGGTGCAGGTCGGCGCCGCCGTTCCGCCCGATATGGTCCTGGGCGGCATCGTGGCCGCTGCCTTTGCGTGCCTGACCGATGCTTCCGCCGAGACCGCCATGACGATCGCCATCCCGGTCGCCGTCTTGGGTCAGCTCCTCGGCATCGTGTTCCGTTCGATCATCGCCGCCCTCACCCATGTGGCCGATAGCGCGATTGATAACGGCAAGTTCAAGACCGCCTACCGCATGCACATCTGCGCCGGCTCCGGTCTGTACGCCATCATGTACTTCCTGCCGATCTTCCTGGCCGTCTTTGTTGGCACCGACCTGGTTCAGGCCATCGTCAACATGGTTCCCGAGTGGCTGTCCGTTGGTCTGAACGTTTCGACCAAGATCATGACCGCCTACGGTCTGGCCCTGCTGCTCACCATGATGATCAAGAAGGGTATGACCCCGTTCCTGTTCATCGGCTTCCTGCTCGCCGCCTACCTCAACCTGTCCGTCATCGCGGTCGCTCTGATCGGTGTGTGCCTGGCTATCGTCTTCATGGGCTTCAAGTTCAATGGCTCCCATGCAGCCGCCGGTGTCGATTCCGACTACGATCCGCTCGAAGACGACGAAGACTAAGGAGGAACACACTATGGCAACCGCAACCAAGGACGTGTCCCTGAACAAGAAGGTCAGCCAGTTCTTCTGGCGCTCCTGGGCCATCCAGGCCTCTTGGAACTACGAGCGTCAGATGAACATGGGCTTCCTCTACGGCATGGTCCCCACGCTCGACCGCCTCTACCCCGACGAGTCTGACCCCAAGCAGCTCGCTGCTAAAAAAGAGGCTTACCACCGTCACATGGCGTTCTACAACTGCACCCCGCAGACGAGCGCTTTCATCCTGGGCCTCGCCGCCTCCATGGAGGAGGAGTACGCCAAGGATCCCGAGAACTTCGACCCCGATTCGATCAACGCGGTCAAGACCTCCCTCATGGGTCCGCTTTCCGGCATCGGTGACTCCTTCTTCCAGGGCACCATCCGCGTTATCGCCTTTGGCCTGGGCGTTCAGCTGGCTCAACAGGGCTCCATCATGGGCCCGATCCTGGCCATGCTCATCTCCATCGTCCCCTCTGTGCTGATCACTTGGTTCGCAGCCAAGATCGGCTACCAGGGTGGCCACGAGTACCTGAGCAAGCTCCAGGGCGGCGACCTCATGGAGAAGCTCATGTATGTCTGCGGTATCGTGGGTCTTATGTCCGTGGGCGGCATGATCGCTACGCTGATCGGCGCCACTACCCCGCTGCAGTTCGCTGAGGGCACCGTCGTTATCCAGGACATCCTGGACGGCATGATGCCCCAGATGATCTCCCTTGGCCTCACCGGCCTTATGTACTGGCTCATCAAGAAGAACGTCAACACCGGTTGGCTTCTCGTGATCGCCATCGTGGGTGGCATCGCCCTCTCCGCGGCCGGCATCCTGGCCTAGTCGCGACCAAGCGTCTAACCGCTTTCCCCGGGGGCCTGCCTGGCATCCCATACCCCAGGCAGGCTTCCATCCCTAAATGTGTCAAAGGGACAGTTCCCTTGTCACATCCTCAACGGGCCGGCGACTCGGTCCTAACTACGGTAACCCTGCGAGCGTCCGGCAATGTGGCGCCGCAAAAAATCGAAAGGAATGTGTCAGATGTACGAGATCGACCTTAACCTCCCTAAGCAGATCGTCGCTGACGTCCTGTCCAACCACGAGATTCACAGCGTTGCCTTCGTCGGCTGCGGCGCTTCCATGTCCGACCTTTACCCCGCCAAGTACTTCCTGGCCAACAACACGGACAAGCTGAACGTTCAGATCTTCACCGCTAACGAGTTCAACTACGACACGCCTTCCTGGGTCAACGAGCACACCTTCGTGATCACCTGCTCCCTCGGTGGCTCCACGCCCGAGACCGTCGAGGCCAACAAGACCGCCAAGAAGCACAACTGCCCGGTCGTTTCCCTCACCAACAAGGCTGGCTCCGCTCTGACCGTCGACGCCGACCACGTCATCGTTCACGGCTTCCACGCCAACTACGCTGCCAAGTGCGAGAAGCCCGGCTATGCCATCGCTCTTGCTCTCGAGATCCTTCAGCAGACCGAGGGCTATGACCACTACGAGGACATGATCACCGGCCTCACCAACGTTTTCGATCTCTGCGAGAACGCCGCTCAGCACTGCAAGAAGCTCGCCAAGAAGTTCGCCGAGGACTTCAAGGACGACAAGATGATCTACTTCATGGCCTCCGGTGCCTCCGAGAAGATGGCTTATTCTCACGCCGCCTTCCTGTTCACCGAGATGCAGTGGATCGACGCCGCCGCCTACAACACCGGCGAGTACTTCCACGGCCCGTTCGAGGTTTCCACCGAGGGTAAGCCCTACGTCTTCTTCATGTCCGATGGTGCTACCCGTCCGATGGACGCTCGCGCCCTCACCTTCCTTGAGCGCATGGGCGCCAAGGTCGCTCTGATCGACTCCAAGGACTACGGCCTGGCCGACGCCGTGCCCGCGAGCGTCGTCACCTACTTCAACCCGCTGCTGCACCTCGCCGTTATGCGCGAGTACGGCAACCAGATCGCCGAGGCCCGTCAGCACCCGCTGACCATGCGTCGCTACATGTGGAAGCTTTCCTACTAATCACAAGTAAGTAGACCTTACGGGTTGATTGAGAGGGGATGGGGTTTGCGCCCCGTCCCCTTTTTGCTTTGGGGGCGTGTCCGTTGCGTCATAAAACCCCAGATAAAACCTACCAAAATAAACCTGTCCCTTTTTGGCAGGTGGGAGGAGATGCGTATGATCAAGGCAGTGCTGTTTGATATGGACGGCGTGCTGGTCGATACCGAGTGGTTCTACAACCGTCGTCGCGTGGCGTTTATGGAAGAGAAGGGGTTCCACTTTGACGAGATCCCCGATCTTTCGGGGTCTAACGAGCCCGCCATTTGGGAGGCGCTGGTGCCCGACGATGTTGAGCTGCGCGAGCGCCTGCGCGTGGAGTACAAGCAGGTCTACAGCCCGGACCATCCCGTTCCGTATGCCGAGCTACTCAACGAGCAGACGGAGCCGGTGATGCGTGAGCTGCACGAGCGCGGCGTCAAGTGTGCCATCGCGAGCTCGTCCTATCGCGAGCTCATTGACGAGCTGGTGGAGATTGCCGGTATCACCGACGTGCTGGACTACACCATCAGCGGTCACGAGTGCAGTGCATTTAAGCCCGACCCCGAGATCTACCTGCGTGCCATGGAGGCGCTGGGTGTGGAGCCTACCGAGTGCCTGGTTATCGAGGACTCGCCTTTGGGCATCGAGGCCGGCAAGCGCTCCGGCGCGCGCGTCCTGGCACTGCGTCCGCACGAGGGCGTTAACCTGGACCAAACGGGAGCCGACGCCGTCATCGACAACCTCGCCGACATTCTGACCGCTTTGTAGCGTCAATTCGCCGCAAGAAGTGCGGATTCACACGTCTCTTGCGGTGGATTGGCTCATTTTGGCTTCGATTTAGATCCGTTTGGCTTCGACTCGGACTAAGTGAGTAGACTTTTTGGCACATGCCGAGCACAAAGCGTATCTGCCTTAGTAAAACCGCAGGTCGGAGAGGTGGCTGTTTTGAGTGCGCTTGGTAGATCGCGAAAAGTCTACTCACTTAGAATTTGGCTCTTTGGTTGGGGAGCTGCTGGCTCGTTTTGGTTGTCGAGAGAGGGTGAATTGAAGCGCCCTCTCGCGCTCCATGCTACAATCGCCGGCATGCCCCACAATTACATCTGCCTTCGAAAGGAGCCTACGTGGCGAACGCCATCGATCAGCTCACGGACCGCGTGCTCGTGCTCGGCCGTCTCACCATCGTCCGCCGCGCCATTACTGCCGTGGCGGTCACCATCTCCGCCGTTCTCCAGACATTTCTGATTCAGGCGTTCATTCGCCCCGCCGACCTGCTTCCGAGCGGCCTCACCGGCGTCGCGGTCCTGCTCGATCGCGTCACCTCGCTCGGCGGCGTTCATATCGACATCTCGCTCGGCATGCTCGCGCTCAACATCCCCGTGGCGCTCCTTTGCTGGAGCGGCATCAGCAAGCGCTTCGTCATCTTCTCGATGATGCAGGTCATGCTCTCGTCGCTGTTCCTCAACATCTTTCACTTCGCCCCGTTTTTGGGCGACAAGATCATGCTCATCATCTTTGGCGGCGTGGTCTCGGGCCTGGGCGCCGCCATCGCGCTTAAGTCCGGCGCATCCACCGGCGGCACCGACTTTATCGCGCTGTGGGTTTCCAACCATACAGGCAAGACCATCTGGGGCGTCATCTTTGGCTTTAACTGCGCTATCCTGGCGATCTTTGGCTTTATGTTTGGCTGGGACAATGCGGCGTATTCCATCGTGTTCCAGTTTATTTCGACCAAGACCATCGACAGTTTCTACCGACGCTACGACCGTGTGACGCTGCAGATCACGACACGCAAGGCAGACGAGGTCATGACAGCCTATGTTGACCATTTTCAGCATGGCATTAGCTGCGCCGAGGTCATTGGCGGATACAGCCGCGAAAAGATGTATCTGCTGCACGCCGTTGTCTCGACCTACGAGAGCCAGGACATTATCAAGCTGGTGTGCGATATTGATCCCGGCGCCGTGATCAATGTGTTCCACACGCTCAACTTCGTGGGCGGCTGGTGGGGCGGTCATGTCGACGAGCCCATGCCCACGGCCGTACCCGATCCCGACAAGCCCGCGCGCATGGCCAGCAGGCAGGCGCGCCTCAGCGAGCAGGACAGTCTGCAGCAGGACGACGGCAAGTAAGGATTTGCTGTATGTGGTGTATCGTTTTATCAAACTGAGATAACATATAAAAAGACGTTATATACGTATTAGTTATTTCGCTATTTTGATAAGAGTGATCAGATATGCCCGCACCCAAAAATGCACCACTTTACCAGCAGATTTACGACGAAATCAAGGATGCGATCGAGAAAGGTGTTTATGCACCCAAGGAGCGTATCCCGTCCGAGCTTGAGCTTGCCGAGCAGTACGAGGTAAGCCGCATTACGGTGCGTCGCGCCGTTGAGGAGCTGTGCTCCGATGGCTACCTGGTTAAGCAGCAGGGCCGCGGCACCTTTGTCTCCACGCCGCACATCAACCGCCAGTTCCACGCCTCGACGCTGCAGACGTTTACCGCGCTGTGTGCCGACAATGACATGAAGGCGGGTGCACACGTGGTCGATCGCCAGATTGTGCCGGCACGTCAAAACGAGATGGAGTTCTTTGGCCTGCAGAAGGACGCGCTGCTACTGCACATTAAGCGCGTGCGTACGGCCGACGGCGAGCCCATCTTTGAGGAAAACATCTTTGTGCCGTTTGATACATACCGTGAGCTGTTGACGGCCGATCTTGAGGACAAGTCGATTTTTGCCGAGGTCGAGCGTGTTGGCGGAACGCCGATTGTCTCGGTTGGCTACCGTACGGTCGAGGCCGTTCGCGCTAACGCCGAGCAAGCGGCCGAGTTGGGCATTGCTCCGCACGATCCACTGCTCAATCTGCGTGCCGGCTTTATCGGCCCCAATGGCGAGCCGGTCCTGATGGGTAAGCAGTACTACGTGGGATCGCGCTACGTTATGGTCATGTAAGTTACGCGGTTTTACCAAACCGCGTAACGGGCCGACGCTGCGCGCCGCCCAGGGCGACAATTTGTCATTCAAAAGGCGAGGCATGACCAGAAGGTCTATGCCTTGCCTTTTTCATGCCAACTTGTTCGCCCTGGACGTCGCTCGCTGTCCGTCCTCTACCTGCGGCGGAGTAGTCATTGCACTCATTGGGGACAGACTTAAATGAGTAGTCGTTAGGGATATTCTTGTTTGACTAGTCGTTTAAGAACGTCCCCAATGACTACCCATGTCGTGGCCGGCAGCCGTGCGGCACCGGTCCGCGTGGCGGCGTATAATCGGCGGCAGATGACTTGGACGTTAGGAAACCATGACCGATAGCATGCAGCAGATGGCGCTCGACACGCTCGGCGCCTATTTTGGCTACACCTCGTTTCGCCCGGGACAGGATCGCATGGTGGATGCGATCCTTGCCGGTCGCGACGCGCTGGGCGTTATGCCCACAGGCGCCGGCAAGTCCATTTGCTACCAGGTGCCCGCGCTCATGCTGCCCGGTATCACCTTTGTGGTGAGTCCGCTGCTGTCGCTTATGGAAGACCAGACCCGCGCGCTGCTAGCGGCGGGTGCGCGCCCCAGCTATCTCAACTCCAGTCTTACTCCGGCCCAGCAAAACACCGTGCTCAAACGGGCGCGCGAGGGCCGCTACCAGCTTATGTACGTGGCGCCCGAGCGCCTGCTCGAGCCGCGCTTTTTAGCCTTTGCCCAGGAGGCCGCGGGTTCCGCCGGCATTGGCGTTCCGCTCGTGGCCATTGACGAGGCCCACTGCGTAAGCCAATGGGGCCAGGATTTCCGCCCCGCCTACCTGCAGATTCGCGAGTTCATCGATTCCCTGCCGCAGCGCCCCATCGTGGCGGCCTTTACCGCTACGGCGACTGAGCGCGTGCGTGCGGACATTCAGCAGATGCTCGGCCTGCAAAAACCCGCGACGGTGGTGACGGGCTTCGATCGCAAGAACCTCTACTTTGGCTGCGAAGAGATGGGCGACAAGGCCAAGACCGCGTGGGTGCGCGACTATGTGATCGCGCATTCGAGCGAGAGCGGCATCGTGTATTGCTCGACCCGCAAGACCGTCGATGCGCTGGCAGGTGAGCTTACCGAGGCGCTGGGCCCCAGCGGCATTCGCGTTGGCCGCTACCATGCCGGCATGGGCAACGACGCCCGTCGTCAAAGCCAGCGTGCCTTTATCGACGACGACATCCAGGTGATGGTTGCCACCAACGCCTTTGGCATGGGCATCGACAAGCCCAACGTGCGCTACGTGATCCATAACAACGTGCCCGAGAGCATCGAGGCCTACTACCAGGAGGCGGGCCGCGCCGGCCGCGATGGCGACCCGGCCAGCTGCCACCTGCTGTGGAACGGAAATGATTTTCGCATGCGCCGCTTTTTGATCGACCGCGGCGATGCTGCCGACGAAGCGCTCGACGACGAGCAACGCGCGTGGGCGCTCCAGAATCGATATCGCCTGCTCAGCCAGATGGAGGGCTATTGCAATACCACCGGCTGCCTGCGCGAATACATGCTGCGCTACTTTGGCGACGAGGCCGCGGCCGAGCATGCGGCAGCCGCCGCGGGCGGCACCGCCACGGACGAAGCCGAGGGCTGCGGCAACTGCAGCAACTGCCTCACGCAGTTCGAAGTCGAGGACGTCACCGATATGGCCCGCGCCGCCGTGCGCTATGTGGCCACGCGACCCATGCGCTTTGGCAAGTCGCTCATCGCCGATGTGCTCCACGGCGGCAACACCGAGCGCATTCGCCAGATGCATCTGGACGAGGACCGCGGCTACGGTGAGCTGTCGAGCGAATCGATCGGGCGCATCAAGGACATCATCGGCCAGCTGTGCGGTCGTGGTTATCTGGCCACCTCGCAGGGGCAGTACCCGGTCGTGGGACTGGGTCCGCGTGCCGGCGAGGTCGAGGACGAGGCGTTTGCCTTTACCGTCAAGCGTCGCGCGTCCAAGCGCAAGGTCTCGGCTCGCGCCCGCCGCGCGGTGGATCTGCTGCGCGAGGAGGCCGAGCTGGACCAGCGCCCGCGCGTGGGCGACGATGCCGAGCTGTTTGAGCGCCTGCGCGCCCTGCGCAAGGAGATCTCGACCGAGCTGGAGATGGCGCCGTACATGGTCTTTTCCGACAAGGCTCTGCGAGGCCTGTGCCGTCTGCGCCCTCAGACGCGCGACGAGCTTATCCAGGTCAACGGCATCGGCGAGAAAAAGGCCGACGCCCTTGGCGAGCAGTTTATGGCGGCGATTGAAGAGTTTGAATCCGAGCATGCGCGGGATGGAGCGTAAACGATGGTAGCCGATAGCAAGACCGACCGTACTGACGTATCCGCCGTGCCACTGTACCAGCAGGTTATGGACGATCTAAAGGGCGAGATCGCACGCGGCGTGTACGCGGCCGGCTCGCGCATTCCTTCCGAGATGGAGCTCGCGAAGTCCTACGGCGTGGGGCGCATCACCGTACGCCGTGCCATCGAGGAGCTGTCGCGCGCGGGCTACCTCAACCGCCAGCAGGGGAGGGGCACCTTTGTATGCGCTCCCAAGCTCAAGCGCAAGATTCGCCAGAAGGGCGACGTCCAGAGCTTCACCGAGGGTTGTGCCGCCAACGACATGGTGGCTGGAGCACGCCTGGTATCGCGCACGGTGGTTGCGGCGACGCGCGAGGACGCGGCGTTTTTTGGTGTGGAACCCGGCTGCGAGCTCATCGTGGTCGAGCGCGTGCGCACGGCCGACGGCATCCCCGTCATGCTCGAGAACAACGCCTTTGTGCTGGCCGACCATCCCTACCTGCAGACGCTTGCCGACAAGGACCTCACGGACAATTCAATCTTTGCGCTCGTTGCCGAGCATTCGGGCCGCGCACCGCTCAAGTCCGACCCCTGCACCGTGGAGATTGCGCTTGCCGATGCTCAGGTGGCCCCGTTGTTGGAGGTGCCGGTCGGCGAGCCGCTCTTTTATATGGAGGCGTACTTTACCGATGAGGACGAGCGGCCCCTGCTGCTCGGTCGTCAAAAGATCGTGGGCTCGCGCTACGTGTTCGACATCTAACGTCCATAGATAGAACAACATAGAACAAATTTGCTGAAATGACTTCACGGGCACCTGCTTGCATGCTATAAATAGAACAACATAGAACGACTGCAGGTACGAGCTGCCGTCGTCCAAAGCCGCCACACAAGGAGGAGCGTCACCGTGAACGCACACGATCTGATTCAGGAAATTATCGAGCGCAAGGGTAAGATCGAGAACGTCTTTTGGATCGCCTGCGGCGGTTCGATGATCGACCTCATGCCGGCTAACGAGCTGCTCAAGCGCGAGGCCACCACGTTTACCTCGACGGTCTACACGGCACGCGAGTTTTGCCTGATGGCCCCCAAGAGCCTAGGGCCGAAGTCGCTCGTTATTGCCTGCAGCCACAGCGGCAACACGCAGGAGGTCGTCGACGGCTGCGAGATGGCGCTGGCCGCTGGCGCCGAGGTTGTCGCCCTCACCGACTGCGAGGGCTCCAAGATTGACAACGGCAAGTGGACCACCTGGGTCTACCCCTGGGGCGAGGGCGTGTCGCAGGCCGAGGTGCCGCAGGGCATCGGCGCCCTGATCGCCGCCGAGCTGCTCGACCAGCAGGAAGGCTACGAGGCACTCGCCGACATGTACGAAGGCCTTAAGCAGATGGATGCGCTGCTGCCCGCCGCCCGCGAGAAGGTCAACGCCGAGCTGGGGGCCTGCTTTGCCGAGCTCTGCCAGCAGCATGAGTTTTTCTATATCCTGGGCTCCGGCCCCAACTTTAGCCAGACCTATGCCATGGCCATCTGCTCGCTCATGGAGATGCAGTGGCAGCACTGCTGCTATATTCACTCCGGCGAGTACTTCCACGGTCCCTTCGAGGCCACCGAGCCCGGCGTGTTCTACTTTGTGCAGCTTGGCGCGGGCGAGTGCCGCCCCATGGAGGAGCGCGCTCTTGCGTTCCTCAGCACGCACACCGACACGATCATGGTGCTCGACGCGCTCGAGTACGGCGTAGGCGACGTGCCCGCCAGCGTGCGTTCGTACCTGGAGCCGATCTTCTTCTACGCGATGAGCTGCGAGCTGCGCGCAGCCCGCGGTAAGGTGTTCGACCACAGCCCCGAGGTTCGTCGCTACATGGGCATCGAGCAGTACTAGGTAACGGGAAAACCATTCACCTTCGATTCGCAAGGGCGCAGCGCGAGTCAAAAAAGCGGGCCGCGCCGGGGATTTCCGGCGCGGCCCGCTTGGTATCGCGCTTAGATTCGTGAGGTGTCGCGGCAACCGACGCTTACTTGGCGTCGTAAGCCTCGGCATCCCACCAGTCGAGCTGGGCGATGTTGTCGCGGATGTGCTGGCAGCTCTTGTGGAAGCCCTCGAGCTCGTGCTCGGAAAGGTCGAGCGTGTAGACCTCCTCGACGCCCTCGGCGCCGATCACGCACGGCAGGGATGTGAAGATGCCCTCCTCACCATACTGGCCGGTCATGAGCGTGGAGGCGGAAAGCACGGCGTGCTCGTTGTGTAGCACGGCGGCGCAGACGCGCGCGGCGGAGTTGGCGACGGCGTACTCGGTGCACTGCTTGCCCTGGTAGGTCACATAGCCGCCCTTGCGCGCGAGCTCCTCGACCTCCATGTGGTCAAAAGTGTACTTGTCGGGGTTCTCGGCCTGAAGCTCGTTGAGGCTCTTGCCGGCGATGGTCGCGGCCTTAAAGGCGGCCAGCTGGCTAAAGCCGTGCTCGCCGATCATGTAGGCGTCGATGGACTTGGGGCTCACGCCGACCTTCTTGGAGATCTCGGTGCGCAGGCGGGCGGAATCCAGACCGCAGCCCGAGCCGATGATCTTCTTGGGATCGTAGCCGGTCAGGTGCCACAGCTCGGTGCACACGACGTCGCAGGGGTTGGAGATGCTCACAAAGATGCCGTCGAAGCCGGCGTCGACGATGCGCTTGGCAAAGGTGCGGGCGGCGTCGGTGGTAAAGAACAACTCACCGTCGCGGTTGCCAGCGGCCAGCGCGACCTTGCCGGCGGCGTTGACGATGACGTCGCAGCAAGCTAGCTCCTCGTAGTGGTCGTAGCAGTTGACGATTTTGGTGTTATACGGGACAAACGAAAGGGAGTCGCGCAGGTCCTGGACCTCGGACGTCACCTTGGCCTCGTTGATATCGCACAGGTACAGCTCATCGGCAATGCCCTGCATAAGCAGGCTGTTGGCGACATGTGCTCCTACGTGGCCCTGGCCGACCACACCGATCTTACGCGTCTGGTACATATATGTATCCTTTCGGCCGAGTTTTTCGCGTCGAACCATTGTAGCGTCCTGCTGCCACTTTGCTAGGCTAAAGCGCCGTAGATTTTTGGGACATGCCTTAATCTCTATTTTTGGAGTGATTCGGGCCGCTGACGGCATCGCTGAGCGATGTGCTCGCGCGGATGGGGCCGCTCGTTGTACCATAGCTGCAACTGACTCGTAAGGAGCATCCATGCCCATTCGCATCCCCGACGCCCTCCCTGCCGCTGCGCAGCTCGAGAGCGAGAACATCTTTGTCATGACCGAGTACCGCGCGCTGCACCAGGACATCCGTCCGCTGCGCGTGCTCATCCTCAACCTCATGCCCACCAAAATCGCCACCGAGACGCAAATCATGCGCAAGCTCTCCAACACGCCGCTGCAGGTGGAGGTGGACCTGCTGCGCACCAAGACGCACGAGGCCACGCACGTAAGCGCCGGCCACCTGGAGACGTTCTACCGCACGTTCGACGACATCCGCGACATCCACTACGACGGCCTGATCATCACGGGCGCGCCCGTGGAGCAGATGCCGTTCGAGGAGGTCGACTACTGGCCCGAGCTCTGCCAGATCATGGACTGGTCCACCACGCACGTGCACTCTACGCTGCATATTTGCTGGGGCGCACAGGCCGGTCTGTACCATCATTACGGTATCCAGAAGCACGACCTGCCGGCAAAGGCGAGCGGCGTGTTCGAGCATTATCTGGTGAAGCCACAAAGCCCGCTGGTCCGCGGCTTTGACGACCGCTTCTATGCCGTGCATTCGCGCAACACCGAGGTGCGCCGCGAGGACGTGGAGGCCGAGCCGCAGCTTGAGGTCGTGGCCGTGTCCGACGAGGTGGGCCTGTATATCGTCAAGTCGACCGACAGCCGCCGCTTCTTTGTATTTGGCCACCCCGAGTACGATACCGACACGCTGCGCCTGGAGTACGAGCGCGACGTGAAGCGCGGGCTCAACCCTCAGGTGCCGGCGCATTACTTCCCGGGCGACGACCCCACCGCCGAGCCGCGCAACGTCTGGCGCAGCCAAGCTCAGCTGCTCTACACCAACTGGCTCAACTACTACGTCTACCAGACCACGCCCTACGACCTGGCCCGCGCCGGCGAGGAGCACTAGGCTGTCGGGAGGGACGCTGGCATTTAGGCGCTGACGATGTTGGGCAGCGGCAGATCGTGGGCGTCGGTGGGAACGTGGTCGACGCGCTGCTCGTCAAAGGCGATGCCGATGATTTGGCATGTGGGCGAGAGTATGGGCAGGTAGCGGTCGTAGCAGCCGCCGCCGTAGCCCAGGCGCGCGCCGGCGCGGTCGAAAGCCACGAGCGGCACGACAACCATGTCGAGAGCCTTGGCAGGCACGATGGGGAAGCGGTCGCTGTCGACGTCCGTGGCTGCGAAGGCCCGCGTAGGGTGGGCGATAAACGGGGCCGCGGGTGCGTCGCCGGCGGCGGCCGTTCTCATGCACATACGCTGGCCGCAGGCAGCAGCTTCGGTTGCCGAGAGCATGCACGGATAGGCTACGCGCCAGCCACACGCGACGGCCGCGGCGGCAAACGCGGCGGGATTGACTTCGGAACCCATCGCGGCATAGACGGCAACGGTGTGCGGTGCCGCGGCACCCAAGCGATCCATCAGCTCAACAAGCCGCGCGCATACAACAGCAGACTTCGCCGCTCGAACATCCAAATCAAGAGCATTGCGTCGGACAATCACCGTCCGCCGCAACTCGGTTTTATCCATCCCGGCCTCCTCAGGCAAACCTACCAAAAAGGTACAGGTTTATTTGGCAGGTTTTATCTGGGCAAACGTCAAAAGCACCACAAAGGGGGCTGTCCCCTTTGTGGTGCTTTTGACGTTTGCGTAAACGCTACAACGCCGCAGCGATTGCTTCAGTCACAAACTTATTGAGTGACTCACCCTTCTTTGCCGCTGTCAGCGCTGCTTGCTTGTGGAGCTCAGAGCCCGTTCTTACGTTGAACGAGCCCTTAAAAGCCCGCTCGGGTTCCTTACCCTTCTCGGCGCAAAACTCAAGGTAATCGTCGACGGCTTCGTGGAAGCATTGCTCCACTTCTTCAGCCGTGGAGCCTTCAAATACGATTGCGTCCCTAATGCCGGTGACCATACCTGTTAGCACATGCTGTTCGGCATCGAACTCGACTGGGGCGAAATAACCCTTGTATGCCAAAACGTTACTCATGACTACCTCCGACATCTTGCAGAAATCGAACGATGTTTCGAATGGTCCCCGCTGTCAATTCGTCAGATGGATGTGGTGCGTGCATTACGAACATCCTGCCATCCGATGGCCTGTAAAAGCGAACGCGCAATCCGGATGTCTTGCCTTTGTTGTCCATTTCAAAGCCATATGAAGCCATGACTTTTAAAAAATCGGTATACCGATACGTCGAAGGGCAGCTAAGCAGTTGGGCGATGAGTTTATCGGTCCGTGTCATCCCGCCTCACACTCTGCAACTATATCCTAGTTGCAAATCAAGTCCGATGCAAACACCCCTACTATAGAACATATGTACGTATAGAACAAGTGTTCGAACCAACACAAAGGCACCTGGAACTGCGCCCCTTTGCGGTTGTTTGGGCTGAAGAGGAGCTTTCGCGGCGGTTTGTCTCGATCTGTAACAGTAGCTCGGCAAAATCGGCTCCAGATGTTACAGATTGAGACAAAGGGCCGGCATCATCCGGAAACGTCTCGATCTGTAACATCTGGAGCCGATATTGCCGTCTAGATGTTACAGATTGAGACAAACCGCCGCAGTGGGCTGCGCCGCCCCGTCTAAGCCGCAGAAAAAAGGTAGATTTTTAGGCATGTCCTAAAAATCTACCTTTGTGCGTTAAGCGAACAGGTCGACTATGTTGAAGTTGGCGTTGCTCTTGGCGATGACGTCTCGGCCGCCAAAGACGCAGGTCGGCGACTCAGCTGCGATGCGCGTCACGTCGGCGCCGAGCGAGCGCAGCTCACCGGGCGTGGCGGCGAGCATCTGGGCGCGGCGCTTCTCGCGCGCATGCGGATCGAGCCCGGCCAGGTAGATCGTGCTGCGGCGCTTGGTGAGCGCGTACGGCTTCACCGGCGCGTCCATGCCACTCACGCAGCTCACGATAAATCCCTCAAAGGCGGCCTCGTCGGGCTCAAAGCTGCCGAGCCATTCGCCTGCGCGCGCCACGCGCTCAATCGAGGGATCGATCGCCGGGTCGCGGTAGGTGTAGAACGCCGTTTGACGCTCGCCAGCCGCGCGGAATCCGCAACCGTATGCGCCGCCCTTCACACGGATCTCGTTCCACAGGTAGTCGTAGGAGAGCGCGTTGGCGGCAACCGCCCAGGCGCCCGTCACGTCGAGTCCCAAGCGACGCGGGTCGCACGCGCTTGCCGCAAAGCAAATGTCGCTGGGGATGACGAAAGCCTCGTGACGGTCGCGCGGCGTCGGCACCACGAGCACGTTGCGGCCGGCATCGGCGCCGTCGCCTGCGCCAAGCCCCAGGTCGCCCGCGGCATCCCAGTACGCGTCAAAGTCCTCATCGCTGCCGGTAAAGCTCGCCAGGCAGCCGTCGGCCACAAAGATGCGGTCTGCCAGCTCGGCAAGCTTGGCGCGCAGATTGTCCAGTCGCTCGTCAAAGTGCTCGAGCAGATCGCGCAGGAACAGGTAGAAGTCCACGCCCGAGAGCTGTTCGCGCACCACGGCCGAAGGCGAGGTGTAGCTCATCGCGCGGCCGAGTGCCGCCGAGTGTCCGTTGTTGATAAAGCCTTGCTCAAGCCCAATGCGAATCTGCGTGAGCACGTCGCGCACGCGGTCGGCGTCAGCATCGAGCAACAGCGTGCTCGACCACACCTCGCGCGGCAGGCTCGCCAGCGCATCGATCTTCTCGGACAGGGCGCCGGCGCTCACCAGCAGATAAGGGCGCACGCCGTCCACGTCGGGCTGTGTCATGACCTCGGTCGTAAAGCTCAAAAAGCCCAGCTTGCCGGCGAGCAGATTGTCGAGTTCCTCGGCCGAGTGCTCGCTCGTGGGCAGCTGTTTGAGCAGGCGGCAGAGCAGCGTCACATAGGGCAGGTCCTCAAATGCGACGCAGCTCAGGTCGAAATACTGCATGGCGTAGGCCAGGCGGTTGGTGGGGATGCCGTGGCGCAGGCAGGGGATGGGCGCGGTCGTGTCTACGACCAGCGGCGGCTCGGGGCGCGCCTCGCCAATGTCGGACACGCGCAGGCGCGGCAGCGTGGCCTTGTCCTCGGGCGTGTCCTCGGCCTCCTGCGCGGCACGCAGCGCAGCCGTGCGCTCGACCACGTCGGCCAGCTCGGCATCGGTCATGGCGTCGCGCTTGGCTGCCAGCTCGGCAGCTTCGGCGCCCTCCGAACCCTCAGCGGCGTCCACCGGAACCAGCTCGACCAGCGCCATGTGGTCGTTCTCCAGCACGAGCTCGCGCAGAAGGTCCTCAAAGTAGCTGCCTTCCAGCTCGCCGCGCAGCTCCTTGTACACCGGGCCATACTTGAGTGCCAGCGTCGCGGCGTCGTCATCGTAGAGCCACGTGCTCAGCGCGTCGCACGCAATGGCCACGCCGTCGGCGATACCGTAGTCGCGCTGGCGCAGGTCGTATTCGTTGCTGCTGATGATAGCTTCCAGGCGCTCGCGCGGAACGCCGTGCTCACACAGGTCGCGGCAGGCGTCCTGGAACACGCGGCGCAGCTCGCGCGCCACGCCGGGCTGCGCGTTTTGCAGCATGATGAGCTCGTAGGGCTGCAGGCACTCGGCCGCGGTGTAGCTCACCACGTTGCCGCCCAGGCCGGCGGCCAGAATGGCCTTCTTAACCGGTGCTTCGTTGGAGCCCAGCAGTGCCTCGAACAGGATATCCGCCGCGATCGTGCGCTTGCGGTCGAGTGCGCTGCCCAGCACAAGGCCCAGGCCCACCAGGGCGTTCTCGGGCGTGGTGGCCATCTCGACGCGCTTGTACTCGCAGGTCACGGGCGTCTGCACGCCCAGCGGATTGGGTGCCAGCGCGGACGGGTCCTCGCCGGCGGCAACGGCAGCGTCCATGCGGCGGCTCGCAGCGCTCGGCTGCGACAGATAACGCTCGTCCAAAAACGCCAGCGCGCGGTCCACATCTAGGTCGCCGTAGAGCGTTATATAAGAGTTGGAAGGATTGTAGTGGCGCGCGTGCGTATCCAGGAACTGCTCGTAGGTGAGCGCGGGAATCGCGCGCGGATCGCCGCCGCTCTCGTGCGCATAGGCGGTGTCGGGGTAGAGCGCGGCGTTGACGGCGTCGTCCAGCACGCTCATGGGGTCGGACAGCGCGCCCTTCATCTCGTTGAACACTACACCGTTATAGCGCAGCGTGCCCTCGCGCAGGCTGGCGGCGCTGCCGTCGCCGCCAGCGCCCTCCGGCAGGTCCAGCTCGTAGTGCCAGCCCTCCTGCTCAAAAATGGTGGGCTTGGTATAGATGGCCGGGTTGAACACCGCGTCCAGGTACACGTCCATCAGGTTGTACAGGTCCTGTTCATTGGTAGTGGCAACGGGGTAGATGGTCTTGTCGGGGTAGGTCATAGCATTGAGGAACGTCTGCATGGAGCTCTTGATCAGGTCCACGAACGGCTCCTTGACGGGGAACTTGGCCGATCCGCACAGCACCGAGTGCTCAAGAATATGGAACACGCCGGTGGAATCGGCCGGCGGCGTCTTAAAGCCAATGGCAAAGGCCTTGTTTTCGTCGTTGCACGCCAGGTGCAGCAGGCGAGCGCCCGAGGTGGTATGGCGCAGCACGTAAGCGTCCGAGTCGAGCTCGGGCACGGTCTCGCAGCGCTCGACGGCAAAACCATGGCAGGTGGTACCGGGCACCAGCAGCGCGGCGGCAGCGGCGCGCGGGTCGGTTGAGGTAGTGGGCATATGCAGTCTCCTTTGGCGCCCCAACGGGGGCGAATCGAGTCGAATCCCCGAGAGTATACCCATATGGGGCCTTCGACCAATCTGCCGGATGAGCGTGGATTTTCTGGCACACGAGCGTGGAAATTCGGACGTCTGCCGCATGAGCGTGGATTTTCGGACGAAATCGGCCGCCAAAAGCCCAAAAACCGTCCAAATATCCACGCTCGCGCGTCAAGTACGTATCTCTCACCTCACATTCATCTCTACGACGAGGGATGAATGTGAGACAGGTAGAAGATAAAAATCAATCGGCTTATCGGATGCATATACCGCCATCAGATTGAAGCTGTATGTGGAAATGGATGGACTCTACACCGCTTACGCAAAATAACCCCTCGTTTGCTAAAACATTATAGGAAATGGCGTGGAGTGCTAAAAAGTTCTAATACAATATAAGTCATTTATCTATAGGCTGCTGATTTCTTGTAAAGGTATGGTTGATATGGTTGAGGCAAATAGCGTTATCCCCCTGTACAAACAGATTGTTCGTGCGCTTTCTGATTCAATCGCCAACGGCACGTACCGCCCGGGAGATAAGCTTCCGACCGAGGCGGAGCTTATCGAGCAATTTGGCGTGAGCCGAATAACGGTTCGCTCCGCAATTAAAGAAATGGAAGATGCTGGGCTTGTTGAGAGGGCCCGCGGCAAGGGCACGTTCGTTTCGTCGGACACGCAGATGTATGCCGCGGACGACCGTGAGAGCTTTACCCATTCGTGCCAGCTTGCGGGCAAACAGGCGTCTACCAGGGTTCTCGAAATGGGCTGGGACTTCCCAAGTCTGCGAGACGCGAAGTTCCTGGGCGTAGACGATACCCAAAAGGTATTGCGTAGCCGTCGTCTGCGCCTTGTGGATGGCAAGCCCACGATGCTGGAAACCAATAGCTATTCCGCTGCGCTTTCTTTTTTGGAGCATGAGTCCCTCGATGATTCGCTGATGGCGGTACTCGATCGCCAGGGGATCAAGATGGGTCCCAACACGCGTACGCTCGAGGTCTGCTATGCGAGCGAGCTCGAGGCGGCGTACCTTAACGTGGAGCTGGACTCTTCGCTGCTTCTGTTTGTCGATAGACGTTATGCCCCAAGTGGCGAGCCGCTTTTCATCTCCCGTCAGGTGTACTGCACCGAGCGACTGAAGTTCTATTTGTAAATTAGCGATAGATTGGTCGATTTACCGACCAATTGTTACCGTTCGCGGATTTGGAAAATAGACACACCACGTAGGGTAGATTGCTAATATACTTTGTTATGACAATATAGTACGTCCTATTGGTATTGGAGAACTATGAATAAGATATTGCTAGCGAGTCATGGTTATCTCGCCCAAGGCATGAAAAGCTCTCTGGAGATTCTGATGGGCACCAACGACCGAATCGAGTGCCTGTGCGCCTATGTCGATGACGATTCAAGGGACGTCGCGGCGTTGATTGATGCATGGATGGAGACGAGGGACCCTGCCGACTCTTGGTTTGTCGTGACTGACATCTTTGGCGGCTCTGTAAACAACGAATTCATTCAGAGGCAGACCGACGGATCGTTTACGTTAATCGCTGGAATGAACTTGCCGCTGCTGGTGGAAATGGTTACACAGCTGGACTCCCTGGATGCGGACAAGGCCAAAGCCGCGGTCGAGGGATCGCGTTCGTTTATTCAGCTTTGCGAGGCGGCGGACATGCTTGCCGGCGCCGAGGAAGAAGAGTTCTAGTTAGTTCTGGTTCGAGCCCTAGCTAGGGGCCACACCTGCCGTTCCCTTTATCACGTGCGGAGATGATAACGATGATTAAGCTTACGAGAGTTGATTACCGACTGATTCACGGCCAAGTTGCCATGTCCTGGACTCACGCTTTGGATGTAGATTGCATCTTGCTTGCCAGCGATGCTGTGGCAAAAGACGACATGAGGAAGGCGGCCTTGAGGCTCGCCCGCCCCAACGGCGTTAAACTCGTCATCAAGGATGTTGACGCTGCTATCGAGGCGCTCAACAGCGGCGTTACCGACAAGTATTCGCTGTTTATCATCACTGAGACGATTGAAGATGTCTATCGTCTCGCTAAGGGTTGCAAAGACATCAAAGAGATCAATCTGGGCGGAACCCGAAAGACCCCTGAGACCACGCTTCATCCGACCCCTGCGATCTTTGCGACCGAGAAAGATGCCGAGCATATCCAAGAGCTCCTGGGCGATGGCGTGGCCATCGAAATCCGTCAGGTCCCCAATGACGCTAAGGTGTTTGCCAAGGACGTTTTCTAGCCGGAAACACGTTGATGCTCGGCATTTATTGAACCAATGCTCTATGCCTATGCCCGTCGATCATTTGATCGGCGGGCTTTTTATTAAAGAAAAATCAAAAAAATCTGAAGTAGTTCTTGCATAGTTAGTTATATAAAGTATTATAACGTCATGGGATGAATGAAGGGTTCATCCAAGTGAGTTAGGAGTAAGGGATGTTCAATTTCGATGAGCCTCGTTACGAGAAGGTTGTGAGCGATGCCCTCGCTCTCCGTCCTCAGATTGAGGCTGCCGTGGACAAGGTCTGCGAGCAGGGTTATTCCAACATCTTCTTCATCGGCTGCGGCGGCACCTGGGCCCACACGCTCCCGATGAAGTATTGGGTCGAGACCACCACGGCCGACGTCGACGTCCACTGCGAGATCGCCGCTGAGTTCCTCGCATGCCCGCCCAAGACCTTCAACAAGGACTCGGTCTGCGTCTTCTCCACCCGTACCGGCACCACCCCCGAGATCATTGAGGCTGCCAAGTTCTGCCAGGAGCAGGGCGCCCGCACGCTGATGTATGTCTCCAACGACAACACCCCGGCCACCGAGTACGCCGATTACAAGTTCTTCAGCTTCGCCGAGGACGACGTTCTGTGCGAGGCCATCTACACCTACCAGATCACGCTGGTCGCCCGCTTCCTCAAGAACGCCGGCGCCTTCCCCAAGTACGACACCTTCATGGAAGAGTTCGGCAACATCGCTCCGTACCTCATCAAGGCCAAGGACGCTCAGGACGAGCGCTGCGCCGCCATGGCCGAGGACTTCAAGGACACCGATTACCACATGGTGATTGGCTCCGGCATGCTCTGGGGTGAGGCCTACGACTACGCCATGTGCATCCTCGAGGAGATGCAGTGGATCAAGACCAAGTCCATCCACGCCGCCGAGTTCTTCCACGGCACCATCGAGCTGTGCGAGGAAGGCACGAGCCTCATCATGCTCTACGGCGAGGACGACACCCGTAAGCTCATGGACCGCGTGGACAACTTCACTCACATGCTCGCCGACGAGAAGGGCGTCAACGTCCGCGTGAACAAGTTTGACACCGCCGAGGTCGAGCTGCCGTTCAGCGACCCCGAGTTCCGCAAGATCGTCTCCCCGATGGTCACCTACACCATCACCGAGCGTCTGAGCTGCCATCTCGAGCACGTCCGTAACCACCCGCTCACCACGCGTCGTTACTATCACCAGATGAACTACTAATCCTCTCAAATTGCTGCGGTTGTCTGCAGGCGAGCTGCGCAGAATGCCTCGCCTGCAGACCTGTTTCTGGGGTTGATCGAAATGGTTGTCCAGTATCTTCTAGTTGCACTGGTCGCATTTATTGCGTCCATGGACGAGCAATTATTTGGCATTACGATGCTTGGTCGTCCGCTGTTTACGAGCCTGTTTGTCGGCTTGATTCTTGGCGATGTCCAGCAGGGCGTTATCGTCGGCGCTGCTTTGGAGTCCATGTTCATGGGCGCCATCATGGTCGGCGCGGCGGTCCCTCCCGAGGTCTATGCCTCCGGCGTGCTTGGCTGCGCGTTTGCCGTCATTACGGGTACGGGCACGGCAACTGCCGTCGCGCTCGCCCTTCCCGTCTCCGTCTTCCTTCAGGTGTGGCGCAACTTCTGCTACGCCGTTCCGGGTGCCTTTGCCTGCAAGAAGATTGAGACCGCTCTGGCAAATCGCGATCTTGCCAAGGCGAATCTGTACCATCTGACCATCGTGCCGCTGTCGATTGGCATTCCGTCTGCACTACTGGTGTTTGGCTCGCTGTTCTTTGGTGCCGACCTTATCAACAATGCGCTCAACGCGATTCCGCAGTTTGTGATGGACGGCCTCAACGTTGCGTCCGGCGTCATGGTCTGCATCGGCTTCGCTCTTCTTATCAGGACCATGGGCGATAACAAGCTCCTTCCCTGGCTGTTCCTGGGCTTCATTATGGTCATCTACCTCAAGATGGACGTGGTCGGCGTCGCCGCAGCTGCCATTTGCGTCGCGCTGCTCCTGGCCTTCCGCGAGGGCTCGTCCGGTCCGCAGACGGTTGCTGCAGATGAAGAGGAGGACTTCTAATGGCTATCCAGAACACCGACCTCAAAGAGGCCAAGAAGGACGCGATTATGACTCCCGATATGTATCGGAGCATGTTCCTTCGCCAGTTTACGAGCCAGTGCTCGCAGTCGTACGACAAGATGATGGCAATGGGCTTCATGTACACCATTCAGAAGCCCCTGCGAAAGATCTATCCCAACGACGACGATTACTATGCGGCGCTCGATCGCCATACCGAGTTCTTTAACATCACGCCTCATGTGCTTCCGTTTGTAGCCGGTCTAACGGTTTCGATGGAAGAGCAGGCGGCTGCCGATAAGAACTTCGACACGTCCTCGATTAACGCCATGAAGGTCGGCCTCATGGGACCGCTTTCCGGCATCGGCGATTCGTTCTACTGGGGTACGTTCCGCGTGGTTGCCGCCGGCATTGGTATTGGCATCGCTTCGACGGGCAACCCGCTCGGCCCCATCGTGTACGCGCTCATCTACTCCGTGATTAACTTTGCAACGCGTATCGTCGCCGCCCATCTGGGTTACGACTTGGGAACCAAGTTTTTGCAGCAGTCCGAAGAGAGCAACCTTATGTCTCGCATGACGCATGCTGCCGGTGTTCTCGGAATGACCGTTATCGGCGCCATGATTGCGGCACAGGTCTCGCTGTCCACGGCTTTGACCTTTGACGTGGGTGGTTCGGAGATTGTCCTGCAGGATCTGTTCGATTCGATCTTCCCCGGTCTGCTGCCCTTGCTGGCAACCTTTGCCTGCGTCGCCCTCTACAAAAAGGGCGTCAAGACCATTTGGATCATCTTGGGCATCTTTGCGATCTGCATTATCGGAACGGGCTTGGGAGTGTTCGCAGCGGCGTAATGTTGACTGCTATGCTCGCGCGTTGGATAACTAACTGACCGTTTGAAAACGGGGCTCGGCGTAAGGCCGGCCCCGTTTTTTATTTGAGGGATTTTCCGACCGTCCAATAATCCACGCCCATGCACCACTCACGCATCTCTCGTCTCTCATTCGTCACTAATATGAGAGATAACCGAAAGACGAGAGATAAATATGAGAGATAACTGAGCAGCAAAGAGACAAGCAATCATGGTATTGTCTCAATACTGATTGTTCTATCAGCAAAAACATGTTTACATGAAACAGATGGCAGACATCTTATCTTTCATCTCTCAATTATCTCTAATATGAGAGATAGCAGTAAGATGAGAGATAATTACGAGAGATAACTGAGAGACGAAGGAAATCTATTCGTGGCATTCTCCGCCGGGCCGAGCGAAAGGACATGCAGATGAACGAAAACGAGCTGACCGGTCTGCTCGAGTCTTTAAGGCGCATGGGCTCGGACGATCTTAACGTCGAGGTCAAGGAGAGCGCCACGACGCTTTCCCGCGACGTATGGGAAACAGTTAGCGCATTCGCGAATACTGCTGGCGGAATTATCGTGCTCGGCGTGAGCGAGCGCGCGGGCTTTGTCCCGGTTGAGAACTTTGAGACCGAGAAGGTGCTCAACCAATTCGTAGCGGGCATGGGTGATGCCGGCGGTCGCGGAAAACTGGCCAATCCGCCCAAATACACCATTGAACGCGTGGAGCTCCAGGGCACCGTGGTTTTGGTCATCACGATTGAGGAGCTCGACCCGTCGAGCAAGCCTTGTTATGTCATAGAGCGGGGCGCTCAAGGCGGCAGCTACAAACGCATCGATGACAAAGATGTTCCGCTCTCGTCGACCGAGGTCCTGTCCTTGTCATCGTATGAACGGACGAGCCCCAGTGATCGCGATGCAGTGCCCGGTGCGGTCGCAGGCGATCTTGACGAGGCCCTGGTCGACCGCACGATAGAGCGTGCTTTCTCACTGACACCCCGTGCGATGCGCGGCGCGCCGGACAAGAAAACGAAGCTGGAGCGCCTGAATTTCCTTGACTCCCAGGGCAATGTCACTAAGGCCGGGCTCCTGGCTGCGGGTGCCTATCCTCAGCAGTTCTATCCCAAGCTCTTTATCGATGTGGCGGTCTATGTCGGAACGCAGAAGGGCGCGGCGGGGTCGTTGAGGTTCATGGACCGTACGATCTGCGAGGGGACGTTGGGCGAAATGGTCTCGGATGCCGTCGCGGCAGTCGCCAAGAATTTGCGGCGAACCTCGACGATCCAAGGCGTCTCGCGTGTCGACTCGCTGGAGATTCCCGAGGAGGTCCTGCGCGAGGCAATCGCCAACGCCGCAATCCACCGAGAATACGGAGATCGGTTCTGTGGACAATCGATTGCTGTCGACGTTTTTGATGACCGTATCGAGGTGACGAACCCCGGTGGCCTATACGGAGGAAAGACTCGCGAGAACCTGTTTGACGGCAGCTCCCGATGTCGCAATGCGACGCTTGTGAAGCTCATGTCGCTTGTCCCATTGCCCGACGGTGCGGGCTCTCCTGCCGAAGGCAACGGGGCGGGCATTCCAATGATGCTCGATGCCATGCGTGCGCAAGGTCTGGCCGAGCCATTGTTTTGCCCGGGTTTCGACCGGTTTAAGGTTGTCCTTTACCGAGCGAAGGTTGAACAAATTGATCATGGCGGGGACTTAATTGTGGCGGCACTCAAGCGCAACGGCGAACTGGGAACACGTGAACTGGCAGAATGCACGGGACTCACCGTCTCCCAGGTTAGGGTACGCGTCAATGCGCTCATCGCACAGGGCGAGCTTGAACCTACGGCGTCGGCGACGAGCCGCAACCGCAAGTACCGGCTAACGGAGCGCGCAGAGCGGCTGCACTAGCGTTCGGCTCCTACCATCCCGCCATTTCACGCGCTGCGCATCGAAACCTGCGGCAAAGCAGTTACAATAGCCCAATGCGCATCGCGCACGACGATGATATCGGCGCTCGCGACTAGGGGAGAATACATGGCAGAGCAACAGATAACGCCGGGGACCAAGCTTCAGGTGGCATTCGACGTGCCCATGGGCCAAAAAACCGACTTCAACATGCTCGCCACGTACAAAGAGGACCTGGACGAGGCGTACTTCCTTATGAGCGCGCCCATGCTCGCCGGCAAACCGCTGCTCATGGACGAAAACCAAAAGCTACTGTTGCAGTACAAAGTAGGCGAGGAGACGTTCGTGCTCGCCGGCTATCCCGAGGCAGTCGAGAAAAAGGGCATCCGCACCTACTGGAAAATGCGCAAAGTCGCCGAGCAGCGCAGCTTTGTCAAGCGCCGCGACGAGCGTTTTAAGGTCGCCATGCGCCTGACCTACCAGCGCGATAACGCGCCGACCTCCGAGTCCGAGGACGCCATGACCATCGACGTCTCGGCCGGCGGTCTGGCTATCTACCTCAACGATTTCCCCGATGTGGGCGAGGCCCTGGCCGTGCAAATGCCCACGATCCGCCTGCAGGGCGAGCGTCACGAGCTGCCCGAGCAGCTGGGCATCGTGTGCTGGGTGCGCCGCGCGCCCAAGGGCAGCCTGTACCGCAACGTTTGCGGCCTGCAGTTCCGCTACGCCGACGACATGGAGCGCGAGCTCGTCAAAGAATACGTCGGCTACATTCGCACCAAATATAAGATCTGATCGCCATGGCACTGTTCAAGCGTAACGACAACAAAGATCAAGCTGCCGAGGATTTGGCCGAGGGCATGGCTGAGGATTTGACCGAGGGTCAGCCCGAGGACACCCCCAGCACCGATCCTGCCCCGCGCAAGCGCTCCGGCAAACGCAAACCCAAGCGCGACCTCCGCGGCGTAGTGCGCATCGAGGAGCTGGAGCAGGCGCTGGCCGACCAGGACCTCGACGACATCGACCCCGACGCGGTCGTCTCCATGTACATGCCTAAGCGCCGCATGGAGCGCATCGGCGCGGCGCTGCTGCGCATGGACAAGCTGCAAAAGGCCCTCGTAGTGCTGGCGCTTGCCTTTGGCGTGTTGTTCGCCCTGTCGTTTATGCAGGAAAACATGGGTAACTTCACTATCAACCTCAACCGCCTGGAGCTGTTCCGCCGCGGCGTGGCCATTGCCGACAACGGCGACTTTAACAACGCCACCGCGCGCCTGGCGGCCGACGCCGTGGACAACGGCACCAATATCGCTGCCGAGGACCTGCCCGATAACCTGGACGACATCGACGGCAGCCACAACGGCAAAAACTACGTGGCGTACACCTTCTATATCCGCAACGCCGGCAAGACCGACCTGGGCTACAGTGCCAAGCTCAAAGTGGTCAGCGCCAGCAAGGGCGTGGATAAGGCCGCGCGCGTGCGGGTGTATCGCAATGGCGAGCCCACCACCTACGCAGCCGCCGCGGCCGACGGCAACCCCGAGCCCAACACCGAACCGTTTGCGTCCAAAGACGTGGTGACGACCATCAGCCACGCGAATTTCCGTGTGGGCGATGTGGACAAGTACACCGTGGTCATTTGGCTGGACGGCGACGATCCGGAGTGCGTGGATAAGATCATCGGCGGCGCGGTGGAGTTCGGTTTCGATTTCGATTCGTCCGAGACTGACGATTCGAGCCTGTTCGTTAAGTTCGTGCAGGATATTGCCGACACCCTGACTGGCAACGACCCCATTAGCGCGAGCGGCAACGAGGCGCCCGATTACTACAAGGAACACAACGTGACCTGGAGCAACCGCCGCAACCAAAAGAACTCGCCCGCAGGGGACGGGGACAAGTAGGACGAACGAGCGCCGGGCTGGGATTGATTCTCGGCTCGGCGCTTTTGCTATGCAGAGGCGTTTTCGGCGGTGCCATCCAGTAAGAACATCCGCAGGGCGAGTTTGATCGCGTAGCTCGGTTTGGCCTGCGCTGCGTCACCCGAGCGCTCGCCGAGGTCGCTGCAGTAGGCGTAGACGTCACGAATCAGGTCCGCACCCGAGAGCGTAAACATATAGCCTGCGTTCGAGAGTGCGTTGGGAGCCGCGGGCAGCCCTGCAGCCGCACAAAAGCTTGCGAGGTCGGGGGCCATGACGGCTTTGTAGTCAATCGTGCGTCCATGGTCCTGTGCGGCATGCTCCTGCGCGCGGACGTGCGATAGCGCCGCTGCCAGCACAAAACTGGGCGTGGGTGCGTTGACGTCGTCGATGGTAGCAACTAACTTGCCGGCAGCCTGCGTGATCAGCCAGGCGACCTCGCGCTGGCAGCGAACGGCCTTACGTGTCACCGGTTTGATCGATCCGGGGGAAACGCTTCCTTTAGGTTGAGCGGCAGCAGCCATAGGGACCTCCTAACAAACAGCCTACGCAAGCGAGCAGAAATTACACGTGCTACATCAGTATAGCGGGTGGGGAAGGGCTAGGGCGAAGCTCGGCGGAGGGTGAATGTATGCGATGGCGTGGAACTGCGGTCGCAAGGCTTAAGAGGGACTTACAGCTTTGCGGGAGAGAGATCAAATAAGGTAAACGATGTTCACATAGCACCACATATAACCTGAGGTAGACTTATGAATCTGCCGGAATGTAGGCTGCCGAAAACTCATAAGGAAATCGTAAGAATTATGGTATTCTCAACTCCATATCTAAAGGATGGGCAAGCAACATCCAACACGAAAGCACGGGCTCCCCTTCCGGGCTTCTCGAGGGTCATCTGGGATGAATGGGGAAAGAAAGGGGTCCGTATGGATACCAAGGCATTAAAGAAGCAGATGGGCGCCGCCATCGCCATGGTTCTCGTGGCAGCCGTAGCCCTCGGCTCCGCCACCTTCGCATGGTTTGTCAGCAACAACGCCGTAACTGCAACTGGCGTTGACGTGACGACGACTTCGTCTGTCCCGAATCTCTATATTACGAGTGTCGGTCAGACCTCAGGTACGATGACCGCTGCTGAGAAGAATCCGACTAAGATCTATCCCATCTCTACTCCTGATGCGGAGAACTTCTTTGAGACTTTGCACTGGACGACGGGAACCGGTCATGCCGTTGCCGATCAGTACCAGCCCGCACTTACCCACGAAAACGGTAAAACGAACTATGCAGACTACACCTTCAAACTCGGTGTTAGCAATGGCAAGATGGATGTCTATTTTGATTCTTCCACCGCTGCAACCACTCTCAAAGCGTCTGCTGCCATGGGAACCGCGGGCCGCTTTGCTGTTAAGGTCGGCAATGGTCAGTGGTTGATGTTCAAGGTTAAGGGCACTGCAACTGACAAGGGCTACTATACGGATAATGGTGCGACGACGGGCGATTATTGGGTCAAGAACGCAGCTGACGGAATTGTTGCTGCAACTTATTCGAACTTTGACGATTATGCTGGCGGCGTTGACGCTCAGGGCCAGGCGCATGCCGGCACCACTAAGTTGACGACTATTGAGAGCGGTACCGATAAGGAAGTTACCGTGACCGTTCGTGTTTGGTACGAGGGCTGCGACAAGGACTGCGTGTCTGAAAACGCTGCCTCTGGTATCGAGAATGCCATTACCGGTAATCTTGGATTTGTTGGAGTTCAGGCGAACTAGCAGAACTAAATAAAACGCTGTGGCAATGGAGAGGCTCAATTTGGGCCTCTCCATTTTTGTTAGGCTGCCTGCATCGCATTCTCTCAAAACGACTCGACCCATCATTTGCCTCAATCGGCGATAATGTGAAGAACTGTTCTTCCCGGAGGTTCCTTATGGACGGCATCGCTTCTAGTGTTCCGCTGATAACTCTGCCGAGTTTCGATCGCGCTTGTAGTCTTGTGCCGTCTGAGTATGTCCTGGCCTGGGAGTGGTTCTCGCGTGAGGAACAGCGCGGCGGGTTGTGGAAGAACCTCCCACATCGCACTAAACCCGAAAGCCCTCAATATTCCAACCGCCTGACCATCGATTCAAAGCCTTTTCCCGTCTCGCGCGATTCGGGCATCTATTGGCCGGGTCGTGGGCGCATCAAGCACCCGGGTGAGAAGACCTTCGCCCTCTCGGTGCATAACTCTACCAATGGTCCTTATTCCGATGTTCCGCCGCTCTATCTCGAGGATGGCACTTGGGTATTTAAGTACTCGTCGCAGAGTGCCTCGGTCGAAAACTGGCGCGACCAGGACTATAACCAAAAGATGATCAACTGCATGGAATGCGGCGTTCCCGTTGGTGTGTTCTTTGCAACGAGCGCGGGCTACAAGGTGCTGGGCCTCGCATTCGTCGAGCGCTACGAACCCGAGAACAGTTGGTTTGTGCTTCATGGTCCTGTTCATAAGGGTGGACCCGACGCGCGTTTCTTTCCCGATATGAGCTACATGAAGGATGCTCCGGTCGCGGCGGAGTTTTCCGGCGCTCCGGCGAGCGATGATGAAAAGGTTCGCTATGCGCTGCGTCGCGAGCGAATTGGCCAGCAGCGTTTTCGCAATCAGCTCTTTGATGCCTATGCCGGTCGATGCGCCGTGTCGGGTTGCAATGTCGACGAAGCTCTCGAGGCCGCGCACATCGAGAACTATTCGGGCCCCAAGTCACAGATTGTCAGCAACGGCATTCTGCTGCGCCGCGACCTGCACTCGCTGTTCGATGCCCATCTGATTTCGTTTGAATTGGTGTGCGGCGATTATCAACTTTGCGGGTCGTATCTTCTGCAGCATACGGACTATGCGACATTTGCGGGCTCGGTGTTACGCGAACCGGATGAACACCGTCTGCGTCCCAATGCCCGATTCCTCGAAGCCCACCGCGCCGAGTTCGATTTCTCGGAATCGCGACGTCGTGCGGAAGCCCTTGCTCCGTATTAGCCGGGTGCAGCCTGCCGCAACTCAATCATGTCGATTGATCGGATCGCGCCGTGTCACATCGTGGACCGTGCGATCCTGCCATCCTCTCTTCAACGGTTAAAACGGGAAAGGGGAGGCCATGGGATGGCGAAGCGATATTGCGTGCGGCACATACGGTAACTTGCCGCGCGTTCTGATGGATCGGAGCTTATTCCCGCTCGTCGAGGCCACCTGCAGCCAAATCTGCCTGCCGTGCCCAAGCTGCGGCGCAGGCCTTCCGTGCCTAGACATCAGCTTCATCGACGTCCGCGACAAACACGCCGCCGACTCACGCGCTCGAACAGGCTTGCGCCTTCCAGTCTATCCTCAGCAATGCCCAACCTGCGGATGTGCCATTACCTATGACGAGACGGATGCCTAGTTGCCTGCTGATGAGCGAGGATTTTTGGACGATTGAAAAATGAGCGTGGATTATCGGACGATTTTGTGCTGGAAGGCTGTCAAAAACGGGAGATTATCCACGCTCGAGCGAAGCCATCGACTGCTTAATCAACTCAACTACCTGCGCATACTCGATTTTCGAGGAAAACTGGACTCGATTTTCGAGTTTTGTCCTACAGGTAAATTCCCTCGCACAGGGTCTTGTGGAACTGAGTGTGGTGGTCGCGTGTCCAGGTGAAGAGCGCCTGGTCAAAGTTGTCGTGACTGGCGGGGATGCCAAAGACGCCGGCGACCTCCACGCGCACAAACTCCAGCGCGGGCAGCTTGTTGATGGCCGTGAGTGCAAACGGCGACGTGGGCTCCTCGAACAGGTAATGGCTGCCTTGCAGCGCGCCGCAGCCGGTGCAGGTGCTGGCGAGCGATGCGGTCTTGGTGGTGCGCGACGTTACGGGCTTGTAGCCGCAGCGCTCGCGCAGGTAGTCGCGGATCTCGGCCGGCACGCAGCCCAGCGCGGGGACGATGGCTATGGCGTTGGCGCGGGCGGTGTCGATTACGATGTGGCCCGCGTCGTCCATGGCGGGCGTGGCGTTGGGCGCGGCCTTGCTGCTCGAGTCCTCGGCCACCCGATACGGAATGCCAAAGGCCGCGACCGTTGTCTGCTTGTGGCACTTCCAACATTCGCGCTTGCCCAGCACCAGGTAGATGTAGGGCGCGCTGGGGTCGGAGCGATCCACGCCAGGCAGCCACGCGGCAAAGGGCTCGGGGTTGACGCCATCGGGCACGTACCAGATCTTCTTGGCCCGGTCCCACTTGGCGCCCAGGGCCTTGGCCTTGTCTTTGTGCGAAAAGGGAACATCGAGCTCGGTGCGCATGGCAGCTCCTTTGTGCGGCTTGCGGTGCATGTGCTCCAAGGATACCCCAGCGGCGGGTGCGTGGTCGCTAAACGAGCACTTCGACCGTCCGAGAAGTCGCGGAGCATTTTGGCGAGGGCGTGCCGTCAAGCAAATGGGCAAGCAAATGGTCAGCTTTTGGTCAGTTGAGCGGCAACCTTGCCAAGAGCTTGACGAATTTGCAGCTAGACGTCGACGAATGAGCACTTTGGACGCGCCGCGGCAAAAATCCGCCGGTCGTTTGCCGAAAACTTGGCAGGACCGCCAACGGCCGCCGACGCGCGTGCTATCTTCGCGCCATGGGGTACTTTATCGTTTCACATAACGCTGCGCTGGCGCTCTTGGCGCACATCCCGAACCCGCGCTTTGGGGATTCGGAGTCAGAGGTCGTGTCGATCGCGGGTGCCTGCGCGCTCTGTGACCAGGAGGCGCAGGAGTTTATCGATCGCTACGACCTGGGGATTGACGTGCTGGATCTGATGGTGCCGACGCGCGCCGACCGTCGGCGGACCAAGCACGTCGCGACGCACCTGTGCACCAACGAGCTCCCGGCGGGTTCGTTTATCTCGCTGGGTCACTGGATGGGCGACCTGGATGCATACGTGTGCTCTCCCGAGCTGGCGTTTTTGCAGGCCGCGCACGATGGCGATGCGGCGGAGGCCATCTACGCCGGCTATGCCATGACATCGGACTACCGGCTGGATAACCTTGCTCCCGGTGGGGTAACAAGCAGGGATGCGGGCATGCGCGATGGCAGGCTCACGACTAAGGAGCTCATTGCGGCGTACCTTGACCGGGCGTCAAAGGTGAGGGGCGCCGCCAAGGCGAAGGCGTTGCTTCCGTACGTGGAAGAGAGCTCACGGTCTCCAAGGGAGTCGGGGCTTTGCATGTTTATGTCGCTGCCCGCGCATTACGGCGGGCTTGCGCTGGGCAAGGCCGAGCTGAACAAGAAGTACTTCATTCGCGACGGTTACAACGATGGGCGCAACCGCAAGCTGCGCGTGTTGGAGCGCACGCCCGACATCACGCTTACGGCGAAAGCAGAGGTGGGCCTGGATAAAGTAAGGGCTGGCTTGCTGCCCGAGGTGCTTACCGCGCTGGTCGATTACGACAGCGACGCCATCCATGATGGAAGCGAGAAAATCCACAAGGATGCCGAGCGCCGCAACGAACTGCAGATGCTCAATGGGGTCGCGTACTTTACGGTGACGACTGACCAGGCGAGCGACTACGAAAAGCTCGTTCGCCTGTGCGAGCGCGTCCGGCGCAAGCTGCATCGTCGCAAGCGTCCCATATTTTACAAGCCCATGACCGAGGAAGCGCGATATTTGGCACAGGCGCGCGTCGAGACAAAGCGGTTTAAGCTCTGGCAGACCGTTATTGAGGCACGTCAGCATTGGTAAGTGGGCCTTTGGCGGCGGAGGGGGTGCTGCCGTATTGAAGGTGAATGGTTTCCCGCGAAGTGAACGAGTGTTTTTGAACCCCCGAAGCATCCACACTTTTTGGCGCCAAAACCGCAGGATTCTAACGACAAAACTGCAGGAAATGAGCCGCAAAAAGTGTCGATGCTTCGGGGGTCCGTTTTGGCTCGTTCACTTCGCGGGAAACCATTCACCCTCGATTTGAGGGGGTCACCCGGATATGGCTGCGAGGCCCATTCGGGCCTGATCGGGGCGCCCGCTGGGGTTGTTTGGGCGGCTTTGGGCTTGGTTGGGGTGGTTGCTGGCGTTGTCGAAGCGGTTTTGGGTGCCGCGACGCCCTCTTGGCTTGGCGGCGTAAAACAAAACAGCTCAGAGGCGAAGCCTCTGAGCTGCGAACATTTGGTGGGCGTTAGAAGATTTGAACTTCTGACCTCTTCCGTGTCAGGGAAGCGCTCTCCCCCTGAGCTAAACGCCCGATCAAGGGTGCGCGAGTGCGCAGGAAATAATATAACGGAGCTCCCACCCGGTGGCAAGAACTATTTTAAAAAACTGGTGATTTGTGGCCCCATCGGAGCCTGCCGCAGCGCGAACAGCACGCGAAAAGTCCCGTTTGTACCCCCGATGAACTGCACGTTCGCGTAAAATAACTTCATTATGGGCAAATGGTGTCCAGGCGGTTTACAACACGGCATCTGGGGGAGGGGCATGTCGGACGCGCGCTCGCTGCGAAAACAGTTCAATCGCATGCTCGCCACGTTGCTGGTGGCGCTTGCTGCTGCCGGAGCTGTAACGTATGCCTGGTACATCTACAACGCCAACCGCCATATCACCGACGTCAAGATGGCCGCGGGCACGGGCGTGACCTTCCTTATCTCCAACGAGTACGACGGCGAGTACAAGACCAACGCCGGTCTAAGCTTTGCGGGCCTGCTCGATCCCGTTTCGACCGATAACGTGCTCAACGGCTTCCAAAAGGTAACGGGTTTTACCGGCGGAACCACCCAGGACTCGCTGTTTGCCAGCATGTTTGGCGCGGCCGAGCATTCCGACTACTACAAAACATCCCTGTACCTGGCCACCAACTCGGCCGCGACCGACGTGTACCTGTCGGGCATCGACTTTACCGAGCAGGACCCGGCAAACCCCATCTCCACCGCCCTGCGTGTGGGACTGGTTACCTATGCTCCAGGGCAGGGTGACACCGTGACGGGCCAGTACATCTTTGAGGTCTCGGGCGAGCACAATCCCCAGGCGCGCTACAACACGCTCGACGGCAAGGATGCCGGCGAGAACGAGCGGAACCACCTGGTGCTCGACAGCACCCGCTCCGATGGCGCCACGGTCCATTTTGACCAGCTGACCAGCGCAAACTTCTGCGATTACAACGAAGACACCGGTATCGTGGGCCTCAAGGAGGCTACGACCAAGATCTGCAGCTTGCCCGCCGCTGCCAAGGGGGCCAACCGTAGCACACCCGTGCGTGTGGATGTATACGTGTGGCTCGAAGGCTGCGACCCCGATTGCACCAACAATCTGGCCACCACCAGCTTGCAATCGCTGGCGCTGCGCTTTGCCGGCAAGCGTTCGTAGGGGGCCGGGGCATGAGTACATCGAACATCAAAGACATCCTGAGCTCGCGCCGTCGCATGGTTGCCGCGGCCGCATGGATGCTCGTGCTGGTGGCTGCCCTGAGCGCCGCCACCTACGCGTGGTTTAGCAACTCGCGTTACACCAACGTGACGCCTGTGGCACACACGGTAAGCGACGAGGGCTCCGACCTGCAGATTGGCCTTTCGGCCAACGGACCATGGGACACAACGGCAACGCTTGCCGCCGCCGATAAGACGCTCTATCCCATCTCGACGGCCGATCTTTCCCGCTTTTGGCGTGGCACGTTCCAAAACGCCGCGGGCATCACGACCGACTACGCCGACTGCACAGCGCAGCTGGACGACTACGCCCTTTCGGGCACGCTGTACCTTAAGGGCAGCGATAGCGCTCTCAACGTGTACCTGTATCAGGGCCAGATGAGCGTGACGAGCGACCCGCAGCTGTTGGCCGCGTTGCGCCTGGGTCTGGTAATTACAACCCAGTCGGGTACGCAAACGCATATCTTTACCTGCGACGACCTGGGTAATACCGCGGGCGCCACCAACAGGCGCACCACGGCGCAGGACGGCGCGGTCGTAGCGGGTGCCGCCTCGGGCTGGAGCTACACCGCCGACCCGGCCCGCGCTATTAGCTCTTACAGCATGGATGGCACCGGTGACACGCCCACGCCGCGCGCGGGCGCCACGCCCATCTGCACGCTGGCCGCCAACGAGGTGGCAAGCGTTCGCTACGTTGTGTACATGGAAGGCTGCGACGCCAATTGCATCGACGAGGCCCAGGCCCGCGATGTGGTGCTGCAGCTTGCCTTTGCTGCGGCCAAGGCGTAAGGGGGCGAGCGACGTGAAAGATCAGAAGCGCATGCCAG
This sequence comes from uncultured Collinsella sp., assembly GCA_905198355.1. Taxonomy (GTDB): domain Bacteria; phylum Actinomycetota; class Coriobacteriia; order Coriobacteriales; family Coriobacteriaceae; genus Collinsella. The sequence continues at coordinate 149,709 of CAJKCG010000003.1, read as the reverse complement.
CAGATAGCTGCGAGGCCAAAACCCAGAGCGAGAGCCCCGCGGTTCCCTCCAGCGTAGCCGCCGAGTGCCAGGTCCTCGAGGGCGCCGCCGCCCGCCGCCACGCTCGCCACGCGCGTGCCTACATCGCGCTCGTTATGGTGGCACTCGCCGCCACCTTGGGCGCCGCGACCTACGCCTGGTTTACCAACAACATGAAGGTCAACACCAATTCGGTGAGCGTGCACAGCGACACGTCCAAGCTGGTGCTGGAGCTGGGCGACGCCGATCGCGGCAGCTGGTCGCAGCAGGGCGATGTTTCCCTGACTTCCAATGCGACTGGCGCCGTGACGCTCTATCCGGTCTCGACCTTCGATCTCAACGGCTTTGCTGCCTGCGCGCAAAACAACTCCGCCGGCGATGCCACGGTGTTTGAGCAGGCAAAAGACAATGGCTCTGCCTACTATCACGGCTGGATCGACCTGCGTCCCACCATTACCGGAACGGGCGCCAGCAAAGTAAAGGGTAAGGTCAGCTTGTATCTGGCCGAATCGCTGGTCCCGCAGGGCGCCGATGCCGAGCTGCTGCGCGCGGCCCGCGTGGGCATAAAGATCTCGAGCGGCAACCAGGTGCTTGCCACCAACATCTTTGAACTCGACGGCTCCGATAGTGGTCACCGCGCCGAGCACCCGGCGACTGCCCCTGCAGGCCTGGCGGGCTACACCGAGGGCATGCTCCTGGGCTGGCAAAACGGTCAGCTCACCTGCGGCGCCAACGTGACGCAGGACCCGGCCACCTTTACGCTGGACACGAGCGAGACGGCCGCGCGTCCGCAAAACACGCTTGCCACGCTGGGGCTTGACCAGACCTATCGTTTGGATATCTATTACTACATCGAGGGCACCGATCCCGATAGCGCCGACTACCTGCATCAAGACCCGGGCACCCTGCACCTGGCCCTCTTTGCGACCTTGGACGGTGAGTAGCCATGACGCGTAAACAACCCGCCGCCAACTGCACGCCCGCCACCGGCAAGCCCAACGCCGCCGCGCCCGCCGACACCGACCTGCGCCGCAAGCTCACCACCACCGTGGTGCTGGTGCTGTTTGCGCTGGTGGCGATAGCCATGGCAACGTTCGCCTGGTTCTCCATCGCCGATAGCGCCAAGACCCGCATGCTCATGATCGACGCCAACGCCGACGGCTCGCTGCGCTTTGACCTGGACGGGCACGCCGCGTTCGACGAATACGTGCACAGCCTGGGCTTCGACCAGATCTCGGCGCGCATTGCCAGCGAAAAGGGCGTGGACATCGACGCGTCCAAGCTCAAGCCCGTCACCACGAGCGACTACCAGACCTTCACCTTCGAGGACGGCTCCACCGCCGATCCCGCCACCGGCGCCTACCTGGAGTTTACGCTGCACTTTATGAGCAGTACGGACCTGCGCGTTCGCCTGACCGGGCAGGATGGCGACGGCGGCGTGTCCGGCACGCGGTTTAGCTCCGATACACAGGGCATGGCCAGTGCCATGCGTATGAGCTTTACCGCCGATGGTCGAACGTGGGTCTACAACCCTAACGGGGGCGGCGGTTCATCTGGCTCGGCCACCGTCTTTGGGCTCGACTCGGGTGCTGCCACCGCGGCCAGCGACATGTTCGACCTGATAACAGAAACGGACAAGCCGGTAACCGTTCGCATATGGCTCGAGGGAACGGACCCAAATTGCACTAATATGCTAAAGGGAGCTAACTATTCGGTATCGATGCGCTTCGAGGGCATCGAGGAACAGTAGATATGCACGGCGGCCACCGGGCCGCGCACGACCTAGACAGACACGGTAGTAAGGGACATCATGCAATCTGTTAAAAAAGTCGCATCCATCGCGCTGAGCGTCGTCATGTGGATCATCATCCTGGTGGCGGCCCTGTATGCGTTTACCACGCTCGCCACGCGCGAGGACGGCAGCGTCTCTGACATCGCCGGCTTCACCCCGCTCGCCGTGCAGTCCGACTCCATGGCTCCCACGTTTAACAAGGGCGACCTCATCGTCATCAAAAAGTGCGACACCTCCAAGCTCGAGGTGGGCGACATCGTGACGTTCCATACCATCATCGACAACGAGTACGCGCTCAACACGCACCGCATCGCCGCCATCGACGAGGTCAACGGCATGCGCAGCTTTACCACCAAGGGCGACAACAACGACGTGGCCGATACGCACATCATCAGCGACGGCGACATCGTGGGCAAATACCTGTTCGCGTTGCCGCAGATGGGCAAGGTCATGGACTTCCTGTCCAGCTCCATGGGCTTCCTCATTGTGATCGTGCTGCCCATGCTGCTGTTCTTTATCTACCAGGTGTATCACCTCATCGTGGTGGGCATGAACCTCAAGCGCGCTATGGCCGAGGAGGACCGCCTGGCCGCCGCGGCTGCCATCGTGGACGCCGAGGGCAAGGGTGACACTACCGTCACGGCCGATAACGCCGCCGAGCAGCTCGCCCAGGCCGAGGCTAAGCTCGAGGAAGCCCGTCGTTTAAAGGCCGAGGCCGAGGCGGCGATGAACGCGACCAAGCAGGAGGGTACCCACGGTGAGTGAGTTTCTGGGATTTGCCTGGGAGCTGCTGGCAAAGGTCGTCTACAACGTCGTTGCCGTCGTGAGCTCTATCCTTAACCTGCTGGTGTTTGGCTGGGTTGAGTACTTCAACATCTTTATGACCTACTTCACCACGTTTGACCTGGTGGGCAAGATCGGCGCGGTCATTCTGTTTGCCATGCTCATTGCGGTCCCCGTGCTGATCGTGGCCATTCTGGTCCACCGCTACCGCATCAACCGCCGCCTGCATCGCGACGATACGTCCAACAAGGCGCTCTATCGCGAGATCGGTCGCCTGAACAAGCAGGTGCTCGACCTCATGGACGAGAAGAACAAGCTGCTGGCGCTCAAGGTCAATGCCATGGGCGGCACCAAGCAGATTCCGTACGTGGGCGCCTCGGCCCTGGCCGACGACCATCTGCCCACGGTGGGCAACGTGGTGGGCGCCGCCGCGGGCGCGCCTGCGGGCGAGGGCGCCACGGCTGCCGTGGTGTCGGGCAACGCGTCGCTCGCGCTCGATGGCGCGGGCGTCAAGGACGCCGCAGCCGCCATGGCCAAGGCCACCGTTGAGGCCAAGACCCTAGCCGAGGAAAAAGAGATTGCGCAGGCCAACCGCTTCCCCAAGTTGTCCCTTGTGGACCTTAAGTACCGCGACTGGGAATCGCCGGTCTACGACGATGCCATCTCGCTGGAGGACTTTGTCGACAGCTTCCGCGCGTTCGCCTGCAGCCAGATGAAGCTCTACTACACGCCCGAGATCATCCGCCGCTTTGTGGCCGGCATGGCCGCCTCCAAGCTGCTGATCCTGGAGGGCATCTCGGGTACCGGTAAGACGTCGCTGCCCTACAGCTTTAGCCGCTACCTGGACAACCCCGCGACCATCGTGTCGGTGCAGCCGAGCTTCCGCGATCGCACCGAGGTGCTGGGCTACTTTAACGAGTTTTCCAAGCGCTTTAACGAGACCGAGTTCCTCCGCGCCGTGTACGAGGCGGGCCTGCGCCAGGACCCGTCCATGATCGTGCTCGACGAGATGAACCTCGCCCGCGTGGAGTACTACTTTGCCGAGATCCTGTCGGTGCTCGAGATGCCCAGCCACGACGAGTGGGTACTCGATCTGGTCCCCACCCAGTGGGCCGCCGATCCCAAGGCTCTGCACGACGGCAAGCTCACCATCCCCGACAGCCTGTGGTTCATCGGCACGGCCAACAACGACGACTCCACCTTTACCATCACGGACAAGGTATACGACCGCGCGATCCCCATCGAGCTCAACGAGCGCGCCGATGCGTTTGAGTGCGAGCCGCACGAGCGCGTGCACGTGACGGCCGACCACCTGCAGTATCTGTTCCAGAAGGCCAAGGTCGAGTACGTGATCGACGACGAGCTGCTCCAGAAGATGCACAAGCTGGACCAGTACCTGCAGACTCGCTTTAAGCTGGCCTTTGGTAACCGTATCATCAAGCAGATGTACGACTTTATCCCCGTGTACGTGGCGTGCGGCGGCACCGAGCTGGGCGGTATGGACTACATCATCGCCCGCAAGGTGCTCAAGAAGTTTGAGTCCATGAACGTGAGCTTTGTGCGCGACGAGATGAAGGGCCTGATCGAGTACATCGAGAAGACCTTTGGCGAGGGCGGCCTGCCCGATTCCGTCATGTACCTGCAGCGGATCCAGAACTTTTACTAATGCTGTAAGCGCGGGGCGGCGTGATGTCGCCCCGCCCCTTTCCGATCGATCCAATCTATGGAGTAACCCATGTCCGAGACCATTCAGGACCTCTATACCAGCTTCTCCGAGCAGATGGAGCCCATCCAGGAGGACAGCCGCTACTTCCGCTATCTGTTTGAGATGGCGCAGGCCTCGGGCACCACGATCGAGCAGCAGCGCGAGGAGCTCGTCAAGGTGGTGGACGAGGAATGGATCAGCATGATCGAGGACTCGCTCGACGCCATCAACACCATTATCGAAAAGCCGCGCCGCTTTATCACCACCGAGGAAGAGGTGGTGCCGGTCTCGCTCGCCAAAAAGATCAGCGCCGACAGTGTTCGCCATCTGAGCCAGAACACGCAGTTTTTGGCGCCGAGCGACGATGGCGGCGTCCATCCCACGCGCATCCTCAACGTCAATACCGTCGAGACCTACGACCTGTACGAGAATCGCTTTATCTACCACCTGATTCAGCGCCTGCTGACGTTTGTGGACAAGCGTACCGACGTGATCTTTTGGTCGACGGGCAACGAGATCCGCAACCGCTTTAAGATGCACAGCAAGATCGACGACGCGTACGAAGAGATCGAGTATAACGTCGAGATGACGATCAAAAACCGCCAGAGCTTTGCCGAGAACGACGCCGACAACATGGACGTCTTTATGCGCATCGACCGTGTGCGCCGCCTGGTCATGGCGCTGCGCGGCGCGTCGTTTTGCCAGATAATGAACGGGTGCAGCGCGGTCCGCAGTCCCATTCAGCGCACCAACCTCATCATGAAGGACCCCAACTACCGCAAGTGCTACCAGCTGTGGCAGTTTATGGAGCGCTACGACAAGGTGGGCTACAACATCGACGTGCAGCAGCAGGCGCTGGCGTTCGATGACGAGTACATGGTGCAGATGTACACCAACCTCATCAACAATTACGCCGTCTTTAAGAGCCTGACCGACGACGAGCGCAACCTGCAGGAACTCGAGAGCGTGCAACACGCACCGGTGGCGCCCAAGTTTATTAAAGAGATTAAGGAAGAGCAGGTCGATAGCCCCGACCTGCCCGACGTTGAGGTCCGCCGCGTGTTTGTGGAGGAGGTCACGCAGGCCCAGCTCGATGCCGAGCAGGCGCTGGCCGAGGCACGCGAGCAGATTGAGGAGCTCCAGGGGCAGCTGAAGTCCTGGAAAGTGCAGGCGCACGCGCTGACCGATGAGCGCGACGATCTGGTAGATGAACTGGACGAGGCCAAGACACGCGAGCTGGCGTTGACGCAGCGCGCACAGATTGCCGAGGCTGATGTCGAGGAACTGCGCGCCTCGCTGGAGGATGTCGAGGCCGGTAAAAAGGCTGCCGAGGATGCCGCTGCAGAAGCACGTGAGACCGCGGCGGCTCAGCTTGAGCGGATGCGCGCCGAGGCCGATGCCGAGGTCTCAGTCGCCCGCGCCGACGCAGATGCTAGGGTCGCGGCTGCCGAGCAGACTGCTGCCGAGCAAGTCGCGCGGGTCAAGAGTGAGTCTGCCGCAGCCTTGGCTGCCAAGACGGCTGCCGACGCTGCCGAGCTGCAGGCCGCCAAGGACGCCGCCGCAGCCGAGCTTGCCGGCGTGCGCGAGGCGTCTGCCAAGGAGCTCGCCGAGGTGCATGCCAAGCTGGATGCCGCCAAGTTGCAGATCGAGGAAGTGCGGCTGGCGGCCGAGCGCGATGCCCGTGCCGCGCAGGAGACTGCCGACGTCGCCGCGGCCGAGGCGGAGCAGAAGCTCGCCGACACCGTTGCCGCGGCCGAGGAGAAGGTTGCTGCCGCCCAGCAGGCCGCCGATGCTGCGATCGACGCCGCCCGTGCTGCCGCCGATTCTGCCGTTGAGCAGGCTACGGTGGATGCCAGCGAGAAGGTCGCCGCTGCCGCTGCCGAGCGCGATGCCGCCGCGCGTGCCGCCGAGGAGGCTCGTGCCGACGCCGACGCGCGTATCGCTGCAGCTGAGCTCGAGGCGGGGGAGCGTATTGAGCAGGAGCTCGCCGCCGCAAAGGCCGCGCACGAGCGCGAGCTCGAGGCCGCCCGCGCGGAGATGCAGCAACGCTTGGCCTCGTTGGCGCACGAGCTGGAACAGGCCGAGCGCGATCGCGCCCGCGCCGAGCGCCGTGCCGAGGGCAACAGCCTGTCGCGCTATCTGCTGGCTCGCTTGCGCGGAGAGGCCGCCGAGGGCGATGTCGCCACGACCGTTGAGGGAGATGGGACCGACGTTTCGGCATCTGACGCCACTGACGTCGAGCCTTCCGCAAAGGACGCCGACAAGTGATGAAGCACGTGCTCCGCGTGATCAACGTGTTGGCGACCGTGGTGATCCTGGTCGCCTTTGTGGTGTTGCTGCGCACGGTGTTCACGCCCGCTGGTGAGATCCCCACCATCATGGGCTATGGCTTTATGCGTACGCTGACCGGCTCTATGGAGCCGGCGATTCCCGTGCACTCGTTTATCGTCGTCGATACCGACAACAGTCAGGCCTACCAGGTGGGTGACATCATCACCTTCCATTCGTCCGATGACGCGCTGGAGGGTTCACTCAACACGCACCGCATCGTTGCCGTGGAGGCCGCGGCCGACGGCACGCCGGTCTACCGCACCAAGGGCGATGCCAATCCGGTCGAGGACGCCGCGCCCGTGCCCGCCGCCGACGTGGTGGGCCGCGTGGTCTTTGTCTCGGCGGGGCTGGGCGTGGTGGTCTCGTTGCTCACCAATCCGCTGCTGTTCTTTCCGCTTATCGTGGTGCCGCTGATCGTGCTGCTGGTGCTCGAGATTCGCCATATGGTCAAGACAACGCAAGAGGTGGCACGCGCCGAGGACGAGGCCGCCCTGCGCGCAGCCGTGGAGCAGATTCGCGAAAAGCGCCGTCGCGAGCAGGAGGAGCAGGGCGACGCCGGTGACGAGGGCGATGCCGACGGTGGCCATACCGATGAAAGTGCGGAAGCCGATCCCGGCGCCCCAGGCGATTCCAACCGCTCGGCATAGCTCTTCGGTGCCTTTCGTCCCTGCAATTTGGATGCTCGTAGATGTTCCGAATCGCCCGCATTTCCGTATCAATATTCGTGCTACAGTTTGAGCGCTTTGTTGCCAATTGATTTCTGGGGAGTGGGATGGAACAGAAGCGCTCGGCGCAGTGTGCACGTGAAAGGGCTTCGGTACCGATGACGGCGGCGTCTGATTTTATCGTGCCCGAGGGGACTGACGAGCTGAGCCGCAGCACCCGCCGCGCATGGCGCGACCGCCTCAACGACGCCCAGGCGCGCAAGATGGCCCTGGGTACGCTCGCCGCGTTTGCCGGCGGTACGTTTTGGGGTTTTTCTGGTACCAGCGCCAGCTACCTCTTTGACGTGTGCCATATCGAGACGTTTTGGCTGATGAGCGTGCGCCAAGTTATCGCTGGCCTGCTCTTTATGTTCGTTGTGCTCAGAAAAGACCGCGACCGCTTGATCGAGCTGTGGACTACCCCCGCCGATCGCAAGCAGCTTATTCTGTTTACGATCTTTGGCCTGCTGTTCAACCAGCTTTGCTATCTGTCAGCCGTGCGCCTGACCAACGCGGGCACCGCGACTGTCTTCCAGTGCCTGCAGCTGGTGGTCGTCATGGGGTATGCCTGCGTCACCGCGCATCGACTGCCGCGCACGCGCGAGGCTCTTGGCATTTTGCTCGCATTGGGCGGAACGTTTTTGATCGCCACGGGCGGCGACCCCAGTACGCTCAACATCTCGCCGATGGGCCTGCTCTCGGGCCTTTTGTGCGCAGTGGGCGGTGCCTGCATAGCAATCATCCCTGCCGGAATCCTCAACAAATACGGTAGCCCGGTCGTCACGGGCTCGGCCATGCTTTCGGCGGGAATCGTGATGAGTATCTTTACCCAGCCGTGGGCGCATATGCCGGCGCTCGGCCCCTCGGGTGTCGGCGCGCTCGCGATATTTATTGTGGTGGGGTCGTTCTTCGCCTATATGTTCTACATGCAGGGCGTTAAGGAGATTGGCTCGGTGCGCGCGAGCCTCCTTGGAACCATGGAGCCGGTTTCGGCCACCATCACCAGCGCCCTTATGCTGGGAACGGTGTTTTTGCCCACCGACCTGGCGGGCTTTGCCATGATTATCGCGATGGTGTTTTTGACGGTGTAGCTGGCGCCAAGACGGAAAAGGCGTTGTGCCACATTTTCGCCAATTGATGTCCGTGTCTGGAGTTTAGCTGTCGATGCTCAAAATGCCATAAACTAGTAACGTTATGGACTTTTTCATTGCGACTCAATTGCGAGGATTTCTTTATGGCTGGTAATCACTTTAAGGGCAGCGATAGCGGCCGTCCTGCAGTTCCGCCGCGTCCGAACGGGGCTGGTAAGGCCGGCACGCCGGGCGGCGCTGGGCAGGGCGGTTCCGGTAAGCGCGTGTCCCCGGGCGAGACGGCGATGTTTACCGCTCTGTACGAGCAGTCTCAAAAGGCAAAAAAGACCGGCCGTGCAAGAGGGAATGTCTTTGCGGGCGGTGCAACCTCCACGTCGCAGCCGAGCGGGGCCCCTTCGATACCTGCGAACAACGCAGGTGCTGCCAACGCCGCGAATACCGCCGGCAACGTTAATGCCGGCAAGGCCGCCAACAATACTCCCTCTGCCGGTGGCGCGGGGCTTACGGGTAACCTTGGCACGATTTACACCGGCGCCTCCGAGACTGGCACGTTCGCCCGCCTGGATGATAGCGGTGCCGAGTTTGCGGGCTCGGGTTCCAAGGAAGATTATTACGATTTTGGCTTGAACTACGGTAGCGACGCTTCGTCGAGTTCGACCTCTGACGGTCTGGTCCGTCATCGCCATCGCAAGGGCGAGCGCAAAAAGCGTCACACTGGCGCCATTATTGCCGCTGTAGTCGCGGTGCTTCTCGTTGCGCTTGGCGCAAGTGGCTTTATGCTGCTTAACTCGGCAAAGACCGTAAAGAGCGAAGCGAAGGAGGCTGTCGAGATCGTCGGTGGCCTTAAGGACAAGGTCACGTCGGGCGATTTTTCGACGCTGCCTGACGACGCGAAGAAGATTGATGAGCTTTGCGACAGCATGAAGGCGGAGACCTCGAGCCCGCTGTGGACGGCGGCTTCGTTTATCCCGGTGTATGGCAGCGACATCAATGCGGCCCGCACCATGATCGACGCCCTGTCCGATGTCTCGAGCAATGCGCTGGTTCCCATGGCCGATAACCTTTCGCAGGCCACGCCCGGCAAGCTGTTTCAGGACGGCATGATTAACGTGTCCGCGCTGCAGGCGGTCGCCGATTCGCTTTCCAGCAGCTCGAAGGTGTTCAAGAGCGCCAACGAGAAGATCCAGGGCATTGGCGATACTCATATTTCCCAGGTGACCGAGCTGGTCGATAAGGCCAAGGACGGCTTTGCCACCCTCAACGGCGCGGTTGACGCGGCGGAGAAAGTCGCCCCCGTCCTTCCCCAGATGCTCGGCGCCAACGGCCAGACGCGCAACTACCTTATGTACGCCATGAACAACGTCGAGATTCGTGCCTGCGGCGGCTTTGGCGGTTCGCAGGGCCTGATTTCGGTCACCGACGGCCAGATGTCGATTGGCGAGTTTGTTCCATGTATTGCGCTTGGCAAAGACGAGGCGGTTGAGAGCGTCGACGAAGAGGACGAGGCACTGTTTGGCGACCACAGTAACCTGTACAACTCTGGTAACGCGTATTCGCCCGATTGGCCCCGCAACTCGCAGCGTGTCGCCGCGCTGTGGAAGTCCCAGTATGGGCAGGACGTTGACGGCGTCGTGGGTATCGACCCGGTGTTCCTGCAGTATCTGCTGGGCCTGGTCGGTAATGTGTCGCTGCCCGACGGAACGGTTGTCGACGGCACCAACGCCGCAAAGGTCCTCATGCACGATGTGTACTGGAACTATCCGGTCGAGGAGTCGGACGGCATCTTTGCATCCGTCGCCAGCGCTGCCTTCGACAAGATCCTTGGCGGTATCGGCGATGTCGATGTTACGAAGCTTGTCAGCGCCGTTGAGCGCGGTGCCGAAGAGGGACGCCTGATCGCGTGGATGAAAAACGATGATGAGCAGAATGCCATCAAAGAGACGGGCATTGACGCTTCGCTGCCCGATCCAGATGATCCGAGTGCCGATCCTGTTGCCGGCGTTTACTTTAACAACCTGAGCTTCTCCAAGCTCGACTGGTACCTGAACGCCGATACGCAGATTGGCCAGGGCGTCAAGAACGGTGACGGCACGTGCTCGTATCGCATCACCGTTACCCTGACGAACATCATGACGCAGGAGGAGGCAGGCAAGCTGCCCGACTACGTCGCGGCGAGCGCACCCGATGCCGCGCGTGACGACGAGCGTCTGAATGTCTCGTTGTTTGCCCCGACGGGCGGCAACATTACTGATCTGACCGTCGAGGGCACCCAGTTTGGTCTTGGCGCCGCTGCGTGGCATGGAATCCCCTTCTATTCGGGCACCGTTGACCTGCATGCTGGCGAGACGACGACGATCACGTATACGCTGACCACGTCGGCCGAGGCGGGGGACAAGCCGCTTACGCTGCGTCAGACTCCTACATGCCAGGCGGCTCGCGACAGCGCGTCGGCGTAGGGTTTTTCTGGTTGCGCAGATAATCGAGTACCATTTTGGGGCGGACAGGCAATCTGTTCGCCCCTATTTTGTAAGGAGAGCGCATGAAGTACTTTGGCACCGACGGCTTTCGCGGTGAGGCTAACGTTGGGCTGACGGTAGAGCACGCTTATAAGATTGGCCGTTTTGTGGGCTGGTATTACGGCGCCAACCGCGAGCGCAAGGCGCGCGTCATCGTGGGTAAGGACACGCGTCGCTCGAGTTATATGTTCGAGGCGGCGCTGGTGAGTGGCCTGGTCGCGAGCGGTGCGGACGCCTATATGCTGCACGTGATCCCCACGCCGGGTGTAGCGCATCAGACCGTGGAAGGCTGTTTCGATTGCGGCATCATGATCAGCGCGAGCCACAACCCGTTTTGCGATAACGGCATTAAGCTCGTCAACAGCGACGGTTTTAAGATGGACGAGGACGTGCTGGAGCTCATCGAGGACTACATCGATGGCAAGAGCGAAGTTCCGCTGGCCACGGGCAACCACATCGGTGCCACGGTGGACTACATGCAGGGCCGCAACCGCTACATTGCTTCGCTCATTGCAAGTGCGAACTTTTCGCTGCAGGGCGTCAAGATCGGTCTCGACTGCGCCAACGGCTCGGCTTCCTCGGTGGCCAAGCCGGTGTTTGACGCGCTCGGTGCCGACGTGCGCGTGATCAATGCCGCGCCCGATGGCTTTAACATCAATGTGGACTGCGGCTCCACGCATATGGAGCGCCTGCAGCGCCATGTGGTGGAGCAGGGCCTGGACGTGGGCTTTGCCTATGACGGCGATGCCGACCGCTGCTTAGCCGTGGACGAGCGCGGTCGCGTGGTCGACGGCGACCAGATCCTGTACGTGTGCGGCGTGTATCTGAACAAGCACGGTCGCCTTTCGGGCGGTACCGTGGTGCCGACGATCGCCAGCAACTTTGGCCTGGTCAAGTCGCTGGAGCTTGCCGGTCTGAGCGCCGTGACCAGCGGCGTGGGCGACCGTCACGTGTATGCCAAGATGCGCGAGGGCGGCTACAGCCTGGGTGGCGAGCAGACGGGCCATACGATCTTTGGCGATATCGAGCGCACGGGCGACGGCATTATGACCTCGCTGCGCGTGATGGAAGTGATTCGTGCCGAGCGCGAGACGCTCTCGCAGCTCACGGCTCCGTGCAAGCTGCTGCCGCAGGCGCAGGTGGCCGTGCACGTGGCGGACAAGGACGCCGCGCTCGAGAACATGGGCGTGCAGAACGCCATCGCCGAGGCCGAGGCCGCGCTGGCAGGCGAGGGCCGCGTACTGGTGCGCAAGAGCGGAACCGAGTCGGTGATCCGCGTTTTGGCCGAAGCCCCCGACCAAGCCGCCGCCGACGCCGCCATGAAGCGCATCGCCAACGCGCTCGAGGCTCTGTAGTTACGCGGTTTTACCAAACCGCGTAACTGCTCGACGCTGCAAACGGCCCCAAGCGGCAATCTGACGTTCAATTTCAAGGGCGCGACCAGAAGGTCAGCGCCCTTTCATTTCACGTCACCTTGCTCGCTTAGGGTCGTTTTCGCTGACGTTGCCAAGACATTAGCGTCAACGAACTAGTCATTGGGTACCTAGTTATTGGGTGAAAAAAGGGGACGCTGCGGATTGATCCCGCGGCGCCCCCTTTGCGTCGGCGTGTCGGTTATGCCTTACAACTCGTACAGCGTGGTGAACTTGTCCTGCAGGTAGCTGCAGTAGTAGCGGGCGTCAAAGGCCATGCCGCAGGCGCCCTTGATGAGTTCCGGCGCGTCTTTGGCGCGGCCCCACTGCCAAATGTGCTCGCCCAGCCAGGCGCGGACGGGCGCCAGATCGCCGCTCGCGCAGGCGCCATTGAGGTCGACACCGTCGCGGCACATGGCCGGCACAAACATGGCGTCGTAGGCGCTGCCCAAAGCATACGTGGGGAAGTAGCCAAACGATCCGCCGCTCCAGTGCGTATCCTGCAGACAGCCGCGCGTGTCGTCGGGAACGGGAATGCCCAGGTACTCGTCCATTAAGCGGTTCCAAAGCGCAGGGATGTCCTTGGCCGTGGCCTCGCCGGCAAACAGCATGCGCTCGATCTGGTAGCGCACCATAATATGCAGCGGGTAGGTGAGCTCGTCCGCCTCGGTGCGGATCAGCGACGGCTGCGCGATGTTCACGGCGCGGTAGAGCGTGTCCTCGTCCACGTTGCCGTAGACTTCGGGCGCGTGACGGCGCAGCACTTCGAGCAGCGGTCCCATAAAGGCGCGGCTGCGGCCAACGGTGTTCTCAAAGAAGCGGCTCTGGCTCTCGTGGATGCCCATGGAGGTGCCACCCTCAAGACAGGTGCGCGCATAGGCAGGATTGACACCCAGCTCGTACATGGCGTGCCCCGCCTCGTGGATGATGCTGTAGACGTTGGAGATACAGTCGTCCTCGTAGATGTGCGTGGCGATGCGCGCGTCGCCCACCGAGAAGCCCTCGCTAAACGGGTGCTCGGTAAAGGCAAGCGTGGTGTCGTCCAGGTTCAGGCCGACAAGCTTCATAAGGTCGAAGCTCATGGCGCGCTGGGCAGCCTCGGGCACGTGGGCGTGCAAAAAGTCGGCAGCCGGCTGCTGGCCGCGCTCGCCGATGGCGTGCACGAGCGGCACGACCGTGGCCTTGACCTCGTCGCAAAACGCGTCGAAGCTCTTGGCGGAAAGGCCGCGCTCGTACTGGTCGAGCCAAACGTCGTATGGATCGCGCTTGGGGTCCATGAGCTCGGCCTGATGCTTAAGTTGGGCGACGATTCTATCCACATAGGTCTCAAAGCTCGCCCAGTCGTTGGCTGCCTTGGCCTTGCGCCACACGGCGTCCGCCTCGCAGGTGAGCCTGGTCCAGGCCTCGGCTTCTTCGGTGGGGATGGCACTGGCCTCACGTTGATCGCGGCCGAGCACACGGATCTCGTCGAGCAGCTGAGGGTCGTCGATTTTGCCGCCGGCGACGGTCTCGCGCGCTAACGAGCGTACGAGCTCAACGGACTTCTCGCTGGTCAGCAGCTTGTGATGCTCGCCGGCAAGCGTGCCCATGGCGTCGGCACGCGCTGCTGCGCCGTTGGCGGGGGCAATGGTCGCGCCGTCAAACTCGGCAATCTTGAGCAGGTACTCACGAGTCCACAGCTTGCCTTCGAGCTTGCGGAATTTTTTGACGGCCTTATCGACCTTCATGCCTTTGGATGTCTTGCCCGCTGCAGGCTCGGCCTTCTTATCGAGTTTCTTTCCCATACCATATCCTTGATCTCGTGAGCCGAGCGCTTCGGGTGGGCGCGCGGCCAGTTTGCACAGCTACCTGCCTTGTACCCAGTGCGAACAAAACGGAACGCGGCGATGCACACGCAGAATGTGTTATCCTATAGCCCAATGCGTTGACGGAGAGGGTTTTGCCCGCCGCGTCGCCGGCAAGAGAGGGAAGGTCATGGGCTGCGAGCCTTCCTGCGGTGACAAGGGCCAAGCGTTCACTCCCGAGCAGCGACCTCAACGGGCACGCGGCCAGCGGCGGCGAAGCCCCAGTAGGGAAGCCGTGAGCCTCGCGACAAGGGGCACAGAGTGGGCGCGGCGGGCCAGACATCCGCCGGGTCAAACAAGGTGGTACCGCGGAATTCAACCGTCCTTGGGCAATGCACATTCCCGAGGGCGGTTTTTTTGTTACCGAACCGGGCCGCACATCCGCAGCTCCGGGTGGCTCCAGCCGCCGCGGCAAGTGGATGCGCGAGAGACGAAAGGGAAGACATGAGTCTGATTGATGATCTGGTCAAACTCGAGGAAGAGGCCAAGGAGCTCGTCGCAGGCGCCGATGACGCCGCCAAGCTCGAGGCTGCGCGTGTTGAGCTGCTCGGTCGCAAGGGTCGTATCACCGGCTTGATGCGCATGATGGGCAAGCTCGCCCCCGAGGATCGTCCCGTGATGGGCAAGCGCGCCAACGAGATGCGCCAGCTGATCGAGGACATGCTCGACGAGCGAAACACCGAGATGAAGGCCGCCGCCCTCAAGCGCGCACTCGAGCACGACGCCGTCGACATCACGCTGCCGGGCATCCGTCCGCAGATCGGCCACCAGCACCTGATCAAGCAAATCATCGAGGAGGCCGAGGACATCTTCTGCGGCATCGGCTACACCGTCGAGTCCGGCCCCATGGTCGACACCTCTTACTACAACTTCACCGCGCTCAACGCTCCCATGGATCACCCGAGCCGCTCGGCCCGCGATACCTTCTACGTGGTCGACAACAACCCCGGCAGCGTCGCGCACCCCGAGGCTCACGCCCACGGCGAGTCCGACGTGCTGCTGCGCACCCAGACTTCGGGCGTGCAGATCCACACTATGGAGTCGCAGAAGCCGCCCATCTACATGATCTGCCCGGGCACCGTCTACCGTCCCGACACGGCCGATGCCTGCCACCTGCCGCAGTTCAACCAGATCGAGGGCCTGGTCGTCGACGAGGGCATCACCTTTGGCGACCTGAAGGGCACGCTCGACTACTTTGTTAAGTGCATGTTTGGCGAGGATCGCAAGACGCGTTACCGCCCGCACTTCTTCCCCTTCACCGAGCCCAGCTGCGAGGTGGACGTGAGCTGCCACGTGTGCGGCGGCAAGGGCTGCAACTTCTGCAAGCACAGCGGCTGGATCGAGATCTTGGGCTGCGGCATGGTCGACCCCAACGTCCTGATCAACTGCGGCATCGATCCCGAGAAGTACACCGGCTTCGCCTTTGGCATTGGCGCCGAGCGCGTCGCGGCCCTGCGCTACGACCTGCCGGACCTCAGAACGCTCATGACAGGCGATATGCGTTTCTTAAATCAGTTCTAGGCCCGGCGGCTTTCCCAAGCACCGCACCTTGCCTTTCAATCGTCGGTTGCGTACCTAAGTACGCGGCCCTCCTCTTTCAAGGCAATCTGCGGCACTTGGAAAACCCGTCTCCGTTGCAGTTTTTTGGCTCAAAGCCGCATTTATGAAAGGAGACCAGTTAGATGCGCGTTTCTTACGACTGGCTCAAGACCATGATCGATATTCCGGAGGATCCCAAGACCCTTTCGGACGAATATATCCGTACCGGCACCGAGGTCGAGGCGATCGACACCGTGGGCGAGTCCTTCGACCACGTGGTGACCGCCAAGGTGCTCACCAAGGCCCCACACCCCGATAGCGACCACATGTATGTGTGCTCGGTCGACGTGGGCGACAAGAACCTCGACGCCGACGGCAACCCCGCTCCGCTGCAGATTGTCTGCGGCGCGCAGAACTTCGAGGCCGGCGACCACATCGTCACGGCCATGATTGGTGCTGTGCTTCCCGGCGACGTCAAGATCAAGAAGAGCAAGCTTCGCGGCGTCGTGTCCATGGGCATGAATTGCTCCGCGCGCGAGCTCGGCCTGGGCGGCGACCACTCCGGCATCATGATTCTGCCCGAGGACACGCCCTGCGGCATGCCGTTTGCCGAGTACGTGGGCTCGAGTGATACTGTGCTCGACTGCGAGATCACGCCCAACCGTCCCGACTGCCTGTCCATGATCGGCATGGCCCGCGAGACCGGTGCCATCTTCGATCGCGATTTCCACGTTGAACTGCCCGCCATCAAGGCGGAGACTGGCCGTGCGACCGACGACGAGCTTTCCGTCGAGATTGCCGACGAGGGCCTGTGCGACCGCTATGTCGCCCGCATCGTGCGCAACGTGAAGGTCGGCCCGTCGCCCGACTGGATGGTCAAGCGCCTCAACGCCCTGGGCGTGCGTCCGCACAACAACATCGTCGACATCACCAACTATGTGATGATGCTCACCGGTCAGCCGCTGCACGCCTTTGACCTGTCCAGCTTTGCCGAGCGCGAGGGCCGTCGCCGCGTGGTGGTTCGCGCCGCCCAGCAGGATGAGAAGTTCACGACCCTCGACGGCGAGGAGCGCACGCTCGACGCCGGCATGGGCCTCATCACCGACGGCGAGCGTCCCGTGGCGCTGGCCGGCGTCATGGGCGGCATGGATTCCGAGATCGAGGACGACACCGTCGACGTGATGGTCGAGAGCGCCTGCTTCAACGCCGGTCGCACCTCGCATACCAGCCGCGACCTGTCGCTGATCTCGGACGCCTCCATTCGCTTTGAGCGCCAGGTCGACGAGACCGGCTGCGTGGATGTGGCCAACGTGGCCTGCGCGCTCATCGAGGAGATTGCCGGCGGCCAGGTCGCTCCCGGCTACATCGACGTGTTCCCCGCTCCTAAGACCATCGACAGCATCAAGCTGCGCCTGGCCCGCGTGCACGCCATCTGCGGCGCCGACATCGAGCCCGACTTTATCGAGCGCTCGCTCACCCGCTTGGGTTGCACCGTCGAGCGCGACGGCGAGGACTTTATGGTTACCCCGCCGAGCTTCCGTCCCGACCTGCCGCGCGAGATCGATCTGATCGAGGAAGTCCTGCGCCTGTGGGGCATGGGCCGCGTGACGGCGACCATCCCGGCTGCCAAGAACCACATCGGCGGCCTGACCCGCGAGCAGAAGCTCACCCGCAAGGTCGGCGAGATCCTGCGCGCCTGCGGCCTCAACGAGACCACGACCTTTGGCTTTGCCGCCCCGGGCGACCTGGAGAAGATCGGCATGTCCACCGAGGGCCGCGGCTGCCCCGTGGTGCTCATGAACCCGCTGGTGGCCGAGCAGACCGAGATGCGTCGCTCGCTGCTGCCGGGCCTGCTGCAATCCGTGGCCTACAACGAGGCCCACGGCACGCCCAACGTGCACCTGTACGAGGTCGGCAGCCTGTTCCACGGTCGCGAGAACGCCAGCCTGCCCAAGGAGACCAAGTCCGTGGCGGGTGTGCTCTCGGGCCAGTGGAGCGAGCAGTCCTGGAACATGAAGTACCGCAAGCTGCGCTTCTTCTTTGGCAAGGGCATTGTCGAGGAGCTGCTTGCCCAGCTGCGTATCGAGAAGGTTCGCTTCCGTTCCGTCGAGGGCGAGGGCTATGCCTTCTTGCAGCCGGGCCGTGCGGCTGAGGTTCTGTCCGGCGGCACCGTGCTGGGCTGGGTCGGCGAGATTCACCCCGAGGCGCGCGAGGCTATGGGCATTGACGAGGTTGTCGTTGCCTTTGAGCTCGATCTGGACAAGCTGATCAAGGGCGCCCGCAATCAGGAGAACTACCGTGAGTTCTCGCAGTACCCGGCCGTTGAGCACGACCTTGCTATCGTGGTCGACAACACTGTGACCTGCGAGGATCTTGAGCGTCGTATTACGAGTGCCGGCGGCAAGCTGCTCGAGGGCGTGCGCCTGTTCGATGTCTACCGCGATCCGGTCCGCATCGGCAAGGGCAAGAAGTCCATGGCCTTCGCACTTACGTATCGCTCTGATGACCACACGCTCACCAGCGAAGAGGTCGAGAAGGCGCACCAGAAGATCGTCACCAAGGTGTGCAAGGGCGTAAACGGCGAGGTTCGCTCGTAATCTTTGCCGTTCGGAACCCGCCCCCTGCGGGGTTTTCACGGCAACGACCTCGCCGCTTTGCGGCTGCGGGATGTTGCCTTAGAAAACCCCTCTCGGGGGGCGGGTTCCTGCGTTAACCTTGTTGCGAGCGGACTGCACCTTCTTCCGGGTGACCGGAAAGTTGGGAGTGCATGGGCCCTTTATTGGGCGGTGCGTGGACCTGGGTTAATAACGTACGTATTGCAAGGACGTGCTGCGTTGTGGGCGGTGCGCCTTTTTGTTAGTATGCTGAGTCGGTGTTACGGATTGTTGGAAACGTAACACGCAACGTTCTGATTGAGAGGGCTCATGCATATTCCCGATAACTATCTGTCCCCGCAGACCGATGCCGTCATGGCGGTGGCGATGGTGCCCGTATGGGTCCATTGCATCAAGAAGGTGCGTGCTACGCTCGATCGCGAGCATATGGCGTTCCTGGGCATCTGCGCCGCATTCTCCTTCTTGCTCATGATGTTCAACGTGCCGCTGCCCGGCGGTACCACGGGACACGCCGTTGGCGGCGCGCTCATCGCGCTGCTGCTTGGCCCGGAGGCCGCGGCCATCGCGGTTTCGGTCGCGCTGGCGCTGCAGGCGCTGCTGTTTGGCGACGGCGGTATCCTGTCCTTTGGAGCCAACTGCTTTAACATGGCCTTTGTGTTGCCGTTTACCGCTGCTATCGTGTTCCGTGCGCTCAACAGCCGTCTGCACGACAAAAGGTGGGGCACCTCGGCTTCTGCCATCGTGAGCGGTTGGGTCGGGTTGTGCCTAGCGGCCCTGTGCGCGGCAATCGAGTTTGGTATTCAGCCGATGCTCTTTACCAACGCTTCGGGCGCTCCGCTGTACTGCCCCTTCCCGCTGTCCGTGGCTATTCCGGCCATGTTGGTCCCGCATATGCTGGTTGCCGGCGTGATCGAGGGCGTGGCGACGGCCGCCATCTATGGTTTCATTAAGAAGACGGCGCCGAGCATTATCGTCGGGCCCGAGGCCGTCGATGGCCAGCTTGCCGCCGATGGTACCGCCAAGAAGACTTCCCTGATTCCCACGCTCATTCTGGTCGCCGTGCTTGTCGTGGCTACGCCGCTCGGCTTGCTCGCCACCGGTGACGCCTGGGGTGAGTGGGACGCCGAGGGCGCCGCGACCGCCGTTCAGGAGGCTGGTGACGACAGTCTGCAGGCTTCGGTCGGCCTCGATGCTCCGACCTTTGCCGATGCGCTGCCCACGGGCGACTACCTGCAGGTTTATTCCGAGGAGCAGGGCCTTGGCTTTGCCGGCCAGGCCGCGATGTATATTCTTTCGGGCGTGATTGGCGTGGCGGTGCTTACCATCGCATTCCGCCTGGTCTCGCTGACGGTCAAGGAAAGCGGTGCTCATGGCAATAGCCGAGCTGCCTAGCTGGCTTGCGGCCGAGGAGCGATATGAGCCCGTGGGGGCTCGGCATCGTGTGATGCAAAAGAATGTCCTGCACCTGGCGAGCCTGCTTGAGCGGGTTCGCCTGGGTGGAGGCGCGAACGAGGGCGGGTCGATGGTCGACCGTGCCCTTTCTTGCGTTTCGGCTCCGGTGCGCCTGGTGGGGATGTTCGTCTGCGTTCTGTGCGTGTGCCTGACGCAGAGCCCGCTGTACCTCATGTTGATGGCGGCTATCGCGTTGGTGCTGGTCGCGGTGCGCCCTGTACGCGGGCTGTGCGCTACCTTTGTGCCGGCGTTGGCTGCCGCGGGGTTTGCCGTGGTTTTGGCGCTGCCTGCCCTGCTGCTGGGTGCTTCCGCCACGGGCGCCATGCTCAAGATCGCGCTCAAGACGTTCATTAACGTGTCGCTGGTGCTGGGCGTTTCGTGGACGCTCACCTGGAGTCGCATGTCGGCGGCGCTTAAGATGCTGCGCCTGCCCGACGAGGTCATCTTTACCTTTGATATGGCACTCAAGCATATCGAGGTGCTGGGATGCACGGCGCACGATCTGTGCGAATCGGTCATGTTGCGCAGCGTTGGCCGTGCGCCTGAGGGATTTTCGCGTACCGATTCGATCGCGGGTATCATGGGCATGACCTTTATCAAGGCGATGGAGTGCAGCCACGCGATGGACGAGGCTATGCTCTGCCGCGGCTTTGCCGGTGCGTACCCGGCGCCCGGGCGGAGCGGCTTTGGCTGGCGCGATGCGGTTTATGCGGCCGTCGTGGTGCTGCTCGCCGCGTTGTGCGCGGTGCTGTAGCGCGGGCGGCCGAGCCGTCGATGTGGATAGGGAAGGGCGACGTTTTGGCAAACGATACGAATGGCGTGATGGGCGCGAGCGGTGCTACTGGCGCCAAGAGCGTGCCGCTCATCGAGTTTCGCGACGTGGTGTTCTCCTATGCGGGGCATACGGTTGTCGATGGTGTGTCGCTGCAGGTCGATCGTGGTGAACTCGTTGCCCTACTCGGTCCCAACGGCTGCGGTAAGACGACGATTATGCGCCTTATCAACGGTCTTGAACTAGCGGACGCGGGTGCGTACCTGTTTGACGGGCACGTGATCGATGCGGCATATCTCAAGGATTCCGCGGCCGCTCAGCGTTTTCATCAGCGCGTAGGTTTTGTGTTTCAAAATGCCGACGCCCAGCTGTTCTGCGCTACGGTGGGCGAGGAAGTTGCTTTTGGTCCCGCGCAGATGGGGCTGCCGGCAGACGAGCTCGAGCGCCGCGTGCGCGATGCCATGGAGCTGTTCCAGGTTGCCGATCTGGTCGATGCCTCGCCCTATCAGCTTTCGGGCGGGCAAAAGAAGCGCGTTGCGCTGGCTGCGGTCGTGTCGATGAACCCCGATATCCTAGTGCTCGATGAGCCCACCAACGGGCTCGATGAGGACTCGTGCGACATCGTAGTCAACTTTTTGCTGACCTACGTTGCTGCCGGTAAGACGGTTTTGATGAGTACGCACCATCAAGATTTGGTGCGACGCCTGGGTGCCCGCGCCATCTATATCGATCGATATCACCATGTGGTCGAGGTGCCGGTGTCGTCGTATGGAACCGAGAGCGGCGCTGCGGAATAGTTGCTGCGTAGAGCGTGCGTAGCGGCCCGCGCGGCTTTGCCGTGATGGTATAGTTATCCAGGTTTTATGGGGGTGGCTATGCCAAGTTGGAACATTCATATCGCTCAAACGGAGCGTTTGCTGGAGCGCACCGGCGCGCTTGCCAATAGCGTGCGCGACCGCAATGCCTTTTTGTTTGGCTGCGTGGTTCCGGATATCTTCGTGGGCTATATGGTCCCTGGTATCGCTGATCCCATTCCGTATCGCATTACACACTTTGCAAACCCCGAGCCTATCCCTAAGCCGCGCGAGCACGAGTTCTGGGATACCTATGTGGCGCCGCTGCTTAAAGGCGCACCCGCGGGCGAACCTGCTGAGGCTACCTCGATTGTCGAGGAGCGCGAGCGACTGAACCGCGTGCACTATCCTCAGCGCTACAGGGATGCCGAGCCGGTTGTCGGTCCCGGCGCCTGTGAGTTCTCGCTTGCGTCCGAAGATGTGGCGCAGTCGCTGCTCGATTTAACGCTGGGCGTCTGGTCGCATCTGGTGGCCGACACGGTATGGAACACGCGTGTGAACCAGTATCTGGAAGCGCACGGCGGCAAGCCGTGCGAGGAATTCCGCATTAAAAAGCAAGGCGACTTTGACTGGTTTGGCAAGACGCTGGGCATCGTTTCCATTCCGCGTGCGACCGATCGCCTCTATACCGCTGCGACGCGTTTTGGGCAGTATCCCATCCATAAAGAATATGTGCTCAAGACTATCGGCGTCATGCACGAGATTGTACGCGAAAACCCCGGCGAGCCCGATCATCCGCCGTATCGCCTGCTAACCGAGGAGTTTTTCGATGCAACGTTTACCGAGGTCATCGAGCTAACCGAGGCGGGATTTGCGGTTCGCGTTGCTGCTTCTGACGTTCCCGCAGTCCCCCTGATCGCTAGCTGCTAGCTGGCCGGCTTGACGGCGAACAGCTCATCCCAATCGACCAATAGCTCCCGCCGCAGGGCATCTTCGGTGGTGCGTTCCTGATCGGTCTTTGGGATGTAGGGGAGCCCTGCCTTTTTATGGATGAGTTCGGCGATGTTGTTAAAGCTCTTCGTGTCTTTGATTTGCTCATAGGTTATCTGGATAACGTCATAGCCCATGCTTGTGAGGGCGGTGGTGCGCTCGGCATCGGAGAGACTTGCGACTTCGCCATCGTGGGCGGAGCGGCCTTGGCATTCCAAGATGACGCCCATGCTGTCGGTGTTGCTCTCGATGAGGATATCGGCGTAGCAGCAGGTTTTGTCATACAGTGAGCGCGCGGCGTCGCTGAGTGGGATGCGCACGTTGTTTGCGATGTTGATACCCATGCCGCCCTCGTTGCGGGGGAGCGAGACAAGTATGGAGGTCTGTACTTCGAAGGGCGAGGCGGTCTGCCCCGTCATGTGCTCGGCCGCCCAGCGCAGTTGTTTAACGCCGCGCAGGCCTGCAGCCTGCTTGGCGAACGCGGCGATATCCGCCGCGCTGAGGAGCGGCGGGCGCTTCCACAAATTGGTGTCATTGCCCTTGGTGTCGACAACACGCTCCCAACCGCAGTTGGGTGGAATGAGCTTAAGCGAAATGGCTTCATCGAGTTGTTGTTGCGTTCGCTCGCAGGGCTTAAACACTGCAAAGGAGCCGCACATCTCGTGGCAAGCCATGAGTAACTGGTTGCGTGAGACCTGCGTAGCAAGGCTGAGCAGCGTAAACTCGGGCGACGTGACATCAAATCCATGTTCAGTTTGCCTAAACGACCCGGGAGGCGGCTCTTGGGTCAGGAGGTGCGATTTAAACAGGCTTCGCGACCCGGATTGTACTCGAGTGAATACAAGCCTGTGAAGCGGTGCGTGAAGCAGGTCTTTTACAACTGCATGACTTCCGAGGCCGCAACATCTGCGATCCATATTGCCAAGGCTAATGGCGGGGTAAAGCCCTAATACCTGCGGCGGGATACGGTGATAGTAAAAAGCGGATTGACCGCATAGCGTCAGGTCCATGATATCCTCCTGGTCGAAATGTGCTTTTGGACCGTGCGATGCCAGCGTCAATTCGGAAGTATGCGGCAAAATCTGAACCCTGTGAGCAGACCTGGCTTTTGAGGCCAGTTTATCAGGCATTTTGGTGCGAAAAAACGGGGTGTGCTCGGAGGTCTCAGAATTTGCCGCATACTTCCGAAAACGCGGTCGATCTGGCTCTTGCTAAAACGATTTAGCAGCGTCGGGTAAGGTGTGGTTTCGCCATCGGGCGAACACTTTTAGCGCTTGGGACTTTATTTTTGGGCCTCGAAAGGTGGATTTCGCGCTTTTGGTAAAGAAATGGGTGCGTGTTTTGCCGTGTGCCGGCATTGACACAGAAAAAGGGCCCGGAAGGCGAAGCCTTCCGGGCCCTTTGCAATGCAAGTGTGCTTGCAAGTGCGATTTAGCGCACCTGAGCGACGTAAGCGACGTTGGTCGAAGAGACCTTGTCCTCGAGCTGGACGCTCATGCGGGGATCGCCGGCGGTGGCGACGGTCAGGTCGCCGGCCTCGACGTAGCCGAGCTCCTTAGCGGTCTCAATCGCCTTGACGATCGTGCCGTTGACGGTACCCTGGGTAATCTCGGCCTGGTGCGGGATAACGCCCCAGTACATGATCATCTGCTGGACGGCCCACTCGTGGCGGGAGAACGCGCAGATCGGCATGTTGGGACGGAAGTGCGAGATCAGGCGAGCGGTACGACCGGTGGTCGTCGGCACGGTGATGCACTTGGCGCCAACGGTGGTGGCCATGTTCACAGCGGACATACCCACAACGTTGTTGACGACGCGGGTGCCGTGAGCATCGGCCGGAACCTCGAGCGGAGCGTGGGCCGGGAGGTACTTCTCGGTCTCGAGAGCAATGCTGGCCTGCATCTTGACGGCCTCGACCGGGTACTTACCGGCAGCGGACTCGCCGGACAGCATGACGGCGTCGGTGCCGTCATAAATGGCGTTAGCAACGTCGGCAACCTCGGCGCGCGTCGGGCGCGGGTTCTGCTGCATGGAGTCGAGCATCTGCGTAGCGGTGATAACGGGCTTGTAGGCCGCGTTGCACTTGGCGATGATCTCCTTCTGGATTTGCGGAACGAGCTCGGGCTTGATCTCGATGCCCAGGTCGCCACGGGCGACCATGATGCCGTCGGAAGCCTCGAGAATCTCGTCGAAGTTCTCGACGCCCAAGGCGCACTCGATCTTCGGGAAGATCGTCACGTGCTCGCCGCCGTTCTCGCGGCAAAGCTCGCGGATGCCGCGGACGGACTCGCCGTCACGGATGAAGGAAGCGGCGATGTAGTCGATGTTCTCGGTCAGGCCAAAGAGGATGTCCTGACGATCGCGCTCGGTGATGGCGGGCAGCGAGATGTTGACGTTGGGCATGTTGACGCCCTTGCGCTCGCCGATCAGGCCGTCGTTCTTAACGACGCAGGTCATGTCCTGGCCACTGACGGACTCGACCTCGAGGGCAACCAGGCCGTCATCGATCAGGATGAGGGAGCCCTTCTCGACCTCGGAAGGCAGAGCCAGGTAGTCGAGGGAGATGTGCTCAGCGGTGCCATGGAAATCCTCGGACGTGGGCTGAGCGGTGACGACGATCTTATCGCCGGTCTTGACGGCAACCTTCTTGCCGTCGACCAGAAGGCCGGTGCGGACCTCGGGGCCCTTGGTGTCGAGCAGGATGCCGACAGGCAGACCGAGCTCCTTGGAAATACGGCGGACGCGCTCGATGCGACCGTGGTGCTCGTCGTAGGAGCCGTGCGAGAAGTTAAAACGGGCGACGTTCATGCCCGCCTTGATCATCTCGCGGATGGTCTCGTCGCTATCGCAGGCGGGACCCATGGTGCATACAATCTTAGTGCGCTTGTACATTCAGACCTCCATCTGACATCGTCTTGCGCTGATAGATAAACCATAAGAAATAAAACCGAGATGATTATAACGAAATGCCGACCGAATACCCCAAAAAATCGACCGTATGCCGAAATGGAAGTTCATTTTTTGCGGGAAAAACGGTATATGAAAAATCTTTACCAACCACTCCAACCGCTGCTATCTGGGAGATATGTCAGTTTGGCGATGTGCCGAAGAAAAAACGTTTTACCAATGTTGAGCATCACACGGTCTGCACCGTTGCGTGCGGACCATATTTCCAAACCGATTGTTTTGGCTAGACGCGTCGCTTTGGGGTACCATAGCTCCACTATCAACTGCCGCTCAGCACGGCAGCCTTGATGAGCCCTTGCCCTTCTCCTGGGAATTATGATCGGGCATCAATCTGCTGAGTGGCCCGAATCCCAGGAGGGGACTCTATATGCAAAAGGAATACCTGTCCGCCGCGGCGGAGGTGCTCAGCGACCAAGGTGTCGATGAGAACCTCGGCCTGAGCAACGACGAGGCGTCTTCGCGCCTCGCCAAGACAGGCCCTAACAAGCTCGAGGAAGCCGAGAAGACGCCGCTGTGGAAGCGTTTCTTTGAGCAGATGGCCGACCCCATGGTCATCATGCTGATCGTTGCCGCCGTCATCAGTGCGCTCACGGGCATGGTCAAGGGCGAGCCCGACTTTGCCGATGTTGCCATCATCATGTTCGTCGTTATCGTCAACTCGGTGCTGGGCGTGGTCCAGGAAGCCAAGAGCGAGGAGGCCCTCGAGGCCCTGCAGGAGATGAGTGCGGCGCAGTCCAAGGTGCTGCGCGACGGCAAGCTCGTGCACCTGCCGAGCGCCGAGCTCGTGCCCGGCGACGTGATCATGCTCGAGGCGGGCGACTCCGTCCCGGCCGACTGCCGCGTGCTCGAGAGCGCCACGATGAAGATCGAAGAGGCCGCGCTCACCGGCGAGTCCGTGCCCGTAGAGAAGCACGCCAACGTGATCGAGCTCGCTGCGGGCACCGATGACGTGCCGCTCGGCGACCGTAAGAACATGTGCTATATGGGCTCCACCGTCGTGTACGGCCGTGGTCGCGCCGTCGTGGTCGGCACCGGCATGAACACCGAGATGGGCAAGATCGCCGGCGCCCTGGCCGAGGCCAAGGAAGAGCTCACGCCGTTGCAAGTGAAGCTCGCCGAGCTCAGCCGCATCCTTACCATTATGGTTATCGTCATCTGCGTCGTCATCTTTGGCGTTGATATCATCCGCCACGGCGTGGGCAACGTTCTTACCGACCCGACCTCCCTGCTCGATACCTTTATGGTCGCCGTCTCGCTCGCCGTCGCTGCCATCCCCGAGGGCCTGGTCGCCGTCGTGACCATCGTGCTATCGCTTGGCGTGACCAAGATGGCTAAGCGCCAGGCAATCATCCGCAAGCTCTCTGCCGTCGAGACTCTCGGCTGCACGCAGACCATCTGCTCCGACAAGACCGGCACCCTTACCCAGAATAAGATGACCGTCGTCAAGCACGAGCTCGCCGCGCCCAAGGAGAAGTTCCTGGCCGGTATGGCCCTGTGCTCCGATGCTCAGTGGGACGAGGAGCTGGGCGAGGCCGTGGGCGAGCCGACTGAGTGCGCGCTCGTCAACGACGCCGGCAAGGCGGGGCTCACCGGCCTGACTGCCGAGCACCCGCGCGTGGGCGAGGCCCCGTTTGACTCCGGCCGCAAGATGATGTCCGTGGTCGTCGAGACCCTGGACGGCGAGTACGAGCAGTACACCAAGGGCGCGCCCGACGTGGTGATCGGCCTGTGCACCCATATCTACGAGGGTGAAAAGGTCGTCCCGCTGACCGAGGAGCGTCGCGCCGAGCTCGTGGCCGCCAACAAGGCCATGGCCGACGAGGCTCTGCGCGTGCTGGCGCTGGCAAGCCGCACCTACACCGAGGTCCCGAGCGACTGCAGCCCCGCTGCGCTCGAGCACGACCTGGTCTTCTGCGGCCTGTCCGGCATGATTGACCCTGTCCGCCCCGAGGTCGCCGACGCCATCCGCGAGGCGCACGATGCCGGTATCCGCACCGTCATGATCACGGGCGACCACATCGACACCGCCGTGGCCATCGCCAAGCAGCTGGGCATCGTCACCGATCGCAGCCATGCCATCACCGGTGCCGACCTCGATCGCATGAGTGACGAGGAGCTCGACGCGCACATCGAGGACTACGGCGTGTACGCCCGCGTCCAACCCGAGCACAAGACACGCATCGTCGAGGCTTGGAAGTCGCGCGACCAGATCGTGGCCATGACGGGCGACGGCGTCAACGACGCCCCGTCCATCAAGCGCGCCGACATCGGCGTGGGCATGGGCATTACTGGTACCGACGTCACCAAGAACGTCGCCGACATGGTGCTCGCCGACGATAACTTTGCCACCATCATCGGTGCCTGCGAAGAGGGCCGTCGCATCTACGACAACATCCGCAAGGTCATCCAGTTCCTGCTTTCGGCCAACCTTGCCGAGGTGTTCTCGGTGTTTATCGCCACGCTCATCGGCTTTACCATCTTCCAGCCGGTGCAGCTGCTGTGGGTGAACCTGGTCACCGACTGCTTCCCCGCGCTCGCGCTGGGCATGGAGGATGCCGAGGGCGACATCATGAAGCGCAAGCCGCGCAACGCCAAGGACGGTGTCTTTGCCGGACATATGGGTCTGGACTGTGTGGTCCAGGGCCTAATCATCACCGTGCTGGTGCTGGCGAGCTTCTTTGTGGGCGTGTACTTTGACATGGGCTACATCCATATCGCCGATATGATCGCCGGCAATGCCGACGAGGAAGGCGTGATGATGGCGTTCATCACGCTCAACATGGTTGAGATTTTCCACTGCTTCAATATGCGCAGCCGTCGTGCGTCGCTGTTCACCATGAAGAAGCAGAACAAGTGGCTGTGGGCTTCCGCCGCGCTGGCGCTGGTGCTGACGGTGATCGTAACCGTGCAGCCGACGCTTGCCGAGATGTTCTTTGGCCCCGTGACGCTTGAGCTCAAGGGCGTTCTTGCCGCGCTGGGCCTGGCCTTCCTGATCATCCCGCTGATGGAGATCTACAAGGCGATCATGCGCGCGGTCGAGAAGGAGTAAGTTAACCTGTCCGGGCCCGCCCCTGCGTGTTTTCTTCTTCGCTGGTCCTCGCGCTTCGCGCTGCGGGATCGCTCAGAAGAAAACACTCCCAGGGTGGGCCCTACGGTATCCTTACTGGCTTTTCTCCCGCGCGGATGAAAAAGGGCTGAGGGAAAGAAGGTGAGCGGCCGAGCAATTGCTCGGCCGCTCGTTTTGAATAAAGGATGTGCCCTTTGGAAACCCCTCTCGGCGGGCGGGCCCTGCGGTGACGTTGCTGACTTTTCTCCCGTGTGGATGATAAAGGCTGAGGGAAAGTGTGTGAGTCGGTCGAGCATTTGCTCGACCGACTCTTTTTTGTGGGAAAATACCTGCTCAGTTGTGATTTTTGGTGCTGGGAGGCGTTTGTGGCTAAGGCTAAGGCTAAGGCGAAGAAAAAGACGACGGGGGCGCGGGCTAAGCGTGATCGTCGTCGGAAGCTCGCGACCGAACCCCCTGCATCTGCTGAGGAGTTGCTGGCGAGTGTACCGGGGCTTGACGCGCTGCAGGATGTTCCGGCGTTTGATGACCTGCCGGTCGATGAAGCTCAGCAGGCTGCCTTTGATGATTTCTGCGCACATGCCGAGGAGCCCGAGCAGATGCAGCTTGGCGCCGTGGTGCGCTTGGATCGCGGGTTTCCACTGGTGGCGACTGCCGACGATACCTTCCGCGCCGAGCATGCCGTGGGATTTGCCAAGTCGCGCGGTGGGGACGAGGTCCTGCTGCCTGCCGTGGGCGATCGTGTGGCGGTGCGCCGCGCTCCCGGGCACGATATGGGCGTGATTGAGTGCGTGCTGCCGCGCCGTACGAGCTTTGAGCGTTGGCGCGGCCGTGCCCGCGGAGAGCGCCAGGTGCTCTGCTCCAACGTGGATAGCGTGCTAATCGTGCAGGCGCTCGGTGCCGGCGAGGTGCTGCTCGACCGCGTGGCGCGCTCGCTGGTGTTGGCGCTCGACTGCGATGCCGAACCGGTGGTGGTACTCACCAAAGCTGACCGCTGCGATGCCGGGGAGCTCGAGCGCGATCTGGATCGCGTGCGCCGCCTGGTGGGTCCGGACGTGCGCGTGATCGTGACGTCCTCTGCCGAGGGCCGCGGCCTGGACGAGGTCCGTGCTTGCGTGCCTGTCGGGAGCTGCGCCATGATTCTGGGCGAGTCGGGTGCCGGCAAGTCGACGCTGCTCAATGCACTGCTGGGCCACGATACGTTGGCGACCGGCGGTGTGCGCGAACGCGACGACCAGGGCCGTCACACTACCGTCGCGCGCGTGATGGTGGCGCTGCCGGGCGACGCCGGCGTGATCGCCGATGCCCCGGGTCTGCGCAGCCTACCGCTCGTGGGTCACGAGCGGGGGCTGGCCCGCGCCTTCCCCGAGATTGTCGAGGCATCGCGCGCGTGCCGGTTTGGCGATTGCACGCATACCCATGAGCCGGGTTGCGCCGTTCGCGAGGCCGAGGACGCCGGGCAGATTGACAGCCTGCGTCTGGAAACGTTCCAAAACCTGGCGTCATCCATGCGCGTGAGCGCTCAAATGCTCGATCCAGATGTCCATCTGTAATTGATTTTTCCTATGACAGCCGTCTCCCAACTGTTCGGGAGACGGCTTTTTTGCTGCGGAAAAGCCTCGAAACATGCAGTTTGCTGACGTGCTGACCAAAACCTTGCCACGAGCTTGACGGGCAGGTCAGCTTTTGGTCAGCGATTGGTTTGACATCGAAAACCAAGATCGCGATTGCGCCGCTTTGCGCTCTGACCGCCCAGACAATGGTGGTACGGGCATTCGCCCGGCACTGCCATGAGAGGAGCGGCCGTGAACAAGAGCAAGCGCATCGCCATCAGTCTGGTCGCGGGCGTGCTCGCTGCGCTGCTCTGCATGGCTTACGGCTCGTCGATCCGCTCACGAGCCGAACAGGTCCAGGCTGAGACCTTGGCCAAGTACGGTGGCGATCGCGTCGAGGTATGCGTCGCGGCGCGCGATATCGATGCGGGCGAGACCCTCGATGAGACCAATGTCATAACCCAGGAATGGCTGACGAGCCTGCTGCCGCGTGACGCGGCGACCGAGCTGCGCCAGGTGCGCGGCGACGTGACGACTTCGCGTATTCCCAAAAACGCCGTGATCTGCAATGTCTACACCAAGGCCGAGAGCCACAAGCTCGAGGTGCCTAAGGGCAAGGTCGCCGTTTCGGTGGCGGTCGATGCCGAGCACTCGGTCGGCGGTGCTGCGGGCGTGGGCAGCTACGTGGATGTGTATGTGCAAAAAGACGGCGTGACCGATCGGCTGTGCGGCGCGTACGTGATCGATACCAGCGAGGATTCCGGTGCCACGCGCGAGGGCAAGATCGAATGGGTGACGCTGGCGGCTGACCCCGAAGACGTCAAGGAACTGCTGGGAGCCTCGGGCAAGGGAACGGTCAGCTTGACGATTCCCGCCACGGCGCGCGGCAAAAAGAGCGGAGGCGACGAGTGATGAAGGCGATCTGGCTTGCGTGCTGCGCGTGCGGCGATTACGGACTGTTGCAGCGGGAAGTCGAGGGCCGTGATGTGGGTGCACAGGTGCTTCGTGTGGGTGACCTGGACGGGCTGGTTTCCATGGCGCGGGCGTTTCCGTCACGCCGCGGGGCTGCCATCATCGCGGCGTCTCTGTTTGATACCGAAGATGTGCGCAAGACTGTTGCGCGCCTGACGGCCGAAGGCCGCGTGAGCCGCGTGGTCGTGTTGATAGAAGCGCTCGATCCGTCGGATATCGAGGGGCTGTTTCGCGCGGGGGCGACCGAGGTCATCGCTGCACACAGTATATGCGGCAACGGGCGCACGGGCGAGGGAGCGGTTGATTCCGATCGGCGCATGACGATTGAGCCCGATGCTTTTGTTGATAGGGAACCCGGGGCGCCTCGCGCTACAAGAGGCCCGCGTGTTGATGATTATGGAAAAGCGGAAGCCGAGCATGGTCGGCGCCCCCGGAACCCCCTTGTACACGATGACGCTGGAGGGCCGGCGCAGCATGCTGGCGATTCCCCGGCTGTAGATATGGGATACGTGCACGGCGTGAATCTGGCGGATGAACTCGATGAAGTTGAGGGCTTTGCCGGGTGCGGCGAGTTGTCGCTGATGCAGCATGAGCAGATTGCGCAGAACGAGCCTGCCTCGCAGACCGAACAAGCTGCCATGCCGGCTTGGACGCAGCGTGTGGTTGCGGCGGGGGAGACGGGGGCGCTGTCACCGACGCCCGCCCCGCCGCCTCCGATGCCGCCGGCAGACGCTGCCGCTTCGCCGCATCGAGCTCCGGTCATCTGCGCCATTTCGGGTTCGGGCGGTTGCGGCAAGTCGACGATCGTTGCCACCATGGCACACACATCGTCGCTGTTGGGCTTGCGTGCCGCCGTGCTCGACCTGGACCTGATGTTTGGAAACCTTTACGACTTGTTAGGCGTCGATGCTCCGCGCGATATGGCGGCACTTATCGAGCCGTCGGCGGCGGGCACGCTCACCGAGCCGGATATCGTAGCCACATCGATGCGCGTGGCGCCGGGCGTTACGCTCTGGGGTCCCGTCGCGGCGCCCGAGCAAGCTGAGCTCATGGCGCGTCCGGTGGAGCTACTGCTTGATGTCCTGCGTCGCGAATCCGACGTGGTATTTATCGATACCTCGGTCTTTTGGGGCGACGCCGTGGCGGCTGCGGTGGCGGCGAGCGACCGTTGCCTGGTCGTTGGCGATGCGGCGGTGTCGTCCGCGACATCGGCGTCGCGCGTCATCGAACTGGCAAGTCGAGTAGGTGTGCCGCGCACGCGCATGAGCGCCGTGTTCAACCGGTTCGGTGCGCGCGGGGCAGACGAGGACGTCGCCATGCGCTTTGAGATTGCCTGTGCGTTGAGCTCCAAGATTCGTATCGCCGATGGCGGGCAGGATCTCGCCGCGCTCATGGCGTTTGGGCGCGCTGACGAGGCGGTGGGGCAGACCAGTGCTTTTGCGACTAGCATGCGCGAGGCCACGCGCGAGATGCTCGTGGAACTGGGGTGCGCCGTCGGCCCTTGGGGCGATATGGTCGCCGACCGTGCAACGCGTACCGAACGCCCGCGTATCCGCCTTCCCTGGTTGCGCGAGGGTGATCAGCGATGAGCCTGCAAACGAGGATTAAGGCTGCCGGCGCTGCAGCGGCGGCAGCGCCTGTAGATGCGGGGCGTCGCCGCGCGGTGAAACGACGCACCAAGCGCGCCGTGATGGACCGCATGGGTTACGACGAAGTGGCGCGTATCAGCGCCTATATCGACCCGGCACTTGCCCGCTCGGAATTGCGTCCTGCGGTGGAGGCGGCGCTCAATGTTGAGGAGCCGACCGATCTCGCGACGCCCGAGCGCGAAACCATCATCGACGAGATTTTGGATGACGTGGTGGGCTTGGGGCCGTTGCAGCCGCTCATCGAGGACGACACCGTTACCGAGATCATGATCAACGGCTGCCGCTCGGCTTTCTTTGAACGCGGCGGCGTCTTGTACCCCATCGAGCATGCGTTTGAGGATGATGAACAGATCCGTGTGCTTATCGACCGCATCATCTCGCCACTTGGCCGCCGTATCGACGAGCGCAGCCCCATCGTCAACGCCCGCCTCAAAACGGGCTATCGCGTCAACGCGGTGATTCCGCCTGTGGCGATTGACGGACCGATTCTCACCATCCGAAAGTTCTCGGACCGTATCTGCTCGCTGGACGAGCTTGTGGGGCTGGGGTCGCTGCCGCTTTGGTATGCGCAGCTGCTGTCGTGCGCGGTGTCGCTGCGACAGGACCTGGCGGTTGCGGGAGGCACGGGATCTGGTAAGACCACCCTGCTCAACGCGTTGTCATGTGAGATTTCCACCGGCGAGCGCATCGTGACGATCGAGGACTCTGCCGAGCTCAAGTTTGCGCATCATCCGCACGTGGTGCGCCTAGAGGCGCGCGAGGCTTCAATTGAGGGTGAAGGCGCGGTGACGATCCGCGACCTGGTAACTAATGCCCTGCGCATGCGCCCCGACCGCATCGTGGTGGGCGAGGTGCGCGGTGCCGAGTGCTGCGACATGTTGCAGGCCATGAACACGGGCCACGACGGGTCGCTCACCACACTTCATGCGGGTTCAGAACAGGAGACCGTGGTGCGTCTGACGTTGCTTGCACGTTATGGCATCGATCTGCCGAGCGAGCTCATCGAGGAGCAGATTGCCATGGCGCTCGACGGCATCGTGATGTCCGAGCGCCACGCCGATGGCAGGCGTTTCGTCTCCTCGTATTCGGGGGTGCGACGCGCCGCATCGGGTGGCGTAGAGCTCGAGCGCTATGTGACGTTCGATGCCGCCGAGCGCACCTGGACGCTTGACCGCGAGCCGCCGTTTATCGCAGAAGGCCTGCGGTCGGGGACGCTCACACAAGAGGAGGTGGACGAATGGAGATCACTGTGCCCCTCGTCGTAGGGGGCTTGGCAGGGCTTTCTGTCGCGACGGCGTGCGGGGCGGAACCTCGTGTGCCGCAGGTACCGCTGGCGGAGCTGGCACGTCAGGCGCTCGAGACGGTGGCAGAGAAGCTGCCGCGTGAGCTGGTGGAAAACGATCTGCTGAAAAAGATCGCCCGTTCGTGGGCATCGCTGGCTCCGGCGCATCGCCTTGGCCTCGTGATCGAAGATGCTTCGGGACGTTTGGCGTTTCTGCTGCTATCGAGCGGTGTCTGCTGCGTTTTACTAACGATGGTGTCGTTATCGCCCCTCGGATTTGCCTTGGGACTTGTTGCTCCGTTTGCCGTTGGTGCCGCTCGGGATGGCTTTGAGAGCCGGCGCGAGCAACACGATGCAGAAGAGGCAATGCCCGAGGCGTTTACCGCACTTTCCATGTCGCTTGCCTCGGGACATTCGCTGGCCCAGGGCATGCGCTTTGTGGGCGCTCATGCGCAAGAGCCAGTGCATACCGAGTTTTTGCGGGTGGCGGCGGCGATCGATTGCGGCATCTCGGCGACCGACGCGCTCGATGACTTGCTCGTGCGTATCGACGCCCCCGGTCTTTCGCTTGTGACCTTGGCGCTTAAGGTGTCTCAGCGCACCGGCGCTCCGCTTGCCGACTTACTGTCCGAGGCGTCGAGCATGGTGGGGGAGCGCATTGAGCTCAAGCGCCGCCTGGATGTTAAGACGTCGCAGGCTCGCATGTCTGCGCATATGGTCGCGGCGATGCCGGCGGGCATGTGCGCGGTGTTGGCGCTGCTTTCGGCAGATTTTCGTCGCGGTCTTGCGACGCCTGCCGGCGCGGGCGCTGTGGTGCTGGGTCTTGCCCTCAACGCCGTTGCCCTGGTGGTTATCCGGCGCATTATGCGGGTGGAGCTATGAGCGCCCCGGTTGCAGTTGCGGCTTGCCTGTGCGCCCTGAGTGTATTTGTCGCGACGGGTTTGGATCGGGCGGATGCACGCAAGATCGCAGGGGCCTGCATGCGCGAGGCGGTGCTGGTCGCTGCCGCGGGTCGCTCGGTGGTCGATGCTCTGACCGCGCGAGTGAAG
Organism: uncultured Collinsella sp.; assembly: GCA_905198355.1. Taxonomy (GTDB): domain Bacteria; phylum Actinomycetota; class Coriobacteriia; order Coriobacteriales; family Coriobacteriaceae; genus Collinsella. The sequence continues at coordinate 114,815 of CAJKCG010000003.1, read as the reverse complement.
GGCGCGGTTGGAGCGGGCGGCCCGGCGCGAGTGTCGCTCGGCGAAGTGTCCGAGATGATCGATGTTGTGCGCTTGGGTCTTTCGGCCGGTCTTTCGTTTGATGCGGCGCTTGAGATTTTCTGCGCCAACCGCCGGTCAGTGCTGGCTCTTCGCCTTGAACGCGCCTGTATGGCGTGGCAGGTGGGCGTGGGCACGCGTGAGGACGAGTTGTTGGCCGCCGCGCGCGACCTGGACGTGCGAGCGCTCGAGACCTTTGCCATCACGGTGGGGCAGGCGCTCGCCCTGGGTGCCCCACTTGCCGAGACGCTGGCCGCTCAAAGTCGCGAGATCCGTGCGGCTCATCGCGCCGCGGTCGAGCGCGAGATCGAGCGTGCACCCGTCAAGCTGCTGATTCCCACCGGCACGCTCATCTTGCCGGCGTTGCTTCTGTCCATATTGGGCCCGCTGCTGGGAGCAGGCGGGATGATGTAGGGAGGAATACATGAACACGATGACTGACGCTGCTGGCAAGGTCCAGGGCTGGGCGTTTTGCCGGGCGGCACATGTTCGTCAGCGCGCCAAGGAACTATTGCAGGAGGAGAGTGCACAGGGTACCACCGAGTATGCCATCTTGGTCGGCGTGCTCGTGGTGATCGCGATTATCGCCATCGTCGCATTTAAGGGCAAGGTCCAAGATCTATGGAACGCTATCAGCGAGGGCATCAACAGCCTGTAGAGGGCGAGCGCCCCATCGGGGTGCTGCTGGTGTTTGCTTGCCTGACCGTGGCGATAGCGGTGGTGCTTTGGGGGCTTAACGCCGCGCGGCAGCAGCGTCCTGGGACCGCCTCCGATTTGGGCTCAGATTCGGCGGTGGCGTCTCAAAAAGATGAGATGCGAGATGCGGACGATTCGGATGTCGCTGTCACGGCGCAAACCTTTCTGCGGGCGCTCGACAAGCGGTCTGGTACTGCGACGGATTCGCCTGAGGGCAACGCGATTGCGGTCCGGCTTGCATGGTCCGAGGACCGACCGATGACCGAAGCGGCAGCGGATATGCTGCGTGCCTATCGCGAGGTACCCACGGCACAACTTGCTCTGAGCGGCTATCTCGATATCAAGGGCAACGTGTGGGGCGCTATCGTGCGCGACGGACGCGGCTGGGTCGATATGGTGACGGTTGCCGCGGATACTGGCGATGCTTCGTGTCGTCTGCGCGCCGTGCGCCTGGTCCCGCAAACAATAAACTCAAAGGAGGGATCGTGAAATGCATGGCGTTCTGCGTGAAGAGGTTGCCCAAGCGACTGTGGAATACGCCATCGTCACGGTGGCGCTGTTATCGATCGTGCTGGCGATTGCGGGACTTTGGCGTGCTGGCACCGATGGGCGCTTGGCGGCGCTGGTCGAGCGGGCGGCATCCCATGGCGTTGCCTCGATGTCGGTTATCGACGCCGCTGCGGGCGCTAAGGACATCGCGTTGTATTGATATCGCGTGCGAGGACCGGGCGCAGTCTACGGTCGAGGCCGCTTTTTTGCTGCCGACGTTTCTGACGCTCATCCTTCTCGCACTGCAGCCGGTGTGCCTGCTCTATACGCGCGCGGTCATGGAGTCTGCCGCCGCCGAGACCGCGCGGCTCATGACCACGACGACGGCGGAGGACGACGATCTTAAGGAGTTCACCCGCCGCCGGCTTGCCGCAGTGCCCAACGTTTCGATCTTTCATGCCGGCGGGCCGCTGTCGTGGGATATCGAGCTTGGCCGGGCCGGTGCGGGTGGCGTCTCGTCCGTGTCCGTTTCCGGCGAGGTCAAGCCGTTGCCCGTGATCGGTGCGTTTGCGCAGGCTATGGGTGGTGCCGCCGAGGGCGGCTACGTTGAGCTCAAGGTCGATGTCTCGTATCAATCGCGTCCCGAATGGCTGGAGGGAGATTATGATTCGTGGATTGCTACATGGGATTAAGCGTTTCTGGTCTAGACGCGTTTTGACGCGCCGTCCGAGCTGCCATTGCAAGCGAGGCGGCTTTATGGGTCGAGCCGGTGTCGATCTGTTTATCGAAGACGGCGCCTATACCACGCTTTCTTCTGCCGTGGTCATCCTAGTGGTGCTCACATTGTTGTTTTCGTCGACCGCGGCGATATGGAGCATGTCGCGTGCCGGGGACACCCAGGTGGCGGCCGATAGCGGCGCGCTGGCGGGTGCCAACGTAGTGTCGTCCTATCACACGGCTGCCACGGTGGTTGATGCGAGTATCTTGAGTCTGGGGCTGGCGGGGTTTGCCACGATCGGGACGGGCCTGGTCGCCATCCTCATCCCGGGTGCCGAGCCGGTTGCCGGCAATATGGTCGACACCGGGATCGAGATCATTAAAACGCGCAACAAGTTTGCCAAAAGCGCATCGGAAGGCTTACAGAAAATCGAGACGGCTCTGCCGTATCTGATCGCCGCGCGTGCCACGCAGGCGGTGTCGGCGCAGGATACCGATAGTGTGACCTATACCGGTACGGCGCTTGCCGTGCCCAGGACATCCGAGTCGGACTTTGCTGCGCTCAAAGGGTCAGAGATCTCGACCGATACCATTAAAGACACATCAGATGATTTAGAGCGTGCGGCCGAGGAGCTGCGGAAGGCCTCGGAGGAGACGGCGAAGGCAAAGGAGCGCGCTTGGCTGGCGGATTGTGGTGGGTCTGACAAGGGCTCGGTCGGCAGCTGTTCTTGTATGTGGGAGCGCGCAAAAAGCCTAACGGATCTTTCCGGTGTTCAAAATCCGCATTACTCATCGAGCGTTACGTGGGAGCCTCAAGTTGCCCTTGATCGCGCGAAGGACTACTACCATTGGCGTCTGACAAATGAGAAGCCCCAGGGCTCGAGTGTCGAGATGAAGGCAGAGTCTGCGGCGCGTAAGGCGTTTTATACCTATGCGAACGCGGAGGTCGATCGGGCATATATAACCGAGAACGGAGACAGGGTTTCCTCCTATATTCCGCTGCTGCCGCGCAACTCTGATGAGGTTCGGGCGACGGAACTCTATACCGATGCGGTGTGGCCGACTAGCGTAAACGATGACAAGGCGTATCTGCATTACGGGACGACCTGCCCCAACTATAAGAAAGGGACGCCGAGCGGATTTGCTTCGGTTGCCGATTACGATGGACAGGATAAATGCAGCAAATGCCATTTTGGCGTTTTGTCGCTTGGTGCTGTTGCGGCGCCTTCAACCTCTATCGAAAACGGCTTCGAGTATCACTTTGACAAGTTTAAAGACGCCCTGGAGGACTACGTCGACTGTCGCAACAAGGAGCTCGAGCTCGAGCGTCAGACCGAGGACGAAGCCGACCGTGCGGGCAATGCGTTCGATACCGCCATCAAAGAACTTTCCGGTGAGCGTCCGCGTATCGCTCCGCCCGGTCGCAACGGCGTGGTTGCCTTTGCGGTTTCGGGTGCCATCTCGAGCCCCGATGAGCTCAACTCTTCGTTTAACACGGCAGTCAGGCTTGGCGATCGCGGTGCCATCTCTGCCGCGGTGCTGGCGCCCGATGGGGCGACGGCGCAAAACAACGTGCTTTCGCGATTTTTCTCGACATTGAAGGAACGCTCGGGTGGCGTTGCCGGCGTACTCGATGGCGTCATGGATGTCTGGGGACGGCTGCTTGTGGGATACGGAGACATCCAAGGTTCGGCCGACGAACTTATGGACGAGATGATTAAAGGCCTAGGAGGGGGCAGCGGCGCGTTGGGCTCCATCGCATCGTGGCTCGGCGATACCGTTTCGGCGTCCGTGGCGGCGTTGGGTCTGGAGCCGTGCGACTTGCGCCTGCGAAAGCCGGTGCTGACCGATTCCGCCAACGTCATTAAGAGTCCGGGGTCTGACATTGCTGGTTTCTCTCAAGCGCAAGACAAGCTGCGAAGTATTCCGTTGGGCGTGACCGATCCCAAGGCGCTTTGCGAGGCGTTGGAATATCAAGTCGAACGCACCATTAGCGGCACGGTGTTCACGCTTGCGGAGATTCCTCTGCCCGGCGGCGGCTCCATCCCGCTCACCGTCGATGTCGCCACGCTGGTTGGCGCTCTGGGCGGTGGGTCGTAATGAGTATCCGCATGCGTCTGCGCGAGGAGCGCGCCCAAGCGACGGTGGAGATGGCAGTGGTTACGCCCGTTTTGCTGGTGCTGGCACTCATCGTGTACAACGTCATGATCTTTGCCAGCGCTGTCGCGCGCTTCGACCGCGTGGTGCCCGACATCGTGTTGGCGCACGCCGTGGCGTCGGAGGGGGAGGGCGACGAAAGCTCTGCCGATGCCTCGGCGACGGTTCAGACTCAAATTCTGAATGCCATGGAAGGCTATGGCTTGCAGATCGAAGTGTCGAGCGAGCAAGGCGCGGAGGCATCGGATGGTGGCCTGCTCTCCCTATCCGGTACGTTTAGGACCTACACCTGCACCATGCACTATGAGCCGTGGCCGACTTCTCTCAGCATCGCTGGCGTTACGCTGGGGGCGCCGACAACGTTGTCGCACGAGCGCGCGGTGACGGTCGATCCATGGCGTCCGGGGGTGGTCATGTGACCGCGGTCTCGTCCTACATCGCGTACGCGCGGGCGCTCAACAGGCTGGGTTGGACGCCGGCCGAGTTTGCGGTGGCGGAGTCGTTTGCCGTGCGCCTGCGCGGCATGCTGGGACGGTGTCCGGTTGCCGCCAACGGTCTGCCGCTCGTCATGGCGTTTCCACGCTGCTCTTCGGTCCATACGTGTTTTATGGCCTATCCCATCGACATCGCCTTCATCGATCGCGACGGCAATATCCTCGCGCGCTACGAAAGCGTTCGTCCTTGGCGCACGTGCTCCTGCCCCGGCGCCTGGGCCGTACTAGAGCGTCCTTCAATCATTGTTTCGATCCCTGCTCTCCAACGCGTGCCGGCTTAAGAATTGGCGACAGCGGACTTTCGTCATACGAAATTGGGTAAGATGGAGGAGAAGATGCATGGATGTTGAGATCCATCCCAACGCTAAAAAGCACCTGACGGAAAAGCAGGTGCTTAGCGCTTGGCTTGCGGTTACTGAGTGCATTCGTCGCGAGTCGAAGGACGAGCCGCCGAGATGGCTTGCGATTGGATGGCTCCCAGACGGACGAAGCGTGGAGCTTGTCGCGGTCGAGCTTGTCCGTGGGTGGCTTATCATTCATGCCTTGTCTCCAGTCCAGAAGAAATTTTGGCAGGAGATTGAACAGGCTCGGCAAAGGGGTCGATGATGGGCAAGACGTATACGGCCGCTAATGGTCAGGTTGTAACGGATGAAATGATTGACGCGTGGTGCGAGTCGTACGAGCGCGGAGAGTTTCCGGATGGCGAACACACCGTTGGTGGGATCGTGCATGGACGGCCCCCACTCTCAGGTGAGGGGACGGCAACGCTGTCGGTCAAGATTCCTCTGGGAATGAAGGAGGCCATTCGTCGACGGGCGGCTGCCGAGGGGATGACGCCAAGTGAGTTTGCCCGTGCGGCTCTGAGCGAAAAACTTCTTGCTGCCGGCTGATGCCTCTGACGTGCCGATTTATAGAACCGAGGCTGTGCTCAAAAACTTTTTTAAAATTCTCGGTTGACCGGAACGCGTCCTTGGTTATACTAATCAAGCCTTGAAACAAGGCACACCTCAAATGGCTGGGTAGCTCAGTTGGTAGAGCAGAGGACTGAAAATCCTCGTGTCAGGGGTTCGATTCCCTTCCCCGCCACCTTGAATTGACTAGGACCTCTGCAAAGGGGTCCTTTTCTTTTATGTAGGGTTCTGCGGAAAATGCGCCCCATTATTGAGCGATAGAACGGGACATGCTTTCCGGTGCCTGCCTTTGGCGCGCGTACACACCTCGTCGCACCATTCCGAGCCCGCCCGCCCCAGACATTCCTCCCACTTTCGCGTCACTTTGCAGACCGTTCGGTCGCCTGTCCGCACACGCGGGTATACTCAAAACGATACTTATCCTATGCAATACGATGCGGGTTCGACCTGCATGATCCGAAGGGGGCAGTGATGGAGAGGATACTCGGCGTTAATCTCTCTGGCTGGTTTATTCCCGAGCCTTGGGTGACCCCGTCGCTGTACGCGGCGACCGGTGCATCCAACGCGGCCGAGCTACAGGAGGCCATGGGTACCGCCGCCTATAACGAGCGCATGCGCCGCCATTACGAGACGTTTGTGAGCGAGGACGATTTTCGTCGCATGGCGCAGATCGGTCTCAATGCCGTGCGTCTACCGGTGCCTTGGTATGCCTTTGGTTCGCAGGAGTCCGATGCGTCCTACATCTCGGTTGTCGACTACATTGACCGTGCAATTGAGTGGGCTGCCAAGTACGACATCCGCGTGCTGCTCGCCCTGGCAACCGTGCCCGGTGGCCAGGGCGATTCCAACGATTCGCCCACCACGCCGGAGGCTGTCGCCGAGTGGCATTCGTCCACCAACGGCCGTCACGTCGCACTCGACGTGCTCGAGCGCTTGGCCGATCGCTATGGCGAGGCCGAGAGCCTGCTGGGCATTGAGCTGCTGGACACGCCGCAGATGAGCGTTCGCAAGAGCCTCTTCACCATAACGGATGGCATTCCGGCCCACTACCTGCGCAATTTCTATCGCGATGCCTACGAGCTCGTCCGTTCGTATATGCCCGAGGATAAGATCGTCGTCTTCTCGTCGTCGGGGCATCCCAGCGAGTGGAAGCATTTTATGCGCGGCGCCAAGTACAAGAACGTCTACATGGACCTTCACCTGTACCATTACCGTGACGAATATGCGCTCGACATCACGAGCCCCCGCGGGCTGACGACGGCGATTTCGCGCAACAAGCGCGAGCTCAAAGAGGCGATTTCGACTGGGTTCCCCGTGCTGGTGGGCGAATGGTCGGGTGCGGCGATCTTTGCCAACTCGTCGGTTACGCCCGAGGGCCGCAATGCCTACGAGCGCGTGTTTATCGCCAACCAGCTGGCTTCGTTTGCGCCGGCTGCCGGTTGGTTCTTCCAAACGTGGAAGACCGAGAAGCGCATTGCAGCATGGGACGCCCGCGCGGCGCTCGGTACGCTCGAGCGCGGCATGATTGAATAGGTTGATATGACGCAAAACAGCGCCCATACGGGCAAACTCTATGTGGTCGGCACGCCCATCGGCAACCTAGGCGACCTGTCCCCGCGCGTTGGCGAGGCTTTTGCCGCTGCCGATGTCATTTGCTGCGAAGACACGCGTGTGACGTCAAAGCTGCTGATGCACCTGGGCATTTCCAAGCCGCTTGTCCGTTGCGATGAGAATGTGATCGCTAGCCGCGCTGCCGGCCTGGTCGACCGTCTGCTGGCGGGGGAGACCCTCGCCTTTGCCTCGGACGCCGGCATGCCGAGCGTGTCCGATCCCGGCCAGGCGCTGGTCGAGGCGGCGCGTGAGGCCGATGTGCCCGTCGAAGTTATTCCCGGGCCCTCTGCTTGCGTCACGGCGCTCGTTTCGTCCGGCATTCCCTGCGAGCATTTTTTCTTCGAGGGCTTTTTGGGCCGAAAGCACGGCGACCGTGTGCGCCGTTTGCAGCGCCTTGCCGTGGTGCCTGGCGCACTCATCTTCTACGAGTCTCCACATCGTATCGTGGCGACGCTCGAGGCCGTGGCGGAGGTCTTTCCCCAGCGTGAGGTTGCCGTCTGCCGCGAACTCACCAAGCTGCACGAGGAGGTCTTGCGCGGGCCCGCTGACCAGCTTGCCGAGGAGCTGCGTGCTCGCGGCGAGGTAAAGGGCGAGATTGCGCTGGTCATCGCGCCGCCGAGCGAGGACGAGGAGGCCGGCATCGCGCCGGTTGGCGCTGCGGTAGCGGATCCCGACGAGGCCCTGCGCGAGGATATCCGCACCGCGCTCGAGGAGGGGGAGCCCGCCTCTGCGGTGGCCAAGCGCCTGTCTCAGAAGTATTCGCGCCGCAAGCGCGATGTCTATGCCATGGTGCTCGATATGCAATAGATGGAGGATATCCAGCCCTTGCGCTAGAATCATCCCCTGTATGCAACGTTTTTCTGGAGGACAAACCCCATGGATCAAAGCAAGCCTTCGTTCTTTATCACGACGCCCATCTACTACGTCAACGCCGATCCGCACCTGGGCACGGCTTATTCCACCATCATCGCCGACGTTCAGGCTCGCTATCGCCGCTCCGCCGGCTATAACGTCAAGTTCCTGACCGGCATGGACGAGCACGGCGAGAAGGTCGCCGAGGCCGCAGCCAAGCATGGCATGACGCCGCAGGAGTGGACCGATAGCCAGGCCCCGCACTTCAAGGAGCTTTGGAGCAAGCTCGAGATTTCCAACGACGACTTCATCCGCACCACCGAGCCGCGCCAGCATCATGCCGTGCAGTATCTGTGGGAGCGCATGAAGGAGTCCGGTTACCTGTATAAGGGCAGCTACGACGGTTGGTATTGCGTGCCTGACGAGACCTACTTCACCGATACGCAGGTCCAGAAGGGCGACGAGGAGTACGGCAGCGTCGGCCAGCATCTATGCCCCGACTGCCACCGTCCGCTTGAGCGCGTGCAGGAGGAGTCCTACTTCTTTAAGCTTTCCGCCTTCCAGGACAAGCTTCTCAAGCTCTATGACGAGCACCCCGACTTTGTCGAGCCTGCGTTCCGCATGAACGAGGTACGTAGCTTTGTCGAGGGCGGCCTTAACGACCTTTCCGTGAGCCGTACGAGCTTTGACTGGGGCATCCAGGTCCCGTTTGACGAGGGTCACGTGACCTACGTGTGGTTCGATGCGCTGCTCAACTATATGACTGCCGTCGGCTACGGTGTCGACACCGACGAGGCCCGTGCCGAGCTGGCCTATCGCTGGCCCGCGCAGTTCCATATTGTGGGTAAGGACATCATTCGCTTCCACTGCGTCATTTGGCCCGCCATGCTCATGGCCATCGGCGAGGCCCTGCCCGAGCACGTCTTTGCCCACGGCTTCCTGACCGTGCGCAATGCCGAGACCGGCAAGGCCGAGAAGATGTCCAAGAGCCGCGGCAACGCCATCGCTCCGCAGGATGTTATCGACATGCTGGGCGTCGAGGGCTACCGCTATTACTTTATGACCGACGTGGTCCCCGGCACCGACGGCGCCATCAGTTTCGATCGCATGGAGCAGGTCTACAACGCCGATCTGGCCAACAGCTGGGGCAACCTCATTTCGCGCTCGCTCAACATGAGCGCAAAGTACTTTGACGGCTGCGCCCCGGCTAAACCGGCGTCTGCCGATGCGTTCGACAACACGCTGGCAAAGATCGCCGATGGCCTGGTCGACCGCTACATGGCCAAGATGGACGTGCTCGATTACGGCGGAGCCAAGGATGAGGTCATGGAGCTCATCCACGCCGCCAACCACTACATCGAGGACTCCGAGCCCTGGGCACTTGCCAAGGACGAGGCCAAGGCTGACGAGCTGGCGTTTGTGATCTACAACCTGCTCGAGGCCATCCGCATTGCCGCTCACCTGCTGATGCCGCTCATGCCTCAGACCTCTGCCGAGGCCCTGCGCCGCCTGTCCTGCGAGAACGAGGCCGCGACCGACGACCTCAAGGGCATTTGCGCTTGGGGCCTGCTTGCTGGTGGTCAGCCCGTCGAGAAGGGCGATCCGCTGTTCCCGCGTCTGGCGTAGAGACCGCACGAGCGCCATATCGGCAATTTGCTGTTTAGATGTAAGGGCATGGCCGCAACGGTCCATGCCCTTTCGTTTCAAGACGCCGCCATCATGCTAAGGAGGCAACTATGACAACTTCGCCTTTGGCAAACCCCACGGCAACAAGGGAGCTGCTGGAGGAGTTTGGCCTTGCGACCAAGCATCGCCTGGGCCAGAACTTTCTAATCGACAATCATGTGATCGAACGTATCTGCGAGCTTGCCGAGCTTGCAGGTGACGAGCGCGTACTCGAGGTGGGTCCAGGTTGCGGTACGTTGACACTTGCGTTGCTGCAGGAAGCGGCGTGCGTTACGTCCATTGAGGCCGATCCCGAGCTTGAGCCGGTGCTCGATGCCCACGCCGCCGACTATGCCAACTTCCGCTTTATCATGGGCGACGCGCTTAAGGTGGGCCCGGAGCAGATTGAGCAGGCTGCGGGCGGTGAGCCGACGGTATTTGTCGCGAACTTGCCCTATAACGTGGCGGCGACGATCATCCTGCAGTTCTTCCAGACGATGCCCGCGCTCAAGCGTGCTGTGGTCATGGTTCAAAAGGAGGTTGCCGATCGCATTGCCGCGGTGCCGGGTAACAAGACCTATGGCGGCTACACGGCAAAGCTCGGCCTGTATGCGCAGGTTACGGGTCGCTTTGAGGTGCCGCCACGTTGCTTTATGCCGGCACCGCACGTGGACTCGGCCGTCGTGCGTATCGATCGCGTTGACGGCGTGGTACCCGAGGGCCTCGACCGCGAGTTTGTGACTCGTGTGATCGACGCCGCGTTTGCTCAGCGCCGCAAGACGATTCGCAACTCCATGAGCGCCAACGGCTTTGCCAAGGACGTGCTCGACGCCGCCTTTGAGGCTTGCGGTATCGCACCCACCACGCGCGCAGAAACGCTTGATGTTGCCGACTTTATCCGCCTGGCTCAGGAGCTCATCCATGATACCTAATGCCGAACGCGTGACGTTTACCAAGAAAAAGAAGACGGTTGCTTGTCCCGTGCCCTTGGCACCGCTTGCTGACACGCATGCGCATCTGCTTTCGTTTTGGGGGAAAGAAGTGCCCGAGACGCTCGTGCGCGCCAAAGCCGCGGGCGTCGACCTGTTGGTGACGATGCTCGACCCCATCGCCGACAAGCGCAGCGTGACGGACTATAGCGACTGGCTCGTGCGCGAAATTCTGCCGATGCGGGATATTCCGCAGATCAAGTATCTCGCTGGCGTTCACCCCTATGGCGCGCCGGATTATACCGATGACATTCACGCGCAGGTTGTTGCTGCGCTCGATGACCCTTTGTGCGCCGGTATCGGCGAGATCGGTCTGGACTACCACATGGATTACGACGACGACATCGCGCCGGCGCCCCACAGTGTGCAGATTGATTGCATGGCGCGTCAGCTCGAAGTTGCCGTGCGCCGCAATGTGCCGGTGGAGCTGCACCTGCGGCACGAGGACTCGGATGGGGAGCGCACCTCGCATATGGATGCGTACAACGTGCTGCGCGAGGTGGGTGTGCCTCAGGCCGGTTGCGTGCTGCACTGCTTTGGCGAGGACCGCGCCACGATGGAGCGCTTTGTGGAGCTGGGCTGCTATATCGCCTATGGTGGTGCGGCCACCTTTAAGCGCAACGACGACGTGCGCGAGGCATTTGCGGCGACCCCGCTCGACCGCATTTTGTTCGAGACGGATTGCCCGTATATGGCGCCGGAGCCCATTCGCGGTCTTGAATGCGAGCCAGCAATGATCTCCATTACGGCAAACGCGCTGGTTAACGACCGTGTCGATCGCACTGGTGAGGACGCCGAAACAATCGCGCATGCCGCTTGGGAAAATGCCTGCAAACTTTTTCAAAAATAGTTCTTGCGTTCGCGGTGGCGCTCCGTTATTCTAATTCCTGCACGCGGGCGTGGCGGAATTGGCAGACGCGTACGGTTCAGGTCCGTATGGGGGCAACCCCATGAAGGTTCAAGTCCTTTCGCCCGCACCATTGATTGAAAGAGCTCCCAGCAATGGGAGCTTTTTTGTTATGGGCCCGTCGCAGGGACTTGAACCTGTGAAGGAGCGAGCGTAAAGAAAACGCGGAGCGTTTTTAGCGAGCTGGCGAGGACGCCGGCAGGCGGCCGATGCCGGTGCGGATCCGCGAAGCGGATACGCGGACGTCCTTTCGCCAGCACCATGGATTGAAAGAGCTCCCAGCAATGGGAGCTTTTTTGTTATGCACGATCTCCTTGGACGGGTATCCTAATGCCAACGTGTGCCTATCAGAGGAGAGACCATGCTGTTTTCCGGTATCATCGCCGCCCTTACCAGCCTTTTGATTCCCATCATCATCCTGTTGTTGCTGCTCCCCAACGCCTGCTACGTCGTTGAGCAGCAGCACGCTGTGATCATCGAGCGCTTGGGTAAGTTCAATCGTATCGTCAACGCGGGCTTCCACGTGAAGGTGCCCGTGATTGACCGCAAGGCCGCCACGGTGAGTCTGCGCACCATGAAAAATGGTTTTGGCATCGACGTTAAGACCCAGGACAACGTGACCATCGGTCTTGAGGTCTCCGCTCAGTACCACGTGAGCTACGACATGGGCGCCGGCCCGGCAGATTCGGGCATCTACAAGAGCTACTACATGCTGCAGGAGCCCGTCGACCAGATGCGCGACTTCATCACCGACGCCCTGCGCTCCTCCATCCCCGTCTACACACTCGATGAGGTCTTTGCCAAGAAGGATGACATCGCCAAGGATGTCAACGCTACCGTTTCCGAGCAGATGGCCGCCTACGGCTTCACCCTCGTGTCGACGCTCATCACCAAAATCGCACTGCCGACCGAGGTTGAGAACTCCATGAACGACATCAACGCCGCCCAGCGCAAGCGCGCTGCGGCACAGGAGCTCGCCGAGGCAGACCGCATCAAGCGCGTCACCGAGGCGACCGCCGAGGCCGAGGCAATGGAAAAGGCGGGCGAGGGCATCGCCAACCAGCGCAAGGCCATCGCACTGGGTATCAAAGATTCGCTCGAGATCATCCAGGAGACGGGTGTCGGCAATGACGAGGCCAACCAACTGTTCATGTTTACGCAGTGGTCCGAGATGATGACGGAGTTCGCTCGCACGGGTAAAACCTCGACGGTCGTGCTGCCGAGCGACTTTTCGCAGTCGGCCTCGATGTTCGAGCAGATGCTGGCCGCCGGCAAAGTTCAAAACGATTCGAAGGAGTAGACGCGCGTGAAATACACCGTCGTTTGCGTCGGTAAGCTCAAGGAGCGCTTTTGGAAGGACGCGTGCGCTGAGTACACCAAGCGCCTAGGTGCCTATGCCAAGGTGGATATCCGCGAGGTGGCCGATATCGACCCGGCTAAGGCGGGCGGCGTGGATGCCGCGCGCGACAAGGAGGGGGCGGCGATTCTTACAGCCCTGCCGCCTCGAGCACATGTGATCTTGCTGGCCATTGAGGGCAAAGAGCGCTCGAGCGAGGAACTTTCGGCGCGGCTCGATGATCTTATGCTACGTGGTAACAGCGACATCGCCTTTGTAATTGGCGGATCGGACGGCGTGAGCGATGACGTGCGCGCACGAGCCGACGAGATGCTCAGCTTTGGACGTATTACCTTGCCGCATAACTTGGCGCGCGTGGTGCTGCTGGAGCAGATCTACCGCGCCTGCAAGATCAGTCGTGGCGAGCCGTATCACAAATAGGTCGGCAATACGAAACAATGGCGTGGGACAATACCTTTCGTTTTGAGGAACGCATCTGAGAGGACTGTGTGATATGAAGATCGGATTTGTCGGTTTTGGCAATATGGCGAGTGCTATGGCCGATGGCTGGATTGCCGCCGGCGTGGCCGCGGGCGACATGTGCGCCTGCGCAGGCCGCTACGATGCTTTGGTCGAGCGTTGCGAGGCGCGCGGGATGGCCGCTTGCCACGATGCCGCCGAGGTTGTCGCCGCATCCGATATCGTGGTCGCTGCGGTCAAACCGTACATGATCGAGAAGGTATTCGCCCCGCTCAAGGATGCTCTTGCCAAAAAGGTCGTTCTGTCGGTTGCCTGGACCTGGGACAGTGCCAAGTGGGAGCAGGTCCTGCCGGGCGTCGCGTATATCTCGACGGTGCCCAACACGCCGGTTTCGGTAGGCGAGGGCGTCATCGCCTGCGAGAAGGCTTCGACGCTTAACGACGAGCAGCGTGCTGTGGTGCTCGACCTGCTCGGTAAGCTTGGCGCTGTCGTCGAGCTCGACACAAGCCTGCTGTTTGTGGGCGGCACGGTGGGTGGTTGCGCTCCGGCGTTTGTCGCCATGGCAATCGAGGCCCTGGGCGATGCGGCGGTCAAGCACGGTATCCCGCGTGCGGATGCTTATCGCATTGTGAGCCAGATGGTGCTGGGTACGGCAAAGCTGCAGCTTGCAACTGGCCAGCATCCTGCGGCGATGAAGGATGCCGTATGCTCGCCCGGTGGTGCCACCATCAAGGGCGTCGTTGCGCTCGAGGACGCCGGCATGCGCAGCGCCCTGGTCAAGGCAATCGACGCAACCCTCCAGTAAAACCGACCAAAAAAGGGACAGGTTTATGTTGGCAGGTTTTTCCTGCGGTTTTGTCCTTTTAGCGAAAAGTGCCCCGCAACTGGCTCAATTCCAGTTGCGGGGCACTTGCGTTTGCCCAGATAAAACCGACCAAAGTAAACCTGTCCCTTTTTGGCAGGTTAGTCCCAGAAGCTGTCTTCTTCGTCCTCGGACTTGGGGCCGCGGTCGACATACATCTTATGGGTGCGCTTCTCCATTACAAAGGCAATAATCGCAAACAGCAGGATGCCGCCGGCGAAAAGGATGGCAAAACCGGTGCGGGTGCCAAACAAAAAGGAAAAAACTGCGTCCATTGGGTGCCTTCTTGCGTAGTTGAGTTGGGTCGTAAACGCTCATAAGTATATACTTGCCCATACATGTACAAGGTTGCAACCTAAATGGAATGTATATCGCCGGAGGATCTAATGCTTGATATCAAGTTTGTTCGCGAGAACCCCGATGCCATCGATGTCGCCATGGCTAACCGCCAGACGTCTTGGGATCGCGAGAAGTTCTTTGAGCTCGACGACGAGCGTCGTGCCGTCATCACTGAGGTTGAGGAACTTCAAGCCACGCGCAATGCCGAGTCCAAGAAGATCGGCGCCCTGATGAAGGAGGGCAAGAAGGACGAGGCCGAGGCCGCCAAAGAGGCCGTGCGCGCCGTCAACGAGAAGATTGACGGTCTGGCCGAGCGCCGCACCGCCCTCGAGCAGGAGCAGTACGACTTCATGGCTCACCTGCCCAACATTCCTTGCGAGGCCACGCCGTACGGCAAGGACGAGGACGAGAACATCGAGCGCCGTCGTTGGGGCACCCCGCGCGAGTTCGACTTCGACTTTAAGCCGCACTGGGATCTGGGCACCGATCTGGACATCCTCGACTTCGAGCGTGGCAACAAGCTCTCCGGCAGCCGCTTCACCGTTCTCGGTGGCGCCGGCGCCCGTCTTGAGCGCGCCCTCATCAACTTCTTCCTCGATACGCACACCAGCCGTGGTTTTAAGGAGTGGTGGCCGCCCATCGTCGTCAAGCGTCAGACCATGTTCGGCACGGGCCAGCTGCCCAAGTTCGAGGACGACGCCTATCACGTCTCGGGCGACAACTTCCTGATCCCCACCGCCGAGGTCGTGCTCACCAACCTGCACGCCGGTGAGGTCCTCGACGCCGACACCCTGCCGCGCCGCTACACCGCCTTCACCCCCTGCTTCCGCGAGGAGGCCGGTTCCGCCGGTCGCGACACCCGTGGCATCATCCGTCAGCACGAGTTCGACAAGGTCGAGATGGTCAAGTTCGCTAAGCCGGAGGAGTCCGACGAGGAGCTCGAGAGCATGACCGCCGAGGCCGAGTACCTGCTGCAGCAGCTGGGCCTTCCGTATCGCGTGATTAGCCTGTGCACCGGCGACTTGGGCTTCTCTGCCCGTCAGACCTACGACATCGAGGTCTGGCTGCCGAGCTACAACGCCTACAAGGAGATCAGCTCCTGCTCCAACTGCGGTGACTTCCAGGCCCGTCGCGCCAACATCAAGTATCGCGACCCCGAGAACTTCAAGGGTTCGCGCTACCTGCACACCCTTAACGGTTCCGGCCTGCCGGCCGGCCGCACCATGGCTGCCATTCTGGAGAACTACCAGAACGCCGACGGCACCATCACGATCCCCGAGGTTCTGCGTCCTTACATGGGCGGTCTCGAGAAGATCGAGCCGGTCGCGTAGATTGGCTGCATAAGCGATTTGCTAGGGCACTCCTTTTTGGGGTGCCCTTTTTGTGTGCGGCCATACCATGCTGTGCGGACAGTTCAATAGAAAACACACGAACAACTGTTCTGTATACAGCCATCTACCTGCTATGCTTTTGCTAAATAAGAGCGAGAGAAAGGGGACGCGATGGAGCTGTTTGATGATCGGGTGGTTTTGTTTGAGAGCGACGAGGGCGGGGAGTACCTGCTTGTGACGTGTGAGCCGTCTGGCATGGGTGGCCTGGTGGTTCGGCAGACGAGTGAGGGACCATTGACGCAATGGTGCTATGAAGAGTCGCCGCATGTGGTCGAGACCTTTGTGACGCACGAGGGGCTTGTGGCGCTTGAGCGGTTTTATGAGGTGGGAACTTCTAACCAGGTGGCGCGCATGCTGAGTATCTCGTTTGCCGACTACGACTGCGCCCAACGGGTGCGTTCGCTTTTGGGGGAGCTTGGCGCCGGGTTCGATGTGATTGAGAAGCCAATCGATCGCACAAGAAGCGCTGATGCTTGTGGTGCAGCGTGACAAATTGCGGCCCGCGCAAAAAAGTTTGAGATTTTGCTTGACTCTAACGAACTAAAGTGGTTTTATATGTCTTGCGCTGCGGCGTTACCTCAGCTGGATAGAGGGTCTGACTACGAATCAGAACGTCATAGGTTCGAATCCTATACGCCGCACCAATCGAACTTGAAGCCTCCGGCAACGGGGGCTTTTCTTTTATGGCAACACCGCATGGATTCGAACCTCGGTCGAGGCGCGAGCGTAAAGAAAACGCGGAGCGTTTTTAGCCCGCGGGCGAGCACGCCGGCAGGCGGGCGAGGCCGGTGCGGATCCGCGCAGCGGATGCGCGGAATCCTATACGCCGCACCATTTGAGATTAAAGCTCCCGGCAACGGGGGCTTTTCTTTTACGTAAGCACTGCATGGATTCGAACCTCGGTCGAGGCGCGAGCGTGAAGCGGACGATTTCTTATCGACTCGTGTAAGATTTCGAGTAAGCGCCTCGGTGAATCCGCGGCGTGCTCTTTCTCCAAACGACCGATCAGGGTGATATTTCGTGGCAGAGCGTCCGACATACAAGCTCAGGTTTCTCGATCCCAAAAAGCGCTTTCCGGCAATGCCCGAGCAGCCTGCGGGACGCTCGTATGGCGTTGTCTGGAAAGTCTTTGGCGAGGACCCTAAAGAGTCATGCTATGTCGTCGAATTCGTCGGCAAAAGCCACATATCGCTCTTGGGCTACGTGAGCGTTTCGGGCGAGGTATACAAGGTGGACCGTCCCGTTAGCGAGGTGCCATTGCCTGATGGGCCCGACATGCAACTGGTCCTTGACGAGTCCAACCCCAGCATTGGCGAGATTACGGTGAGGGACAGCGACGGCACCATGCGTCCCCAAGCACGAGTCAACGGCTCTCCCGAAGGTACCATGCGCGAGCAATCCGATCATGAGACGTGGAATTCGACTCGCAGCCTTCGCTACGGCGAGTTTATGGCCTCGATGTTTTTACGCTACGTGATATTTGCCGATTCCGAAAATGTTGCCGCAAATACGCCAGACGCTGACAGGCTCGACGAAGGAATGAAAAATGCCGTCGACAAAATAAAGCTTGTAAAACTCTCCGAGCCGGTTGAGGTGCTTCTGGGCTTTGACTCCACGCCGCTCCCCGATGCCATCGAGACGTTGCTTTATCGCATCGACCACACAGATAATCCGAGTGGTATCGAGCGCTATGCCGCTGCCTTGATGGGCGAGGTCAACCTGCCGCGCCTGCGTACCATCGCGGCAAAGACCGAAATGAGCCTAGCGCGCATCGACCGCTCAAAGCTGTTCTATCTCAATTTTGATCGTAGCCTGCTGGACCAGGACGAGATTGACACGCTGCTTGCCATCGAGTGCCGTCTCAACCGCCTCTCCGGCATCCTCGAGCGCATCGGAGCTGGATTAGGCCCTGCGGCCTCGTCTCCAAGCCTTGAGGGCTGCGCGCTCTTTGATTTGTGGCTTATCGCCAAGACGACCAACGATGTTCCGCGTCTGCTCGAAACACTGTCGAACGACAACCCGTGGGCAAAACCTGGCACGGTCGCGTGCCAGCCGGGCGGAGAGTGGGACGTGCGTACCCGCTTCGCGCGTATTGTCGAGGCGCTTAACGTGGTCACACGGCTCGACTATACCTATCGGGCAAACGTTGCCGAGGGGATTATGCTCGTTCGGTTTGGGCGCTCTGTTGTGGATGCCATGCCACAACGTGAATACGATGCCCAGGATGACGTCTGGCGCGAGTTGGACGAGGACGTGCGCGCGATTTGGGCCGCCGAGCACGACGCGCGCGTGGCACTCACGCTGGCGGCGGCTTGCTTTGCCGCAGGTGCCTGCATTACGCGCTGCTACGTTCAGATTGCGGCTCCCGACGGCGAGCAGGGCGAGCGCGTTGTTAAAACGTACTCCTTTGGCCGTGCGGCTTATCTGGCCGATTGCGTGCCTGTCGCCAAGGATCTTGAGAGCATGGACATGGACGATATGCCGTGCAAGCGTGTGCTTGAGGCGTATGAGTCAACAGCTCCGGCGACGATTGAGCCTGCGGAGGTTCATGCTCGTCCGCGTGATGACCATCGCGCGCTGCCGCCGGCGCTGCGCGATCTGCTGCTTGCCGATACGGCTGACGAGTTGGAGGTCATGGAAGAGGACGACGACCCATACGTGGCCCGTGTTGTTGAATTGCGCGAGCAGGCAAAAGTCGACCGTACAGGTGCTTTTGAAGGCTTTTCCCGTCTTGTCGAGGAGTTGGAGGCCAAGTGCGCCGTCGCCGAGCTTTTGGCGACAGGTCCGGTTCAAACGCAGTTTTGCGATAACCAGCTGGTGCGCATGGTGCTACCGGTGTTGGAAGAAGACCGCTCTGTGCGAATCCTTCGTGCGCCCGATGCGCTGTACTTTGCCCAGCACGAGATCTGCAGCTTTTACGCCGAGCAAGAGGACTTTGAACGAGCGCTGCCCGAGGTGCGCCATCTTTACGATCTGGCGCGCTCGTCCATGCAATCGCACTTTGCGCTCATTAACGTGCTTGCACGTCTGGAACGCTTTGACGAGATTATCGAGGTGGCGCGCCACGGCCTACGTATTGCCAGCGATCGTTCTGCAATCGGCTACCTGTTCTATCGCCTGGCGTTTGCCTATTGGAATTGCGATCAGCTCGACCTGGCGCTGGCTTGTTACCGTCTGGTGCCGCGCGGTGAGGAATCGGGCAGCAGCGCGCTGGAAGAAATGCAGGGCCTTATGAACGAGATGGGCGTCAGCGAGCCTCCGACGTTCGAGGAAGCGGTCGAGACCATCCGCAAGGCTGGACTCGAGCTGCCGCCAGTGTCCGCCGTGACGAATCAGCTGGCAGATGCCGCTGTGCAACTGGTCGACAACGGCTTCTTTTTCCTGGCACGCGGTTGCATCTTCCAAATGTGGCGCACCATGGGCAACGATGAGCTCGGCTCCCTTAACCGCTCGCTGGGGTAGGCGCGGCATAGAAGGGCTGGACCGCGCTTGTCATCCCATTTGCTCACCATGCCGACAAAACGAAGGGGCTACTGCTACCGGCGGTACCGGGAACATTTGCGTATAGATAAGGTATAACGAATTAAGTCGTAACGAATTAAAGTACGAATTACTGTATCGAGCAGGTTGTCGACAAATTGAATGGAGCTATTTGTATTGGCTCAGGTGGGTGGCTCCAGCAGGACCGGTAAGGTCAAAAGCGGCTAGGTCTGCTAAACCTGTTAAACTCTGCTAAAGTTGCTAAACTTTGTTAAAGTTGTTAAAACTAGCGGAGGAGGGTCGAATGTCGAAAGCCATTAATCCCTTTAAGCCAACGGCGGGCATGAATCCGCCTGAGCTTATCGGACGTGACGCTGTTTTGGATGATTTTGCCGAGGCCCTTGAGAATGGTCCTGGTGCTCCCGATCGACTCATGCGCATCTCGGGCGTCCGAGGCACAGGGAAAACGGTGCTTCTCAATGCATTGGGTGATCTTGCACGAAAAAAAGGATTCGAGGTTGTTGACGTCGCCTCGAATGCCGGTTTCTGCAGTAGAATCCTCGAGGCTCTACAGCGAAATGTTCGTCTTGAGTCAATGTCGATTTCCCCATCAATTCTAGGAGTCAGCCTTGGCTCCGTTGAGGTATCGAAGTCGGCATCTCATCTGGGCGAGGCAATGTACGATGCCGCGAAGCGCGGAGGTCTGCTCATTACGCTCGACGAGATTCAGGATGCCTCAACTGAGGAAATGCGCGAGCTGGGCAATGAGATGCAGCTTTTGATTCGCCAAGGGGCGAATGTCGCTTTTGCATTCGCTGGCTTGCCAACATCGGTGGATGGCGTGGTGGTTGATGATACCCTTACGTTCCTTCAGCGGGCAAAACATATCGAACTCACTCGTCTCTCCGATTTTGAAGTCGGCGGATCGTTTGAGGATACAATGAAACGAGCGGGCAAGGAGCTCGATGAAGACGCCGCTGAGCTATTAACAAAGGCTTCAGCAGGCTATCCCTTTATGGTCCAGTTGGTCGGATATTACGCTTGGCAGGTTGCTGCGCGCAGCGGGGCGGAGAGCGTGAACGAAGGGTCTGCGCGTAAGGGTATTCAAGCGGCTCTTGATAGCTTTAATGCTATGGTGATTGCCCCGGCGCTGCGCAGGGTTTCAGAGCGACAGTTTCAGTATCTCGCGGCAATGGCTCAATGTGAGGGCGATGAGATTGCCAACGGTGATATCGCCAAAAAGATGGGGCTGCCGGCGAACAAGGTCGGCTCGTATCGTAAACGTCTCATCGATGCGGGGTTGATTGAGCCTGCGGGCTATGGCTGTGTTTCGTTTGCAATTCCGTATATGCGCGACTATTTGTTGGAGGCGGTGCGGGAAAGGTAAAAATGGAATCGCTCCAAATTCCCCCTTGCCCATCCTCGACTGTTTGGTTACTATAGAACGGCTGTTACGGAGAGCTGACCGAGAGGCCGAAGGTGCTCGCCTGCTAAGCGAGTATGCCCCAAAAGGGCATCTGGGGTTCGAATCCCCAGCTCTCCGCCAGTATGAATTGAAAGAAGGGTTCCATTTGGGGCCCTTTTTTATTATCAAGAATGGCGGCTGGGGATTCGAACCCGAGAGGGCACGGGCGTTAAGCAAACGCGAAAGCGTTTGTAGCCCGTGGGCGAAAAGCCGCCAGGCTTTGAAGCCGGAGGGCATGCGTAGCATGCCCGGACATCCCCAGCTCTCCGCCAGTTTAACTTTAAAGAAGGGTCCCATTTGGGGCCCTTTTTAATTAGAAGGATGTTAACTGGGGATTCGAACCCTCAAAAAGGAGGCATCCTTTCGGACGCCTCCTTTCAGTGGACTTATCATTCTTGTGCCCTACACCTCGGGTGCCTTGGCTACGGTCTCGCTCTCGGCTGTGAGCGGGCGGTTGTCGGTGCGGCGGCCCAGGCGGTCGAGCTTCACGAGTAGCCACTCAATGGGATTCGGCCCCGAGCCTTCCTCGTCGGCAACCAAATCCATGACGGCGATCTTGGTGCCGTCCTGCTTGAGCGTAATGCTGCCCACCTTGTCGCCCACATGCACCGTGCCCGAAAGATCGTTGTAGCTAACCTTTTCGGTCACCTCGCCGGCAAGGGAAAACACGGTCGCTTGCGCCGTAGGATCGGCGAGTGTGGCGTCGATCGTCTTATCAGTCCAGTCGGTTTGACCAATGCGTGCCATAAGCGGGTTGCCGTTGGCGGTCTTTTCCTGCGTGTTGGCGATTGCGACCGTCACCTTGTGACCGTAGTACCAATTGGCAAGGGTTGCGGTATCGGTAAAGCGCTGGTCGGTGGTGGTGGAGTTCAAAACGACGGTGTAGATCTCGTCGCCATCGCGGTTGTAGGCACCCGTAAAGCAATAGCCTGCATCGTCGGTGGTGCCGGTCTTGCCACCGATGTTGCCATCTTGGCCCAGCAAATAGTTATGCGTGTCCATGGAATGCGAATGGTCGGTGCCGTCGGCGCCCGTGACCTCGATCCAGGAATCCTCGCTCGCTACGACCTCGCGGATCGTGTTGTTTTTCATGGCCTCCTGCATCATCAGCGCTACGTCATGTGCGGTTGAGTGCATATCGCCAGCCCACTCATCAAAGTCCAGACCATGCGGGTTTTCAAAAAGCGTACCGGTGCAGCCGAGTTTCTTGGCGCGCTCGTTCATGGCCTTCACAAAGGTGGCCTCGGCGTCTTTGGTCTTAGGGTCGATTTTCTTGCCCACATATTCGGCGAGCACGATGGCGGCGTCGTTGCCCGAGGGAATCATCAGGCCGCGCAGTGCCTGCTCCACGGTAAGCTCGTCGCCTTCGAGCAAGCCGGCGGTTGAATTACCCACGGTGGCCGCGGCGTTGCTCACCGTGACCTTCTCGTCCATCTTGCAATTCTCGACGGTTAGGATTGCGGTCATGACCTTGGTGATCGAGGCGATCTTGACCTGCTCATCGGCGCCGCGCCCATAGTAGACGGTGCCGTCTTTGCCCATGACGAGGGCATTGGTCGCATCGATATCGGGCAGGTTTTCGGCCGTGATGCCGCGCGCATCGGCGGTTTTGCCGCAAACATTGTCGGTCGTGAGCACTTGGGCGCCGGCGACGGTGGGCGCGCCAGCGGCAAGGGCGATAGCGCAGACAAAGCCGGCGGCAAGCTGGGCTGAGCGCTTTGCAAAAGAGGTGAGGGACTTCACGGATTTCGCTTTCGACGGGATGGTCTCTTCTGGAACTAGAGTATATCGTTTGCCGGCGTCGGCGATCATCGCGTGCGCGCGTGGCCCACATCCGCACCCGAACGGGCACAAGGGTGCTTAAGGCCGACTTAATCACCCACGCTTGTTGTGTGTGGCATGCGTCCCCTCGGGCATAATGGAGCGCGAGAGGAGCACGCATGAACGAGCGCATTTTGGTAGTTGATGACGAGAAGGCCATCGCCGACTTGGTTGGTATCTACCTTACAAAAGAGGGCTTTGATGTCCAGATTGCCTATAGCGGGGCCGATGCTGCCAAGGCAATCCTGGAGCAGGAGTTCGATCTGGCACTGTTGGATGTCATGCTGCCCGATATCGATGGCTTTGAGCTACTGCGTACGATCCGTTCCGGCCATACCTATCCTGTGATCATGCTGACGGCGCGCGATGCCCAGCAAGACAAGATCGAGGGCCTTTCGCTTGGCGCGGACGATTACGTGGTTAAGCCGTTCCGTCCGCTGGAGCTCATCGCGCGCGTGCACGCTCAGCTTCGCCGCTACACCAGCTACGGTAGCCGCTCGCAGGCGGCCGAGTCGCCGACCATCCAGCTCGACGGCCTGGAGATCAACCGCGATGCTCGTTCCGTAACGGTGGACGGTGCACCGGTGCGCCTCACGCCCATCGAGTATTCCATCTTGCTGTATCTGGTTGAGCATCGCGGCAGCGTGGTAGCCGTGGAGGATCTGTTCCGCGCGGTGTGGAACGAGGATTTTATGCCCGGCTCCAACAATACGGTGATGGTGCACATTCGCCACCTGCGCGAAAAGATTGGCGACGACGCTCAAAAGCCGCGCTTTATCAAAAACGTCTGGGGCGTCGGCTACATAATCGAATAGCGCCTTTGATGGTGGGGAAGTGGATATGACAAAAGACGATAGGCAGGCATTCGAGGTGCCCGATCGACTCTTTGAATACGTACGGGCAGTCGTCGACAACCGCGCGCTTGCGACGGTGCTGCTCTTTTTGCTGAGCCTGCTGCTGATTGGCATCGACAACATCGCCGGAGTCTTAGCGGTGCTGCTTGTCGGCTTTTTGCTGATCGATCGATTTGAAATCGTACGCCGTTGCGTGGTGATTGGCGGTGCCGCGTGGGCCATGACGTTGGCGATTGGCGCCATGGCGCTCGGCGGCATCGAAGGGCCGGTGTTGTTCGATGCCGGCTTTGTATTCAACATGCTTGGCTTTGTGCTGGCGCTTGCCGTGTGCGTGCTGTTCTTTTGCGGCCGCGCCCTGTACTACCATGGCTACGAGCAGGGCGAGCAGCATGCCGATTGTGTGCTGGCCGCTCGTATTCAAGATCGCCTGATCGATCACCCCGACACCTGGGATAACATCGACGGCGACTTCTTGGAGGTCGAGGGCGCCCTTAACCGCGTGCGTGACCGTGAGCGCAAGGTGCAGCAAGCTCTGCGTGACGAGTCGCATCGCAAGGACGATTTGGTCACGTACTTGGCACATGACCTACGCACCCCGCTTGCCAGTGTGGTGGGCTATCTTTCGCTGCTGCAAGAGGCTCCTGAGCTGCCGGTTGAGCAACGTGCGCGCTTTACGGGCGTGGCACTCGACAAGGCGCACCGGCTCGATGCGCTCATCGAGGAGTTCTTCGATATCACGCGCTTTGACTTCCACGATATCGTGCTCACGCGCGGCTATGTTGATCTGGGGTTGCTGCTGGCTCAGGTGGCTGACGAGTTCTATCCCATCCTCAACGAGCAGCATAAGGAAGCCCAAGTTGATATTCGCGAGGACCTGACGGTGCTCGTGGATGGCGACAAGATGGCCCGCGTGTTCAACAATATCATGAAAAACGCCGTCGCCTATAGCTACGAGGGCTCGACTATCACGATTGAGGCCAGGCGCCAAGACGATGGTGGCGTGCGCGTGCGCTTTATCAATCAGGGCGATCCTATCCCTGCGGCTAAGCTCAAGGTAATCTTTGAGAAGTTCTATCGCCTGGATGCGGCGCGTGCGACCAATCGCGGTGGTGCCGGTTTGGGCCTTGCTATTGCCAAGGAGATCATCGCGGCACACGGCGGTACCGTTGCATGCGAATCGACGCCCGAACACACGATATTCACCATCGAGCTGCCCGCCGCATAGCTAGCGTGCCCTTACAAACACTTGACAATGTGCTCACGTGCGTATGAGCCGCGATTCCTACTATCGATACTGCTGAATTGATATCGATATGGAGGTGTGCGGTATGACGGCTGCTGCGGCTGTGGAGCCCACGGAGCTTGAAGAACTCATGGAAGCGCAGGCCGAGGCCGCGCATGAGCGCGAGGTTGGGGATGCGACTCGCCCCACGGCAGAGGATCTTGCCGCCTCGCCGACGCGCATCGACGTCGAGGGCCTCGACCTGTTCTATGGCGACCACCATGCGCTCAAGGACGTGAATATCAAGATCCGCGACAAGCAGATCACCTCGTTCATCGGGCCTTCGGGCTGCGGAAAGTCCACGTTGCTGCGCTGCTTTAACCGCATGAACGACGGCATCAAGGATTGCCGCATCGAGGGCAAGATTGCGCTCGATGGTCAAGATATCCTGGGCGATTGCGACATCTGCCGTTTGCGCCAGCGCGTGGGCATGGTGTTCCAACGCCCCAACCCATTTCCCATGAGCATCTACGACAATGTCGCCTACGGTCCTCGCGGTATGGGTGTGCGCGACCGCGCCGTGCTCGATGAGCTGGTCGAGGACTCCCTTCGTCGCGCTGCGCTATGGGATGAGGTCAAGGACAAGCTCAAGGAGCCGGGCCTGGGTCTTTCGGGTGGACAGCAGCAGCGCCTGTGCATCGCCCGCGCACTTGCCGTGCAGCCCGACATTCTGCTGATGGACGAGCCGACCTCGGCGCTCGACCCCGTGTCGACGCTCGTGGTGGAGCAGCTTGCCTGCGAGCTCAAGGAAACCTGCACGCTGGTGGTCGTGACGCACAACATGCAGCAGGCCGCGCGTATTTCCGATTCGGTTGCGTTCTTTTTGCTGGGTGAGCTGGTGGAGCACGCGCCTACCGCGCAACTCTTCAAAAATCCGTCCGATCCGCGCACGGCGGATTATTTGACGGGGCGTTTTGGCTGACGCTGTCTTTTACAGGTGCTTTTAGGGTTAAGATGCGGTCATATCGGCCGCAAAGGGGTTCAACATGATCTATTACGTCGAGGACGATGACAACATCAGGGATTTGACAGTCTACGCGCTGCGCAAGCAGGGAATCGAGGCCGAGGGCTTTTCGTGTGATGGCGAGTTTAAAGCTGCCGTGGCGCGACGGGTGCCCGATGCTGTGCTGCTCGATATCATGCTGCCCGACACCGATGGCTTGGCGATTATGCGTCGCCTGCGTGCCGATCGCCTGACGGCGACGGTGCCCATCATGATGCTTACCGCCAAGGACACCGAACTCGACAAGGTGATGGCGCTCGATGGCGGTGCCGACGATTACCTGACTAAGCCGTTTTCGCTCATGGAGCTTGCGAGCCGCTGCCGCGCACTGCTGCGTCGCGGCGGCATGGTCAAGCAGGCGAGCGATGTGCTCAGCGTGGGCGACATCGTGCTTTCGCCTAGCCATCGCGAGGTGACCGCTGCCGGCGAGCCGCTTAAGCTCACCCTGCGCGAGTTCGACCTGCTCGAGTACCTCATGCGCAAGCCCGGCGTGGTCTTTACCCGCGAGTCGTTGCTGCAGAGCGTGTGGGGCTGGGACTTCGACGGCGGTTCGCGCACCGTTGACGTGCACGTGCAGACGCTTCGCCAAAAACTGGGCGAGCATGCCAGCGCCATCGAGACCGTGCGCGGCGTGGGCTATCGCCTGGCCGAGCCTTCTGCCGGTGATGGTGCCGAAGGCGACGACACCGCGGCCACCGCATCGGAGGAGTAACCCGTGGTCTTCGCCCCCCAGGGAAAACATACGCTGTCGCACCGCGTTTTTGTGACGATCTTTGTCTGCGCCATGGCGGTTATCGTGGCGTTTACGGTGCTGGGTGCGTTCTTTGTGCAAAACACTTTGGCGGATGCCACGAGTGCCAATCTGGCGCAGGAAACCGAGCTCATTGCTGCCGCCCTCGACGAGCAGCAGGAGCCCATTCCGTTCTTGCGAAGCCTCGATCGCGAGGATCTTCGTATCACGCTGATCAATAAGGACGGATCTGTTGCCTACGACAACGAGGCGTCGCCTTCCACACTGCCCAACCATGGCGATCGCCCCGAGGTCATCGAGGCCTTTGAGAGTGGTTCGGGTTCCGCGGAGCGCGCAAGCTCTACACTCGACGAGATTATGCTGTATCGCGCCGTCACCCTTGATAACGGCCAGGTCGTTCGCTTGGCGCAGGCCCAGCCTGGCGTTGCGGCGATTTTGCTGTCGATGCTGGCGCCGATGCTGCTTATCGCAGCAGCGGGTGCAGTACTCTCGTTTTTTATGGCGCGCCGTGAGTCCCGTGCCATCATCGCGCCGTTGCAAGAGGTGGATTTGGATCACCCACGCCGTAGCTATGAGCACGCCTATGCCGAGATGGTCCCCATGCTTGAGCGCATCGAGTCGCAGCGCCAGGAACTCAAGCGCCAAATGGCGGTGCTAGCGGACAACGACCGTATGCGCCGCGAGTTCACGGCGAATATCACCCATGAGCTCAAGACGCCGCTTACGGCGATTTCGGGCTATGCCGAGCTCATCGCAAATGGCATGGTCGAGGGCGAGGACGACCTGCGCAACTTTGGCGGTCGCATCTATCGTGAGGCGGGCCGCTTGGCAGCGCTTGTCAACGACATCCTTACGCTGTCTAACTTGGACGAGGCCGAACGTGCAACTGAAGGCGAGGCAGTGCCCATTGGGTCCACGGAGCCTATTGAGCTCTCGCGTGCGATCTACGCGGTTGAGCAGCGTCTTGAACAGGTTGCCCGTCAGGCGAATGTGACGATAAGTCATGAGACCAAGCCTGTGGTCATCGAAGGCGTGTCGCGCTTGGTCGACGAGCTCATCTATAATCTGGCAAGCAACGCCATCCGCTACAATCGGCCCGGCGGTACGGTTACGCTGCAGTGCGGCACCAACGACGAAGGCCATCCGTTCCTCGCTGTCGCCGACACGGGAATCGGTATCGCGCCTGAAGAACAGGGCAAGGTATTTGAGCGGTTCTATCGCGTGGACAAAAGTAGGTCCAAGGCACGCGGCGGAACCGGCCTGGGGCTTGCCATTGTCAAGCATGCGGCCCTGTATCATCACGCCACGCTTGATCTGTCGAGCGAGTTGGGCGTGGGAACCACCATTACGGTGACGTTTCCCATACAGCAGGACGAGCCATTCGCATAGCGATACAACACAGATATTGATGTAGACGCCGCATTTGACTTTCGGGTGCGGCGTTGTTGTGCAATTTTACGATTGCTTCCGACAATTTTACAGGAGAGCCTGTTTCTTATGTATAGAGTTTGGTCTCGGTAAAAAGATGCGATAACATACGGACAGTTTTGTCAATCCGAACTGGGGAAATGAAAGGCAAGCTGCATGACCCTTCTCGAACTGTTCCAGCTGCTGAAGAAGCACCTCAAGCTGGTCATCACCCTTCCGGTGGTCTGCGCGATCGCCATGGGCATCGTGTCCTTCGTTGCGATGGACAACACCTATACCGCGACGACGAGCATGTACATTCTCGCCAAGACCGACGATAGCGGTCAGATGAGCTACAACGATCTCTCGGCGAGCCAGATGCTTTCCAACGATATCGCCACGCTGCTGGATAGCGATAGCGTTAAGAGCGGCGCCGCCAAAGAACTGGGCCTTACCGATCTGGATGACTACAAGGTGTCTGTTTCCTCCGAGACCACCACGCGTGTCATTACGCTTTCGGTTACCGGCACCGATGCCAAGGAGACGGCTGAGGTCGCAAAGGCCATTGCCAGCTCGGTGAGTACGGTCGCTCAGAACGTCGGCGCTGCCCAGAGCATCAACGTTATCGACGAGGCTAAGACCCCCGAAGCCCCCAGCGGCCCCAAGCGCACGCTGTATATTGCCGTCGCGTTCCTCGCCGGTATCTTTATCGCAGTTGCCTATGTCGTTTTGGCAGACATGCTCAATACCCGCATCCGCGGTGCCGAAGAGGCAGAAGAGCTCCTGGGTATTCCCGTTGTTGGCCGAATTCCGGCTATGAAAGGTGGTAAATAGGCATGGCTAAGGCAAAGAACACCGATAAGCTCGTTGTACAGAATGCCGCCAAGACCCTTCTGGCCAACATCCGCTTTGCGAGCGTGGATGACCCCATTCGCACCATCACCGTTACCTCCTCGATTCCCAACGAGGGCAAGTCTACGGTTTCCATTAACCTTGCTCAGGCAATCGCCACGAGCGGCAAGTCCGTGCTCCTGGTCGAGGCCGATATGCGCCGCAGGTCCCTTTCCGATATGCTCGGCGTTCGTTCGCGCGGCGGACTCTATGCGGTCCTTTCCGAGCAGATCTCCATTGACCAGGCAATTGTCGAGACGGGTCAGAAGAACTTCTACTTCCTCGATGCCGAGCCGCACATTCCCAATCCTGCCGACATCATCGTCTCCCATCGCTTTGCCAAGCTGGTAAAGGCACTGTCCGCCAAGTTCCAGTACGTCATCTTCGATGCTCCTCCGGTCGGCACCTTCATCGATGCTGCCGAGATTGCCAGCTTGACCGACGGCGCGCTGTTCGTGGTGCGAGAGGACTTTACCAAGCGCGAAGAGGCGCTCAACGCTATCGCCCAGCTTAAGAAGTCCGAGAAGGTCAAGCTCATCGGTACCGTCATGAATTACTGTGAGACCGAGACCAGCGAGTACTACTATTCTTACTACACCAAGGACGGTAAGAAGGTTAAGAAGGGCTCCGACGATCAGGGCACTTCCAAAAAGGGCATCTTCACCAACCGAGCAAACGTTTAGTTGATTAAGGCTGACCTATGCGTGACATTCATTGCCATATCTTGCCGGGTGTAGACGACGGCGCCGCCGATCTCGAAGAGAGCTTGGCGATGCTCGAGGCTGCCAAGCGGGCCGGTGTAACCAGAATCGTTTGCACTCCTCACTGCCGTGATCCCTATTTTGATTACGACAAGATGTGGGATGCCTTTGAGCTGCTGCGCGATAACGCTGACGGTTTTCCGCTCCAGATGGGCTTCGAGGTCAACCATCGAAAGCTCGTTGAGCTTGGTATCGATGCCGCGGATCACTTGCATTTCGATGGGACCAACGAGTTTCTGCTCGAGCTTTCGACGCATGCCGATGCGTATGCGTTTAGAGAGTACGAGAACACGATTTACGATTTGCAGTGCCGTGGCTACCAGGTGATCATCGCTCATCCTGAGCGCTATCGTGCGGTTCAAAAGGATGTAAGCGTGGCGGAGCGCCTGGTCGATATGGGCTGCAAGCTGCAGGCTTCGGCGGACTTTATTGCCGGCGGTCGCTTTGGTCGCGAGAAAAAGCCGGCACAGCGCCTGTTCGATCAGAACCTGTACAGCTTCATCGCGAGCGATGCCCATAACGTGGGTCATTACGACTGCCTGGCGAAGGCTCGCGCGAAGTTTAGCGTGCGCGGAGCTCATTTTCGCTAAAATCTGTCCCTAACGTTCGCATTGAATGAAAGGGCAGCCATGGATATCCAACTTAAGACGGGATGCTTTGATGACGCGGCGTTGGTGCGCCGCGTCGTTTTTATGGACGAGCAGGGCTACGAGAATGAGTTTGACGCTATCGACGAGGATCCGAACTGCATCCATGTGACGCTCTATGTAGACGGTGAGCTTGCCGGTTGCTCGCGCGTGTTTCCCGAAGAGCTTGAGCGCGCAGCTGACGCAGAGGCTCCGGTGTCGCCGGCGTGCGACTTGGACGAAGGCGTCGCGGCGGGGGAGACCTACATTATGGGGCGCGTGGCCGTGCTGCCGAGCATGCGCCGTCGCGGTTTGGCGAGCAAGATTGTCGAGGCCAGTGATACGTGCGCGCGTGATGCCGGCGCCAAGCTCATTAAGCTGCACGCGCAGGAATACGTGCTGCCGCTCTATGCCAAGGCGGGTTACACGCAGATTGCCCCGGTGGACTACGAAGACGAGGGCCAGCCCCATGTTTGGATGGCCAAGCGCGTAGATGGCAGATAGGGACGTTCCTTTCCTGCCGGCAGTCGGGGACACTCCTTGGCAATTGGCGCATCAGAGCGTTTGGACATACAGTTTTTCGATTCCGTATGTATATATGCGCGCTAATGGGTTATAAAATCTAAGTCTGAACATAGCAGGTCTGCAATGCGGCTCGGGCAACCGGGCCGTTTTTGCGGACGGGGGTAGCGCGAAAGGACTGCACATGCGTCAATTTAAGACCGAGAGCAAAAAACTGCTCGACCTCATGATCAACTCCATCTACACCAATAAGGAAATCTTCCTGCGCGAGCTTATCTCCAACGCGAGCGATGCCGTCGACAAGCTCAACTTTAAGAGCCTGCAGGACCCGAGTGTCAAGCTCGACCAGGGCGACCTGGCTATTCGCGTCTCTTTTGATAAAGACGCCCGCACCATTACCATCTCGGATAACGGCATTGGCATGACCGCCGAGGAGCTCGAGCGCAATCTGGGCACCATCGCCCATTCCGGCTCCGAGGAGTTTAAGACTGAGAACGCCGAGCAGCAGGGTTCCGATGTCGACATCATCGGTCAGTTTGGCGTGGGCTTCTACTCTGCCTTTATGGTTGCCAGCCACGTAAAGGTTGTCAGCCGCGCCTATGGCGAGGACACCGCCCACGTTTGGGAGTCCGACGGTCTTGAGGGCTACACCATCGAGGATGGCGAGCGTGCTGAGCACGGTACCGATGTCATCCTGACGCTGCGCGAGAACGAGAAGCTCGACGCCGACGGCGAGGCCGAGACCTACGATCGCTTCCTGACCGAGTGGGGCCTCAAGAGCCTGATTCAGCAGTACAGCAACTATGTGCGCTACCCGATTCAGATGATGGTGAGCAAGAGCCGCCAGAAACCCAAGCCCGAGGACGCCGGCGACGACTACAAGCCCGAGTACGAGGACTACCAGGAGCTCGAGACCATCAACTCCATGACGCCGATTTGGAAAAAGCGCAGCTCCGACGTTGAGCAGAAGGATTACAACGAGTTCTACAAGTCCACGTTCCACGACTTTGACGATCCCGCGCGCACTATCAGCTTCCATGCCGAGGGTACGCTTGAGTACGATGCGCTGCTGTTTGTGCCGGGTCGCGCCCCGTTCGATCTGTACAGCAAGGACTACGAGAAGGGCCTGGCGCTCTACAGTTCCAACGTGCTGATTATGGAGAAGTGCGACGACTTGCTGCCCGACTACTACAACTTTGT
The DNA here is from genome assembly GCA_905198355.1 of uncultured Collinsella sp. Classification (GTDB taxonomy): domain Bacteria; phylum Actinomycetota; class Coriobacteriia; order Coriobacteriales; family Coriobacteriaceae; genus Collinsella. Next base: position 82,799 of record CAJKCG010000003.1, on the reverse strand, counting down.
GCGCGGTGTCGTGGACTCTGCCGACGTGACGCTCAATATTTCGCGTGAGACGCTGCAACAGAACCGTCAGCTCAAGGCCATTGCCAGGCGTGTCGAGAAGAAGATCACTGCCGATCTTGAGGACATGCGCGACAACGACCGCGAGGCCTACGAGAAGTTCTTTGAGAACTTTGGCCGCGGCCTTAAGTACGGCATCTACTCGAGCTATGGCATGAAGGCCGATGAGCTCGCCGACCTGCTACTGTTCTGGTCTGCCAAGGAGCAGAAGATGATTACCCTGGCCGAGTATGCCAAGGGCATGCCCGAGGATCAGAAGGCCATCTACTACGCCGCCGGCGACTCGCGTGAGCGCTTGGCCAAGATGCCCGTGGTAAAGGGCGTGCTCGAGCGCGGCTATGACGTGCTGTTGCTGACGCAGGATGTGGATGAGTTCACGTTCCAGGCTATGCGTGAGTACGTTGCCGCCGATATGCCTAAGATCTACGAAGACGACGCCGCCCGCGAGGCTGCCGAGAAGGCCGTTGCCGACGGTGCCGAGCCCGAGGTCGAGGATCGTCACCTGGAGCTCAAGAACGTCGCGACTGGCGATCTTGATCTGGCGACCGAGGACGAGAAGAAGGAGGCCGAGGACGCCACCAAGGAAAACGAGGACCTCTTTAGCGCTATGAAGGAGGCGCTCGGTGACAAGGTCGAGAAAGTTGCCGTCTCCGCGCGCCTGACCGATGCCCCCGCTTGCATTACCACCGAGGGTCCGCTTTCGCTCGAGATGGAGAAGGTGCTCCAGAAGGGACCCGAGGGCGCGCCCGACGGTATGCCCAAGAGCCAGCGCGTGCTCGAGCTCAACGCCAAGCACCCGGTCTTTGACAAGCTTGTCGCTGCCCAGAAGGCAGGCGACGCCGACAAGATCAAGCAGTACTCCGGCCTGCTCTACGATCAGGCCCTGCTGGTCGAGGGTATCCTCCCCGAGGACCCCGTTGCCTTCGCGGCGGCTGTCTGCAACTTGATGTAGTTAAGTAGTTACGCCTTTGGTTCCGCCGTTCTAACGAACGGCAGACCGGTCGACGCTGCAAACGCCCCTAAGCGGCAATCTGACGTTCAATCATCGGTCGCGTACCGAAGTACGCTTCCCTCCTCTTTCACGTCACCTTGCTCGCTTAGGGGCGTTTTCGCTGACTTATGCTCAACCGGCGACGCTTTCGTGGCCCTAAGTAGTCATCGGGGACGTTCTTGTTTGACTAGTCGTTTAAGAACGTCCCCAATGACTATTTATCCGGACTGCTAATTTGTGCGGGCTGTGGTTTTGTGACCTGCTGATATTAAAGATACTGTACAACTGTACACTAACTCATCTTCGTAGTATATTGCTACCCGCAAAACTCAATACCATTGTGCTTCGAGACGCTAAAGCGCCTACGTACAATGGTTTTGATAGTACGATTTGATTCAACGACAGGATGGATGGTCCAAGCGTGAGTCTCGGCAGCAAACTATCCGATGCAAAGGTCTCCTTTGCGATATTTAAGCGCGACATTAAGCGACTGCTTGTGAACCCCGTTGCCTTGGTGGTTACCCTTGGCGTGTGCGTTATCCCCTCGCTGTATGCCTGGTACAACATCGTGGCAAACTGGGATCCGTACGGAAACACCCAAGGTATCAAGATTGCCATCGCCAACAACGATCAGGGCACTCAGAACGACCTAGTGGGCGAGCTCAACGCGGGCGACCAGGTCGTCGATCAGCTCAAGGAGAACGATCAGCTGGGCTGGACCTTCGTCGACTCGGCTGCCGATGCCAAAGAGGGTGTCGAGAGCGGGGAATACTACGCTGCGATCGTAATCCCCAAGAACTTCTCCGACAATCTTGTCTCGATGCTCGATGGCAATTACCATCAGCCGAAGCTCACCTATTACGTCAATGAGAAGAAGAGCGCCATTGCGCCCAAGGTCACCGATACCGGTGCCAACACCATCGAGGAGCAGATCAACTCGGAGTTTGTCTCCACGGTGGGCGAGACCGTAGCGGGCATCGCCAAGGATGCCGGCATCGATTTAAAGGACAAGGCAACCCAGACTCAGGACTCGCTGACAAGTTCGGTGTCCGAGGCATCCGACACCTTGGGTGAGGTGCGCGATTCGATTGGCGATATGAATGCCGCCATCGATAAGACGAGTGGCGCTATCGCCTCGGCTGATGCGGCGCTTGCCGGCTTGCAAGGTCAGGCACCGTCGCTGACGCAGGCAATCTCCCAGGGCAACGACCTGCTGGGCGAGGCTCGCGCCACGGCGGGCAACTCTATCACCTCGCTCTCCAAGGCACTTTCGGAGGGCAGCCTTGCGCTCACCAAGACGTCAGCCTCCGCGAACGCTGCGATTGGCAAGCTGACGGGTACGGTCACATCTACGACCACCCGCATCGACAACTCGCTCGAGTCTCTCCAGGCGACGATCGATCACAATAAGGCCGTTATCGGGCACTTGGAGATTCTCGTTAATGACACGTCGACAGGTTCCGAGGAAATTGATGCGCGCATTGTATCGACCATCGATTCGCTTCGCGAGCAAAACCAGAAGCTGCAGAGCATCAAGGATGGCCTTTCTGCACAGTCGAGCGCCATGGCAAACGACGCTACGGCAATCTCGAACGCGAGCAACGCACTCAACGCGGCAATTCAGACCGGTACGGCTAACCTCGGTCAGGCTCAGACCGATCTGGGGCAGAACGCGCTGCCGAAGGCTTCGAGCGCGCTGGACTCCTTCGCCACCGTTTCGGGCGACCTGACCGGCATCGTATCGGGTCTTACGCCCACGATTGCGAATGCGCGTGGCATGCTGGCCCAACTCGATGCCACGCTCAAGCAGGCCAAGACCACGCTGTCCCAGACCGATGCCTCGCTTGTCAAGGTCCAGGACAGGCTTGCAACCGCCGCTAACGACATCGCGGCGTTGCAGACCTCTGAGTCTATGGGCGAGCTGGCCGACCTGATGGGCGTCGACGTGGACGACGTGGCGGACTTTATGGCGTCCCCCGTTGAGCTGACGTCCAAGTCGATTTATCCGGTCAAGAGCTTTGGCTCGGGCATCGCGCCCTTCTACACCAACCTGGCGCTGTGGGTGGGCGGCTATGTGCTCATCGCCATCTACAAGCTCGAGGTCGACCGTGAGGGCGTTGGCAGCTTTACGGCGCGCCAAGGCTACTTTGGCCGCTGGTTGCTCCTGGTGATCCTGGGTGCGTTGCAGGCCATCATCGTTACGGTGGGAGATCTGGTCATTGGCGTACAGTGCGTTAACCCGCTGCTGTTCGTGCTGGGCGGCATCGCTATCTCGTTCACCTACGTCAACATCATCTATGCGCTGTCCACCACCTTTAAGCATATCGGTAAAGCCATTGGTGTCATCCTCGTCATCGTGCAGATCCCCGGCTCGTCGGGCATGTATCCCATCGAGATGATGCCCGGTTTCTTCCAGTGGCTGCACCCGCTGCTGCCCTTTACCTACGGCATCAATCTGCTGCGCGAGACGGTCGGCGGCATGTACTCGTTCAACTACCTGTTTAACTTGTGCATTCTGGGCGTGTTCTTGATCGTGGCGCTCTTTATCGGTCTGCAGCTGCGTCCGCTGCTGCTCAACCTCAACCTGCTCTTTGATAAACAGCTTTCCACGACGGGTCTGATGATCTGCGAGTCTAATGACCTGCCGCGTCAGCGCTATTCGCTGCGCACGGCCATGCGCGTCGTGCTCGATTCGGATTCGTACCGTCGCGAGGTGCTCGATCATGCGGTCGCCTTTGAGCATCGCTACCCGTACTACATCAAGGGCGGTTTCGCTGCTGTAGTCGGCGTGCAGGTGCTGCTCTTCGTTCTGTCGACGGTTCTCGATATCGACAACAATGGCAAGATCATTCTGCTGGTTATCTGGATTATCTCGGTCATTGCCATCTGCGGATGGCTCATCAACATCGAGTACATCCGTGCAAGCCTCAACACCCAGATGCGCATCTCGGCGCTTTCGGACGAGGACCTGCGCCGCGAGATGCGTGAGCACACAGCGGCGATCCCTGCCGCCCGTCGCATGTTTGGCCTGAATGCCAGCGAGCGAGGTTCTAACTCCAAGGATCAGGCTGTCGACCAGTCCATTCACCACGATATGCACCATGTGCCCGCGAACGGGGACGACACATTTGTGATGAATGAGGATGGCGCCCCGCTTGGCAAGCACTCAAAAGGAGGTGAGGCATAAATGAAGAACATCCTGCATCTGTTTAAGCGCGACGTCCAAAACGTGTCTCACTCCGTGATCGGCATGGTTGTCGTGATGGGCCTCATTATCGTACCGTGCCTGTACGCGTGGTTTAACATCGCCGGCAGCTGGGATCCGTACGGCAACACCGGCAACCTTAAGATCGCCGTGGTCAACACCGATGAGGGTTACGAGAGCGATCTGATTCCCGTCGAGGTCAACGTGGGCGAAAACGTAACCGCCACCCTGCGCGGCAACGAGAACTTCGACTGGGTTGTGCTCAACGATCGCGATAAGGCCATCGATGGCGTCAAGTCGGGCGCGTACTACGCTGCCGTCGTTATCCCTAAAACGTTTAGCGCCGACATGATGACGCTTTTCTCGACCGAGGTGAAGCACGCCGATATCGAGTTCTACGAGAACCAGAAGGCTAACGCCATCGCACAGATCGTGACTGAAAAGGGCTCGAGCGCCGTCCAGAGTCAGGTCAACGAGACCTTTACCAAGACCATCACGACCATCGGCCTTAAGACCGTGTCCAGCCTGCTCGACTATATGAGTACCGACCAGGTGAGCAACTTTATCGCCAATCTGTCCTCGACGCTGGGCGATTCGGTCGAGGACCTGCAGGACGTTCAGGCGAGTGCGACGTCGCTCGCGGGCATTTTGAGCTCCACGTCCGATTCACTGACATCGGCGGGCGGCATGCTCAAGCAGACGGGCACCGTTGATGAGTCGACGAAGCAGCTGATGGAGCACGCCAAGAGCGGCATCAATGATTCCAAGGAAGCGCTCAAGGCCGCCAACGATGCCGTTGACGCGGCGATTGACGGAAGCGCGGGCTCGTTCGACAACGTGTCCGCCGAGCTTGCGAAGGCATTCGATGCCGCGAATCAGCATGTTGACCTTACGGTGTCTCAGCTCAACGAAGCCGCAGCGGCGCTCAATACGCGTGCTGACGATATCGATGCGATGGCCGATCAGCTCCGCAACCTTGCCGACCAGGTGAGTGATGACAAGCTCAAAGACGGTCTCGAGTCCGCTGCGACGTCGCTGGGCAGAATTGCCGTGGAGTACCGCAACAATGCGAAGGACCTGACGGCGACCGCAAAGTCCCTTTCGGACGGCATGGCGGAGGTCAACAACTCGCGTGCCGAGGTCGACCAGGCCATCGCCGATGCCAAGGCGGGTATCTCGGGAGCCAAGTCCGACTACGATTCCACGTTCTCGGTTAAGGCCAAGGAGCTCAAGAAGACCATTTCGGGCGTTCTGGATTCCCTGAACGGTATCTCGGGTGACTTGGATAGCGCTGTGAGCGGTCTGACCGACGCATCCGGTTCGCTGGCAAAGGGCCTCTCCAAGGCTGCAAAGCTGGTCAACAAGGCTTCTGATCAGCTGGGTGAGGCATCGGACAAGATCAGCGCCTTTAAGGACGAGCTCGATGGCGCCCTGATGTCGGACGACCTTGCCACGATCAAGACGATGATCGGCAACGATCCCGAGGGTTTGGCCGTGTCGCTTTCCGGCCCCGTCGCGCTCGACCGCAAGCCGGTCTATCCGATCCGCAATTACGGTTCGGCCATGGCGCCGTTCTATACGATCCTGTCGCTGTGGGTCGGCTCGATCGTGCTGGCGGCCATGATGAAGGTATCGGTTGACGATGAGCTCATCAACGAGCTGATCCCCGTGCGCCTGCACGAGATCTACCTGGGCCGCTACCTGTTCTTTGGAGGTCTGGCCCTGCTGCAGGCGACACTCGTGTGCGCGGGCGACATCCTGTTCTTTGGCATCCAATGCGACAACCCGCTGCAGTTTGTGCTGGCGGGCTGGGTCGCGAGTCTCGTGTTCTCCAATATCGTCTACACGCTCACGGTTTCGTTTGGCGATATCGGCAAGGCGCTCGCTGTCGTGCTGTTGGTCATGCAGGTCGGCGGTTCAGGCGGTACGTTCCCCATCGAGATGACCGGCCCCGTGTTCCAGGCGATCTACCCGTTCCTGCCGTTTACCCACGGCATCAACGCCATGCACGCTGCCATGGCCGGTGCCTACCATATGGAGTACTGGATTGAGCTGGGCATTCTGGCGAGCTACCTGATTCCGTCGCTGGCCCTTGGCGTCGTCTTCCGCCGCCCGGTCATCAAAGCCAACGACTGGATCATCGAAAAGCTGGAGTCGACTAAGTTGATCTAGTTCAGCCAGGTAAACGCCGTCGGAACATCGAGATCTTCCAGTTTGATACTTTATTATGCTGGATTGCGATGCAACACCGGTTGTTGCTACAGTAGCGGGGCGTGCCGGGGGTCCGGCGCGTCCCGTTTTTATTTGACCATGAGGCGGCACGCAGCCATACGCGTGCGGACACCACGCCCAGATTGAGTGTGAGGATGTTCCATGGCCCAATACGCTGCCAACGAAATCGAAAACTTGCCCGATAGCCCAGTAGCCCGTGAGGATTTGGGCGCGGGTGGTATTCCCCGGGGTGCCGGCGCACGCTCGCCGTTGTTCTGGAAAGTTCTACTGCTTTCGGTGGCGATTATCTGGGGCTACTCCTTTACCACTATGAAGGACGCACTCGACACCATTCCGGTGTTCGAGCTGGTCTATGTTCGCTTTCTCCCGGCATCACTGGTTATGTTTGCAATTTTCCATAAGCGCATCATCGCTCATTTCAATGCCCGCAACCTGATCGTCGGGCTTGGCATGGGCGCGCTCATGTGGGGTGCCTACGGTTTGCAGACGATCGGCCTGGCACAGACCACGGCGGGCAAGAGCGCTTTTTTGACCGGCACGTATTGCATCCTTGTGCCGTTTGCAAGCTATGTCCTGAGCGGTGAAAAGCTTACCCGGTATAACCTGGGTGCAGCGTTGTTGTGCCTGGCGGGTATTGGCCTGGTAGCGCTCGATAGCGTCGAGTTCAATGCCGGCGATGTTATTACCTTGGGCGGCGCGATCTTCTTCGCCATCCAGATGGCGGTGACTGCCAAGTACGGTCGCAAGATGGATATCAACGTCATCACGTTTTGGATGTTTGTGGGCAATGGCGTTTTGAGCTTAATCACGTCGCTACTATTCGAGACTCAGGCGCCTCTGTCCGTGTGGACGCCGAGTTTTATCGGCGTGATGGTCTTCCTCTCGGTGGGCTGCACGTGCGTGGCACTGCTCGTCCAAAACGTCGGTCTGGCGCACGTCCCGGCCTCGACGGGCTCGTTGCTTCTTTCGATGGAGTCGCCCTCGGGTGTGCTGTTCTCGGTGTTGTTGATGGGGGAGGCGCTCACCTCGCGCCTGCTTGCCGGCTTTGCGCTCATCTTTTTGTCGATTATCTTGAGCGAGACGCATTTCGATTTCTTGCGCCGAAAATCTCGCCCGCAATTGTAAACAACTTGTTGCGCCGCCCTCCCAGGGCGGCGTTTTTTATGTCATGCCCTTACAGTTGTGCCTTGCACTTTACGCTGTCAAAGTGCGTGCTGCAAAAACGTTACTGGAGGGCATCTATGGCACCAGCTCTGTCCGATCTTCAACCGCAACCAGCGCCGCAGGCTACCACAGCGGCGCAGACCGCTATCGGCGATGGCCTAGTCAAAGAAGCCCAGGCATTTGCCGGTGAGCTTGCCGCATGGCGACACGATCTACACCAGATGCCCGAGCTGGGTAATAGCCTCCCACAGACCTCTGCGTATATCCAAGCGCGCTTGACCGAGATGGACATCCCGTTTGCCACGCTCGTCGATGGTTCCTGCGTTGTGGGCCTTGTCGGCGCCGGTGCCGCCGCGGCCCAGGGCAATGGCGTCTGCACGGACGAACAAGCCGGTACGGTTATCATGCTTCGCGGCGACATGGATGCCCTGCCCGTTGCCGAGGAATCGGGCGAGCCCTTTGCATCCACCAACGGCTGCATGCACGCTTGTGGCCACGATATGCATGCGACGGCGCTGCTCGGCGCGGCCCGTTTGCTCAAGGCCCGCGAGGCCGAGCTTGTCGACGCCAATGCCACCGTCAAACTGCTGTTCCAGCCGGGTGAGGAGACCTTTGAGGGGGCACGCGCTGCCATCGCCGACGGCTTGCTCGAGAACCCGCGTCCTCAGGCAACTTTTGCCATGCACGTCAACAGCCAGTCGCCGCTCGGCCTAGTGCTCTATGGGAGTCCGGCGCTCTCGGGCGTGTACGGTTTCCGCATCACGCTGCAGGGCAAGGGTGGCCATGGCTCGAGCCCCGAGATTTGCATCGACCCCATTACGGCGGGCGTGCATGTGCACCTAGCGCTCCAGGAGCTTATCTCCCGCGAGGTGCCGGCGGCCAAGGAAGTTGCACTTACCGTTGGTAAGTTTGCCGGCGGTCAGGCTGCCAACGTCATTCCCGACACCTGCGTGCTCGAGGGAACGCTGCGCGGCTTCGATGTCGAGCTCATGGCTCATCTCAAGGAGCGTATCGCCGAGGTCGTCAACGGCGTTGCCGCAACATATCGTACGCCGGCAACCATCGAGACGCTTTCGGACGTTCCGCCGCTCGTGCTCGACAGCGATATGACCCAGGCCTCGCTTGGCTACGTGGGCGCGGTGCTGCCCAAGGCTGCCTTCCTGCCGCTATTCCACGCCATGGCGAGCGAGGATTTCGCACTTATCTCGAGCGAGATCCCAAGTGCGTACTTTACGGTGGGCGCGGCCGTGACCGATACGGACGAGCATTTTGCCCAGCATCATCCCAAGGCGCGCTTTAACGATGCCGAGCTTCCCCTTGGCGCCGCGGCTTATGCCGCCGTCGCTTTGGGCTACATCGCCGACCACCGGTAGCACCCAATCTTGCTACTCGTTTGCTTAAAAAGGAACAGTATGTCTCAGCAACGTAAGTTCTTCCCCGGCTGGCTCGTGGTGGCCTCCGGCTTTGTGATCATGGCCACGTGCTACACCATTTTCGTCAACTGCATGAGCCTGTTCCAGCCGCTCATCGTCAGCGACTTGGGAATTTCTCTTGCGCAGTACAACATCTCCAACGCCCACGATCGCTGCGTCTAAGCAGTTTGGCATGGCCGACCTGGGTAAGGCAGCGGGCACCATTACCTCGCTCGAGATGGTCGGCGGCACCGTGGGCGCCATCGTCTCGGGCGTGCTGTTCGATGCCACGGGCTCCTTTGCGAGCACCTGGATTGTATGCCTGGCGTGCTCCGTGGTCATGCTCGTGTTCCTGCTGGCATCCGAGCCCATTGCCGCCAAGCTGCGCGCGAGCGCGGCGGGAGAGTAAGGGCGCTGCCGCGTTTGCCGGCTCACCCTGATCTGCCCGCGGCGGTCTTGGGAGCCGAATGGATGCTCGTACCATCATTCGGTTTCCAAGGTCGCCGCAGGTCAAAGGACGGTCCGCTTTCCTTCGTCCCCAGCAGATCATGTGACCCGAAGGGGTCGGAGGAAAGCGGATCAGCTGTCGCGGCGGTGCATCTGGCCGAACGAGTCCCCATACCCTCGTTCGGTCAGATGCACCGCCGCGGTTTGAGTTTGTGCCGTATAATGACCACTACCTATGACGCGATACAAAAGAAAGGTGTTTGCCCATGCAGGCACAGAAGGCGGAGGGAACCCGCGACCTTATCGGCGCCGAGATGCGCGCCTGGCAAAAGATGCAGCAGATTGCGGCCGGCGTGTTCGAGCCGTTTGGTTTTAAACCCATCGAGACGCCCGCGATCGAGCAGGTGGACGTGTTTGTCCACGGTATCGGCCAGTCGACCGACGTCGTGCGCAAGGAAATGTTCCGCGTGTTCAGCGGTGCCAACCTGGAGCGCGTCTTTACCGAGGGCACCGACACCAAACTCAAGCCCAAGCAGCGCCTGGCACTTCGCCCCGAGGGCACGGCCGGCGTGGTGCGCGCCGTCGTCGAGAACAATCTGGTGCCCCAGGGCTCCACGCCGTTTAAGGCGTACTACGCCGAGGCCATGTTCCGTGGCGAGCGTCCCCAGAAGGGCCGCCTGCGCCAGTTCCACCAGGTGGGCATAGAGTGGCTCGGCGCTCCCGATCCGGCGGCAGACGCCGAGTGCATCATCATGCTCATGGAGTTCTACAAGCGCTTGGGCTTCGATCTTTCCAAGCTTCGTCTGCTTATCAACTCGATGGGTGACGCCCAGTGCCGTCCGGCTTACCGCGAGCAGGTTAAGCAGTTCATCCTCGATCACGCCGACGAGATGTGCGATGAGTGCCGTGAGCGCGCCGAGCTCAACCCGCTGCGTGCCTTCGACTGCAAGAACGACCATTGCCGCGAGATCATGGCCGAGGCCCCGCTGATGGGTGACAACCTGTGCGACGAGTGCCGCGAGCACTACGAGCAGGTCAAGCGCTATCTGGATGCCGCCGGTATCGAGTATGTCGAGGATCCCACCTTGGTGCGCGGCCTGGACTACTACACCCGTACTGTCTTTGAGGTCGAGGCCCCTGGCGCCGGCGTCGGCTCCATCGGCGGCGGCGGCCGCTACGATGGCCTGGTCGAGCTCGAGGGTGGCAAGCCCACGGCGGGCGTCGGCTTCGCTGTCGGTTTTGAGCGTGCGCTGCTGGCCCTTCAGGCCTTTGGTAACGACTTGGGTGCCGATGAGGCCCCGTGCGTCTATGTCGCCAACGCCGGCAAGGAGCTGCGCCAGAACGTCTTTACCATTACGCAGGAGCTTCGCGCCGCAGGTATCGTGACCGAGGCCGACTACCAGGGCCGTTCGCTCAAGGCCCAGTTTAAGCAGGCCGACAAGGTGGGCGCCAAGCTCATCCTGGTCCTGGGTGGCGACGAGCTTGCCGCCGGCAAGGTCAAGGTGCGCGACATGCAGAGTCACGACGAGGTTCTCGTCGATTTGGCCAACGTGGTCGAGGCGGTTCGCGAGCGCCTGTAGCGCATGATTTTTGAGCTGTAGTGCCGCTGAGGTGCCCAGCTCATTGCGAGCGATTGTTACGGGGGTGTTTCGCTTTTATGCGGAATGCCCCCATTTACGTATGCCGCCCACCGAGAAATACGACCATTTAGGGCAAAAACCCTTGCAATGCAGAAAATACTTTTGTGTGGTAAAGCGCAATCAGCGCCGAAAGTTTTTGCCGAGTGCCTATAATGAATACCGCATGTTACGTGCATAGAAGGAGGAATGGGAGGAAACGTGGCTGAGAACCTAAGCAACCAGTCTGTACCCGAAGCCGCGGCGCGCGTCGCTGCCGTGGTCAACCGCCTCGTTAACCGAATCGGCTCGAATGCCGAGTCCAGGGAGCGTCTCGCCGAGATCGAGATCCCCGAGGAGCTGCGCGACAACTTGGCGCTGTTCCTGCGCCTGGAGCGCCGTGTGCTTAGCGAGTATGATCCCGAGATCGCGGACCTGTTCGACAAGATCCTGACGGCCGAGATTGTGGCCAATGCCGGAAACCCCGGCGCCCGTGCTGCCGACGAGGCCGTCGACGAGCAGGGCGTGCCCACCGCCGACGAGCCCACCGCCGTGGCATTCCGTGAGGTCGTCGATCTGATCGACAGTCTGCCGCTCGATAAGCAGCAGGTCATCGTTCGCGCCTTTACGAGCTTCTTCCACCTGGCAAACCTGTCGGAGGAGAACTACCGTGTGGCGCAGCTGCGCGAGCGCGAGGCCGGCGCATCGACCGATACCGAGGTCGATCCCGCCAACGAGCTCACCGTCGCCTATCACCAGTTGGTAAACGAGATGGGTGTCGAGGGCGCCAACGAGCTGCTCGGCAAGCTCGAGTTCCACCCTGTCTTTACCGCACATCCCACCGAGGCCCGTCGTAAGGCCGTCGAGGGCAAGATTCGCCGTATCTCCAACCTGCTGGAGGAGCGTCCGCGCCTGGGCGGCTCCGACCTGGTGGAGAACGAGCGCCATATGCTGCAGGAGATCGACGCTCTGGTGCGTACGAGCCCCATCGCGCTCAAGAAGCCCACGCCGGTCGAGGAAGCCGATACCATCATCGACATCTTCGATAACACACTGTTCGATGTGATCCCCGTCATCTACCGTCGTTTTGACGACTGGGTGCTGGGCGACAAGGCCGGTACCGTGCCGCCGCTGTGCCCGGCGTTCTTCCATCCCGGCAGCTGGATCGGTTCCGACCGCGACGGCAACCCCAACGTTACCGCCAAGGTGAGCCGCGAGGTCGCCGCCAAGTACTTCACGCACATGGTGCTCAAGCTCGAGGACAAGTGCCGCCGCATTGGCCGCAACCTTACGCTCGAGGCCGCCTACAGCAAGCCGTCGGCAGAGCTCATGAACCTGTGGAACCATCAGGTCGAGATGAGCGCTCAGTACACGGCTCGCGCCGAGCTGATTTCCGAGCACGAGCCGCATCGCGCCGTCATGCTCGTCATGGCCGACCGTCTGAACGCCACCGTGCGCCGTATCACCGATACCATGTACCACAGCGCCGATGAGTTCCTGGAGGACCTGCGTGTCGTCCAGCGCTCGCTGGCCGCTTGCGGTGCCGTCCGTGCTGCCTACGGCCCGGTCCAGACCATCATCTGGCAGGTCGAGTCCTTCGGCTTCCATATGGTCGAGATGGAGTTCCGTCAGCACTCCGTGGTGCACGCCCGCGCCCTCAAGGATATCCACGAGAACGGTATCCATGGCGACCTGCAGCCTATGACGCGCGAGGTCATCGACACCTTCCGCGCTATCGGTTCCATCCAAAAGCGCTACGGCAAGAAGATGGCGCACCGCTACATCATCTCGTTCACCAAGAGCGCCCAGCATGTGGCCGACGTCTTTGAGCTTGCCCACCTGTCCTTTGCGCATGAGGAGGATGTCCCCGAGCTCGACGTGATCCCGCTGTTCGAGCAGCTCGAGGACCTCGAGGGCTGCGTCGACGTGCTCGACCAGATGCTTACGCTGCCCGTGGTGCAAAAGCGCCTTGCCCAGACCAACCGTCGCATGGAGGTCATGCTGGGCTATTCCGACTCCTCCAAGGATGCCGGTCCTACCACGGCTATGCTCGCGCTGCACTCCGCACAGGAGCGTATTGCCAAGTGGGCCGAGAAGAACGATATCGATCTGGTGCTCATGCACGGTCGCGGCGGTGCCGTGGGCCGTGGTGGCGGCCCGGCCAACAAGGCCGTGCTGGCGCAGCCCAAGGGTTCGGTCAACTGCTTCTTCAAGCTCACCGAGCAGGGCGAGGTCATCTTTGCCCGTTACGGCAACCGCACGCTGGCTCAGCGCCATGTTGAGTCCGTTGCCGCCGCAACGCTTTTGCAGTCGGCCCCGAGTGTCGAGAAAACCAACACCGAGACCATGCAGAAGTTCTGGGATATGGCGGAGAAGCTCAACGCAGTAAGCCATGAGCGCTATCTGGACCTGCTGAACACCGAGGACTTTACACCGTGGTTCTCGACCGTGACGCCGCTGACCGAGGTCGGTCTGCTGCCGATCGGCTCGCGCCCGGCCAAGCGCGGTCTGGGTGCCAAGTCGCTCGACGACCTGCGTACCATTCCGTGGATCTTCAGCTGGAGCCAGGCGCGCATCAATCTGGCCGCTTGGTACGGCCTGGGCACCGCCTGCGAGCAGTTGGGCGATCTTGACCAGCTCAAGGCTGCCTACCAGGAGTGGCCGTTCTTCCGCACCTTTATCGACAACATCGAGATGTCGATCGCCAAGACCGACCAGCGCATCGCCAAGATGTATCTGCACCTGGGCGATCGCCAGGATCTGTCCGAGAAGGTCTTTACCGAGATGCAGCTCACGCGTAAGTGGGTTCTTGCCATCGTCGGTGACGAATGGCCGCTGCAGCGCCGCCGTGTGCTCGGCTGCGCCGTCCGTGTGCGTAATCCCTACGTCGACGCCCTGTCCATCGCCCAGGTTCGCGCCCTTCGCGAGGTGCGTATGAACCAGGACGAGATGGCCGAGGAGAAGAAGGCCGAGTACATGAGCCTGATTCTTTCGACTGTGACCGGCGTCTCGGCAGGATTGCAAAACACGGGGTAATCGATAGCCCTGTGGCTCTCACCGGGACCCGAAGGGTTTCCCTCTGAATGCGTCCTCGCACTTGAAGCCCCCTTATCCTGCTCCTTCGGAGCTGCGGATAAGGGGGCTTCGTGCTGCGGAATGCATTCAGAGGGAAACCCATCGGGTCCCTTCGTCCTCGGTCTTCGGGGATTACAGCTGAGGGGAGAATGGCGCGCTTCGCGCTTAATGTGGGGTGCGGCGAGGGCTTCTTGCGTCCTGCGGAGTGTGCCTAAAAGTAAACTAATGGCGGGCCCTACGATGTCCGGTCTTCGGCGGATTACTGCTGGGGAAAGATAGCGCGCTTCGCGCACTTTGATGGGGCTTCGTGCTGCGGAATGCATTCAGAGGGAAACCCGTCGGGTCCCTTCGTCCTCGGTCTTCTGGGATTAAAGCTGAAGGGAATAAGGCGCGCTTCGCGCCTCGCGTCTTATCGATCGGGATTGAGATGCATGTGGCGCTTCTTGACTTACGACTGTAGCGGCCGCGGTCCCGTTTGGGATCGCGGTTGTTTTGTTGTGGGTCAAATATGAACGTTGTGTTAATGAGTCGGTGGACGGTGGTGTTTTTCGGTGAGCGGCGTATCCTTCCAACGGTTTGACTAGTGTGTCAGTTGAAAGGAAGAGGGCGCTCATCATTGTTTGAATGTGAACTGCCGTTTGACCACAAGACGTTGCATCTGGAGCTCGAGGACAAGAACTTCGCGGGTGTGATGGAAGGTCATCAAAACGAGTTTAAGACTACGAAATCGCAGGAAGAGCTGGTAGAGGAGTCGCTTGCCAACCCTTATGGCTCGCCTTCGCTCGAGGAGCTTTGTGCTGGCAAAAAGGACATCGTCATCATTAGTTCCGATCACACGCGTCCCGTTCCTTCGCGTGTGACGATGCCTATTCTGCTGCATCACATTCATGCCGCTGCGCCTGAGGCTCGCGTGCGTATTTTGGTTGCTACGGGTATGCACCGCCCGTCGACGCACGAGGAGCTCGTCAATAAGTATGGCGAGGACATCGTTGCCAACGAGGAAATCGTTATGCATGTCGCGACCGACGACAGCATGATGAAAAAGATCGGCACCCTGCCTTCTGGTGGCGAGTGCATCATCAACAAGATCGCTGCCGATTGCGACCTGCTGCTTGCCGAGGGCTTCATTGAGCCGCACTTCTTTGCCGGTTTCTCTGGCAGCCGTAAGTCCGTTCTGCCCGGCATCGCCAGCTATAAGACCATCATGTACAACCACAACGGTCAGTTTGTGAACGATTCCCATTCGCGTGCCGGCAACCTGTGCCACAACCACGTGAGCGAGGATATGTTTGCCGCTGCCGAGATGGCTCACCTTGCCTTTGTGCTGAACGTGGTGCTCAACGGCAAGCACGAGGTCATTGGCTCCTTTGCCGGCGACATCCACAAGGCGCACGAGGCCGGCTGCGACTTCGTGAAGAGCCTTGCCGGCGTTGAGCCCGTCGAGTGCGAGATTGCCATCACTACCAACGGTGGTTACCCGCTCGACCAGAACATCTATCAGGCCGTGAAGGGCATGTGCGCTGCCGAGGCCACGCTTCCCGAGGGCGGTGTGATCATCGATGTCGCCGGTTGTGCCGACGGTCACGGTGGCGAGGGCTTCTATCACAACATCGCCGACAACGATCCGGCAGAGTTTGAGCGCGCCTGCATCGACCGTCCCAAGGACGAGACCCTGCCCGACCAGTGGACGAGCCAGATCTTTGCCCGCATCCTGGCGCATCACCCTGTGATTATGGTCACCGACCTGTGCGATCACCAGATGCTCAAGGATATGCACATGACGCCGGTCAACACCCTCGAGGAGGCGCTCAAGCTTGCTTTTGAGATGAAGGGTGCCGACGCCAAGGTGGCCGTCATCCCCGATGGCCTGGGTGTTGTCGTCGCGCAGCACTAGCGTGCGGACTCAACGAATCGTTTACAACCGACAAGAAAGATAAGGTTTTATGCTTACCAAACTCCTGTGCGAATTCGGCGCGACTGCCCTCATGATCGTCCTTGGCGTGGGCGTGCACTGCGATACCGTGCTCAAAGGCACCAAGTATCAGGGCTCCGGCCATATGTTTGCCATCACCACCTGGTCTTTTGGCATCTCGGTCTGCCTGTTTGTCTTTGGCGGCGCCGTGTGCATGAACCCCGCTATGGTGCTTGCCCAGTGCATCGTCGGTCTGGTGCCGTGGGGCAACTGCATTCCCTTCATGCTTGCCGATATGCTCGGCGGCTTTGTGGGTGCTGTGATCGCTTGGTTTATGTATGCCGATGAGTTCAAGGCTTCCGAAGGCGTGGTCGATCCCATTGCCCAGCGCAACATCTTCTCGACCAACCCCACCACCGAGGGCACGAACTATGCTCGTAACTTCTTCTGCGAGGCTATCTGCACTTTTGTGTTCATCAGCGCCATCCTTGCTGCCGCTAGCCGCGCCGGCGAGAACGTTCTGATGCTCGCCATCTGCGTTGGCCTGATCGTTTGGGCCGTTGGCATGGGCATGGGCGGCATCACTGGCTTCGCCATGAACCAGGCACGTGACCTTGGTCCTCGCATGGCCTATCAGGTGCTGCCGATTAAGAACAAGGCCGATAACAACTGGAAGTACGGCCTGCTTGTTCCTGGCATCGCGCCGTTTGTCGGTGCCATCGTGGCTGCGTTGTTTGTGCATGGTTTCTTGGGCATGTTCTAGTCCAAGGCAATTGATATAACGTCCGGGTCCGGCATAGGTTAACTTTCCGCCGCGTCCTCGGACATGCAAGAAGCTCCCGCTGCGCACTTCGTGCGGCGGGAGCTTTTTGCGTCCTGCGGAATGCGGCGGAAAGTTAACCTATGCCGGACCCTGCGGGAATCCAGTTGCGTTCGAACAAGCAACCAACATATATATCTGAATTTGGATGTGGTGGGCACTTTGTTGTTAGGCGCTTTGAGGTGCGAGTGACACTTTGGGATGCGTGGCGCCTTGGCGTGGGGCGGTGCTTTGGGATGAGCTTCTTACTTAGTTGAAGAGGGGTTTTATGGCTGATAGGTAGTCTTTGGCTACGTCCTCTTTTGGGGCTTGGAAGTTATGCCAGGCCCACCATTGGACCATTCCTACGAAGCTTGAGGCTATGTGGTGTAGTAGGAAGCTTCGGTCCATGGTGGCGGCGGGGCCGTTTGGGTCGGTGGGGACGGTTTCGGCTGCTCGTGACATGATGGTCTTGCGTAAGCAGTCGGCGAAGACGCGTGAGCCGGCGCCGGCTACGAGGGCTCGTACGCCCTGGCGGCGTTCCCAGAGGTTGTTGAGGATATGCTCGACTTGTACGAGCGGATCATCGAGCGGTGTGCCATCGTCGTCGAGGGCGTGGGTGCAGATGTCGCTCACGAGTTCGGACAGTAGGTCATCTTTGCTCTTGAAGAGGCCATAGAACGTGGCCCGACCCACATGGGCGCGAGCGATGATGTCGCCGACGGTGATCTTGCCGTAGTCCTCTTCGCGCAGCAGTTCGGAGAACGCCGCGACGATGGCGGCGCGGCTTTTTGCCTTGCGGGCATCCATGGCTATGCGTCCGTGTGAACGAGCAGGCAGCGGAGCGTGCCGGAGCAGCCCTCGTAGGGGCGCTTACCAGCGCCGTAGCCGACGGTCTCGATGCGGTAGCGGGCCGGCAGGTGCTCGGACGTGCGCAGTGCGGCGACGATGGCGGCACCCGTGGGCGTCACGAGCTCGCCGGCGACCGGTGCGGGCGTGAGGGCGATATTGCCCGCCTGGCACAGGTTGACGACAGCGGGGACGGGAATGGGCATGAGACCGTGGGCACAGTGGATGGTGCCGTGACCCTCGGAGAGCGACTCAACCACGATGTCCTCAATACCCAGGTCATCGAGGCAGATGGCGACGGAGCAGACGTCGACGATGGAGTCGACGGCGCCCACCTCGTGGAACATGACGGTCTCGGGCGTTTTGCCGTGGGCCTTGGCCTCGGCGGCGGCGAGCGCGGTAAAGATGGCGAGCGCGCGACGCTTGGCGCCATCGCTTAGCTGCGAGCCATCGATGATGGCGGTGACGTCCGCCAAAGAACGGTGGTGATGGCCGTGGGCGTGATGGTGACCCTCGTGGCCATGACCGTGGGCCTCATGGTCATGCTCGTGGCAGTGCTCGTGCTCGTGCTCGCCATGATCATGATGGTGGTGCTCATGCTCGTGTGTGTGCTCGGCAGCCGCTTTGTTGCCGTAGAGCCAGGCCATATCGTGATCGTGGTTTTCGAGTTCCTCTGCAAGCTGGACGTCAAAGTCGCAGGCGTCGATGCCATGCTTGCTTACGCGTGTGACGGCGATCGTAAAGCCGTCGACCGGCAGCGTGGCGAGCTGCTCGCGCAGGTGCTCCTCGCTGGCGCCTAGGTCGAGCAGGGCCGCGACGGTCATATCGCCGCTGATGCCCGAGGTGCCGTCGATGATAAGCGTGTGCTGATGATTGGACATGGAATGCTCCTTAACGGGCGCAGGGCGTGCCGGCGCCCAGATGATTGATAAGACTTGCCTGGTAGGCGGCACCAAAGCCGTTGTCGATGTTGACGACCGAAACGCCGCTGGCGCAGGAGTTGAGCATGGCGAGCAGCGCGGCTACGCCACCAAAGCTCGCGCCGTAACCCACGCTGGTGGGAACGGCTATGACCGGACAGCTTACCAGGCCGCCGACAACGCTCGCCAGTGCGCCCTCCATGCCGGCGATGGCGATGACCACCTGCGCCTGAGCAAGCTCCTCGGCATGCGCGAGTAGGCGGTGCAGGCCGGCGACACCTACGTCGTAGAGGCGGTCGACCTCGTTGCCATAGAACTCGGCCGTCAACGCGGCTTCTTCGGCGACGGGCAGGTCGCTCGTGCCGGCGCAGGCGACGACGATGCGTCCGTTGCCGGTGGGGGAGGGCTTGCCGCCCACGAGGGCGAGCTGGGCGTCCGGGACATATCCCAGGTCGATGCCGTTGCCGAGAAGCTCAGCGGTGCGCGCGGCTTTTTCGGCATCCAAGCGCGTGACCAGGATGCGCTCCTGGCCGGCATCGCGCAGTGCTTCGATAATGGCGGCAATCTGATCGGCGGTTTTACCGGCCCCGTAGACAACCTCGCCGGCTCCCTGGCGCACCCCGCGCGAAAGATCGAGCTGCGCAAAGCCCAAATCGGCGGTCGGAGCCGTCTGGATGCGCGTGAGGGCGTCGGCAGGGGTGACTGCTCCGCCGGCAACATCGCTCAGCAATTGCTCAAGATCTCGCTTATCCATATATGTTCCCTTCGACGGCGCAAAGTCTAGCACTCAAAGGGTATGTTTCCGAACACTAAGACAAAATTGTTCGGAAACTATAGGACAGACTGATTCACTTGTTAGATGGATTGACTAGTCGCGCAGGATGATGTCCATGGCGAGCATCAGGTTGCGTTCGTCGATGGCAAACGGGGCCGCCTCGCGCGTCTTGGGCTTGGCGCAAAACGCGATGCCCGTGCCCGCGGCCTGAATCATGGGGATGTCGTTGGCGCCGTCGCCGATCGCGACCGTGTGGGCCATATCGACGCCGCACTCAACTGCCCAATCTAGCAGCTGGATGAGCTTGGACTCCTTGGTCACGATGTCGGCCGCCAGCTTGCCGGTGAGCTTGCCGTCCACGACTTCCAGGCGGTTGGCCAGGCAAAAATCGATGCCCGCGGCGGCCACGATCTTGTCGGCGACCTCGTGAAAGCCGCCGCTTACCACGCCGACCTTCCAGCCCTTGCTGTGCGCTGAGCGCACAAGCTCCAACGCGCCGGGGGTAAATGTCACGCGCTCAAAGGTGCGCTCGAACACGCTCTCGTCCAGGCCGGCGAGCAGCCCCACGCGCTCCTCGAGCGCCTGCTTAAAGTCAAGCTCGCCGCGCATGGCGCGTTCGGTGATCTGTGCCACCTGCTCGCCCACGCCGGCCTCTTCGCCCAACAGGTCGATGACCTCCTGGTTGATGAGCGTGGAGTCGATATCCATAACGATGAGGCGTGCAGTCATGGCGGGCCTTTCCGAGTGCTGTTTTATTGGGGCATATTGTCGCACGTGACGAGTGCGGGCGGGTGCCGCGGCGTGTCAATTGTTTCGTCTCCGTCAAGTCTTTGGGCAAGAGCTACTTTTTCGCGGCACATCGACACAGGTGCGATAAGATAGAACGCCATGTCTGGCTGCGCGGTTTACGCAGGCCAGGCAAATCTGTACGACGCCGCCCGGAACGACACGGGGCGGCACAGATCCATAAAGGAGGATCACTGGTATGAGCCAGACCCGTCCCATCGACGAGCATTCCATGCACACCCGTACCTGCGGCGAGCTTCGCCGCGAGAACGTGGGCGAAGAGGTCACCCTCACCGGTTGGGTGAGCCGTCGCCGCGACCACGGCGGCCTTATCTTCTGCGACCTTCGCGACCGCGAGGGCATCACGCAGCTCACCTTCGACCCCGAGCACTCCGACGGCGACGCCTTTAAGATCGCCGAGACCATGCGTCCCGAGTGGCCCATCAAGATTCACGGCGTCGTGCGCGCCCGTGGCGAGGAGACCACCAACACCAAGCTCGCGACCGGCGAGATCGAGGTCCTGACCGACCACGCCGAGGTGCTCAACACATCCGTCACCCCGCCGTTCCAGATTGAGGACGGCATCGAGACCAGCGAGGACACCCGTCTGCGCTATCGCTATCTGGACCTCCGTCGTCCCGAGATGATGGCCAACCTCAAGCTGCGCTCCGACTTTACCTTTGCCATTCGCGAGGCGCTGCACAACCGTGAGTTCATGGAGGTCGAGACGCCCTCCCTGTTCAAGTCCACGCCCGAGGGCGCCCGCGACTTCATCGTTCCCAGCCGCATCCAGCCGGGCAACTTCTACGCCCTGCCGCAGTCCCCTCAGCTCCTGAAGCAGCTGCTTATGGTCGGTGGCGTCGAGCGCTACTACCAGGTTGCCAAGTGCTTCCGCGACGAGGACTTGCGTGCCGACCGTCAGCCCGAGTTCACCCAGGTCGATATCGAGATGTCCTTCGTGGACCAGAACGACGTTATGAGCGCGCTCGAGGAGGTCCTGGCCGACGCCTTCGGCCGCATGGGTGTCGAGATGCCCACGCCGCTGCGCCGCATGGACTATTGGGAAGCCATGGACACCTATGGCTCCGACAAGCCCGATACCCGCTATGGCATGCACCTGGTCGACCTGACCGACATCTTTGCCAACTCCAAGTTCAAGGTCTTCGCGACCGCCGCAAACGAGGAGGGCTCTGTCGTCAAGGCCATCAACGCCAAGGGCGCCGGTGCCTGGGCACGTGCCAAGATCGATAAGCTCGCTGGAGTAGCTTCCACGTTTGGCGCCAAGGGCCTGGCCTGGATCGCCTTCCGCGAGGACGGCTCCATCAACAGCCCCATCGTCAAGTTCTTCTCGGACGAGGAGATGGCTGCCCTGCGCGAGCGCATGGACGTCGAGCCTGGCGACCTTGTGATGTTCGCCGCCGGCCCGCGCCTGCTCTCCGACGAGATCCTGGGCGGCATGCGTTCCCACATGGCCAACGCGCTCGAGATCAAGCGCGAGGGCCACGACTTCCTGTGGGTCGTCAACTTCCCGCTGTTCCACTGGGATGAGGACCGCAAGGCCTATGCAGCTGAGCACCAGCCCTTTACCCTGCCGACCGAGACCGACATCGCCAAGATCGAGGCAGATCCGTTGGCAGCCGGTTCTTGCACCTACGACTTTGTCATGGACGGCTTTGAGGCCGGCGGCGGCGGCATGCGTATCCACAACGCCGAGATGCAGATGTCCATGCTCAAGCTCCTGGGCTTTACCGAGGAGCGCGCCGAGTCGCAGTTCGGCTTCCTCATGGAGGCCCTCAAGTTTGGTGCGCCCCCGATGGGCGGCTTCGCTCTGGGCCTGGACCGCGTGTGCATGCTGCTTACCGGTTCCGATTCCATCCGCGACGTCATGGCGTTCCCCAAGACGGCCAGTGGCTCCGACCTCATGTCGGGCGCCCCGAGTGCCGTTTCCGGCGCCCAGCTCAAGGACGTCAGCCTGCGCTTGATGTAGGCAAGCGGCTACCTATTGCCTGTAACGAGGGAAGGACGTGTGCCTTCCCTCGTTTTTTGTGGGACGGGGGTGCGCCGGTAACGTACAATAACTACCACGTGGCTGGGTTTGCCGGCCGAATGTGCGACGTCGTGGGAGGGGACATGGTCGAGTTTACAAAGACGATTAAAGATCCGTTGGGATTGCATGCCCGCCCGGTTGCGCTGCTCTATGACATTATTGCCAAGCATCGTAGCAACGTATCGGTCAGCATCGGCGATCGCCATACCGACGGCCGCGATGTGATGGGACTCATGGCTCTCTACGGCGAATGTGGCGAAGACATCGTGTTCCGCGTTTCGGGCGTGGATGAGGCCTCCTGCGTCACATCGATCAGAAACCTCTCGCTCTAACCTCAACAATGTGACAAGGGGACAGGCCCCTTTGTTGCATAAATTGGTATGACAAGGCACCGCAAAGAGATGGTCTTTGCGGTGCCTCTTTTGTTTCGTATAGGAAACTTTTTCGAAATCTAAATGGGGACCCTTTCCAAAAAGTTAACCACGTGCTAGTTTACTAAAGCGAACATAGACGTGGTTAACTTTTACTGCGTCGATGTTGAGGACGAACTGACGTTAGGAGCTCACTCATGTCTTGCGGACCGCAGATGCCGGCCATGCCGCTTTCGATGGTAAAGGCGGGCGAAACCGTGCGCGTGTCTCGTGTGAAGGGCAATGAGGACATGAAGCACCACCTCAAGGACCTCGGCTTTGTCGAGGGCAGCGAGATTCATGTTGTGAGCTCGAGTGGCGCCAACATCATCGTCACGGTGCTGGGCGCTCGCTTTGGCATCGATTCCAAGGTTGCCATGCACATCATGACCGTCGGTTAGTCCGCAGCATTTAAAAACTGAAAGGGGGACAAGTAAATGAAGACGTTGGGTGACGTTAAGGTGGGCGAGAGCTCCACGATCGTCAAGCTTCACGGTGAGGGTGCGCTGCGCCGCCACCTTATGGACCTGGGCCTCATCAAGGGCACTTCGTTCAAGGTCGTGAAGGTTGCACCGCTCGGTGATCCGGTCGAGATCAACGTGCGCGGCTACGAGCTTTCCATCCGTAAGGAGGAGGCCGCCGTCGTCGAGGTCCAGTAAGGGATCTTTGCGCGGTTATTACTGCAGATAAAGTTAGGTTTTTCTAACTTAATGCAGCATCTTTGAAGCACATTATCCAGCCCGCGCGGAGAAAGCAGCGCAGGCACACAAGGAAGAAGGATTGAATGGCGGATTCTCAGATCCATGTCGCGCTGGCGGGTAACCCCAACTGCGGCAAGACCACGCTTTTCAACCTGATCACCGGCGCCAACGGCTACGTTGGCAACTGGCCCGGTGTCACGGTTGAGAAAAAGGAAGCCAAGCTCCTGAGCGACAAGAACGTTACCATCACGGACCTCCCCGGCATCTACTCGCTTTCCCCCTATAGCCCCGAGGAGCAGTGCTCGCGCGATTACCTCATGAGCGGCGAGCCCGATGTCGTCGTCCAGGTGGTCGACGCCACCAACCTCGAGCGCAACCTGTACCTAGCGCTTCAGGTTATCGAGACCGGCCTGCCCGTGGTCGTCGCCCTCAACATGGCCGACTTGGTCGAGAAGAACGGCGACAAGATCGACACGGACAAGCTCTCCAAGAAGCTCGGCTGCCCGGTCATGATGATCTCGGCCCTTAAGAACAAGGGCATCAACGAGCTGTTCGAGCAGGTCAAGAAGTCCGCTGCTTCCAAGGGCCAGGTGCCGGAGCACAAGTTCGATTCCTCCATCGAGGACGTTCTGGACCACATCGAGAACAATCTGCCGGCGAGCGTTCCCGCCAACAAGCGTCGCTACTACGCCGTCAAGCTGTTCGAGCGCGACGCGGACGCCTGCAAGCTCATCAACCTCACTAAGGAGAAGGCCGCTCGCGTCGAGCAGCTGGTCGCCCAGTGCGAGCAGGATTGCGACGACGACGCCGAGTCCATCATTACCGGCGAGCGCTACGGCGTGATTGCCCACATCATCGACGAGTGCCTCACCAAGGCTCCGGCCAAGATGAGCACCTCCGAGAAGATCGACCGTGTGGTTACCAACCGTATCTTGGGCCTGCCGATCTTTGTGGTCATCATGTTCTGCGTGTACTACATTGCCGTCTCTACCTTGGGCGGCACGGTGACCGACTTCACCAACGACCAGCTCTTTGGCACCGACGGCTGGTATGTGCTCGGCCAGGGCCGCGACGCCTACGACGCAGCTGTCGAGGCTGCGGGTGACGCCGCCGACTCGGTCGACCCGGCACAGTACGGCCCCTATGTTCCGGGTATTACCACCGTGGTGCACGATGCCCTTGTGGCGGGCGGCACCGAGGACGGTGGCCTGGTCGATTCGCTGGTCTGTGACGGTATCGTCGGCGGTCTGGGCGCCATCTTCGGCTTCGTGCCGCAGATGTTCCTGCTGTTCGTGATGCTGTCTTTCCTGGAGGACTGCGGCTACATGGCCCGCGTCGCCTTCATCATGGACCGCGTGTTCCGCCGCTTCGGCCTGTCCGGCAAGTCCTTTATCCCCATGCTCGTGTCCTCGGGCTGCGGCGTCCCCGGCGTCATGGCTACCAAGACCATCGAGAACGAGAAGGACCGCCGTATGACGGTCATGACCACCACGTTTATTCCCTGTGGTGCCAAGCTGCCGATCATCGCCCTGCTCATGGGCTCCATCATCGGCGATTCTTCCACCACCGCCGCGTGGATCAGCCCGCTCTTCTACTTCCTGGGCGTCTTTGCCGTCATCGCCTCGGGCCTCATGCTCAAGAAGACCAAGCTCTTCGCCGGTCGCCCGACGCCGTTCGTTATGGAGCTTCCCGCCTACCACTTCCCGGCGATCCGCTCTTGGGCGCTGCACGTGTGGGAGCGCTGCTGGGCCTTTATCAAGAAGGCCGGCACGGTCATCTTCGCGTCCACCGTCGTTGTTTGGTTCCTGTCCAACTTTGGTAGCTACAACGGCACGTTTGGCTTCCTGCCTGCTATGGAGGGCATCCCCGAGGAGTTCATGGACTACTCCGTGCTTGCCATGCTGGGCAACCTGGTCGCCTGGATCTTCGCCCCGCTCGGCTTTAGCACCTGGCAGGCAACTGCGCTGACCGTCTCGGGCCTTGTCGCTAAGGAGAACGTCGTCGCCACCGCCGGTTCGCTGCTGTCCGTCGCCGACGCCGGCGAGACCGACCCGAGCCTGTGGACCGCGTTCGCCGGCATGTTCCCGACTATGGGCGCTTGCGTTGCCTTTGGTGCGTTCAACCTGCTGTGCGCTCCGTGCTTTGCCGCCATGGGCACTATCCGCAACCAGATGGATTCCGGCAAGTGGACCGCCATCGCGATCGGTTACGAGTGCGCCTTTGCTTGGGTCATTGGTCTGTTCATCAACCAGTTCTACAACCTGTTCGTTCTTGGACAGTTTGGTATCTGGACGGTTGTGGCCATCGTGCTGCTGGTTGCGATGCTCTTCCAGATCTTCCGTCCCATGCCTAAACATGCTTGGACCGACGAGGACGAGACCAACACTGCTTCCGCCGCAGTTTCCGCTTAAGTCCGAATAAGGATTAGCCCCTTTCCATGAGCCCGGGTGTCCCAGCGACACTCGGGCTTTTTGGTGAGGGAGATGTGGCGTTTCCGCAGATAAAACCGACCAAAATATACCTGTCCCTTTTTGGCAGGTGGAGAATGGGGTAAAGTAAGTGGTGGTTAACTAGAGGAGGCTTGCTATGGCACCTATCGATATTGTTGTACTGGCTGTTATCGGCATTGCGTTTGTCGCCGTGTGCGTGCGCATTTATCGCAAGGGCACCTGCGCCGACTGCGCTCAGGGCGGCGTTTGCACGGGACATTGTTCCAACAAAAAAACCTGCGCCGCACTTAAGGGCGTGGACAAAATTGCCGAAGACTTGGGCCGCGGTATCAAGTAAGGTCCGTCATCCAAGCGCCTCGCGAGCATCCGTTCGCGGGGCGCTTTGCACATTTGGGGGAGAGCGCGGCGAGTTGAAGAGTGATTTTGGGGTATCGTTACCTGTACTGTTAATTGGCAACTTATCTATAACGGAGTAACCCCATGAGCGCTCGCGTAACCATGAAGGACATAGCCGCCGAGCTTGGCGTTTCCATCAATACCGTGCACAAGGCCCTGACGGGTAAGGCCGGCGTGAGCGAATCCGTGCGCTCCAAGGTGAATGCTAAGGCCGAGGCCATGGGTTACCATCGCAATACGAGTGCCTCGAGCCTGCGCCGCAAGGATATCAACCTGGTGTTTTGCCTGCCCCGCGCATCGTGCGAGGGGGCGTACTTTTTCCGTTACCTTTGGGAAGGCTGCAACCGCTTTGAGCAGGAGGTCATCGACCGGGGCATTACGGTTGAGCGCGTTGAATTTGGCGTGGGTGGCTACGCCGATGCGCTCGAGCAGATTGATGAGCGTCTGCAGGTAGGCGAGAAGATCGATGGTCTGCTTGCCTATGTTCCGGGTGATGACCGCGCGACCGAGCTCTTGAGGCAGATTGCCGAGGCGGGCGTGGCGATTGAGCTCGTAGACGGCGACCGCCCGCACCTCGATCGCCTGGGTGCCAGTCTGGCGGACTATTCCGCGGCGGGCAGTCTTATGGCAGAGCAGGCGGCAAATCTGGTCCACGCTTCTGGGGCTGACGCCCGCGTGCTCCTGTTGGCGGGCGATCCCTATACCGACTCACACTACCTGACCGCCCGCGCCTTTCATAATTACCTGCGCGAACACGATATTCCATGGCGGGTTGAGGACCTTGCCGGCGCCCATGCGCAAGTCAAACAGCTCGAGCGCGAGCTTGAGCAGCGCTTGAGTGCGCCGGATGCTCCCGAGCTCATCTGTAGCGTTTTTGCCGTTGGTTCCGAGGTGGTCGCCGACGCGCTTGTTTCAAGCGGCAAGGCCGGCAAGGTCATGGTAATCGGCAACGACCTGTTCCCCGAGAGCGCCTTGGCCTTGCGCCGTGGCATCTTTACCAATATCGTCTATAAGGACCCGGTGAGTCTGGCATACCGCGGTGCTAAGACGCTGGGCGATTATCTGCTGTGGGGAAGGACTCCGGCGGAGCCCGTGCAGAAGGGTTCCGTCGAGATGGTGTTTGCCAGCAACGTCGACCGCTACTGCAAGCTTGCTGGTATCTAGACAACCCGGTTTATCGATGTAATAGATCCGTTGGGGGCTGTTCCCAGCGGATCTATTTTTATCGCGCGGCACGGATAAGGTGCCTGCTCGACCGTTGAACGGACAAAATCGACCGTTCACCCCATGGTGGTTAGGTGAACGTTCACCTTTTAAGTCGTAATGAACTAGTATAGTGAACGTTCACCTAAAGGATAACGAGCGCGCCGTGCGCCCGTTTTGCCAACAAAGGGGTTGTTTGATGAAAAACTTTATGGACGATCAGGATTTCCTGCTGAGCACCAAGACCGGCGAGGAGCTGTTCCACAACTTTGCCGAGGGCATGCCCATCGTCGACTATCACTGCCACATTTCTCCCAAGGAAATCTGGGATGACAAGCGTTTCGAGAACATCACCGAGGTTTGGCTGGGCGGCGACCACTACAAGTGGCGCCTGATGCGCGCCAACGGCGTTGACGAGCGCTTCATTACCGGCGACGCCCCCGCCCGCGAGAAGTTCCAAAAGTGGGCCGAGACCCTGGGCCGTTGCGTGGGCAACCCCGTCTTTGAGTGGAGCCACCTGGAGCTTAAGCGCTACTTTGGCTACGAGGGCGTTCTGAACGGCAAAACCGCTCAGGAGGTCTGGGACCTTGCCAACGCCAAGCTCGCCGAGTCCAGCTTTACTTGTCGCAACCTGATCAAGCAGTCTAACGTTCGCATGATCTGTACTACCGACGATCCCGCCGATAGCTTTGAGTGGCACAAAAAGATTGCCGCCGACGACAGCTTTGACGTTCAGGTCGTTCCTGCCATGCGCCCCGATGCCGCCCTGCGCATCGAGCGCGGCCAGGAGTTCGCCGATTACTGCAAGCACCTCTCCGAGGTTGCCGGTGTTGAGGTCAGCGACTTTGAGGGCATGAAGGCCGCCATCTCCAAGCGCTACGACGTTGCCCACGAGCTGGGCTGCCGCGCTTCCGACCATGCGCTCGACTACGTTATGTACGCTCCGGCTACCGCCGACGAAATCGAGGCGATCTTTGCCAAGGGCCTTGCCGCCGAGCCGCTTACCGAAGACGAGGTCCTCAAGTACAAGACTGCCTTTATGCAGTTCGTCGCCGGCGAGTACGTCCGTCTGGGCTGGGCCATGCAGTTGCACTTTGGCTGCAAGCGCGACAACAACCGCGCCATGTTTGCCAAGCTCGGTCCCGATACCGGCTACGATTGCATCTCCAACTACACGCCGTCCGACCAGCTTGCCGATTTCCTCAACTCCATCCAGGAGACCTGCGGCCTGCCCAAGACCATCCTGTACAGCCTGAATCCCATCGATAACACCATGATCGATACCGTGATGGGCTGTTTCCAGGAGGCTCCGACCGCCGGCAAGATCCAGAACGGTTCTGCCTGGTGGTTCAACGACAACGAGGTCGGTATGCGCGAGCAGCTCACGGCCCTTGCCAACGAGGGCGTGCTGGGCAACTTTGTGGGCATGCTTACCGACTCCCGTTCCTTCTTGTCCTATCCGCGTCACGAGTACTTCCGTCGCGTGCTGTGCAGCGTGATCGGCGAGTGGGTCGAGCAGGGCAAGTACCCGGCCGACATGGAGCTGCTGGGCACCATCGTGCGCGACATCAGCTACAACAATGCGGTCCGTTACTTTGGCTTTGACCTGGACACCGTCGAGGCCTAAACCCGCACCGAATTACATCGAGATCGGGAGTGCCGTTGCCACACGCGGCGCCCCCGTTTTGCCTGCACGCTAACAGCTATCTAAGGAGAGACATAGATGGAGAACATCAGCTACGATGCGCTCGAGAAGATCGGCTACAAGGGCTACCTGCTGCCCAAGGACGCGCCCGAGAAGGTTCTGCAGTTTGGCGAGGGCAATTTCCTGCGCGCCTTCGTCGACCGCTTCTTTGACATGGGCAACGAGGCAACCGGCTGGAACGGCAAGATCGTCATGGTCCAGCCCATCAACGGCGCCTTTGGCTTTGCCGATGGCATCAATGCCCAGGACGACCTGTATACCGTGCTGATGCGCGGCAAAGAGAACGGCGACACGGTTGACGAGTCCCGCGTGATCAGCGCCTGCAGCCGCTGCCTCAATCCGTATCGCGAGGCGGACTATCGCGCCATCATGGAGGTCGCTGTCTCCGACGATCTGGAGATCATCGTTTCCAACACCACCGAGGCCGGCATTGCCTACGATCCGTCCTGCAAGGCCGACGACATGCCGCCTGCGAGCTTCCCCGCCAAACTTGTTCAGGTCCTGCATGCCCGCTGGGCTGCCGGCAAGCCGGGCGTTATCGTGCTCGCCTGCGAGCTCATCGACCACAATGGCGAGGAGCTGTTGCACATCATGAACCAGTACGTGAGCGACTGGGGCTGGGAAGACGAGTTCTCGCAGTGGATGTCCAACGACTGCACCGTCTGCACCACGCTCGTCGACACTATCGTGCCGGGTCGTATCCGCGACGCATCCGAGGCTGCGGCGGTTGCCGAGCGCTTGGGTTATGAGGATCCCTTCCTGACTGTGCGCGAGCCCTTCCAGATGTGGGGCATCCAGGGTGACGAGTCGCTTGCCGAGAAGCTTCCCTTTGTGAAGGCCGGCCTGCCGGGTGTCTTTGTGACCCCCGACGTCACCCCGTACAAGAAACGCAAAGTCCGCATCCTCAACGGCGCCCACACCGCCTTTGTGCCGGGTTCCTGGGTCGCTGGCTTTGATATCGTGCGCGATTGCATGCACGACGAGACTGTTCGCGGCTTCATGAACACCATGCTCTACGACGAGGTCATCCCGACGCTTGCCGCCGACCTGGATGTCGAGGACTGCAAGGCCTTTGCCGCCGCCGTCGAGAACCGCTTCGACAACCCGTTTATCGACCACGCGCTGCTCTCCATTTGTCTCAACTCCACCGCCAAGTGGCGTGCCCGCGACCTGCCCACGCTCAAGGACTACGTTGCCAAGACCGGCAGCCTGCCCAAGTGCCTGGCGACGAGCCTCGCTACGCTCATCGCTTTCTATACGCAGGAGCTCGTTGCTCGCGAGGGAGACGGCCTGCACCTGCGTCGCGCCGACGGCACCGAGTACACCGCTCAGGACGATGCCTTCGTGCTCGATTTCTACGCCGCCCATACCGGCACCGACGATGCCGAGCTGGTGCACGACGTGCTCACCAATGAGCAGATGTGGGGCGAGGACCTTACGCAGATCGCTAGTCTCGAGGAGTTTGTCGTCGGCGCGCTCGCCGTCGTGCGCACCGAGGGTGCCAAGCAGGCCTTCGCCAACGCTCAGGCATGATTTCCGGCTCGGGTGCGGGACGGCTTGCCCGCGCCTCGACTTCTGCTCAACCTGTTAGGTTAGGACCATTTGTAATGAACACTATCCAGATCAATCCGGCCGATAACGTGATCGTCGCGCTGTCGCCGCTTGCCAAGGGCACCGCCGTCGCGGTTCCCGGGGTGGGAGAGGTCGTGGCCGCGGAGGATATTCCGCAGGGCCACAAGATGGCCGTGCGCTCGATTGCCGCGGGGGAGAACGTCATCAAGTACGGTCTTCCTATCGGTCATGTGACGGGCGACGTCCAGCCCGGTCAGTGGCTTCATACGCACAACGTCAAGACCAACCTTTCGGGTGAGGTCGAGTACGCTTACAATCCGACGCATCCGGTCGTTGAGCCGGTTGAGCCCGAGACCTTTATGGGCTTCCGTCGCGCTGACGGCCGCGCCGCCACGCGCAACGAGCTGTGGATCATCCCCACGGTCGGCTGTGTCAACGAAGTCGCACGTGCCATGTGCGAGCAGGCCCAGGATCTGGTCGAGGGTTCGCTGGAGGGCGTTTACTACTTCCCGCATCCCTTTGGCTGCTCGCAGACCGGCGCCGATCATGCCCAGACGCGTCGCCTGCTGGTGGCGCTCTCGCGTCATGCAAACGCTGCGGGTGTGCTGTTCTTGTCCCTTGGTTGCGAAAACTGCACGCATCAGCAGGTGCTCGATGAGCTCGGTGACTTCGATCACGAGCGCGTTCGCTTCCTCACCTGCCAGGATGTCGCCGACGAGCAGGCCGAGGGCCACAAGATTCTGTCCGAGCTAGCTGACCTGGCCAGGCAAGCCAAGCGTGAGCCCATTCCGGCCTCCGAACTGGTCATTGGCCTTAAGTGCGGTGGTTCTGACGGTCTTTCAGGCATTACCGCCAACCCCACGATCGGTCGCGTGAGTGATATGATCGTCGCCCGCGGCGGCACGTCGGTGCTCACCGAGGTGCCCGAGATGTTTGGCGCGGAGAGCATTCTGCTCGATCGCTGCGAGAACGAGCAGGTCTTTAGCGCTGCCTCCGACATGCTCAACGGCTTTAAGGAATACTTTATCAGCCACGGTGAGGTCGTCTATGAGAACCCGAGCCCCGGCAACAAGGACGGCGGCATCACCACGCTCGAGGACAAGAGCTGCGGCTGCGTGCAAAAGGGCGGATCTGCCCCCATCGTCGACGTGCTGCCGTATGCCGGTCAAGCAACTAAGCACGGTCTGAACATGCTGTGCGGCCCGGGCAACGACATGGTGTCGACCACGGCGTTGACGGCTGCCGGCTGCCACGTGATTTTGTTCTCGACCGGCCGCGGCACGCCGTTTGGCGCGCCGGCGCCGACGCTCAAGGTGTTTACCAACCAGCGTCTGTGCGACCACAAGGCCAACTGGATGGACTTTAACGCCGGCGTGATTGCCACAGGCGAGTGCACGCTCGACAAGGCTGCCCACGACCTGTACCAGCTGGTGCTGGAGTGCGCGAGCGGCAAGCTTACGAGTGCCGAGCGTCGCGGTTGTCACGAGATCAGCATCTGGAAGGACGGCGTCTGCCTGTAGCGGCAAACGGGTTCGCATAGGGCGCTATTGGCCATGGCCCCGTCGGGAGTGTTCCCGGCGGGGCCATTTTTGTCCGGGCTGCAGAAGCGCGTCTTCCTGGGAGGGCTGGGGGCGGTGAATACAATAAACGTTCACCAAGTCACCCTGAAATTAAAACCCACCGAATGCCCTTGTAATCGAGAATATTTTGAGTTAGGTGTCCGTTCAGCGATGAAAAACGACCGTTCAGGGATATTATTCAAGTGAACGTTCACCTATCATAAGCAATCACGCATAATCTAGCTAAACGTTCACCCTGAACGACATGCAGACGGATGTCGGTATGGATTCCAATGTCTTGTTACAAGACAATCGAGAGAAGAGAGGGAGCTCGATGACTAATAAGATTGGAAAAAAGCGCAAAATCACATTCTGGACGCGCTTGGGCTTTGGTATGGGCGGCATGCTCAACTCCGGTGCCCTGAGCTTTACGCACAGCTACATGGTGCTGTTCCTGTCCACGGAGTGCGGCCTGTCCGCAGGCGAGGCTGCGCTGATTAGCTCGTTCGCCATCTATCTCAACGCCATTCTTTGCCCGCTGATGGGTTTTGTGGCCGATAACTTCTATGCCACCAAGATCGGCCGCATCTTTGGTCGTCGCCGTTTCTGGATCTTGCTCGCTATCCCGATGATGGTCGCTGAGCCGCTCATCTTTGTGGCTACGCCGTTTGGCTTCCCGTACTACTTTGCGCTGTACCTGATCTACAACGTCGCGTACACGTTCTGCACCGCCAACCTGTCGCCGCTTACCATCGAGATGACCGACGACTTCAAGGAGCGTACGTACCTCACCGGCTACAAGCACCTCTTTGGTAACGCCGCCGGCTTCCTGATGGCAGCACTCGTCGGCTTTGGCTTTGGCACCTTCGGCGAGACCAACCCGTTCAGCTATTTCATCATCGCTACGATCAACGCTTCGGTCATGGCAATCTCGCTGCTCTGCGTGTACCTGTCCACGTGGGAGCACACCCCCGAGGAGGTCGCTCAGGAGAAGATCGAGAGTGTCGGCGAGGGCATCAAGAAGTTCTTCATCGACGTTGTCTCCACCTTCCGCAACAAGTCCTTCCGCAAGGTCCTGTATGCGCAGGTCTCCACCAAGCTCGCTGCTGCCTGCTGGTCTGCCTGCCTGTCTTTCTTCATCGTCTACTGCCTGCAGATTCCTAAGTCCTACGAGTCCGTGATGGAGATGCCCGGCAAGGTCGTCGCTATCGTGTGCACCGCTGTCTGGGTTGCCCTCATGGCCAAGAAGGGCTTCCACAAGTCTTGGTACCTGGCCAACGTCGGCTGCGCCGCGTGCATCGTTGCCTACAACTACTTCGCCTTTGGTCAGATCAGCGGCACCTCCACGGTCGCCATCGCCATGATCGCCTACCCCGTTATCTTCGCCATCTGGAAGTTCTTCTACGTTGGCTTCCAGTATCTGCCCGATGTCCTGCTCAACTACATCCCCGATGTCAATGAGCTCATCACCCTGCGTCGTCGCGAGGGCATCTACAGCTCCGCACAGCAGCTCTGCCAGCAGATTGCCCAGGCTGTTGCCGTCAACGTATGGGCTATCGTCCTTGCTGCCTCCGGCTTCATTCAGACCGCCGGCAACAGCGACGCCGTGACCCAGCCCGCCACCGTGCCTCTGTACATCTGCGGCTACATGCTCATCGGCTGCGCCGGCTTCTTCCTGCTCGCGGCCGTCCTTGCCCGCGGCATCAAGATTGACAAGGAGCAGTGCGACATCCTTTGCGACGAGATCCACCGTGTCAAGGAGGGTGGCAAGATGGCCGACGTCAAGCCCGAGGTCAAGGCGCTTTGCGAGGAGCTCTCCGGCTTTAAGTACGAGGACTGCTTTGCCCACAACAATGTTGGCTTCCAGGACGGCAGCGTAATTCCCGCCGAGTAGGGCAGGCGCATCGTCCAAACCACAGGGCCGTGCCACCGGAGATCCACCGGCGGGTACGGCCCTTTTTTAAAAACGAGTAGTATGAACTTCTGATTACATTTGAGGGAGAGACCCATGGAGACGAACGTTATCTGGCGCAATGCCCGCGCGGCCGTTATCGAGCTCGACGATGGCGGCTACTTTACCTGTGCCGATACGTGGGAGATCTTTGTCAACGATGAGCCCGCCGGTACCACGAATACGGTCGAGACCTATGTCGATGGCTTGACTCCCGGCAAGCGCAACCTGATCCGCTTTGTCTGCGGCGAGCGCGAGTTGAGCGTAGGCGTCACCACGCCGGCGGAGCCCTTTACCATCAACGTTCGCGACTGCGGAGCCAAGGGCGATGCCGAGCACGATGACACCACCAACATTCAGGCTGCCATCATGGCCTGCCCCAAGGGCGGGCGCGTGCTGATCCCCGCCGGCAACTACCGCATCAAGTCCCTCTTCCTTAAGAGCAATATCAACATCGAGCTTGCCGAGGGCGCGGTGCTGCTGGCCCGCCACGACCGCGCCGCGCTTGCCTACATTCCGGGCACGGTCACGGGTGACGAGGGGGCTGGGTACGCCGGCACCGATATGCTGCCCCTGGGCCGTTGGGAGGGCGAGAGCTTCTCGACCTACTGTTCGACCTTTACGGGCCTGAGCGTGCACGACGTGTGCATCTATGGCCGCGGCGCCATCGACGGCCAGACCGATTTTGCCGAGGACAACTGGTGGAACAAGGACTTTAAGAACATCTTCCGTCCCGAGGAGGGCCGCGAGATCGCCCGCCCGCGCATGATCTTCCTGTCCGAGTGCGAAAACGTGAGTCTTGCCGGCTTTACCGTGCGCAACAGCCCGGCGTGGAATATCCATCCCATTCTGTGCGAGCACGTCGATGCCCTGTGCCTGTCCATCGAGGGTCCCAAGAACTCCCACAACACCGACGGTTTCGATCCCGAGAGCTGCGGTTTTGTCCGCATCCTTGGCTGTCAGTTCTCGGTGGGCGACGACTGCATCGCCATCAAGAGCGGCAAACTGGGCATTGAACCCGAGCTCCGTCCCGCCACGCACGACGTGCTGATCTCGCACTGCTACATGCACGACGGCCACGGCGCCGTGGTGCTGGGATCCGAGGCCGCCGGCGGCATCAAGGACCTCACCGTGAGCAAGTGCCTCTTTGAGCGCACCGACCGCGGCCTGCGCGTCAAAACTCGCCGCGGTCGCGGCAAGGATGCCGTCAACGAGGGAATCACCTTTGAGCACATTCGCATGGACAAGGTGCTCACGCCCTTCGTGGTCAACTCGTTTTACTTTTGCGACAAAGACGGCAAGAGCGACTACGTGCAGTCTCGTGAGGTGCTGCCCATCGACGACCGGACGCCCGGCTTTGGCGCAACGACGTTTTGCGATATCGAGGCCACCAACTGCCATGCCGCCGCGGCCTATATCACGGGCCTGCCCGAGAGCAAGGTGACGCGCCTGACGTTCCAGGACGTTCACGTCACCTTTGCCGACGATGCCGAGCCCTTTGTGCCGGCCATGGCCTGCGGCGTGGAGCCCATGGTGCGCCAGGGCATCATCGCGCAGAACGTGAAAGTCCTCGACCTGCAGAACGTGCGCATCGAGGGTCAGGATGGCGACGAGCTGCAGCTGCAAAACGTCGACAAGGTTATCCGCGCGTAGGGTAGTGCTCCTGCACAAGTGAATACGGCATGTTGAGGCGTGCGACGGTCGGGTCTGTCCGGCTGTTGCACGCACTCTATAGGTGCCGGTATTGCATGGTGGGTGTTCTGTGACAGAAAGCGTAATGACAGATGAGTGGTAAAGAACAGCTCTTTGAGGTATCGCTCGAACGCGAAGGCGCGTATCGCAGCATTTCGGCGGCGCTTGAGGCGGCGGAGCGGTGTGTGCCCGATGCGACCGTGCCGGTGCGCGTGCTGGTGGCGCCGGGCGAGTACCGCGAACAGGTCGAAATTCGTCGTCCGCATGTGACGCTCGAGGGCGAGACGGCCGACAGCGTTCGCATTGTGGGCTGTCTGGGTGCCAAGATGCCGTCGGAGAACGGTAGCGGTCAGGATGGAAGGCTCGGCACCTTCCGTACGTATACGGTGCTGGTCGATGCCGACGACGTGACGCTTATAGGCTTAACGATCGAAAACGACGCCGGTGACGGTCGTGAGGTCGGCCAAGCGATTGCCCTGTATGCCGACGGCGATCGTCTGGTGGTCGATGCCTGCCGCATCCTGGGCCATCAGGACACGCTTTTTTTGGGGCCGCTGCCGCCGCACGAGGTCAAGCCGGGCGGCTTTATAGGCCCCAAGCAGTTTGCGCCGCGCCGGGTGGGGCGCCAGTATTTTCGACGTTGCCGGATCGAGGGCGACGTCGACTTTATCTTTGGCGGTGCGCGGGCCTACTTTGAGGGGTGTGAGATTCGCTCACTCAACCGCGATATGGATGTCAACGGGTATGTAACGGCAGCCTCCACGCCTCAGGGCGAGCCGTACGGATTTGTGTTTCATGGCTGTTCGTTTACAGCCGATGAGGGCATTGCCCCCGGATCGGTCTATCTGGGTCGTCCATGGCGCGAGTGGGCCCAGACCGTTTTGCTCGAATGCTGGCTGGGCTCCCATATTTCACTCGAGGGCTGGTGGGATTGGAATAAGCCAGCGGCACATGACGGCACCCTGTATGCCGGCGGTACCCTGTTTGGCCCGGCGGGTGATACTGCCGCTTGGGTGCCGTGGGCGCATTGCCTGACCGGTCAGGATTCCGAACGCTATGCGCGTGACCGAGTTCTTGCCGGCACGGATGGTTGGGATCCTGAGGGCGGCGACGGTGATGCGGTAGAGACGGCCGGGCTATCTGCCAATGGTCGCACCGTGCACATCGAGACGTACTACGAGGACGAACCTGCGCTGCGCGCCCGACTGAAGCGCGAAGGGCGCTCGGCCGCATTTACGGGCAAGACTCCCATAGACTTTGAGGCATGGAAGGCTGCGACCAGGACTCGTCTGTACGATATTTTGGGTCTTTCGCTTATGGATCGCGCCCCGATTGAGATTCGTGAGCTCAATCGCGTGCGGGTTGCCGGCAGCATCGTGCGTACTCATGCGGTGTTGCAGGTTGAGCACGATGTGTGGATGCCGTTTTACCTGTTGGAGCCGTTCCGCCCCAAGCTTGACGAGCGGGGACTCAAGCGCTGCTATATCTGCCCGCATGGTCACCAGGGGGCGGGTGCTGCAAGCATAGCCGGCGTTGCGGGCGTGCCGGCGGTCGACGATGCCGTGCGTAAGTTCAATTACGACTACGGTCTGCGTTTGGCGCGCATGGGTTACGTGACCGTCTGCCCCGATGCGCGTGGTTGGGGATACCGTCGTGACTGGAAGGGTCAGGGCGACGACGAGAACAGCTACCTGCGCGGTACGTGTCTGAATCAAGCACGTATGGCCGAGCCGCTGGGTCTTACGGTCGCGGGCCTCAACGCCTGGGACAACATGCGCTTGATTGATTACTTGGAGACACGCGGTGACATTGCCATGGACGATCTGGGCTGCTTTGGTTTTTCGGGCGGCGGTTACATGACGTTGTACCTGGCCGCGCTCGACCCGCGCGTGCGCAAGGCGTTTGTCTCGGGCTATCTGTACGGCGTTGATGATTCGCTACTGCACCTCAACGGCAATTGCAGCTGCAATTACACGCCTGGACTCTGGCGTCTGCTCGATATGGGCGACATTGCATCGCTTGTCGCGCCACGGCCGCTCTTGGTTCAGAGCTGCGAGAAAGACCATCTCAACGGCGCCCGCGGGCTTGCGAACGTAGACGAGCAGCTCGATATCGTTCGCGACGCCTACGCGCTGCTGGGCAAGGACGAAAACCTTCTGCACGAGGTCTGCCCGGGTGGACACCACCTGGGCGTGGCGCATCTTGCCGAGGATATCGAATGGCTCGATTCGCAAGTTGCGGAATACGCCCACGCATAGTCCCTCGGTATGTTGTGAATGAACGGTATGTACCTGTATGACCGCCGGTGTGCGGGTGAGGAGAAGAATATGGAAACGAAAAACTTGAGCGAATCGACCGTCTGCTGCTTTGGCGATTCGACCACCTGGGGCGATAACGGATGCGGCGGGGGAGGCAACGACATCTCTTGGACCTCGCACCTGGGTGCGCTGCTGGGCGGCGCTACGATCGAGAACTTTGGTATTAAGGGTTCGCGTATTGCCGTCAAGGCCGACCGTAGCGATTCGTTTGTTGAGCGCTTGGACGGCATCGATCACACGGCAGATATCTGCATCGTCTTTGGCGGCGTTAACGACTTTAGCCGTAACGTGCCGCTGGGAGAGCTGGGCAGCACGGACGTGCACGAGTTCTACGGTGCGCTCGACTACCTGATCC
Organism: uncultured Collinsella sp.; assembly: GCA_905198355.1. Classification (GTDB taxonomy): domain Bacteria; phylum Actinomycetota; class Coriobacteriia; order Coriobacteriales; family Coriobacteriaceae; genus Collinsella. The sequence continues at coordinate 44,200 of CAJKCG010000003.1, read as the reverse complement.
GCACCATCACGGCGCGCTCGCCTCAGGCAAAGCTGGTGTTTATGACGCCGTGCAAGACGAGCGGCAAACACGAGAAGGATATTCCGGCAAGCAACGAGGCCAACCATCTGGGCCTGACGCAAGACGCCTATGTGCGCGCGATGCTGGAGGTCTGCGATCGCTACTCGGTGCCGGTGATCGACCTGTATGCGCAAAGCGGCATCAGCCCGTTTTTGCCGGAGCACCGCGAGCTCTACATGCCGGACGGTCTGCATTACAGCCCTGCCGGCTATGAGCGCCTGGCGCATCGCATCGCTGCGGGCCTCACCGCCGTTTGCCGTTAAAAGTTTGCCGTTCACGGGGATTATAGGGTTAACGTTCACCCTATAATCCCCGTTCGCGTTACACTAGGGGAAACGTTCACCCATCAATAACGTCAGAGGGGACAGCAATGGGTTGCAATCAGATTCTGGACCGTTATATCGAGCAGTTGATCGAGACCTCTACGCCTCAGGCGCCGGCCTGGAATATCGAAAAGCTTCGCGCCGGCAAGGAGAACACCTGGAATTACATTGACGGCTGCATGATCAAGGCACTCATCGAGCTGTACGAGATCACCGGCGAGCAGCGTTACCTGACCTTCGCCGACGACTATATCGACTTCTTTGTCCAGGATGACGGCACCATCAAGCATTACGATCCCCAGGAGTACAACCTCGACAACGTCAACGCGGGCAAAACCCTCTACAAACTCTATGACCTGGTGGGCAAGCCCAAGTACCGTGCCGCCATGGATACCATCTATCGTCAGCTCGAAACCCAGCCGCGTACCAAAGAGGGTGTGTTTTGGCACAAGGCCGTCTACCCCAACCAGATCTGGCTCGACGGCATGTATATGGCCCAGCCGTTCTACATGCAGTACGAGCTGAGCTTCCACAACCGCCGTGCCTGCTCGGATAGCTTCCATATGTTCCAAGTGGTGCACGATTTGATGCGCAACCCCCTCAACGGCCTGTACTATCACGCCTACGACGCGAGCCGCAAGCAGTTCTGGTGCGATCCCGTCACCGGCCTTTCGGCCAACTTCTGGCTGCGCGCCGAGGGCTGGTTCGCCATGGCGCTCATCGATACCTGGGAGCTCATGCCGCCCTCGATGTCGGCCGAGAAGGACGAGATCCGCAAGATGTTCCACGACCTGATCGACGCCATGCTGCCGTATCAGGACGAGAAGACCGGCATGTGGCACCAGGTCATCAACCTGCCCAATATCGCCCCCAACTATCTGGAGGAGTCGGGCAGCGCCATCTTTGCCAACGCCATCATGAAGGGCGTGCGCCTGGGCGTGCTGGGCGAGCGCTACTACCAGTACGGCCGCCGTGCGTTTGACGGCATCTGCGACACGTGCCTGTCCGAGCGCGACGGACAGCTGGCGCTCGACAACATCTGCCTGGTGGCGGGTCTTGGCAACACCGCGCACCGCGAGGGCACGTTTGGCTACTACATGAGCGAGCCCGTCGTCAAAAACGACGCGAAGGGCGTGGCGCCGCTGGTGCTCGCCTATATCGAGACCATGCATCATGACAAGTTGGCCGGTAAGCGCGATCCGCTCGCCCCCTCGGGCGTCTGCTCTATCGACGACCCGTTTGGCGGCTACACGCCGGGCATCAATGCGTGCAAGGAGGTCTAGGCATGGCGCAGTCGAAAGGCGCGCTGAGCGTCGGTGTGCGCCTGCACGACCTGCCCGAGGGTACGGTCGAGGAGCGCATTCGCATGGCAGGCAAACTGGGTTTCTCGTGCGTTCAGCTGCCGAGCAAAGTACTCTACAAGTCCTTTGGCATTAACCGTTCCGGCCTTACGCACGAACTCGCCGACCATCTGCGCGAGGTGCTCGACACCAACGGCGTGCAGGTGGCGGTGCTCGGCTGCTATAAAAACCTGGCAACGCCCGATCAGAATCAACTGGTGGATACCTATGCCGAGTACGAGGCGTGCCTGAGGTTCGCGCGCTGGCTTGGGGGCTGTCCGGTGGGGACCGAGACGGGGCGCCCTAACGCGCAGAACAAGATGGCCGATGACCGTTTTTCGGCCGCTGCGCTCGATACGTTTTGCAAAGGACTCGCACGCGTGTGCTCGATGGCCGAAAAGGAGGGCGGCGAGCTTCTGATCGAGCCCGGCTGGAACGAGATCGTCAATACGCCCGAGCGTTGCCGCGAGGTTCTGGAGCGCGTTTCGAGCGCCGCACTCGGCGTGATCTATGATCCGGTGTCGCTGCTGCACCCCACGATCGTCGGCGAGGCTTCCGAGCAGGTGTCGCGCATGCTGCATTTGTGCGGCAGCAAGATTCGCGTGCTGCATGCCAAGGACTACGAGATTGTAGACAACGAGGACCAGGATGGTTGGTGCGATGGCTCGGGCTCTCGTTTGGTATGCCACGGCGCTTGTACGTGCGGAAACTTTGATTTTGAGGCTATTGCCGCTTGGGCCGCGGCCGTGCGACCGGGCATTATGACCGTTATCGAGAACAGCACGCCGTCCACGGTCGAGCGTTCGCGCGACGAGCTGCTGCGCATGGGGCACAGCGTGATGTGCGAGCACGTGATTCTGTAACGAAGCAGGTTGGCGAAAGAGATTGTCGCAGAGGTCCAGGAGAGGAACCGATGGCTATTCATATTGTTGAGGAAGCGAACCGTTGCCTTGGGTGCAAGAAGGCGTTCTGCCAGCTTAAGGGCTGCCCGGTGCAGACGCCTATTCCGCAGGTCATCGACCTGTTTAAGCAGCGCCGTCTGGAAGAGGCAGGTGAGCTGCTGTTCCAGAACAACCCCATGAGCGCGGTCTGCTCCATGATCTGCAACCATTCGGGCCAGTGCGAGGGCGCGTGCATTCAGGGCCGCAAGGGCGCACCGGTGCATTTTTCGAGTATCGAGAACTATATCTCGACGGCATATTTGGACCGTAAGGAGTGGAAGCCCGCGCCGTCGTGCGGCAAGCAGGTTGCCGTGGTCGGTTCCGGTCCTGCCGGCATTACCGTGGCCATTAAGATGGCCCAGCTGGGCTGTGCCGTCACGGTGTTTGAACAGCGCCCCGAGATCGGCGGCGTGCTGGAGTACGGCATCCCCGAGTTTCGCCTGCCCCGTGCTCTCGTGCAAAAGTACCGTCACGTGATGTGCTCGCTTGGCGTGCGCGTCCGTCCCTCGACCACCATCGGTGGTGCGCTGCATATCGACGACCTGCTGCGCGACGGCTACGATGCGGTCTTTGTCGGTACCGGTACCTGGCGCGCCCGCAAGCTGGGTATTCCCGGCGAGTCGCGTGGCAACGTACTGTTTGGTATCGATTACCTGGTCGATCCCACGAGCGTGGCGATCGGTCAGAACGTGGCGGTTATCGGCGCCGGCAACGTGGCCATGGATGTTGCCCGCACGGCTCTGCGCTCGGGCGCTCGCAAGGTTACCGTGTATGCCCGATCGCGCCATATCTCGGCCATCGATGACGAGGTGGAGCTGACCGAGCTTGACGGTGCCGAGATCGTGCGCGGCAAGGCGATCTGCGCCATCGACGATAACGGTCCGGTGTTCGAGACGGCTATCTTTGACGAGGACGACAACGTGGTGGGCTACGAGGAAGAACTTGACCATGTGCCCGCCGACACGGTTGTGATTGCGGCCTCGCAAGTGCCTAAGGACAAGCTGGTACTTACGACGGGCGGTCTGGAGACCGACCATCGCGGTCTTCTTTCGGTCGATGAGTGCGGCATGACCACCGTGCCTGGCGTCTTTGCCGCCGGCGACGTGGTCAACGGCCCGCTCACCGTGGTCCATGCCGTAGCCGGCGCCAAGCTCGCCGTCGAAGGCATGACGAGCTACCTGGGCCTCTAACCCATCCCATCCATCAGTTGCGGTGGAATACGGACTGTTTTGGCTGTCAAAGGCCTTATCTACTCCGTATTCCACCGCAACTTTTTGTGGGCTGAGTAAAAGCCGGGGGAGCGTGTACGGTCGGGTACAGCGCAGTTGCTGATACGATAAGTACGTTAGCAACTGCCGCCGAGCGGCTCAAACGAAAGGAACCCTGTATGGAGTCTTCCGCCTACCCGATGCTCTTTAGCCCGATCAAGGTCGGTACGACCGAGGTCAAGAACCGCGTCTTTATGCCGCCGGTGTCCACGAACCTGGCCGATCATGGCTATGTGACCGACGACTTGGTCGATCATTACCGTGCCCGTGCCAAGGGCGGCGTGGGCCTCATCATCACCGAGGTCGTGACGGTCGAGCCCACCTATACCTATCTACCGGGTGACATGTGCTGCTACGACGACACGTTTATCCCTGGCTGGGAAAAGCTCGCCGCGGCCGTCCACGAGTATGGCTGCAAGATCATGCCGCAGCTCTTCCACCCCGCCTACATGGCCTTTAACATTCCGGGCACGCCGCGCCTGATCGCTCCGTCCTTTGTGGGCCCGTCCTATGCCCGCGAGGCGCCGCGCCCCATCACGGTCGATGAGATCCACGAGCTCACGCATCAGTTTGGTGACGCTGCTGTGCGCATGCAGAAGGCCGGTGTCGACGGCGTCGAGGTCCATGCGGCACACGCCCACGGCATGCTCGGCGGCTTTTTGACCCCGCTCTATAACAAGCGCACCGACGAGTACGGCGGCTCGCTCGACGCCCGTATGCGCTTCTTGCTCGAGGTCATCGCCGAGATTCGCGAGCGCTGCGGCAAGGACTTTATCATCGACGTTCGTATCTCGGGCGATGAGTACACCGATGGCGGCCTGACCCTCAACGACATGATCTACGTCTCGCGTCGCCTGGAGAAGGCCGGCGTCGACATGATTCATGTGTCGGGCGGTACCACCATCAAGCGCGGTTCCGCGATTCCCGCCGCCGGCACGCAGCAGGCCTCGCATGCCGCCTGCTCGCGCGAGATCAAAAAGCACGTCAACATTCCCGTCGCTACCGTCGGCCGCATCAACGAGGCCTGGATCGCCGAGGAGCTGATCGAGGACGGCGCTGCCGACATCTGCATGATGGGCCGCGCCAATCTGTGCGATGCCGAGTTCTGCAACAAGGCCGCTGCCGGCAACGCCGACGACATCCGCCCCTGCATTGGTTGCCTGCGCTGCCTGAACGGCATTATGTTTGGCAAACGCATCTCCTGCACCGTCAACCCCGATGTTGAGCGCGACGAGGCCGGTTACGAGCCTGCCGCCGAGGCCAAGAACGTGCTCGTTGTGGGCGCCGGTCCTGCGGGCATGGAGGCGGCGTTCATTGCCGCCAAGCGCGGCCACAACGTGGTGCTCGTGGACAAGCAGGACGAACCGGGCGGCGAGATGCGCATTGCAGCCGTTCCGCCGGCAAAGCAGGAACTCACCCGCGTGATCAAGTACCAGTATCGTCGTCTTGCTGAGGCGGGCGTGAAGTGCGTATTTGGCACCGAGCTTACTGCCGAGGACATTCAGCGTGACTACGCCGGCTACGAGGTCGTCCTGGCTTATGGCGCCGAGCCCATCGCTCCGGCCTTCATGCAGGGCTTTAAGCAGGTTATGACAGCTGACGACCTGCTGGGCGGCAAGGCTTTCCCGGGCAAGAAGATCGTCATCGTCGGCGGCGGCACCGTCGGCTGCGAGACGGCCGATTACCTGGCCCCGCTGGTCAACGACCTGTCGCCGGCCAACCGCGATGTCACCGTCATCGAGATGACCAAGACGCTCGCCGCCAACGAGGGTGGTGCCGGTCGCGCGGTGCTCATCACGCGCATGCTCTCAAAGGGCGTCCACGTGCTGACCGAGGCCAAGGTGACCGAGATCACTGAGGATACCATCAGCTACGAAAGGGACGGCGAGGTTCACACCATCACCGATGCCGATACGCTGGTGCTTGCCATGGGCTATCGTCCCAATACCAAGCTTGCCGACGACCTTGCCGCAGCCGGCGTTGCCGCCCACGTGCTGGGCGATGCCCAGAAGTGTGGCAACATCCGCGATGCCATCGGCGATGGCTACAAGGTCGCCTGCGAACTGTAGGCTCTTGGCAAATAGGGGAGCGACCGCCTTGCAGTGGCTCAAACGATAGCCAATCAAAAAAGGCGCCGCGACACATGGATTGTCGCGGCGCCTTTTGCTTGGTGGTTTGTTGGGGTTCGGTGCGCCCCGTGGGCCTTATTACAGGCCCAAGATCTCCTTGACCTTGGCGATGATGGCCTCGTCGGTGGCGTTGGCAAAGAAGTACTCCTGGAAGTGCTCGCCAGCAAGTGCGCCCTTCACCAGGTCCTGATCGATCTCGCCCAGGACGTCGACGAGCGGGCGCATGGTCACAGCGCGCACGCCGTCGAGGATCTTCTTGTTGCGCTGCTCGGGCTCAACGCGCTCGGCGGGGTAGCCGTTGCCCGAACCAAAGCCAAAGAGCTTCTCGAAGGTGTACTCGAGGTTGAGCTCCTGGCCCCAGCCGTTCTTGAGCGCGAAGGGCATGGCGACGGCGTTGCCATCGTTGACCTGGGCAAAGGTGTAGGCATCCAGCGGGTCGGCAACATGACCGCACAGCACGCCGGGGAAGGAGTTGCAGGCGAGCATGGCGCCCTCGCCGGTGCCGCAGCCGGTCACGACGTAGTCAGCGGCACCGGAGTTGAGCAGCACGGCGGCAAGGATGCCGTTCTGCACGTAGGTGAGGGGCTTGGAGTCGGCGTCGGCATACATGCCATAGTTAAAGACGGTGTGGCCCATGGGCTCGACAACCTTCTTAAGGGCGGCCTCGATCATGGGGTTCTTGGAGTTCTGAGAATTCTCGTTGATCAGAGCGATCTTCATTTGAGTTAACCTTTCAGTTTTTCAGTTTCCTTACTGCGGCTGCTTGCCGATGTAAGCCAGGATGCCGCCATCGACGTACAGAATGTGCCCGTTGACAAAGTTCGATGCGTCGGAAGCCAGGAACACGGCGGGGCCCTTCAGGTCCTCGGGCGTGCCCCAACGGGCGGCCGGCGTCTTGGCAATGATGAACTGGTCAAATGGGTGGCGGCTGCCGTCGGGCTGCGTCTCGCGCAGCGGTGCGGTTTGCGGCGTGGCGATATAGCCGGGCCCAATGCCGTTGCACTGGATGTTGGCCTCACCGAACTCGGAGCAGATGTTCTTGGTGAGCATCTTGAGTCCGCCCTTGGCGGCGGCATAGCCGGCGATGGTCTCGCGACCCAGTTCGCTCATCATCGAGCAGATATTGATGATCTTGCCGTGGCCCTTGGCGATCATGCCGGGCAGGCAGGCCTTGGACACGATAAACGGTGCGTTGAGGTCGATGTCGACGACGCGGCGGAAGTCCTCGGCGCTCATGTCGAGCATCGGGGTGCGCTGGATGACGCCGGCGTTGTTGACCAGGATGTCGGGCGTGGTGCCAAAATCTGCCTCGATCTTGGCTATGAGCTCGGCGACGACGGTCTCGTCGGTGACGTCGGCAACATAGCCGTGAGCATCAAAGCCCAGCTCACGGTAGTGCTTTTCGGCCTCGGCGACTTTGTCGGCGTGACGGGCGTTAAAGGCAATCTTGGCCCCGGCCTCACCGAGCGCCTCGGCAATGGCCATGCCAATACCGTAGGTGGCACCGGTCACGAGCGCGACTTTGCCATCTAGGCGGAAGCTGTCCATAAGATCAGACATAGCAATCCTTCCTAAAGAAACGTTCATCTTTATGAGTCCTACTTCTAATACAAGCTCAGTATAGGAGAAGCAGAGGAATTTACTCGTAGCTTTTCCTAGAATCAGGTGAACGTTCACTTTTAAAAGGCGAACGGTTGTGGCCGATTGTTGCGATGCCCGCCATTCGCTCTGTGCCTGTGCACTCTCCGCAATCATGTTGCGGTTGTAGGGCAGGTGCAAACACATCGCATCGTGTGCCGCGGTGGGCTTGCGCGCTTTGTGCCATGCTTGCCATCTGCGGATCGAAGGGGAGGCGACATGCTCATAACCTGTGCGGGGAGCGCCGCAGGATGCGATAGTATTACGTGGAGAGATATTCGACAAACCGTGGGCTTCATCCGAGGGCTTTATGGAACAGCACCAGCATTATCAGAGCTTGCAAGATCAGGCATACAACGCACTGCGCTCTAAGATTATCTATGCCGAGCTCAGGCCCGGCACGCGCCTTTCGGCGATTGGTCTGGAAAAGGAGACGGGAATCGGGCGCACGCCCATTCGCGAGTCCTTTGTGCGCCTGCGTGAGCAGGAGCTAGTGGAAACGCGTCCCAAAAGCGGCACCTACGTCTCTAAGATCAGCATGGAACACGCCGAGAATGCCTGTTTCTTGCGCGAGAAACTCGAGAGAAGCGTGCTCATTAAATGCTGCTCTGCCGTCACGCCCGAGCAAAAGCAGCGGCTCGAGCGGATTCTTGCCGAGTCCGAATCGCTCGACCATAGCGAGACGCGTCGCTTCTTCGATCTGGACAACCTGTTCCATGAGACGTGTTTTGAGATTGCCGGCCGCCACATGTTGTGGGATTGGATGAAGAGCGTCAACACACATTTTGAGCGATACAACTGGTTGCGTATGGTGTCGCAGGATCTGGATTGGGAGCCGATTCGTCGTCAGCATCGCCGGATTCTCGAGTCCATTAAGAGGGGCGATACCGACACGGCGAGCTATCTGGCAGAGACACACCTGCATCTGATGCCCGAGGAACAGGGCCCGGTTATCGCCTTACATCCCGACTACTTTGAGCTGTCCAAAGACTCGGCCATCTAATCGTCTCCCCCATAAGTTGCGATGAAATAGGGGTTGTCGTGCTGTCCAGGTGGTGCAGACGCCCCCCCCAGTTCACTCACGAGCCCGGGGCTTTTTTCGTCCGGATTGTTGACGTATTGCCGAACGAAAATAGTTTGCGTTTGGTAATAAGCGCACGAAAGCGCAGTTTCCATTCTCATTTCGGACGCAAATCAAGACGCAAACCGTTTGCGTCTTGGTATATTTAGTACGCAAATGGTTTTCGTCTTATAATACGGTCATGAATGGTACGAAACGAAGAGGTTGGGCGTATGGTTGTTAGAGAGAGCCCTACAGTCGAATACAAGGAAAGCGTTACGCCGACGTTTCTTAAAACGGTGAGCGCCTATGCAAACTACGGGACGGGCAAGATTGAGTTTGGCGTTGATGACGAGGGCGCGGCTGTCGGCCTTGCAGATCCGGTCGCAGAGTGTCTCCGCATCGAGAACATGATTAATGACAGCTTGGACCCCGCTCCCCGTTACACGCTCGAGCCCGATGAGAAACACGGGACCGTAATCCTTACGGTTTATGAGGGACAGGACAAACCCTATCGAAGCAAGGGAAAGGCCTACAGGCGAAACGATTCGGCAACGGTGGAGGTCGACCGGTTTGAGTATGGCAGGCTGACGCTCGAAGGCAGCAACGTAACGTTCGACGCGCTCACGTCGGCTCGCCAGGACTTGAGCTTTCATACGCTCGAGCATAAGTGTGTTGAACACCTCGGCATTTCCGAGCTAACGCCGGATATCTTGCGTACGCTCCGCTTGCTCGGCAAGGACGGCTATACCAACGCTGCGGCGATTTTAGCGGATAAGAATGATTTTCCAGGCATCGACTGCGTCCGTTTTGGCGATACCGAGGATGTGATCTTGGATCGCGAGGCGGCGACAAATGTATCCGCAATTGAGCAGGCGGACAGGGCGGTGGCTATGTTTGCACGCTACTACCGTTATGAGCGTATCGAAGGGATGGAGCGCGTCCAAACCGATCGAATTCCTCTCGAGGCGTTTCGCGAAGCCGTTGCAAACGCTTTGGTGCATCGGACGTGGGACGTTCGAGCGAATGTTCAAATTGCCCTGTACGACGATCGCGTCGTTGTCACTTCGCCCGGATCGCTGCCTGCCGGTTTGACGACGGAACAATACCTGTATGGGCAGATATCCGTGCTCAGAAACCCAATTGTCGCCGAGGTCTTTTTAAAGCTGGATTACATCGAGAAATTTGGCACGGGAATCGCGCGAATCAGGCGTGCGTATCGAGATTCTTTAAGCCGACCGGTATTTGATGTTCGCGGCGGCATGGTGACCGTCACATTGCCCGTTATCGATGCCTTTGAGGGGTCTGAGGAAGAGGCCCAGGTTCTTAAGGCTTTGTCGGTCGGACGAATAATGTCGCGGGGCGAGATTGAGCAGCAGACGGGGTTGAGCCGCGCGCGTGCGTTGACGGCGCTTGAATCACTGATTGGGCGGAACGCGGTTGTAAAGCGGGGAACTGGGCGTTCCACGAAATACGAGCGCGCATAGGCCAAAAGAACCATATTGCAAGACAGGCCCCAAGCCTTTGCCCGCTTGAGGCCTGTTGTATGTTGGCTGGCAGCGGTCGATTTATAGCAAGATATAGCAACGTTAGTGAGATATAGCAACGTATAGCGCTGTTCGCGGGTTCTTACGGTGGTGCTATTATCCGAATGCCGCGCGGATAAAGTGCTGGGCGAAGAGCTTGTTGGCGACGTTGATGACGTGGCCCAAGAACAGCGCCGATATGGCTGTGGTCACGCCAAAGCCGCCTAGGTTGTGCATGAGCGAGAGCGACAGAATGAGGGACACGGCGATATGTGAGCAGTCGAACACGACTTTTACGTCGCCAAAGCGGCGTTTAAGCTTTTCGGCAATGACCTGCACCAAGCCGTCGGGCGCGTTGGGGACAACGCCCATGTTAACGACGAGACTTACGCCAAATGCGGTGACAGCGAGGGAGAGCAGCATGGTCGCAACCTGTGCGGGGAGTGCCGTGGGATGCAGTGGGTTGACCGCCATGAAGAAATCGGTGAAGCCGCCGATGAGCGTCGAGAAGCACAGCTCGAGCAAAATGCGCGGCTGGAACTCGCGTCGCAAGATGGCCAATTGCACCAGGATGTAGGCGACATAGGTAGCAGTGATCCAAAAGCCGAGTGTCTTGCCGGTGAGCATGGATAGGGTTGTGGCAAAGCACGTGAGCGCAGCGACTCCCAAGCCGGATGCCGTCTGGAGACTCATGCCGAGTGCCAGTACTGCAACGCCCATCAGATACATCAGCATTCTGATAACGGTATGGAACCAATCTATATTCTCGCCATTCATTACGATGAGCGGCCGCATGTCGTGACCTTCCTTTCGGAATTTGGGAGATGCAGTAAAGGCTGCGGCGCCGCTTGGGGGAAAAGATCGGAAGCAAGGATCCATTCCTCCAGACGGCGCCGCAGCTGTTTGGGTGACATGGCTTTTGTCGAAGTGGCTTAGTTGAGTGCGCCTGCCAGCCGCATAAACAAAGCGGCTCGGGTGCGTGTCGCTTCCGTCACGTTCTATCAGCATACAAGACGGTTTCGGTTCTTGTTCGTGACGGAAACGGCGCGCTTCCGAGCCGTTTTAAAGGGGCGCAACCGTGGCCGCGCCCCCACGATAGAGAGCGGATCAAACGGGGAAGTCAAGCAGAAAACCTACCATATCTACCCCGTACCCAAATGGCAGGGTTAGCCGCGGACCTTCTTGACGACGTCCATGGCCTCGCGGGCGATCTGCTCGACCTTGGAGAAGTCGCCGTCGGCGAACAGGGCCGGCTTGACCATCCAGGTGCCACCGCAGGCGATGATGGCGCTCGAGCTCAGGTACTCCTCGACGTTAGCGGTGCTCACGCCGCCGGTGGGCATAAAGCGATGGCCGACAAACGGGGCGGCGAGGGCCTTGATGGTGTTGAGTCCGCCATACTGGGCCGCGGGGAAGAACTTGGTGACCTTGAGGCCAAGGTTCTCGGCGGCGGTGACCTCGGAGGGGGTCACGGTGCCGGGAAGGACGGGCAGGTCGATGTCGATGCAGTGCTTCACGACGTCCTCGTTATAGCCCGGGGAGACGATGAACTTGGCGCCGGCGGCGCGGGCCTGCTCAACCTGCTCGACGGTCAGGACGGTGCCGGCGCCAACACACATCTCGGGCTCGGCCTCGGCCATAGCGGCGATGCACTCGGCGGCGCAGGCGGTGCGGAAGGTGACCTCGGCGGACTTCATGCCAGCTGCCATAAGGGCGTGAGCGAGCGGAGCGGCGTCCTCGACCTTATCGAGCACGACGACGGGCACGATGCCCAGGGACTCAAGCGTGGTGTAGAACTGATCGAACATGGTGTTCCTTTCGAATGTGTGGCGCGCGTGGGCGCATAGTTGCCAAATGCGCTGGTCAAGAGCCGATTTTGGATTGGTTATCGGAGGCACTGCTTGGGGTCACAAGCAATTCCAAAACCGGCTACGCGACCAGTCGTATAGGAAATGCCGGGCAAAACCGGAATGGGACTGGTGGTTTTGCCCGACCGGAAAAATCGGGGATCGGGCCGCAGGGGTATGGGTATGGAGAACTGCGGCCCACGGAATGGGGCGGTTTAGCGCGCGACGCGAGTGCCACCGTCGGCGGCGAATGCCACGGCTGCGATCTCGTCTGCGGTCACCAAGTTGGAATCGCCCTTGATGGTGAGCTTGAGGATCGATGCCGCAATCGCGTAGTTGACGGCGTCCTGCGGGTCAAAGTCGTTGATGAGGGCATGGACGAGACCGGCGTTGAAAGCGTCGCCGGCGGCAACGCCCTCGAGCACGTGCACGTCGTGAGCGGGGGAGAACCAGTGCTCGCCGCTCACGGCGTCAAAGAACATGCCCATCCAGATGGAGCGCTCGACGCAGGAGATGTTACGGACGACCGAGGCGACCTTTTTGCAGCCGTACTCGGCGCAGATCTGACGGGCCATCTCGACGTAGGTGTCGCGCTCCTCGATGCCGTGGGCAAGGGAGCCGGAGACGCAGGTCATACCGAGGCCAGCGGGCGCGTCCTCGTCGTTGGCGATGCAGATGTCGACGAGCGGCAGGAGCTCCTTCATGGTGGCCTGCGACTTCTCGGACGACCACATCTTGCCGCGATAGTTCACATCGCACACGGTGGTGATGCCCTTGGCGCGGCAGGCGGTGAGGGCATCCTTGCAGGCAGCGGCCATCTCGTCGGACACGGCGGGCGTCACGCCAGAGAAGTAGAAGACGTCGATGCCCTTGAGGATTTCGTCCCAATCAAAGACGTCGCGCTTAGCCATGTTGATGGCGGAATACTTGCGGTCGTAGACGCAGCCGTTACCGCGCTGCGAGGCGCCAACCTCAAACACATAGGAACCAAGACGGTCGCCCTGGCGCACGACGCGCGAGGTATCGACGTCGTAGACCTTCAGCGAACGCAGGGCGCACTCGCCCAGACGGTTGGCCGGGACAACGGAGACGTAAGCTGCCTTGTCACCCTGGTAGGCCAGGGAAAGGGCGGTGTTGGCCTCGGCGCCGCCGTAGCGGACATCAAACTCGGTGGCCTGCTCAATGCGCAGGTGATCTTTGGGCGAGAGCCTCATCATGATCTCGCCGAAGGTAAGAACCGTTTTACCCATGGTCGCGCAGCTCCTTCTTGCTCGTGCGTTCACCTTTGATATGGCGTTGGCACGGAGGTGCCAAGACGGTAGGGTGCATCTTTGCACCTCCGTGCCAACGCTCGCCGAAATCGGTTTACGAAATCGGTTTCGTTTCGACTTGTAGTATACTCACCTACAACGTTTTGCAAGCGAGATTTTTAAAAAAATGCCTAAAATGGCTCAGACTGCCGACAATTGGGAAACGGGGTGCGCTATGGCGCAGATGAGAATCAAGGACATTGCCGCCGAGGCGGGCGTGAGCCCGGCCACGGTCTCGCGCTATCTCAACAACCGCCCCGGGCAGATGACCGAGGAAACCCGTGCTCGCATCGCGGCAGTTATCGAGCGCACCGGCTATCGTCCACGTGCCGCCGCGCGCAATCTGCGCAGCTCGCGTACCAACCTCATCGGTGTGATCTTGGCCGACATTGCTAACCCGTTCTCCAGCGCCATGCTCGAAGGGCTTTCCGCCAGCGCCGCCGCGCGCGGCTGCTCGCTTATGACTGCCATTAGCGGCAATGATTCCGCCAAGGAAGCAGAGTCGCTCACCAGACTTATCGATGCCGGTGTGGACGGCCTGGTCGTCAACACCTGTGGCGGCAATGACGAGGCGATTGCCGCGGCTGCGGGGCGCCTGCCCGTCGTGCTGCTCGACCGCGATGTTGCCGCCGGCGGTGTCGATCTGGTGACCTCCAACAACCGTGAGCTGGTCGCCGGCCTGGTAGACGCCTTGGCCTCTGCGGGCAGTGAGCGCCTGTGCCTGCTCACCGAGGCAAGCGACGACAGCCCCGTGCGTCGCGAACGCGCCGAGGCGTTTGCCGACGAGCTCTCGCGCCGCGGCCTGGCCGGCGAGGTCGTCACCTTGGCGGACGGTGGTGTCGAGGGTGTCAGTCGCCTGGACGAGACCATCCGCGGCTATGCGGGCAAAAAGCTCGGCCTCATTGCCGTCAACGGCCTGGTTTTCCTGCGTTTGACCGAGGCGCTGGCACAGCTGGGGCCCTCGTTGCCGGCTGGCCTCAAGATTGCGACGTTTGACGATTACCCCTGGAACCACGTGCTCTTTGGCGGCGTCACCACGGCCGCGCAAGACACCCTCACCATTGCCGAGCGCGTAGTTGAGCGCCTGTCCGAGCGCATCGACGTCGTTACCACCACGGTGGGCGATGCCGCAAAGCTCGCCCCCAAGCGCATCGAGGTCCCCGGCCACATCGAACACCGCGCTTCGACCTCGCGCTAGTTTGTGTGATAATATATAGACAATGTCATACAGGAGGTATCCATGGCTGCGTCTGTACTGAGTGTACGAGTGGACTCGTCAATTAAAGATTCATTTGCCGAGCTATGCGAAGAACTCGGCATGACTTCGTCTGTAGCGGTCAATATGTTTATGAGGCAGATGCTGCGCGAGCGCTCGCTGCCGTTTGTTCCTTCACTTGGTAAAAACTCTGCGAGCGAAAACGTCGCCGCAGACATTTTGGATATTGCTCAGATTGAGTCCGCCGTCCGCGAGGCGGCCAGCTCGATTCCCGCCATCAAAACCGTGATTCTTTTTGGCTCGTATGCTCGTGGCGAGGCGCGTGCCGATAGTGACATTGACTTGCGTCTCGAAGTCGATCGCGATCGGGGCTTTGGCCTTTTCGCGTTGTCGGCGTTTGGTGAGGCGGTGCGCAGGGAAACAGGAAAGCAGGTTGACCTCGTTTCGAGCGATTATCTTAATGACGATCTCGCTGCGGCAATCGAGCGCGAGGGAGTAGTCATCTATGATCGCGCGTAAGGTACATCTGCCTGTTCGCGCACGTTTTTTGAGCGCTTGATACGCTTTAACCCTGCGGAAACATTTTTCTGCGATAGTATCTGCGGTATAGACCAGTCGAAACCCGCCCGAAAGAAAGGGGAGCGACATGAACCAGCAGAACATCGATTACGTACTCCGCTCCGTAGAACAGCGTGACATCCGCTTTGTGCGTCTGTGGTTTGTCGACATTCTCGGCCGCCTCAAGAACTTTGCCATCAGCCCCGAGGACCTCGAGGTCGCATTTGAGGAGGGCATTGGCTTTGACGGCTCGGCCATCGAGGGCTTTGCCACGCCCGAGGAAGCCGACATGCTGGCGTTCCCTGATGCCTCGACCTTCCAGATTTTGCCGTGGCGTCCGAGCCACAACGGCGTCGCCCGTGTGTTCTGCGACGTGTGCACTCCCGATCGCGAGCCCTTCGCCGGCGACCCGCGCGCTGCGCTGCGCCGCATGTTCCATAAGGCCGAGAAGGCCGGCTATCTGCTCAACGTTGGTGCCGAGCTGGAGTACTACTATTTCCCCGACGAGCGCACGCCCGAGCCGCTCGACAACGTGGGCTACTTCGATCTTTCGGTGAGCGACGCCGCGCGCGACCTGCGCCGCAACACGGTCCTTACGCTCGAGAAGATGTCCGTGCCCGTGGAGTACACCTTCCACGCCGCCGGTCGCTCGCAGCACGGCATGAGCCTGCGCCACGCCGAGGCCCTGAGCATGTCCGACGCCATTACCACGGCCAAGCTCATCATTAAACAGCAAGCTTACGAGAGCGGTTGCCACGCCTCCTTTATGCCCAAGCCGTTGGCGGGCGAGGACGGCAGCGCCATGTTTTTGCATCAGTCGCTGTTCGACCACGACGGCAACAACGTCTTTTGGGGCGAGGCCGACGAGAGGTACCATCTCTCCGACGTCGCCAAGCACTACATGGCCGGTATCTTGGCGCACGCGCGCGAGATCAGCGCCATCACCAACCCCACCGTCAACTCGTACAAGCGCATCACCACGGGCGGCGACTCCGTGCCGCAGTACGCCACGTGGGGC
The DNA here is from genome assembly GCA_905198355.1 of uncultured Collinsella sp. Taxonomy (GTDB): domain Bacteria; phylum Actinomycetota; class Coriobacteriia; order Coriobacteriales; family Coriobacteriaceae; genus Collinsella. Next base: position 27,966 of record CAJKCG010000003.1, on the reverse strand, counting down.
CTGCGCAACCGCGCAAGCATGGTTCGCATCCCGGTCTACAAGCCCGGCAAGCAGCTGTCCACGCGCATCGAGCTTCGTAGCCCCGATCCCATGGCCAATCCGTATCTGGTCAACGCCGTCACGCTGGCGGCTGGTCTCGACGGCATCGAGCGCAAGCTGGAGCTCCCGCTCGAGGCCACGGCCGAGACGCTCAAGCTCAACGACCGCCAGATGCTCGAGGCCGGTTATACGCCGCTGCCGCGCTCGCTTAAAGAGGCACTCGACGTCTTTGAGGACTCGCAGTTTATGAAGGATGCCCTCGGCGAGCACATCCATAGCTTCTTCCTCAAAAAGAAGCGCGACGAGTGGCATAAGTTTGAGTCCACGATCACCGAATGGGAGATCAAGCACTACCTGGCGAACTCCTAATCGCGCTGGCTTGTCCCAGTACGATTGAGCTCATTTCTTTGGAGGCCGATATGTCCGAAAAGAGTGCCCTGTTCATGGCGCGCACGACGCGCTTCCACGAGTTTGCCCGCAGCTTGACGACCACCATGGGTGTCGAGGTGAGTCTGGCCACCCCCGATTCGCCAACTGCGGCGCACGACTTTGACCTGCTGATCCTCGATTCCGATGGCATCCGCAGCGACCGCATCGATCAGATTGCCAAGTGGCTCGACGATCGCGGCGGCGTTCCCATGCTGGTGATCGTCGACGACGAGGCGCTCGGCACCCTGCGCCTGCCGAATCATGCGCATGCCGACTTTGTATGTCCCACGGCGACGCCCAACGAGCTCAAGGCTCGTGCGCAGCGTCTGATGGGCGAGGAGGAGCCCGTCGCCTCCGATGATGTGCTCAACATCGATAACCTTGAGATCAACCTGGCCACCTACCAGGTGACACTCGATAGCGAGCCCATTGACCTGACGCTGATGGAGTACTCGCTGCTGAGTTTTTTGGCGACGCATCCCAACCGCGCCTACAGCCGCGAGGTACTGCTGCACCGCGTGTGGGGCTTTGAGTACTGCGGCGGTACGCGCACCGTCGACGTGCATATCCGACGCATCCGCTCCAAGGTGGGCCCGCAGATCGCGGCACACATCACCACCGTCCGCGGCGTGGGCTATCTGTTTAAGGACTAGCAAGTAAATAGAGGGCAATGTGAGGGTACCGGAGATTTCTCCAGTACCCTTTTCTCGTTTAGGGCGAAAAGAAGACCTTTCACCGATTAAAAGTGTGTCAGTAAAAACAATATCAAACGTATAACACTATCTAGCGAATATCATTTAGTTACCGTATCTCCCTACTACACGGATGGAGGAAGAAATGCGTTATTCGAGAAAGGTGATTGTCGGATTCATAGTGTTGCTTGCCGCCCTGATGTCTCCAAGGTTGGTTTTTGGAGACGACGACTTGGTCCGTGTCACACCGCAAATAGCTGTGGAGCAAGCGCAGGCTTTCTTTGATGATGTATCGGATGAGCCGGTGACCGCTTGTGACCCAGTAAAAATGGTGAATTCCGATGGGGAATCAATCGGGTATATCGTTCGTGCGAAGCGGGATGACGTTAACTATGGCTACGTCGTATTTGATTCAGAGCGATCTTGGTGGATCAGCGAATACTGCTTGGCTCCGAACGCTCTTTTACCTATCGAGAGTGCAAGCGAAGAAATTGCACTCCTCGCATCCTCGGATAACGTCGTTGCGTTAAAGATTGACGAGCTAACTGTTGGCGTTGCCGACTTAGATAAAAACATTGTTTTAGACGCAAGTGGAAAAAAAGTACCAAATAAATTGTCCTCGGGAGGCAATCGCAGCGGATCGCCGGAACATTTCGATGACGTTTTTGTATCTGCCAAGGATTTGTATAAACAGGGATATGTTGTTGATGCGAGCAAAACGGTTTCGGGAATAATAACGCCAACGCAAACAGAAGTTATCAAAGAAACGGGGACTTATGCTTGCGCTGTTTCGGCAATGTTTGCAGTTAGCAGTCACTATGTGACTTTGAACCGCCTTAAATTGTCCGATTTATACTCGGAGCTTTGGAGGCTGTCGGGGACATGGGAAGAAGAAGAAAAGAAATATGATCAAGCGACTGGTCTGTACTTTACTCAAGGCAAGACTTCTCCTGATAAACCCGCTCCGGCCTTAAAGGAGTTTTGTGCAAGACGAGGCAAGGAGCTTGAGACGTCATTCGTTTGGTATCCGTCATGGGATTCCTTTAGGGTGAATACCGACTCGGGGAATCTGAGTATTTTCTCTGGAAGGCTCCGGTCAAATGGCAGCGGGCACGCAATGGCAGTTGTGGGCTACGTGGCAATGCATAACACATACTCGAATGCCAAGAAGTACCTGCTTGTTGTTTGGAATGGATGGACAAACCAGCTACAGTTTCTTCCATATGACGTATCAATTTACACGTCTCACGATGGCACATATTGCAAGGGTTGATTGTACTCGTGAACGGCGACAAGTTCATTCGAAGGGCAATGCTCCTATTGGTGCTTTCCTTTGCTTTGCTCACCGCAGCGAGCTTCTTTCTGTTAAGGGCGACTAATGGGGGAGAAAACGACACGGTTGTTGCAGTCGAGGTGCGCGCTCTATCGGATGTTCATAACGGGCAATTTGAGGCGCTTATGCCAAGTGGTTGCCGTAAGAGAATCGATATGCGCCGTAAGTCAAGTTCCGGATATGTCTCAGGGTTGAAAGCAGGTGATAAATGGATTCTAGTTTTTGTGGAAGATAAGGAACTTGACGGGACTGTTCTGTATCCCCATTCAGCTGAGAAAGTCAAATCAAGTAGACAAGGGGAATGAAGAATGATTGATAGAAAGCAGTTCTTAGGTCTGATGGCGGGGGCTCCTATTTTGATGCGAGCCGGGATGGCAGAAGCCGTGGAGTTGCCGGACGCTCAGAAGCGATTGACGCTCGTGGTCGACACGGTGGTCAGAGATGAAAATGGCAATGAAAAAACGCGAACAAGAAGCAGAGAGACTATTTTCACGCCAGAGAGCAAAACTGTGTCTGCCGACGCTATGGCCGGTGATGTCATAACAATCCAGAGGGAATCAGACGAAACGTTGCCGCTGCTTGCCAAGATTGAGCTCACAGTCGCTTATTATAACGATAAAACAGAAATTGAGATTCGTTCCGGAAAGTACTCGATAGTCCAAATCGATCCGCTTGTGATGTATGCAAACGCTTGGTACGCGCTCATGCAGAAGGATAAATACGTGATGAATAACTTCACGGAAAGCGAAGCATCATATGAAACGGGGTGGGAGCCAACGCCATACGACGCGGAGAAAGATAAGTGGACGTGCGGATCAGGCATGGGCGCGACGATTACGGACTTCATTAACGATTCAACATATAGCTTTGCTATCGACTGTTATATCGAATAGACATGACGGCATAAAACGAATTGGCCTATAAGCATGTCATTACTTAAGCAAAGCTGAAATCCTGTCATCTAGTGCTCGGGACTGCCCAGCTTGGGGTACAACTCAACGTGAACAATGATGGCCCGCCACATGTTTGGCGGGCCTTTGGTTATTTGACGAAAGGATCGCAGCTATGAGCGAGAACGATTCCCAGCGTCCCCAGGATGCGGGCAACGCCGGCGAGACCCAACAGCAGCCGCGTGTGCAGGTAGAGTCGACGCCTGCCGACAGCAACATTCCCTACGTGCAGGCCTACGACACGCAGACCGGAAAGCCGCTGGGCAGCCAGCAGGTTGTAAACAAGCACACAGTGGTCAAGACTAAGACCAAAAAGCTGCCGATCTTTATTACGGCACTCGCCGGCTGTGCCTGCGGCGCCCTGCTGGTCATTGCGCTCATTATGAGTGGCACGCTCAACATTGGCGGCGGAAAGAATGCCGTGACGGCGGGTGCTTCGGGTTCATCGACGCAAAAGATTACGATTGATTCCGAGGACACCACGCTGGCCGAGGCCGTTTCTGCCAAGGCGTTGCCCTCCGTGGTTTCCATTACCGCCACTTCGAGCGGCAGCCAGAATGGCTCGCTTTCGCAGTCTGCCGACGAGTCGGACAGCTCGGGCAGCGTCGGCTCGGGCGTGGTGCTCGATACCGAGGGCCACATTCTCACCAACAACCACGTGGTCGATGGCTATGACCAGTACGTGGTGACCATGGATGACGGCACCACCTACGAGGCCGAGTTCGTGGGCAACGACGCTTCGAGCGACCTGGCCGTCATCAAGCTCAAGGACGCAGACGCCTCCAAGCTCACGCCGATTGAGATCGGTGATTCCTCCAAGCTCAACGTGGGCGAGTGGGTTATGGCGATCGGCTCGCCGTTCGGAAACGAGCAGTCTGTCTCCACGGGTATCGTCTCGGCGCTCTATCGCTCCACGGCCATGAGCTCTGCCAACGGTAACACCATCTATGCCAACATGATCCAGACCGATGCCGCCATCAACCCGGGCAACTCCGGCGGCGCGCTCGTTAACGATAACGGCGAGCTTGTGGGTATCAACTCGCTCATCGAGAGCTACTCGGGCTCCAGCTCGGGCGTGGGCTTTGCCATTCCGGTCAACTATGCCAAGAACATTGCCGACCAGATTATCGACGGCAAGACGCCGGTGCATCCGTACATGGGCGCTACGCTTTCGAGCGTCAACGCGCTCAACGCCCGCACCAACAAGCTGAGCACCGATAGCGGCGCGTATGTGGCGAGCGTCGTTGAGGATGGTCCTGCTGCCAAGGCCGGCATTCAGGAGGGCGATGTCATCACCAAGCTGGGCGACGACGAGATCACGAGCGCCGATGGCCTGATCATCGCACTGCGCAGCCACGAGGTGGGCGAGAAGGTCGAGATCACGCTCATGCGCGGCAAGGAAGAGAAGAAGGTCACTGTCGAGCTGGGCTCCGACGAGGAGCTGCAGAACCAGCAGCAGGACGACAGCGCGACCGACACCGGCAACGGCGGTATTACCGACGAGCAGCTGCGCCAGTACCTGGAGGAGCTGCTCGGCCAGCAAGGCCAGGGGCAAGGCCACGGCCAGGGCTACTAACGAGCCGTTTCGCACATATCGAGGCCAGGGGGGCTGTCCCATCAACGTGGGACAGCCCTTTTTTTCTTATTGATCCGTTGGGGACGGAGGAAAACGGATCATTTAGAGCTGATAAGAGCATGGTTTAATCGCGCGACCCACCCCAGTCTGGCGGCTGCCGATTCGGTGCGGTTTGAGACCGCTATTCGGCCCCGTTGCGACCGGTGGTACTCTAGTGTCCGTTTGAAATCGAGCGAAGGAGTACCGCTATGGAGCAATCGAGCCTGTTTGGTGACGGTGTGGATATCGATACCGAAGCGCCCGCGAGCGCGGATGCCGCCGCACTGACCGATGCTCGTGCCCAGGCGGCAGCGCGCGCGGCCGAGCTGCGCCACGAGCTCGATTACCACGCCTACCGTTACTACATGCTTGATGCGCCCGAGATCACGGACGCCGCCTTTGACAAAATGCTCGTTGAGCTGCAGGAGATCGAGGCGGCCTATCCTGACCTGGTGACGCCCGACAGCTATACCCAGCGCGTGGGCGGCTACGTGAGCGAGCAGTTTACGCCGGTCACGCATATGGCGCGCATGTATTCCATGGACGATGCCATGGACCTGGACGAGCTCGACGCGTGGCTCCAGCGCACTGAGGATGCGCTCGGTGCCGGCAGCGTCACCTATACCTGCGAGCTCAAGATCGACGGTCTGGGCGTGGCGCTTACTTACCAAAACGGCACCTTCGTACGTGCGGCCACACGTGGCGATGGCGGCACGGGCGAGGACGTGTCGCTCAACGTCCGTACCATCAAGGATGTGCCCATGCATCTGTCCGAAGCGGCGCTCGCCCACATGGGCGCCGACCGCGAGCGTACCATCGAGGTGCGTGGTGAGGTCTACATGCCTAAGGGCAGCTTTGTTCGCCTGAATGAAGAGGCCGATGCCGAGGGCCGCGACCCCTTCGCTAACCCGCGCAACGCTGCCGCCGGCAGCCTGCGTCAGAAGGATCCCAAGGTCACGGCGCGACGCGACCTGGCCACCTTTATCTACGCCATTGCCGATACCGATCCGCTGCACGTCCACAGCCAGCGTGAGTTCCTCGATTGGCTGCGCAGCGCCGGTTTTAGCGTCAACCCCAACGTGGCCCGCTGCGCCACGCCGGCCGAGGTCCATGAGTTCTGTGCCCAGGCCCTCGAGCATCGCGGCGACTTGGACTACGACATCGACGGCGTGGTCGTAAAGGTCGACAGCTTCCAGCAGCAGCTCGACCTGGGCTTTACCGCTCGCGCACCGCGCTGGGCCATCGCCTTTAAGTTCCCGCCCGAGGAAAAGCAGACCGTCCTGCGCGAAATTCGCATCCAGGTGGGCCGCACCGGTGTGCTCACGCCGGTCGCCGAGTTCGATCCGGTGACGGTCGCCGGTTCTACCATCGCGCGCGCCACGCTGCACAACATCGACGAGATCCGTCGTAAAAACGTGCGCGAGGGCGATACCATCATCGTGCACAAGGCGGGCGACGTAATCCCCGAGGTCGTGGGGCCGGTGCTCGACAAGCGCCCGGCCGATTCGATCGACTGGCACATGCCCGAGGTCTGCCCCGTGTGCGGTAGCCCCGTGGTCCACGAGGACGGCGAGGTGGCATACCGCTGCGTGTCCATCGACTGCCCCGCGCAGCTCAAGGAGCGCCTGCTCCACTGGGTGAGCCGCGGCTGTATGGACGTCGATGGCCTAGGCGACGAGATCGTCGACAAGATGATTGCCGCCGGCCTGATCCATGATGTCGCGGACTTCTACCAGCTCACGGTGGACGACATCGCCGGACTGGACACGGGCCGCACCTATGCCAGCTCCAACAGCAAAAAGGGCGTCAAGAAGGGCGACCCCATCCCGGTGGGACTCAAGACGGCCGAGAAAATCATCGCCGAGCTCAACAAGTCCAAGAGCCAGCCACTCGGTCGCGTGCTGTTTGCCCTGGGTATCCGCCACGTGGGCAAGAGTGTGGGCGAGGTCATCGCCGAGCGATTTCTGTCGATCGACAAGCTCATCTTGGCGAGCGAAGAGGACATTGCCGAGTGCGAGGGCATCGGTCCCAAGATTGCGGCGAGCGTCAAGCAGTTCCTGGCCGTGCCCGAAAACCTTGCCGTGCTGGAGCGCCTGCGCCAGGCGGGCCTGTCGCTCGAGGTCGACTTGGGCGCCGCGCATGCACAAGCCGCAGCCGACGCGGGCGTGGCGGGCGAGCTCGCCGATGCACAACCGCTCGCGGGTCTGACCTTCGTGCTCACCGGCACGCTCGTCAACCGCACCCGCGACGAGGCGGGCGCGGCGCTCAAGGTGCTCGGCGCCAAGGTTTCGGGCAGTGTTTCAAAGAAGACGAGCTATCTGATCGCCGGCCCCAAAGCAGGCTCCAAGCTCACCAAGGCCGAGCAGCTGGGTGTGCCCGTGTTGGATGAGGACGCACTCGAGCAGATCTTGGCGACTGGTCAGGTGCCCCAGGCTTAGCGCATCGATAACCAAATTGAAGAACCGCCCGGAAAGCATGATGCCTTCCGGGCGGTTTTTACTTTACTGGGGCAACGGGCACCGTGATCTGCGTAACGTAGGTCGCGGGGTCGTCGCTGATGATGTCGTCGATGAGGGCGATCTCGCGTCGCCCCGCTACGCTGCCAATTTGTCAAAAGCTCCGCGGCGGTTGAGCACGGTAAACGCGACAACACAAATGACCGCCGACAGAATCGACCCGCACGGCGAGGCGATGCCCATGGGGAACAGCGTGTCGGAATAGGCGTTCGACAGCAGCCACGCGCCCGGCACGCGAATGAGCGCCACGGCCAGCACGTTGTGCGCAAAGCCGATGTAGCTCTTGCCGTACGCAGCGAAAAAGCCGCTAAAGCAAATGTGGATGCCGGCAAAAATCGCGTCGAAAATATAACTGTGCATATAGCCGGTACCGGCCGCGACCACTGCGGGGTCCTTGGCAAAAAAGCCAATAAACGCCGGCGCCACCAGCCACATCAGCACCGTGATCAGGCAGCCGTACACTACCGAGATGGTCATGGCATCCTTGAGCACCTGACGTGCGCGGTCACCCTTGCCCGCGCCGGCGTTTTGCGCCGTGAGTGCGCTGACGGTGGCGCCCATGGAGCTCGGCACAATGAACAAAAAGCTGATCATCTTTTCGACCAGGCCCACGGCGGCGGCGTCGACGAGCCCTCGGTGGTTGGCGATGACGGTGATAAACATAAACGCCACCTGGATGCAGCCGTCCTGCACGGCCACGGGCACGCCGATCTTAAGAATGCTGCTGAGCACCTCGGGCTGGGGGCGCAGGTCGCTGCGCTTGAGGTGGATATGCGTGCGGCGGCTCTTGAGCCACACGAGTGCGAGGGCCACGCTTGCCGTCTGGGCGGTTACCGTACCGAGCGCCGCGCCCACGGGGCCGAGTCCCATGTGGCCGATAAACAAAAAGTCGAGCGCGATGTTGATGATGCACGCCACGCCAATCACGTACATGGGCGAGCGCGAATCGCCTAGGCCGCGAAAGATGGCGGAGAGGATGTTGTACGCGGCGATAAACGGAATGCCGACAAAGCAGATGCGCAGGTAGGCGGCGGTGCCTTCGACCGCCTCGGCCGGCGTGCCAATGAGTGCCACGATCTGCGGGCACAGTGCGAGCAGGACGGCGGCCAGCACCACCGAGACGCCCATAAAGAGCGTGATGGTGTTGCCGATGGCGGTCTCGGCGCGGTCGAAGCGGCGCGAACCCACGGCGTGGCCGACGATGACCGTCGTTCCCATGGCCAGGCCCACGAGCGTCACAGTAATGATATAGAGCGTCTGCGCGCCGTTGCCCACGGCGGTGATGCCGGCGGCGCCGCTAAACTGTCCCATCATGTACAGGTCGGCCATGCCGTAGAGCATCTGCAAAAAGTACGAGAGCATATAGGGCAGGGCAAAGACCGCGATGGTCTTAAGGACATTGCCGCGTGTGAGGTCGTGTTCCATGGGCGGGGCTTTCTGGCTGGGTTTGTTTACGTACCAGTGTAGTGAAAACCCTACAACGATTGTAGAGTCAAGGTTTGTGTTAGCGGCGGGCGAAAAAAGTCACGCTCCAAGCACGATGCTTTGACCCCTCCATGCTCCTCGCCTCGCCTCGAACCATCACAACATTCGCCGTTTTTGCCAAAATCGGGGAAAGCATCGAATGTTGTGATGGTTTTTCTGCCACTCGATCGGGTGGAATCGCTTTCTTGCGCGCGAAGGTGTGCGGACCCGTGGGCAGGGGAATAAGATTGGTTATCCGACTCCATTGGAGGGCTCATGGACCTGCCGATCGTCCTGTCCCATAAGACTGCTTGGCTGTACCACAACGTGGCGCGCCCGTCCGAGCCGCTCTCGCGAGCAAGCAGCCTATACGACGAGGACTCGCTTGCTAGCGAGGCGGAGCCGGCTGCGAGCCTGCCCAAATTGGGACTCGATGCCAAGGGGCTGAGGGCTTCAACGGCAGTTGGGATCGTTACCGACTATCTGGTTTCGCTTGGTATTCCACGAGAAGAGCTCGATCATATCGACACGCTCGTCAACTTCGATTTTGAGCGCTCGACGCCGGCTGGATTTAGGTGCCACGTGTTTGGGGCGCCGGTGCCTCCAGGCCATCTTATCGAGGTGGCGGAGGGCCTTCTGGTGGTTGATGAGGCCATGTGCTTTGTCCAGGCGGGTTCGTGGATGAGTGAGCCCGAGCAGCTGGAATATGGCTACGAAATCTGTGCCCGATACCATTTGAATCATCTGTCGACAGGCGATTATATCGAGATGGGGCAGAGGTATACCGTTGCCGACTTGATTGCCTATTGCAATGAGAACCGATCTCGTCAGGGGGCCATACGCGCGGCCGCCGTGCTCAAGCGCGTGCACGATGGCGCGCGGTCGCCCATGGAGACGGCCACCGCAATCATGGTCGTAGCAAAACGTTCCCAGGGCGGGCTGGGATACGCCAAGATCGAGCTCAACCATCGGGTGGATGTTCCCAGCGAGTTCAAATATCTCGCAAAGGCTGGGTATTTCGAGATTGACGTATATGCGCCTGCGAGCGGTACAGGGATTGAATACAACGGCTCGGACCATCTTGATAAACAGCGCAGCGCGTCGGATGCGGAGCGTATGACCGTGCTGAGCGCGCTGGGCTTTAGGATGATCGTCCTCACCGGGACTCAGTTTGCCCATCAGCTGCAATTGCACCGGGCGATGAACGCCATCGCGCTCGCGATGGGTCTCAAGTGCGACCGAAGCGAAGTGTTCCAAAAGCGGCAGAACGACCTGCGAGAATTCGTGATTCGGCACTGGGACGGCGGCCTTTAGGGGCGTTCCGGCCTTTCTACGGGGTGCCGTGGGCAGGCAGACCATCACAACATTCGACGTTTTTTGCCAAAATCGGGAAAAGCATCGAATGTTGTGATGGTCTGTGTTGAGGATGGGCTTGGAAAGTCCGTTTTGCTCGAAGCGACCTGTCCTGTCGTACGGGTGTCGGCATGATTCTCTCGTGGGGTATTATGTTTTCCGAAGAATAAAACGCCGCGTGAGGGGAGGGCTGCGTGGACGGGCACGTGCAACACGACGGCTTTGGCCGCGATATTAACTACCTGCGCATTGCCGTTACCGACAAGTGCAATTTCCGCTGCATTTACTGCATGCCGGCCGATGGCGTGGCGCCCCGTGCGCACGACGAGCTGCTCAGCGCCGAGGAAATCGCCCGCTTTGTGCGCTTGGTGGCGGGAGAGGGCATTCGCCGCGTGCGCCTGACGGGTGGCGAGCCGCTGGTCAGCCGCCGTATCATCCCGCTCATTCGCGACATCCGCGCGATCCCGCAGATCGAGGACATCTCGCTCACCACCAACGGCGCCCTGCTGCCCAAGCTGGCGCCGCAGCTCAAAGACGCGGGGCTTAACCGCGTCAACATTTCGCTCGACACGCTCGACCCTACGCTGTTTGGAAAGATCACGCGCCTGGGTCGACTCGAGCAGACCATGGCTGGCATCGACGCGGCGCTGGCTTGGGGGTTTGAGCCCGTTAAGGTCAACTGCGTTGTGGTGCGCCGGCTCAGCCAGGATGTGGCGGCTCTCGCGCGTCTGACTATCGACCGTCCCATTCACCTGCGCTTTATCGAATACATGCCTATTGGCGACGAGCACACGAGCTCGCATTGCGCTGTGGGCCCGCATGCGCCCGCGCTCAATCCGGCGCTGTGGGATGCGAGCGACACCGTGCCGAGCGACGAGCTGCGGGCGCGCATCAATGCTGGGGCCGCCGCGACGGGGCTGGGCGAGCTCGAGCCGCTCGACATCAACGACGCTCCTGCCGGCGCGGGCCCTGCGCGCTATTGGCACTTTCCGGGCGCGGCGGGAACGGTCGGTTTTATTAGCGCCATGTCCAATCATTTTTGTACGAATTGCAACCGTCTGCGCCTGACGGCCGATGGCAACGTGCGTCCGTGCCTGTTCAGCGATGCCGAATATTCGGTGCGCGACGCCCTACGCCGTGGTGATGATATGCAGGTACTTTCGATTTGGCGCGATGCCGTCGCCCACAAACCGCAGGAACACGCGATAATTGAGGGCACGCAACGATTTATGTCCCAAATCGGAGGATGATCATATGGCCAAGAGCAGGTACGCCGATGCCACCAAGGCCGCTCGCAGGGCCGCGATGTCTGCCCACAAAGTCACGGCTGCGGCGAATGCTGGCAACGCCGACGCGTCCGCACAGCCGTCTGCCAGTGCTGCCACCGAGCCCGCCCGCGACGCCCGTCGCGACGAGCTGACGCACGTGGACGCCAAGGGCGAGGTACGCATGGTCGACGTGTCCGACAAGGCCGAGACCCATCGCATTGCCATCGCCGAGGGCACCATCCTCATGCACCCCGAGACGCAGACCATGGTGCTGCAGGACCGCGCCAAAAAGGGCGATGTGCTCGCATGCGCGCGCGTGGCGGGCATCATGGCCATCAAACGCACAAGCGACATCATCCCCATGTGCCATCCGCTGCTCATTACCAAGAGCAAGTGCGACATTGCGCCCATCGCTCCGGCGGGGACGCCGGCCGATGACGTGCCCGAGGGCTGGGCGCCGGCGCGCGCGGACGGGCAGGTTGGTTTTCACGTACTGGTTACGGCGGGCGTGACGGGCAAGACGGGTATTGAGATGGAGGCGCTGACCGGCGCGAGTGCCGCGTGTCTGACCATCTACGACATGTGCAAGGCGGTCGATCGCGGCATGGAGATCGTTGACGTTCGCCTGCTGCACAAGGAGGGCGGCCGCTCGGGCGTGTGGGACCGCGCAGAGCGTCAGGCCGCTGCCGTTGAGTCCGTGGCCGCTGACGGTGCCGCACCCGCGAGCGCGCCCGTCGCCGTCGCGTCCGCAGCTCCGGCCCCGGCCGTCCCCGCGATCGCGTTTATCGGCTACCAAAACTCGGGCAAGACCACGCTCGTCGAGAAGGTTATCGCCGAGCTCACCCGCCGCGGCCTGCGCGTGGGTTCGCTCAAGCATCATGGGCATCACGGCTTTGATATCGACGTGCCCGCTAAGGACACCTGGCGCCATCACCAAGCCGGATCAAAGCACGTGGGCCTCATCTGCGCCACGCGCTGGGCGGAGTACGCCGACACGCGCGAGGAGGACGAGATGCCCGCGCGCGAGCTGCTGTCGCGTTACAACGATGTCGACGTGGTGATCATCGAGGGCTACAAGACCGAGGGCTTCGACAACATCGTCGTCGCGCGCTCCGGTGTCGACCGTCTACGCGGCAAGAGCTCGCTCGACCTGGTCGACGGTCACACGCTGGCCCTTGCCTGCAACGAGGCCCTGGCACGCCAGGCATTCGACGCCGGCTTAGCGACCCGAGCCATCAACATCAACGACGCCCGAGCCATCTGCGATCTTATCCAAGATCATCTTTAAGGCTCAACGCTGCGCCGGCCCCAAGCACCCCATCTCGTCCCTCAAGCCGTCGCTCGCGTACCAAAGTACGCGTCGCTCCTCTTTCGGGGCGACCTGGGGCACTTGGAACCGGCTCGCTGCGTTGCCATAACATGCCAAAAAGGGACAGGTTTGTTTTGGCAGGTTTTATCTGGGCAAACGTCATTTCCACCACAAAGGGGCCAGGCACCTTTGTGGTGGTTTTTACTTTAGTAGATGTGTGGGACATGCCTTACAATCTACCAAGTAGTTCATACTGAGCGAAAAACGGAGAGAAGGGTCCTGATGCGTCCTTAATGTTTCATGCGGATAGATTGATTTGACAGACGGTGGCGAATACCCACCGCCCGTATTCGTATGAAACAAGGAGTCTCCATGCTCGCATCTCTTCTCTCAAAACCTCAACCTTCGCTGTCCATGCAGGCCAAGCGCCTGGTAGCGATGCGCTTTCTCATCTACACCGGGTTTCAGACCAGCTACTTTATCGGCGTCATCGGAACGCTTACCTATGCGGACGATGCCTCGGTCGTCGCGACATCGCTGGCCGTCCTGTTCATGAACGTTTTCGTGATCCTGGGATCCTTTGCGGGCGGCGCTGCGCTCGACGCATGGGGTCCGCGCCGCCATTTCTTGCTGAGCATCGTCGGCACGCTCGCAACTGGCACGGCAATCATCGCCTTTGGTAGCGCGACCGGCGTCGTCCTGCTCGGCGCGGTGTTTCTGGGCTTTACGATGGGATTCGCCCAGCCCATCGCCACATCCTATCCGGCTTACTTCACCGACGATCCTGTCGAGCTCAAAGACATCAACTCCGCCATCGCCATGTTTTCAAACGTGAGTATCATCGTTGGCCCCACGCTGGGCGGCTTTGTCGCGGCGGCTGCGTCGTCGCGCGCGGTGTTTGTGCTCATGATGCTCTTTACCGTGCTGGCGCTCGTCGCCGGTTGGGGCTTTAGGCCGCAGACCAGCCATGTCGCCGGGCATGCGGATGCCGATTCGGCAGAGGAAGGGGAGCGTGCGGGACAAAGCTCCAACCCCAGCGCATCCTCCCGTGCCACCTTCGCAGCCAGCATCAAGACAGTCTTCACCAACAGCGTTCTCGCCCTGCTGTTTTGCATCATCTTCCTCTCGAACTTTGGCTACGGTGCCTTCGATCCGCTCGAGTCGTTTTTCTATCGCGATGTTCTGCACGTTGGCGTTGAGTGGATGGGCTGGCTCTCGTCTGCCTGCGGTGTCGGCGCGGTGCTGGGTGCCGTGCTCGCGCTCCGCTTGCCGCCGCACCTGGTCAACCTTAAAACGCTGCTCGTGGCGCTTATGTCCGTGGGCCTGGGAAGTCTGCTCTATGTGGGGACACCGTACGTGGGCGTGGCCCTTGTCGGCCAGATCGCCCTGGGTATAGCTTGGGGTGTCGTCAACCCGCTCCACAACACCATTGTGCAGACGACGGCTCCGCTCGAGCAGCTTGGTCGCGTCAATTCGGTCATGGGCTTTGGCAATATGTTCGCTGGTGTGGCCCCTCTGGCGATTGCCCCGTGGCTGGCGGCAACATTTGGCGTACAACGGACACTCGTGGGGGCAGGCATGGTCGTGACGGCGGTTCCCGCGGCACTGCTGCTGTTTGGACGCAATCACTTGGAACGTGCCGTAAAGCAGTAAGAAACCATCACAACATTCGGTAAAAATCGCGATTTTGCCGAAAAACGTCGAATGTTGTGATGGTTTGGCCCGTAGACGCCGCGATCACCACAAAGGAGCCAGGCACCTTTGTGGTGGTTTTTGCTTTAACGGGCCGCGCCTGCGCCTTGGTATAGCATGTACGCCGTTCACGACCACACCCCACACCGCCGCGCAACCCAGAAAGGCCCCCATGGACACCACCTTCAGCCACATCAAAGCCGTGTTCTGCGATATCGACGGTACGCTGCTCACGAGCCAGCATACGGTGTCCCCGCGCACCGTGGCGGCGATCCGCGCCCTGCGCGACCGCGGCGTGCTTTTTGGCCTGTGCACCGGGCGCGACGCCCACGCGACCGAGGCCATGTACGAGTTCTGGGGCATCGAAGGCCTGGTGGACGTGCTCGTGGGCTGCGGTGGCGCCGAGGTCATCGATCGCGCGCACGACATCAACGAGCTGAGCTATCCGCTGCCGGGCGAGACCATCGCGCGCATCTGCAAGCACATGGCGGACCTTCCGGCAACACCCGTCTGCCCCCGAGACGGCGTGTTCTACGTGCCCGAGAGCAACGCGTGCGTCGAGCACCTGTCACGCGTCGACGGCGTGCCCTACCAGGTGGTCGATTTTGCCGAGTTCTTGCGCGAGCCGCAGCCCAAGGTGATGTTTACCATGGCACCCGAGGTAATGCCGCGGGTGATTGAGCGGGCGTCGACGTTTGCCGATAACACTGTTAAGGCGGCGGCTCTGCAAACCACGCAGCGGCTCTACGAGTTCATGGATCCGCGCGTGTCCAAGACGCGCGGCCTTGGGCGCGTGGCGGAGCTCAACGACATGGAGCTCCAGGACATCTGCGTGTTTGGCGATGCGGACAACGACACCTGCATGGTGGCTGACGCCGGCGTTGGCGTGGCCATGGCAAACGGCAGCGACGCCACCCGTGCCGCCGCCGACTTTGTAACCGAGAGCAACGACGAAGACGGCATCGCGGTCTTTATCGAGGAACATCTGCTGTAGCACCTGGGGGCAGCCACAAAGAGGGCAGAGCGCCTTTGTGGTGGTTTTCCAAGCGTCCCAACAGTCGATTGTTGGGACGC
This sequence comes from uncultured Collinsella sp., assembly GCA_905198355.1. Lineage (GTDB taxonomy): Bacteria > Actinomycetota > Coriobacteriia > Coriobacteriales > Coriobacteriaceae > Collinsella. The sequence goes on along the minus strand of CAJKCG010000003.1, from coordinate 12,232 downwards.
TTTTTTGTAGCGAGGAGATTTGCAGCCGGTAACATGCGATGTCATTCAAGTGTCGATGTATGAACATGTCGGCACACGCTGGTTGTGCAGTAATTGACCAATTAGCTCATAACTAATATTTGCAGTTAGATATACTGCCATTCACGGCACAATTTTGACCGTTCACAGATTGAGCGGGTTAAAACAAAGTGTTGTACAAACAATGATAAAGTGTCATTTATCTAGATTTGCTAACGAGTTTACCAGCGTCTTTCCGAAATTTAACCCTCGAAAAACAATGCATAGTTTGAATAATTGTCAAGAAGTTAAGGCAACGTAAAGCAAAACTGACATTGTTAGGCTTGCGTTGTTTAAACAAAGAGTAATAATATGCATATCGAGCGCGAGCAATTATAGGTTGCGCGCCCAAGTTTGATGGTGAAAGAGCAAGATCGCGGTCTCTTGGGGAGGAGACATCGATGAAAGCGAATTCAGACAAATCTAAGCAGAGTAAAAAAGCGACGCGCCGTGTACTGGCAGGCGTTTTGTGCGGAGCCTCCGTTTTGAGCCTGGTACTGTCGCTCGTCATGCCCCCGATCTCGCAGGCCATTGCCAACGATGCCCAGGCAGCTCCTACCGAGGAAACTGTGATGGGGGGGGGTTCCTCAACTGAGTCTACTGATGTAGAAAACACCAACAACGGGGATACCGAAAACCAGAATAGTGACGAGACCGAGGGCGACGAAGCCGACCCTTCAAATGGTGTTGAGCAGGGTCAGCCTGAAGGTAAGCTGCAGGCCGAAGATGGCGAGTTGTCGGATGGCAATGCCGTAATGCTGGCTGCGGAAGGCGGGCAGACTAAAACGGCATCCACTGAAATACGAACAGCTGACGACTTGAAAAAACTGGCAAATGCAAGCGGTGTTGCTAGCTTCAAGCTTATGAATGATGTCGAGACCGGCGAGACAATCGCGCTTAACAAGGACGGCAGCAATATCACGCTGGATTTAAATGGCTGCAAAATTAAGTATACAAGTCAGAGCCAGCCCCTATTCAACATAACCGGCGGCGCAACGTTGACTGTCAAGGACGGTCAGCAAGTTGCCGCGACAGAGACTACGACTTCTCAAACAAATAAATGCGGCAATCTCGCTTTAATGGAATACGATACTTCCAATGGCATTCCGACTGGCCTTACCTACTACGTAACCGAATCGGTTGCAAACGGAACCCGTACAACCGAGACTCTTAAGGCGTATAAGGCTCATGTCAAGGGTGCCATCGTGGCGTGCTCAGGCTCAAAGGACTTGAGGCTCATCGTAATCAATAGCGGTGGCCACCTCAATCTTGAGAGCGGCATGATTACGCAGGATAAAAACAACTGTGTCAAAAATTTGGTGTACGCAGCGGGCAGTTCGGCCATCAGCGTGGACGGCGGGTATGTCTGCGGCGGATATTGTCCGGAGGGCGCCGCTGGTGCGGGTATTTCTGTCGAGAACTCAACTCTTGACATCTCTGACGGCGTAATCGCTGGTAACTATGCCCCCAGTGGCGGCGGCGTTTATGCCCTGAATTCTACGGTAAACATGGTTGGCGGTATTATCTCCGGTAACGGTACAAATGATAATGAAGTCGGTTATGGCGCGGGAATTTGTGCTGAGGACTCTATGGTGACCATTACGAATGGTTACATTACTAACAACAAATATCAGTTCTATACCGATGAAGGACACAAAGGTAACGGTTGTCACGGTGGTGGCGGCATTGCTGCCTTTAGCCACAATCAGGGACAGAAAAAAGGCGGTCTGGTTATTAGCGGCGGCTACATCACGGGCAACTACTCTGCCGAGGCTGGCGGCGGCGTTTATGCTGGCGCTTGGAATAAACCTCTTTCCGGGTTTGCGTTTTATGGTGGAATCATCGCCAGCAATGTGGCGCAAAACTCAGAGGGTGGCGGCATCCGTATCGCTGCGCCTACAGTTGGCGAATTTAATGTGAGCGGCAAGAAAGCCTACATAACTAACAATACGACTAATACCACCAATGACTGGGGTGGCGGTGGCGTTTTTGTCCAGGGAGGCAACAGTGACGAGGGCGTTAATTCGGCGCGTCTCAAGATATATAACGCCCTGATTACCAAAAACTCGGCTAAGGGCTATGGTGGTGGCTTCGCAGCCTGCCCGAGCGGCAAGACGGCGATTACCGATGCCAATGGTATTGCGATTTTCGGAAACACCGATGCAAACGGTGAGAATCTATCAGGTGGCACCAATGGTAAGAATGAAGACCAGCCTCCAAGTGTTGATGGCGGTGAGATTACCGATGACTTCAAGAGGCGTGGCCATGAGGACCTCTTCCTTATCCGCAAGTCGGATAACGCTGACTATATCGCAGCCGTAACGGGCCAGATGCTCGGCGGTGGTGCTGCAAATTGGTCGGGCACGATTGACGGTCAGCCTACGACCATCGGTAAGTATGACGGAGTCCAGGCCAAGTACATGATTGGCCTAAAGTCCGAACCGTTCGTTGAAGATCAAAATGAAGCTATAAGGCTGGCTACGTTATATATCACGGGCAACAGTTCCAACATCCACGGTGGTGGCATCATGACCAACGGCGACGTAATCGCTGGCTCCACTCAAGAAGTCAAGGTTTACCCCAAGATGAAGCTCAATGGCTCCAAGGTGCTTAAGGACGGCACGCTTAAAGGAAATGACTTCGATTTCCAGCTACTCAGACAGAACAAGATTATTAACGAACAAGGCGGGATCTCATATACAGTTCCGAGCTTTGACTCCAATGGCAAACTTCAGCTCAATGGCTGCTCGGTGGTTGATACGGTGAAAAACGATGGGGATGGAAATCTCACCTTTGATCTGGGTGAAGTTTATGCCGACGACGATCTTGTTTACTACTTGGTAGAGGTTCCGGGCACGGACAAGAACGTGACTTACGACAAAACGATCTACAAAATTGATCCTGAGGTTGTGAGGGATGAGAAAAAGTCGCACAACGTGCTTGACATTAAATACACGTATTACAAAGTCGGGAGCGTTTCGGTAACAAAGGTAAAAAATGACGGCGCTGGCGCAAGAACGCCAGAAACAGAATCAGCAGCCACCGTAGCAGCTGAAGGCGAAAACGCTGTTATCGTTGCGCTTACCAGTGGTGCAACTTTCACTAACAAATACACTCCGTACACCTCCAAGGGCTCTTGGACTCCCAAGGTGACTAAGGTTGTTAAGGGTGGCGAGATGAAGGAGTTCACGCTCGAGCTTGCGGATAACGATAAGTTCGATAATGCCGAGACGGTTACGACTGACCCCAAGGGCGAGATTACCCCCACTGCCGACGGTGACAAGTCCCAGACCCGGAGCTTCAAGCCGATCGAGTACGAACTCAATCAACTCGACAAGCTCGCGTCCGACTCCACGGGCCGTGGCGCTTCCAAGACCTTCACGTACTATGTGCGCGAGAAAACTGACGGTTCGCTGTTCTCGCACTATAAATACGACAAGTCTGTCTATCGATTTGACGTCACGATGACGGACAATACAAACGGCAAAATCGAGCCCACGAATGTGGCCTGCACCAAGATCGTTGACGCCGACGGTAATCCCATCGATGGCACCAAACCCGAGTCCACCCCCACCTTCACCAACACCTACTCCACCACATTGCCCCTTTCTGGTATGTCGGGCGTCACTCTGACGTACCTTGCCGGCGCGGCGGCGCTTTGCGCTGCTGCGGCCTGGATGCACATTCGTCGCAAGGCGAATGCGAAGGGAGGCGAGCGTCGTGAATAAGAAAGTTTGCTCCTTCCCGATCTTGTTTGCGCTGCTCGCCCTCTTGATCGGCACCTGCGCGGTTGTGTTCCCCGCATCCGCGCAGGCCGCGCCGAGCGTGACCGGATCCATCACGGTGACAGGCACCGTGGCGCGCAGCTACGACGCCTACCAGATCTTTGACGCCAACGTCGTCGATGACGACAACGACGCCAAGATCGCCACCGACCTTGTCTGGGCAAGCGATGCCGTGCGCGACGCCGCGCTGCCTGTGTTGCACAGCGCCGGCATGCCCAATTCCCAGACCACCGCACGGGAAGCTGCCGAGTGGCTCAACACCGATTCCCGCCTTACGAGCGCGCTGAGCGCACAGCTCGCTCGTTCCCTCCAGAGCTCTGGCGCCGTGTCCGTGGCCCTTAACGCGGGCACGACGGCCGAGCTGCCCTGTGGCTACTGGCTCATCGTCGCCAAAGACGACGCCATCTCCCAGAACGAGGCCGGCACCGCGCCGATCATGGCCCTGGTCGGCGGCGGCGCCGTCACCGTCAAGCCCAAGGCGGCGACCCCCAAGGTGTCCAAGCACGTGCTGGAGGACAGCACCGCCGCCTGGCAGAAGGCCGCCGACGCCACGGTCGCCGACGACCTGTACTGGCGCCTCTCTGCCACGGTCCCGGCGGGACTCGCGGCCTACGACACCTACACGGTGCAGTTCGTCGACACCATGGGCGCGGGGCTCGACCCCTCCAAGGTCGCCGCGAGCATGCGCGTGTACGTGGCGGCGGGCGCGGACGGCGGCTTCGGCGCCGTCTCGGCCGGCAAGGACGGCCGCGCCGGCACCGAGCCCGCGAAGGGCTGGGCCGACATCACGGCCCAGTGCGCCACCAAGGTAGCGGCGGACGGCAAGACCTTCACCGTGCGCACCGGCGACCTGATCGCCGTGCTCGGCGGGGCCGACGCCTTCGCCGCGGGCGCCCGCGTGGTTGCTGTCTACAATGCGCCGCTCAACAGCGCATGCAACCACGGCATCGCGAAGGGCAACCCCAACGAGGTCTACCTGCGCTACCCGCGCTCTCCCTTTGCCGATCAGTCCGGCGACGCCGGCTTCACCCGCACGCCGAGCGACGACGCGTGCGCCTACACCTGGGATCTCGCGCTCACCAAGCGCGGCAGCGACGGCGACAAACCGCTTGCTGGAGCGGTCCTGAGCATCGCCGACGACCGCGGCCGCACGCTAGCGACCGACGGCACGTGGGATGCTGAGGGCAAGGCCACCGTCACCACGGGCGAGGACGGTCGCGTGACCGTCTCGGGCGTGGACTCGGGCAAGCTGGAGGTCCGCGAGCTCAAGGCACCCAAGGGCTACACCACCTTTGAGGGCACGCGCTCCGTGACGGTCAAGGCCGAGGGCCTGGACGTCGACCAGGTGGCCGCCGCCAAGCCCAAGCTCACCATCACGGCCGAGTCGCCCCTGCGCGCTGACAGCGCGGACGGGTCGACGGGCAGTCTGGAGGCGTCGCTCATCAACACGCCCACCGGCACACCCCCTAGCATTACCACCGGAGGCTTTATGCCCTCGACTGGCGATATGGCAATGTACGCCGCGGCCGCCGCAGCGGTCGCTGGAGCCGCGCTCATCGTGGTCGCGCTCCTGGTCAAGCGGGGAGGTGGCAGCCATAAAGAGTAGCTGGCAGCCCCACAGAGAGCGGGGCGAGACGTAGCGAAGTAGATGCTAAGACACAGACAGATGATGATCGATCGAATGAGAATCAAACGGAAAACGGAAGAAAAGAAGATGAGCATGAACAAGAACATCGCACGCCTGGCAGTAACAGCAGGCCTCACAGCAGCGCTGAGCTTCGGCGGCGTCATGGCCCCGGTGACCATGGCGTTTGCTGGGGGCGTGCCGACGGTGGCCCAGAGCGGCGACGTGACGATTAAGGATTCGACCTATACGGATACGACTTTTAAGGGCATCCAGATTTTCAAGGCGAAGGTTACGCAGGATCAGAAGGATAGCGCCTGGAATGGGCCTAAGACGGTTTCTGACATCGAGTGGGCGTCGGATTCAGTTAGGGATGCTGTGACGGGGGCGTTTACCGACGACGATTCCACAAAGCCCTCTGGCAACGATGCTCAAGAGTGGGCAGAATGGATTAAAAAGAAAACCAAAGCTGAGTACACGTCTGGTACAGACGCGAGCACTAAGCTTGACGCCGGAACGACCCTCGACAAGATTGCCAAGGCACTGGAAAAAGCCACAACCGCTGAAGGGACGAATGGCTGGAGAACAGGCACCGACGGCAAGTTCAGCAGCCTGGATGCCGGCTACTGGCTCTTTGTGACTGCGAGTGTCGGCGAAACCGCAAATGCCACCGCGGGCAACACGGATACTTTCACCTCGCCGATTTTCGCTGTTGTCGGTGGCTCCGATGAGAACTTAACTCCCAAGAAGCAGGTTCCCACTGTGACCAAGGCCGTCAAGGATGACGTTAAGGATGGCACATTCGGTTCATTCGAGAAGCCCAACATGGCTGCCGACTCTCAGATGGACCAATATGTCGACTACCAGCTCATCGGTACCGTCGCGGGCAACATCAACAGTTACGGCACCTACAAGTACACCTTTACGGACAAACTCCCCAATTCCATGACGCCCAAGTTCAAGGATGGCGGTACGACGCCCGATGTTAAGGTCATGATCGGCGATACCGTGGTCGCGTCCGGCTATAACGCCAAGTACGAGGATAATACGCTTACTGTCGACTTCCCCGATCTCAAGAAATGCGGGGCTGAGGGCAAGGCTGCCATTGCGCTGAACGGCGACTCGAAGGTGACTGTCGGGTACAAGGCCAAGCTCGACTCTACCAAGATCTTTGAAAACGGTACGATCAAAACTGAGTTCAATGGTTTGGTTGGTAAAGCCCAGAAAAATACCGTTAAGCTGACTTATTCTAACAACCCGCACACTATTGATGGTACTGGTACCACGGTCGAGCACCCCGCCTACGACTACACCTACGGCATTGACGTCACCAAGGTCGGTTCCGATGATGAAGACAAGGGGCTCGAGGGCGTTGAATTCACGCTGCAGGAGCAGGGCGATGACGGCAACTTCATCATGGCAAATGGTGTCAAGACGACCGAAAAAGAAAAAGCTATGCTGAAAACCGACAGCCAGGGCAAGATTAACGTTGTCGGCCTCGACGAGGGCACCTACATCCTTAAAGAGGTTACGCCCGCCCCTGGTTACAATAACTCCGCAGCAAACGGTGTGACGTTCACCATCAAGCGCGATATTAATCAGACTGGCACCGATGTAACCCCTAGCACGGAATCTGCAATCACCGCAGGAAATGATGTTGTGAAGGACAATTCGGCTACCGCGTCTACCGGCAAACTCAGCTTCACCATTGTTGACAAGAAGGGCTCCGGCCTTCCCCTCACCGGCCTCAATGGCGTGACCTTCACTTGGATCGCTGGTGGCGCGGTGCTGTGCATCGGCGTGGCGCACCTCATCCGCAGCCGTAAGCAGGCTGAGGAGTCCGAGCAGGAGTAACGCTCACTCACCCATCCCTTTGGCAGGTGGGATGTGATGGCCATGAGACTTGCGGACACTTTTCTCGTCCATCGACGTTCTTGCTTTGCCATTCTCTTTTCGGGGCAGACTCCGCGCTGGAGTCTGCCCCGTTCTTTTTGGGACAACGCAGCCAGCCTCCATCGTCCGATGCAGACTCGTTCGTCATCGCGTTTCTTGACTCGTATGAGGTTCGGTTTAAGGTCCGTAGGCGCACGCGCGGTGCGGACGGTGGACGGCATTTGCGCCGAAAGCGCAAATAAGAATGCCCGGGGGTCGGATCCCGGGCATTTAACAAAAACTGAAAACTAGGCCGCCCGCGCTCTCGTACACTTACGCGGGGTGCGTCGTTTTCTATTGACATTGTATCCCGAATCGCCCAGCCGATTCGGGATATTTTGAAAACGCAAATATGGGCTTAGGCACGAACGGAATCTCGTTAATTCCGAAAATTATGTATAATTCCAATACAAACTGAAATCGAACGAAAACGATGGAAATGAACGAAGCGCTAATCTACTTACAAGAAGCACTAGGCCTCTCCGCCAAGGCCAAAACTTGGCCTGGATCCGCACGCTTGCCGCTGCATCTGCGGGCGATTGAGGTCCGCGCTGTTGACGCAAACGGTTTTTCGTTTTTGCTTGCAAGTTTGCCCTCTGACGTCGGGCTTCCCGAGGCTAAGAGGGTCTATAGCCAGCTAGCCTTGCGCGCGGAGACTCCTGTTGTCGTTTCGTTTCCTGATGCCGATGCGCGTCAGCGCAAAGCATTGGTCGCACAGGGGATTCCCTTTGTCTGCCCCGGTAGACAGGCTTTTCTTCCATTTATGGGCACAGCTTGCACGGAGAGGGGCGGTGCCCGGTTTCGCAATCACGCGACCAAGATGTCACCCAACGCACAGGCTGCTGCAATCTGGGGAGCAGCCCAGGAGCCATATCGTCCCTATGACCTTTGTCGTGCGCTTGGGATTTCGGCAAGCCGCGCGAGTGAGGCCATAACCGAGCTTGTTGACAGAGGGCTCGCGAGGCGCGAGCGTTGCGAGCGACGTGTCGTCGTGTTCCCTGTTGCCGTTGATCTTCTGCTCGGCGAGCACATGGCAGAACTCTCCTCGCCTGTCTCGAAGGTCTTTTTTGCAAGGAAGACGCCGCAGATCGAGTATCTTGTTGACGCCGGGGAGACGGCGCTCGCCGCGCGTTCGATGCTCGCTGCACCGGGCATGGAACAAAAGGCCGTCTTAAGAAGTGCATGGCGTCAACTGAGCGACCTCGAAGTCGCAGACGGGGAGTTGCCGGATAACGAAACGGCGATGATTCAAGTGTGGCGCTATGCACCCGTGTTTGCCGACTCCTCCCGTGTCGACGACATTTCGCTTGCGCTATCTTTAGCGGCAATCGACGATGAGCGAATTCAGCTCGAAGTCGATCGCATGTTTGGAAAGGAATATCCATGGCAAGAAGCGCTGTAGAAGGTCTCCAAGAATTTCAGCAGCATATGCAAGAAGCTGCAGGATCGTATGCTCTTATCGGCGGCACGGCATGCGACATTTTGCTCGCGGAGGCGGGACTTCCGTTTAGGATGACTCACGATTTTGATGTGGTAATTGTCGCCGATGACCGGTTGCCTCAGACGGCAGAAGCTATATGGACTTTGGTGCGTGATGGCGGCTACCGCTGCGGCTGGGGCGAAGGCAAAGGCTCATGTTTTTATCGGTTTACAGAGCCTAAGAGGCCGGGTTACCCCCATATGATCGAACTCTTCGCGAAGTGCCCCGACTTTCTAAAGGGTCGTGAGGGGATTGATGTGGCGCCAATTCACGTTGATGAAAACATAAGCAGTCTTTCGGCAATTTTGTTGGACGATGCTTACTACAGCTTGTTCCTTCAGGGAATTCGGACCGTAGACGGCGTTTCGGTCCTGGGTACGGAATACATTGTCCCGTTCAAAGCGAAGGCGTATCTCGACCTAAAAGCTAGAAGGGAGGCGGGGGAGAACGTTGATTCGAAGAAGGTAAAAAAGCATAAACGCGATGCGCTGAGGCTTGCTCAGCTGCTTGGCGAGTCGGAAGGCGTCGATCTGCGCGGAGAACTGAAGGACGATATGCTTGCGTTTGTTAAAGATTGCGAGGTGGGCGACGTCAATCTGAAACAGATCGGGGTTGCGGGCGTAACGATGGTGCAGTTGCTCGAGACGATGAAAACAACATATGGCTTGATTGGTTGAGTGGGGTTACGTGGCCCGGACGGTGCAGTCTAGCTGCGTTGTCCGGCGCATGAGCTCGCGAATCGGCTATTATTTGTTTAGACAACTTGAGTTGTAGAGGAGTGACCGGCGATGGTGCAGGGCGCCAAACATATGAAGAGCAATAACGCTGCGGCCAACGGCGGCTCAAGCCCTCAGCCCAAACCTCAACCAAAGCCCAAGCGCCGTCGCAAGCGACTGCCGCGCTGGGCCGACCGTCTCATCACCATCGTCATCATCCTTATTGGCGTGGGCCTTATGACCTGGCCGTGGATCTTGGACCGGCTCGAGGCCTCGGGCGTGTTCAACCAGATCAGCACCGTGTCCAGCACCGTGGACGCGCTTTCGGAAGAGGAGCGCGAGCGCATCCTGCTCCAGGCGCGCTCCTTTAACGAGCAGCTGGCGGGCGAGGCCACCGAGCTCCCCGCCGATCAGATCGAGCCCTACGCTCAGCAGCTCATCTTTGACCGCGACCCCATGATGAGCTGGGTCGAGATCCCCTCCATCGACGTGAGCATGCCTATCTACCACGGCACGAGCGAAGAAGTCCTCATGGCGGGCGTCGGCCACCTGGAGGGCACGAGCCTGCCGGTGGGCGGCACCTCGACGCATTGCGTGCTCACCGCGCACTCGGGTATGCGCAACCTGAGCATGTTCGACGACATCCACTCGCTGGAGCCCGGCGACCTGGTGCTGCTACACACCATGAACAAGACGCTCGCCTACAAGATGGTGGACTCCGAGGTGGTGCTGCCCGAGGAGATGGAGTCGCTGACCATCGACCCCGGCGCCGACAAGGTGACGCTCGTCACCTGCACGCCCTACGGCGTGAACGACCATCGCCTGCTGGTGCATTGCGTGCGCACCAAGTACAGCAAGAAGGACGTCGACAAGCAAAAGTCGCTGGCCGGCCGCCACTGGGGCAAGCGCGAGTTTGCTGTGCTCATTGTGGTCGTAGCCATTGTGCTGTTGCTGTTGGACATCGTGATCCACGCGGTCCGCAAGCGCCGCAAGGCCAAGGCCTCGGCATAAGACATCGTTCAGAACCACCACAATGGGGACAGGCACCTTTGTGGTGGCCGGGACATGCGAACCATCACAACATTCGATGAAAATCGCGATTTTGACGAAAAGCGTCGAATGTTGTGATGCTTTTCGTTGCGGGCGGGACGGCTTTCGTTGTGGGCGGCGCGGTTTTCGCTATGGACGGTGCGGTTTCGCTGCAGAATCGCCAGCCCGTTGCCTGACAGCCCGCCGCCCTCGTTACGTTTTCGCTGCATTTGGGTAAAGCACCTGCTCCAAGCGGCGTTGCCTTGTATACTAGAGCAGTTTATCTGTTATGCGGAAGGGAGCGCCTATGGCACTCAGCGAGAAAGACGTGCGCGGCATCGCCGAGTACGCAAAGATCGCACTGACCGATGACGAGCTCACCCAGATGACGTCCTACCTGAACGATGCCGTCCAGATGCTCGAGCCCGTCTTGCAATATGACTTGCCCGACGTGGAGCCCACGTTCCATCCCATCGGAAGCCTGTCCAACGTGATGGGCGATGACCTGCGCGAGCCCGAGCGCGACCTGCCGCTCGACGTCGCGCTCGAAAACGCCGGCAGCGCGCGCGACCGCTACTTCCGCGTGCCGTCCATTTTGGGAGAGGGGGAGAGCGAGTAATGGCGCTAAGCTTCGATTCCCTTACCGCCGCCCAGATCGCCGCGGGCGTTGCCGCCGGCGACTTTACCGCTACCGAGGTGGCCCAGGCCTCCCTTGCCGCCATCGAGGCGCGCGAGGGCGGGGTCCAGGCATTCCTGCAGGTGGCGCCCGAGCTTGCGCTCGAGGCCGCCGCGCGCGTGGATGCCGACCGTGCCGCAGGCAAGCCGCTGCCCCCGCTCGCGGGCGTGCCGCTGGCCATCAAGGACAACATGAACCTCGTGGGCACGCGCACCACCTGCGCTTCCCGCATGCTCGCGGACTACCGGAGCGTTTACACCGCCACCTGCGTCCAGCGCATGCTCGATGCCGGCTGCCTGCCCATGGGCAAGGCCAACATGGACGAGTTTGCCTTTGGCAGCTCCACCGAGAGCTCGGCGTTCCACCGCACCAACAACCCCTGGGATACCGAGCGCGTGCCCGGCGGCTCCGGCGGTGGCTCCGCTTCCGCAGTCGCCGCATTCGAGGCCCCGCTGGCTCTCGGCACCGACACCGGTGGTTCGATCCGTCAGCCCGGCGCCCTGACCGGCACCGTGGGCGTCAAGCCCACGTATGGCGGCGTTTCCCGCTACGGCGCCATCGCCATGGCCTCCTCCCTTGACCAGATCGGCCCGGTCTCCCGCACCGTGCTCGACTCCGCCCTGCTGCAGGAGATCATCGGTGGCCACGACAAGCGTGATTCCACCTCCATTCCCGAAGGCCCGCGCCCGATGGTCGCCGCCGCCCGCGAAGGCGCCAAGCGTGACCTCAAGGGCATGAAGGTCGGCCTCATCAAGGAACTCGGTGGCGACGGCTTCCAGCCCGGCGTCGAGGCCCGCTTCAACGAGGCCGTCGACAAGCTCAAGGAAATGGGCGCCGAGGTCGTTGAGGTCTCCTGCCCGCACATCGGCTACTCGCTGGGCGCCTACTACATCATCATGCCGTCCGAGGTCAGCTCCAACCTGGCCCGTTACG
>CAJKCG010000002.1:0-236682 GCA_905198355.1 uncultured Collinsella sp. | reverse complement strand
GAGGTCAGAAGTTCAAATCTTCTAACGCCCACCAAATGTTCGCAGCTCAGAGGCTATGTCCTCTGGGCTGTTTTGTTTTGCCACCAAGCACGCCGCCAAATAAGCCGCCAAATATTGATCCAAGGTCTGTGCGCGATGGTCTTCGCATCCCGTGGGGGCGCCGGCAGATTGCATGTGTCCTGGTCCATCGTGACCGCAACATGTTGGTCAAGCATAATCTTTTGGATTCTTTTGGCGTGAGCGGCTTGGTTTTGGTAGGATTTGTCAGCGGCTTGACTAAGGGGGTTTTATAACTGCCATGCAGGTAGCCGTGTTGGTAACGTTTTACCGACTTGTCAAATACCCCTCATTTTTAATGCGTCTGCAAAATGACCAATTGCTTTGACCTGCTGAAACACTATATGTTGTGTTTGACCTAAAAAAAGAATACAGGATATAGATGCTTCTTTGTCGTATGATAGATGGCGGACAGAGAACGAAGACCTTAACTGCCTCTTTTGAACGTGTCCTTGAACCGCTTGATTGGCTCTAGGGAATGTCCGCATGGAGGCTTATGGTTTATCGAGAACACAGATTGCGCGACGGCGCCGCAAGGCAGGGGCAGGCCCTGCCGGGCATCGTTTGGCTCTGAAGCGCAATGAGGCTACGACGCGAAAGAGGCAAGAGGATGAAGATCATCAAGCGCAGCGGCACCGAGGTTGTCTTTGACATCGATAAGATCGTCAATGCCATCCGCGCCGCAAACTTGGAGGTCGAGGAGAGCTCTCGTCTTACCGACCGCCAGGTGGTTTATGCGGCGCAAAACGTCGCCGAGGCATGCGAGAACGCGGGCCACACCGTTTCGGTCGAGGAGATCCAGGATTTGGTCGAGGACGAAATCATGCGTCTCGACTGCTACGAGGTCGCCCGCCACTACATCATCTATCGCTATGTTCAGAGCCTGAAGCGCCAGAAGAACACGACCGACGACAAGATTCTGTCGCTGATCGAGTGCAATAACGAAGAGGTCAAGCAGGAGAACTCTAACAAGAACCCGACCGTCAATTCCGTCCAGCGCGACTATATGGCCGGCGAGATTTCAAAGGATCTGACTCAGCGTGTGCTGCTGCCCCAGGAGATCGTGGATGCCCACAATGAGGGCCTGATCCACTTCCACGATTCTGACTACTTTGCCCAGCACATGCATAACTGCGACCTGGTGAACCTGGAGGACATGCTCCAGAACGGCACCGTTATCTCGGGCACGCTGATCGAGAAGCCGCACAGCTTCTCGACTGCCTGCAACATCGCGACGCAGATTATCGCCCAGGTTGCTTCCTCCCAGTACGGCGGCCAGTCTATTTCGCTGACCCATCTTGCCCCGTTTGTTGAGGTGAGCCGTCAAAAGATTCGCGGCGAGGTCGCTCGCGAGCTTGAGGAGCTCGGCGTCTCTGCGTCTGCCGAGAAGGTCCGTGAGGTCGTTGAGGACCGCCTGCGCGATGAGATCCGTCGCGGCGTCCAGACGATTCAGTATCAGGTCGTGACCCTTATGACCACGAATGGCCAGGCGCCGTTCGTGACGGTCTTTATGTATCTCAATGAGGCCCGTACGCCCCAGGAGAAGCACGACCTTGCCATGATCGTGGAGGAGACGCTTCGTCAGCGCTATGAGGGCGTTAAGAACGAGGCCGGCGTGTGGATTACCCCGGCATTCCCCAAGCTTATCTATGTACTCGAGGACGATAACGTTCACGAGAATTCCCCGTACTTCTACCTGACCCAGCTGGCTGCCAAGTGCACCGCCAAGCGCATGGTGCCCGACTACATCTCCGAGAAGAAGATGCGCGAGCTCAAGCTGTCTAAGGGCGAGACCGCCGGCAACGGCGATTGCTACACCTGCATGGGTTGCCGCAGCTTCTTGACGCCCGACCGCTCGGGCAACGGCTTTAACAATGTCGCCAACGCGCTGAACTATGACCCGACCAAACCTAAGTACTATGGCCGCTTTAACCAGGGTGTTGTGACCATCAACCTGCCCGATGTCGCGCTGAGCTCGCATCAGGACATGGACAAGTTCTGGAAGATCTTCGACGAGCGCCTTGAGCTGTGCCACCGCGCCCTGCTGTGCCGTCATGAGCGCCTGATGGGTACGCTTTCTGACGCTGCACCGATTTTGTGGCAGTACGGCGCCCTCGCTCGTCTGAAGAAGGGCGAGACGATCGATAAGCTGCTCGTGGGCGGATACTCCACCATCAGCCTGGGATATGCCGGCCTGTATGAGTGCGTCAAGTACATGACGGGTCACAGCCACACCGAGAAGGAGGGCACGCCGTTTGCCATGGCCGTCATGCAGCGCATGAACGACAAGTGCGCCGAGTGGAAGGCCGAAAGCGATATCGACTTCTCGCTGTATGGCACCCCGCTTGAGTCGACGACCTACAAGTTCGCCAAGTGCCTGCAGCGTCGTTTTGGCATTATTCCGGGTGTGACGGACAAGGGCTACATTACCAACAGCTATCACGTCCACGTGTCCGAGGAGATTGATGCTTTCGACAAGCTTAAGTTTGAGGGCATGTTTCAGCAGCTTTCGCCGGGCGGTGCTATCTCCTACGTTGAGGTTCCCAACATGCAGGACAACCTCAAGGCTGTCATTCGCGTGATGCAGTACATCTACGACAACATCATGTACGCCGAGCTCAACACCAAGAGCGACTACTGCCAGGTGTGCGGCTACGATGGCGAGATCAAGATTGTTGAGGACGATGGCAAGCTGGTGTGGGAGTGCCCCAACTGCGGCAACCGAGACCAGGAGAAGATGAACGTCGCTCGTCGTACGTGCGGCTACATCGGTACCCAATTCTGGAACCAGGGTCGAACCGAGGAGATCCGCGACCGCGTGCTGCATCTCTAATAACCATCCCAGGCTGCCCCGTAGCGAGGCCCCGGACCTTTACTCGCTATTTCGGACAGTCCTGGCTCACGACGGAGGCGCCACTGGCGCCTCCTGTTCGTGCGGAACTCATATCGAGCAAAGGTCCAGGCCCTCGCTACGGGGCAGCCGAGCTGACGTAGCTGAGATGCAGCACACAGCCTGCTCACTCCTCGAAGTTCTTAGCGGAAATGAGTTGACCTGCGACAACGGTCTGCTTGCGATAACGGTTGAGCTGCAGCATTGTTTTTATTGGACCTCGAACCCTATACTCGATGTTCGCTGAGTTCATTGAGTATCGCTCGCGAGGGGTCTGGAGTATATCGTCCCGCCCGCAGTTTCGCAGGCCGCAGGCCGAGAATGTTTGAGGACGGGACGATATGTCCCGGCCTCCCGGGAGAGTTACCTATGAACTACGCGAACATTAAGTATTTCGACATTGCTGATGGAGAAGGCGTTCGTACTTCTCTGTTTGTGAGTGGGTGCCGTCGTGGGTGCAAGAACTGCTTTAACTCTGTCGCGTGGGACTTTGCTGCGGGCGAGCCGTTTGATCGCACCGTCGAGGACAAGATTATCGAGAGCCTCGACCATCCCTTTATTGATGGCCTGACGATTCTGGGCGGGGAGCCCATGGAGCCCGAGAATCAGGCTGGGCTCGTTGATTTTGTCGAGCGTGTTCGCGCGGCCTATCCAGTGGGGTCGGGGAAGACTATTTGGTGCTTTACTGGCGACGTACTCGAGGAGCTTATGCCGGGCGGTCGTCATCATACCGAGGTGACGGACCGCATCCTTGCCTGCCTCGACATGTTGGTGGACGGCCCGTTTGTTCAGGACCTGTACGATATCACGCTGCGCTTTAGGGGCTCGAGCAACCAGCGCGTGATCGATGTGAACGCTACGCGCGCCCGTGCTGAGCGCGAGGGCATTGCGCTTTGTGATGCGGTTGAACTTTGGCGTGATGATCCGGTCTATTCGACCCATACTATGTAGCTTGTGGTCGATGCCGGAGGGCGTGGTACCATAGCGCGAACGTGAAATCGGAAAAGTGAGGCCCAGATGGTCGATCAGGAAAAAGTCGAGGCCGCCATTAAGCTGTTGCTTGAGGGCATAGGCGAGGACCCAACTCGTGAGGGCCTGCTGGAGACCCCGGCGCGCGTTGCCCGTATGTATGGTGAGATTGCCGGCGGTATGGACCAGAGTGCCGAGGAACACCTGTCCAAAACCTTTGCCGTCGCTTCGAACGATTTGGTTATCGAGCGCGATATCACGTTTTACTCGCTGTGCGAGCATCATCTGCTGCCGTTTTACGGCAAAGCTGCCATCGGCTATATCCCTAACGGTCGCGTGGCTGGACTCTCCAAGCTTGCCCGCACGGTTGAGGTTTATGCCCGCCGTCTGCAGCTGCAGGAGCAACTGTGTGCACAGGTTGCCGATGCCCTCATGGATTATCTCGCTCCCCAGGGAGCGATTGTGCTGATGGAAGCCGAGCACATGTGCATGACCATGCGCGGCGTGCAAAAGCCCGGCACCAAGACCGTGACGCTCGCTCGTCGCGGCGTCTTTGAGACCGATCCCGCGCTCGAGGAGCGGTTCTTTAGGATGCTGGGCCGCTAACCATGAGAGTCGTCAACGACTTTACATCGAAGACCGATGAGGGGACGCCGCGTCGCGGCTTTATGGCTTCGGGCCTGACTCCCTTTGGCGCCATGCCTCGCATTGATTACATTTGTGCCAACGGGCTGTTCCGGCGGCACCTGGGCAACATTGCACAGTTGGAATCGGGGCGCATCTTTTGCCGCCACGGTATTGACCATCTGCTGGATGTCGCGCGCATTATGTGGATTAAGAATCTTGAGGAACAGCTCGAATTTGACCGCGAGGTCATCTATGCCACGGCACTTCTCCACGATATCGGCAAAGATGAACAGTATGAATCGGGTATATCCCATGATGTTGCAAGCGAACGCGTCGCTGATGCGATTCTCGGCGGCATGCCCGATGACGTGGCGTTTGAGCCGGCCGATGCCGCAGCCATTAAGACGGCCATTCTGGGCCATCGAAAGCTGCGCGTGAACAGCCAACCGCTTGAGCGCCTGCTCTATGCAGCCGACAAAGCGTCGCGCGCCTGCTTTGCATGCCCCGCGCGCAATGCTTGCAA
Source organism: uncultured Collinsella sp. (assembly GCA_905198355.1). Classification (GTDB taxonomy): domain Bacteria; phylum Actinomycetota; class Coriobacteriia; order Coriobacteriales; family Coriobacteriaceae; genus Collinsella. The sequence continues at coordinate 231,616 of CAJKCG010000002.1, read as the reverse complement.
CTGGAGCGATGATAAAAAGAACCTGTCGATTCGCGTGTAGTTAGTTTGCGCGGTCGGGGTTCTAAACGAAGGAGACGATCGCGATGAGTAACAAGAAACTGCCCGAGAATGCAACCAGGACTGAAGGCGCCGAGCTCGCTCGCCGTGGAAGGGGCGAAATATCCACCGCAACGGCGGTACCCCACGTGAGCTATGACGATCTTCGCCATGCCGATCGCATTACTATCGACGGTCTCGAGGTCTTTGCCAACCACGGCGTGTATCCCGAAGAGAACGCGCTGGGCCAGAAGTTCATCGTGTCCCTGGTGCTCTATGCCGACCTGCGCGCAGCGGGGGAGCACGATAACCTGGACGCCTCGATTGACTATGGCACGGTGTGCCACGATGTCGATGGCTATCTGCGCGAGCACACGTTTAAGCTCATCGAGGCTGCAGCCGAGGGTGTGGCCCAGATGCTGCTGCGTCGTTACCCCCTGCTGCTTGGTGTGCGCGTTAAGCTCGATAAGCCTTGGGCGCCCGTCGGTCTTCCCCTGGCAAGCTGCGGCGTCGAGATCGAGCGCGTGCGCTAACCGGCCCTACAGCTCGTTGGCAGGCGGTTTTTTGAGCCGCTGCGACAGAGCTCTATTGTCGGGGCAGTACGTGTCGAGCAGGGCGTGGAACCGCTGGTTGTGGCTTGGCTCGAGCAAGTGAACGAGCTCGTGGGCGACAACCATGTCGAGGCATTCGACGGGGTAGGCGGCGAGCTCGCGCGCGATGCGAATGGCGCCGGTTTTGGGCGTGCAGGAACCCCAACGCGTTTTCATACTGCGCACGGAGACGCGGGCCACGGTGACGCCCATTGCGATTTCGTACGCGTGCACGATGTCGCGTAGCGCTGCGGTGACCTCGGATGCATAGAGTTGGTCGATGCGGGTCTGGAGTTCTTTGGGCGTTAGGCCGTCAAGGGCTGTGCACTGCTTTGCCTGCGCGCGCCCACTTGGCTCGTCGGTACCCATAAAACTTGCGAAGGTGGCCTGCTTGGGCCGCGGTGCGGGTGATGCAAAGTTGTGATCGAGTGCATCCTGTACCGTGATGGGCTTGCCCCAAAGTGCAATGATGGACGAGGGGCTGAGCGGCTCTCGCGCCGTTGCCTGACGTTGCTCGCGCTGGGCAAGTCGGCTGATAATCCAGGCACTGTTGCGCTTCACAAACGCTTCGATACGCTCGCGGCTGGCGCCGAGCGGTGCGCTGGCGTGGACCTCACCGCTCGATGTGACACGTAGGTTGAAGTTCTTGACGCGCTTTTTGGTAACGACGACGGGGATGGGTGTCCCATCCGGTCGGGATACGGAAAACGTAAACTGCTGCGTCAAAAGCGGTCCTTCAGATTGGGGACGGGCCGGCATGTCGACCGTTCGGCATGCCGGCCTGCTCAAGGGATGTGAAATTAATAACGCTCAAAGAAGGCAAGCGCGTTGTCGCTGCAGAGCTTCTGCATCACGGTCTTGCCGAAGTGCTTGGAGAGCATGTTCTGGAACTCGGGCATCTTGCTGGCATCGGAGAGGAAGGCGGGCACAGTTGCGCCGTCCCAGTCGCCGCCGAGCGCGATGACGTCCTCGCCACCCAGGTCGAGCCAGTGCTCGATATGTGCCGCTAGCTGGTCGAAGGTGACGTCTGCGGCGGTTTTGTCGGTTGCGTCGTTGGAAAGGAACTCGCTGCAGTAGTTGAGGCCGACGATGCCACCCATGTCGCGAATGGTACAGAACTGGTCGTCGGTGAGGTTGCGTTTGACGCCGCAAACCGCACGGGAGTTGGAGTGACTGGCGACGAAGGGGCGCGTGGCGTGGGCGACAACCTCGTCAAAGCACTCGTCGTTGAGGTGGGAGACGTCGAGTACCATGCCGGCGTGCTCCATCTGCGTAAGTGCCTCGATGCCGGCGGCGGTGAGGCCGGCGTGGGTATCGTGTCCGCTTGCGAGCGGCCCCTGCGCGTTCCAGCTGAGTGACGACATGAGTACGCCCAAGCTCTTGAGCACCTCGATCAGCGCGGGGTCCTCGGCAAAGAACGTGGCGTTTTCGATGGTATGGATGCAGGCGACCTTGCCGTCTTTGAGCGCAGGGCGAATGTCAGCGGCGCTGCGTACGTTGACCATGCTGTCGTGGTTGAGCATTGCCTGGCCGCTCATGTGCGCCATGATCTGCGCCTGGAAGCGCGCGGCGTGAGCGGTGGGAATCTCGTCGGGGACAAACGTGGCGAAGCATTGTGCCCACGGCGTGTTGCCGATCTTTGCGAGCGAGATGGCACAGGCGTTGCCCTCGATGAGGTCGAAATCTTGCGGATGGGTTTCGTCGCCGGGGAAATAACCGTCGGTGCCGGCGGTAAAGCGCAGGTCGAGATCGAGCGTGGCCCAGCCGATGCGGTCGGCGGTGTCGCAATGTAGGTCAAATACGGGATATGCCATAGTTCCTCCGGTTGCAGCGTTTCTTTGCAAACTGTCTTTGAATTGTATGACTAGGGTATAGTTAGCGCCATATGTTCACGGCGGCTTGCGTTTGCGCCGCCCCTATCACGGAGGTTTCCATGTCCAACCAGGGCAAGAAGGTCAAGACCCATTATCGCGGCACGCTCGATGACGGCACGCAGTTCGATAGCTCCTACGATCGCGGCGAGCCGCTGGAGTTCACCTGTGGCGCCGGTCAGATGATCAAGGGCTTCGACGCCGCTGTTGTCGACATGCAGGTGGGCGAGAAGAAGACCGTGCACATTCCCGCTGCCGATGCCTACGGCGAGCACAATCCCGAGATGGTTCTGACCTTCCCGGCCGAGCAGGTTCCCAATATCGAGCAGATCGAGAAGGGCATGAAGCTCTTCCTGTCCACGCCGAGCGGCATGCCCGTCCCCGCCGTGGTCATCGACGTGACGCCCGAGGCCGTGACGCTCGACGCCAATCACGAGCTCGCCGGCAAGGACCTCAACTTTGATATCGAGCTCGTTGAGGTCGAGGGTTAGAGTATGCCTGAACGCTTGGTTTCGACGACATGCTTGGGAAATCTCAACGATCCGTCCTATGAACTCCTGCTTCGCCGGAAGTTAGGCGGCGTCTTTGAAATTGACGAGTTGCTGCTCGATTGGGACCAGGCTGATGTATGCGCGTTTGCGGGCGTGACGGAGCGGGGGCGCACGGTCGATGTTCGGTTGGATGCTGCCGACGGCGGTCGTCTTGCCGACGGCGACGTGCTCGCCATTGACCGTTCGGGCATGGTGCCCGTGGCGGTTGTCGTGCGCCTGCGCAGCGCCGAGGTTTATTTGGTCGAAGTTGACCGCATGGACCCGATTGCGCTCGCGCATGCGTGCTGGGAGATCGGCAATATGCACGCACCGCTTTTCCGAGGCGACTCGGACGAGCATACCGTGCGCATGTATACGCCGGTGCAGCCTGTTTTGGGCCGCATGCTCCGGGGCGTCGAGGGCGTTCGGCTCTCGACGGTTACCCGTGAACTCGATGCGGACCGGCGCTTTGCGTCGAGTGCGGCGGATGCCGTTGTGAGTATGGCTCCAGACTTTACGATCGTAAAGAAGGCGCGCGGCTAACGTGCGTATGAGTAAGACGGACTTTGAGAGGCAACTATTCAAAGCCCGTCTTTCTGTTGATGAGATGCTGTGGGGGAAAGCATATGGGTCTTGAGGGAATCAAGCTGATTGCATGCGATTTGGATGGCACGTTGCTGCATCCGGGGGAGCGCGAGCCGCGTTCCGAGGCCTTTGAGCTCATCGATGAGCTGCATCGTCGCGGTATCGTGTTTATGCCGGCGAGCGGCCGTCAATATGCGAGCTTGCGCTACCTGTTTGCCCCGGTGGCCGATGAGCTCGCCTACGTATGCGAAAACGGAGCCCTGGTGATGAGCGAGGGGCGTGCCGTTGTCAAGCGTTCCATGGAGCGTTGCCTTGCTATGGATATCGCGAATGCCGTGGTTGCGTATCCCCATGCCGACGTGACCCTTTCGTGTGAGGGGCGCCTCTACACCATGAGCGGCAACGACGCGTTTGTTGAACACCTGCGTTATGAGGTCCACTGCGATGTGGCGGTGGTCGACCGTCCCGAGGACATCGACGAGGACGTCATTAAGATTGCCTTCCAGACGCCCGAGGTGGATCAGCCGGCGGCCCTGGAGTATTTCGAGTGCCTCTTTAGCGACCGTGTCGACGTGATGACGTCGGGAACCGAATGGACGGACTTTATCGGTTTCGGTTCGGGCAAGGGCTCCGCGCTTGCCGATTACGGTCGTGCCCTGGGTATTTCGCCCGATGAGATGATGGCGTTTGGCGATAACGAAAACGACCGCGACATGCTCAACGTCGTGGGCCATCCTTATCTAATGGAGAGCTGCAATCCCTCTATGCGTGGCATCAACGACCGCGTCCGTTACGTGCGCACGGTCGAAGAGGAATTGCATCGCCTGCTTGCTGAGTAGATATTTGGGACATGCCTAGAAATCTATTTTTTGCTGCAAAGCGCGGAAAGGTGGATTTTAAGGCATGTCCCAAACATCTACCGGCAGTCGGGGCAGAGACCCTCGAAGATGGTGTAGTGCGACGTGACGTGCCAGCCGATTTGCTCGGACGCCTTGGCGTCGAGCTGGGCATCGAAGGGGAGCGGTACGTCGATGACGCGGCTGCATGAGGTGCAGATGATATGCGCATGCGGCTCGATCGTGCGATCGAAGCGGCTGCCGCCCGGCGTCTTGATGGAGAGGATTTCGCCGGCGTCGGCCAAGAGATTGAGATTGCGGTAGACCGTACCGCGGCTGATTTTGTCATCCTGCGCGCGCACGACGTTGTAGATTTCGTCGGCGGTGGGATGGTTATAGCTTTGGCGCACGGCGTCAAGAACCAGCTTTCGCTGCCTGGTATTCCTTCTTTGCACCGCCATGCGCCTCGCCTCTTTTCTATTAACGGTCGTAGGTAAATGATACCGTATTTAGCACACAATACTAATAATGAGGACTGAAACCGTCTTCATTGGCAAGTGGGGCTCGGGCCTGGGCGTCTACGAGGCGAAAACGCGTTCCCATGCGCTCGTAGGAGGCATGAAGCGCCTCAAGATGAGATAGGACGTTTGCCGGAGCTCCCTGTATCTCCATCTCGACTGAGCCGTCTTCCATATTACGCACCCAGCCGGTGAGGGAGCGTGCCTGCGCGAGGTTGGTGTTGGTAAAGCGAAAACCAACGCCTTGGACTTGCCCCGCCCAGCGCAGAAAATAGCGCAGGGGAGTGTCTTGAGTGGCCTCGTCGCTTGCGAGCACGGTAAGCCTGCGGCGCAGCTCGAGCTCGACGTTTGATGGTTTTTGAGGCTCTCGACTGCCTCCGGTGACGCTGGAGAAGAACGTATCGAAGAAGCCCATCGCTATGCCTGCTTGCCTGCGTCAGCCGGGAAGGTTATGCCGGCCTGCTGGCGCACCGCATCCATGATGCGCAGTGAGACGAGCGTGACATCGCGGTAGTGTCCGAGCTCGTGGCGTCCCGCCGGGGTCTCCCAAATCTCTTCCTTAACGTTATCGATGCCGCCGATGGCGGTGATAAAGTCTGTGAGTTCGTATTCCATAGTGTTGCTCGATTTGGGCAGGTCGAGCACGCGGCCGTTGTCTCCCTGTTCGCGCGGTGCCTCGGTCGCCGAGCCGCGTACGACGTCGCCGCGATAGTCGATGCGGACGTTGCGGGGCGTGGACAGATGGTCGATCTGGATAGTGCCACGCTCGCCTTCGATCTGCGAGGGCAGCAGGTCATTCGTAATTTTGGAGTGCGCGAGCTCGACGGAGATGCTGCCTCCGCCATAGCTGGCGAGGATGGAACCGCAGCCGTCGATGGGGCCGTGCGTGAGCTGTCGCGTGGTGGGGTCGAGTAGAGTAGTCATGCTCGTAAGGCCGGAGGGCATGCCGAAAATCTCGACCATGGGCTCGACGGCGTAGACGCCAATGTCCATGAGGGAACCCGATGCCATATTGCAGTCGAAGATATTGGTGGCGCGTCCCGCGAGAATCTCGTTGTAGCGCGAGGAATACTTGCCAAAGCGCAATGAGGCGCGGCGGATGGGGGCGATCTCGCCCAGGGCGTCCTCGATGGCGTGGAAGGCGGGATCGTGGAGGGGACGCATGGCCTCGAGGGCCACGACACCTGCTGCCTCGGCAGCGCGGAAGACTTCCAGCGCCTGCGCTTCGGTGGCGCAGAAGGGTTTCTCGACGATGACGTGCTTGCCACCGGCGATGCAGGCAAGAGCCTGCTCGTAGTGAAGTGCGTTAGGGCTGCCGATATAGACGGCGTCGACGTCGGCGGCTGCCGCAAGCTCATCGAGCGACGTAAAGTTTCGCTCGCCACCGCGCTCGGCGGTAAAGGCAGTACCGCGATTGGCGTCGCGTGAAAGCGTGCCCACAAACGCGGCTTGGTCGTTGGCGTTGACGACTTGGATAAAGTCGTCGGTGATCATGGATGTACCGATGGTCGCGATGCGCAGCATACGTCTCCCTTGCGTTGTTTGATCTACAGGATGAGTGTAGCGCGTGGGGATATAAAGCTGCGCGAAAACGCTATTACAGGTCGCTCTCGTTAAAGCCGGTGTCGATATCGAGGTTGCTGCCGTCGGCCGCCGTGGTGGCGAGCTCATCACAGCGCTCGTTGAGCTCGTGACCGGCGTGACCCTTAACCCAGATGAACTCAACCTTGTGCTTGCTTTTGGCGGTGAGTAGGCGCTCCCACAGGTCGCGGTTCTTGACGGGTTGCTTGTTGGCGGTTTTCCATCCGCGCTTTTTCCAGCCGTCGATCCAGTGCTTGTTAAAGGCGTTGACGACATACTGCGAATCGGAATGGACTTCGACCTCGCAAGGGCGGTTGAGCGCCTCGAGCGCCACGATGACCGCCATGAGTTCCATGCGGTTGTTGGTGGTCTTGGCGTAGCCGCGCGAAAGCTCGGAGGTGAAGGTCTTGCCGGCGGGGTTGGTGTATTTGAGCACGGCGCCGTAGCCGCCGCGTCCCGGATTTGATCGGGCCGAGCCGTCGGTATAGATGATGACCTTCACGGGCTTCCTTTCGTTGGGTACGTTTCGTGTGAGTGACCATTGTAGCGCCATGCCCGCCGGGGGCTAGCAATCTACGATTTCTACCCCGTCTTCCGACAGTTAGTTGGCACGGATGATGCGGTTGAGCTCGTCGAGGTATTGCTGCAAGAGGGGAGAGGGCTTGCGCTCGTCGTGCATGATATAGCCTACGTGCATCGTTGGAGCGTCTGCTAACGGGATCGATGCCATACCCCATTGCATTTCATTGGAGAGGACACCGGTCGACAGGGTGTAACCGTTCGACGTGATAAGTAAGTTAGTAAGTGTTCCGCGGTCCGAGATTCGTATGTTGCGGTCGCAAGGGATATAGCTAAAAGGTTCCTCGGCGTAATAGAAGGAGCTCGAGGTGCCTTGCTCAAAGCTGTAGCGCGTATAGGGTGTAAGGTCGGCAAGGGACAGCTGCGGGCGGCGTGCGAGCGGGTGGCGCTCGCTAACGAAGACGTGGACCGTCGCGTCGAAGAGGGGATGGAAGCTTGCGCGGGCATCGGCGAAGGCCTTCTGCAGAACGCGGGCGTTAAAGTCGTCCAGATAGAGGATGCCGATGTCGCTGCGAAACGCGCGGACGTCATCGATGATCTGCGACGTGGTGGTCTCGCGCATGATGAATTCGAACTTGCTGTCCCGGCAGCGCTCGACGACGTTGACGAAGGCCTCGACCGAAAAAGCGTAATGCTGGGCCGAGATGGCAAGGCGCGCCTGGGGCGTGCCGCCGTCCTCGTAGCGGGCCTCGAGCATATCGGCCTGCTCTACGACTTGACGCGCATAGCCCAAAAGCTCGGTGCCGTCGTTGGTGAGCGTGACGCCGCGGCTGGAGCGCGTAAAGATCTCCAGATGGAGCTCCTGTTCCAGGCTTTTGACGGCGTTTGAGATGTTGGACTGAGCGGTATAGAGGCGCTGAGCTGCGGCGTTGATTGAGCCGGACTCTGCCACGGCGATCAGAAAACGAAGCTGCTGGAGGGTCATCGACGCAATCCTTCCGATTGTTATCTATAAAAACGATAACAGGTTAGCGCTTTTAAGTGATTGACCGAGGGAAACAATGCTCGTACTATTCAAAACACACAAAGGCGGTAGGTAATTAAGCCAACCACGGAACCGGGATGCGAAAGGAGGCCCGCATATGAATTGCTTACCAAGACGAATGCCGGGCTCCTGTTTGCGCCCGTCGGCGTGATCAGGAGACAGCGACTTACTTCTCTCTTTTTATTTACTTTTGTTCGATCAAGGAGATCATCATGAGCCAGTTCATCAACAACCCCGAGCACACCTTTGGTTTCGATACCCTGCAGCTTCACGTTGGCCAGGAGAGCGCCGATCCCGCATCCGACTCCCGCGCCGTGCCTATCTACCAGACCACGAGCTATGTGTTCCGCAACTCCCAGCACGCCGCCGACCGCTTTGGTCTTGCCGATGCTGGTAATATCTACGGTCGTCTGACCAACTCCACCCAGGGCGTCTTCGAGGACCGTATCGCCGCACTCGAGGGTGGCGTGGCGGGTCTCGCCGTCGCCTCCGGTGCTGCTGCCATCACCTATACCCTGCAGGCTCTTGCCCAGGCCGGTGACCACGTGGTGGCTCAGAAGACCATCTACGGTGGCTCCTACAACCTGCTGGAGCATACGCTCTCCCAGTTTGGCGTCGAGACCACCTTCGTCGATGCCCATAACCTGGAAGAGGTCGAGGGGGCCATCAAGGACAACACCACGGTCATCTACCTCGAGACGCTCGGCAACCCCAACTCCGACATCCCCAACATCGACGCCATCTCCGAGATCGCCAAGAAGCACGGTCTGCCGGTTGTCGTCGACAACACCTTCGGCACCCCGTATCTGTTCCGTCCGCTGGAGCATGGTGCCAACATCGTCGTCCACTCCGCAACCAAGTTCATCGGCGGCCACGGCACCTCGCTGGGCGGTGTGATCGTCGACGGCGGTAACTTCGATTGGAAGGCGAGCGGAAAGTACGCCCAGATCGCCGAGCCCAACCCCTCCTACCACGGCGTTTCGTTTGCCGAGGCTGCCGGTCCCGCCGCCTTCGCAACCTATGTCCGCGCTATTCTGCTGCGTGACGAGGGCGCCTGCATCAGCCCGTTCAACGCCTGGGTCCTGCTCCAGGGCACCGAGACCCTGTCGCTGCGCGTTGACCGTCATGTCGAGAACACCAAGAAGGTCGTTGAGTTCCTTGCCGGCGACAGCCACGTTGCCAAGGTGAACCACCCGAGCCTGCCTGAGCACCCCGATCACGAGCTCTATCAGAAGTACTTCCCCAACGGCGGTGCCTCGATCTTTACCTTTGAGATTAAGGGTGGCCAGGAGGCGGCCTGGAAGTTCATCGATCATCTGCAGGTGTTCTCGCTGCTTGCCAACGTGGCCGACGTCAAGTCGCTCGTCGTGCACCCGGCTACCACCACGCACTCCCAGCTCTCTGCCGAGGAGCTCGCCGAGCAGAACATCACGCCCTCCACGATCCGTCTTTCCATCGGTACCGAGAACGCCGAGGATATCATTTGGGATCTGAAGCAGGCCTTCGCCGCGCTGGACGAGTAAGACGACTTGTGCAAGGACCCCTTGCGACCCGATAGGTATAACTGCATAAAATGCCTGCTCAAGGCGCCTGTGCGAACAATGGTTGCACAGGCGCCTTTTTTGCATAGAGCGGGTGCAAAAACAGGGTTTTTGACACGCTTTATGCATTCGAGTTGTGGAAAACTCCTGTTGAGAGGATGTGAGTTTTACGCAATTGACGTGCGCCTTTTGAGTAAAGCCGCAGGTCGCGATTTGCTCGGGGTACTATGCAGCGCGATTGAATCACACGCAGCTCAAACGCAGCAAAAACGCATTACGGAGGTTTCCAGCTACATGAGGATCGATTCACGAAAACCGAAAGCCGCCGCCCTTTCCGCCGCTCTGACCGTGGCACTTTTGGCGGGCGCCGGCGCAACTGATGCCCACGCCGCAACACTGTCCGATACGGTTGGATCTACACCGTCCGAGACGACGCTGGTACAGCCCGTTGACTATCGCGGCGATGGTTATGGTTCCATGCAGGAGTGGAACGCCTCGATGGAGGCTAAGCGCGATTCCCTGGAGATGCGCGCTCAGATCATCATGAACATGTACGGTGACTATGCCACCGATGACGAGCGCGCTGTGCTGCAGGGTTGCATCGACGGTGCAGGTAGCCTGTTGACGATGGGGGAGGTCGACGCCAAGTCGACCGAGCTCGATGAGCTGCGCACTGCGCTTGAGAATGCCAAGCGCGAAGCGCTCGAGGCCGCCGCAGCCGAGGCCGAGGCCGCCGAGGCCGCCCAGGCTTCGTATTACAACGCCTGCTCCGGCTTGTCTTACACGTCTGCTGCGTATTACGCGAACGGCTCGGGTCTGACGCGCTCGAGCGGCGTCAATAACTATAACGGCCGCCGCGAGACTTATTACAGCAGCAACGTGTTGTATCACCACCGCACGGGCGAATGGACGCAGGATTCCGAGGGCTTTTGGCGCGATTCCGATGGCTACTACGTCGTTGCCGCGGGCGATAAGGCCCAAGGCTCCACGTTTACCGGTTCCAAGGGCGAGTGCAAGGTCTATGACTCCGGCTGTGCTGCCGGAACCACCGACTACTATACCGGTTGGTAATCTGCCATCAGAGCAAAATAGGCACATGATGGGCGGGCGTCTTTGCTGAGCTTTTAGGCAACGTAAAGCCGCCCTTTCTTTATGTGCGTTTGAGTTAACAGAGCCCTTACCGTGGCGGTACGCTGGGCGTATGCATGCGGGGCACACTGGTTCATGAGAAATAAGGTCTTTCTCGTGGAGGAAGTGGTCTCATGAACGCTCGAGATATCGCTATCGCCGCCGTCGCATTGGCACTTGGCTGTCTTGGCCCTACAGCTGCGTTTGTCGCAGGCATGCAGGGCTCGTGCGGGGCTGCTCCTATTGTGGTCGGCGCGCTCATCGCAGCAGCGCTGCTGGGAAGTGCGGGCGTGACCCTTTGCCGCGATGACGAGGACGAGACGCCGCAGGTGCGGCGCTAGCCGTTGTGAAGCTGGTTTTGCCCATAGATGAAGAAGGAAGCCGCCGCAAGGGGAGTGCCCTTTGCGGCGGTTTTTGCTATTGAGACTGTTGGATGCGGTACGGCGGCGTTACCAGCTGGCCTCGATTTCGCGGATGCGCGAATAGAGCCATTCGTTTTGCGGCACCTGGATACCGTGCTTGGCCGCGAGGCGGCAGATGGTACCCGCAAATTCCTCGACCTCGGTTCTGCGTTGAGCGATGCGGTCTTGCGCCATCGAGGGCATGCCGGCGGGATCGAGCCCTTTTATGAGACGCACCATCTGCGTTAGGTCTGCCTCGGTGAGCTCGATGCCCTCGGCATTGGCGACTGCAAGCGTCTCGCGCATGGCGGAGACAAAACTGCGGAGCTGCTCGGAGCCCTGCTCCGTAGCGCTTCCGTAGGTGCCGCCGTAGGCCATACAGGTCTGGTTGATGCCGTCGTTGAGCATGAGTTTGGCCCACATGCGATGTGCGATGTCGTGCTCGACGGTATGGGCGATGCCGCAACGCGTGTAGAGCTCGTCGATGGCGATAACGGTTGCGGGGTCGGTGCCCGCTGCCGCACCAAAGCGGATCTCGCCGGCATTGGTATAGGTGAGCTCCCCGTTGAGGAATACGGCGTCCATGCCCTGGCAGATACCAAGGACGGTGCGCTCCCAGCCAAAGCGCTCGGCAATCTTCTGCTCGCTCGTGATGCCGTTGCACAGCGACGCGATCAGCGTGTCGGGTCCCACGACGCTTTCCAGGGTTTTGAGCGCCACATCGAGCCCGGTTGTCTTGACCGTGAGGATGACCAGATCGGCGGGTGTCGCCTCGCTCGCGCGGACGGACTTGAGCGCGCAGGGCTTGCCGTTGACGGTGAGCGCATCACCCGCGTGGCGCTCAAAGCGCGCGTCGTCCATAACGTATTCGACGGCGTCGTTGCCGAGCGCTTGGGCGATCATGCTGCCGTAGAGCAGGCCCACGCCGCCCTTGCCGATGAAGGCGACCTTGTTGATCTGCATGTGAATCATCTCCCCATAAAAAGGCGCCCGCGTATGGGGCGCCTGATGGATTGTATGCCGCCGGGCCATGTCGCGTGCACCGGATGGCCGTATTTAGAAGAACAAACGCATGGGAACTTATGACGCGGGGCAGACCGCAAAGACACGTGCGGGATATCCGACGCCATCACGCACCTTGGGGAAGGTGCAGAAGATGACGGCGCCCGTGGCGGGAAGCTCGTCTAGATGGTCCATGACCTCGATCTGATAGCGGTCGACCGAGAGGATGTACTGCTCGCCGGGGTAGGGGTAGGCGTCCTCACGCGTGGTCACGCTCGCCGGGTCGGTGTCAGCCGGCTCGTGGCCGATGGCGCCGATGTCGCGCTCTTCAACGAGCCACTTGATGGCGCCGAGGTCCCAGCCGGGGTAGTGGGGCTGGCCGTCCTCGTCCTTGTTCTCGAGGTCGGCGAGCTTGGACCAGTCGGAGCGGAAGGCGACGAAAGCGTCCTCGGGAATGCGACCGTGCTCATCCTCCCAGGCTTTGAGGTCCTCGATGGTCAGGATAAAGTCGGGATTCGCGGCGCACTCCTCATGCTTGTCGATCACGCAGAGCGGATGCATAAACTCGATGGGTTCAATCTCTCCAAGGGAACGACCCTCGACATGGAAGTGGCGCGGCGCGTCGACGTGGGTGCCGTACTGCGAGGCGACCGAATACTGGAAGCAACGCATGGGCGCGAGCATGTCCTCGGGCGTGCCGGGCAGGTAGTCGAAGAGCTTGGTGGACTCAAATGGCTTAAAGCCAAACCAGTGCGGGGTGTCGCATGAGAGCGTGTGGGTGAGGTCGACCCAGCGATAATCGTTGCTTTTGAGCTGGGAGGCGAGGTTCCAAAGGTCGAGCGCGGGCATGGGCGGCTCCTTTCATCGGGCTTTTTGCTGATGTTAAAGCGGTGCCGTGACAGCTCGATTTCTGCTGCGTTACGATACGTTCTCGATTGCGATTCCACGATGTTTCGGCCGCGTGACCATTGTGTTTCGCCTTGCCGGGGCGCTGATGGCGAAAGGAGGGGCCGTGCAATATCGCGTTGACCCCAAAAGTGGTAACCGAATATCCGCTCTGGGTCTGGGCTGCATGAGATTTCCCGGTGCGCCGGGACACCCCGATGCGAAGACAGCCGATGCCATCATTTCCCGTGCGGTGGAGCAGGGGATTAATTATCTGGATACCGCGTATCTCTATCCCGGTAACGAGGTGTGCGTGGGCGCCTCACTTGAGCGCTTGGGGCTGCGCGACCGGGTGTTGCTGGCGACTAAGTTGCCGCACGCTTCGTGCAAGTGCGCGGAGGATTTCGACCGGTTTTTCGACGAACAACTGCGCCGCCTGCGGACCGATCATATCGACTATTACCTTATGCACAACATTACCTCGCCCGCCCAGTGGGAACGCGTGGTGGCGTTGGGTATCGAGGACTGGATTGCGCACCAAAATGCTGCGGGGCATATTCGCCAGATAGGTTTTTCGTATCACGGCAGTGCGGCGGACTTCCTGACGATGCTCGACGCGTATGACTGGGATTTTTGCCAGATTCAGTACAACTACGCTGGAGAGCGCTACCAAGCGGGAACGGCGGGACTTATAGCAGCCGCCGAGCGCGGGCTCGCGGTGTTTGTGATGGAACCGCTTTTGGGCGGACGCCTGGCGGGCAAGCTGCCTCCGCGGGCCCGCGCCGTGCTCGATGACGCCCGTGACCCGCATTTGCGCACTCCTGCCGCCTGGGGACTTTCGTGGGTGTGGAACCATCCTCAGGTCACGATGCTGCTTTCGGGCATGACCGATACCGCACAGGTGGACGAGAACGCGGCATTGGCGGATCGCGCACTTCCGAATTCGATGACGACAGAGCAGCTCGACACCATCGCACGTGTGCTGGGAGAGTTTGAGAAATCGAATCGCGTGCCCTGTACGGGGTGCGGCTACTGCATGCCGTGCCCCAAGGGCATCAATATTCCCGGCTGCTTTGGCGCCTACAACGCGAGCTACGCGCATAGTTGGTTTACGGGGCTGTCTCAGTACTTTACGGCGAGTGCGGTGCGAACGAACGAGCCCAAGCTGGCGAGCAATTGCGTCAAGTGCGGCAAATGCGCACGTCACTGCCCGCAGCACATCGATATTCCCGAGCGTCTCGACGATGTGCGCCGACGTTTCCAGCCTGGCCCCGTAACGGCTGCGCTTAAAGCCTTTTGCAAAACGCGCTCCTCATGACCCTTTTATAACTTGCGGTGGAATAGTTCCTGTTTGCGGCAGAATGGGGCTTAAACAGGAACTATTTCACCGCAACTGAAGGGGGCTGTCGTGGGCCATCGGGATTCATATGATGATTTGCGCGAGGTTCGTTGGGGCGTTTTGGGCGCTGGGCACATTTCGCACCGATTTGCATCGTCGCTCAAGGAGGTGGACGGGGCACGGCTTGTGGCTGCCGCCGGTCGCACCCCTTCGCATGTTGAGGGGTTTTGCAGGGCGTTTTCGATTGATGCCGCGCACAGTTATGCCACGGCTGACGGTAGCGGCGATGCGGCTTATGACGCGCTGATTGCCGACCCCGATGTCGACGCAATCTACTTGGCTCTTCCGCATGGCATGCATACGCGTTGGGCCTGTCGCGCGCTGCGCGCCGGAAAGGCCGTGCTGTGCGAAAAGCCGGCCGTTTTGAGTGAGGAAGAGGCTCTCTCGATTTCCTCCGCCTCTCGCGAGCACGGCGTGCTGTTTATGGAGGCGATGAAGAATCGGTTTTGCCCGATGCGCACTCGCGTGAAGGGTTTGCTTGCGTCGGGCGAGCTCGGCTGTATCGTCTCGATCGAAAGCGTGCAAAAACTCGATTATGGTGAGCCCCCTTCGAGTTATCTGCTCGATCCGTTGCAGGGTGGCTGTCTATATGACATGGGCTGCTATGCGGTCGGGTGGTTTGAGGATCTGCTTGCGGGTGCGTGCGATGTTTCGTCTCGTGAAGTTCGCTGGCGTGACGTATCGGGCGGCCGCGTGGATTGGGCCGATGAGATCCATATGAGTGTCGGCGGTATACCCATTCATATGGTGTACGACGGCAAAGCAGCATATGAAAGCCGCTTAACGATTGCCTGCGAGCGGGGCTCGTTGGAAATCGAGCGCCTCCATCGCCCCGAGCTCGCCCATGTGAAGTACTCCGACGGTCGAGTGCTCGAAATCGACGCCCCATTTGAGGTCGATGATTTTTACGGCGAAGCTTCGCATGCGACCCAGCTCATCCGGGCGGGGAAACTCGAGAGTCCCGTCATGCCCCTTGCCGCCACACAGCGCTGCGCGCAGATCATCGATGCGATTCGCTTGACGCTCTAGGCTGCGGTGCTGGTGCTCAAGAAGGCTCGGCGGACCGTGCCCCCGATGCCCCTTTTATATCTTGCGGTGGAATACGGTCTGTTTGCGCCAAAATAAGGCACCAATAGACCGTATTTCACCGCAACTGATGAGGGGGAGTTGGAGATGCTGACGATCGGGTGTCATCTTTCGACGACGAAGGGCTATCGGGCGATGGGGGAGACGGCGTTGTCCATTGGCGCCAATACCTTTGCGTTCTTTACGCGCAACCCGCGCGGTGGCAAGGCAAAAGACCTTGACATGGATGACGTGGCGGCCCTGTGCGAGCTTATGGAGCAAAACGACTTTGGCCCGCTCGTGGCTCATGCCCCGTATACCTATAACCCCTGCTCCGCTAAGGAGCGGGCGCGCGAGTTTGCCCTGGAGGCCATGGCCGAGGACCTGCGGCGCATGGAGGCGCTGCCCGGCAACTACTACAACTTCCATCCCGGTGCGCATGTGGGGCAGGGCTCCGACGCCGGCATTCAGATGATCGTCAACACCCTGTGCCAGGTGATGTTTGAGGGCCAGCAGACGACGGTGCTGCTCGAGACCATGGCCGGCAAGGGCACCGAGGTGGGCCGCAGCTTTGAGGAGCTGGCGCTCATCATCCAGGGCGTTGCCGACAAGCGCCCCGAGCTGTCGGCCAAGTTGGGCGTGTGCCTAGACACCTGCCATGTGAATGACGCCGGCTATGACATCGTCCGCGATCTTGACGGTGTGCTTGACGAGTTCGATCGTGTGGTGGGTATCGAGCGCCTGCGCGCCGTGCACATCAATGACTCCAAGAATCCCTGCGGCGCCCATAAGGATCGCCACGAGTGCATCGGCAAGGGCTACCTGGGTAGTGAAGAGTTTGGCGGCGGTATGCAGGTTATACAGAATATTGTATCGAATGGCCGCTTGCGCGCATTGCCATTCATCTTGGAGACACCGAACGAACTTGCAGGTTATGCGGCTGAAATCAAACTGTTAAGGTCGTTGCAGCAGTAAAGGCTGCCATAAAGTGGAGTGCTCCATTCACGTTATGGGTTTGTTTCAATCAGTTTTCTAATTGCAGATTCTTCCAAGCGGGTGCATAATAACCCTCAGTTTTTGCAGACCTCTGAATCACGTGGGGTCATTGGAAGGAGACTGATTATGAAGCTGAAGAAGCTTGGCGCATTTGCCGCCACGGGTGCTATGGCGCTCGCCCTCGCTCTGACGGGCTGCGGCTCGTCCAACGCCACCTCTGGTTCTGATGCCGGTTCCAGCAGCTCTGACGACGCTAAGGTCGAGAAGGTCGACGGCTCCAAGGAGTACGCGCTCGTCAAGGACGGTACGCTGACCGTTGGCACCTCTGCCGAGTACGCTCCGTTTGAGTACAAGGATGACAACGGCGATTATCAGGGCTTTGACCTTGAGCTCATCAAGGCTATCGGCGACAAGCTGGGCCTGGATGTCGAGTATGTCAACAATGACTTTGACACGCTGGTTCCGGGCGTCGCTTCGGGCGCCAAATATGACGTTTCCATCGCGGCTATCACCGACGCGCCCGAGCGTGAGAAGGAAGTCACTTTCTCCGATTCCTACTACATGGACGATCAGGCTATCGTGACCAAGGTCGATAACACCGACATCACGGCCGACAACTACAGCGAGAAGCTCAACAACGCCGATGCTACCATCATCGTCCAGTCTGGCTCGACCGCCGAGTCCTTTGCCCAGGAGAACTTCCCCAAGGCCAAGATTGTCCCCTACAAGGACGCCACCGAGTGCTTCAGCGCTCTGCAGTCCGATAAGGGCGACGCCGTAGTCACCAACCGCTCCGTTGCCAGCCAGCTGACCGCCGAGCAGTTCAACACCTGCCAGACCATTAAGCAGATTAGCACCGGCGAGGAGTACGCCATCGCCATCAACCAGGGCAACACCAAGCTCAAGGACGACATCAACCAGGCCATCAAGGACCTGACCGACGACGGTACCGTTGATGCCCTCATGGCTAAGTACAACATCAAGTAAAATAGCTACTTGATTGCTCGCGGGCCCTTTCCGCTTTGGCGGAGAGGGCCTTTGCGCTTCTCTTGACGGAGAGCATTTCCGTCTCGTTTTGCCGGCAACTTCTACGATAGGAGCCACCTTGTCTCGACTGAACAAAGGGGCCGCGGAGCAGCGTTTTCCACTGCCCGCCTTGCTCCAAAAGCTAGCCTGCGTCATGGCCGTGGCGCTCGCGCTGGTGTGTGTGGGGGCATATGCGCCCACGACCGCCCAAGCGCTTGAGACCGCAAAGATTACCGCCCGACCCAACACCGGTTCGGGCAGCGCTGTGGTCGGCGGTACCGAGACGCGCATTACCTGGGAGGTCCAGGCCGATGCCGATGAGGAGCTGAGCGGTCTTTCGCTGACGTTTGTCGACGGCACGACGTTTGGTACCGATGACACGCGATTGACGATGCTCTCGGGCGAGGACCTCATGGATCGTACGCCCATGAAGCCCACGTGCAAGGCTGACGGCCAGACGCTCAAGATTGATTTTGGCGAGACGGCGCCCGCCGGCGGTTATTTCCGTGTCGAGGTCTACGGCGTGACCTTCCCCGTCGAGGGCGGCGACGAGGCCTTTAGCGGCACCTACACTTTGGCCGATGGTTCGACCAAGAAGATCTCCAAGATTCCGTCGGTGGAGATCAAGGGCGTGACGGCATTCGATAACTTCCTGGCCGACCTTAAGGAGCAGCCGTGGGTCGAGGCATGGAATTCCAATATGTTCCTGCGCCTGTTCCTGAACCCGGTCATTTTGGTCCAGAGCCTGCCGATCGTTTTCAAAGGCTTTCTCATGTCGCTTTCGATCGTACTTGTGGCGTTTCCGCTGGCAATTCCCTTCGGTTTCGCCCTGTCGCTCATGCGCATCTCCAAGTCGCGCATCCTGCGCTGCCTCGCCGGCATCTACGTGAATATCATTCGCGGTACGCCGGCGTTCCTGCAGATCTATATCGCGTTCTTCGGTCTGCCGTTGGCCGGCGTCAAGGTTGATGACTACGTGCTCGGCGTCATCGTCATGGCCATGAACTCGTCTGCCTATCTGTGTGAGATCTTCCGCGCCGGTATTCAGTCGATCCCCAAGGGCCAGAACGAGGCTGCGCGTTCGCTGGGCATGAACGCGTTCCAGACGCTGCTCTATGTCATGATTCCGCAGACGTTCCGTAATGTCCTGCCTACGCTGACCAGTGAATTTATCCTGCTTTACAAGGATACGTCGCTGCTCGCGGCCGTGGGCGTGGTCGAGATCGTCATGAACGCCCGCACCATCGTGGCCACGACGGGCTCCATTACACCGTACGTGGTTGCCGCCCTGTTCTATCTGGTCATCACCCTGCCGCTCGCTCGCTTGGTGAGCGGTCTTGAGGCAAGGCTTTTGGGCACGGCCGAGACCAAGAAGAAGCGTCCCGCCAAGAGCGCCGGACAGGTTGTCGCGACGCCCGCCGATCACATCGCCGGTCTGTAAGGAGGTCCTATCATGAGCGAAACCAATAACTCGAACGAGGTTGTCGTCAGTATCAAGAACCTCCAGAAAGCCTTTGGCGATAACGTCGTTCTGCGAGATATCGATCTGGATGTGCATAAGGGCGAGGTCGTCGTAGTTCTGGGTCCCTCGGGCTCGGGTAAGTCGACGATGCTTCGCTGCATCAACCGTCTTGAGCATCCCACGAGTGGCTCGATTGTCGTTGAGGGTGTGGACGTGTGCGCCAAGGGCGTCGACCTTAACAAGGTGCGCACGCATCTGGGTATGGTGTTCCAGCAGTTCAATTTGTTCCCGCACCTCTCAGTCAAAAAGAACGTCATGCTCGCGCAGCAGAAGGTACTCAAGCGCAGCAAGGAAGAGGCCGAGAAGATTGCCGTCGAGGAGCTGACCAAGGTCGGTCTTGCCGAGCGTATCGACTTTATGCCGAGCCAGCTCTCGGGCGGCCAGCAGCAGCGCGTTGCCATCGCTCGCGCCCTGTCGATGAACCCGCACGTCATGCTCTTTGACGAGGCCACCTCGGCGCTCGACCCCGAGCTCGTGCGCGACGTCCTGGGCGTCATGCGCGACTTGGCGCGCGACGGCATGACCATGATCGTCGTGACGCACGAGATGGGCTTTGCCCGCGATGTCGCCGACCGCGTCGTCTTTATGGACGGCGGCGTCATTGTGGAAGAGGGTACGCCGAGTGAGGTCTTCGACCACCCCAAGAGCGAGCGCACCAAGGCGTTCTTGGGCAATATTTCGTAGCCGGCTGATGTAACTGCCGTTACAAAAGAGCGGGGCTGGACTTGAATCCAGCCCCGCTCTTTTGTAGGGATGGGGATGCGCTTTGATGCAGGCTCTCTTGGAGACCCCGGGCTCGTTACGCGAGCTCGGCTCCGAGGGCCTTGCAAGCGGTCTCGCCCTCGTCGTCGGGCGCGTCGTAGCAGATGGTGGAGTCCACGACGTTGACGCCGGTCTCGTCGGCGTCGGCCTTCCAGTTGTCCATCCACTCGCCTTCGGCCCACGAATAGGAGCCAAAGAGGACGACCTTCTTGTCGCCGAGAGTCTCCTTGACCTCGTCCCACATCGGCTGGAACTCATCGTACTCGAGTTCCTCGGAGCCCATGGCGGGACAGCCGAAGGCGAAGGCATCATATTCGGCGGCCTTGTCGGCAGAGAAGTCGGCGCAGGGGATGACCTCGGTCTCGGCGCCCGCGGATGTGGCGCCTTCGGCGACGAGGTTTGCCATGGCCTCGGTGTTGCCCGTGCCGCTCCAGTAGACGACGGCGATCTTGCTCATGTTGAGTCCTTTCAGTTGTGCGGCAGGTTGCCGCGGCTTCTATGTTCTATCGGGTCGTCTGGGCAAGTTGCGCCAGGCTGCAGCCCTGCTGATAGACAAAGGTGAAGTATTGGGTGCAGGCACGGTAGGCATCAAACGTCGCAAGTGCCTGCTCGACATTTGTGTAGACCTTCCAGGCCCCAAAGACCTTGTAGTTCTCGCCGTGCTGGACGATAAACTCGTGCACGTCGTCGTAGGGATATCCAAGGAAGTAGCCTATTTCGTGCGGAAACTCGCAGGTGCAGTCTTTGCTGCAGCTAGCTTGCTGGGGTAGTGCGCATCGAGTCTGGCTACAGGCGCATTCCGCGACGTTATTGCTCGCGAGCGTGATGCGTGATGCCAAATGCACAAGACATGTCGAAAGGTCTCTCGTGTCGTAGCCTTCCGAGGCGAGCGCCGTTTTGGCGCGAGGGTCCGCGAAATAGGTGGTGAGGCTTTTGGCTCGGTACACGTACACGAGCGCTCCGCAGGGCCGCCAGACCAAAACACTCAGGTGGATGCCAAGCGGGTCAAGCTCGCGGTTGCACTGGGCGATAACGTTGAGCAGGCGTGCTCGGCGTTCTGCGATGGTTTCTGTTGCGGTCGAGCCGTCCCCGTGGGCGTAGGTGCCTGGATAGGTAAAGAGCGATGCCGGCTTGATTCCCGCGAGCGTGGGGGAGCAGTTGCGCACGACTGCTGCCTGAAACGTTGGGATGTCTATGGTTCGAGTCACGGCGCTCCTTACGGATCTAAACTGTTAGCCTAGGAAAACTTATACACGAAAGTAAGCCATGGTCAACAAAAAAGTTTGAAGAGGGAAACTAATTGACCGAACAGACATGATTTTGGGTTAAGATGGGGACACCCCATGGGGGTATCTAGATAGTGCTACTTGAAAGGGGAGCGCATGAGTGACTTGCTCAACCCTGCGAATCTCATCGTGCTGGCCGTCATTGCCGTCGGCATGTTTTTTGGACTGCGTCGCATTGCCGCTTCGACACACGGGAAGAGTTGCTGCAGCGATGGTACGAGCGGCAAGAAGGCCAAAAAGGTTGTTGTGGTGGATACCGATGCGTCACACTATCCCTATAGCGATGAGCTGCTCATCGGCGGCATGAGCTGTGACGGCTGCGCTCAGAACGTAGCCAATGCCCTCAATGCGCTGGATGGCGTGTGGGCAACGGTGACGTATGCGGACCACACGGCACGCGTGCGCTCTAAGCAGCCGGTTGATCGTGGTGTCCTCGAGACGGCCGTGAAAGATGCGGGCTACTACGTCATGACGCTGTAAGCGCCGCCCTGGATGCGCTTCCTTGGCTAGGCTCGTCCGCGCAGTTCGATGTCTTGGATGTCGTCGAAGTTGATGGCGATGTCTCGGAGCTTGAGGAGCTTGAAGGCGGGGAGCGCCTCGTCGAGGATGCCGGTGCGGCTGCGATAGCCGTATGTATCGTAATAGTTGACACGAACCAAGTCGCCACGTTTGAGACCCTCGAGCTTTTTAGAAAGTACGAGGGCTTTTTCTTCCGTGAGCTCACGTTTTGACTCGACGGTGATTTCCTGCTTGCGCACGAGTTCGTAGTATCCCGTGAGGGCGGCAAAGGGCATAAACTGCGCGGCGCGGTTGGCGCGCACGGCACCGTTGGCAGTGAGCTTGGGGTCGGCGGCGCGGCGCCTGCCCTCGGGGTCCGCCAGGCGCTCGAAGGCGGTCGGCGGGCGCACGGGCTGTTGTTTGGGTTTAGGCACGGTGTCCTCCAATTTGGTCGTTGCGTTCGCGCGCGGTGGCGCCGGCGGTAAAGCTTAATCCCTTGACGAGCGCGTTCTTGCCGTACTTGCCTTTCACGGCCAGGACGGCGCGCGCCAGGTCGCGCTCGCGCTCATCGGCCTCGATATCGCTGAACAGATCGATGGTGGTAAATTCCTCGGGCATGAGGTTGCCAAATCCAAGGTTGATGCGCTTGACCGGTCGTTTGGGATCGACGGTCTGCGCCCAGAGCTCATCGAAATAGCCCATGATTTTCTTAAACGAATTAGTGCGCTCGGGCAGCTTTCGCGAGGCGTTGGAGTGCGCAAAGAGTGCGGCATAGCCACCACGCGGTTTGCCGCCATGCTCTCCCACAAAGATGCCATCGATTGCCTGCGCTTCGCGCACCAGGCGACGCCTTTCGTCATCGCGCTGGACGGGCTTGGGAGCACGGGGCGCGAGCTCGGAGCCGTCGGTCGCTGCGGGTTCGATGCCCGAGGTACTCGAGCGCAGGTGTCCGCAGCCGTCTATATACTGCGCCGTGCCGCTGACGTTGAGCCGGCGTATGTCGGCGCGCTCGCTTGCATAGCCCACAAAGAGCGAGATGCTGTCGCACACCACGTGCTTGTCGATCAAATCCAGCACGGCGGCATCGACCATTTCGCGCAAGACGGTGTAGGCCTGCTCGTAGGCATAGCCCTTCGAGAGCACCTGCCCCGTGGTGGTCGAGGTCGCTTGCGGGCGATAGGCTTGGATATCGGCGATGGTCGTTGGCTCGCGCCCAAAGGCGTGGTCGATAAGATATTCGGCATTGACGCCGAGCTCATCGTAAAGCAGGTTTTCGTCGAGCGCGGCGACACCCATCAGATCGTAGACGCCGTACTTTTCGAGGCGGGCTGCCACGCCGGGGCCGATGCCCCAGATATCGGTAATGGGACGATGAGGCCAGATCTCCTTGCGAAAGGTCTCGTCGTCGAGTATGCCGATGCGGCTGGGTACGTGCTTGGCGGTAATGTCGAGCGCTACCTTGGCCTGGAATAGGTTGGGGCCGATGCCGACCGTCGCCGTGATGCCGGTGCGCGCGAGGACCTCGTCGCGCAGCGTGCAGGCGAACCCTTCCGCATCTGTGTGATAGAGGTCCAGATAGGGCGTCACGTCGATAAAGCACTCATCGATGGAGTAGACGTGCACGTCCTGGGGGCTGACGTATTCCAGATAGATACCGTAGATTTTCGCCGACACCTCCATGTAATGCTGCATGCGCGGTACGGCCGTGATGTAGTCGATGCCATCGGGAATTTCGAACAGACGGCAGCGATTGCGTATCCCGAGGTCCTTCATGGCCTGTGTGATGGCGAGGCAGATGGTCGTGCGCCCGCGCGATTCGTCGGCAACGACCAGGTTGGTGGTGAGCGGATCGAGCCCACGGTCGACGCACTCGACGCTGGCATAAAACGTCTTGAGGTCGATGCAGATATAGGTGTGCTGCTCGTGCGCCATCCGTGTCCTTCCATCAAACACATGTTCTTATCTAATACATGTTCGATAATACCTGCTTGCGCGGACATCGTCAAAACCTGTCCCTCTTTGGCGGGTATGGTCGTGCGGTTGCATCGGGTTTTTTAACGCAGCTCTAAAGAGCGCGAAACAGCTCGGAAAACCTCGCTTCGTAGCATGAGTCTAACGATTGATACCGCCTATACGCACGGAAGGGTTGTGGGGATAATGGTCGACTATGGGTTTGGTATGCCGACGCGCTTGGTTGCGGATGGGGATGTGGCTCGCTGGTGCGGGCGATTGGTTGCCCACTATGGCGGCACCAAGGCACTGGTCGTGCTGGGAGGCGACAAGCACACGCGTGATGAGCTCGTTTCGGCGGCGCTGGGCTCGCTCGATCGCGCCCTGCTCGAGCGCGTGCTTTTCCGCTGCGGTTTGGTCGGGGGCGACGGGGGAGACGAGCTGATCGACGAAGCCGTGGCCCTGGCGACCGACGAAGGCGTGGACTTTGTCCTGGCGATCGGCGATGCCGATACGGCCGGCTTTGCGCGCGAGCTCGCCCGTCGTATGGCGGCGCTCGATGCCGGTGAGGACGGCTTTGTGCCTTATGGATGCATCGTCTCCGAGGGAAAAGTGCCCGCCGTTGTGGGTGTCGGCGAGGTTCCCGTTTTTGCCATCATCGCGCCCGAACTGCTGGAGGGCATCGGGTCTCCTCTGCGTGAGTTGCTCGGTAGCGTCTGCGCTGCGGCCTAATATTTGGCATAAAGGGATAGGTTATTTTTGATTGGTAAAGCGTTTGACCTGCCAAATTAAACCTGTCCCTTTTTGGTCGGTTGCCGTTTGGGGGCCGATTGGCAACGCTCGCTGATTATAGTCTTGACCTGCGCTAGAATAGTGGCATCTGAATGTCCGGGCGCATGGAGGCGTGCGCCCGTATGCTGAGGAGGACTCTATGGCAACTGTTGCCGCACCTATCGATGCTACGTCGACTGCCGCTTGGAAGGCGCTCGAGGCCCATCAGGAGAAGCTCGAGGCCGAGGGTATCGACCTCAAGGCCTGGTTCGCCGCCGATGCCGAGCGCGTGAACAAGCTGAGCTTTGACGCCGGTGACCTGCACTTCGACCTGTCCAAGAACCTGGTGACTGATGAGACCGTCAAGCTGCTGTGCGATCTTGCCCGCGAGGTGAAGCTCGAGGAGCGCCGCGACGCCATGTTCTCCGGCGAGCACATCAACACCACCGAGGACCGCGCCGTCCTGCACACCGCGCTGCGCCGCCCGGCAAGCGAGAAGGGCCAGCTCATCGTCGACGGCCAGGACGTCGTCGCCGACGTGCACGAGGTTCTCGACCGCATGTATGCCTTCGCCGAGCGCGTGCGCTCCGGTGAGTGGAAGGGTGTTACCGGCAAAAAGATCGAGCACCTGGTGTCCATCGGCATCGGCGGCTCCGATCTGGGCCCGGTCATGGCTTACGAGGCCCTGCGTCCCTATGCCGACGCCGGTATCGATTGCCGCTATATCTCCAACATCGATCCCAACGACCAGGCCGAGAAGCTCAAGGGTCTGGATCCCGAGACCACGCTCGTGATCATCGTCTCCAAGACCTTCACCACGCTCGAGACCCTCACCAACGCCCGCGAGGTCAAGACCTGGATGCTCGAGCAGCTCAAGGCTCAGGGCGCCATCGATGGCTCCGATGAGCAGAACGCCGAGGCCGTGGCAAAGCACTTCGTTGCCGTTTCCACCGCGCTCGAAAAGGTCGAGGCCTTCGGTATCGACCCCGCCAACGCCTTCGGTTTTTGGAACTGGGTCGGCGGCCGCTATTCCGTCGACTCCGCCGTGGGTCTGTCGCTGATCGTCGTGCTCGGCCCCGAGCGCTTCCAGCAGTTCCTTGAGGGCTTCCACGCCATCGACGAGTACTTCTGCAACACCCCGCTCGAGAACAACGCCGTCGCGCTGATGGGCCTGCTCAACGTCTGGTACGTCAACTTCTTCGGTTCCAAGAGCCACGCCGTGCTGCCGTACTGCCAGTATCTGCACCGCTTCCCGGCCTACCTGCAACAGCTCACCATGGAGTCCAACGGCAAGCACGTCCGCTGGGACGGCAGCGCTGTGACCTCCGATACCGGTGAGATCTTCTGGGGCGAGCCCGGTACCAACGGTCAGCACGCCTTCTACCAGCTGCTGCACCAGGGCACCGTGGTGGTCCCGGCCGACTTTATCGCTTTCGCCAACACTGCCAACCCCGCAACCGACAGCGGCCAGGACGTCCACGAGCTGTTCCTGGGCAACTTCCTGGCCCAGACCAAGGCGCTCGCCTTTGGTAAGACGGCCGACGAGGTTCGTGCCGAGGGCACGCCCGAGCAGATCGTCCCGGCCCGCTGCTTTGAGGGCAACCGTCCGACGACCTCGATCTTCGGCGACACGCTGACCCCGTTCGCACTCGGCGAGCTCATCGCCCTGTACGAGCACATCACGTTTGTCGAGGGCACGGTCTGGGGCATCGACTCCTACGACCAGTGGGGCGTCGAGCTGGGCAAGCAGCTTGCCAAGCAGATCACCCCGGCCTTCCACGACGACGCCGCCAAGGCCGAGCAGGACGCTTCGACCCAGGCGCTCATCGAGTTCTATCGCGCTCATCGCAAGTAGTTTTTACGGCCGAGTTGGCTTATGGCTGAAAGGGGCCCGTATCCGTTGGGATACGGGCCCCTTGCTATTTGGATAGGATGGAATGTATCGGGAGGCGCCTCGACGGGCATCGCAATCGTCGAAGGCGCGCCGTTCATGTTTGGGACAATATGACATTTTCCCGTTGTAAACAGCGCCGCCGTGGGTGTTCTGTATGATGACTCAGGCAAGGTTGTTCAATGGCAGGGAGGCATATATGGCAATCAAAGCCATCGCAATGGATATCGACGGTACGCTCACCAACGACCAAAAGGTCATCAGCCCGCGTACGCGCGAGAAGCTGCTCGCGGCGCAGGAGTCGGGCATTAAGCTCATCTTGGCTTCGGGCCGTCCCGCATGGGGGTTGCACGCCTTGGCGCAGGAGCTCGACCTTCAAAACCATGACGGTCTGCTAGTTGCCTTTAATGGCGCGCACGTGGTCGACGCTCAGACCGATGAGGTCCTTTTTGACCAGGCCATGCCGGCTGACGAACTGCACCGTCTGATTGATCATCTGCAAAACTATGACGTGATCCCTATGATTTCGCTCGGTCGCGATTTGCACGTCGAGGACTCGTACCATTGCATGATCACACTGCCGGACGGTTCGCAGAAGAATATCGTCAAGTATGAGCGCGATGCGTGCGATCTTAAGATTCGCGAGGTCGAGAGCTTGCATGAGGTCGTGGACACTTATCCCGTGGACAAGCTGCTGACGGCGGGCGATCCGGCCTACCTGCAGGCGCATTACGAGGAGATGTATGCGCCCTTTAAGCAGGCGCTTTCGGGCATGTTTACGGCCGACTGGTACTTTGAGTACACGGCGCCCGGTATCGACAAGGCCCGTGCGCTCGAGGGCGCCCTGCCCAAGCTCGGCATCGATGCCAGCGAGGTCGTATCGTTTGGCGACGGCCAGAACGACAAGTCCATGATTGAGTGGGCCGGCACCGGTGTCGCCATGGGCAACGCCGTCGATGAGGTTAAGGCTGTGGCCCAGATGGTGACCGCCAATAACAACGAAGACGGTATTGCGGTGGCGCTGGATAAGCTGCTGGGCTAGAATCGCCGATAATGCATGGTTCGGGCGCCTGCTTACAGGCGCCCTTTTGTTAGGGAGGGTGCCGTGTCCGCATTTCCGTTCGACGCCGTTATCTTTGACATGGACGGTGTCATTGTCGATACCGAGTATTACTACCTGGGCGAGACCGCAGCTTTTGCCAAGGAGCTTGGGTTGAACCTGACTCAAGAGGAGTTGAATGGGCAGGTTGGTACCTCGCATCAGTTCTTCCTGCATATGTTGGTCGATTGGTTTGAGCGCGCCGGTAAGGGGCATTTCACTGGCGAGGAAGCGTTGGCCCGTTGGGACGAGTGGGCGCATGAGCGTCAGCGCGACTATCAGGCTTTGATTAACCCAGGCGCCGTGGATACGATTCGAGAGCTGCCGCGCCGCGGCGTTCGCGTGGCGCTTGCCAGCTCGTCGCCCATGGGTAGCATCGAGGAAGTACTCAATGCGTGCGGGCTGTCGGATGCCTTTGAGTACGTGGTGAGCGGCGAGCAGTTTAAGGAGAGCAAGCCCGAGCCCGACATCTACCTGCATGCGCTGGACCTGCTGGGGCTGCCCGCGAATCGCTGCTGCTGCGTTGAGGATTCGGTGCCTGGCATCACTGCCGGCAAGCGAGCCGGCCTGACAGTCATTGCCAAGCGCGAGGAGCGCTTCGGCTTTAGCCAGGATGCCGCGGATAAGATTATCGATCAGCTGCCGGACCTGCTGGAACTCGCGTAGGACTTTGCCACCGCGTTCGTCTTGGTCGCATGTGGTATGGAGGACTTCTGGGGGCCACGGAGCGCCGATTTTTGAATAGTTGAGCGGTCCCGGGAAGTCGAATTGTTGTCTTCCCGGGACCCTGTGGGCAAAAAATGCCAAATATGAGTACTGTAACTATTTTAGTAACAGCAAAATCAAGCCTTTGAGGCCCTAGCTGAGTGCCTGGGAGCGATAAAAGCCTGTTTTAAACGGCTTTAGCCATGCTAAACGCCTAGATAATGAACGGCTGTGCATTATCTAGACGTTCATTTGTCGCAAAATAATGCTACTAGCATTGCAACAGTACTCATATTTGGTGTTTTTTGCCCACCGGGGTCAGCGGAAGTCAAATATGAAGCGCGAATTTTCCAAAACGATCGATTCGGCGCTCTCCACGACGCAGTTTTTAAGTTCGGCGATGTGCAGGGAGGCGCTTTTTAGCGATGTGATGAGCTGTCGCGCGCTTGCATCTGCTTGCGGTTCGGCTGGAGCGTCGGTTTCGAGCAGCAGACGGTCGAGTGGGATCTGTCGGGCGTATTCACGACCGCGCTTGGTAGCGAGCATCCGCTCGTTGACGGAAAAATAGCAGCCCGCATTACGCGCGCGGACGAGTTCGTCCGAAGTACCGCTAAACCAGTGGAAGATGATAACGGGGGAGTCGGGGTTTGGGATGAGTAATCCGTGCGATTCGAGGGCGTCCAGTACGGTTCCTGCCGAACGAACGGCGTGAATTGATATCACGCGCCCGGCAAGAGAACGCTGCACGAGTGAGTCGCAGAGCCGGTCAAATGCCTGTATTTGTAGCGGTTCGCTTCCGGCAAAGCGCGCGGAAAAGTCGAGTCCCACCTCGCCGATGTAGCGCTCTTGGGCGGCAACTTCGCAAAGCAGATCGACTTCGGCAGGACCGCATCGACCGTCGGCGATCCACCAGGGATGGAGGCCGGCGCCCGCGATAATGTTTGGGTAGCGGCTGGCCCGCTTTTTTGCTGCCGCGAAGTCGCGTGGGTCGACCCCGCAGTCAAAGAGCCCCAGGCCCAACGCCGCCGACTCACTGGCTGCAGCATCGGGGCCGAGCATCAAATCAAGATGACAATGCGTGTCAAAGAATTGCGGTCCCATCGCAGGACATCCTGCTAGTCCAGGCGTTGGCCGTCGGCGCGCACACGCTCGGTGCCGCGCCCGCTGACCTGGCGGATAACCTCGCCGGCAATCATCTGACCCATGATGGGCGGCATAAAGCTGGCGGTACCCAACTCGGTACGCTCGTGGATGTTGGACGGGTCGCGGGGTTGGGTCTTAACCGATTCCTCGCAGCTAAACAGCACGTGCAGGCTCTTGATTCCGCGCTTCTTACATTCTTTGCGCATGATGCGGCTCATGGGGTCACGTACCGTATCGAAAATGTCGGCAAAGCGGAGGCACTCGGGATGGAGCTTGTTGGCCCCGCCCATGGAGCTAACCAAACGAATGTCGTGGTCCTGAGCATATTTGGCAATGGTGAGCTTGGCCGAGATGGTGTCGATGGCGTCGACGACGTAGTCGAGCTTGCCGTCCGTCTGCTCCAAAACGCTCGCGAAGAACTCGTCGATGTTGTCGCTCAGCAGGTATTCGGTGCGTTTGATAACGGTGGCGGTGGGATTGATGTCGTGGATCATGGCTTCCATAACATCGACCTTGCGTTTGCCGATGGTGCTGTGAAAGGCGATAGCCTGGCGATTGATATTGCTGGGCGCGACGATGTCCTTGTCCAGAATGACGAAATGACCAATGCCGCCGCGGGCGAGGGCCTCGCAGCAATTGGAGCCCACACCTCCGCAGCCGAGCACCAGCACCGTAGCATCGGCGAGCTTATCGAGTGCCTCGCGGCCCATGATGATCTCGAGCTTGGTGTCGCGTGTCTCGACGAGAGCGGCAGCGGTTTCGGTCATAGACATCCTCCGATGGG
This sequence comes from uncultured Collinsella sp., assembly GCA_905198355.1. GTDB lineage: Bacteria > Actinomycetota > Coriobacteriia > Coriobacteriales > Coriobacteriaceae > Collinsella. The sequence goes on along the minus strand of CAJKCG010000002.1, from coordinate 201,651 downwards.
GAAGCGAATCGTGTTTTAGCTATTGCCATTATAGGTGTTATCGCGATTCCATTTGAGCCCTTGGGCTTGTTGAAATGGGATCGGGGTTCGCATAAGATTGAAGCAGATGGCACCCGTTGCAGCGGGTTGGCCAACTCCAAAACACGTTTGTAGCGTGAGAAGTGGCCGTCTTCGCATTACGCGGGGGCGGCTATTTCATTCGACCTCCAATGTGAATGCCGAGCTCCACGGCCGCGATTACAAGCAATAACAACGTCAGGACATCGTCAATACTCATAGTCCATCTCCTTCTCGGATAGAGGGAGCTGGCCCATCTGCTTCAACTCCCATTGTAGCTAAAGGCGAACGAATGTTCTATAGATGTTCCTGTATTAGATAGTTAGACAAACATCTAAATATCGAGTATAGTGTGCGCGTCATGGGAGATGATGAGAGGAGGTCTTATGCCGGGAGAGGGTTTTAAGGCGCTTGCCGATCCAACGCGACGGCGCATTTTGGAGTTGCTGCGCGAGGGCAATCGCACGGCAGGGGAACTTGCTGCGCATTTTGACATTAGCAAGCCGTCATTGAGCCATCACTTGTCGACGCTCAAAAGCGCCGGGTTGGTGACCGACGAACGTCATGGCCAAAGCATCGTTTACAGCTTAAACACCACCGTCATGCAGGACTTGATCGGTTGGTTTATGGGCTTTACAAACACGGAAGGTGATAAGGATGAATAACGAAAACAAGGGCATTCACGCCACGGGGGTATCGTCGCGCGCGTGGGCCATGCTTGTTGTGGTCTGCGCTATTAATGTTGCTGCGCATCTCTGGGTGATGCCGAGCTTGCCGGCGCAGATTCCCACGCACTGGGGCGCGAACGGCGCCGTCGACGGTTGGGGTCCTAGCTGGATGGCCTCCGCGCTCGGCGTGCTGCCTCTGGCGCTTCTCGCAATGTTCTACGTGGTGCCGTGCATCGATCCCAAAGGTGAGGCATATCGAACCTCGGGCAAGTTCTATCAGGGCTTCGTAATCGCCTTCACCTTGTTCATGTGCGCCATAAGCTGGCTGGGAGAGCTTACGGTCTGGGGCGTTGTGCCGGCGGTCGGTTCGGTCAACGTGCTGATTTCCGGTGCTGTCGGTTTGCTGTTCATCGGCGTAGGCAACTACTTGCCGCGTGTGAAGCAGAACTATACGCTCGGTATCAAGACGCCCTGGGCGCTTGCCGATCCCGAGAACTGGCGCCGTACGCAGCGCTTTGGCGGTGCCTGCTTTATGGTGCTGGGTGTTGGCCTGATTGTGATGGGCGTGGCGGGCAGCGTGCTTTCGAGTGAAGTCGTCGCCGCGGTGATTGCGGCTCTGGCGTTTGGTTCGGCCGGAGCTGCCTACGCCTATTCGTATCTGCTGTGGCGTAAATCGCAGCGAGCCGTTCGCTAAGGTTGCGGAAAACTAGCGTACGCAGTTCATAGTATGTTCCGGGGGACTTTTCCCAGGTAGTATTAGGGGGTGTGGGCAACCATGCCCCTTTTTCGTTAAGTTTCAGAGCTGGTTTTCTCATTTCGTTTCCACTAAAGCGAATCAAGAATAGGGAAACAGCAGGTAGAAAGGATAAAACAGGCAAATGGCAGAGTTTATCTACCAGATGTATCAGGCTCGTAAGGCCCATGGCGACAAGGTGATTCTTGACGACGTGACCCTGAGCTTCTACCCCGGTGCCAAGATCGGCGTCGTGGGCCCCAACGGTATGGGCAAGTCGACCCTGCTCAAGATCATGGCCGGTATCGAGGAGGTCTCAAACGGCGATGCCAGACTCACCCCCGGCTACACCGTGGGTATCCTGCAGCAGGAACCGCCGCTCGATGACGACAAGACCGTTATCGAGAACGTGCGCATGGCGTTTGGCGATATGATCGCCAAGGTCGATCGCTTCAATAAGATCGGCGAGGAGATGTGCGACCCGGATTGCGACATGGACGCCCTCATGGCCGAGATGGGAAAGCTCCAGGACGAGATCGACGCCGCCGACGGCTGGGATATCGATTCCAAGCTCGGCCAGGCCATGGACGCCCTGCAGCTGCCCGATTCCGACATGCCGGTTAACGTGCTCTCCGGCGGCGAGCGTCGTCGCGTGGCGCTGTGCAAACTGCTGCTCGAGGCTCCCGACCTGCTGCTGCTCGACGAGCCCACCAACCACTTGGACGCCGAGTCGATCCTGTGGCTCGAGCACTTCCTGCACAACTACCAGGGCGCGGTGCTTGCCGTCACACACGATCGCTACTTCCTGGATAACGTTGCCGAGTGGATCTGCGAGGTCGACCGCGGTCACCTTTATCCCTACAAGGGCAACTACTCCACGTATCTGGAGACCAAAGCCGCCCGTATCGAGGCGCAGGGTAACCGCGACGCCAAGCTCGCCAAGCGCATGGAGGCCGAGCTCGAGTGGGTACGCAGCTCGCCCAAGGCTCGTCAGGCCAAGAACAAGGCCCGTCTGGCTCGCTACGAGGAGATGGAGGCCGAGGCCCGCGCCAGCCAGAAGCTCGACTGGACCGACATCCGCATTCCCGTGGGCCCGCGTCTGGGCAACAAGGTGCTCGAAGCTCATCACCTGCACAAGGAGTTCGATGGCCGTGTGCTCATCAATGACCTTTCGTTTACCCTGCCGCGTAACGGCATCGTGGGCGTGATCGGCCCCAACGGCGTGGGTAAGACTACGCTCTTCAAGACCATCGTGGGTCTGGAGCCGCTGACTTCGGGCGAGCTCGAGGTGGGCGAGACCGTCAAGATCTCCTATGTCGATCAGAACCGTTCCGGCATCGACCCCGACAAGAACCTGTGGGAGGTCGTCTCGGACGGCCTGGACCACATGATGGTCGGCGAGACCGAGGTTCCGAGTCGCGCTTATGTGGCGAGCTTTGGCTTTAAGGGCCAGGACCAGCAGAAGCGCGCTGGCGTACTCTCCGGTGGCGAGCGCAACCGTCTGAACTTGGCGCTTACGCTCAAGCAGGGCGGCAACCTGCTGCTCCTCGACGAGCCCACGAACGACCTCGACGTCGAGACGCTGTCTTCGCTCGAGGCGGCACTGCTCGAGTTCCCGGGCTGTTCGGTGGTCATTAGCCACGATCGTATGTTCCTGGACCGCGTCGCCACGCACATTCTGGCGTGGGAGGGCACCGACGAGAATCCGGGCAACTGGTATTGGTTCGAGGGCAACTTCGAGGCCTATCAGGCCAACCGCATCGAGCGCCTGGGCGAGGACGCAGCCCAGCCGCATCGTATTCACCGCAAGCTGACGCGCGATTAGTCGAGCTCAGGTGACCTAACGAGAAAGGGACGATAACCTTGGGGTTATCGTCCCTTTTTGTTACTGGGTAGAAGGCTCGACTTTATCGATGACCCAGGTGGATCCGAGGCCACCGGTGGTGTTGCGGCGGATGCGCACGGTAACCTCGCGGCGCTCGCCGGCCTGCGTGTAGCGCAGGGGGAAGCTTGCGCGGTTTCGCGCGGCCTCGATGGTACCGCGCTCGCGGGCGATCCAGTAGTACTCGCCGACGATGCCGAGGGTGTCGGCGCCGTAGGGGAGATAGGTCGACAGCTGGTGCAGCAACGGGCCGGGGCAGAAGACCTCGGTTGCGAAATCGACGGGGAAGTCCTCGGGGATGGCGGGCACTGCAGGTTCGGAGGCCGGTGCTGCAGCGGGGACCGGAGCCGGTGCAGGTGCGGAAATTTGGTCATAGACAGGTGCGGATGCGGACTCGATGACGGGTGCGGGCTCCGGCGTCGCTTCCGGCTTGATCGCGGAATCTGCGGACTTCACGGTGACGGGCGCGTCTGTAGCTGCGGTTTCAACCTCAACCTGCGTCGCGTTCCCATTCTCGACGCTCGACTTTGTCTCGACCGGCGTGGATGCCATGGTGGTGATGCCGGCGTTGGCGTTCTCGGGGTCATAGACGACTGTGAGCGAGATGGCGGGCTGCGGCGCCTCGGGCTCCGATGCCGCCTCGGTAGCGTCCTGTTCTGCGAGTTCTTCGGGCCGATCGTCCTCGGCCTCGTTGCCAAAGACATCGCTGTTTTGGAACGCAGGCGTCTCGGGTTGGTCAGCGGCTTCTTCGGTTGTCGACTTGGGCGCTTCGTTGAGCTCCACAGTGGCTTCCTGCTCGGATATGACTTCGGAATCGGTCGTGGCGGCGATTTTGGTTTCGGCTTCTGCCGTTACCTCAATAGCGACTTCGATCTCTGTCTCGGGCTCGGGTTCCGGTGCGGCTTCAACCATGGCTTCGGGCTCGGGACGCTTAACGTGCTTGGGGCGCACGGCCTTGAGGTCCTTCTCACCGCGTTTCTTCTTTTTGTAGGACTGCTTGGCGCCCTTGGCAGCCTTGGGCTTGTCCTCGCCCTTGGCAAGGGCGGCATCCCATGCCTCGTTGGCGATGACGGTGGCATACAGGCGACCGCCCTTAAAGACGGTCAGCTTAATGCAGTCGTCAAGCTCCTCGAGCAGCTCGCGCGTGGACTCAAAGCCCAGGTCATAAGCGGTCATGTCGCCAGCGGCGAGCGCCTCCTCGACCTGCGTCATAAACGTCTGCTTGCCGCATCCAATCGCATCGCGCAGCAGGCGATACAGATAGATGTGGTTGCCCAGCGAAAGCGTGGGCCTAACTATTGTCTTGCTCATGGCAAATCTCCTCTTTACACATGTAAAGCATCTTACCATCGCATGGCGTTCGCCATGGCGGCGCCCAAGGCAAACGGGCGCGAACCGCTTTCGATTCGCGCCCGTTGTACAGGTCGGTTATCTATGAGAGGCAAATGTGCTTAGTTGCCCGATGCCGTGCCTTGGCTTGAGTTGTCAGATGCCGTGCCGGACGCGGTTCCGCTCGAGCTGTTAGTGTTGCTACTGTCTGCTGCACCCGTTCCCGACGTGGTGTCGCTCGTCTGGCCTCCCGTGTTCGGCTGTGAACCGTCAGTTGTTTGGCTTGAGTTGGTCGTGTCGGACGGCGTGCCACTGTTGGCCGTAGAGGAATCGGTGCCCTGCGATTGGTTTTGGGTGTTCGAGGACGAATCGGCTGAGGTAGAACTGTCTTGCGTGCCGTCCGCCTGCGCCTGCTGATCTTGCGACTGGGTGTTGACATTTGCATCGCTCTCGGTCGTGCGCGACGAAAGGATTGGCTCGGGACGCTCGCCCAGACCCTCACCGGCAGTGGTGATAAGGATGGCGCCAGCGCAGGCGATGACTGCGACAATGGCGATGGCGATCGAGAAGATGATGACCTTCTTTTGCGTCTGGCTGCGCTCTGCCGCCGCCTTGGCGCGCAAGCTGTTGGGGGCGACGCGCGCCGTGGTCGCGCGCCCCGCAACCTGGCGCATCTCCTGCGTAGTCGCGGCGCCGCCCAGGTGCTCCTCGGCATTAAGCTCAACGGGCTCGTAGGCGCCGGCGGGGTAGTCGACGTCAGCGTACGTACCTTTGAGGGCATTGGCGCTGGCGGAGATAAAGTGGCGATAGACCTGCGAGGACACAACAGTGATGACTGAGCTCACAGCGGCACCAATCACCGAGCCGGCAATGCCGATCTTTGAAGCAAGTGCCACGCTCGTGGCGGCAGCTGCGGCGCCGGCGATGATCTGGGGAATGGAAATGTCGTCGAACAGGCCCTTTTTGGGCGCGATGGCCATGGTCTGTCCGATGGAATGGTTCTCGTGCACGCCGTTGTTGAGCGATGCCGGCGTCATGACGCGCGTGCGCGGCGCGTCGGTGTACTTGGTTGTCATACGGGGTCCTCCCGGTGTAAATCTGCTTCGTTTCGTGTAGCCATCAGGGTACCCACCAGATGTGAATCGTACGTGACATTTAACAGATACCATCAACTCATCAATTGCTCACCAAGTTGGTGGGATGCGGTTACACCCGGCGGTTGAACTACAATAGGGCTTGCTAATTGTGTTGAATAGCGTCTACGCACGGGAGCATTCTTATGAATCTTCACCTTTCTCAGTCTGATGGCTTTTTGCGTGTGGCGGCGGCGTCGCCGCAGATTCGCGTGGCCGATGTCGAGGGCAATGCCGAGGTTGCGCTGGCGGCTGTTCGCGATGCTGCCGGGCGTGGCGTTCGCGCGCTGGTGTTGCCCGAGCTTAACCTAACCGGCTATACCGCGGCCGACCTGTTCCATAACCGCACATTGCTGCATGCCTGCGAGGCTGCTCTGGTGCATATCCTCGATGAAACCCGCGAGCTGCCGATTGTCTTTACCGTCGGCCTTCCCGTTGCGGTGGCCGAAAACATCTACAACTGCGCGGCCGTGTGCTGTGCGGGCGAGCTTTTGGGCCTCACGGCCAAGAAGTATTTGCCCAACTATGGCGAGTTCTATGAGCGCCGTTGGTTTGCTCCGGCGCCTGCGGATCCCGTGTGGGTTGAATTTGCCGGTCAGGGTCCGGTCCCGCTGGGTTCGGGGCTTGTCTACCGTTGCTGTGATGAGGGCGCCGAGGACCTGGTGCTGGGCGTTGAGGTCTGTGAGGACCTGTGGGTGCCGGCGCCCCCTTCGACCGAGATGGCGCTTGCCGGTGCGACGGTGATTCTCAACTCGTCGGCTTCGGACGAGATTATCGGTAAGGCAGATTATCGCCGCAGTCTCATCTCCAATCAGAGTGCGCGCCTGTACTGTGCCTATGCCTACGCGGATGCGAGTGAGGGCGAGTCCACGACCGACATGGTCTTTGCGGGCGAGAACCTTGTCTACGAAAACGGCTCCAAGCTCACCGCGACCAAACTGCTTACCTGTGATATGGCCATCGCCGACGTTGACCTTGACCGCCTGGTTGCCGAGCGCCGTCGCTCGACGACGTGGACGCGCGCGGACGATGCGCCGGAGGCCACGACCGTTGAGTTCTCTTTTGAGGGCGTGCTGACAGACGAACCTGTCCTGCGCGATGCACTCGGCATCGACCGTGTCTTCTCCCGCGCGCCCTTTGTGCCGGCCGACCATGGTGACCTTGCCGAGCGTTGCGAGACCATCCTCGACCTGCAGACCGCCGGCCTCAAGACCCGCCTGGCCCATACGGGCACCAAGGCTGCAGTCATCGGTCTTTCGGGCGGCCTGGATTCCACGTTGGCGCTGCTTGTGACCGTGCGTGCCTTCGATGCACTGGGGCTGCCGCGCACGGGCATCACTGCCGTGTCCATGCCCGGCTTTGGCACGACGCATCGCACCAAGTCCAACGCCGAGTCGCTCGCTCGCGACCTTGGCGTGAGCTTCCGCGAGGTTTCGATCCACGCGGCCGTGGAGCAGCACTTCAAGGACATTGAGCACGATCCGGCCGTGCAGGACGTGACCTACGAGAACAGCCAGGCCCGCGAGCGTACGCAGATTCTGATGGATCTGGCCAATCAGGCCGGCGGTTTTGTCATCGGCACGGGCGACCTGTCGGAGCTGGCGCTCGGCTGGGCTACCTACAACGGCGACCACATGAGCATGTACGCCGTCAATGCGAGCGTGCCCAAGACGCTTGTGCGCCATCTGGTGCGCTATGCGGCCGATGTCTTTGGCGGGCGTATTGCCGAGGTCTTGCTCGACATCCTCGATACGCCGGTGTCCCCCGAGCTTCTGCCGCCCACGGGCGACGGCGAGATTGCGCAGAAGACTGAGGATTTGGTGGGCCCGTACGAGCTGCACGACTACTTCCTCTATTACCTGCTACGTTTTGGCTTTGAGCCGGGCAAGATCTACCGCATGGCGCTCAAGAGCTTCGAGGGCGTCTACGACGTCAAGACCATTCATACGTGGCTGCGTACGTTCTACCGCCGCTTCTTTGCTCAGCAGTTTAAGCGCAGCTGCCTGCCCGACGGTCCCAAGGTGGGCTCGGTGACGCTCAGCCCGCGCGGCGATTGGCGTATGCCGAGCGATGCCAGCTCGCGCCTGTGGCTCGCGCAGATCGACGCGCTCAATCCGATTGACTAAGGTTGGCTAAATTGAACCAATACGGAGGCTGCAAGCGTTACACTTTTGCAATCTGATGGCCCGTATCGCGCGGCGCTCTTGTCGGAGCGCCGCTTTTTTATATCGAAAGGTGGCACCATGCAGGCATCGCAGCGTCTCGACCGCTTTGGCGCGGAGGTCTTTGCCTCGCTCAACAACAAACTGCTCGCGCTGAAGGCTCAGGGTAAGACCATTTACAACATGAGCGTGGGCACGCCCGACTTTAAGCCGTACGACCACGTGGTCGAGGCGCTCACGCAGGCGGCTCAAGATCCCGAGATGTGGAAGTACGCCCTGCGCGACCTGCCCGAACTCAAGCAAGCCGTGTGCGATTACTATGAGCGTCGCTTTGGCGTTTCGGGCATTACGCCGTCCATGGTGCAGTCGTGCAACGGCACGCAGGAGGGTGTGGGTCATTTGGGCCTGGCTCTGCTCGATCCGGGCGATACCATTCTGGTTCCCGATCCGTGCTACCCGGTCTTTGAGGCGGGTGCCAAGATCGCCGATGCCAAGCTCGAGTACTATCCGTTGGTCGCCGAGCATAATTACCTGCCCTATGTGGCGGGTATCGATCCCGAGGTGGCCGATCGTGCCAAGTATATGATCGTGTCGCTGCCTGCCAACCCGGTGGGTTCGGTGGGCACGCCCGAGGTCTACGAGGAGATCATCGCCTTCGCCCGCGAGCACGACTTGCTCATCGTCCATGACAACGCGTACTCCGACATCGTGTTTGACGGCGAGCCCGGCGGCAGCTTCTTGCAGTATCCCGGCGCGCTCGAGGTGGGCGTGGAGTTCTTCTCGCTTTCCAAGTCGTTTAACGTCACCGGTGCGCGCATTGGCTTTTTGGTTGGTCGCGAGGACGTGGTCTCGGCCTTTGCCAAGCTGCGCAGCCAGATCGACTTTGGCATGTTCTTCCCGATCCAAAAGGCTGCCATCGCCTGCCTGAACGGTCCGCGCGATGAGGTCGAGGCGCAGCGCCTGAAGTACCAGGAGCGCCGCGATGCCCTGTGCGACGGTCTGGAGGGCCTGGGTTGGGAGCGCCCCAATGCGCATGGTTCCATGTTTGTGTGGGCCAAGCTTCCCGGTGGCCGCACCGATTCGATGGCGTTTTGCGAGGAGCTCATGGAGAAGGCCGGCGTTGTGGTGACGCCGGGCGCGAGCTTTGGTCCTTCGGGCGAGGGGCACGTGCGCATGGCGCTGGTCTTGCCGCCCGATCAGATCGCTCTTGCCGTCGAGGCCATTCGCGAGGCAGGTCTGTATTAGAAAATTGTTTTGGCTCGTCAATAGCTCGAAACCGATTTCGTGCAGTTATTTTACGAATCCTGCAAACAATTTCGGTAAACGGTCGATTTTTGGCTGCGAATAGGAGCATAATCAAAGTCCCGATTGGATGTATTGGGATTACGGCAAGCCGCTCGGGTCGTTCCCGGGCGGCTTGTTTGTGGAGAGAGATGGGAGTTTCTAATGGTTAACGAGAAGAAGGTCGCTATTGTCGGCTGCGGTTTCGTTGGTTCGTCTTCGGCGTTCGCGCTGATGCAGAGTGGTCTGTTCTCCGAGATGGTCCTCATCGACGTGGACAAGAACCGCGCCGAGGGTGAGGCCCTGGATATCGCGCACGGCATGACGTTTGCCGAGCCGATGAAGATCTACGCCGGCGATTATTCCGATGTCGCCGACGCCGCCATGATCGTCGTCACCGCTGGCGCTGCCCAGAAGCCCGGTGAGACTCGCCTGGACCTGGTCAACAAGAACGTCAACATCTTTAAGTCCATCATTCCCGAAATTAAGAAGTCTGGCTTCGACGGCATTCTGCTCATTGTCTCCAACCCGGTCGATGTTCTGACCTATGCCGCCATCAAGATGTCCGGCCTGCCCGAGGGCCATGTCATCGGCTCCGGCACCGTGCTCGACACTGGCCGTCTGCAGCAGATGCTTGGTGCCCACGTCGAGGTTGACCCGCGCGATGTCCAGGCCTATGTCATGGGTGAGCACGGCGACTCTGAGTTTGTCGCTTGGTCCAGCGCCCAGGTTGCCGGCGTGCCGCTGAACACTTTCTGCGAGCTTCACGGTCATCTGGAGCATGAGGCTGCCGAGAAGCGCATCGCCGAGGACGTCAAGAACTCCGCCTACACCATCATCGAGAAGAAGCACGCCACCTACTATGGCGTCGCCATGGCCGTCAAGCGCATCTGCACCGCCGTCATGCGCGATGAGCAGACCGTTCTGCCCGTCTCCTCGCTCATGGTGGGCGAGTATGGCCTGTCCGATCTTGCCATCTCCATGCCGACGGTCGTTGGCCGCGACGGCGTCGTCTGTCGCGTCCCCGTGCCGCTGAACGATGACGAGCAGCATGAGCTCACCGCCTCCGCCAAGGCCCTCAAGGACATCATCGACAGCGTCGACTTCTCCTGCTAAATCAAGCTCGCTAGAGCGAAAAGCTACAATGAAGGCGTCCGGGTCCACACGGCCCGGGCGCCTTTTTGGTGCAAAGTAACCTGACCCCAATGCACCATAGTTGCCCCAATGCACCATAGTTGATGGGAGGGCCATGTCGGATTCGCCTAATTTTTTAACCTATGCCCAGACGGCGTTTGATCCGTTTGAGGAGAGGCCGTTCTGCGCGGTGGATAGCCTCGTCTTTGCGTGGTTGTCCTATTTGCGTTTGCCGGGTGATATGGCGGAGCTGACGAACTGGCAGGGCCTAGACGTACGCGAGCTGCTGCGTGCCGAGTGCTACCGGGACATGATTGACGACTTGTGGGACCCGGAGGGGAGCAAGGCCTTGCTGGAGGCCGTGGCAGCAAGTCCTCGCTACCGTGGCGTGCACGTTTGCGGCTATCGTGCCGTGAGCGATGTGGTGGCGACAGAGCAGTTTGCAGCCATGGCGTTCCGGTTTCCGGCGGGGTTTAGCTATCTTTCCTTCCGGGGGACCGACAGCACGATTGTGGGCTGGAAAGAGGACTTTAACATGGCGTTCCGGTATCCTGTGCCGGCCCAGGAATCCGCGGCGCGTTATGTGGACGAGGCGGCGGATGCGATTGACGGGCCGCTTTTGTGCGGAGGTCATTCCAAGGGTGGAAACCTTGCGGTGTACGGTGCGGCGATGTGCTCCGATGTCGCCCGTGCGCGAATCGAACAGGCGTATTCCCATGATGGTCCGGGTTTCGTTGAGGAGTTTCTGAACGGCAACGCCTTTGCCGATCTTTCCGGTCGAATCGACAAGACGCTACCTCGGTCGTCGATCTTTGGCATGATGTTCGAGACGCAGGAGGACTATGCCATCGTTGAGAGCACCGAGTTCAGCCTGCTGCAGCACAATCCCTTTAGCTGGGTGGTTGATGGTCGCGACTTCGTGTACTGTGAGCGCCTGTCCGCCGGTGCTCGATACGTTGATGGCTCCATTCGCGAGATGCTGCTTGCGGTGTCACCTAGCGAACGCGAGCGTTTTGTAGATGCGTTGTTCTCCGTGTTTGAGGCTACGGGTGCTGAGCGGTTTGCGGATATCGCTGGGAATCTGCGCGAGAGCCTGCCCGTGATGCTCCAGGCTGCGCAAGGGTTTGACAAGGATACGCGACGCTTTGTCTCGCAGACCATCGTGGCAATTCTTAAGTGTGCGCTGCTGCCCAAACGTCCCGAGTTCAGCGTGCCTTCTAGTGGTAAGAGCCTGGCAGAACAGCTCGAGGTATGGCAGTCCGAGCTCCTGCGCTAGCCATTGGTGCAAAGCAACCTGTCCCCGATGCACCAATCTTCGATGCGCCTGGGGCGGGCTCGACCGCTATACTGGTTCGTACTCAATTCAATCTAGAACGGAATGCCGTATATGAAAATCAATCATGCGATTCTGCATATCCTGGACTTTGACTCTGCCGTCAACGTTATGAGCCAGCGCGAGCTCGATATCGAGAGCCGTACCGTGCGCAACTTCGTGACCACGCATCTGCGCCGCGCACGTACCTCGGCCGACAATAAACGCGCCGCGTTTGCCGAGAACTCTGCGTTTGGCGGCGAGCTCAAGGGTTATTTCTTTGGCGAGCGCGAGTTCGTGGACCTGTCGCAGCAGATTGCAGAGTTTATCTCCTCCGAGCTCACCAAAGCCGAGAAAGCCGAGTCCACCGACGTGCTCGTGGCCGATTTTGACGACGATGAGGATGCCCGCTGGTTTGCCGTGATGCTGCTGGGCTCCAAGCAGGCTTTTATGCACGAAGTGGGCCGCGAGGAGGGAGAGGTGCGCAACGACATCGCGCGCCACTACGCCATTCTGCCGAACCCCTCGCAAAAGGTGCCGAGCTATGCCATCGTGCGCGCGAGTACCATGGAGATCGGCTACGTGGACAAGAAGCGCAAGATTGCCGGCGAGGACCGTATGCTTATCCCCGATGGCCTGCTGCAGTGCGACACGGGCGTATCTGGCAAGGAGGTCATCGACACCGTGACGCGTGTGGTCGAGGAAGTCGCCGAGGAGCACGGCGCCAACACGGCCGTGGCGCTCGCCAAGGTTAAGGCCGCTGTGGCCGAGAAGGTCGAGGATGACGAGGAGCTTCCGCCCTGGGATATCGTCGATGAGGTCTTTGAGGACGAGCCGGTCATCAAGGAAAGTGTGCGCGCGGCACTGACCGAGGAGAAGGTTCCCGAGCGCATTCCCGTGGAGCGCAAGCAGGTCGAGCGCGCGGCGGTTCGCAATCATAAGATTCGTACCGATACGGGTATCGAGATCAGCTTCCCGGCCGAGATGGGTTCGAACTCCGAGTACATCGAGTTCGTCAACGAGCCCAACGGCCTCATCTCCATCGAGCTCAAAAACATCGGCAGCATCGAGAATCGATAAGTTGCGTTACGCCTGCAGCGAGAAAGCGAAGGCCGAAGCCTCGGATGAGGGCTTCGGCCTTTTTACTTGGGGCTTAATTTCGCTACTGGTTGAGCATAAGTCAGCGAAAACGCGGTTTGTCAAAACCGCGTAACTATTAAAGCTGGCGCAGGCCCTCTTCCAGGCCGGTCTTGCTGTCGGTCTTCTCGTCGCGCATCTTGATGACGCGGGCGGGGACACCGGCCACGACGGCGCCGGCGGGGACGTCCTCGACGCACACGGCGCCGGCGGCGACAACAGCGCCCTTGCCCACGCGCACGCCTTCCAGGACCACGGCGTTTGCGCCGATCATGACATCGTCCTCGATGATGACGGGCGTGGCGCTGGCGGGCTCCACAACGCCTGCCAGCACGGTGCCGGCGCCGATATGGCAGTTCTTGCCCACGGTGGCGCGGCCGCCCAGCACGGCTCCCATATCGATCATGGAACCCTCGCCGATAACGGAGCCGATGTTGATGATGGCACCCATCATGATGACGGCACGGTCGCCGATCTCGACGCGGTCGCGGATGATCGCGCCCGGCTCGATGCGGGCGTTGATGCCCTTAAGGTCGAGCATGGGCACGGCGGAGTTGCGGCAGTCGTTCTCTACGTCGTAGTAGTCGATAGAGTCGGCGTTGGCGTCGAGGATTGCCCTGAGCTCATCCCAGTCGCCAAAGACGGTCTTGCCGCGCCGCCCGCCGTAGACATGCGCGTCGCCCCAGGCAACCTTCATGCCGGGCTTCTCGCGCACGTACAGCTTGACGGGCGTCTTTTTGGGCGCGGTGGCGATGTAGTTGATAATCTCCTGTGCGTCCATCTCGGCTGCGTTGCTCATATGCTGTCTCTCCTTTGAGGGGGTATGGTTGATAACTAGTTAGGCGAACATGACCTGGTCGAAGGTGTAGAAGCCGGGTTCGCGGGTGATGAGCTTCTGCGCGGCTGCCAAGGCACCGTTGACGAAGATCTGACGGCTCGTGGCGCGGTGGGTGAGCGTGACCTCCTCGTCCTGGCCAAAGAAACTCACCTCGTGCACGCCGGCGACGGTGCCGCCGCGCAGCGAGTGCATGCCGATCTCCTTGGGGTCACGCGCGCCGCACATGCCCTCGCGGCCATAGACGGGGTGGTAGCCTGCCTCGGGCTCGGCCTCGACTACGGCGTCGAGCAGCAGCTTTGCGGTGCCGCTGGGGGCGTCGACCTTTTGGTTGTGGTGAGTCTCGACAATCTCGCAGTCAAAGCCGGGCAGCTCACGCGTGGCCTGGGCCACTAGATGACGCAGGGCTGCGATGCCGATGGAGTAATTGCCGGAGTGCATGACGCGGGCGTTCTGGCCCAGCTCACGCAGGCGGTCCATCTGCTCGGGAGTGTAGCCTGTGGTGCCCGAGACCAACGCCGCGCCCGTGCGCTCGACATAGGCGACGACGGCGTCAAAGGTCACGACGTTCGAGAAGTCGATAATCACATCGGCAGCCGGTGCGTTCTCGAGCTCGCTCAAATCGAAGCCAATCTGGGCCACAATGTCGAAAACGGGCTGTCCGGCGGTATCGACAATACCCTCGGCGGTAGTGCGGATGAGCGAGCCCATGCGGCCCGTTCCCATAATGACGGTCTTAATCAAGCAGACCAGCTCCCTTCAGAGCATCGGTAAGTGCGGCTTGCGTGTCGTCTGCCATGGGGCACAGCGGCATGCGGTAGTTTGCCTCGATCATGCCCATCTGGGCGAGCGCTTCCTTAACGGGGATGGGGTTGACCTCGCTAAAGAGGGCGTTGATGAGCGGTTGTGCGGCAATTTGGATATCGCGGGCACGCGCCACGTCACCGTCCAAATAGGCGCGGCACATGTCATGCACGAGCTGCGGCTGAACGTCTGCCCACACGCTGATGGTGCCCGAGGCGCCCAGGCTCATGAGCGGTACGGTAAGTGCGTCCTCGCCCGAGTACATGCGGAAGTCATCGGACAGCAGGTGGGCGATCTTGGCTGCGTAAGCGACGTTGCCTGAGGCTTCCTTGATGCCCATGATGTTGGGGTGCGCGGCCAGGCGCTCCACGTTGCGCACGCTGATGCCGCAGCCGCAGCGGCCGGGGATGTTGTACAGGATGCAGGGGATATCTACGGCATCGGCAACGGTCTTAAAGTGCTGATAGATGCCCTCTTCGTTGGACTTGTTGTAGTAGGGGGTGATGAGCAGCAGGCCGTCGGCTCCCAAGCCCTGGTAGGTGAGCGACTTGGCGAGCATGGTTTGCGTGGAGTTGGAGCCCGAGCCGGCGATGACGGGGACGCGTCCTGCAACATGCTTGACCACGGCGGCGACGACGGAGTTGTCCTCGTCATCGGTCATCGTGGCGCTCTCGCCGGTGGTGCCCAGGGTGAGGATAGCGTCGGTGCCGTTTTGCAGGTGGAAATCGATAAGGCGCTCGAGTGCGTCAAAGTCGACGCTGCCGTCCTTTTTAAACGGCGTGACAAGGGCGACGATTGAGCCCTCGAGGTTGCGGATATCCATGTTCTTCTCCTTCGCTTCCGCGATCTGGATGCGTTTATTCCATTGGGCGGCGACGGCCAAGCGCTCGTCCTGAGCGCGACGTCGAGCGCTTTCGGCGCGCGATTTGGCCAGCAGCTCTCGTCCGCACGGTAGCACGTCGAGCGTGGCAAAATAGTCGCCCGGGCGCTCGGCGCGGCGGATGAGGTCGGCCGAGCCATCGGGGCGCAGTAGCACCTCGGCGGAGCGCAGCCGTCCGTTGTAGTTGTAGCCCATGGAGTAACCATGCGCACCGGTATCGTGGATCACGAGCACGTCACCCATGTCGATCTGCGGTAGCTCGCGGTCGATGGCGAACTTGTCGTTGTTCTCGCACAGATTGCCCGTAATGTCGTACGTGTTTGTGACAGGCGCCGCGGTCTTGTCGGCGCCACCCGGCTGACCCATTACCGTAATGTGGTGGTAGGCGCCATACATGGCAGGGCGAATCAGGTCGACCGCGCTTGCGTCGACACCGATATAGTCCTTGTAGATCTGCTTTTCGTGGACGGCCTTGGTGACCAGGCAGCCGTAGGGGCCCATCATAAAGCGGCCCATCTCGGTGCAGATGGCCACATCGTCCATGCCGGCGGGAACCAAGATCTCGTCGTATGCCGCGTGCACTCCCTCGCCGATGGCGTGAATGTCGTTGGCCTGCTGCTCGGGCAGGTAGGGGATGCCGACGCCGCCGGATAGATTGATGAAGGCGACGTGTGCGCCGGTCTCGCGCTCCAGGCGCACGGCAAGCTCAAAGAGGATGCGCGCGAGCTTGGGGTAGTAGTCGTTGGTGACGGTGTTGCTGGCAAGGAATGCGTGGATACCAAAGTCCTCGGCACCCTTGGCCTTGAGCATGCGGAAGGCCTCGAAGAGTTGCTCGGTGGTCATGCCGTATTTGGAGTCGCCGGGGTTATCCATGATGCCATTGGAGAGCTGGAACAGGCCGCCCGGATTAAAGCGGCAGCTGACCGTCTTGGGGATAGGCCCCGCAACGCGCTCAAAGAACTCGATGTGGCTGATGTCATCAAAGTTGACGATGGCACCCAGCTTGCCGGCGAGCTCAAAGTCCACCGCCGGCGTGTCGTTGGACGAGAACATGATGTCGTGTCCCGTGATACCCAGCGAGCGGGCAATCATGAGCTCGGTATAGCTCGAGCAATCGCACCCGCAGCCGTATTCGTTAAGAATGGAGATGAGCGCCGGGTTGGGATTGGCCTTGACGGCAAAGTACTCCTTAAAGCCTGGGTTCCATGCAAAGGCGTCGCGTACTTCTTGCATGTTGCGGCGGATGCCCGCCTCGTCGTATAGATGAAACGGCGTGGGAAACTGCTCGACGATATGCTCGAGCGTCTCCTTGTCCACAAACGGCTGTTTGGCCGCATATGCCTCGTTGGGGGTCAATGCCATGTCCCGTAAACCTCGCTATCCAGACGGCGCCATCTGCGCATCGAATCCGCATAGCGTGGACCCAATGTCCGGATAGCGCTCCCGCATTGCTGCAGACAGTCCTGCGGGTGTTTCCCGCAGGCCCACCAGGTTGTTCGTGCCCGAAAAACCCAGTTCGGCGGGTTTCGCCTCCCCACGGGGTCAAAGCCTGCCGGCTCGCCCGCGGATCTTCGTGCCCGCGCCTCTATCAAGTGGTAAAGACCCTACCACGTTGCACTTTACCAAACAAGAGTATTCGTATATAACGTTTAAAAAATGCAGGGATATGCTGGAAATAAGGGTGTGGCAATCTTGCGGCACAATAGATAGCAACCGGCGCACACCTATGAAAGGAACCTCTATGACCGAGCTCCAAGAACTCCGTCGCTATCGGCACGACTTGCACAGGATCCCGGAGCTCGGCTTCGATCTTCCGCAGACTATCGCCTATATCGAGGGCGTGTTGGCGCCGCTTGCCTGCGAGGTGATCCATCCGTGCTCCAGCTGCGTTTGCGCTTTCTTTGACGCTGGCGTTGGTGCCGCGTGTGCCACAGCGATTCGTGCCGACATGGATGCACTGCCCATTGCCGAGGCCACAGGCGCGACCTTCGCCTCGTCTCATCCCGGCAAGATGCACGCTTGCGGGCACGATGGGCACATGGCCATGGCACTTGCCGCCGCGACGTATGTTGACCGTACGATTCGCGAGCAGCCGGGCACCATCAAGCGCAACGTGCTCTTTGTGTTCCAGCCTGCCGAGGAAACGACCGGCGGTGCCAAGACGGTATGCGAGAGCGGTGTGTTCGAGCGCTACGGGGTCGACCGCATTTTTGGCTTTCACGTGTGGCCCGATCTGCCTGCGAACACGTTGGCGAGCTGCTCCGGTCCATTGCTGGCGCGCTCGAGTGAGACGCACGTGCACATTCACGGGACAAGCATCCATATCGCCAAGACCTATGGGGTTCCGGTCGAGGAATCGCACGATGCGGCGTTGGCGGCTGCCAAATTCTTGGTTGCCGAGCGCGAGCTGATGGACGAGTTGGGTGTCGATGAACCCTGCATTGGTAAGTTCGGCCTGCTGCAGGCCGGTACCGTCTGCAATGCGGTGGCGGGGGAGGCCCACGTGGCCGGCAGCCTGCGTGTGTTTACGGACGACATGTTCGACCGCGCGCGCGAGGGCGTGCGCCGTGTACTCGACGAGGCATGCGCTGCAACGGGCTGCACGTACGATCTCGACTTTGCTGAAGGGTATCCGCCGGTCGACAACGACCCCGAGCTATTTGCCAATGTCGCGCCTGCCTTGCCCGAGCTACAGCTCGTAGATGAGCCTTTGCTGATTGCCGAGGACTTCGCTTTCTATCAGCGCCATCTGCCGGGCGTGTTCTTCTTGCTGGGCACGGGTGTGCCGGAGGCGCAAGAAAACCCGATCGACGCAGACGGCTGCCCAGCCTATGCGATGAGCGCTCTTCACACTGATACCATGCTCTTTGACGAGGAAATCCTACTCAAGGGCCTCGATGTCTACAAACGATTGCTTTTGCTTGCTTAAGTGTCGAAGAATACCTGTTCTAGAAAACACGAACAGATGTACGATATAATAGAGATGTAAGTCTATAGAAACGTTTGACGTTATTAACGTAAGGCGATACTATGATTGCATCATATAAAGATGAAGACACTGAACGCTTTGCAATGGGTGCGCGGATTAGGAAGTTCATTCCTTTTGAGCGGGTCGCCTTGAGGAAGATTCGCCAGCTGCAGATCTGCGCTTCGCTTGATGATCTTCGCGTTCCGCCAGGCAATCGTCTTGAAGCGTTGAAGGGCGATCGCGCCGGTCAATATAGCATCCGTGTCAATGAGCGCTATCGGGTCTGTTTTGAGTGGAGACAGGGGATGGCTTGGAATGTCGAAATCGCCGATTATCACAAGTGATGAGACTGCGTCTGATTTGCTGCCGCCGGTGACTCCTGGCGAGCTTCTCAAAGAGGAATTTCTTGTCCCCATGGGCATTTCTCAATATCGCCTTGCTAAGGAGACCGGGATTCCGGCTCAACGCATTGGACAGATTATCTTGGGAAGGCGTCGTGTGACGGCCGACACCGACCTTCGTCTTTGCCGTTATTTTGGCCTGACGGATGGTTATTGGCTGCGCGCTCAGGTGGCGTTTGACCTTGAGGCCGAGAAAAGGCGGATTGAACCGGAACTCGATAAGATCGTTCCTGTTCAGCAGGCCATCGCACTGTAGTGCTCAAAGATGATGGGGGGTGGCGATGAGGCGACGCCGACAGTCTTCCGTATATAGTCCGGGTGGATGCGGGTGTGGCTTGCTACTGCTTCCGGTTATTGCTGTGAGCATTGGCGTTATGTTTGCGCTTGCCGGGTTGGCCGCGGCGGCGCTCGTGCTGCTGATTGTGGCCATTGGCGTGACGGTCTGGCTGCGCCGTTCTCGCGAGCAACGCCGCGCCGAAGGTAAGACCAATGTAGGATGGATTGCCTTTTTGATCATCGCCTACCTGCTGAGCATCAGCTATTTGGCCTTCTTTATCCTGTTGCTTGTGAGCGCCTTTACCGGGGAATCCGTCACGGTGGGGTAGGTTTCGACGAGCTTCTTGAGGATGAAGCGAGGGGACGGACCCTGAATGAACCGCGCCCCACATCAACAAGTTTCATTCGTTGTGTAGCAATCCGAATGTGCAAGTGTTTGGCGTGAGGGCACCGCCGCCAGTAACACGGGGATGCGGTCCGCGATCGCCAGCCCCCATGCCAGCTCATCGCAATAGATTCCATAAGGACCCACCAACAGGACATAGGCCAACTTGCGAGCCCATCATTCGCTGCGGCCACAAATCAGCTGGCAGCTGAATTATCGCTATAAATCGCGAGGTAAAATGTCCAAAGATTGATGGACGGTTCGCAGAATTTGCAAGGGTCATTGTGAAAGCAAAGCTGCGAGAAAGGAAGAGCCATGGCTAAGAAGACGGGAGAGAAAGAAACGGTTGAAAAGGCCAAAGGCTTCGAGATTCCCATCGATGAGGAATCGGCCGGCAAGCTGCTCGATACCATCTACAGGAGCGCACTGAATGGCGTCCCTAAGGTGAGTCGTTCGGTCGACGAGATGGTTGCCGACTACACGGGAAAGGCGAAGTCGCCCGATGATGCCGCAAGGGCACTCGCAAAGTGGCAGGTCATGAAATGCGGAACCTCAGGTTTCGTCACCGGGCTCGGGGGCTTGATTACGCTTCCGGTCGCAATTCCCGCGAACATAAGCAGCGTCATGTACGTTCAGATGCGCATGATCGCCTGCATCGCGAAGATGGGTGGCTATGACGTTACGTCCGACCAAGTTCAGACGATGATCTACATGTGCCTCACGGGTACGACGGCGAGTGATCTTGTCAAAATGGGGCTCATCAAGACTGGGACGAAATCGCTTGAGGCTGCAATCAAGAAGATTCCCGGGTCGGCACTCGTGAAGATCAACCAGAAGGTTGGCTTCAGATTTATCACGAAGTTCGGCGAGAAAGGTATCATCAACCTTGGGAAAATGCTGCCCCTCGCCGGCGGCTTGATTGGCGGCGGCGTGGACGTGGCATCGACGAGCATCATTGCTAAGAACGCCATCAGGATGTTCATGGAGGGCGAGGACCCCGATGGGACCCTGCCCACTGAAGCGGAGATCGAAAGCATCGAAGACGTTGAGGTGGAAAGCGACCTGCTTTAGTCCTTGCTACACGCCCCACACCCCATTGCCTAGCCTATGCCGTAGGGACTGCCCGGCTATTATGAGGTATTCCGCCTGCTCCTCGCGGTCTATTCGGCACATCGTGCGCATCGTCTGCTTTGAGTCGCAGGCCGTGTCGTTGCCGTCCACGATGGCCTTGTGGTTGTTGAATGTGGTCGAGCCCATGTGACCCTTGGGTGGCTCTCAGCTCGCATCTACCAGGATTCTTGTCGAGCTCGTGCGAGCATCGAGCGTGTAGGGCATGCTCGAGAGCGTCGTCGTCCGCATGGACCACGCCGCGCAGGTTCGCCATGTCGGAAATCGAGGCAAGGCACTGCAGCCGTAGAACCAGTAGTTCTAATCGATGTTGGCAAGCCTCGAGGTGTCATCGGCGATGGACACGCGCTTCACGCTCTTCTGTATGGCAACCTTAGCTCTCAGCTAATGAATTCAAGTTTAATCCTTCCTACGATGTGCTGTGTGCCGGCGCGGTAGCCGGATCGTAGGAAGGATGCATTATGAAAAAGCTCGAAAACGAAGTGCTGCTGAGCCGTCGCGCTGCACTGGGCGCATTCGCCACCGTCGCCTTGGGGACTGCCGGTCTTCTTGCCGGTTGTGGTAGCGATAAGGCGACCGTCACCGAGGACGCTGGCGATGGCGACAAGAAGGAAGAGACGAAGAAGGAAGAGCGGTCTACGACTGACCTGGCGGTTGGCGCGACGGTGACCACGGCTGCCGGTCTTTCCGTCGTTGTCGATTCCGTCCAGCCCGGCCTCACAAATTATGACGGTTCGACCATGACGGGCATTCACGTCACGTACGTCAACAATGGCGATGAGGGCGCAGATTACAATATCTACGACTGGAAGGGCGAGGACGCCAACGGGGCTCAACAGAATCAGGGTTACTACAGCGAGGGCTCCGATGAGCTGCAGTCTGGTACCCTTGCCGCCGGTGGCTCCGTGGCGGGCAATATCTACTTTGACGGCGATATCAAGAAGGCACTGTATTTTGCCAACATGTTTGATAAGTCTGCCACTGCAAGCTGGGTGCTGGCCTAGCATGTCGCTGCTGTTGCGCCGTATGGGGAGGTGAGGTCGTATGCCCGATAAAAAGCTGACGGACGAGTTGCTCAATGAGCTCCTCGACGCGCCAAACATCGATGGCTATATCAAAGAACACGACTTTGCCGCCCCGTCGCTTTCGGACTACCTTAAGCAGCTGCTGCAGGAAAAGGGCTTAGAGCGCTCGCGCGTGGTGCGCATGGCCGACCTCAACGAGACCTTTGGTTATCAGATTTTTACCGGTGCGCGCCATCCAAGCCGTAATAAGGTGCTGCAGATTGCCTTTGCGATGGCGTTGACGCTCAAGGAGACCAACCGCGCTCTGACGGCTGCCGGGGTAAGCGTTCTCAACTGTAAGGACCGTCGCGATGCGATTGTCATCTTTTGTATCGATCGCGGCTGCAGCCTGCAAAAGGTCAACGAGGAACTGTATCGCTTTGGCGAGGAGACGGTGAGTTAGCGGCCGATGACTGAGTTGGCTGTTGCCGAAACAACTATGCGAACGAACAGGGCGTGGATGCCATGGGGTGTCCGCGCCCTGCGCTATGATGGACGCCATGGATACTCAGAGCCCAACATATTCCGATGATGAGTTAACCGCCGCGCTTGCCGGGCACCTGGCGTCGCTCGAGCGTGATGATAGCTATCGCGTGGAGCGGGCACTCAAGTGCTCGGATGTCGAGACAACCGAGCTTGTGTACTTTGAGGGTTCTGGCGGCGGTTCGCTTGGGCCCTTTGTCCGTAAGCGCATCGATGCTTCGGCGCAGATTGGCGGGGTCTACGAGTGCCTGTTTGCGGCTCAGCAGGCCGGGCGCCGTTTTGAACACTTACCCCGGATTGTCGACTGCCGCCGCGAGGGCGAGGAGCTCGATGTGGTGATGGAATATGTCGAAGGCGAGACGCTCGAGGCGCTCGTGGCGCGTTTGGGCGCGACGCCCGATTATGCTTGCGAGCTGTTTGGCGCCCTTTGCGATGCGGCCGCCGAGCTCCATGCCGGCTTTGCGTCGGCGGGGGAGATGGCTGCGCCGGTGATTCACCGCGATCTGAAGCCCTCGAATATCATCGTGTCGGGCGCGAACTATGCGCCCGATGCCGGCATGACCTTCTCCTCGCTGGTGATTATTGATTTGGGGATCGCGCGTGTCTGGCGTGACGGCGCCGATGCCGATACCGTTAAGTTTGGCACGCGTTCCTATGCGCCGCCCGAACAGTACGGTTTTGGGCAGACGAGCGTGCGTAGCGATATTTATGCGCTCGGCGCGCTGCTGTTCTTTTGCCTGACGGGGGCTGATCCCAAACCCGGGCGTGACATGCGCGAGCAATGCGAGGCGCATGGCATTCCCGTTCCGCTGACGGATGTGATTTGCATGGCCATGGCGCTCGATCCGGCCAAGCGCTTTGCAAGTGCCGAGGCGCTCGGACACGCTGCGCGCGCGGCATACGGGCTGTGTCTGCCTGAGCCTGGCTCGAATAGCACGACGGCGCCTTCAATGGCGCAGGCTACTCCGCAAATGGCGCCGTCTTTCGGGCGGCGGCCCAAGGAAGTCTCTTCGGTGACTCCTCGCCGCAAGAGCCTGCTTTCACGGATCCCGGAACCCATTGGGCGTATATGGAACGGCATGATCTATGCGGCAACCTTGCTGCTACTGGTCGGAAGCCATTTTGCCGTATTCCAGCCCACGGGAGCCAACCGCAGCTATCCAACGTGGTTTTTGGCCCTTGAGTATTTTCTTATGGTCGATGGCATGGTGGTGCTCATCTCGTTTGGCATGCTCGACCGCCGCAGGCTTCGGCGCCGCTTTCCCGTGCTTGATCGTTATCGGGACCGTGAGTTTGTCACGCTGTGGCTTAAGGCGCTGGGAATTATGTGCGTCATCATGATCGTGATTATTGCCGTCGGCAACGCAACCGGCATAGTCGCTTAATGCAATGTACCGCTACTGCAAAGGGCCCAGATTGGGGCCCTTTGCAGTAGCGCTTAAATGCGGTTCATCTGGTTGCAACCTTGTTGTACCAGTCCTGCCTCGTGGGCGGGGCGAGTGCCCATCGCCATAGGTGTTGTGACGGTTAAATTGCTCCGTGCTTCGAAGCGCCGTCAATTGTCACCACAGAATTCCGTCAACTGTCACCATAATTCGCCGTCAATCCTCACCACAAATTTCCGTCAATCGTCACCATGCAGCTGGTAAAATACCTAATATGGGTAAGTCAAGAAGGAGGCTGTGTGGATAGGTATGTAGATAGATGCATCGATAAGGCAATCAGCCGTAATCTCAATATCTTCGGTGCGGTCCTCATTCAGGGTCCAAAGTGGTGCGGAAAGACCACTTCGGCTAGTCGTTTTGCTAATTCATCCTTGTCTCTTTCCGATCCGGCTGGAAATTTTTCCGCTCTCCAGCTGGCACGGATCGATCCGGCGCAAGCATTAGCAGGGCGATCTCCCAGGCTCATCGATGAATGGCAGGAAGAGCCGAAGCTGTGGGATGCCGTGCGTTTCGAGTGCGATGCAAGGAGGGGAGAATCCGGTCAGTTTATTCTTACGGGTTCGGCAACGCCTCGGGATTCGATGCAGCCGATGCATAGCGGCGTTGGGCGAATAGCTAGGTTGCGAATGGACACCATGACGATGTTCGAGCTTGGCGTTTCTTCTGGCGCGGTTTCGATCGGAACGCTTCTTTCCGGTTGCCCTGCCAAGCAGGCTGTCGGGTCAATCTCCGGCATCGCCGGAATCGCCGATTTGTTGTGTCGTGGCGGTTGGCCTCAGGCGATGGGGAAAACGACTGACGATGCCATGCAGATAGCCGCTGCCTATGTTGATGGCGTATGCGAATCGGATGTTTCTAGAACCGATGGCGTTAAGCGCGATCCGGTCAAGGTCAGGTCTCTTTTGGCATCGCTAGCGCGGAATGAGTCGACGCTTGCTGGCTCAAAGTCTATTGACAAAGATATCGGTACCGGCGTTTCGAAGAACTCGGTCTCCAGATACATGGACGCCCTGAGACGAATCAATATCATCGACGATATCCCCGCTTGGCATCCAGCGCTCAGGTCTCCGGTGAAGCTGCGGCAGGGGGCGAAGAGGCATCTCGCCGATCCTTCGCTTGCCGTTGCGCTGCTCGGAGCAAATCCGGAGTCGTTGGCATCTGACCCGAAGACACTGGGGTTGCTTTTCGAATCCCTCGTCCTGCATGACCTCAAGGTTTACGCCGCCGCAACTGACTCGTTGGTGTCCCATTACCACGATGCCGACGATCTCGAGGTTGACGCAGTTATCCACAGGCGCGATGGAACCTGGATTGCCGTGGAGGTGAAGCTTGGAAGCCCTCAAATCCCCGAGGCATCTGCAAATCTGCTTCGGCTGGAGCGAAAGCTGGTCGAGCGTGGCGAGAAGCCGCCTGTGGCAAAACTCATCATCATTGGGTTCGGCATGCCGGTTCATACAACGCCCGATGGCATCATCGTTGCTCCCGTTGACACACTCGCGCCATAACGTTGTGGTGGGATCACCTTGCCTTCGGAAGGGGTTTCAGTCTCAAGCGACTTTTCCAACACTCACTTATGCCTGCATGCCAATTCTGGTCTAGCAAGGCCAAAGAAAAGGGCCCCATTGGGGCCCTTTGCAGTTGCACTTAGATGCGGTTCATCTGAGCGGCGACTTTGTTGTACCAGTCCTGCCACGTGGGCGGGCAGTACTTTTTGGCCGCTGCCGGGGTAAGGGTGGAGCCGTAGTTGGCGCCCAGATAGGCAACGTGAGCGGAGATGCCCTCGCTCCAGCTGCCAAAGCTGCGCCAACCGCCGCCACGGGCACTCCAGCCCCAGGCGTTGTAAGAATTGGCGCAATAAGCACCCTTGGTGCTCTCGATGCAGGCGATGGCGGGGGACCAACGGGGGTCGACACCGGTATTCCAAGCGGCGACGGCAAAGTTATAGCCCTGGCCTGCCATGGGGGAGCCGGCGAGATAATTGTCGATGCGGCTCGTCCACTCATTAATGAACGAATCGTAATCGGAGTTACCGGTATTGGAGTTGTTCACCGTGGTGTCGATGGTGGTGTTGGTGTTGGTGGCCTGGCTGCTGGAATTGCTGCCGCTTACGCCCTCGCCCGAGAGCTTCTCGGCGGCAGCGGCCTTATCGGCCTCAAGCTTGGCAAGCTCGGCGGCATTTTCCTGCTCGGCTTTTGCCTGTGCCTCGCTGCGGAGCTGCTGGGCCTGCGCCAGCGCATCCTCGGCGTTTTTCTGCTCCGCCTCAAGCTGAGACTTGGCCTGCTGGAGCTCGGCCTTGTTCTGCTCGAGTTCGGTTTGCATGTTATTGAGCTCTTCGATCTCGTCGACGCTCGAGCTCGTGATCTGGTTGGTGTATTTGCAGGTCGTGATGAACTCACCCAGGCTCTGCGCGTTGACCAGGAAGCTCACGATGGGATTGGTGCCCTTCTGATACTTGTACAGATCGCGCATGGCAGAGCTTGCCTTGGCCTGCTGCTCGGGAAGCTTAGCCTCGATTTCCTCGATGCTCGCCTCATTGGAGTCAATCTGCTTTTGCAGGTCATCGAGTTTGGTGCGGGCGTCGTTGTAGGCGCTCGTGGCGGCTTCGATCTTCTGCTGGGCTGCGGAAAGCTGGTCCTGCGTTGCCTGCGAGGCGGCACACGCCGCAACGGGGGAGAGCATCGGCGTGGCCGTCAGCGCAACGGCGAGTGCGGCGCTCGTGATGATACGAGCCGGCTTCGACGCGATGAGCGCTGCGGTGCGATGA
Organism: uncultured Collinsella sp.; assembly: GCA_905198355.1. GTDB lineage: Bacteria > Actinomycetota > Coriobacteriia > Coriobacteriales > Coriobacteriaceae > Collinsella. The sequence continues at coordinate 175,390 of CAJKCG010000002.1, read as the reverse complement.
TTCGAATGCTGCATCCAGTCCCTCTGCAATCAATCGTAGGTTATGGTTCGAACGGTATTCTACTACTGCTTTCGACCTCAACTTGAACCTTAAAGGTTCCAAAGGGTCAAGTTGAACTTGAGGCTTTGGCCTTGACCTGCGGGAATGGTGAATTGTTGAGAAACCATAGAGTTCAACTTTAACGTTACGGAACCCTGTCGAGAGGGTTTTTGTTTATCAAAAGTCGCCTCATGTGGGGTTTTGCAACTACAGGGTCCCATCACGGCGAGGGCGGATTTCATGCTGGATAATTGCGCTGATTGCCATAGATACGGTGGAGCTTTGGGCGCCGGCGGTTTGGCACGCTAGAATAAATCAGTTGCGCAAAGACCGCCCGTTGTGTGGGCAGTTCATGATAGGAAGTTTCCATGGCATTGCAGTTTACAGAGCGCGAGTTTATTCCCGTGCTGCTCGGTGGCGACATCAACGCCTATTCGGTGGCGCGCGCCTTCTACGAGGAGTACCAGGTCAAGAGCCTGGTCTTTGGCAAGTACCAGACGGGTCCCGCGTACCGCAGCCAGATTATCGACTACACGCCCAACGTGGATATCGATACCATGCCCGTGATGCTCAGGACCGTCAACGGCATTGCCCAAGCGCATGCCGATAAGACGATTGTTCTTGTGGGCTGTGGCGATAACTATGTTGCCCTCGTGGCTCAGGCCAAGGATGCCCATGAGTTGGCGGATAACATCGTCGCGCCTTACGCTCCCTACAGCATGCTTGAGCAGTGTCAGAAGAAGGAGATCTTCTACGAGCTGTGCGAGAAGCATGGCGTGCCCTATCCGCATACCTTTACCTTCACCATGGCGATGCTGAACGCCCAAGGCGAGGCACCTGCCGAAGTGCTCGACCAGATCGATTTTCCTTACCCGATGATTCTGAAGCCTTCTGACGGCATCATGTGGTGGCAGCACGAGTTCGAGGGCCAGAAAAAGGCCTATGAGATTGCCGACCGTGCCGAGCTGGAACAGGTCATTCGCGACTCGTATGCCAGCGGCTACACCGACGACCTGATCTTGCAGGATCGCGTGCCCGGCAATGACGAGTACATGCGCGTGCTCACCAGTTATTCCGACCGCAACGGCAAGGTGCGCATGATGTGCCTGGGTCACGTGCTGCTCGAGGAGCATCAGCCTCACGGTGTCGGCAACCACGCCTGTATCATCACCGAGCCCAATGACGAGCTCATGGGCGGCGTGCGCAAGTTGCTCGAGGACCTTCACTTTGTGGGTTATTCCAACTTTGACGTTAAGTACGACGAACGCGACGGCTCGTTTAAGTTCTTCGATTTCAACACGCGCCAAGGTCGCAGCAACTACTACGTCACTAACAGCGGCTTTAACGTTGCCAAGTATGTGGTGGACGAGTATGTGTTCAACCGCCCGTTTGAGCCGGAGTTTGTGACGGCGCAGGACGAGGCGCTGTGGATGGTCGTTCCCATGGGCGTTGTCGACAAGTACGTCAAGGATCCCGAGCTGCGCGCTAAGGTGCATCGCCTGGACAAGGAAGGCAAGGGCGCCGACCCTTCGTTTATGAAGGGCGACTTTGTCTTTAACCGCTGGCTGCGCATGTGGCACACCAAGCTGCGCCACTTTAAGCTGTTCAAGACGTATTACAAGTAGATGAGTGCGGCGCCCGTCCGGTTTACATCGGGCGGGCGCGGGTATGATACGCGCAATTGCGCAAGCGTCACCAAGGAGGCGGCGATGGAAAAGCTGGGAGTTATCGGCGGCATGGGCGCCGAGGCCACGTCGTATTACTACGACCAGGTGGTGCGCCATACGGCTGCTGCCTGCGATCAGGAACATATCGACATGGTGGTGCTCTCCAAGTCGACCATGCCCGACCGCACGCTTGCCATTAAGACCGGCGAGCATGCCAAGCTGCTGGCGACCATGAAAGAGTGTGCCCAGGCACTCGAGTCGCTGGGCTGTGCGCACATTGCCATTCCCTGCAACACGTCTCACTACTTCTACGACCAGATCCAGTCGTTTACGAAGGTGCCGATTATCCACATGCCGCGTGAGTCGGTGCGCTATGCCCTTGCGGGTGCGGTGATGGGGGAGTGCGAGTTCGACCCCAACCTGAGTATGCCGGCCGAGCCGGTGCACAAGATTGGCATTATGGGCACCGACGGAACCGTGGGCGCGGGCGTCTACGGCCGCGAATGCGAGGCTGCGGGTGTTGAGGTCGTCTACCCCAGCGAGAAACGTCAGAACGATGTGATGTCGCTTATCTACGATGATGTGAAAGCCGGACGTGAGCCCGATATGGATAAGTTCGACCGCGTGATGTGGGAGTTCGCCCGTAGCGGCTGCGACCGTGTCATTCTGGCCTGCACCGAGCTATCGGTGCTGCAGAAGTATCGAGAGATGCCCGAGATCACCCTCGATGCCATGGATGTCCTGGTGCGCGAATCCATCATCTGCAGCGGCGCCCCCTACCGCCTCTAGCTTCCGACCTGCCAAAAAGGGACAGGTTTATTTTGGTAGGTTTTATCTGGTGAAACAGTAAAGGCCTCGGCTCGTTTGGTGCGAGCCGAGGCCTTTTGCGTTGGGCGGTTGCTGTCGGTGGTGAACTAGAAAAGGAAGCCGATGGAGATAAGGGCGATACTGACGATAAGTACGGCGATATCCAGGCCTTTGATGGGGTAGCGCTTATACGAACTCGCACGCGTGCGCAGGTAGAAGCCGCGCTGCTCGGCGGCAAGCGCGGTGGCATCGGTCTTGCCCACGCTCGAGATGAGCAGTGGCACGCACAGTGGCAGCATGAGCTTAAGCTTCTTGATGGGGTTCTTGGTGTCGTACTCGACGCCGCGTGCTGTCTGCGCCTCCATGATGGCGTTCATCTCCTGACCAAACACCGGCACAAAGCGCAGCGCCGTGGTAAAGGTGAAGGCATAGCGATACGGCACGTGCAGCACCTCTACGCAGGCGTTGGCAAGGTCGTTGAGCTTGGTTACCATGAGCATGAGGATGAGTGGTAACGCCACACCCAGCAGACGCAGGCAGGCCTTCGATCCGGTGATGAGGCCCGTGTCGGTGATAAAACCCCACACCACGTTGCCATCGCGCATAAAGGCCAGCTGGAGCACCAGCATGATAAGCGCGAGCGGAATCAGCAACTTGAGCAGCGAGAACAGACGGTCGATGACGCCGGCATAGGCACCCAGCGCAAGGGTGAGTGCCAAAAAGCCCAACAGCGCCACGTAGGTGTCGGACAAGAAGATGCCGACGATGATGGCGGCGGCGAGGCCCAGTTTGACGACGGGGTTCAGGCGATGCAACAGCGTATCGCCCGGCATGTAGTCGATGACGTTAACCACGGCGGACCATCTCCTTGGTAATTCGAACGACATCGGTGACCTCGCTCACCTGCGCAAAAGCGGGCGAGACGGAAGATGCCAGACGGCGCGAGAGTTCAATAACCTGGGGAGGCTCCACGTAGGCACGCCGCATGAGATCGATGTTCGAGAATAGCTCGTGCGTGCGGCCGCGGCCGAGGATGCGACCGTCGGCCATTACTACGATACGCTCGGCAAAATCCGAGACGACTTCCATATCGTGGCAGACCATAATCACGGCGCAACCGCGCTCGGCCATGGTGCGCACTGTTTCCATGACGGTCATGCACTCGCGGTAATCAAGGCCGCTCGTGGGCTCGTCGAGCACGACGATCTTGGGCTCAACCACTACGACGGAGGCAAGCGCCACCATTTGTCGCTGGCCGCGCGAAAGCGAGAAAGGTGCCTCATCGGCAGGCAGGCCAAAGCGGTCGATAACAAGTTGAGCACGACGCAGAGCCTCGGCACGGTCGATGCCGGCAAGCTCCAGGCCAAAAGCGACCTCGTCGAGTACGGTATCCTTGCAGATCTGGCGGTCGGGGTTTTGGAAGAGGGTTGCGACTTCGCGGGCGATGCGGCTCGTGGGAACGGCCGCGGTATCCAGTCCCGTGACGCGCACGCTGCCCGAGGCGGGCTTGAACAGGCCTGTGAGCAGCTTGGTGAGCGTGGTCTTGCCGGCACCGTTTTGGCCGACGATGCCCACGAGCTCGCCGGGATAGAGCGTCAGGTTGAGGTCGTGTACGGCGGCGCCGCCATTGGGATAGGCAAACTCAACATGGTCGAAGGTGAGTACGGGTTCGGCGTCCTTGGCATGAGGGCGCAACGACGGTGCATGCGGGGAGCCGGCGGGCGCCTGGGCTTCGCTGGCCGCGCGTGCGGGGTCGACGATGCCCGAAATCAGGCGCTCGGCCTCATCGACATCCAAGCAAGGGGTACCGCTTACCAGGCCATCGGCCTCGAGGCTATTGAAGATACGCGTGACGCGAGGGCAGTCGACGCCGATGGCACGGAGCTCGTCGGTATGCGCGAAGACCTCGTGTGGTTCGCCCTGCAGCGCGATTTCGCCATGGTTGAGCACGAGCACGCGGTTGCAGTACTCCGAGAGCAGGGCGACCTTTTGCTCAACGACGACGATGGTGATTCCAAGTGCGCGGTTTGCCTCACGCAGCGTCTCGAAGACCAGCGTGGAGCTGGCAGGGTCGAGTGCCGCGGTGGGCTCGTCGAGAACCAAGACGCGCGGACGCATAGCGAGAATGGCGGCGATGGCTACCTTTTGCTTCTGTCCGCCCGAGAGGGTGGCAATCTCGCGGTCGCGCAGGTCGCTGATGCCGACGGTCTCGAGCGTTTCGCTCACGCGCTGCTCGATCTGGTCATGGGGGACGCCAAAGTTCTCGAGGCCAAAGAACATCTCGTCCTCGACGACCGAGGCGACCATTTGCGTGTCGATATCCTGCAGCACGCTGCCGACGATTTGCGACACGTCGGTCAACGAGACCTCGCAGGTGTCGTGGCCGTCAACCATGACGGACCCAAAGAACGTGCCGGTGTAGTGGTGGGGCACGGCGCCCGACAGGCAGGCGGCAAGCGTGGACTTGCCGGCGCCCGAGGGCCCGATGATGCCGATGAAATCTCCCTTGTTCACGCTGAGCGAGATGTGGCTGAGCGCCTGCTCGGTCTGCGTGCCATAGGAGAACGAGACATCGTCGACGTTGATGATCGTTTCCATGGATACCTTTCATAGTCATCGGGGACGTTCTTTAATGACTAGTCGTTTAAGAACGTCCCCAAAAGCTAGTCGTTTGGGATGGTCTTTGTTGGTGGAGTGCGGAGACGGCTTTACGAGGGGCTCCAGGTTGGCGCGAAAGAGGAGCGAAGCGTACTTGGGTACGCGAGCGACGAATGAACGACAAGATGGGGTGGCTCGTAAAGCCGAGCGGGTTAATTGAGCCTAAGGGCCTTCTGGATGGGCAAGTAGAGGGCGCCGACCAGAATGGCGTTAAAGACGGCGGTCATGGCGACGACGGGCAACATAGCGGCGGCGAGCTCGCCGACCACGCCAAGCATGGCCATCTTGATAACCATGAAGATGACGCCGGAGACAAAGGTGGTCACGAAGGTAGCGACGATGGCGACGGCAGGCTTAACCTGACCGTTCTTGCCGGCGGCGTTGACGATGCCGGCCATGAGCATGGCGGCGATGCCCTCGGCGGCAAAATCGACGAACGGCGAAGTGGTGGTGATCTGGATCACGGCAGCCGAGATGAGGCCAATGACGAGCGCCTGGCCGATGTTGGGGCGAACGACCAGGATGGTGAGGCAGAAGGCCGAGATGATGAACTCGGGGCTGATCATGCCGCCCGAGATGCCCGAGATTGCCTTGCCGACGGTGAAGTTGAGGATGAAGCCGGCGGCGAGCAGGATGGCGAGCAGGACGAGGGCGCGGACATCGAGTTTGCCGCGATCGGCGGTCTGGACGGTGCGGGGCTGGGTGGCGGTGGTGTTCTGAGACATGGTGAAAATCCTTTCGGAAGGGGATTGCAAGAGAAAAGCGGAGGCGCGTGATGCGAATGCGATCGGGCTCGAGATAGAAAAAGGCCCCCGGTCGAAACCGGAGGCCTTCCAATCACCTAGAGCGCAAAAACAGGCGTGAGGGACTCACTGTCGACCGATCGTATTCGCATCACGCCACCACCAGTTGTTGAGAGACTTCATCGTGTTCTTCATGTTGGTGGCTCCTTTCGTGATGCCGTGGCGCGGTCGCACCTAGTTGCTGTTGCGCTGCACTATAGCACAGCGAAGTGTGTGCGGGGAAATCTTTTTTAAAAAGATTTCAGGCGGGTTTCCCGTCGGTCAAAAAGGCGGGTTAAGTGGGCGTGGTGACTCATGTGCCCCGCCCGCTCAGCTAAGACGTTACTCCTTATTGCGACGGTAGAGGAAGTAACCGCCCGCGGAGATGACGGCAACGCCAGCGATGGCGAATGCAGCCACCATGCGGCCATCAAAACGATCGCCAGTGGTGGGCAGGCCGCCCTTGGTGTTCGTCTTGTTGGTGGTTACCGTGGTCGTGGTGTCCGACTTGCCGGGCTTCTCGGGCTTGGTGGTGGGCTGCTCGGGCTTAGCGGGCTGCTCGGGCTTAGCGGGCTGCTCGGGGGTACCGGGCTGTTCGGGAGTTCCGGGCTGATCCGGGGTCACCGGGTCGGTGGCAAGAGTGTCCTTGGCATAGGTGATGGACACCTTGAGGCCGTTGGTCTCAGTGTTCAGGTCGCTCGGGGTGAAGGGCGTGCTGAAATCCTCAGCCTTCAGATAAGCGCGCATCTCCTGGAGAAGGGCCTTGCACTTGACGTAGGTGTTCTCAGTGGCAGCCTTGCCGGCCTTGTTTGCCAGGTCGGTGCGGCCCTCAGTGGTGGTCTCGGCCTGCATAGCAGCATCGACCTCAAGGTTCTGCTCGATGAGCTCGTTCTGGAGAGCGTCGAGGTAGGCGCGAACGCCGGTGCCGAGCTGCTCGCGGTGCTCGTAGCAGAGGGAACTAATGTCCATGAGGACGTAGTTGATGGAGTTCTCGGGCTCCTCGTTGTTCACGATGTCCGTCTCTTCGCAGTGATCGTAGGAGACATCCTGATTGCTGAAGTAGGGGCTGACCTCGGTGAGCAGTGCAGAGTACAGAGGAATAGCGACGGAGTAGGCGGCGCGGGAGAGCATCTCCCACTGAATGGTCGCGATCTCGGGGTCCATGCCCTGACGGATCTGGAAGAGGTTGGTCTCGGTGCTTCTTTCGGTGCCGATGGCGTAGACACCGTCGGTGTTGGCGTTGAGGCCGGGGACATTTTCGCCGCGGTTGCCAAATGCACGGATCATCTCAAAGGTGTTCCAGTCGGACTTGCCGGGCTTGAAGAACAGGGGCTGGATCTCGCTGACCATGGCTCCGATTTGGTCGGGGCCTTTTTCCGGTTTAACCGTGACGATGTCGTAATCCGCACCCTTGGTCAACGGGGCCATGAAGTAATCGCGGCCCTGGACATAGCGAGTCCACTGATGAACGCCGGAATCGGCGACGCTTTTGCCATAGGTCTTGGCAACGTCGAACTTGCCGTCGGTGTACTCGGCGAAGCCATTTTTCTCGGGCATGGTCTGGATGCCCTCGGAGTGGAGGCAGTTCTCGGCGTCATCAAGGTTGACATCGTAATTGAGTCCGCCGATGTTGGGGTTGAGTGAGGCGACGTCATCGGCGAGCTTCATGGCGATCCACTGGTGGCCGGAAAGTGCGGCAAACAGCCAAGTCTCGTTGCTGTCGGCGATGATAATCTGATCGTTGCCGTTGGCGCCCTGCTCGTCGATGATCTTGCCGAGGAGTTCGACACCCTCAAGTGCTTTGGCACTTTCGCCTAAGATAACGCTGCCGTAGCTATACTCGCCAATGCCAGTGTCGGTCAGGGGGTCTGCCTTGGCGGCTTTATCGTTCATGTTGGTGGTCAGCGTTGCGGAGCAGGACACGCCCTTCTCGTTGATGCCTGCCTCAGAGTAGGCATCATAGCGCCCGTGCCACTGCGAAGGATGATCGCGCACGTAGCTATAACGATATGTAGTCTTGGTCGACCTGTATGAGAAGTCGGACTCGTCTGAGCCGTAGGTATACCCGGGGGCATGCGACGGCTCAATGCCAAAGTGCTTGAGGTAGCGCGGGCCAAAGTCCTCGGCGCGACCATAATATGTGTTGCCGTCGGCTGTTAGGTTTTTGCCCATGTACATCTGCGTGCAGGCGAGCGCAGATGTCGGCATGGACATGATGGTCGCAGCTCCAAAGGCGAGGCCTATGCCTAGCTTCTTGAGCGCGTTGACGGGGCGAGTTTTCCTCATTTTCCCTCCCAGCGTGCGAAAGCCCTCTGTCGCCAGAGGGCTTCAGCCAATAAAGACACCTCATTAGCGTAACGAACTGGAAACAATATTCATCTATGAAAGAAACTTACTCGATAAGCGTGATGAAATATGCGATGAACGGTTAATCGTACTCAGTTTGCAGCTTTACTTTAATAAAGACGCCCTGTAATTACTGTAGCCGAATAAAGTAGCTGGGAATGCCCGAAATGAAAATCCCCCGCTGTTTGACGAATGCATAAACAGTGGGAGAGTCGATAACTGGATGAATATCATACCAATGTGGATTTACTTCTTTCGGCGGTGAATCACGTTGATGGCGTAACCGACGAGCATGGCCAAGACGATGACAATAAAGCCGATCAGGGGATTGTCGTTCATAGGGTCCTCCTATTTTCCGAGCGGGGAGAATTCGTCGACGATGAGGTCGAGGCATTGCGGAAGCGCGCGGGCTCCAAAGACGCCCGAATTGCTGGAGATAATCTCGCCATCGAACTGCATGCCCAGTGACGGGGTGCAGGTGATCTTGGCTTCCTTGGTCTGGATGATCTTGAACTGTGGGCGCCCGAGTACCTTGCCGGCGGGGTCAAGCGCAGCGGTGATCACGGTAGGCAGCAGCTGCACGGTGCGCACGGGTTCGATGACCGCAATGTCGACCATGCCGTCGTTCATGCGGCAGTTGGGGAACAGGTTGATGTCGTTTTGGATGACCGAGGTGTTGCCGGCCATGCAGCAGATGCCATCGAGCTCCTCGACAATGCCGTCATGCTCAATCGTAAAGTGCGCCACCGTGGGGTTGGGTGTGGCGAGCGCCGACAGGAAATAGGCGATCTCGCCGATATCGTTTTTGGTGGGGGCGGCCTTCATCATGATCTCGGCGTCGTAGCCCGAGCCGGCGATGATAATAAAGCCGTGGCGCTTCTCGTTGCCGTTTTCGTCGAGCCAAAAGAGCTCGCCCATGTCCACTTTGACCGTGCGGCCGGCGCGGCAGGCCTTGGCGAGCGCCGCCGCCTCGGGGGCATTGCCGATGTTGTTAAAGAATAGACAGGCCGTGCCGGAGGGGAAGACGAGCGTGGGGACACCGCACCCGCGCATCTGGTCGAGCACGTTGGAGACGGTACCGTCGCCGCCCGAAACGACCACGCGGTCGAACTCGCGAACGTCCGCCACCGCGTCCTCGGGTTCCATGCCATCGCCGATAAAACGCATCACGACCTCGTCGCCACCCTGCGCGAGGGCGTGCGTGAACGCGTAGATTTCATCTGAGCTGGGGCCCGATGCCGGGTTGTGGATGATAAGGCAGCGCATACTTACGTTCCCGTTCTGTGACTAACCGAGTATAGTTGTAGGGCAATGCCGATATCCTACCCGTGTTTTTCGGGCCTAACCTTATTCGATGGGTTGATATGTACATTTCCACACATCAGGCTCTGCTCGACTTTTGCCAGCGCGCTCGTGAGTTCGACGCGATTGCCGTCGATACCGAGTTTTTGCGCGAGCGCACGTTCCACCCGCGCCTGTGCTTGGTCCAGATTGCCACCCCTGCCGAGAGCGTCGCGGTCGATCCTTTGGTGATCGACGACCTGTCGCCGCTCGCCGAGCTTATGGGCGATGAGAGTGTGACCAAGGTCTTTCACGCCTGCTCGCAGGATATGGAGGTTATGCTCCATACCGTGGGCGTGCTGCCGCGTCCCATTTTTGACACGCAGGTGGCCGCCGCCTTCTTGGGCGAGCGCCAGCAGATTTCCTACGGCGCGCTCGTGCAGACGTTTTGCGGCGTCTCATTGCCCAAGACCGAGTCACTGACCGATTGGTCGCGCCGCCCGCTGACCGACAAACAGATCGAGTACGCGATTGATGACGTCAAGTACCTGATCGTTGCCTATACCGAGATGATGAGCCGCCTACGCGAGCTGGGCCGTGAGGATTGGGTGCTCGACGAGCTGCGCCCGCTGGCCGACGAGTCGCACTACCGCGCCGACCGCCATGAGGCATTCCGCAAGGTCAAGCGCATCAACTCGTGCAGCCGTCACCAGTTGGGCATCGCGCGCGAGCTCGCCGCCTGGCGCGAGGACCGCGCCGAGCGCCGCAACATCCCGCGCAAGTGGGTCATGTCCGACGATACGCTGCTGGCGCTCGTCAAGCGCAATCCCGTGCGCGTTGAGGAGTTCCGTAGCATCCGCGGTACCGATCAGCTGGGGGAGCGCGACGTGGACGGCGCGCTCATGGCCATCAAGCGCGGTGCGAGCTGCCCGCACGATCGCCTGCCGCTCATGGTGCGCGGGCATCGCCAGATCTCGCCGGAGCTTGAGAGCGTGACGGACCTGATGTATGCGCTCATTCGCCTGGTTGCCGAGCGCTCGGGCGTGGCGACCTCGGTTATCGCCTCGCGCGATGACTTGGCCGATTACATCGAGCATCCTGAGCAAAGCCCCCTGCGCGAAGGCTGGCGTTTTGAGCTTGTGGGCTCGCGCCTGGACGATCTGCTTTCCGGCAATATGGGACTCACCGTGAAGGACGGCAAAATCGAGCTTTTGTAGGTATATAGCTACGCGGTTTTCCAAACGATGCAAACGCTCTAGGGCGGCAATGCCAAAACATCGATGCTGATATGCTTGCCAGCTGAGTGGGTAGAATTCCTCCAACGTGTAACTCGATTCGGAGGAATTCGCATGCCCTATTACTATGGATATGGCTTTGGCATCGACCCGCTGTACCTGCTGGTTGTTCTTGTCTGCACGGTGCTTGGCCTTGCCGCGCAGAGCTATATCAACTCTACGTACAAGACCTGGTCTAAGGTGCGCTCGGACGGCGATACGGGTGCCACGGTTGCTCGCCGCATGCTCGACGCCAACGGCTGCAATGCCGTGGGTATCAAGGGCGTTGCCGGCGAGCTCACCGATCATTACAACCCGCAGGATAACAGCCTGTATCTGTCGGATTCCAACCGTTCGGGCGGCTCGGTCGCAAGCGTTGCTGTCGCTTGCCACGAGGCAGGTCATGCCGCGCAGCGTCAAAGCGGTTACGCCATGATGAAGGTACGCACCGCTTTGGTCCCCGTCGTCAACTTTACCCAGAACACCTGGACGATCGTGCTGCTCATGGGCCTGTTTATGAACATAGCAGGGCTCACGACCCTCGCGCTGATCTTCTTCTCGTTTAGTGTGCTATTCCAGCTGGTTACGCTGCCGGTCGAGATTGATGCCAGCCGACGTGCCGTGGCGTATATTGAGCAGTCGGGCATGAGTTCCAAGCAGGTCAACGGTGCCAAGAAGGTGTTGACGGCTGCCGCGCTCACCTACGTGGCCGCGGCGCTCACCTCGATTATTCAGCTGCTCTACCTTATGGCTCGCTACAACAGAAACTCCAACCGATAACAAATGGGACCGACGGGCGCCGTGGGGATTTGTGTCCCCGCGGCGCTGTACTATGTGTTGGACTTGAATTAGCGCAGGGCCGGAGCCCATGTGCACGATGACGAAAGGGGGCTGCGTGGCAGGCTGGAATCTAACCGGCAATGCCGTTTCCGCCGAGTTCGACGGATCGGACGAGCAGGAGCGCAAAGAGCTCAGCGTGAGCCAAGCGGTGGAGATCGCCGCCGGCGCGCTCGATGCCATTCCACAGCTGAGCGTTTTGGGTGAGGTCACTGGTTTCCGCGGTCCCAATGCCCGAAGCGGCCACTGCTACTTCCAAATCAAGGACGACTCGGCGGCCGTCGACTGTATCATCTGGAAGGGCGCCTACCTTAAGCGCACCTTCGATCTGCGCGACGGCATGCAGGTGAGCTTTAAGGGCAGCTTTAATCTCTACAAGCCCACAGGCCGCATGAGCTTCGTCGCTCGCTCGTTTTCGCTGGCGGGGGAGGGCCTGCTGCGTCAACAAGTGGCGCAACTGGCCGAAAAGCTGCGTCGCGAGGGCCTGATGGACGAGGCACGCAAACGTCGCATTCCGGTGTTTTGCTCGCGTGTGGCGGTCGTCACCTCGCTTTCGGGCGCCGTAATCGACGACGTCAAGCGTACGCTGCGCCGTCGCAACCCGCTCGTCGAAGTCGTCTGCGTGGGCGCAAAGGTCCAGGGTGAGGGTGCGCCGGCGGAGCTTATTGAAGGCTTGCGCCGCGCCGCCGCCATTATGCCGGCGCCCGATTGCATCTTGCTGGTGCGCGGCGGTGGCTCCTTCGAAGACCTTATGACCTTTAACGACGAAGGGCTTGCCCGTGCGGTGGCGGCCTGTCCCGTGCCCGTGGTGACGGGCATTGGCCATGAGCCCGATACCTCGATCTGCGACATGGTGAGCGACCGCCGGGCCTCCACGCCCACGGCGGCGGCCGAATCGGTGGCGCCGGCTATGACGGAGTTGGCCGATGTACTCGAGGCGCGTCATCAGCGTCTGGGCGCCGCGATGGCTTCGATGATTGGGTCGAATCAGGTTGATTTGGAGATGCTCGATCAGCGTGGTCGCCGCGCCTGGGATACCTATACGGCCCGTCTGGGCGATGCGCTCGATGCAGCCGCGCGCCGCCCGTGCCTCAACGACCCAACGTTTATGGTCGAGCGCCGCGAATCGGAGCTTGCCTTGACGGCCGATCGTCTGTCCGGCGCCATAACGCGCTCGGTTGGGGCCTTCCGCTCCAACTTCGAGCGTCTGCCCGAGCGCTTGGTCGCAAGCACCTCGGGGCTCGATGGCAAGCGCCATGCGCTCATGCTCGCAAGCTCCCGTCTGGAGCATCAGGGACGTACGATGCTCAGCAGGCCGGCGTCCGACCTGGGCCGTGCGGCAGCCTCGCTCGAGGCCCTGTCGCCGCTTAAGGTACTTGCCCGCGGCTATTCCATCGCGTACAGCGATGATGGTGTGGCTACGAGTGCCCAGACCTTTAAGCCAGGCGACGCCATCCGCGTGCGCATGGCGGACGGTAACGTGTCGGCAACCGTCAACGCGGTCGAGTAGACCTCGTTTCACAGTGATAGACCCTTAGGAAAGGAAACAGATATGGCAGAGAAGACCCCGGTCGAGCAGCTTACGTACAAGCAGGCCTCGCAGGAGCTGGAGCTCATCATCCGCAGCCTGGAGTCGGGCGATATGGAGCTCGAGGAGTCGCTCGAGAGCTACACCCGCGGCGTCGAGCTCCTCAAGAGCCTGCGCACCCGCCTGTCCGATGCCGAGCAGAAGGTCTCGGTGCTCCTTAAGGACGTCGACGGCAACGACGTGCTCACCGACGGCGAAGCCGCCAACACCGACGACAGCCTCTCGTTCTAACCATTCCGACCAAATAAAATCACCTTGGTCTGTGAGAAAGGAACCAACCATGTGCGATTGCATCTTCTGCAAAATTGCCAACCACGAGATCCCCTCGACCGTTGTCTATGAGGACGATCAGGTCGTCGCGTTCGACGACCTTAACCCCCAGGCGCCGGTCCACACGCTCGTGATCCCCAAGAAGCACTACAGCGACATCGCCGACAACGTGCCGGCCGAGACCATGGGCGCTATGGCTCACGCCATCCAGGAGGTCGCCAAGGCCAAGGGCCTGGAGGACGGTTTCCGCGTCATCTCCAACAAGGGCGTCAATGCCGGCCAGACCGTCATGCACTTCCACATGCACGTCCTCGGCGGCAAAAACCTGGGCGAGAACCTCATCTGAGGGCGCGTAGCCCGTCGACTTGGCTGCCTTTGGAGTAATCTATGCAGCTTTCTCAACTCGAATACCTTCAAGCGGTAGCGAACTATGGCGGCGTGCGCAAAGCAGCTCGCGCCGTTCATGTGAGTCCGCAGGCCGTTTCGTCGGCAATCAAAAAGTTGGAATCTGAGTATCAGATTGTTTTGCTCGACCGATCGGCGGGGGAGGCTGTTTTGTCTCCGGCGGGCAGAGAATTTGCACGTCGTGCACGCGTGATCTTGGCACAAGTCGACGATCTCAAAAAGTACGCTCAATCGAGGGGCGACGGCGTTTCGCCCGATGGCCACTTTCGTCTTTACGCCCCCTGCCTTCATGGACGGGGGCGCCTTTTTGCCGAAAAATGGTATGACTCGTTTGAACGCTCGCACCCTCAGATTCATCTTGATGTGTGGCATCAGCCAACGGCAACATGCTTTGAATCACTTATACTTGGAATTTCGGACGCGGCTATCTCATTCGAGGAACCACGGGACAGCGTCCTTTCTTCAAAATATTTGGGTGAAAAAGAGCTCAAGGTTCTTTCGTGCCCGGCGGGTCATCAATCTGTGGGCGCCATGACCATTCGCGAATTACTGGGCGGCAGGCTCGCTGTTCCCATTAATTTGTCACCCTGTCTCAATGCAATCAATCAATGTCCCGAAGCCCAGCTCGTCAATTTTCGCTTCCGTGATGTTGAATACGGAAGCAGGGCTCAGACTGAGTTTCTTCAAGCCGGGGGATTGATATTGAGTTTGTCTGGGTCCTCTCTCGCATCGGATGGGTCAGAAGTGAGTGAGTGCTCCATTGAAGGTTCGCGTGATGTAACCTTGCCTATCTACTTTTGCTATCGGCAAAATTCCTGGACTGATCGACACCAGACGGTTTTTCTGCACCTATTGCGTCATCTTGCTTCGTGAAATTAATTGGCTTCGAGACGTCAAGTGATTATTGACGCCTTGTAACACATAGCTGACAGCTTTGCCCTCATGCTTTTCCAAGATTCCGATTTAGATTGCTGACTCTTGGAGGGCGGAGCATGAAAAACCGTACGGTTTTGCTTTATATGACGTTCGTTTTTCTGTCGAACTTCAGCACCGTCTTGTATTTTCTAACTGTCTACCTTGAGTTCGTCGGGCTTTCGATGGTAGCGATTTCTAGCATGATGATTGCATATCAAGTGAGCAAGTTCATCCTTGAAGTTCCCACTGGCTATATTGCTGATAGGTTTGGACGAAAGACTAGCGGTCTCGTTGGCGTTGTGGGAATGCTTGGATACTACGCCGCCCTGCTTCTCGTCCGTTCTCCTTTGCTTTTAATCGGCGCGTTTGCCCTCAAAGGTTTTGCCGTTGCATGTGTGAGCGGATCCATAGAAGCGATTTACATTGACAGCGTCTCTCGGGACCAGCTCGTAAGACTTAATGTCGTTGAGCGATTTGTTTTCTATGCCTCTTATGCCATCTCCGCTTGTGTGGGCGGTTTCATTTCGTCCGTCGGTGCATACCTCATTGGTCTTTCGGCAGATATCATCGCAATGGTGTTGACGTTGGTTGTCGTTACCTGCATTCCTGAGATGCGAAGAGGGGGCACTGCGGCGACACCTGAGCGTGGAATGACCCCGAAGATGATCGGTGCTGCTATTACGGGTAATGGCATTCTTCGGTCAGCGTTCATCATGGATTGTTCTCAGGCATTTGCCTTCGTCGCCCTGGAAGACTTTTTCTCACTGTTGCTTGCAGGCCGCGGAATGAATGCCGTCGCTTCGGGCGTGACCATTGCAGTCCAGCTCCTTGCCTCCGCCTCCATAGGGTTTATTGTTCCCAGTGTGATTGCTCGTGTCGACAAGGGCCGTTTTGCGCGTATTTGCGGCATCATTCGCTTAGCATTGACAGCTTTGTTTTTGATTCCCCTTACTCCGGCTAATTTGCTGCCCGTGTTCTATGTGCTTCAGACGGTTGCGTACTCGTTGTTTGCCCCAATCAAATACTCAGTTTTCCAAAATGCTGCCGATTCTTCGATGCGCTGTTCACTGATTTCGGTTCAAAGCCAGATGGTGGCGGTGGGTGCCGTTCTTTTCTATCTGCTCAACGCTGTGTTGAGTAGCGTTGCGGGCATTCGAGTCGTATTGCTTGTTGCGCTCGGGATTTCTTCCCTGGTGTATATCCCCGAGCTATTTCGTCTTACAAGTCAAAGGCCGTGAGTATTTGGGCATCGATAACTTATATATCAACGCAATAAACCCGAGCGCGAGGGCGTTTGGGTTTATTATTGAAGCGTATGTAACCTGGCGGCGCCACACCGCCTGTTAGTAGGGAGACACATGAACGTTCTGGTCGTCAACGCAGGATCTTCGACCCTTAAGTATCAGGTCATCGATACCAAGTCCCACAAGGTGTCCGCAAAGGGCTCCTGCGAGCGCGTCTGCTTTACCGGTGGTGCCTTCACCCACGCTGCCAACGGCTCCAAGAAGGTGACCGAGAACATCGAGTTCCCCGACCACAAGGTCGCCATCGAGGTCGTCCTGAAGGACCTCGAGGCTAACGGCGTCAAGATCGAGGGCATTGGCCACCGTATCGTTCAGGGCGGTTGGTACTTTGGCGATTCCTCCCTCGTCGACGAGGACGTCCTCGCCAAGATCCGCGAGGTCGCTCCGCTCGCCCCGCTGCACAACAACCCCGAGGCCAACGTTATCGAGTACTGCCTGGAGCAGTATCCCGACCTGCCCAACGTCACGGTCTACGATACTGCTTTCCACTTCAATATGCCCGAGGTCGCCAAGACCTACGCCCTGCCCAAGGACGTCTGCGACAAGCTGCACATCCGTAAGTACGGCGCCCACGGCACCAGCTACCGCTACATCTCCAAGAAGGTTGCCGAGATGACCAACGGCGAGGCTCGCAAGGTCGTCGTGTGCCACATCGGTTCCGGCGCTTCCCTGTGCGCCATCGAGGACGGCAAGTGCATGGACACCACCATGGGCTTGACGCCGCTCGACGGTGTCATGATGGGCACCCGCTGCGGCTCCATCGACCCGGCCACCGTGTGCTACCTGCAGCGCGAAGGCGGCTACACCTTCGACGAGGTCGACGAGATGATGAACAAGAAGTCCGGTCTTTTGGCTGTGACCGGCGGCAAGACCAACGACTGCCGCAACGTCGAGGAGCTCGCCGCCGCTGGTGACTCCGAGGCTCAGCTCGCCTTCGACATGTTTGTCTACAAGATTGCCGCCAAGGCCGCCGAGATGGCCACTTCCATGTGCGGCATGGACACCCTGGTCTTTACCGCCGGCATCGGCGAGCACGCTCCGGCCGTCCGCGCTGGCGTGGCCGACCGTCTGGCCTTTATGGGCGTCAAGATGGACCACGCCCGCAACGCTCTGCGCGGCGACGGCGCTTGGTGCCTGTCCGCCAAGGATTCCAAGGTCAAGATCTTCGTCATCCCCACGGACGAGGAGTTCATGATCGCTTCCGACGTCGAGCGCATTGTCAACGGCAAGTAATTGATGCAAGGGGAGGGGACTGGATGGCCTTGTGCCGTTCAGCCCCCTTTTACGCTCTTTGAGCGAAGAGTTTAATAGCTATTTATTGGATTCTGATAACTTCTTATTAAGGGTACGGCCGCCTTATAGGTTTGCCGACCGTACTGTAATCACGAAGGAGTCTCATGAACGTACTTGTTGTCAACGCCGGCAGCTCGAGCCTTAAATATCAGCTTTTGGATACCGATACCCGCGAGGTTTTCGCCAAGGGCAACTGCGAGCGTATCGGCTCGGAGATGGGCATCTTTGGCCACTCCGAGAACGGTGGTGCCAAGCAGACCGAGGAGATTCCTTTTCCTGATCATCGCTGCGCCATTGCGCGCGTGCTCGAGGAGCTCGAGAAGACCGACTTTACGATCGATGGCATCGGCCACCGTATCGTTCAGGGTGGCTGGCACTTCGATGATTCCGCGGTCGTCGACGATGAGGTCATGGCTAAGATTCTTGAGGTGGCACCGCTCGCCCCGCTGCACAATTACGGCGAGGCCGCGGCAATCGAATATTGCCGCGAGAAGTATCCGGAGCTGCCCAACGTGGCCGTCTTCGACACCTCGTTCCACATGACCATGCCCGAGGTCGCCTACACCTACGCGCTGCCCAAGGACGTATGCGATAAGTATCATGTGCGCAAGTACGGCGCCCATGGAACGAGCCACCGCTACGAGTGGATGATGGCCAAGGAGATCCTGGGTTCGCTCTGCCACCGCCTGCTCTCGTGCCATTTGGGCAACGGCGCCTCGCTTGCCGCCATCGAGGATGGTGTGTGCCGCGACACCACGATGGGCCTCACGCCGCTCGACGGCCTGATGATGGGAACCCGCTGCGGCTCCATCGACCCGGCTACCGTGTGCTACCTGCAGCGCGAGGGCGGCTACAGCTACCAGGAAGTCGATGACATGATGAACAAGCAGTCTGGTCTGCTTGCCATCTCGGGCATCTCCAACGACGCCCGCGACATCCGTACACGCGCCTCCGAGGGCGACGAGCGCTGCCTGCTCGCCTTCGATATGTTCGCCTACAAGGCCATGCAGCAGGCTGGCTCCATGATCGCTTCCATGGCGGGCGTGGACACCATCACCTTTACCGCCGGCATCGGCGAGAACGACTGGTCGATCCGCAAGGCCTTCTGCGACTGCTTTGAGTGGCTGGGCGTGCGCATCGACAACAACAAGAACCGCGAGGCCGTGGGCAACGGACCGCAGGTCATTAGCGCCGCCGGTTCCGCCGTCACGGTCATGGTTATCCCCACTGACGAGGAATACATGATCGCCCACGACGTCGAGCGCCTGACCAAGAACAACTAACGCGCACATTTGCAAGTAAACGAAAGGCCTCCAGAGCAACAGCTCCGGAGGCCTTTTTGCTAGCAGGCGGAAATTCCAGTCCCAAAGTGATCATCACCAGCAACGCCTGCGCTCCCAGCAACGGCACCCGACCATTCAGATCCTCAGCTCCAGCTCGTAGCCAAGCCGCCGTCCACTCCAGATGCCCTGATTGCAAAGTAGCGGCAGGGACCCTACAGGGTAAAGCTCTGAAAACTTTCCGCAGGACGCATGAAACCCCCGCCGCACGAAGTGCGCAGCGGGGGGTTTCATGCATGTCCGAGGACGTTTTCAGAGCTTTACCCTGTAGGGTCCCGAGGGGATATGTCCGCTACTCAGCCATCTGAGCCTGGACGGCGGTGATGGCCACGACACCCACGATGTCGTCGGCAGAGCAGCCGCGCGACAGGTCGTTGACCGGCTTGGCGATGCCCTGCAGGATGGGGCCGTAGGCGTCGGCACCGGCGAAGCGCTGGACCAGCTTGTAGCCGATGTTGCCGGCCTCGAGGTCGGGGAACACGAGCACGTTGGCCTTGCCGGCGACAGAGGAGCCGGGAGCCTTGAGCTGAGCGACGGTGGGGACGATGGCAGCGTCGAGCTGCAGGTCGCCATCGATGGCGAGCTCGGGAGCCTTTTCCTTGCAGAACTTCACGGCCTCCTGGACCTTCTTGGCAACCTCGCCGCCGGCGGAGCCCATGGTGGAGTAGGAGAGCATGGCCACGTGCGGCTCAACGTTGCCCATGAAGGTGGACCAGGAGTGAGCGGAGGCGATGGCGATCTCGGAGAGCTCGTCGGAGGACGGGTTGATGTTGAGGCCGCAGTCGGCGAAGATCAGCGTGCCGTCGGTGCCGAACTGCGGGGTGTCGGTGCACATCACGAAGAAGGCCGAGACCAGCTTGGTGCCTGGGGCGGTCTTGAGAATCTGCAGCGCGGGGCGCAGGGTATCGGCGGTGGAGTGGCAGGCGCCGGAGACCAGGCCGTCGGCGTCGCCCATCTTGACCATCATAGTGCCAAAGTAGGTGGCGTCCATCACCTGGGCGCGAGCCTGCTCGATGGTAACGCCCTTCTTGGCGCGGAGCTCGGCAAACTTCTGTGCGTACTCCTCGTGCTTCTCGGCGTTGCGCGGATCGATGACGGTGGCGCCGGGGACGTTGATCTCGTTGGGATCGCCCAGGATGACGATGTTGGCCAGGCCTTCCTCGATGATCTTGTTGGCCGCGACGATGGTGCGCGGATCCTCGCCCTCGGGCAGGACGATGGTCTTAAGGTCGGCCTTGGCGGCAGACTTCATACGGTTTAGGAAATCGCTCATGTTACTCCTTGCAAGCGTTTCGCTAAGCTCCAGGCGCCCGGCTGTTCACGAATAAACCCGCTGCTAGCGGGTTTACCTTTCAATAATGTACGCCGCGGTGCTTGAGCTTTCCTTGTGTGGCAAGCTCATTATAGGACGCATTAGCGCTATAATCGCTCTGATAAATATGTCTCGAAGAATGTTCGAGAAAAGCCCAGCTAACGAGCCCGTGGCTTTTGACAAGGAGTATCGATGCAGATTACCTCAGGCCTGCCTGAAGGCTTTAACGCCGGCGCGTACGACATGATTGTCGTCGGTGCTGGATATGCCGGTGCCGTTTGCGCCCGCCGTCTTGCCGAGACCATCGGCTATCGTGTTGCCGTTTTGGAGCGCCGTAGCCACATTGCGGGCAATGCCTATGACTGCACTGACGAGGCCGGAATCCTGATCCACGAGTACGGTCCGCATATCTATCACACCTTTAACGAGCGCGTGCATAATTTCCTGTCGCGCTTTACCAAGTGGACGGATTATCAGCACAAGGTGCTCGCCAACATCAACGGTACCCTTATGCCCGTGCCCTTCAACCATGCGAGTCTCAAGCTCGCCTTTGGTGATGAGCGCGGCGAGGAGCTGTATCAGAAGCTCGTGGAGACCTTTGGCAAGGATGTCAAGGTGCCCATTATGGAGCTGCGTAAGAAGAACGACCCCGACTTGGCCGAGGTCGCTGATTACGTCTACGAGAACGTCTTTTTGCATTACACCATGAAGCAGTGGGGCCAGACGCCCGACCAGATCGATCCCTCGATCACCGGTCGCGTTCCCGTCTTTGTGGGCGACGATGACCGCTATTTCCCGCAGGCTCCCTTCCAGGGTATGCCGCAGGACGGCTACACGGCGCTGTTCGAGCATATGCTCGACCACGACCTGATCGACGTGTTCTGCGACGTGGACGCCCGCGATCTCTTTGAGATCGACGAGACCACCGTCAAGATCGGCGGCAAGGTCTACGGCGGCGAGATCGTCTATACCGGTCCGCTCGATGAGCTGTTCGACCTTGACCTGGGCGCTCTTCCGTACCGCACGCTCGATATGAAGTTCGAGACGCTTGATATGGACCAGTTCCAGCCCGTGGGCACCGTCAACTACACCACGAGCGAGGACTACACGCGTATCACCGAGTTCAAGAACATGACCGGTCAGGTTTTGCCCGGCAAGACCACCATCATGAAGGAGTACTCCAAGGCCTATACGCCCGGCTCGGGCGAGACGCCGTATTACGCCATTCTTGAGCCCGAGAACCGTGAGCTCTATGAGCGCTATCTTGAGCGCGTCCAGAACCTGACAAACTTCCACCCGGTGGGTCGTCTGGCCGAGTATCGTTACTACGATATGGATGCCGTGACCAATTCCGCCCTCGATCTTTCGGATGAGATTATCGCCTGCCATGCATAAAGTCATAACATTCGGTATTCCCTCGTATAACGCCGCTAAGGACATGGACCATTGCATTACCTCCATCTTGGAGGGGAGCAATTATGCCACCGATATCGAGATTATCGTGGTGGACGACGGCTCCAAGGATGAGACGGCCGCCAAGGCCGACGAGTGGGAGGCCCGTTATCCTGGAATCATCCGCGCGGTGCACCAGGAGAATGGCGGCCACGGTATTGCCGTCCTTTCGGGTCTGCGCGAGGCGCAGGGCACCTACTACAAGGTTGTCGACTCGGACGACTGGCTTGACGGCGCTGCCCTTTCGACCATGCTGTCGATTCTGCGCGGCTTTGAAGAGCGCGACCAGCGCGTTGACCTGTTTATCTCGAACTACGTGTACGAGAAGGTTTACGAGGGTACGCATACGGCCATTGGTTACAAGTTTGCCTTGCCTCGAAAAAAGATCTTTACCTGGGACCAGATTGGCCATTTCCGCCTGGACCAGAATCTGCTCATGCACAGCCTGTGCTATCGCACGGATGTGCTGCGCGAGTCCAACCTTCCCATGCCGCCGCACACGTTCTATGTGGACAACATCTACGCCTACGTGCCGCTGCCGCGTTGCAAGACCATGTACTACGCCGACATCGACCTCTATCGCTACTTTATCGGTCGCGAGGGCCAGAGTGTCAACGAGGCCACGATGGTCAAGCGTCTGGACCAGCAGTTCCGTGTGACGCGCATCATGATGGAGTCGTACCACCTGTACAGCGATGTCGAGTCGTCGCGTCTGCGTTCGTACATGATGGGTTATTTCACTATGATGATGGCGATCTGCTCGGTGCTCACCAAGCTTTCCGAGGAAGATTGCGCCGACGAGCGCCTAAAGACGCTGTGGGCGGACCTGAAGGCCTACGATGAGCGCATGTATCGTCGTGCTCGCTACGGCGTGGTCGGCTTCTTCACCAATCTGCGTGGCCGCGCTGGCGACAAAACCACACTCGGCCTATACCGTCTTGCCTCAAAGATCTTCAAATTCAACTAGCTGCTGAGTAATCGCTGCTGATAGGTTGACTGGGCCCCTTGGCCTTTAGTTTGCTACTGCGAACAGTCCTGCTCGCACGGAAAGCACATTAAGTGCTTTCCGGCTCGTGCGGAACTTGTATCAAACTAAAGGCCAAGGGGCCTCTGCTATAAGAATCGATTGTCAGATTGTCTGAATTTGAAGATCTTAGACGCGCGGTACACAGGGGCCTGGGCTGAAAAGAATAAGGTTGGAAGTCGGTCGGAGACGGGCGGGCGTTACGTTTGTCGCGAGTTCCGCATGCAAAGAAGGCCACTTAATGTGGCCTTCGTCTTGCATAGGACTGTAGAGCAACAAACGTAACGCCCGCCCGTCTCCGACCGACGGTCGAGTGAGATTACTTTGCGGCGCCGGGTATGCCGTGGGAGGTTTTGGCGTTTTTGGCTCCGTTTACGATGGCGGTCTGTAGGGCCCTTACGGCGAGCATGCCCAGCAGGTCTAGGGGAACGGCGGCGCTTGCCTGGGCGCCCAGTTTGCCGCTGGCGAGGGTGTAGATGGTGTCGCCGTCGTTGGTGGTGTGCGTGGGACGGATGGCGTGTGCGTAGGCGTCTGCGGCCATTTGGGAGACCTTGGTGGCCTGGGCCTTAGTGAGCTCCATGTTGGTGACGATGCAGCTGATGGTGGTGTTGGTGCGGTCGAGCGGCATCTGCATGGATCCGGCGGCGGCGAAGGCTGCGAGTTCCATGTCGACGATCTGGTCGCTATCGGCTGCGGCACGCATACCGGCGACCCACTCGCCGGTGAAGGGGTCGACAACGTTGCCGCAGGCGTTGACCGAGACCACGGCGCCCACCTTGACGGGGCCGAGTGCCACGGCGGCGGCTCCAAGGCCAGCCTTCATGCAGGTGGCAGGGCCCATGAGCTTACCTACGGTGGCACCGGTGCCGGCGCCCACATTGCCTTGCTCGAGCGT
Organism: uncultured Collinsella sp.; assembly: GCA_905198355.1. Taxonomy (GTDB): domain Bacteria; phylum Actinomycetota; class Coriobacteriia; order Coriobacteriales; family Coriobacteriaceae; genus Collinsella. The sequence goes on along the minus strand of CAJKCG010000002.1, from coordinate 151,901 downwards.
GGTGGGGGTGTTGTCGAGTGCCTCGCGCACGGCGGCGATGCCGGCCTCTATGTCGGGGCGTACGGTGGGGTCGCCAAAGGCAAGGTCGAAGATACAGCTGGAGCACACGATGGGCACCTGCGTGGGGCCGACGGGAAGGCCGATGCCGCGGCTCTCGAGTTCGCGAGCGACGCCGCTTGCAGCCTCGAGGCCAAAGGCCGATCCGCCCGAAAGGCAGACGGCGTGAACCTTGTCGACGGTGTTCTCGGGTCGCAGCAGGTCGGTTTCGCGCGATGCTGGAGCACCGCCGCGAACGTCAACGCCGCCGGTGGCACCCTCGGGCGCCACGATTACGGTGCAGCCGGTGCCAGCCTCCTCGTCCGTATAGTTGCCAAAGCAAAAGCCATCGACATTGCAAACATCGATGGCTTCGAGCAGTGTGTCCATGTTTTCTCCTATCGGTTTTCCGCCGGGCCTTATGCCCGGTCGGGATCCGTACGATACGGCAAAATTGTAGGCGCTGGGGGATACCCAGCGCCAGATGCAATTACGAGAGTTTTTGAATCGCGCGTGCGACGCGAGCGATGGGCAAGCCCACCACGTTGTAGAAGTCACCCGAAATATCGTGCACAAGCATGCGGCCGCCTGTGCCTTGGATGCCGTAGGCCCCGGCCTTGTCCATGGGTTCGCCGGAGGCAACATAGCGCTCGATCTGCTCTTCGGTAAGCTCATAGAACGTCACGTCGGTCACATCGACAAACGACAGGCTCTCGGCGGCATGCGGAGCTGTAGCGTCGCCGGCTTTAACGATGCAGACGCCGGTTGCGACCTGGTGCGTGCGGCCCGAAAGCTCGCGGAGCATGGTGCGTGCCTCGTCCCCGTCTGCCGGCTTGCCCAAAATATGGCCGTCAAAGGTGACAATAGTATCGGCCGCGACGGTCAGTTCGTTGGGCTCGGCATGCTCGGCGGCAACGGCGGCGGCTTTGGCGCGTGCTAAGCGTTCAACGAGCGTAAGCGGGACCTCGCCATCAAAAGGCGTTTCGTCGATATCTGCGGGAATCACGCGAATGTTATAGCCTGCCTCGCGCATCAACTCGATGCGGCGCGGTGATTGCGAAGCCAAAATCATAGCTGAATGCCCTCGGCGACCTTCTCGACGGCCTTGTCGCCGGCGAGCGTGCGCAGCAGCTCAAGCGCAAAGGGGAGCGACTGGGCCATGCCGCTGGCGGTGATGATGTTGCCGTCTTGCGTAACCTTTTCGCCGGTATAGGCGCCTTCGGGGAAGCTTTTCTCAAAGCCAGGGAAGCACGTGGCGTGGCGCCCCTCGAGCAGGTCGAGCTCGCCCAGGATAAACGGGGCAGCGCAGATGGCGGCGACGTGCTTGGTCGCGGCGAACTCGCAGACCACGTCGCAGACGCGCTGATCGGCGCGCAGGTTGGTGGCACCGGGCAGGCCGCCGGGCAGCACGACGCAGTCGTACTCGTCAAAGTTGATCTCATCAAAGAGCGCATCGCAGGTCACAGGGATCTGCAGCGAGCTTACGACCTCACGCGTGGGCATGATCGAGACGAGCGTGGCACGCACGCCGCCGCGACGCATGACATCGACCATGGTCAAGCATTCAATAGTTTCAAAGCCATCGGCGGCGAGAACGGCAACGCTGGGCATGAGGGTTCCTTTCATAGGCGGCATACAATTAGGCGTCTTATACCCCGAAGACCTCCGCTTGCCACGCTCGATTTCCCAATGATTTTTCTGAGCAATGATTAAGTGACTAGTTGCGCCTAAGGTGGACGACGGTCTCGCAGTGGAAGGTTTGTGGGAACAGGTCGACTGGCGTGATCTTTACGGGGGAGAAGGTGCCTTCTTCGACAAAGCGTTTGAGATCGCGCGCCAGGGTGGCCGGGTCGCAGCTCACGTAGGCGACATCGCGAGCACTCGTGCTGGCGATAAGGTCGATCGCCTCGGGGGCGAGGCCTGCGCGCGGCGGGTCGACCACCAAGACGTCGGCATCCTGGTCGGGGAACTCGCGCACCGCGTCTCCGCCAATGACGTCGACGTTATCGAGCTTGTTGATCTCCAAGTTGCGGCGTAGATCGCGCACGGCGGGGCCGTAGGCCTCGACGGCGGCGACAAAGTCGCAGCGGCGGGCGAGCGGCAGGGTAAAGGTGCCGGCACCGCAGTACAGGTCCACGGCAAGCTCGTCTTCCTGCGGGTCGAGCGCTTCCATGACAAGCTCGATCAAAATCTCGGCGCCCTTGGTGTTGACCTGGAAAAAAGACGGGGCAGACAAGCGCATCTGACCCTCGGCGATATTCTCGGTCCATGAGCCCTCTCCGGCGAGCATTTCGACCTTGGAGACACGGCGGGCCTTCTTTTCGCCCTTGCTCATCACGCGCACGATGCTCGTGGGATGAGCGGCGTCCGCCAGCACGCGGGAGACCTGCGAGCGCGGAAAAGAGCCTGTGGGCGTCCAGAGTGCGACCTCGAGTGCCTTGGTACGGCGCGATGCACGAATGCCCACGCGTTCGAGTCCCAAGTCATGGCTGCCGCTTAGATAGTTGAGTGCGCCGACGACCGATTTGAGCGCCTTCGGGAAGCGCTTATCGAACAGCGGGCACGCATCGACGGTCACGATTTTGCTGGGGTCGACACCGTGCATGCCAAGGCGCACGCGACCGTTGACGACGGTCGGTTCGAGCTCGATTTTATTGCGGTAGCCCCAGTCGTCCTTGGTGTGGCAGATGGGCTGTACCAACTCATCGACCTGCTCAGGAGCGAACTTGCCGATGCGCTCGAGCGTGGAGCGCAGGTTTTGCTCCTTGGCGGCGAGCTGTGCCGTGCGTGAGAGATTGCCCCACGAACAACCGCCGCAGATGCCAACGAAGGGGCAGGGGGGCTGAATGCGATTGGGGCTCGGCTCCAGAATCTCGGTCGTGCGGGCGCGCATGAACGACTTGCCGTCCTGTACGACCTCGGCCTCGACGGTGTCGCCTGCCACGGCGCCCTGCACAAAGACGGCCTTGCCGTTGTCGGCGTGCGCCAGCCCGTCGGTGCCGTAGGTCATCGATTCTATAGTGAGCTTCATATCCCTGCCTGTCATTCGTGTTGTTGCTCGCACCATGGTAGCAGGGAAAAGCGCCCCGCATCCGAGGCTTTCCTCAAATGCGGGGCGCTTCTACAAACTGCTTCTACAAACGACTATTTCGTCTTGCCGGTAATGAGCGTCTTAAGACCCAGGCCGATCAGGCCCAGGCCCATGCGCACACGACCGGGGCGATGGCGCTCGATGGCCTTGGTCTTGCCGGCGGGCTTATCGCGACGGGCGCTCGTCTCGGGTGCGGGCTTGGTGACCTGCGGCTCGGGCTGAGGTACAGGTGCGGGCTCGGGCTCAATGACGGTCGCCTGGACCTTTTGGACCTTGGGTGTGGCCGGCTGCGGCTCAGGAGTAGGGGCGGGTTTTGCCTCAATGACGGGCTCGGGCGCGGCCTCGGCGTTGCGATAGGCACGCTCCAGCAGGGCTTCCTGCGAGTTGAAGGGTTTCTCACCCTCTGCACGCTCCACGGGGACCCAAGTGCCGTCGCTCGTGAGGCTGCGGGCCTTCACGTTGTCGCGCAGCTGCATGCCCATGTACTCGTGCACCAGGGCGCGGCAGGTGGGGTCGAGCACGGGGAAGGCGATCTCCACGCGGTGCTCGGTGTTGCGTGTCATCATGTCGGCCGAGCTCAGATAGATCATGTCCGAGTCCACGCCAAAGGCGTAAACGCGCGCATGCTCCAAAAAGCGTCCGACGATAGAACGGACATGCACGTTCTCGGTCTTGCCAGGAACGCCCGGCTTGAGGCACGAGATGCCGCGGATGATCATGTCCACGCGGACTCCTGCGCACGATGCCTCGGCGATCTTGTCGATGACCTCGCGGTCGGTGAGCGAGTTGAGTTTAAAGAACACGCGGGCGGGCTCGCCGGCGAGGGCGCGCTGGATCTCGCGGTCAAGCCCGCGCATGATGAGCGGTTTCAGTCCGACGGGCGCCACACCCAGGAAGCGGTAATCGCCGCGCAGGTTGCCCAGCGACAGGTTGCGGAAGAACAGGTTGGCGTCCTCGCCGATGCCGGGGTGAGCGGTCATGAGCATAAAGTCGCTGTAGAGTTTGGCCGTCTTCTCGTTAAAGTTGCCGGTGCCCAGCAGCGTCAGGCGCGTTAGCGCCATGCCCTCGCGATAGGTGAGCTGGCAGATCTTGGAGTGGCACTTAAAGCCCTCGGAGCCGTAGATGACGGTGCAGCCGGCCTCTTCCAGGCGCTCGGCCCACTCGATGTTGTTCTGCTCGTCAAAGCGCGCGCGGAGCTCCATGAGCACCGTGACCTCTTTGCCGTTCTCGGCGGCATCGATCAGCGACTCGCACAGGCGGCTCTGCTTGGCCACGCGGTAGAGCGTGATGCGCAGCGAGATGCACTCGGGGTCGTAGGCGGCCTCGTGCACCAGGTCCAAGAAGGGGTTCATGGCCTCATAGGGATAAAAGAGCAGCTTGTCGTGCTGAAGTACCTGCTCGCGGATGGAGCGGGTCATATCGATGGTGGGGTTGGGCTGCGGCTTAAACGGCGTAAAGAGCAGCTCGTTGCGCAGGTGCTCGGGAATCTTGCCCTCAATGCCAAAGACGTAGCCTAGGTCGAGCGGGATATCGCAGGTAAAGACAGAGCGGCGCGAAAGCTCGAGCGCCTTGCGGATGGTCTTGAGCGTCGCCTTCTCGAGCGACCCCGAGACCGCGAGCACCACCGGCTGCAGACGCAGGCGCTTCTTGAGGATGCGCTTCATGTGCTGACGGTAATCCTCTTCCTCCTCGACGCCCTCGCCGTCCGGGTCGATGTCGGCGTTGCGGGTGACGCGGATGAGTGCGCGGTCGAGCGGCTTATAGGAGCCAAAGCAACTGTCCAGGCAGGCGAGGATGACGTCCTCGAGCAGAATGTAGGAGTAGGTGCCGGTGGGCGAGGGGATCTCGACCACGCGGTTCATCGAGGCGGGAATCTCGATCAGGCCCAGCAGACTTTCCTCGTCGGTGACGCCGTCCAGGCCGCAGGCCAGGTAGAGCGCGCCGTTGCGCAGGTTGGGGAAGGGGTGGCGCGGGTCGATCACCAGCGGTGAGATGACCGGCGACACGTAGGCCTGGAAGTAACGGGTGACAAAGGTGCGTTCCTCGGGCGTAAGCGAATCGACACGCGCGCGGTGAACGCCCAGGGTGTCGAGCTTGCCTTCGATGTTCTTAAAAATGGACTCCCAACGGGTAAGGAGCCCGGGCATTTCGTCCATGACAGCATCGACCTGTTCGGAGGCGGTCATATTGCTCTTGTTGTCGACGGGCTGTTTTTTGAGTTCTGCCAGGTCGGACAGGCCGCCCACGCGCACCATAAGGAATTCGTCGAGATTGGACTCGAAGATCGAGACGAACTTAAGGCGCTCGAACAGCGGCACGGACTCATCAAAAGCCTCGTCGAGCACGCGGTTGTCAAAGCGCAGCCAGCTGAGCTCTCGGTTCTGCGTGTACGAGAAGTCGCGCGGCGGTTTGCGCAGCTTTGCGGCGGCTTGCTTTTTTTCGATTTTGCTCGGCATATGCATCTGTCCGTTCAGTCCCCGCAGGGGACGGTAGCCTAACACTATTCTCTATTGTCTCAATTTAGTCGACTTGCGGCACGGACGTATTGTGCGAACGGTATCTTTACCTACTTCTAACGCTGACGAGCCGAAGCACTAACGTCCGGTGCTTTGAGTAAGCGATCTATATCCTCACTCAACTGGTGAGAATGTATGAATAAGAATGATAGCAAGCTGAATATAATCGAATGTAGGTCGAATCGAGGGCAAGCATCATTTATATGCAGAAAACCGTTTTCGCTATGCAATTTTGAATCATGGATAACTTTGAGTGTTTCGTCTTGAATTACTAGAAAAAAATAACGTTTACCTAGGAAAATCTGCTTTACGAAACTGAAGTGCATCATGGGGGAATCATATGCGATATACCGTTCATCGCACTTTGCTGACCGTTCGGGGGCGAGGTGGAATTGCGGGTGGTTTTTGGATATAACTAGTGCTGTCAGCAAGCAGCGTCCCATACGGAGGGGCGCTGATACATTCGGCCAGTAAGGCCCGAAAGAAAGGTAGGAGGCCATGACGAAAGGTCTGCACGTGCCTTCCGAGATCGGCAAGCTCAGGAAGGTCTGCCTGCACCGTCCCGGCGACGAGCTCCTCAACCTGCCGCCCGACGAGCTCGAGCGACTCCTGTTCGACGACGTCCCGTTCCTGGAGGTCGCACAACAGGAGCACGACACCTTCGCCCAGATCCTGAGGGACCAGGGCGTGGAGGTCCTCTACCTCGAGAACCTCGTCGCAGAGGTGTTCGACCAGGTCCCCGGCGCCCGCGCCGAGTTCACCGACCAGTACATCGCCGAGGCGGGCATCCGCGGCCAGCACATGCCGCAGATCGTCCGCGAGAAGCTGGACTCCATCGAGGACAACCTCGAGTTCGTCAAGAAGACCATGGCCGGCATGACCAAGGCCGAGATCGACATGCCCCTCACGGCGTCCACGACCCTCGACTCCCTGGTCAACTCCGAGTCCGAGTCCGACCTGATCATCGACCCGATGCCCAACCTCTACTTCACCCGCGACCCGTTCGCAGTCGTCGGCGAGGGCGTCAACCTCAACCGCATGTACTCGGTCACCCGCAACCGCGAGACCCTGTACGGCAAGTACGTCTTCAAGTACCACCCCGACTACAAGGACGTCTCCCTGTACTTCCGCCGCGACTGCCAGTTCCACACCGAGGGCGGCGACGTGCTGAACATCAACGAGAAGACCCTCGCCGTCGGCATCTCCCAGCGCACCCAGGCCGCCGCGATCGATGTCATGGCCCAGAACATCTTCTGGAACTCCGACTCCAAGGTCGAGCGCATCCTGGCCTTCGACATCCCGGTCTCCCGCGCCTTCATGCACCTCGACACGGTCTTCACCCAGATCGACGTCGATAAGTTCACGATCCACCCCGCCATCATGGGCACCCTGCGCGTCTACGAGCTGACCGCCGGCAAGAACCCGGGCGACGTGAACATCCGCCTGATCGAGGACACCCTCGAGCACGTCCTGGAGGACGCCACCGGCGTCGACCAGGTCAAGCTGATCCCCTGCGGCGGCGGCGACCCGATCGCGGCCTCCCGCGAGCAGTGGAACGACGGCTCCAACACCCTGTGCGTCGAGCCCGGCAAGATCTGCGTCTACGCCCGCAACACCGTCACCAACGACGTGCTGTACAAGGAGGGCCTGGACCTTCTCGTCGTGCCCTCCGCCGAGCTCTCCCGCGGCCGTGGCGGCCCGCGCTGCATGAGCATGCCCTTCTGGCGCGAGGACCTCTAAGGTCTTCAAAGGCCCGTACAGGTCTTACTACAAACATCTAGCTGCCATTAGATGTCTCCCATTGGGGTGGTGCGGATCTTTCGCACCGCCCCATTCATGTTTAAAGACGCTAAATGAAGATCAGATAAGGTGGCCATGGATATCAAGACAATCGGCGTTGAGGAGTGGCTCAACGTTTGGGAGAAGAGCGCCACGTGGGATATCGCCCAATCGACGATCTCCTCGCTTACCATGGGCGAGCTGCGCGCGCTCGACGAGCAGGACGGCGCCACGTTCTATGAGCGCCTGGACCGCGAGAAGATGAACTACGGCTGGATCGAGGGCTCGCCCGACTTTAAGGCGGAGGTCGCCAAACTGTATCGTCGCGAGGTCAATCCCGATCACATTCTGCAGACCAACGGTTGCACGGGTGCCAACCTCAACGCCATCATGGCTGTTGTCGAGCCCGGCGACCATGTGATTGCCGAGTGGCCCACCTATGCGCCGCTCTACGAGATTCCGCGCACGCTGGGCGCCGAGGTCGAGTACTGGGAGCTTCGCGAGGCGCTCGGCTGGAAGCCCGATATCGAGGAGCTCAAGCACCTCGTTCGTCCCAACACCAAGCTCATCTGCATCAACAACGCGTCGAACCCCATCGGTACCGTGCTCGATGCCGATACGCTCGGCCAGATTGCCGAGATCGCCCGTTCGGTGGGCGCCTATGTGCTGTGCGACGAGGTGTATCTGCCGCTCGAGAACACCGAGTCCTTTATATCGATGGCCGACGTGTACGAGAAGGCCATTGTCACCAACTCGGTGTCCAAGACCTATTCGACGCCTGCGGCTCGCGTGGGCTGGGTCGTGGCCGACGAAGAGGTCTCCAACCGCATCCGCACCTATCGTGACTACACCATGATCTGCGGCGGCGTGTTCAACGACGCCCTGGCGACCTACGTGCTCGAGCACAAGGATAAGATCCTTGAGCGCAACCGTAAGATCGTGTTTGGCAACCGTGATATCGCTCAGGCATGGATCGATGCGCAGAGCCGCGTCTCTTGGACGGCGCCGCAGGGCGTGTCCACCTCGTTTATCCAGCTGGATATTCCCGAGGACGACGAGGAGTTCTGCAAGCGCTTGCTGGCCGAAAGGGGAGTGCTGTTGGTTCCCGGCAGCCGCTTTGAGCTTCCCTGCGGCGCACGCCTGGGTTACTGCGCGAGCGAGGACGTTCTGCGCGAGGGGCTGAGGCTTCTGGGCGAGGCACTGGCGGAGTTCGATCGCTAGGATTCCGACGATTTTCGAGGGCCTTATCCAAATTGGCCGAAGATAATCGAAAACGGACCCGTTTCCCTAGGGGAAGCGGGTTCGTTTTTCTATACCGAGAAGTCAAGTTGTTACAAATGGGGCCGTAAAGCGAGCCGGTATCCGCTGGGCCTTATACTGAACTTCCGGTGAACGGTACCAAGCGTCTGGTAAACGGTAATATGCATACCAGAAATGAATAGGACAAACTTTTTTCTGAATAAAAATGAAAATGGTTGAGACGCGGTATGAATCGCTAATTCTATTCATAGCTTTATTAGAAATATGCAATTTGAGGGTGGTTCAATAAAGTTAAGTTCCATTTGCTATTTGGTTTGAAAAAGCATTTAAGCACGTAAATAAACTTTATTAAATCAAAGTGTGCCATGCGTGAAGTATATGTGTATGCCGTTCACCCCCTATAAAAAACCGTTCGGGGGCAAGGTGGAAGTATGGGCTGATTTTGGATATAAATATGTCGTCAGCAATAACGCCTCACACGGAGGGGCGCTAACGAATCGGCCCTGACAAGGGCCCGAAAGAAAGGTAGGAGGCCATGACGAAAGGTCTGCACGTGCCTTCCGAGATCGGCAAGCTCAGGAAGGTCTGCCTGCACCGTCCCGGCGACGAGCTCCTCAACCTGCCGCCCGACGAGCTCGAGCGACTCCTGTTCGACGACGTCCCGTTCCTGGAGGTCGCACAACAGGAGCACGACACCTTCGCCCAGATCCTGAGGGACCAGGGCGTGGAGGTCCTCTACCTCGAGAACCTCGTCGCAGAGGTGTTCGACCAGGTCCCCGGCGCCCGCGCCGAGTTCACCGACCAGTACATCGCCGAGGCGGGCATCCGCGGCCAGCACATGCCGCAGATCGTCCGCGAGAAGCTGGACTCCATCGAGGACAACCTCGAGTTCGTCAAGAAGACCATGGCCGGCATGACCAAGGCCGAGATCGACATGCCCCTCACGGCGTCCACGACCCTCGACTCCCTGGTCAACTCCGAGTCCGAGTCCGACCTGATCATCGACCCGATGCCCAACCTCTACTTCACCCGCGACCCGTTCGCAGTCGTCGGCGAGGGCGTCAACCTCAACCGCATGTACTCGGTCACCCGCAACCGCGAGACCCTGTACGGCAAGTACGTCTTCAAGTACCACCCCGACTACAAGGACGTCTCCCTGTACTTCCGCCGCGACTGCCAGTTCCACACCGAGGGCGGCGACGTGCTGAACATCAACGAGAAGACCCTCGCCGTCGGCATCTCCCAGCGCACCCAGGCCGCCGCGATCGATGTCATGGCCCAGAACATCTTCTGGAACTCCGACTCCAAGGTCGAGCGCATCCTGGCCTTCGACATCCCGGTCTCCCGCGCCTTCATGCACCTCGACACGGTCTTCACCCAGATCGACGTCGATAAGTTCACGATCCACCCCGCCATCATGGGCACCCTGCGCGTCTACGAGCTGACCGCCGGCAAGAACCCGGGCGACGTGAACATCCGCCTGATCGAGGACACCCTCGAGCACGTCCTGGAGGACGCCACCGGCGTCGACCAGGTCAAGCTGATCCCCTGCGGCGGCGGCGACCCGATCGCGGCCTCCCGCGAGCAGTGGAACGACGGCTCCAACACCCTGTGCGTCGAGCCCGGCAAGATCTGCGTCTACGCCCGCAACACCGTCACCAACGACGTGCTGTACAAGGAGGGCCTGGACCTTCTCGTCGTGCCCTCCGCCGAGCTCTCCCGCGGCCGTGGCGGCCCGCGCTGCATGAGCATGCCCTTCTGGCGCGAGGACCTCTAAGTCTTTCCGTTTCCGGTGCGGTCCCCCTACAACCGCACCGGTTTCGCCCGTCAAACGGGCAACACTAATACTTACGTAATTCATTTCTTCGAAAGGAAACGAACCATGGGTGTTAACCTCTCCGGCCGTAGCTTCCTCAAGCTCCTCGACCTCACCACCGAGGAGATCGAGTACCTGCTCAAGCTCTCCAAGAACTTCAAGGACATGAAGCGCGCTGGCGTTCCGCACCGTTATCTCGAGGGCAAGAACATCGTTCTGCTCTTCCAGAAGACCTCCACTCGTACCCGCTGCGCCTTCGAGGTTGGCGGCATGGATCTGGGCATGGGCGTCACCTACCTCGATCCGGGTTCGTCGCAGATGGGCAAGAAGGAGTCCATCGAGGACACCGCCCGCGTTCTCGGCCGCATGTATGACGGCATTGAGTTCCGTGGCTTTGCCCAGGACGACGTCGAGGAGCTTGCCGCTAAGTCCGGCGTGCCCGTGTGGAACGGTCTGACCACCGAGTGGCACCCCACCCAGATGCTCGCCGACATCCTGACCGTCCAGGAGAACTTCAACTACGACATCAAGGGCAAGACCCTCGTCTTCATGGGCGACTGCAAGAACAACGTCGCTCGCTCCCTCATGGTCGTCTGCTCCAAGCTCGGCATGAACTTTGTGGCCTGCGGCCCCGAGGAGTGCATGCCCGCTGACGACGTCATCGAGGCCTGCAAGCCCATCGCCGAGGCCAACGGCTGCACCATCAAGCTGACCACCGACGTCAAGGACGGCGTCACCGGTGCCGACGTTCTCTACACCGACGTGTGGGTCTCCATGGGCGAGCCCGACGAGGTCTGGGCCGAGCGCATCGCTCAGCTCACCCCGTATCGCGTTACCTCCGAGGTCATGGCTATGGCCAACCCGGGTGCCATCTTCCTGCACTGCCTGCCCAGCTTCCACGACACCAACACCACGATTGGCGCCGAGAAGTGCGAGCAGTTCGGCATCACCGAGCAGGAGGTCACCGACGAGGTCTTCGAGAGCCCCGCTTCCAAGGTCTTCGACGAGGCCGAGAACCGCATGCACACCATCAAGGCTGTCATGTACGCTACGCTCAAGTAAGAGCATCTAGCATCTCGCTCGGGGTGCATTGCTGCGCACCCCGAGCGCTTTTGTCTGGTAAAAATCTCGCATCGAGCGACATGCACGGCACGGAAGAGCCGCTTCGGGCGAGATCAGTAATTGATTTATGAAGGGGGGATGAGAACTATGACTGAGACCGCTAAGAAAAAGCGCGGTATGCCTTCATCGTTCACCATTCTTCTTGCTCTGCTGGCAATCGTCGCGGTTGTTACCGTTATCGTCTCCGGTACGTCCGGTGGCGCGGTTACCGCTGCCCGCTTGAGCGATTTCTGCACCGCCCCGGTCAAGGGCTTCGCTGACGCTCTGCCCGTCTGCCTCTTCGTTATGATCCTCGGTGGCTTTCTCGGCATGATGACCGAGACCGGCGCCCTGGACAACGGCATTGCCGTTCTGGTGCAGAAGCTTAAGGGCAATGAGATCATGCTCATTCCCGTGCTGATGCTCATCTTCTCCCTCGGTGGTACCACCTATGGTATGTGCGAGGAGACCGTTCCCTTCTACGCCCTGCTCGCCGCCACCATGATGGCTGCTGGCTTCGACCCCATGGTCGGCGCTGCTACCGTCCTGCTCGGCGCTGGCTGCGGCTGCCTCGGCTCCACGGTTAACCCGTTTGCCGTCGGTGCTGCCGTTGACGCTCTGACTGGCGTTGGCATTGAGGTCAACCAGTCCATCATCATCGGCCTCGGTGCCGTCCTGTGGATTGTTACCACCGCTATGTCCATCTTCTTCGTCATGAGCTATGCCAAGAAGGTCAAGGCTGACAAGGGTTCCACCATTCTTTCGATGCAGGAGCTCAAGGACGCCGAAGAGGCTCACGGCAAGGCTGCTTCCGAGGTTAACAAGGAGGTCAAGCTCACCGGTCGTCAGAAGGGTGTTCTGATCGCCTTTGCCTTCACCTTCGTCGTCATGATCGTCGGCTTCATCCCGCTGGCCGATCTCAACGAGGGCGTCGCCAACTTCTTCGATGCTGGCGCCGTCTATGACGCCGACGGTAACGCCATCGTTCAGGGCTGGTCTGCCCTGATCACCGGCCTGCCCATTGGCCAGTGGTACTTCGATGAGGCTTCCACCTGGTTCTTCCTCATGGCTGTCCTGATCGGTATCATCGGTGGCCTGTCCGAGAAGCAGATCGTCAACACCTTCATCACCGGCGCTGCCGACATGATGTCCGTTGTCCTCGTCATCGCTCTCGCCCGTGGTATCTCCGTCCTCATGGCTAGCACCGGCCTCGACGTCTACGTCCTCGACGCTGCCGCCAATGCTCTGGCTGGCCTGTCCGGCGTGATCTTCGCTCCCATGAGCTTCCTGGTCTACTTCGGCCTGTCCTTCCTGATCCCCTCGACCTCCGGTATGGCTACTGTCTCCATGCCCATCATGGGACCGCTGGCTGTTAAGCTCGGCTTCTCGCCCGAGGTCATGGTCATGATCTTCTCCGCCGCCATCGGCGTCGTGAACCTGTTCACCCCGACCTCTGGTGCCATCATGGGCGGTCTCGCTCTGGCTAAGATCGAGTGGACGACCTGGCTCAAGTTTGCTCTTAAGCTCATCGTCGCTCTCTCCGTCGTCTGCGCCATCATCCTGACCGTCGCTTGCGTGATGCTCTAAGTACCCCTTGGGTACCCCACGGAAACCATGACGATCCTGTAAAGGATCACCTGGTCATCGTCTGTCCGGTGGGGTAACCCCACCGGTAGACTCCTACCTTTAGCCTCCTCCCGTTCCGTGCGCGGGAGGGGGCGCTTTTTTGTTCCGCGGTTTTACCAAACCGCGGAACCGGTCGACGCTGCGCGCCCGCCAGAGCGGCAATCTGACGTTCAATCGTCGGGCATGGCCAAAAGGCCTATGCCCTCCTCTTTCACGTCACCTTGCTCGCTCTGGCGGGCGCTCGCTGACTTATGCTCAACCTGCGGCGCTGCCATTGTTGGTGCAGGGGGCTGCTTGCTCGCTCTGTTGCCCGTTCGCTGTCCGTTCTCTGCCCGCGACGTTTCTGCTGTTGGTGCAAAGGGGTCAGGTTACTTTGCGCCAAAAGGGGAAGTTGCGGTGGAATAGTTCCCGTTTGGCCGTCTTGAGGGGTTAAACAGGAACTATTTCACCGCAACTTATCGATGGCGTGTTTGGTTGGTGCCTGTTGATGGTCTGGTTATCGGGGAGGGCGGGCTCCGTTATAATCGCCTAGAACATTAATTGGAAACGGGACGGGAGCCATTCATGCGCCAGGGTTTCGACAATGCGAAGTATATCGAGCTGCAGGCTGCTCACATTAAGGAGCGCATCTCGCAGTTTGGTGGCAAGCTCTATTTGGAGTTTGGCGGCAAGCTGTTCGATGACTATCATGCGAGCCGCGTGCTACCGGGTTTTGAACCGGACAGCAAGTTCCGCATGCTCAAGAGCATCGCCGACGATGTCGAGGTTATCATCGCGATCAACGCGAACCACATCGAGAAAAATAAGGCTCGTGGTGACCTTGGCATTACCTATGACGAGGATGTGCTGCGCCTGGTTGACCTGTTCCGCGGCAACGGCTTTGCCGTCGCGGCTGTGGTCATCACCCAGTACGCCGGCCAGCCTGCTGCCGATGTGTTCCGCAACCGCCTGAACGCGCTCGGTATTCCCGCCAAGCTGCACTATCCCATCGAGGGGTATCCGCACGATGTCGATCTGATCGTGTCCGACGATGGCTACGGCAAGAACGAGTTTGTCGAGACCACCCGTCCACTCGTTGTCGTGACGGCACCCGGCCCCGGCTCGGGCAAGCTCGCCACTTGCCTCTCGCAGCTGTATCACGAGCATAAGCACGGTACCGCCGCCGGCTATGCCAAATTCGAGACCTTCCCGGTTTGGAATCTGCCCCTTACGCATCCGGTCAATATTGCCTACGAGGCCGCCACGGCTGACCTCGACGATGCCAATATCATCGATTCGTTCCACCTTGAGGCCTACAACAAGACCACGGTCAACTACAACCGCGACGTTGAGGCCTTCCCGGTAGTCCGTGCCCTGATGGAAAAGATCCTGGGCAAGAGCCCCTACCAGAGCCCTACGGACATGGGCGTCAATATGGTTGGCTTTGCCATCACCGATGACGATGCCTGCCGCGACGCTTCCAAGATGGAGATCGTCCGCCGCTACTTTACCGCGGTCGAAAATGTGCGCCGTACCGGCGTGGGCGATGAGCAAGTCGACCGTCTCAAGATTATTATGAAGAAAGCCGGCATCGATAAGAACTACTCACCGGCGCGCTCGGCGGCCCTCACCAGGGAGCAGCTGACGGGTGGTCCCGTGGGTGCCATGGTCATGCCCGATGGCTCCGTGGTGACCGGTAAGACCTCCACGCGCCTGGGCGCCGCAAGTTCGCTCATTATGAACGCCCTCAAACACGTCTCAGGCGTCGACCTTGAGCTCGAGGTTATTAGCGATGAGGCGATCGAGCCCATCAGCAAGCTCAAGACGCATTTCCTGGGCAGCAAAAACCCGCGCCTCCACACCGACGAGACGCTTATGGCGCTATCGATCACCTCGGCCACGAGTGAGACGGCCGCTCGCGTCCTTTCGGGCCTGGAGCAGCTGCGCGGTTGCGATGCCTTCTTTAGCGTGATTATCTCGCCGACGGATGAGACGGTACTGCGCAAACTGGGTATCAACGTGTGCTGCGAGCCCAAGTTCGAGCGCCGCGGTTTCTTCCATCGCTAAGTTTGAAGCACCGCGGTAATTGCATTGCATTTTGGCCGTATCGGGTTAGCGCCCGGTACGGCTTTTTGATCAATAAAGCGCCTATTTCGGCGAAAAATAGCCGTTTACCTGCCTAGAAACAATTTGAGCGGTATACAATAACCGTAACTGTTTCATCCTTAGCGGGATGCCGCATGATGGATATTACCTGCCATCGTGAGGTGTGTCGGTCGCGCACGGCGCGTTAGATGCTCGTGCTCGGTTTGAGGAGGCTGCTATGGCGGGCAAGGGTCGTGCGAGTGTCAACGATATGAAGCGTGTCGAGGTGCTGGTGTTGATGGAGATCGACCAGCAAACCGAAGACAATGGCGGGCCGTATGGGTTCTCGCGCAAAACGCTTGCCGAGCGCGTGGGGGTTTCGCCGTATCGTGCCCGCGCCGCAATCGATCGCTTGGATTCCGAAGGCATGATTGATGTCGTCTCGCGTTATAGCGACGACGGCGGTCAGCTTGCAAATGGCATTTGCCTCACCGAACGTGGCGAATGGTATCTTGAGGGCGTCCGTACCGGCATGCTCGTTCAAGAAATGCTTGAGGACGCGGTTGCTGATCGATAGCAGCATGTAACCCTTGCCATAGCGACGCCGCCTGGGAAACCGGGCGGCGTTTTGTTTCAAGATTGAGAAATGCAATCGCGCGCGAGAAAAATTGCGAACGGTTCGCGGCGCGAGTATTACAATGAAGACCCGTAAGATGTGGATAAACAACTTCTACGGGAAGCGCAGGTAACTCAATATGACCAAGCATGTGTTCGTAACCGGTGGCGTGGTTTCGTCCCTGGGCAAGGGTATCACCGCGGCCTCGCTGGGCCGTCTGCTCAAGTCGCGTGGCTACAAAGTAACGATGCAGAAGGCCGACCCGTATCTGAACGTCGACCCCGGTACCATGAGCCCGTTCCAGCATGGTGAGGTCTTTGTAACCGAGGACGGTTACGAGTCCGACCTGGACCTGGGTCATTACGAGCGCTTTATTGATGAGAACCTGACCCGCGATTCCAACTTTACGACCGGTGCCATCTACAAAAGCCTAATCGCCCGTGAGCGTCGCGGCGACTTTTTGGGCGGTACCGTGCAGGTGATTCCCCACGTCACCAATGCCATTAAGGACAAGTTCCGCCGCATCGAGGAGCAGACCGGCTCCGATGTAGTCATCACCGAGCTGGGCGGCACGATCGGCGACATCGAGTCCCAACCGTTTGTCGAGGCCATCCGTCAGTACCGCAAGGAGGCCGGCCCCGAGAACGTCTGCTACATCCACGTGTCGCTTGTTCCCTATATCGCCGCCGCCCACGAGGTCAAGACCAAGCCTACGCAGCATTCCGTCAAGGAGCTCCGCAGCTTTGGCATCCAGCCCGATATCATCGTGCTGCGCTCCGACCACCATATCGATGACGCTATCCGCGGAAAGATCGCAAGCTTCTGCGACGTCGACACCGATTGCGTCTTTACCAACGAGGACTGCGCGAGCATTTACGATGTTCCGCAGCTGCTTGCCGAGCAGGACTTTGACCTGCGCATTTGCGAGCGCCTGGGTCTGGATCCGCGTGAGCGCGACATGACCGAGTGGAACGAGTTCCTGCGCAAACAGAATCACGCCAACCATCACGCCGACAAGGTGAAGATCGCCGTCGTGGGTAAGTACACGCAGCTGCCCGATGCGTACCTGTCGGTTATCGAGGCCCTGCACCATGCGGGCGTCTTCTACGATCGCCATGTGGACGTCCAGCTGGTCGACGGCGAGAGCCTCGACGAGCAGAATGTCTCCGAGGTTCTGGGCGACGCCTCGGGCATCCTGGTTCCCGGCGGCTTTGGCAAGCGCGCCCTGGAGGGCAAGATCCTCGCGGCCGAGTTTGCCCGTGAGCACAAGATTCCGTATCTGGGCATTTGTCTGGGTATGCAGGTCGCCGTGTGCGAGTTCGCCCGCAATGTCGTTGGCCTTGCCGGTGCCAGCTCCTCCGAGTTTGATCCGGACGGCCCGTTTAGCGTCATTGATCTGATGAGCTCGCAGGAGGACGTGACCGAGAAGGGCGGCACCATGCGCCTGGGCGCCTATCCGTGCAAGCTCGCCGCCGATACCCTCGCTCGCGAGGCATATGGCGAGGAGCTCGTCTACGAGCGTCACCGTCACCGCTTTGAGTTCAACAACGCCTTCCGCGACCAGCTCGAGGACGCCGGTTTGGTTATCTCGGGTCTGTCGCCCGACGAGCGCCTGGTCGAGATGGTCGAGCTGCCGCGCGACGTGCATCCGTGGTATGTGGCAACCCAGGCCCACCCCGAGTTCAAGAGCCGCCCGACCAACCCGCAGCCGCTGTTCCGCGAGTTCGTGCGCGCTTCGATCGGCCAGCACGAGGGTGTCGACCGTCTGCAGGTGACGCCCATGAACCTCGCTACGGACTAAGGGTGCCGGCGAATAAGGAACATACCGAAGCTACTCCCTCGTCGCTCGCCGTGGCGGCGGGGGAGTATCTCGATTACCTCGCGGTCGAGCGGGGTTTGGCGCGCAACACGATTGCGGCCTATCGTCGTGACCTGACGACGTACTGCGCCTATCTGGAGCGGGCGGGTATTGTGTCTTTTGAAGAGGTGACTCGTCAGGTCGTGGAGGGCTTTGTCGCTGACCGTCGCGACGGGGACTATTCCGATGCCTCGGTGGAGCGTGCGCTTGCGGCCGTGAAGGGCCTGCATGCCTTTTTGGTGCGCGATGGGGCTGTGGCCCAAAATCCAACGGCGGCGTTGCGCTTGCCTAAAAAGGCTGAGCGTTTGCCGGAGTATCTATCGGTGGAGGATGTCTCGGCGCTGCTCGATCAAGACTTCCCCGAGGGCGAGATGGGCTTGCGCGACCATGCCATCTTGGAAGTGCTCTACGGATGCGGTTTGCGTGTGAGCGAGTTGGTGGGGCTCGATGCGGGCGATATCCATATTGACGATGGCTTTGTACTCGTTCGCGGTAAGGGCTCAAAGGAACGCCTGTCCCCGCTGGTGGGAAGCGCGGCGCGAGCTCTGACGCTCTATGTAACTGAGGGGCGTTCTCGCTTGGCGGCCCATTCCCACGGAACCGAGACCTCGGCGGTCTTTTTAAATAAGAACGGCCGCCGTCTGTCGCGCCAGGGCATCCATGCCATCTGTGAGCGCTACGGGCGCCAGGTGGGGCTGGTGGGACTCCATCCCCATACGCTGCGTCACTCCTTTGCCACCCACATGCTCGCGGGCGGTGCCGACCTGCGTGTGCTGCAGGAGATTTTGGGCCATGCCGATATTTCGACCACGCAGGTCTACACGCATGTCGACCGAACGCAACTGACCGAGGTCTATCTGGCGGCGCATCCGCTAGCACATCGCTAGCACCTCGCTGACCTGCATATTTATAAATACTAAAGGGGACGGGCCCCAGATTGCCGAGACGCACTTTTGCGCGCATGGGCAATCTGGGGCTCGTCCCATTTTTCGCTAGACACCGACGCGGCGGTGGGCCGTGTGTACCGTGGGTGGGGGAGTTTGGGGGCGATGTGAACGGCGTGTAAAGGGACGTAAAAATCGCCTCAAGGTCAACTTGAAGGTTGAGGCTCGCGGGCGTGGTTCTACAGGTGGCATCCCGCCTTTGCTGCAAACACAACATATTGTGTTTTCGAACATATGCTCGGGGGTGTTTTACAACATATTGGGGGTGGAATGGTGGGGAGGGGTG
Organism: uncultured Collinsella sp.; assembly: GCA_905198355.1. Taxonomy (GTDB): domain Bacteria; phylum Actinomycetota; class Coriobacteriia; order Coriobacteriales; family Coriobacteriaceae; genus Collinsella. The sequence continues at coordinate 132,908 of CAJKCG010000002.1, read as the reverse complement.
GGGGAAGGGGTGGGGAAAGGTGTTGAAAAATGGGGCGGTTCCCCATATTATTGATGACGTCGACAGGCGGGGTGGTTCCCCGCGTACGTGCCATCTGAGTAACCGAGGGGAGGGCGCACATGGGAATGACTGGTGCATACGAGCGCAATCTCGATGCAAAAGGTCGTCTGTCCCTGCCTGCACCCCTTCGCGAGGAGCTTGGAGAGCACGTTCGCGTGTTCAAAGCCCTGGATGTCGATGCTCTGTACGTGTTCTCTGCCGAGGCCTTCGATAAGTGGGTCGAAGGGCTCTTCGCGGGTCGTGAGGGCCACGAGGGTTTTAACCCGCGTGACATTAACGACCAGAAGCTCATGAGGGCGATCAACAAGCGCACCACGTCGATGGATGTGGACAGCGCCGGTCGTATCGGTCTTTCCGAGTCTCTCCGCAAGCAGGCGAACCTCGACCGCGAAGTCACGGTTGTGGGCAACTACGACCACCTTGAGGTTTGGGATCGCGCCGCGGCCGATGAGGACGATGACGATGAGGCCCTGCTGGACCTCTTCTTCTCGTAAGGGCAAGGCACGGGTAACGGATGGAGCGTGGGATCTTGACACAAGAATATCGGCATGAACCTGTCATGCTCGGCGAAGTGCTTGAGTCGCTGCAGCTAAAGAGCGGCTCCGTTGTCTGCGATTGCACCCTTGGCGGTGCCGGCCATTCGGTAAAGATGGCCGCGCAGGTGGGGGAGACGGGCCTTTTGCTCGGCGTCGATCAGGACGACATGGCCCTCGAGGCCGCTGGCGCCCGTCTGGACCGCGAGGTTCCCGGCGTTCCGCACCAGCTGCTGAAGGGCAACTTCGGCGACTTGGACGAGCTGCTTTGCTCGGCCGAGGTGCCCGGGGTCGATGGCTTCCTGTTCGATTTGGGCGTTTCGTCACCGCAACTCGATATCCCTGGCAGGGGCTTTTCGTATAACGAGGACGCCCCATTGGACATGCGGATGGATCCGGGTAATAACACCTTAAACGCAGCTGAGGTCATCAACACCTATAACGAACACGACCTCGCCCGGATTCTACGCGTCTACGGCGAAGAGAAGTTCGCCTCGCAGATCGCGCGCGAGATCGTGCGCCGCCGCGAGCAAGAACCGATCGAAACCACCGGCCAATTTGTCGAGATCATCAAGGCGGGTATCCCGGCTGCCGCTCGTCGGCATGGCGGACACCCGGCCAAGAAAAGTTTCCAGGCCATTCGCATCGAGGTCAATCACGAGCTCGATGTGCTCGAACGAGGGCTTGATGCCGCCACCAGGTGGCTCAACCCGGGCGGACGTATCTGCGTCATCTCGTATCACTCGCTCGAGGACCGTATCGTAAAGAACCACTTTAAGGAGATGAGCCAGGGGTGCACGTGTCCGCCGGAGATTCCGGTGTGCGTGTGCGGCAACGTGCCGATACTCAAGGTCATCACCCGCAAACCCCTGGTTGCCCAGCCTGATGAGGTTGAGCGCAACCCTCGGGCGAGATCAGCCAAAATCCGCGTGGCGCAGCGTCTGTAGGCGCGACCGCGCGATATTGGACCTCCCGCTCGCACCATAAACGAAGCTTAAACACACTACCAACGTACTCGGGATGGGAGGCGGCATATCATGGGCTACAACACTTCAAACGCAGCACTCGCCTATGATATGAACGCCATGCCCGCCTATCGTGAGACGCCGCAGGCCCCCGTTGCTCCCCGTGAGCAGCGCACGCCGCGCTTTGATGTCTACACGGGCGCGGGCCGTCAGGCAAACCAGGCGGTAAGCCCGGTTTTCATGAGCGTTCTTAAAACGTTTTGCATCATTGCGGCTATCTTCATGACGATCGGCGTCGCCCGCGTGGCGCTCGCCGGCGTTACGGCCAAGGTGCTCAACAGCAACGCCGAGCTTACCAACACGCTCGAAAAGGCGACCGATGAGAGCTCCGACCTGGAGGTCATGCATTCGGTCTATGGCGCCGACACGCGCATTCGCGACCTTGCGGGCGCTTACGGCATGGTGGAGCCCAGCGAGAGCGTTACACTTGACTTTTCGCAGGATGCAGCCGCGGGCGCCAACGCGACCGCGACCGCTCAGTAGCAAGACGGTAGCTGAGTATGGCAAATGACTATCGCCGCGGTTCCGATGGGGGCCGCGGTTCTGGACGTCCCTCGTCGCGGGGGCGTTCTGGTTATCAAGGAACGGGTCGGCAATCTTACAACGCCGGGCAGTCCCGTGGCAACGACCCGGCGTCGCGACTTTGCGGCTCGGGCGGCCCCCAAGTGCATAACACCAGGTCGCGCAAGAGTTCGTCGACCGAATGGCTCACAGGCACGCCTCTGCCTCGCCGCAAAGCCGTCATGGGCTTCATTGGGCTTGGCTTGGGCTTGGGCTTGGGCGTCTTTCGCCTTGCCGACTATCAAATTGTCGAAGCCGATAAACTGCGCGAGCGTGCCGATGCGCGCCGACTGCTTGCACAGACCCTCTATGCCAAACGCGGTACCATCTACGACCGCAACGGTAACGTGCTGGCGTCGTCGGTCGAATGTCGCAACATCGCCGTGAACCCGCAGCTTGTCGAGGATGTTGACAAGACGGTGTCGGCGCTGGTCAAGGCAACTGGAATCGATAAAAAGACCTGCCGCAAGCTCGTTGAGTCCGATGGAACCTGGGTGTATATCAAGCGCCAGGTGGACGAAGACGATGCTGCGGCGCTGGAGAAGAAGAACCTGCCCGGCGTGCTTTTTGAGCAGGCTATGAAGCGCGTATATCCATACGGCAATCTGGCATCGCAGGTGCTGGGTGTAGTGAATGTAGACAACGACGGCTTGACGGGTCTCGAAAAGCAATACAACAAGCTTCTGACCGGTACGAACGGTTCTCTTGTGCGCGAGCGCGCGAGGGACGGCAGCTATATCGCGGGCGGTGCCTATAAAAAGGTGGCTGCGGTCGACGGCGTTGATATCGTGACGACGCTCGACGTCAATATCCAGCGTGCGGCCGAGGATGCCCTGGCAGAGGCTGTCGAGAAGACTAAGGCCAAGAACGGCTCGGCTTTGGTCACCGACCCCACGACCGGTGAAATTCTCGCTGCTTGCTCGTACCCGACTTACGACCAGACCGATCTGGAAAACGCCAAGACCGAGGATATGAACCTGCGCCTGGTCACCGACGCCTACGAGCCCGGCTCGGTCTTTAAGACGCTCGTGGCGGGCGCCGGCTTCGACTTGGGTGTCGTGCGGTCGAGTACGTCGTTTGAGGTGCCGGCGAGCATCAAGGTGGGCGACGATACCGTCACCGATGCCGACAAGCGCGACTATGCCATGACCATGGATGTGCGCGAGATGATGCGCCGTTCGTCCAACGTAGGCTTTGTCCTGGTGGGGCGCAAGATCGGTGCCGACGACTTTGCCGCCTATGTGGACAAGTGGGGCATCGGTCACAGCTCCGGTGTCGATTTTCCGGGCGAGAGCCTGGGCATCGTCAAGGAGCGTGACCAGTATGACGGCGCCACGCTGGGCTCGATGAGCTTTGGACAGGCGCTGTCTGTCTCGCCGATTGAGATCGCACGTGCCGTGGGCGGCATCGCCAACGGCGGCGTGATGATGACCCCGCACTTCTATAAGTCCAGCAAAGGCGACGAGAAGGACTGGGGCGAAGGCGAGTGCGCGATTTCGGAGGACGCCGCATCCCAGGTGACATCGTGCATGCAGACGGTCGTGTCGGAGGGAACGGGCGTTGGCGGCGCGGTTGACGGCTATGACGTGGCGGGTAAGACCGGTACGGCCGAACGTGCCGACGAGAACGGCGGCTACCTCAAGGAGAACTACATGTCGTCCTTTATGGGCTTTGCACCGGCACAATCGCCCAAGGTGCTGTGCTATATCACGCTCGACGGAACGCCGAGCGGCTCAGATGCCGCTGCGGTGCCGTTCCAGTCAATTATGGCCAACGCGCTCGACGTGCTGGGTATCCCGCACACGAAGTAGGGGGTTACAATCTTTGGGGCGTGGTTTGTTGTCCCATATGAGGGGTGTTCACATGCCCTGCACCACGCATGCGCGGCGCTGGGATACAATACGCCGATAGCATTATTTAGGTTTACAGGGGAGCTGCAATGATAGAGATCGCCGTCAACAACCTCGCGGCCGCAACAGGGGCCCGAACCGTGACGGGAGAAGTCGATCTGGTATGCCGCGGGTGCGTTATCGACTCGCGCCAGGTCGAGGAAGGGACGATTTTCGTCGCCTTTCCCGGTGAAAACGTCGACGGCAATGATTTTGCTTCCCGTGCCGTCCAGTCGGGTGCCGGCGCCGTCGTGATGACGCGTGAGCCCGAGGCCGAGCTGGTCTCGCTGGCGCAGGACAAGGGCTGTGCCATCTTGCTGACCGATGATCCCGAGGAGTTTCTGCTGCGTTTGGCGCACGCGTATCGCCTGGAGCTTGGCTGCCTGGTCGTTGGCATTACCGGTTCCATCGGCAAGACGACGACCAAGGACGTGCTCGCCGCTGTGCTCGCCAAGCGCTATCGTGTCTGGGCCACCAAGGGCAATTTCAATAACCTGATCGGCATGCCGCTCACGGTGCTTTCCGCTCCGGCCGATACCGAGGTCCTGGTGCTCGAGATGGGCATGAACCATTTCCACGAGATCGAGCGCCTGTCCCAGTCCGCCAATCCCAACCTTGCCATCGTGAGCAAGATCGGCACCTCTCATATCGGCATTTTGGGCAGCCGCGAGAACATCGCCCGCGCTAAGGCCGAGATTGTCCAGGGCATGTGCGCCGCCGGCGACAATTTGCCGCTGCTGGTTTTGGGCGGCGAGGACGACTTTACGCCGTTCATTCGCGACACGTTCGCCCAGCCTGCTGGTATCGACGTGATGCTGGCCGGCGTCTCGGACGATGATGAGGTCCGCGCCCGCGACGTTCGAGTTGATGACGAAGGCCGTCCGGTCTTTACGCTCGATTTTGGTCAGGGCGAGACAATCGATACCATGCTTGCCATCCCCGGCGTGCAGTCCGTTCCTAATGCCGTTAAGGCCGCCGCGGTTGCCTATCGCCTGGGCGTGACGCCCGAGCAGATCGATGCTGCCTTTAGGGGTCTTACGATCACCGGGCACCGCCAGGAGATCAAGCGCGCCAAGAGTGGTGCACGCATCATCGACGATTCCTATAACGCCAGCGCCGAATCGATGGCAGCCGGTCTCGATCTGCTGTGCTCGCTTTCGTGCACGGGGTCTCGCATGGCGATCCTGGGCGAGATGGGCGAGATGGGCGATGAGGCTCCTCGCATGCATGAGCTCGTGGGCGCCTATGCCGCCGCCAAGAAGCTCGACATGCTGGCGTGCGTGGGTGGTGAGCTGGCCCAGCTTATGGCCGATGCCGCACGCATGATGGGCATGGACGAGGACCGCATCCAGGTGTTCTCCGATTATCAGCAGGTGCTCGACGGCATGGGCGGCGCGCTTGAAAAACATGATGTTGTACTGGTCAAGGGTTCCCGCTTTGTTGAGCTCGACCGCTTTGTGGAAGGTGTGTGCTAGCCCATGTTCGGCAATCCCTCGTATCCAACGTATCAGGCTTTTTTGGGGCTTGGCATCGCCGCAGCCATTGCGCTGCTGCTCATGCCGTGGTGGATCAAGCTGCTGAAGGTCGAGGGTATCGGCCAGCAGGTTCGTGCCGACGGCCCCAAGCGTCATTTGGTTAAGCAGGGAACGCCCACCATGGGTGGCGTTGTCATCCTCGTCGCGATCTCGCTGACCTGCCTGCTGATGGGCAAGCTCACCACCGAGCTCGTACTCGTGCTGCTCGCCACGCTGGCGACCGGCGTGCTGGGCCTGATCGACGACCTGACCTCCGTTACGCATGGGCGCTCGCTCGGTCTGACGCCCCATGCCAAGATGATCGGCCTAACCATTATCTGTGTCACCTTTACGGTACTTGCCGTCAACTGGTGCGGCGTCGCCCCCGAGATTCGTTTTCCCGGTGGGTTGACGATCGACCTTGGCGTGCTTTCGACCACCATCTGCGGCTATTCGTTCCCGTGGCTCTATATTGTCTTTTGCTGGCTGATGATTGCCGGTCTTTCTAATGCCGTGAACCTGACCGATGGCCTTGACGGTCTTGCTGGCGGCACCTCCATGATCGCCATGCTCGCCATGGCTGCCATGGCGTTTTTGCACGGAGACGTGAACCTGTCCATCTTCTGCACCGCGTGTGCCGGTGCCTGCTTGGGCTTTCTGTGGTTCAACTGCTATCCGGCGAGCATCTTTATGGGTGATACCGGCTCGCTTGCCCTGGGCGCCGCGTTTGCCTGTACGTCCATCATGACTAACACCGAGGTCGTCTCCCTCATCATCGGCGGCCTGTTTATCGTCGAGACTCTGTCGGTCATGATTCAGGTCGTCTACTTCCACTTTACGCACAAGCGCGTCTTCCTTATGGCGCCCATCCATCATCATTTCGAAAAGAAGGGTTGGGCCGAGACCAAGGTCGTCATTCGTTTTTGGATTATCGCTGCGGCATTTGGTGCCGTTGGCCTTGCTCTGTTCTTCCAGTTGGGATAGTGGTCTTTCATGCCTCTTGCTGATGTCTTTAGCCTGCTCGTTTTGGGTCAGGGCAAATCAGGTCTCGATGTCGCCCGCTGGGCGCTGGCACATCCCGAGCGCGTAAGCGCCGTTACCGTGTATGGCGGCGGCACCTCTGAGCCCAATGACGCCACGCGTGCGCTCGAGGCTGCTGGTGCGTCGTTTGTCTATGGGACCGAACAGGTCGAGGGCGCCTATGACGTATGCGTGACGTGCCCGGGCATCTCGGAGTTCTCGGGCTTCTTTAAGGCCGGGCGCGAGCATGCCGCCCAGATTATGGGTGAGCCAGAGTTTGCCTATCGCCTGTCGCCCGATAACTGGATTGCCATCACGGGCACCAACGGCAAGACGACTACCACGTCGCTGACTGATTATCTGCTCAAGGCTGCCGGCGAGGCCAGCGTAGCTGTCGGCAACATCGGCGAGCCGCCGGTCAACGAGATTGACGGCCGAGCCCACAACGAGTGGTTTGTGGCTGAGCTCTCGAGCTATCAGATTGCTACGACCACCGAGCTCCACCCTCGTGTGGCTGTGCTGCTCAACATCACTCCCGACCACTTGGGCTGGCATAAGAGCCATAAGAACTATGCGCTTGCCAAGATCAAACTGTTTGACAATATGGTCGATGACGATCTGGCGGTTGTCGACGTCGAAGATGCCGGCATTCACGAGTTCGATGAGTACATCTACACGCCGGGTCGTCGCATCTGCAAGGTTGCCTTTGACGAGCCAGAGGGTGAGGATGTCGCCTTTGTGCGCGATGGCAAGATGATCGTGCGCCTGAAGGGCGTCGAGACCCCGCTCATCGCTACATCCGAGCTCAAGATCTCGGGCCATCACAATGTTATCAATGCCCTGTGTGCTGCCACGGCTGCCTTGGCAGTCGGTGCCGATGTCGATGGTGTCCGCCGCGGTCTGGCCTCGTTCCAGCCGCTCGAGCACCGCGTGGAGCCGTGCGGCGAGATTGACGGAGTGCGCTACGTCAACGATTCCAAGGCGACCAACACCGACGCGGTCGAGAAGGCACTGACGGCATTTCCCGATGACGACGTGATCTTGCTGCTCGGCGGCCACGATAAGGGCACGCCGCTCACGGACTTCGCGCGCGTTGTTATGGATAACGTGCGCTCGGTCGTCTGCTTTGGCGATGCGCGCGAGCGCTTCACCGCCGCTATGGACGAGGCCGATGTCGATGGCGATGTGGATATCGCCCAGGCGGATGACCTACGCGATGCCGTGGACGTTGCCCGTTCGCTGTCGAGCCGTGGCGACGTGATCTTACTTTCTCCTGCCTGCTCTTCGTTCGATGAGTTCTCGGGCTATGAGGAGCGCGGCCGCGTGTTTAAGGACTATGTGGCCCAGCTTGCCGCTGCAGCGAAATCGCAAATGGAATAGGGGTTGCCGGTGAGAGAGGAGAGCCCCCGACAAGGTATGAGGAGGCCCGACTCGGACCGTGCTTCCTCGCGGCGTAGCACACCGCGTTCCGGTCGCGGCGGGCGGTCGTTTAGCGAACGCTATATTGCCGGCGTTCCCGCCCGCATCATGCGCCCCCGTCTGATATTCATGGCCTGTCTGTTTATCTTGGTGTGTTTTGGCCTGCTGATGGTGTACTCGGCGTCTTCGGTCGAGGCGCTGCACGAGAATGGCTCAGCGACGTTTTTTCTGGGTCGACAGGCTGCGTTTGCCGTGGTCGGTGTTCTGGCGCTGATTGCCATCGTGCGCGTTTTGCCGGACAGCTGGTTTGGGGAGGATGTGCTCAGGATCTTCCTCATAGGCATGATGTTCTTGCTTCTGCTGGTGTTCTTGGTGGGAAGCGGCAGCCGTGGCGCCACGCGCTGGCTCAACATCGCCGGTATTCAGTTCCAGCCTTCCGAGTTTTTAAAGCCATTTGCCATTGCGTATTCGGCCATCATGCTTGATCGCTTCTTTTCGCCCGGTGGCAACATCAACGAATTCCTTCGCAAGATGGGCATCTACCTGGGAATTTCGCTCTTTCTGATCTTTATCCAGCCCGATTTCGGTACCGTCCTGATCATCCTGTTGACCCTCATGTGCATGGCGTTGTTTGCGGGTCTCGACCCCAGATTTATCATCGGCGTGATAATCTTCGGCATTCTCGTGATCGTGATTGCGCTTGTCGCAGAGCCGTACCGTATGGTGCGTATCCAGGTTGCCTTGAACCCTTGGGCCGACGAGTATGGTGACGGCTATCAGGCCACGCTTGCCATCATGGCCTTTGCCTCGGGCGGTCTGTTCGGCCGTGGCATCGGCAACTCAACCATGAAGTACTCGTATCTGCCCGAGGCGCACAATGACTACATCCTGGCCATCATTGGCGAGGAAGTCGGTTTTGTCGGAACCGTGCTGTTCTTCTTGGTGTTTGCGATGCTGATCTACTCGGCGTTTCGCATTGCCGAGCAGGCGACCGATCGTCGGGGCGCGCTCATGGCGTCTGGCTCCGCGGTCATTCTCGCGGTGCAGTTTTTGATCAATGCGCTGGGCATCCTCAACGTGTTTCCCATGACGGGCAAACCGCTGCCGTTTATTAGCTACGGCGGTTCGTCGATTATTGTGTCGCTTATGCTTGCCGGTCTGATCCTGCGCGTTTCGTACGAGAGCGCCCGTCGCGATGAGTACGACCGTCGCCGCGAGAGCTTTGCCGTTATGGATGAGAGTACCGCCGGCGTGCCCCACGTGCGCGGCGAGCGATCTTCGCGTAACGGCTTTACCGTTCTGGATGGCTCTGCGACCGAGCCGGCAGCCCGTCCACGCCCGCGAACGGCTCCGCAAGGTCGTCCGCAGCGCCCCAGCCCTCGCAGCGCGGGCGGCGGATATAATCGAATCGATTTGAACTCGGACCCGTCGGCGCGTTTGCGCACCGACGACCAGGGACCGCGTGTACGAAGGGACTACCATGACCGATAAGATGACCGTTGCTATTGCAGCCGGCGGCACGGCAGGGCATATCAACCCCGCGCTCGCCTTGGCCGAAGAGCTGCGTGATCGTGGCCACCACGTTGTGTTCGTGGGCCAGTCGCGCAAGCTCGAGGGTCGTCTGGTCCCCGAGGCTGGGTTTGATTTTGTGCCCATTACGGTTACGGGCTTCGACCGCTCCCGTCCTTGGACGGCGCTGACCTCGCTGTGGCGTGTCAACAAGGCCAAGCGTGCGCTCGCCAGTCATTTCTCAAAGGTCGGCAAGCCCGATGCCGCCATCGGTTTTGGTGCCTATGTCGAGGTTCCGTTGCTGGGGTGGTGCAAGGGCGCAGGCGTTCCGTATCTGCTGCATGAGCAGAACTCTGTTCCGGGCCTGGCCAACAAGATGATGAACTCCCACGCCGCCCGCGTGTGCATCTCGGTGCCGGCAGCGCGTTCGGTCTTTGAGCGCGAAGGTGACCCTGACCACGTGCTCATGACCGGCAACCCCGTACGTCGCTCGGTGATCGAGGGCGATCGCGCTCGCGGCCGCAAGGCACTTGGCGTTCCCGAGGACGCTACGCTGCTGCTCGTCTTTGGCGGTTCACTTGGCGCCCAGCACCTCAACGAGCGCGTGGCTTCGCTCAAAAACGAGCTGCTTTCGCGCAAGAACCTCTATGTGTTGCATTCGACGGGTGCCGACGGCTTTGAGGAGACCGAGCGCGCTTTGGCGCTGACGCCCGAGGAGGCGAAGCGTTACCGCGTCCAGCCTTACATCGACAACATGGGCGACATGCTGGCTGCTGCCGATTTGGTGCTATCGCGTTCGGGCGCATCGAGCGTGGCCGAGATCGCTGCGCTCGCCGTGCCTTCGGTGCTCGTGCCGTACCCGCATGCGACGGCCGACCACCAAACCACCAATGCCCGTTATCTGGTCGACGCCGGGGCCGGCGTGCTCTGCGCCGATGCCGATATCGACGGTTCTGCCTTTGCCGATGAGCTGCTGCACCTGGTCGATGACGCGGCGGCACGCGACGCCATGCGTCAGGCGGCGCGTGGTCTGGCTCAGGATAGGGCCGCCGCTCTTCTGGCGGATGCGGTAGAGGGTTTGCGTTAGTTAGACGGGATATCGTCGGTCGCCCTCGCGCTGATGCGGTAGGTGCGGTACAGTTAACGGGTTACAGGCAGTGTTTACGCAAGGAGTACACGAGCACATGGCTGATTCCCAGACTGCAACCTCCGCGCCCGAGTTTAAGAGCGCCCACTTTATCGGTATCGGCGGCGCCGGCATGAGCGGCATCGCCCTCGTTCTGCACGAGCGCGGTTATGCCGTTACCGGCTCCGACCTTAAGACGTCACGTTATATCCGCCAGCTTACCCGCGCTGGTGTGAAGGTGCATGTGGGCCATGAGGCCGCCACGATCGACGAGGTCAAGCCCGACGTGGTTGTTGTGTCCACCGCTATTCCGGAGTCCAACGCTGAACTCGTGCGCGCTCGCGAGCTGGGTATTCCCGTGTGGCCCCGTGCCAAGATGCTCTCTGCTTTGGGCCACGGCTACACCACCGTCGCTGTTGCCGGCACGCATGGCAAGACCACCACGTCTTCGATGTGCGCCACCATGCTCGACCGCATGGGTCTGGATCCGAGCTTCTTGATCGGCGGCATCGTCGAGGGCTATGACACGAACGGCAAGAACGGCTCGGGCGACTACTTTGTCGCCGAGGCCGACGAGTCCGACAGCTCCTTCCTGTTCCTGAACCCCAACGTGGTCATTGTGACCAACGTCGAGGCCGACCACCTCGACCACTACTCGGGTATCGAGGAGATCGAGGCAACTTTCGCCAAATTCATGAGCCTGGTGGGCGAGGACGGCACCGTCATCGTCTGCGGCGAGGACCCGCATCTGGTCGAGCTCGCCAAGTCGACGGGCCGTCACGTGCTTTCCTACGGCTTTGCCGAGAGCAACGACATCGTCTGCGTGCACCCGGATGTCAAGGGCATCCAGAGTGACTTTATCGTTCGCTTTGAGGACGGCACTGAGCACGCTGTGGAGATCAAGAGCAACCCCGGTCGCCACAACATGCTCAACGCCACGGCGGTGCTCACCGTCGCCCATGTCCTGGGCCTTGACATCGACGCCGCCGCCAAGGCGCTCTCGAGCTTTGAGGGCGTCCGCCGTCGCTTTACCCACGTGGGCGATATCGATGGCATCACCGTGGTCGATGATTACGGCCATCACCCCACCGAGATCAAGGCGACGCTTGCTGCCGCTTCCTCGCTGGGCTACAAGCACGTCGATGTCGTGTTCCAGCCGCACCGCTATTCGCGCCTGCAGGCCCTGTGCGACGACTTTGCCGATGCATTTGCCAATGCCGATAAACTGCTGCTGATTGATGTGTTCTCGGCTGGCGAGATGCCCATTCCGGGTGTCACCTCTAAGATGCTCGCCGATACCGTGCGCGCCAAGCATCCTGGCAAGGAGGTCGTGTACTGCTCCAGCCGTCTTGAGCTCAATCAGGAGCTCGAGCAGATGGTGGGCGAGGGCGACCTGCTGCTCACCATGGGTGCCGGCGACGTTACGACCGTCGGTCCCGAGTTTATCGAGTATCTGACTGCCAAGAAAGACGCTTAAGTCTAATGGGTCTGTTTAACGCCGTCATGGCGCTCTCGGGCATGATCGACACGGATGTGATCGAGGACGAGCGCCTTGCGCGTCATACGAGCTATCGTATCGGCGGCAAGGCCGACCTCTTTGTGACGTGCCATAGCTATCATGCCCTCCGCCGCGCCGTGGCGGTGCTCGATCGCGAGCAGGTGCCGTGGGTCATCATCGGCAAGGGCTCCAATCTGCTGGTTGCCGATGGCGGTTATCGCGGTGCCGTCATTTCGCTCGGACGTGAGTTTCAGCGCACGGTTGTTGCCGATGACGGTTGTATGCTGACGGTCGGTGCGGGCGTGATGTTTGCGCGCCTGGTCAACGATGCCCTGTCGCGTAGCCTCTCGGGCCTTGAGTTTGCCGTTGGCATTCCTGGTTCGGTCGGCGGTGCGATATCTATGAATGCCGGCACACGGACCGAGTGGATTGGCTCGCTGGTTGAGGATGTCGTAACGTTTGACCCGGCATCCGGTATCAAGCATTATGCGGGGTCCGAGATCACTTGGGGCTACCGCGAATGTAGCCTTCCCCGCAATGAGATCATCCTCGAGTGCGTGCTCAAGCTTAAACCGGCGCCCAAGGCCGACATTCGCGAGCGCATGGAGCGGTACCTTACAAGGCGCAAGCGTACGCAGCCCATGGGTCGCGCATCCTGCGGGTCTGTCTTTCGCAACCCGCCCGATGCGAGTGTGGGCAAGCTTATCGAGGATTGTGGATTAAAGGGTTTTTCGATTGGCGGCGCGGAAGTTTCGCCCGTTCACGCTAATTTTATCGTTAATAACGGAACTGCCTCGGCCGATGACGTTGCCGCGGTTATTAGACATGTGCACGGAAAGGTGAGGGAGGCGTATGGCATCGAGCTCAGACCGGAAGTTAAATTCCTCGGCTTCTAGAGCATCGAAACCCACCTTCCGCCGCGCCGGAGGGCGTTCCGGCGCGCCTGCCAAACCTCAACGCAATACCGTCGCGCACTCTAAGTCTGTCGGGCATGCTCGACAGACCAGTCGTCCGGTCGTCGGCTCGCAGCTCGGTAATCGTCCGGCCGCAAAAAAGTCCTCGCGTCCCTCGGTGACGTCAAAGCCTGTTATGGGCGCCAAGCCTGCCCGTCCCATGGCAGCTCCCAAGCCCTCGACGGGAACTAAAGCGGCGCGTCCAGGTCGCACGCTGTGCGCATCGAAACCGCGCTCGCTGACATCGGTGCCGGCTACCGCCAAGAAGCCTTCGAGTAAAAAAGGTTTCAACCCGTTATCTTCACTTGGAGCGATGGCAAATAAAACATCAGACGCCGCTTCTGTCGTTACAGGCAAAGGCAAAATCGTGGGCGGCGTTCTGGCCGTCTTGGCCGTGCTCGTCGTCGTTGCCATCGTGGTGATCAACTCTGGACTGTTTACTGCCACTGATATTCAGATTCAAGGCAGCGAGCATGTGACGAAGCACGATGCTATCCAGCTGATCGACTTGCCCGAGGGAACGTCGCTTTTTAACGTCGATCCCGACCAGATTACCGAGGATCTCAAGCAGAACCCGTGGGTTTCGGGCGTGGATGTCCAGCGCCAGTTTCCCCATACGCTTATCATCACGCCGACGGAGCGTAAAGTTATCGCCATTGCGTATATCAGCTCCGACGACCTTGCCTGGGCTATCGGAGACGATGACACCTGGATCGCCCCGCTGTCGACGTCGGTCGAAGTGGACGACCAGGGCAACGTCATCACGACAGGGCAGGGCTCAAATACCTTGACCGGAATCGATGCCGCGCTGGCGCTCGCCAAGCATTATGGCGCGGTGTTGTTGACTGATGTCTCGGCGGATGTCGCTCCGGTTTCCGGCCAGGCGGTTAACTCCAAAGCCGTTAAGGCCGGCCTGGATTATGTGCGTGGTTTTTCGAGCGAGTTCTTGGGACAAGTCAAGGATATTTCCACGCCTTCGGTCGAAGCCATCTCGGCAAACCTCAATAACGGCATTGAGGTGTCGCTGGGCGATTCGGACGATATCGCCAAGAAGGAACGCGTAGTCACCAAGTTGCTTTCGCAGGTAGAGGGCGTAACGTATATCAATGTGCGCTCTCCGGGCAACTACACATTTAGGAATGCTCCGACCTCGTAGCGCTGGTTGATGCTTTGTTGAGGGGCCATACCACGCCGTTTATCTGGTTTGTTTGGTTTTCACGGTCAATTATTTGACTGATACGTTCATAATGTGCAAACATAATACGGTTTACCTTTGCATTTACTTTCAACCTGAAGGTTAATGTGCGCAGGGGTCGACCCATGCTATGGCTATAACCTTTGTTCGGAGGACCGACATGCACGAGACAGAGATCAACAACTACCTTGCCGTCATTAAGGTGGTCGGCGTCGGCGGCGGTGGTACCAACGCGGTCAATCGAATGATCGAAGAGGGCATCCGCGGCGTCGAGTTTGTTGCCATCAACACCGATGCTCAGGCACTCGCGATCTCTGATGCCGATATCAAGGTGCACATCGGCACCGACCTTACCCGCGGCCTGGGCGCCGGCGCCAATCCCGAGGTTGGCCGCAAGGCTGCCGATGAGTCCCGCGACGACATCGCCGAGGCGCTCGCTGGCGCCGACATGGTGTTTATCACCTGCGGCGAGGGCGGCGGCACCGGTACCGGCGCTGCTCCCATCGTTGCCGATATCGCGATGAACGAGGTCGGCGCACTGACCGTCGCCGTCGTGACCAAGCCCTTCACCTTCGAGGGCCGCAAGCGTAAGAAGAGCGCCGAGGAGGGCATCAAGACCCTCTCCGATTGCGTCGACACCATGATCGTCATTCCTAACGATAAGCTGCTCGACATCGCCGAGAAGAAGACCACCATGCTCGAGGCCTTCGCGATTGCCGATGGCGTCCTTTCCCAGGGCACCCAGGGCATCACCGACCTCATCACCGTCCCCGGTATCATCAACCTGGACTTCGCCGATGTTAAGACCATCATGAAGCAGGCCGGTACCGCCATGATGGGTATCGGTACCTCTTCTGGGGATACTCGTGCCGTCGACGCTGCCCAGCAGGCCATCTCCAGCCCGCTGCTCGAGAGCTCCATCGATGGTGCCACGCGCGTGCTGCTCTCCATCGCCGGTTCCAAGGACCTGGGCATCCAGGAGATCAGCGACGCCGCCGACGTTGTCGCCAACGCCGTCGACCCCGAGGCCAACATCATCTTCGGTACCGTTGTCGACGAGTCCCTGGGCGATCAGGTGCGTATCACCGTCATCGCTACGGGCTTCTCCGACTCCAACGTCAACCGTCAGGATGAGCTCTTTGCTGCTCAGCAGTCTCAGAGCAAGGCCGCTGCCTCCGCTGAGCCGCAGCGCACCGCTCCGGCTGCCAGCCCGGCTCAGGCCGCTCCGACCCGCAACGTCGGTGGTACCGAGCTGCCCAACTTTGGCAACGACCAGTTCGAGCTTCCCGACTTCCTGAAGCGCGGTAGCTTCTAGTTCGTTTTTCTCAACGACCTGCACGGGGTGTGTCCATTTGGATGCACCCCGTTTTGTTTCTCGTTTGTAAACGAAAGCCTCCAATCTCCTTACGTTCCCTTTACGTTTGGTCCCTACCGCTGCGGGTATCCTTTTAAGGAAGTATGACAGCCGTATAAACGCGGACTGCGCGGCGACGCCGCGGTACTTGTGTTATTAGGAGGCTTTAGTATGGCAGCACGTGCGGACAACGTTTCGCGTGTCGACCATGATGGAGTTACGTTGGTGGAGGGCGCGACATCCGATGTCCGCTTTGCCTTTACCGAGCGCACCGGTGGCGTTTCTGAAGATGCGTACTCCTCGCTCAACCTGGGCTCGCATGTAGGCGATGACCCCTTTGCTGTTCAAGAAAATCGTCGTCGAGCGCTCGAAGCTATGGGCGCCACTGAGTGCGAGCATAATCTGCTCGTGCCCAATCAGGTACATGGTGACCATATCGTTACGGTGACTTCGAACGGCGCCGACGATCTTGAGGCTGTTCGCGAGCAGATTGCCGAGGGCTGCGATGCCATCGTCTGTACGGCCCATGACGTGCCCGTGCTGCTCTGCTTTGCCGACTGCGTTCCCGTGGTGCTGGTGGCCCCTGGCGGATTTGCCGTGGTGCACTCCGGTTGGAAGGGCACGATTGCACGTATTTCTGCCAAGGCGTGCCAGGCGCTTTGCGATGCTGCCGGCTGCGATGCGAGCGACGTTTCCGCCTATATCGGCCCCCATATCTTGGCTGACGAATATGAGGTATCCCAGGAACTCATGGATCGCTTTGCCGTCGAGTTCTCTTGCATCGATGCGAGCATCTCTCGCATGCTCGATCTTTCCGCTGCCATTTGTGAGGCGCTGGTAGATGCCGGTGTGGACGCGGATAATATCGTGGATACCCAGCTTTCGACTGTGCGTCAGAACGACCGCTTTTATTCCTACCGTAACGAGGACGGCACCTGTGGGCGCCATGCTGCGATCGGCGTGATGCTATGAGAAAGATCGTATCGGTCCTGAGCGCCGCTGTGCTTACGCTTACGCTGTGCGCCTGTTCTTCGGGATCTTCTACCTCTTCCATTACTGTGGCCGGCTCCACGACCTGCCTTCCTATCGCCGAAATTGCGGCAGAGGGCTTTAAGGAGGAGACCGGCATCGACGTGCTCGTTTCCGGTTTGGGCTCTTCCGCTGGCATCGAAGCCGTCAGCGCTGGCACGGCCGATATCGCCAGCTCCTCCCGTGGACTCAATGCCGACGAACAGGATCTGGGCCTGACTCCCATCGTCATTGCCCACGACGGTATCGCGGTCATCGTGAACGAAGACAACCCCGTCGATAACCTCTCGACCGAGCAGCTCCGCGATATCTATGCCGGCAAGATCACCAACTGGAAAGAAGTCGGTGGCGAGGACCTGAGGATTCAGGTTATCAACCGAGATGAGGCGTCTGGCACGCGTGAAGCCTTCCGCACCATCGTGATGGACGGCACCCCGTTCGATCGCCGCTCGGCCGTTCTTTCGGGCACGGGCCAGGTGCGCGACGTGGTGTCTCGTTCGCGCGGGGCCATCGGCTACATTTCGCTGGGCTTCGTCGATAGCCTCAACGCCAAGACCTCGGTCAAGGCCGTCTCGGTCAATCATGTTGACGCGTCCGAGAAGACGGTCGCGAGTGGCGGCTATCCCATCTCGCGCGACCTTTACTTCTTTGTGAAGGGTGCGCCTTCGCAGCAGGCGCAGGATTACATCGACTACGTGACGTCCGAAAAGATGGACAAGCAGATTCGCGAGGCGGGCTTTATTCCCGTCACCAACGACGAGAAGGGGAGTGAGTAGCATGGAAGCACAGGAAAACTCCCAGACTGAGCAGAATGCTCAGGCGCCCAAGAAGCGCGAGCTGGCGCTCGTATCGCGCAGCACCTATATCAAGGAGAAGGCGCTGCAGTGGATTTTCTTTGCCTGCGCGTTCTTGGCGGTTGTTACCGTCATCCTGATTTTTGTCTTTACCACGTACTCGGCGCTGCCCGTCTTTACCGACATCGGTCTGGCGGACTTCTTTAGCTTTACGTGGGCGCCCTCCGAGGGCCACTACGGCATCATGTCGCTGCTGGCCGGCTCGGGTCTTGTGACCGTCGGTGCGCTCGCCATGGGCGTGCCGCTAGGTGTGGGTACGGCCGTGTACCTGGTCGAGATCGCCGGAAAGCGCGTGCGCAAGCTCATCAGCCCTGCCGTCGACCTGCTGGCCGGCATCCCTTCTATCATCTATGGCTTCTTTGGCATGATCATCATCCGCCCGTTAATCGCACAACTGACCGGTGGTCTTGGTTTTGGTGCGCTGACGGCGTGGTTCGTGCTTGCCATCATGATCGTCCCCACCATCACCACGCTCACCATCGATGCTCTCAATTCCATTCCCATGGGCATTCGCGAGGCATCGTATGCCATGGGCGCCACCAAGTGGCAGACCATCTATAAGGTCGTGTTACCTGCCGCCAAGCTGGGTATCGTGGATGCCATCGTGCTGGGTATGGGCCGTGCCATCGGCGAGACCATGGCCGTGCTCATGGTCGTGGGTAACGCCTCGGTTATTCCCGACAGCATTGCGAGCCCCATCTCGACGCTCACGAGCCAGATTGCGCTCGACATGAGCTATTCCTCGGGTCTGCACCGCTCGGCGCTGTTCGGCATGGGCGTGGTCCTGTTTATCATCTCCGCTACGCTGGTGGGCATCGTCCGTCTGATTTCCAAGAAGAAGAGGGGGTAGGCTATGTCCGATTCCGTTGACACGACGGTCGATACGACCTCCTCGCGCGAGCGCATTAAGCGTGCCCTTTCCCACGGCAAGAAGGGCCGCATCAACAAGGACCTGTCCAACAAGATCATGCTTGGCGTGTTTCGTGCCGCTGCCTACATCACCACGCTGGTGCTGGTCGCTATCATCGCCTACGTGGTCATTAACGGCTTGCCGCATATCTCGCTCGACTTTATCTTCGGTTGGCCCCAGGGCGTCAACGCCGAGGGCGGAATTTGGCCCACGATCGTCTCGACCGTCTACGTGACGGCGCTCGCCATGCTCATCTGCACGCCGATCGCTGTGCTGGCAGCGGTCTATCTGGCCGAGTACGCCAAGCAGGGCAAGGTCGTCGAGCTCATACGCTACGCTGCTGACGCTTTGGCCTCGGTGCCCTCCATCGTTATGGGCCTGTTTGGCTACGCGCTGTTTGTCGAGGCCATGGGCCTGGGCCTCTCGATGGTCTCGGCCGCCCTCGCGCTGGCGCTTCTGATGCTGCCTATCGTCATGCGTACCACCGAGGAGGCAATCCGCGCCGTTCCGCGCTATATCCGTTGGGGCGCTTATGGCCTGGGCGCCACTAAGTGGCAGGTTGTCTCCAAGATTGTGCTTCCTTCGGCCTTTGGCCGTATCGCCACCGGTATCGTCCTTGCCATCGGTCGCGCCATTGGCGAGACCGCGGTGGTGCTCTACACCATGGGCCAGGCTATCAATCTACCTATTTCGCCGCTCGATTCCGGCCGCCCCATGACGGTTCACCTGTACCTGCTTGCCAACGACGGCATCAACATGAACGCAGCCTACGGCACCGCGCTCTTGTTGATGGTGATCATTTTGGCCTTCAACCTGTTTGCGCGCTTCCTGTCGCGCAAGCGTCGCTAGTTAAGGAGCCCCATGTCCGTTTATCAGTCCGCTCCCACGTTGGAGCAAGCGGCCATTACGGCCAAGGATTTCAACTTTTGGTACGGTGACTTTCATGCGCTGACGGGGCTTGACCTCAACATCGCCAAAAACGCCATCACCTCGTTTATCGGCCCTTCGGGCTGCGGTAAATCGACGTTTTTGCGCTGCATCAACCGCATGAATGACCTGATCGAGGGTACGCGAGTCGAGGGCACCATGACGCTCGACGGCAATGATATCTATGCCGAGGGCGTCGACCCGGTCGACCTCCGTCGTCGCGTGGGCATGATCTTTCAGCAGCCCAACCCGTTTCCCAAATCCATCTACGAGAATGTCGCCTTTGGCCCTCGTCTGCAGGGCGTGACTAGCAAAAGCGACCTCGATGACATCGTGGAAGAATCGCTCAAGCGCGCCAACCTCTGGAAAGAGGTATCCAATCAGCTCAACAAGGATGGTTTGGCGCTCTCGGGCGGTCAGCAGCAGCGTCTGTGCATCGCGCGCGTGCTTGCGGTGCAACCCGATGTCCTTCTGATGGACGAGCCCTGCTCCGCCATCGACCCCACGTCCGTCTCTAAGGTCGAGGATCTGATGGCCGAGCTGGCGCCCGAGATGACGATCATCATCGTCACGCATTCAATGCAGCAGGCAGCTCGTATCAGCGACTACACCGCATTCTTCTTGCAGGAAGTTGCCGGCGAGCCCGCCACGCTCATCGAGTATGGTCAAACCGACGCGATCTTCACCAGCCCGGTGGACTCGCGGACGGAAGACTATATCACCGGCCGCTTTGGCTGATCGGTGCGACTAGTCCCAAGCCGATCGGACCTGGTCCGGTGCGTATTCACTGTGCGGGCGGCATGACCGCACCCAACTGATTGGAGTGAACCATGTGCAAACTGTTTTCCCGTCAGCTCGTCGAGGCCCGTCACGAGATGCTGAGCATCTACGAGGCCGTCGATCTGGCCCTCCACGATGCCGTGAAGGCCTATGTGACCGACGACCGCAAGCTCGCCACCAAGACCAAGAAGCGCACGCTTTCGATTGACGCACGCTGCGCCAACCTGGAGGCCGTCTGCTACAACCTGATTGCCACGCAGTCACCGGTCGCCTCCGACTTCCGCCTGCTTCAGACGATCATCTACGTCGACTTTAACCTGCAACGCATGACCGATAAGGTCCGTCAGATCTGCCGTGCCACGCGTCATATGATCAAGGCCGACATCTCGCTGCCCAAGGAGCTTGTCGGTACGGTCGAGGCCGAGGCTGAGGCCGTCTACCAGGTGCTGGGCTCTTCGCTTTCTGCGCTCGTCACCAATGACATGTCCATCATCTGCAACCTGGCCGTCGAGGACGAGCCAGTGCACGCCGCCTACGAGAAGTTCTTCCGCACCTTTAACCGTATGGATACGGGCGACTTTATGGACGACGACAGCAACTATGACGACCTGCGCCGCGCCATCATGGTTTCGCGCTACCTCGATCGCATCGCTTCCATTTCCATCGATGCCGCTTGCCGTCTGACCTTCCTGTTGACTGGTCAGCGTATGAACGCCGGCGATATCGCCCGTGTGGACGAGGATGAGCTCGAGAGCATGCGCGTGCCTTCGGGCGAGGGTGTTATCATGAGGCCCGCCGTCGACGCGCGTTACGTTGCCAAGGTGCCCGCCAACGAGGTCAGCGAGGGTCTTCGCTACCTGCTCGATCATCTTGAGGACGAGGACGATGGCGAGGACGACGAGGAGTAAGTGACCCCGTTCGTCGAAAGATTGTAAATACCTAAGTGAGCGCGGCCTTGCACATGCGGGACCGCGCTCTTGCGTTAGCATGGGACTACTTGTTTGGCTGTCAGCGGAGGCGATTGGCAATGGATAACTATTTGGACTTGATGCGCGCTCGCCGCGAGCAGATTCTGGAACGTTTTTATGCGGCGCTCGATCGCGCGGGCCGCCCCCACGACGCCGCGCGCCTCATTGCCGTGTCCAAGACCGTTGGTGTCGATGAGACTGTTGCTGCCATCCAGGCGGGGTATCGCCATTTTGCCGAGAACCGCCCGCAGGAGCTGGTTCGCAAGCTCACGGGTCTGGCGGAGCATCCGGAGCTGCCCGAGGTGCGCTTCGATATGATCGGCAACCTGCAGACCAATAAGATCAATGCGGTGCTGGGCTCAGCCGAGCTGATTCACTCGGTGGGTTCGCTGCATCTGGCGCAGGCGATCTCGAGCCGTGCTGTCCGCAAGATTGAGGCAGGCGAGCTCGCCGGCCCCCAGCGTGTGCTCATCGAGGTCAATGTGAGTGGTGAGGAGTCGAAGGGAGGCTTTTCGCCCGATGAGATTCGCGCCGCCGCGGGTGAGCTTGCGGAACTTGAGGGAATTTGCGTACAGGGGCTTATGACTATGGCGCCCCGGGGGAATAAGGATGTGGCACGCCGCACCTTTGCGGGGCTTCGTGAGCTGAGGGATGAGCTGGAGGCGGCGCATCCCGATTTGAACCTGCCTGAGCTTTCCTGCGGCATGAGCGAGGACTTTGAGCCTGCCCTTGAGGAGGGCTCTACGCTCGTTCGCCTGGGCAGGGTAGTATTTAGCCCGGAGTTTGCAGTAAAATAAGGCTCTGAAGTGCGCACTGATTATCGGGGCGCCTGCACTAAACCGCGAGAGGACACAACCATGGGCTTCCTTGACGAGATTAAAAATAAGATGCACCTGGGCGGCCAGCAGGGTTACGACCAGGGTTATGGCCAGGACGACGACTACGGCTACGATGACGGCTATGACGATAGTTATCAGGGCAACGGCTACGGCGGTGCTTCGGGCGAGGGCTTCTACACCCAAGACGAGCCGAGCAACGGCCTGCTTGGTCAGACGCGCCGCGGTGAAGCTGAGTCGGTTGCCGTGTATACGCGCTCCGGTCAGCTGGTCGGCGATGACTCCCGCCATGCCACGACGTATAACCCGCCTTCGCGCTCGCAGGACAGCGTTGCGAGCGGTTATCGTCCTGGTGCCTATGACACGCCGTCGAGCTACGCCGAGAACACCCGCGCCCGTGCCGCCGCTGCACCCGCGCCTGCACCGAGCGATGCCTCGGCCTATGCGAGCAATATCATCAACGCCACGCCGCAACTGCCGGCCTATGTCCTGCGCCCCGAGAGCTATGACGACGTGGAGACCGTGGTGCGCCGCGTTCGCACCAAGCAGCCTGTCGCACTGATTTTTGTGGGCGTACGCACCGAAGTTGCCAAGCGCGTCTTGGACTTCTCTTACGGCTTTGCCTGCGGTCTGGGCGCCACGGTCAAGGAGGTAGGCGACCGCGTGTTCATGGTGCTGCCCGCCGGTTGCGAGGTCAAAGATTCCGATCTCAAGAAGCTTCGTGCCGACGGCTACCTTAAGTAAAGACAAGACGAGGAGATTCCCATCAACATCTACACTATCGTCCAGCTGGTCAACACGCTGTTCAACTTCTATTCCACGCTCATTGTCGTCTACTGCTTTATGACGTGGATTCCCATGAAGCAGGGTGGCTTACTTCAGGATATTGCTGCGGTGCTCGATAGCGTGTGCGGTCCGTGGCTCAACCTGTTCCGTCGTTTCATTCCGCCGATGGGCGGTATCGATTTTTCGCCGGTCGTTGCGATTATTGCGTTGCAGTTGGTGCAGAGGCTGGTTCTGCAGCTTCTTATAGGTATACTCGTATAGAACTGACTTTGTAACTTACGTCGGGCGTGTAGCGCCGAGGCGATGAAAAAGGAGACTTGTTATGGCTATTACCCCTGCAGACATCCAGGCTCAGACTTTCTCTGAGGCCAAGCGTGGCTACGATCCTGCTGAGGTCGACGTCTTCTTGGAGACGCTGTCCTCCGAGGTTGACGCTATGCTCGCTAAGATCGTCGACCTTAAGGGTCGTCTGACTGCTACCGAGCAGCAGCTTGCCGATGCACAGGCTCAGCTTGCCCAGGCTCAGGATGCCACCGCCCAGGCCGTTCCTGCCGCTCCTGTGGCTGCTCCCGCCCCTGACTTCTCCGCTCAGGAGCGCCAGATTTCCGCTGCCCTGATCGCTGCCCAGCAGACCGCTGAGACCATCGTCAACGATGCCAACGAGAACGCTGAGCGTATCCGCAACGAGGCTGACGCTAAGGCCCGCGAGGTTATCCGCCAGGCTCTGACCGAAAAGCAGGCCGAGCTCGAGGAAATCGATCGTCTCAAGGCTTCCCGTGAGGAGTTCAAGGCAGAGTATCTCAAGCTCATCCAGCACTTCATGGACGATGCCCAGAACTCCTTCCCGGCCGACCTCATGGCCTCCACGCCGGTCGGTTCTGCCGCTTCTCCTGCAGTGACTGTTCCCGCCGAGCCGCTGCCCGTCGCTGACCCGGTTGTCCCCGTGGCCGATCCCTTTGCCCCGATCGACAACTTTGCTGCCGACGACCTGGACTAACATTCGGCCTACAATTTAGTGCCTAGAAAGGACCCGCAGCTTGCGGGTCCTTTTTTATGACTGTGCCGGGGTGCGTAACATAAAAAAACCGAGCCCTGCACATAGTGGCGCAGAACTCGGCGAACGGGTGAGCGGTCAAGGGTAGGTTTTAAGGCATGTCCCAAAAAACTACTTGAGGAGGAAGTCGGAGAGGGGAATGGTGCGAGCCTCTCGATGCTCGGGGTCGGCGATATGGTCGGCAGGATAGCCACAGACGAGCATGTGATAGGGATAGACACCCTCGGGCAGGTCGAACTGCTCACGGGCCATCTCAGGCTTAAAATGGCACACCCAGCACGTTCCCAGGCCCTGCTCGGTGGCCTCCATCATCATCTGATCACACACGATGGACGTATCGATTTCACTGGAATTCATCTGGTCATACGGGCGTACCCAAGCATCATCGGTAACGCAGCAAATAAGGAAGATGAGCGGAGCGCCAAAGATAGACCCATCACGAGCAAACCGAGGCTGACAAGCAGCAGCCTTCTCCAACAGCTCAGGCGTATCCAGCACCATCACACGGGTTGGATGGTTATTACAAGCTGAAGGAGCAATACGCCCAGCCTCAACAATGGCATCCACCACAGCCTGCTCCACAGCCCGATCTTCAAACTCACGACAAGAATACCGACCCCGAGCCAGATCCAAATAAGACATACAAGCCCTCCAACAATTAAAAATCAAACAAACCAAAAGTAACCCAAAGAGTACCCAAAGCAGCAATCAGCCAAACGCTCATCAAGGGCCAAAGTGTCCGAACGGATACCAAAGGTCCCTTCAGCCAAACCCCCATCGCGCTAAATCTATCAGCCAAAGTTCCCAATGGTGGTACGTAAGGCGAAGGGCCGGCCACGGTTTACTTTCGAACGACTCTGCAAAGCAGCCGGAGTGAGAAAGCAAACCGTGGCCGGCCCTTCGCCGCCGGGACACGTACCCCCAATTAACTGTTCTTCATGACGATCGAATCCACGACATCGGCCACATTCTCGCAGCAGTCGGCGCAGTACTCCAGGAAGGCGTACACGTCACGCCAAGCGATGACCTCGAGCGGGTCCTTGCCGTTAACGTGCAGGTTACGCATGGCGTTGATATAGAGCTCGTCGGCCTCGGACTCGATGGTGTTGATCTGGATGACGAGCTCGCGCAGCGTCTTGGACTTGCGGTAGTTGGGCAGCTCGACCATCAGGTCCTTCATGGCGCGGCAGGCGTCGGTCACCTTGTGGGCGATGACGATGGCGTCGGGATGGATGCTCTGGATGTTGGTGAAGTAGACGCGCTGCACGACGCCCTCGATGCGGTCGAGCACGGTGTCGAGCGAGCAGCTCATCAGATCCAGGTCCTCGCGCTCAAGCGGGGTGATAAAGGCCGTGAGCAGGGCGTCCTCAAGCTCATGGTGCTTCTTGTCGGCCGCATGCTCGATCGCGTGCATCTTGTCGAGCATATCGTGAATCTTCGCGGGATCGAAGTTCTCGAAAATCTTGGTAAGCAGCTCGGCGGCCTGGACGGCAAGGTCGGCGCAGGCGACGTAGTTGTCAAAGTAGAATGAATCGGGTTTCTTTGCCATGAGTGGGTCCTTTCGAGGCGAAGACGGGTGGGCGAAGTTTTGCGGTCCGGATGGACGCTCGGTGTGGCTAGAGGAACATCATGAACAGCTTGGCCATGACAAAGCTGATGAGTCCGCAGGCGGGGAAGGTGAAGAACCAGGTGAACATCATGTCCTTGACGACGCCGAAGTTGATGGCCGAGAGGCGCTTGACGGCACCAACGCCCATGATGGCGCAGGTCTTGATGTGGGTGGAGGACACGGGGATGCCGGTAAGGGTGGCAAGCAGCAGGTTCGCCGCGCCCGCGAGGTCGGCGGAGAAGCCCTGATACTTCTCGAGCTTAACCATGCTCTGGCCGACGGACTTGATGATGCGCTCACCGCCCACGCTGGTGCCGATACCCATAGTGGCCGAGCACAGCAGCATAATCCAGATGGGGATGCCGGCATCGCCGACGCTAGTCTGGCCGTTTGCGAAGGCTACGCCTAAAAAGAGCACGCCGATGAACTTCTGTCCATCCTGCGCGCCGTGCATAAAGCTCATGGCCGCAGCGCTCGCGATCTGAGCGTATTTAAAGAAGACATTGGCACGTCGCCTGTTGGCGGCGGCGAAAAGAATCGAGACGAGTTTGCACAGGACCCAGCCCATGACAAAGCCCAGGCCGATGGAGAGTGCCAGGCCGTAGATGACCTTCATCCACTCGTGGACGTTGACGCTGCTCGCGCCGCCGAGGGCGATAGCGGCACCGGTCAGGCCGGCGATAAGGCTGTGGCTTTGCGAGGTGGGGATGCCGAAACGCGATGCTGTGGCGCCGTAGACGACGATGGAGAACAGGGCCGCGCACAGGCAGGCGAGCGCCATGGTGCTGTTTCCGCCAAAGTCAACGATATGCGAGATGGTATTGGCGACGCTCGCGTTAAAGTGCGTCATGATGAGCACGCCGAGGAAGTTGAATGCGGCGCTCATGAGAATGGCGGCGCGGGCGGGCATGCAACGCGTAGTGACGCAGGTCGCGATGGCGTTGGGCGCGTCGGTCCATCCGTTGACGAAGATGGCGCCCAACGCGAGGATCACGGTGACGGCAAGGACTGGGTTCGACACAAGTTGGCCGAGGAAGGTTGAGAACGTTACGTCCATATATGGGCTTTCTCGAAGTTTGCAGGCACGTTACAAAAACATGATAAATCGTATCACCTCCTGCGGGTTTCTTTGCCGAGTTCTGATGGGAGAAGTAATTTTTTGGCACTAAAATTGAATATTAGCCCTGTTGACCGCGGGTGTTCTTTTTGCTATCACGCCATGCGGACACGTGCGATTGCTACGACACTCCAAAACCACAGTCTGTTCGCTTTACAATATGCAAACATGCGTTCGATAATAGGAGACATGGAATATCGACAGACAGATGGCAAAACTCGGCGCGTGCACAAGCAGTATGTGGACGTTGTGGCTCGCATCCTCGCGGGCGGACAAGTCGTGCCGGTCACCGTCTGCTGGGTCGACGGTCGTTGCTTTACAATTGACGAGATTGTCTCGTCCACGGGCTTTGGCTTAACGGTTCACGGTGTTCGTACGGCAACGTATAAGGTTCGTTTTGGCGGGCATGCGACCGAGTTGTATCTGGAGGACCAGGCGTGCGGACGGCCGGACGGCTCGCAGGCCCACGTGATGCGTTGGTGGGTCTGGGCGTTTGATCGTACGCTTGAGGGCGAGCGCCGTAGGTAAGGACGCACGGCGTTCGGGTACAATGACAGGAATCTTGTCAGCTACTGCGCCGTTATTTGTGGCGCTTTTTGAAAGGACGAACCTATGAACGATATCCAGGGCTATCAGAACGGCCCCGTCGAGAGCGGCGCAAGCCGCGCCAAGGAGATGTCGCCGCGCGCGTACAACCTTGTCATGTCTGCCCTGATCTTTTTGGGCTTTTGCGCCATGGGCGCCGGCGCCTACTTTACGAGCACCATGGCGTTTGCCCGCATGATGATGAGCGGCGCCGCTTTGCCGCTGGTCTTTGGCTCGTTTATTTTGACTATCGTCGGCATTGTCATGATGTCGGCTGCCGCGGGCAAGCAGTCTGTGGGCCTGTCGCTCACGGGTTACGTGATCTTTGCGAGCACCTTTGGCCTGACCGCGTCGTTTGGCCTTGCCAACTACGACCTGCCCACCATCAACACCGCCTTTATCGCCACCGCCGCCATCACCTTTGTCTTTGGCGCGCTGGGCGTGACCTTCCCCAAGTTCTTCCAGCGCGTGTACGGCATCGGTTTTGGCGTTCTGCTTGCCACGATCCTGGTCGAGATCGTGCTGATGTTTATGGGTGTTTCGCAGTCTATTACCGACCTGATCGTGATCGTGGTGTTCGCCGGTTTTATTGGCTACGACACCTATGTGGCCACGACGGTGCCGCCCACGCTGCCCAACGCCGTGCTCATGGCGTCCAACCTGTTCGTGGATATCATCAACGTGTTCCTGCGTATCCTGAATATCCTTGGTCGTCGCGACTAGCGGCGAGTTGCAGCGGTGCTTGCCGCGTGCGTAAATCAATGCGAAAGGCGGTCCTTCGGGGCCGTCTTTTTTGTACGTGGCGGGGTATCATGGATGGGAAAAACCGAAAGCGGCAGCGACAGGAAAGGTGACCACTCATGGCAGATGTCGACAACAGGAACCGTAACCGCAGGCCCAACCGCGCGGGACAGCCCAACCCCAAGCGTGAGGCTCGCGCAAAGGCTGCCGAGCGCCACGTGGCGGCTGTGTCCGAGGCGTGTGCCAAGGATATCGAGCGCTCGCTTGCCGGCGTTCGCGAATTCGACGGTATGCCTGCCGGCTTTGTCGCGGCGATGAAGGCCAAGGCCCAAGCGGCTGCGGCTGCCGAGGAGCCGGTTGCCGAGGAGTCTGAGTCCGCCGAGGTCGAGGCCGCTGAGGTTGCGTCCGTCGAGACCGAGGTCACGGACGAGTCTGCGCCTGCCGAGGAACCCGCAGAGACCGAGTCCGCGCCTGCCGAGGAGCCCGCTCCGACCCTGCCCGAGGTCACCGTGCTTGATGCCTCCGCCACGCAGGCCATTCTGGACAACGGCCGTGGCTATGCGCAGTTTTGCGACATGGCAGTGCTCGCCTTTGCCTCGTTCACCAACCCGGGTGGCGGCTACGTCCAGGGCTATCTGGGCCAGGAGGCTACGCTCTGCTCCGATTCGTATCTGTACAACGTGCTCGACAAGCAGCGCAAGTGGTATGGCGAGAACCGTCGCCGCAATATCAACTGCGAGCTCTACCGCAACCGTGCGCTGGTAGTGCCTGCGGTGCGTTTTGACCGCAACCACGTGCATGCGTATGCCGATGTGATCGTGGCCGCCGCGCCCAATGCCAAGCGCGCACGCCAGGAGTACCGCGTGAGCGACGATGCGCTGCTGGACGCGCTGCGCGACCGTATCCGCTTTGTGCTCGCCATCTGCGATGAGCTGGATCGCGAGAAGCTTGTACTGGGTGCTTGGGGCTGCGAGAACAACGGCTTTGATGCCGAGGCCGTGGCCGAGCTCTTCCGCAAGGAGCTCGCGTCGGGCGACTTCAAGGTCAAGCAGGTCTTCTTTGCCGTGCCCTCTACGCGCTGGGACCAGGACTTTGCCAAGTTCGAGCACGTGCTGGCAAACTTCCCTGAGCGCAACGAGGAGTCCTATGCCCAGGTTGCCGCCCGCGCCGCAGCCGCTCGCGCCGCCGAGCAGGCCCAGACAGCAGTCGAGGATGATGAGGACGAGGATGACTGGCGCAAGTACCTGTAAGCGGTGCGCGCGATGTGATATGCCAAGCCGACGGGAGGGGTTGCCCCCGTCGGCTTTTTACTGAATGAGGAGCTCAAGATGAAAAACGTTCTGTGCTTTGGTGACAGCAACACCTATGGCTATGATCCGGCGGGTATGCGCGACGGTACCGCAGTGCGCTATGCGCAGGATGTGCGCTGGTGCGGCGTGGTGCAGCGTGACCAGGGTGAGGGCTGGCATGTGATTGAGGAAGGTCTAAATGGTCGCACGACGGTGCGCGACGATATGTGCCATCTGGACACCAACCTCAACGGCATTCGCGCGCTTCCGATGCTGCTCGAGGCCCATAAGCCGCTGGATGCGATCGTGATCATGCTGGGCACCAACGACTGCAAGACGGTCTTTGGCGTGACGGCCTCCGATATTGCCCGCGGCGCCATGGCGCTGATTCGCGCCGTCCGCGCGTTTCCCTGGACCGATGCCGCGCCCTGCCCGCGCATTTTGCTGATGGCGCCTATCAAGATTAAGCCGCAGATCGCCGATGTATATATGACCGATTTTGACGAGCGTTCCGTCGAGGCATCTGAACATTTTGGCGAGTACTATGCGCACGTGGCCGAGCAGTTTGGCTGCGACTTTTTGAATGCCGCCGAGTTTGCCGAGCCGGGCGATATCGACTATCTGCATATGATGCCCGAAAGCCACGAGAGCTTGGGACATGCCGTGGCAGCCAAGCTCCAAGAGATGCTCGGTGAGTAGCGCGACCCCAAACCACCACAAAAGTTTCCCTTGTGGTGGCTTGTTTCGTTGCTTTGTCTCGACCTGTAACATCTAGGGTCGATTTTGCCGAATTACTGTTACAGATTGAGATTTTCGTTTCAGCGGAATTTGAATGTCTCGATCTGTAACATCTGGGCGGCTAAATCGTTCCTATCTGTTACAGATCGAGACATTTGCTGGAACCGCCACAAAGGTGCCCTTGTGGCGGTTTTGACGTTTGCCCAGATAAAACCTGCCAAAATAAACCTGTTCCTTTTTGGCAGGTTGCTGGCTATTTAGTACTGCCACATGTGGTTGACGGGGCCAGGGCCTTTGCCCATGTCCAGGCCGGCGGCCAGAGCGCCTGTCAGGTATGCCTTGCCGGCGTTGGCGGCATCGGCAAGATCCATGCCCTGGGCCAGCGCGCAGGCGATGGCGGACGAAAGCGTGCAGCCGGTGCCGTGTGTGTTGTCGGTCTCGATGCGCTTGTGGCGGAACCACGTGGTGAGTGGATCTCCCAGATGGTTGCCCTCGTCATCGAGTGGCGCGGGTTCGGCCAGTACATCGTTGGCCTCGTTGACGAAATGCCCGCCCTTAACGAGGGACGCGCAGCCAAAGCGGCGGGTGAGAAGCATGGCGGCATTTTGCTGCGTGCGCTCGGAATCGACCTCGTAGTCGAGCAGGGCCATGGCCTCGGGAATATTGGGCGTGATGACAGTCGCCAGCGGGAACAGGCGGCGTGTAAGCGCTTCGGCGGCGTCCTCTGCAATCAGGCGAGCGCCCGAGGTCGCGACCATGACGGGGTCGACGACGATATTTTGTGCGTCCCAAGCGCCCAGGCGGTCGGCGATAACCTCGATAATCTCGGCAGAGGAAACCATGCCGATTTTGACTGCGTTGGGGCGGATATCGTCAAAAACGGCATCGATCTGCGCCGCGACAATATCCGGGGAGATGTTCTGCACGGCGGTGACGCCCAGTGTGTTTTGCGCTGTAATGGCGGTTATGGCCGTCTCGGCATACAGGCGGTGCGCCGTGATGGTCTTGATGTCGGCCTGAATGCCGGCACCGCCGCTGGAATCGGATCCCGCGATGGATAGAACGGCGGGTACCTTACTGCGATCCATGCTCACTCCCTTGTCCGGTCGGATTCAAATGGGTCTTTAAGTCTGCATTATAAAGATGCCCGGGCCGGCTGTATTCCGAACCCGGGCGGGCGATGCAATCTTTACGCAAATGTAAGCAAATGTTCACATGTCAACAATTGACGAACACCATGTTACCGATTGCGGCTCCGGTGACGCGTTAATCCTCCATGCCGAGGTCGATCGTTGTGCCTTCGAACACCTTGTTAACGGTACGGACGGCGCACATCTTGCCACACATGGTGCAAGTGCCCTCGGTGGCGGCGGGAGACTCCTCGTAGCGCTTCTTGCCCGTAACTGGGTCGAGCGCGCACTTCCACATGGCGTCCCAGTCGAGCTTGCGGCGTGCCTGGCCCATCTTGTCGTCCATGTCGCGGGCGTGCGGCACCTTCTTGGCGATATCGGCGGCGTGTGCGGCGATCTTGGTAGCCATGAGGCCATCGAGCACGTCCTGGGCGTTGGGCAGGCACAAGTGTTCGGCCGGCGTCACGTAGCACAGGAAGTCGGCACCGGAGCTGGCGGAGATAGCGCCGCCGATGGCAGCGGTGATGTGGTCGTAGCCCACGCCGATATCGGTCACCAGCGGCCCCAGCACATAGAACGGGGCGTTGTGGCACAGGCGCTTCTGTAGCTTCATGTTGGCGGCGATCTCGTCGAGCGCCATGTGACCCGGGCCCTCGACCATGACCTGGACGCCGGCAGCCCAAGCGCGCTTGCACAGCTTGCCCAGCTCGATCATCTCGGCAGTCTCTGTGGCGTCGTTGGAGTCGTAGAGGCAGCCCGGGCGGCAGGAGTCGCCGAGCGAAATCGTCACGTCGTACTCGTGGCAGATCTCGAGCAGCTCGTCAAAGT
This sequence comes from uncultured Collinsella sp., assembly GCA_905198355.1. Classification (GTDB taxonomy): domain Bacteria; phylum Actinomycetota; class Coriobacteriia; order Coriobacteriales; family Coriobacteriaceae; genus Collinsella. Next base: position 101,071 of record CAJKCG010000002.1, on the reverse strand, counting down.
ACTCGTAGAAGGGGTTTTCGTTGCCGGTGACCTCCATCCAGCCAAACAGCAGCGAGCCGCCGCGGCTCACGATGTTCATGAGGCGGCCGGTCTCCTTAAAGGTCTTGGTGACCGACTTGTTGATGCCGCAGTGGATGGTCATAAAGTCCACGCCGTCCTCGGCGTGCGCGCGCACGACCTCGAACAGGTCATCCTTGGTAAGCTTGACCAGCGGCTTTTCCATGTAGCCGATGGCGTCGTACATGGGGACGGTGCCCACCATGAGCGGCGTCTCGTCGATGAGCTGCTGGCGGAACTGGCGCGTCTTGCCCGAGTTGGAGAGGTCCATGATGGCGTCGGCGCCAAAGTCCTCGGCGATCTTGACCTTCTTCCATTCCTCGGCGGCATCGGCCTTGTCGCCCGAGATGCCCAAGTTCACGTTGACCTTGGTGGACAGGCCCTCACCGACGCCAAAGGCGCGCATGCCTTTTTTGATGTGCACGATGTTGGCGGGAATGGCGATGCGGCCGTCGGCCACGCGCTCGCGGATGTACTCGGGGTCGCGATGCTCGCGCTCGGCGACTTCCTTCATCTGCGGTGTGATTTGCCCGGCGTGGGCGAAGTCGATTTGCGTGACGAGCTTGGGCTCGGTCTGTGTGCTCATTGGCACGGCTCCCTTCGTTGGCATTACCCATATCAGGTTTGCGGGTCAGGGCGGGCGCGCCCAATCTCAGCCTGCCGTCTTGTCCTGCAAGCTCCCCGTTATGTCATGGGCTCAAGTATAGCCTGAATGGGTACGATTGGGCCAACGAGCGTGCCTGTGGGGAGGCGAACATGGAAGACAAGCATCTATATCGAGAGACGCAATGGGACGTATCGGCCGAGGAAAGCCGTGCGCACCATGGCCTTGTCGCGATTGGTTTTGCGGTGCTTGCCGTGTTGGTGATTGCCTTTTGTATTTGGACGTTCGGCGGTCATGGCGGCGCCACCTGGGGGTTTGAAGCCGACGAGGGCCTGCCGATTATGACCATGAAAGTTTCTGGTGGCAACACGGTTGCCGCACCGGGTGACTATTGGTATCCGCGCGACGAGTTTGTGCAGCTGCAGCTGAGCGGCGGGTCTATTCCGGGCGAAGAAATCGAACGCGTGACGTTTGATGCGACGCTCAAAACGCTGACGGTGGAGCTCAAAGATCAGGGAGACGTGCCCACGACCATGGACATTGCGCTGACGGAATGGCGCTTGGAGCCCCCGGCGGGCGCTGCGGTATCCGAGGTGGAGCACGTTAAGATTACCTACCAAGATGGCTCGACGAGCGAGATTGCAAAGGCCGATGGCTTGGCGGAGTAACGGGGTGTTTGGAAACGGCGGGCCTATTGTGCCTGCGCGTTCATGAAAACCAGGGTGTTTTTGTCTGAAAGCTCGGGGATGTGCCGATAGCCGATGTTGAATGCGGTAAGTTCGCTTGCATCCTCGAGCTTGTTTTCTGCCATCCACCGCACCATGGAGCCGCGCGCCTTTTTGCTGGCGGTCGACCGTTGGATGGGCTTCCCGTTGCGGATACCCTCGCCAAAGAGGCATGTGACGGCCGTGGCATCGCCCGCGAGGTGGGGCAGAACGGTTTTGGCATACTCTACGCTGGCGAGGTTGACGATCGTAGCGTTGGAGCCCGCCGGAGCGATGGCCCGCGCGAGCTTGTCGTTCCAAAACGCGTAGAGGTCTCGGGCATCGTCAACGGCGAGCTTCGCGCCCATCTCCAGCCGATACGGTTCGACGGCATGAAAGGGACGAACGCACCCGTAGAGGCCGGAGAGGATCCACAGATGGTCTTGCAGCCAGGCGAGCTGCGCGGAATCCATCACCTCGGGTGCCATACTCTGGTATTGAATTCCGTGATAGGACATGACGGCAGGGGAGAGGTGACGGGCGAGTGCGGGATTGTCGAGATCGCCGCTTTTCAGGATGGGCCCGAACTCATGCAGGGTGTTGAGGCAAGGTCCCAGCAGTTTGTCACTCACGTTCCATAGCGCTTGCAGGCCGCCGCTGCCTTCATTTCGTTCGATATCTAGCAGTGCGCGGTGGAGGCGAGCCGTCTCGTGCGCAAAAGGTGGAATGCCCAGGACTTCAAAAGCATCTTGTGCCGCGCGCATCTGCTTGGCGGGCGAAATGATGACCTGCAGCATGGACTCTCCTCTGCCAAAAAGGAAGTTGCGGTGGAATACGGTCTGTTTGGGCTATTGAAAGACCAAATCAATCCGTATTCCACCGCAAGTTATGGGTGGGGTGGATTAGGCGCGCTCGATGAAGGCCTTGTAGCCGCGGTAGGCCTCGTAGATATCGGCCTTGTTGGCGACCTCCCACAGGGCGTGCATGGACAGGACGGCAACGCCGGAGTCGATGACGTTCATGCCGTACTTGGCCATGATGTAGGCGATGGTGCCGCCGCCGCCCGCGTTGACGCGACCGAGCTCGCAGGTCTGGAAGTTCACGCCGGCCTCGTCCATGATGTCGCGGACGAGGGCCACATACTCGGCGTCGGCGTCGTTAGAGCCGCCCTTGCCGCGGCTGCCCGTGTACTTGTTAAAGCACAGGCCGCGACCCATAAAGGCGGCGTTCTTGGTCTCGAACTTGCCGGCGTAGCCCGGGTCAAAGCCGGCGGACACGTCAGAGGAGAGCATGCGGCTGCGGGCGAGTGCGCGGCGCAGGGCCAGCGGGCGGCTCTCGCCGGCGAGCGTCATGATCTCGGCGACGGTGTTCTCGAAGAAACGACTCGTCATGCCGGTGGCGCCCACGGAGCCGATCTCCTCCTTGTCGACGATGAGCGTGATGCTCGTGCGCTCGACGTCTGCCACGTTGATCTGAGCGAGCATGGAGGGGTAGGCGCAGACGCGGTCGTCGTGGCCATAGCCCAAGATCATGGAGCGGTCGAGACCCATGTCGCGGGCGGGGCCGGCGGGCACGACCTCGATCTCGGCAGAGAGGAAGTCCTCCTCCTCGACGTCGTACTGTTCCTTGAGGATGTCCAGGAACATCTGTTTGACGGGCTCCTTGGGGGCGTCCTTGTCGTCCTCGTCAAACTTGACGGGGCGGCCGCCCACGATCACGTCGAGGATCTCGGCGTCGACGGCGTCCTTGGCGGGCTTGGACATCTGCTCGCTCGAGAGGTGGATCAGCAGGTCGGAGATGGTAAAGACCGGGTCGTCCGCCTTGTCGCCGATGTTGATGTCGACGGTGGTGCCGTCCTTTTTGCAGATGACGCCCACAAGCGCGAGCGGGGAGGCTACCCAGTGGTAGCTCTTGACGCCGCCGTAGTAGTGCGTGTCGAGGTAGGCCATGTCGCCGGCCTCGAAGGCGGGATTCTGCTTGAGGTCCAGGCGCGGCGAGTCCACGTGGGCACCCAGGATGTTAAAGCCCTGCTCGAGCGGGGCGGTACCCAGGTTGACGAGCATGAGGTCTTTGCCGTGGTTGGCGGCGTACACCTTGTCGCCGGCCTTGAGCGCGCGGCCCTCGGCGATCACGGTCTCCAGGTTGACGTAGCCCGCCTCCTCGGCCATCTTGATACCGGTCTTGACGCACAGACGCTCGGTCTTATTCTCGCTCAAAAACTGCTTATAGCCGCGGCAAAGCTCCTCGAGCTCCTCGACTTGCTGTGGCGTGTACTTTTTCCATGCGCAGGGACGCTCCATGACGCAGGCTCCTTTCGGATCGATCGTGCTGGTTAATGTACCGTGAGCCATCGTATCACGCGCGGGCGCGCGGTGGCGGAGGAGCTTGATGTGCGGTGGCCGCGAGGCGGGGAGCGTGTAAACTGGTGGGAGCAAATCGTGCCCAGCCCAAAGCGAGGTATTCAATATGTCTGACAAGCGCCGCACCTTTGCCGTTATCGACGGCAACTCGCTCATGCACCGCGCCTTCCACGCGGTGCCGCCCACCATGAACGCGCCGGACGGTCGCCCCACCAACGCGATCTTTGGCTTTCTGAACATGTTTCTTAAGATGATCGACGCCTTTAACCCCGACGGTGTGGTCGTGGCGTTTGATAAGGGCAAGCCGCGCGTGCGCATGGAGATGCTGCCGCAGTATAAGGCGCAGCGCCCGCCCATGGACCCCGACCTGCACGCGCAGTTCCCCATGATTAAGGAGCTGCTCGCCGCACTCAACGTGCCGATTTTGCAGTCCGAGGGCTGGGAGGGCGACGATATCCTGGGCACCATGGCGCGCCTGGGTGAGGAAGCCGGCTGCGACATGCTGCTGGTGACCGGCGACCGCGACATGTATCAGCTCGTGACCGAGCACGTCAACGTGGTCTCGACCCGCAAGGGCCTGTCCGACGTGGCGATCATGACGCCCGAGAGCGTAGACGACCTGTATCACGGCATTACGCCGGCGCTCGTGCCCGATTTTTACGGTCTGAAGGGCGACACGTCGGACAACATTCCCGGCGTGCCGGGCATCGGCCCTAAAAAGGCGAGCGCGCTCATCGCACAGTACGGCAGCTTGGACGAAGTCATCGCACATGCCGACGAGGTCAAGGGCAAGATGGGCGAGAACCTGCGTGCACACATCGACGACGCACTACTGAGCCGCAAGGTCGCAACCATTCGCACCGATGCGCCCGTCGAGCTCGACTTTGAGGCGACGTCCTTCCCGGCGTTTTCTGCCGATGAGGTTTCCGCGGCGCTGGGTACGCTTGGTATCACCGCCATGCAGAACCGTTTCTTGGCGCTGATCGGCGGCGAGGGCGGGGCTGCTGCTGCCTCTAGTGTGTTTGAGATACCTGCTATGGTTCGCGCGGCCGCCGGCGATGCCGACGCGCTTGGTGCCGTTGCGGCTGAGGTCTCCCGCGCGATTGATGCCGGCGAGTGGGTCGCCGCCGTGGTGGACGACGACAAGGAAGAGGGCGCGCTCTTTGGACTGACGCGCACGCTGTGGTTGGCGACGTCCAAGGGCCTGTTCGCGCTCGAGGAGGGCGACGGCGCCTCCACTGCCGTAGTCGATGGTTTCAACTTCGCTCACGGTGTGATCGCCGGCGTGCTTGCGCGCCTGTTTATGGAGGGCCGCGTGGCGAGCCCGGATACGAAGGCGCTGCTGCACGAGCTTTCGCCCATCGATTCTTCTGAGCCCGAGCTCATGGATCCGCTAGCAGTCGATTCCACGTGCATCTTCGACACCGTGGTCGCCGCTTACCTGTTGGATTCCGACCGCTCCGAGTTTGACGAGGCATATCTGGCCGATACGTATCTGCAGATGGCGCTGCCTGCGGCGCGCGGTGCAGAGGGTGCCGGTGAGGACGCTCCGGCGCCCGCCGCTCGCACGGCGGCCTTGACGCTGGCGCTGGTCGCACCGCTGCGCGATCGCATGGCCCTTGAGAACGCCGCCAACGTGTTCGACGGCATCGAGATGCCGCTTGTGCCGGTGCTTGCCAAGATGGAGCGCGCGGGCATGCTCGTGGACCCCGACCGCCTGCATAGTCTGTCCGAGGGTCTGGCGACCCAGATTGCCGAGGTCGAGCGGAGCATTCGCGATCTGGCCGGCGACGAGACCTTTAACATCGGCAGTCCCATGCAGCTCTCGCACGTGCTCTTTGACGTGATGGGCCTTCCGACCAAGGGCCTCAAAAAGACCAAGCGCGGCTATTATTCGACCAACGCCAAGGTGCTGAGCGACCTTGCCCGTGACCACGAAATCGTGCGTCTGATCTTGGACTGGCGTGAGAAGTCCAAGATCAAGTCCACCTATCTGGACACGCTGGGCCCGTTGCGTCGTGGTGACGGTCGCGTGCACACCACGTACAACCAGACCATCACGGCGACGGGTCGTCTGTCCTCGAGTGACCCGAACCTTCAGAACATCCCGACGCGCTCGGAGCTGGGCCGTACTGTCAAGACGGCGTTTTCGGCAGGCGAGGGAAGCGTCTTTTTGGCGGTGGACTACTCGCAGATCGAGCTGCGTCTGCTGGCGCATCTCTCGGGCGATGAGCACCTGGTGCGCGCCTTCAACGAGGGCGAGGACTTCCACGCCGAGACGGCCGCGCGCGTGTTTGGCGTGCCGGTGTCCGAGGTGACACCCGACCTGCGCAGCCGCGCCAAGGCCGTGAACTTTGGCATCGTGTACGGTCAGCAGGCCTACGGTCTGTCGCAGTCGTTGCACATCTCGATGGCCGAGGCGCGCGACATGATCGACCGCTACTACGAGGCCTATCCGGGCGTGCGCACGTTCCTCGACAACGTGGTGGCACGTGCCAAGCAGACGGGCTACGCCGAGACCATGTACGGGCGCCGCCGCCATATTCCGGAGCTCAAGGCCAAAAATCCGCAACTCCGAGGCTTTGGCGAGCGCACGGCCATGAACCACCCCATGCAGGGCACCGCCGCCGACATCATCAAGATCGCGATGGCCCGCGTAAGCCGCCGCCTGGAAGAAGAGGGCTTTGCCGCTCACATGATCCTGCAAGTGCACGACGAACTGGACTTTGAGTGCCCCGTCGACGAAGTCGAGCGCCTCACCGCCATGGTCCGCGACGTCATGGAACACGTAGTAGACCTCCGCGTACCGTTGATCGCCGAAGCCAGCACCGGCATAACCTGGGCCGACGCGAAATAGGAAAGCACTCGGTAAGGCAGGCTCGCCCAAGACGCAAGCCCCCACATACTTAAGATTTGGGACAAACACTACTGATTAATTTGTCCCACAGTAACCAAAACAGAGGGGAGCCCCTCCCAACAAGGAGCTCCCCTCTGCTCAAATCATTTCAGCTAAGTATCTAGACACTCAAGACGCCATCTTGGCGGCAGGAAAGTAAACCTAGGGCCTGGCCGGGCGGCACGGGTTAACTTTTCGTAGATTCCGCACGCAAAGAAAGCCACTTAATGTGGCTTTCGTCTTGCGCAGGACCTGACCGAGCGAAAAGTTATCCCGTGCCGCCCGGCCAGGCCCGATGGGACGGTTACCGAGCCGCCAGGATGGCGTCGATGAGCGTCAGTACGCCCCCGTCGTTGTTGCTCGGAATGCGCCACTTGGCATGCGCGTTCATGTGCTCCTCGGCATTGTCCACGATAAAGCTATGCCCGACGCGCTCGAGCATGGGAATATCGTTGTAGGTGTCGCCCACGGCGGCGGCGTCGGCGATATCGATGCCCAGGTGGTCGCACAGGTGCGCGACGCCCGACCCCTTGTCGACGCCCAGGTTCATGAAGTCGATCCACTCGCGCCCGGCGTTGGTGACGTAGAGCTTGTCCGAGAACTCGGGGCTGTAGTCCTCGCGAAACGCTGGCTCGGCATCGTAGGCGGGGAAGAAGATCGAAATCTTGTTGGACTCGATATCAAGGCCCTCAAAGCTATCGACGTAGTTGATCGTGTTGTAGTACACGCTGATCTCGTCGTGGTACTGATGGTCGCGGGCGAGCACATAGAACTCGTCGTAGCAGCACAAGACGGGAACGGCACGCGGGTCCTCCGAGGCACGGGCGAGCACCTGCTGATACAGCGCCACATCGATGTTGCTCTTATAGATATAGCTGCCGCGATAGATGACGCAGGCTCCGTTGTCGGGACAAAAAGCAAGGCGGTTCTTAATGCTCTCGAACATTTCCTCGAGTTTGGGGGCGGGGCGTCCGCTGGCGGGGCAGAATACAATGCCTGCGTCGGCGAGCTTGTCCAGGCGCTCATCAAGACCCTGCGGCAACACGCGCTTGTCGGTGAGCAGCGTCTTGTCCATGTCGACGGCGAGAATCTTAATGCTTCCGATATTGGTGTCCGATTCGTAAGTTTGCATAAAAGCGCGCCTTTCGTTTCGAAATTGTTTCAGACGTTATAACCATCAACCAGTAACTGAGCGTATTGTCGCAGGAACGGAGCGTATTTGCACCACGCTTCACAAAGTAATGAAAAAACTTTTCAGAAATTTGAATTTGTCGCTTGTGCTGCGGGCACTTTAGCGTAATATAGCGACCATCGAAAACGGAGACGGAAATACAACCGCTTACCGAAGAAAAGGTACCGTTTACGATATTAGAATTGCGCCCGGCGATAGGTGAAAGGAGAGGCAGATGCAGTTCGTAAAGATCATCACCACTGCAGATAATGCCATCCGACGCCAGCGCGCAATTTCCCGACGACGATAACAATCGTCTCTGTTCGTATGGGGTGAAATGCCCCAACAGAGTCATTTTGAGGTCGTTGGGTTTTAGCACGATATAAACGCATGTTTCTAGAGCATGCTGTGCTGCTTTTTGCTATTTAACCTGATATTGCACGGTTTTTTGACCTCGGAATGACTTGCAACTGACCGATGTTCTAACTAGCTACCAAGGGCGAAAGGAAACAGCCATGAGCAAGGAAAAAGTCGTTCTCGCATATTCCGGTGGTCTTGATACATCCGTATGTGTCAAGTGGCTCCAGGACGAGAAGAATCTCGATGTCGTTTGCGTCTGCGGCAACGTGGGCCAGGAGGAGACCGGCTTGGATGCCAAGAAGCAGAAGGCGCTTGACCTGGGCGTTCTCGATTGCCAGGTGCTCGACCTGCGCGACGAGTTCTCCGATGAGTTCCTGACTAGGGCCATCGCCGCAAACTCCATGTACGAGAACAAGTACCCGCTGCTCTCCGCGCTGTCTCGCCCGCTGCTCGCCAAGAAGCTTGTCGAGGTCGCTCACGAGTTTGGCGCCACGTATGTCGCCCACGGCTGCACCGGCAAGGGCAACGACCAGGTTCGTTTTGAGGCTGCCGTCAAGGCCCTCGACCCTGAGCTCAAGGTTATCGCCCCGGTTCGCGAGTGGGATCTGAAGTGCCGTCCCGACGAGGTCGCCTACGCCCACGCCCACAACGTGCCGGTTCCCGAGGGCGCCAACGACAACCCCTATTCCATCGACGACAACCTGTGGGGTCGCGCCATCGAGTGCGGTCACCTGGAGGATCCCTGGAACGAGCCGCTCGACGACGCCTGGGTTATGACCAAGAACCCCGAGGACACGCCGGACACCCCGACCTACACCGAGATTGAGTTTGAGGCGGGCAAGCCCGTCGCCGTCGATGGCAAGAAGATGAAACTCTCCGAGATCGTCATCGCCCTCAACAAGATTTCGGGTGACAACGGCTTTGGCCGTCTCGACCTGGTCGAGGATCGTCTGGTGGGCCTCAAGAGTCGCGAGTGCTACGAGGTTCCTGGCGCCCTGACGCTCATCACCGCCCACAAGGCGCTCGAGGACATCTGCGTCGAGGGCGACCTGCTCAAGACCAAGATTAAGCTCGAGCAGGATTGGGCCACCGCCGTGTACAACGGCCAGTGGTACAGCCCGCTCAAAAACGCGCTCGATGCCTTTATGGCCGACACCCAGAAGTTCGTGACCGGCACCGTCCGTCTGAAGTTCTTTAAGGGCAACTGCCATGTCGTCGGCCGCAAGAGCCCGTTTAGCCTGTATGACTACGGTCTGGCTACCTACGACCGCGACACTACGTTTGACGAGAAGGCCAGCGCCGGCTTTATCGAGATCGATACGCTGTCGCTCAAGACGTGGGCTAAGGTCCAGGGCCCCAGCTCTGCTGCCGCCCAGGCCTAGCGCCTCCTTCCTTTGGTATCCGCGCGGCCCATCCGCGTGATACATAACGGGCGCATGGGGTCCCTACCTTTCGTTATGCTTGCTGACACTTCTTAACATCGGTGGCCCCTACGTTCCGCCCGCATATATGATGCCGCGTCTGCGGCTGAGTCCGAGCCCCGCCGGGGTTGTCCGGCGGGGCTCCTCCTATCAATTTGACGGCCCTGCGCCTATATATATGGGGAGTATCCATTATGTTCAATGCTATCGCGCATGCTTTACTTGCCCTCGCGCCCGAGTTCGATGCTGCAAAGGTCGAGGACGTTCCTATGAGCCTAAAGGCCTGGATCGATGGTTCGCAGGGCAACATTCGGAGGGAGACGTTGGGCGCCAAGTGCATGGCGCGTCACTTCTTTGCAAATTAGCTATATGGCCTCGCACATGGTGGGGAATATACAAAACTAGCGGTTGAGAAATCGCTTTAGCGACAGGGCGCATTGCTTTGGGCGCTTGTTTTGGGATTTGATGAAAGGGGACGGTTCCATGGCTCTTTGGGGCGGTCGTTTTGAGGCAGGCGTGGCCGAGGTCACGCAGGAGTTTGGCGCGTCGTTGCCGGTTGACAAACATCTCTATAAGCAGGATATCGCCGGATCTAAGGCACATGCCAAGATGCTGACGGCCCAGGGCATTATCAGCGCCGAGGACGAGCAGGCGATTGCCGAGGGCCTGACCGGAATCGAACAGGATATCGATGCCGGCAACTTCACCTTTGATATCAACGACGAGGACATTCATATGTCCATCGAAAGCGAACTGACGCGTCGTATCGGCGAGGCTGGCAAACGCTTGCATACTGGGCGTTCGCGCAACGACCAGGTGGCGACCGATACGCGCCTGGGCGTCAAGGCGCTGGCCAAGGAGCTCATGGAGGCCAATCTTGAGCTGCGCCATGTGCTGGTGGATGCGGCCAAGAAGTACGACAAGGTGATTCTGCCGGGCTACACGCACATGCAGCACGCTCAGCCCGTGCTACTGTCGCATCATCTGCTGGCGTATTCCTGGATGTTCGCGCGCGACTTTACGCGCCTGAAGGCCGCCTTTGATGCCGCCGACAACTGCCCGTTGGGTGCTGCCGCGCTTGCCGGTACGAGCTATCCGCTCGATCGTCAGATGACGGCTGCCGAGCTTGGCTTTGCGGGCGTGATTCCCAACTCGCTCGATGCGGTTTCCGACCGCGATTTCCTGCTCGATCTGCATTTCGCCGGCTCCGTCATGGCCATGCACCTGTCGCGTCTTTCCGAGGAGATCGTGCTGTGGTCGAGCTCCGAATTTGGCTTTATCACGCTTTCCGACTCTTACTCCACCGGCTCGTCCATCATGCCGCAGAAAAAAAATCCCGACTTTGCCGAGCTGATCCGCGGCAAGAGCGGTCGCGTCTACGGCAACCTGGTGCAGCTGCTCGTGACCATGAAGGGCCTGCCGCTTGCTTATAACAAGGACTTGCAGGAGGACAAGGAGGGCGCGCTCGATACCGCCCATACGCTCATGCAGTGCCTGTCGGTTATGGCCGGCATGATCTCGACCTGGACTGTCAACGAGGATGCCATGGCGCGCGAGTGCGGCGTGGGTCACCTTGCGGCTACCGACGTTGCCGATTACCTGGCTAAGCGCGGCCTGCCGTTCCGCGAGGCGCACGCCGTGGTGGGCCATCTGGTCCTGATGTGCGAGAAGCGCGGCTGCAATCTTGAGGACCTGCCGTTCGAGGTATTCAAGGAGGCGAGCCCGCTCTTTGAGCGCGATATTACCGAGGCGCTCGATATCCCGTCGATTGTCGCCGCGCGCACGACCGAGGGCGGTACCGCTCCTCCCGCCGTTGCCCTCCAGCTGGAGCGTGCCGAGGCACAGCTCGTGGCCGACGAAGGCACGTTTGGGTCGCTGACCAAGGTCGTCGAGATGGGCCACGGGGCAAAGTAAGGGTTTGCTTGAGGCTTATTGGCCATTTATTGATAAATCGTTTTTCCTTCTTACGGGCGTCTGCTGATGTGGGCGTCCGTATTTTGTTGTAATGGGGGAGGGGCTTGTCGAGAACTTCTGTAGGACCTTTGGGCAGGTTGTGAAGGGGGTACGTTCACAGGCGGCAACCGACCGTCCGCTCGGTTCGGTGCGGTTGATGGGCAGTCGGATGGTACTCTAGTCGGGCTTCGAAACAGAAGTGACACATATGGAACGCTTCAATTAATTGCAGCGTTTCAATAAATAGCTTTTTGTTTAACTGCAGCTAAAACTCTGTTACGATGCAGTCCAGGCGAGTGCCGGAATGGGACTTGGGCACGCGCGAACCTACTTGAAAGGCTACCTTATGGCTATCGAGAAGACCTTCATCATGATTAAGCCCGACGCCGTGCGCGATCGCAAGATCGGCGAGATCGTTGCTCGCATTGAGCGCAGCGGCCTTGTCATCGAGCGCATGGAGATGACCACGCTCGAGCGCGCTACCGTCGAGGAGCACTACGCTCATCTGGCCGACAAGCCTTTCTTTGGCGGTCTCTGCGACTTTATGACGAGCGGTCCGGTCGTCAAGATGGTCGTTTCCGGTCTTTCTGCTGTCTCCAAGATGCGCACTCTTATGGGCGCTACCAACCCGCTTGATGCTGCCCCCGGCACCATCCGCGGCGATTTCGCTGTCGATGTCAACGCCAACGTGATTCACGGCTCCGACTGCCTGGAGAACGCCGAGATCGAGATCAAGCGCTTCTTTGGCTAAACCAGCTTTGACTCCTTAAAGCTGTTAGCGTGTGGCTTGGGCGCCGCGGAACTCCATCCGCGGCGCCCTTTTTGTTCCAGTAGATTTTGGTAAACGCCCATAAATCTACTAAAGAGCCCCCGTCCGGATGTTTCTTCCGGGCGGGGGCTGGCGTTAGCGTATGGCTTTGTGAATCTTTAGGCTTCGTCGACGATCTTAAGGCCGCGCGTGTGGTCGATCTCGTTGAGGAGGTTAACACGACGCTCATGACGACCGCCCTCAAACTCGGCGTCGAGCCACTCGTCGACGATCATCTTGGCGAGCTCGGAGCCCACGACACGGGCGCCAAAGGCGAGCACGTTGGTGTTGTTGTGCATGCGCGAGAGCTTGGCGCTGAAGGGCTCGGAGCACACGACGGCACGAACGCCCTCGACCTTGTTGGCGGCCAAGCTAATCCCGACGCCGGTGCCGCAGATCAGGATGCCCAGATCGACGTCGCCGTTGGCTACGGCTTTGCCCACCTTGTAGCCGGCGATAGGGTAGTCGAAGCTCTCGGAGGTGTCGGTGCCAAAGTTCACGACCTCGCAGCCGCGCTCCTTCAGGTGCTCGGAAATGATGTTCTTGAGCTCGACGGCGGCGTGGTCGTTGCCGATACCGATCTTCATGAGTGGTTCCTCTCTGGTCCGTGCGGCGGAATTGCTAAAGGTTTTACCGCGTTCGACTGCATGATAGCGCGTCTTTTGCCTAAACGCTCGGGCGTTTTTTGGTCAAACGCTTTAGCAGGCAACAAGACCGGCTTCTCATGAATAATGCCGCCAATTTGTGCTTGAGCGCCGTCCGCCGGAACCGTGGTTGCGGTTTTTGATGCATTGTTATCAAATAAAGGAGCTAACTTTTTTGAGAGTCCAGCCCGTTATGCAAGCAGGAGATACCTATGCCTACCGATTCCATCCGCGATGCCGCGTTTTGCGACGTCTTGAACCGCGAGCTTGTCTGTGCGCTCGGCTGCACCGAGCCCATTGCCGTTGCCTATGCGGCGGCGCTGGCGAGCCATACGCTTGGTTGCGAACCCGATCATATGGACGTTGCCTGCTCGGGCAACATCATCAAGAACGTTAAGAGCGTGACCGTGCCCAACTCGGGCGGTATGCACGGTATTGAAGCGGCGGCCGTGTTGGGTGCCGTGGGCGGTGACGCCGAGAGCGCGCTCGAGGTGCTCGAGAGCGTTAACGACGAAGACCGTGCTCGCGTGGCCGAGCTCCTCGCCGACGCCGGCTTCTGCGATGTGTCGCTTGCCGAGGGTGTGCCCAACCTCTACATCAAGGTGACTGCGACGGCCGGGGGCCATACCGCGGTCGTCGAGATTACCGATCACCACACCAATGTCACGTGCCATACGCTCGACGGTATTCCGGTGTGCGGCAAGTCGGCGGGGGAGTGCGCCGCCTGCGCCGAGCGCGTCGTGGCCGAGCGGGCGGCAGATAACGCCGACACGCCCATGTCGATTGAGTCCATCATCGACTTTATCGAGGACGGCGACATCGAGGACGCCCGCGCTGCCGTTGAGCGTCAGATTGAGCTGAACGGCGCTATTAGCGCCGAGGGCTTGGCGAACGCTTGGGGCGCCGAGGTGGGCCGTACGCTGCTGGGCGCTCGCGCCGACGACGTCGCCTGCCGTGCGCGTGCGCGTGCGGCCGCCGGGTCTGACGCCCGTATGAACGGCTGTGCGCTACCGGTCGCCATTGTGTGCGGCTCGGGCAACCAGGGTATTACCTGTGCGTTGCCCGTTATGGAATATGCCGACTACCTGCGCTGCGACCACGAGCGCCTGGTGCGCGCCGTGATGCTGTCCGATCTTATTGCTGTGCATATCAAGAGCTATATTGGTGCGCTCTCGGCGTTTTGCGGTGCTATTTGCGCTGCGTGCGGTGCCGGCGCGGCGATTACCTGGCTGTGCGGTGGCACGCGCGAGCAGATCGGCGCGACGGTCTCCAATACGCTCGGTAACGTGGGCGGCATCGTGTGCGATGGCGCCAAGGCAAGCTGCGCCGCTAAGATTTCCGCTGCCGTTGATGCGGCGATTCTGGGCCACGATATGGCCATGCAGGGCCGCGGCTTCCGTGCCGGCGAGGGCCTGATTCAGGATACGGTGGAAGAGACGATCGCCAGCATGGGCTATGTGGGCCGCGTTGGCATGAAGGATACCGACGTTGAGATCCTCAACATCATGATCGGCAAGACCATCGTCGACTGCTAGGGGCTCTGGGGCACTGCATCTTGTTGTTGAAACTATCGCGCTTGTGGCTGTAAAGCACCTGTCTGCATTGCGGACAGCGAGGATCTCGCGGTATGTCACCAGGTCGTTCTCGCGCTTGATGCGCTCGAGGACGGTTGCGACAACAAGCGCCGCTATCGCCGGCAGGAACGTCGCAGCCGCGGCGACGCCGGCGCCCCAGGTGCCCTCCATCCAGTTAAACGCCGGCGACAGTATCAGCGCGAACGCCACCGCCAGCAACGCGAGCATCAGCACGGCCAGCCATAGCATCCGCGTTCCCATGCGCTTGCGATCTCTTTCGACTGCCTCTTCCATAACGGTCACGTCTCCCTTCACGAGCGTGTCTATGGAGGTGTCGAATAGGATGCTCAGCATGAGCAGACTCTGGACGTCCGGATACGTCTTGTCCCGCTCCCAGTTCGAGATCGTCTGACGCGACACGTAGAGTTTCTCGGCGAGCTGTTCTTGGGAGAGCCCCATCGCCTCGCGCCTCGTCTATGCTCACCGGCACGTCGAGCGTCTCACCGAGGGCGACGAGTATCTCCGCGTCGGGCACCGAGAGCCCGCGTTCCCATTTGGAAACCGTCTGCCTCACCACGTTCAGCTTGAGCGCGAGCTCCTCCTGCGATAGCCCTTTCGATTTCCTGAGGGCCTGGATGTTCTCGTTCAGTATGGCGGATCCTTTCTCTCGCCCGGTTCCTACGTTACCGCAATGCTGCCCGCAGATGGTCCGTTGCCGCAAGCAACGGGTCGTAACATCGGCGGGGATTGTTTGAGTTCACAGGGGATGCAAGCTCCTAATAATTTGACGTCCATTCAATCTACCTGCGGTTTGCAACCATAGGGTGCCTGCAGGTTGCGTAAAATGAAGCCTCAAGTTGGTGGTTTCCGCCATGTGGCTACCGTAGTGTGTAAGTCGCCGGCAGGAAAGCACCGAACGCTGGGATGCCGCGCCCGCGCCGT
The DNA here is from genome assembly GCA_905198355.1 of uncultured Collinsella sp. Classification (GTDB taxonomy): domain Bacteria; phylum Actinomycetota; class Coriobacteriia; order Coriobacteriales; family Coriobacteriaceae; genus Collinsella. The sequence continues at coordinate 85,577 of CAJKCG010000002.1, read as the reverse complement.
CGCCGTGAGCCAAGATCACGACGCCCGCGTGCCCGCTTCCAGCCAACGAGAGGACCTACTATGAGCTTCCGTACCAACCTTCAGTATCTGCGCGCCGAGCGCCACATGACCCAGGAGCAGCTCGCCATGCTGCTTGGGGTATCCCGCCAGTCCGTCACCAAGTGGGAGGCCGAGAAGTCCTACCCGGAGATGGATAAGCTCATCAAAATGTGCCAGATCTTCGAGTGCTCGCTCGATGACCTGGTGCAGGGTGACGTGTCGCGCCGCGCGGCCGTGAGCCAGAGCGCCGCGGATGGCGTGCAAAACGATGGGAACGCCGTCGTCCGCGTCGAGGCTCCGCACGGGCGGAACTCGTTGTCCGACATCGGATCCGCCTTTGTGCCCGCGATCCCCGTCGGTCCCAACACGGATGTATGCGGCTATGACGAGCACATGGTCGCATTTGCCCGCAAGGTCGCACTCGGTGTGGCGCTCATCATCCTGGGGGTCGCCGCCGCGGTCTTCACCGATGAGGTCCTGCACTCAGACGGAATCGTCCTCATGGCGTTGTTCGCGCTCGTTGCCGCTGGCTTGGGATTCCTTATTCCATCCGGCATGGAGCACGCGGCTTTTGTGGAAGCCCATCCGTATGTTGCGGACTTTTACACCGCAGAGCAAAAGGCGGCAGAGCGTCGTCGTGCTTCGATCGCGATCGTTTCGGGTATCGCGATCATCCTTCTTGGCATCGCCGTATCGGCGCTGTTTGAGGTGGAGGCGAACGTCCAGGTATATGGCGACACGCTGATGATGGTCCTGGTCGCCGTCGGTGTTGGGGTGATTGTCCACTGGGGCATGCTGTGGGGCCGCATGGATGTCGCGGAGTACAACAAGGAGTGGCTCGAGGCGGTCGAATTGAGTGCGGAGGAGCTGTCGCAGCTGGATCCCCAGAGCCGCGAGGCGTATCTGCGCGCGTGCAATCCCAAGTATCGCCGTACAGCGGCGCGCAAGAAGAGGGCTTGCGTCGTGATCATGCTCGCCTCCACCATCATCGCGCTCATCTGGCTGTTCGTCGGTGCTGCCATGGATGCGTCCGAGGGGATCGGCGGCCTGTTCTGGCTCCCGTGGGTCGTCGGTAGCTTGGGCTCCGCTATCGCCCTTATCGTTATCGACGATGACGATGAGAATGATGCGGCTGCATGCGGCGATAGGGAGTAGAGGCGTTCGAAGACATCCGTCTGAATGAAGCGGGCGGCCTCGGGTGTGCCGGGGCCGCCCGCATTTTGCTGGGTGGTGCTGTATTGCCGGCGTGGAGCGGGCCTCAAGCTAGTGCTTGCCGTCAATTTGAAGTCTTCGGCTGCGGACACCTTCGAGTCCGCATCACGAGCGCAACGCTGGCGCCCAAAAGCGCCGATTCTTGACGCGCGTGATGCGGACTTCGGCAGATGCTGCCTCTAGTTCAGCAGCCCCCACACGGCAAAGCCGAGTGCTCCGCCGATGGCGGCCGCGGCGAAGAAGGTCAGCAAGTCGTACGCCAGTCGATGCTTCGTCGGCCACGCGCGGCGGGGGAGTACCCGCGGATCGCGCTCGATGTTCGCCTCGCCGTTCATGAAGGCGAGGATCTCGCGGTATGTCACCAGGTCGTTCTCGCGCTTGATGCGCTCGAGGACGGTTGCGACAACAAGCGCCGCTATCGCCGGCAGGAACGTCGCAGCCGCGGCGACGCCGGCGCCCCAGGTGCCCTCCATCCAGTTAAACGCCGGCGACAGTATCAGCGCGAACGCCACCGCCAGCAACGCGAGCATCAGCACGGCCAGCCATAGCATCCGCGTTCCCATGCGCTTGCGATCTCTTTCGACTGCCTCTTCCATAACGGTCACGTCTCCCTTCACGAGCGTGTCTATGGAGGTGTCGAATAGGATGCTCAGCATGAGCAGACTCTGGACGTCCGGATACGTCTTGTCCCGCTCCCAGTTGCTGATCGTCTGACGCGATACATAGAGCTTCTCGGCAAGTTGCTCTTGCGAGAGGCCCATCGCCTCGCGCCGCGTCTTGATCTGGTTGCTGATGTCCATCGTCACCTCCCGGTCGTGAAGGAGCGTCCCGCGAACACGTAGGGTGCGCTATCGAATCTGTTGTACATCATATGCGGCAAGGCTTGCCGGGCGCTGCAAAAACTGTTTTGCACGGGGTTTACCTGCATGATTGTTGCTGCGATGCGTGTCATCGCCGCGGGGAGATTTGGCTTGTGGAGGCTTGCGGGGCGATGGCTTAGCGATGCTGTCGAGCAATCGTCCAAGTGCGCAGGCCCATGGCGGTGTAGCCGATTGCGGTATAGGCAACCCCATGGAACGCAAGGTCCCGGCTGCCCTCGACCGCGAGGGGAAACAGGAGCGCGGATCCGATTCCGAGCGCCGCGGGTATCCAGAAGAGCGTCCTCGCGGAGTTCGCGGCGAGCAGGCCGAGGGCGATCGCAGTTACGGGGAGCACGAGGTAGATCAGCGTCATCATGGCGATCATGCCGGCATCGGATGGGACGATGCTCACCAGGAGGACGGGGATTGCCCAGCAGGCGCCAACGATTGCGATCAATGCGATGAGGGACGCGCGTACGGTGACGTTCATGGGGCACCTCCTAACGGGAATCGCCCCCATTCTGGCATACATCTTCAGAATGGGGGCAAAGGGGGATACCATTTCGGGGAACGGGTGCGTACCCGCGCTTTTAACTCAGCATCTTGGCGAGCATGCCGATGCCGACGCCCACCAGTCCGCCGGCGATGGCGCCGATGATGATCTGCACCGCGTTGCGCGTGCCCTTGACCCAAGGGTTCATCTCGCGCTCACGGCGCCCCTCGAGCGTGTCGCGATCGACCTGCTCGCCGCGGCTAAACGCCAACACCTCGCGGTACGTGACGAGGTCGTGCTGCTTCTTCATGCGTTCCATATACACGAACGCCACGAGCATCACGACGAGCGCCACGGCGGCAAACGCCGCGGTAGGCGCGATGTGCATGCCCCAGCCCCATTCGAACTGGAACGCCGCCCACGCGCTCAGCACCAAAAACACGACCGCGCTCACGACCGTGATTGTGGAGAGGGCGTTGTACTTCTTGACCGCTTCGTTCATTACCTGTGCCATGGTTTCCACATCTCCTTTGATGAGGGAGTCCACGGTCACCCCGAACACGTTGGAAAGCAGCAGCAGGCTCTGGACATCCGGATACGTACGGCCGCACTCCCAGTTGCTGATGGTCTGGCGCGACACGTAGATGCGCTCCGCCAGATCGTCTTGGGACAGTCCGAGCTCCGTGCGATGCTCCTTGATGTGCGAGCCCAGCTCCATGCGTTTGCTCCCTAGAGGGTCGGGGTGACCCCTGTCGAGAGCCACCATGTCATTGACGCGAGCATCGTACCATCAAAGGTCTTTATATTTGACCCCCACGGGGCAAAATCGAGCTGTCAAAAGGCTTTATATACGACATCTAGCTGGGAAAAGAACGGTCCCCAAAGGCGGATGCCTCCGGGGACCGGTTGGTGCGTATAGAGGGGGCGAGCTTGCTTTGGGTTGGTGTTGGCCCCGCCGCTCGGCTCGACTTTGGAGCGGCGGGGCTCAGCTCTGCCTCGGCGCTGGCGAGGCAGAGCGCGGCTTTGCCCCGACGTCGGCAGCGGCCGAGCCCTGTCTTCCCGGCTTAGCCCTCTTCGCCTTTGGGCGTGCCCTTGAACGAGGGCTCTTTCTTTGGCAGCCTTCCCGCGCGTTTGAGGGCGTCTCGCAAGATCCATTCCACCTGACCGTTGGCGCTGCGCATCTCATCGTCCGCCCAGCGTTGGACGGCCTCCCAGATAGCGGGGTCTATACGGAGTGGATACTGCTTGCGTGCCATGACGTGCCTTCTTGTCGAATGTGCAATTTTGCACCCGTCCCCAAATTACTCATTGGTGTTGGGGTTAGTACAGCGAGCCTGCGTTGAGCACCGGGTGCGCCTCGGATTCACCGCAGAGCACCACCATGAGGTTGCTGGCCATCTGCGCCTTGCGCTCGTCGTCGAGCTCGATGGTGCCGCCGGCAGCCATCTCCTTCACGGCCATGTCGACCATGGAGACCGCGCCCTCGACGATCTTCTTGCGTGCGGCGATGACGGCCTCGGCCTGCTGGCGGCGCAGCATCGCCTGGGCGATCTCGGGGGAGTAGGCGAGGTGCGTGAGACGTGCATCGTCGACCTCGACGCCGGCGGGCGCCAGGCGCATCGCGAGCTCGCGGCGCAGGGCTTCGGAGACCTCTTCCACATTGGCGCGCAGCGTGATGGCGCCGGCGGCATCGGACTCGTCCTCCAGGTGGTCGTAGGCGTACACGCTCGCCACGTGGCGCAGCGCCGTCTCGGCCTGCATGGCGACATAGCTCTGGTAGTCGTCGACGTCGAAGAGCGCCTTGGCGGTATCGGCGACGTGCCACACCACGACGGTTGCGATCTCGATGGGGTTGCCCATTTTGTCGTTGACCTTCAGGCGCTCGCCATTCAGGGTGCGCACGCGGGTGGAGATGGTGGTGGGGTTGCCCTTGGCGGCCTTCTGCGCCGCGGCCTTGGCGGCCTTGGAATCGCTCATCTCGAGCTCGATCATCTCGCCGATCCCGGCCGATCCGCCCATGCTCTTGCTAAAGAACGGGTTGGCCCAGAAGAAGCCCTCGTCGCGGACGGTGCCCACGTACTTGCCGAACAGGATGCACACGCGCGCCTGGCCGGGCTGCAGCGAGAAGAATCCGTTGAGTGGGATGAACCACAGGCAAAACGCGAGGATGCTGAGGCCGAGCCCCCATCCGTAGACTGCGGGCGCGTCGACGCCGTCGGGCGTGCTCGCGAGCCCGATGGTGCTCCAGATAAAGAGGCCGATGATGGCGATGAGCGCCACCGCCACGGCGACGAGCATGCCGTAGCCCGACTTGGCCTTGAGTTGCTTTTCCACGCTCATTGTGAGTTCCTTTCATGACTGCGCCGGCGTTTGCGTGACGGCCCCGGCGCCGCCTCCAGATTGCGATGGGGAGGAGGCGAATCCCCGAGCAGTCCGTGCGGCTGCTGATTGCATTGTGATATCACATTGAGACCAAGTCAAGGAGAATCGGATGCCGTCTCTCATGGCATAAGTGGTTCGGGGCGCCCGGCATCTACGCTCCGTAGAGGTCTTCCTGTTGCATCTTGGCTCGCAAGTCCCTATAATAGCCCCACTCACGGCTGAAGGTTTACCTCGAAATTTGGAAAGGGGGGCTGCACCATGCTTGCTTCCATGAGGATTTGGCTCTAGCCACGGTCGCGTGAGCGACCGGTACTTCGCTGCATACCACCGATCGCATCAAAGGATTATTCCATGACACAACCGAATCCCTGCGCTTCTTGGAAGCGCTCGCTCGCCATCGTCTGGATCGGCGAGTTCTTCTCCGTGCTCACGAGCTCCATTCTGCAGATGGGTCTCATCTGGCACGTCACCCTCACCACCGGCTCCGCGAGCGCCCTGTCGTTCGTGAGCCTGGCGGCCTTCTTGCCCATGGCGCTCCTCGGCGCCTTCGCGGGCACCATCGTGGACCGCACGTCCATCAAGCGTCTCATGATCGGCGCCGATCTCTTCATCGCGGCCGTGAGCCTCACGCTTGTCTTCGGCTCGCTTCGGGGCGACCTCTCTGTCGCCGTTGTGGCGGCGGTGCTGTTCGTCCGTGCGCTGGGCAGCACGCTCCATACGCCCGCCTTCAACGCGCTCACACCGCTCATCGCCCCGCCCGAGGTGCTCGGCAAGCTGGCGGGCATGCTGCAGTTCATGCAGTCGGGTAGCTATATCATCGGCAACGCCATCGCCGCGGTGGTCTACCCGGCGTTTGGTCTGACCTTCATGATCGCGCTCGATGTCGCCGGCGCGGTGCTCGCGAGCATCGCGGTGGCGACCTCCGGCATCAAGACGCCGGCGCCCGAGCGCCATACGCCCGAGGAGAACGCCGAGGCGTCGCACCGCGCGGTGCGTGCCTTCCTATTGGAGACGGCCAACGGGTACCGCGAGCTCAAACGCCATCACGGTCTGTTCGCCATGCTCTGGATAGGCTTCGCCTTCTCGGTCCTGTTCTCGCCCATATCCGCGCTGTTCCCGCTCATGGTGTTCGACCATTTTGGGGGCACCACTACGCAGTCGGCTATCGCGGAGATCGCGTTCTCGGTCGGCATGATCGCGGCGAGCGGCTGGATCGGGGCGACGGGTGGCCTTAAGAACCGCGCGCTTTCGTGCACGCTGGCCATCGGCCTCTTCGGAGCGGGCACGCTCGCGGGCGGCCTCGTGCCCCCTTCCGCGCTCGTTGTGTTTCTGGGGCTTACGTTCGCGATGGGGGTCTCGAGTCCGCTGTACAGCGCGCCGCAGATGGCGCTCATGCAGGAGCGCGTCGATCCCGAGTGCATGGGCCGCGTCTTCGGTCTGTACGGAGCGGTCTGCAGCTGGGCTATGCCCGTGGGGCTCGTCGCATCGACCTTGTTCGCGGACTCCATCGGCGTAAGCGCGTGCTTCGTGCTCATCGGTGCTGCAATGGTGATCCTAGCAGGCATCACCTGGGCGATCCCGAGCATCCGCAAGATTGGGTAGCGCTCTGGCGGAGTGCGTTTCGTTTCGGACGGCTCGTAGGGTCGCTGCGACGTGAAGGGTGGTCGACGGTGCGCCTGCGAGGGCGCCGTCGACCACCCTTTTGTTTAATTCGTCTGGCCCGGCGCCGATCATCATCTGTTCGCCGGGCGATTGCGATGCCGCCGCTTGCCGATACGCGGCTCCTTACGTTGTGCGCATCCCATCGTTCTGGCAGCGTTTCCTGCAGTTAATCTCCAGAGCCCGAGGCGGTGGCCCCTATGAGTAATCTGCTCGAATCCATTCTGCGCGTCGGTATGACCGTGTTCATCGTCGGCCCGCTCACTGCATGGGTCGCCCGCCGCGGCGCGCGCGAGCGCAGCGAGGCGACAGACGTCTTCGAGCGCTTCACAGTGCGCATGCCCGCGGGTGGTATGGGCACTGCCGAGGACCGGGCCTGCCTGTCGCTCCTCGCGCCCCTACATCACGCCCGCAGGCCAGCGGTACCGGGTGAGGTCGACTCGGCCGTCGTCGAGAAATTCGACACCCTCGGCTTCGAGCAGCTCACGTTGCGCCTCAGGTCCGCCAAAGGCGAAGCCCGCAGCGAGGCGGCCGTCGGCAAACACGATGCGATGGCAGGGGATGACGCCCGGTTGAGGGTTGACGTGCAGGGCATATCCCACGTAACGGGCTCGCCTGGGCTCGCCGACGAGCTTGGCGATCTGCCCGTAGGTGGCGACCATGCCCGCGGGAACCTGTGCGACCATCTCGTAGACGCTCTCGAAGAAGCCCTCGCGGTTCTTATCAGCCATCACAAACCTTTCAGTGCGCGGGTATCGGCGCGCCCGCGAGCAGCGGACGCGCTACGCCTCCAAGAACCTCTCGACAAGCTCCTCAAACGCGCCGTCCATGCCCGTGGTCTCGAGCACGGCGTCGCAGTGGGGGCGCACGTCGTCGGTGACGTTCGCCACGCCCACGCCGAGTCCAGCGGCCTGGATCATGGAGAGGTCGTTGGCGGAGTCACCCACCGCGATGACCTCGCTCATGGGGATACCGAGCATCTCGGCCAGGCGCATCAGGCCGGCTCCCTTGTTCACGCCTGCGGGCATAAACTCGAGGTAGCGCTTCGAGGAGAACGTGATTTCGACGCCAAGGCGCTGCGCCAGGGGCTCAAGATCGCCCCCGAGCTTCTGCAGCGCGTCAAAGTCCCTGTTCACAAACAGGATCTTCACGATGTCGCGCCCATCCAGGAAGGACAGGTCGGGGTGGTCTGCGCTCGAGATATGCGTCACGCCGCTGATCGAGGTGAGGTACGCACGCTCGTCGTTGTCCGCATCGGGCACGAAGACGTGTCCGTCGGCGACGTTGATGTGCATGCTAAGCCCCAGCTCAAGGCCCTTTTGATAGAGCTGCTCGACACAGTCGCGCGAGAGTCCGCAGGTGGTGAGCGGGCAGGGGTCGCCCACGCGGTTGATAAACCCGCCGTTGTACGACAGAACGTATCCGCCTTCGAGTAGCGACGCATCGACGGCCGCGAAATTGTGCATGATGGACGAGTACCAGCGCCCGCTTGAGGGGACGAACAGAACCCCCAGCTCCTTCATGCGCTTGAGCGCGCGGATGTTCGCCTCGGGGATGGCGTGATTGGAGTCGAGGAAGGTCTCGTCCATATCGCTTGCAACAAGGCGGTACATGCTAGTACACCATGCCCATGGCCTCGCGCACCTCGGCGAGCGTGGCCTCGGCGACCTCGTTGGCGCGGCGGTTGCCCTCGCGCAGGACGTCCTTGACGTAGTCCATATCCTGCACGAGCTCCTCGCGGCGCGCGCGGATGGGGGCAAAGTACTCGTTCACGCTTTCGGTGACGTACTTCTTGAGCTGGCCGGAGCCGCCCATGCCGATCTCTTCGGCGATCTCGACCTCGGAGCGGCCGGTGCAGATCGCGGCGGTGGAGAGCAGGCCGGATACGCCAGGGCGCGCCTCGGGATCGAACGTGATCATACGCTCGCCGTCGGTCTGGCTCTTCTTGATGCGCTTGGCGGTCTCCTCGGCGGTCATGGAGATGTTGATGGCGTTGCCGTAAGACTTGCTCATCTTGCGCCCGTCAAGGCCAGGCAGCAGCGGCGTATCGGACAGCAGAGCGTCGACCTCGGGGAACACGTTGCCGTAGCGGTTGTTGAACTTGCGGGCGATGGTACGGGTGAGTTCGATGTGGGGCAGCTGGTCACGACCGACGGGCACGACGTTGCCCTTGCAGAACAGGATGTCGCAGGCCTGGTGCACGGGGTAGGTGAGGAGCAGGCCGGTGAGCTCGTGTCCGCTGGCCTCCATCTCGGCCTTGACCGTGGGGTTGCGCTGGAGCAGGGCCTCGGAGACGAGGGAGAGGAACGGCAGCATGAGCTGGTTGCAAGCGGGAACCGCAGAGTGCGTGTAAATCATGGTCTTGTCGGGGTCCAGGCCGCATGCCAGGTAGTCGATGACCATGTTGTAGACGTTGTCCTGGATGTTGTCGGTGCTGTCGCGGTCGGTGATGACCTGGTAGTCGGCGATGAGCACGTTGGTGTGCACGCCCATGTCCTGCAGCTCGACACGGCTCTTGAGCGTGCCGAAGTAGTGGCCGAGGTGCAGGCGGCCGGTGGGGCGGTCGCCGGTGAGCATGGTGTACTTCTCGGGGTGCTGCGGCAGGTCGGCGCGGATCTGGTTGCTGCGCTCGAGGCTGACCTCATAGCTGAGCTCGTTGGGCATGCTGTCTCCTTTTGGGTTAAGTGCCTGGCCGGCATTGTCGGTCTGGGTTGAAGATGAAGGTACCAGAGAAACGGCGTCTCTTGCCGGAATCAACGATGGTTTTCGCCGTGTCGTCCCGCAGGGTCGTTTCCCTTCTTGGGAAGGAGCCCCTCGATATGCTCGAGCCGCTCCTCATGGGCCGCGTGCGCCGCGCGCTCCTCGGCGGCGAAAGCGGGGTCTTCGGGCGTGACGGTCTCATCTCGCTGTCGACTCCGGTACCACCGCGACGGCGCTCCTGAGCCTGCTCGTCGACAAGCCGGTGACTATCTACACCACCAACGGCTATGCATGTCGGTTTACGGGCGAGCTTGCTGCTAAGGTGGTGGTAATTGGCGGCGACTTCAACCCCGTTACCTGCTCGCTCACCGGTCCTATGGTTGAGAGCGCGCTGCGCGAGCTGTACTTTGACCGGGCGTTTATAGGTGTCAATGCGGTGGACGAGGACCGCGGCATCATGACGCCAGGTTATCCCGAGGCTATCAAAAAACGTATCGTGATGCAGAATTCCCAAGCGAGTTACGTACTCGCCGATAGCTCCAAGTTCCACGTGTTTTCAAATGTAAAGGTGTGCGACCTGGAGGGCTTTACTGTTATTTCCGACAAGCGCGACGCCAAAATCGGCGAACGCGTCAAAATGATCACGGCCTAGGACACTGGGGCATCGCATCTTGCCCTCAAGCCGTTGCCCACGTAACGAAGCGTGGGGCAAATGTGCGCCCCATTCCTGATTTGGGGACTAGCTTAGTTCGTCGGCTATTTGGTGCTCGTAGAAGGCTTCTACTACGGCGTTAAAGTCGCGGGCGAAGTCTTCCATGGTTCCACGCCAGGTGGCTCGGCCGGGCTTTCCTTGGCCCACATAGGCGGTTTGAATGCCGCAGTCGGGGCTGGGGAAATCGCGCTTGGGGTCGTTGCCCACCATGAGAACCTCATGTGGCTCGAGCCCCATGACCTGCAGCTGCTCTAGATAATATGTGGCATCGGGCTTGCAGCGCGTGGCGTTGCCCATGTGCGTTACGAGCTCGAAGGGCGCGTCTGTCAGCTCGCCCCAGCCCATGCGGCACTCGATGGCCCCTTGGGGAAAGCTGGGGTTGGTGAAGAGCGCACAGCGCAGCCCCGCGTCCTGTACGGCTTGAAGCGCGGCGTGCGCACCCGGCATGGCTTTTGCGTTGATCATGTCATCGTTCTTGTACGGCAGAACTTCGTGATCGTAGTAGGTAAACGCCTCGTAGATAAGTGGGTCCGAGAGGCAAATGCCGCACCGGCGCTCGACCTCGGTCTGGTAAAACTCAAGATTGGTGCGATTGTCCGTGCTGCTGCGGCGATTGGCGTTGAGGTCGACCAGGATGGTGCCGAGGCGCGCCATCGTGCCACCGCGGCTGCGGCGCCCGATATCCGCGAGCATCGAAGAGACATCCTTAAAATAGCGAAGGATGAACGCGTTGAGGTTGATGCTAAGAAGCGTTTCGTCCATATCGAAAACGACTGCTTTGAGCACGCGGGCACCTTTCTCGAAAAATCGATCTAGAATCGTTGGCTCCGGATACTTTACCCCAAAGCCGAATGCCTGGCTGGTTATCGTCAAGTTGCGGAGACGTGTGTTCATAAGATTACGAAAAAGTCTCCACACGAGTAAAAAATCGCAGTTCACGCTTGAAATCGAACTCATTTCCCCGTAACCTATACGAACGTGATTGCATAAGCGTCACATTAGTATCTGTCGGCTCCCGAGTGTTCCTAAACGTTGTGTGCTTGTCGCACCCTTCTGTAGGTCCTAGCAATCGGGGCCCCGTAGTTCGAAAGGGGTCCACCTTTGAGTGAGATTCAGAACTCGTCCATTTTCTCTCTTGACGATGTCAACGAGGAGGAGATGAACAACCTCATCGACGGTACGATTACCGACTTTGATGAGGGCGATCTCGTTAACGGCACTGTCGTTAAGATCGAGCATGACGAGGTGCTCGTTGACATCGGATTCAAGTCCGAGGGCGTTATCCCGGTCCGCGAGCTGTCCATCCGCAAGGACGCTAACCCTGCAGACATCGTTGCACTCGGTGATCCCATCGAGGCTCTGGTTCTCCAGAAGGAGGACAAGGACGGTCGTCTGGTCCTGTCCAAGAAGCGTGCCGAGTACGAGCGTGCTTGGAACCGCATCGAGGAGAAGTTCAACTCCGGCGAGAATGTCGAGGGCGAGGTTATCGAGGTTGTCAAGGGCGGCCTGATCCTCGACATCGGCCTGCGTGGCTTCCTGCCCGCTTCCCTCGTCGACCTCCGTCGCGTCAAGGACCTCACCTCCTACATGGGCACCCGCATCGAGGCCCGCGTCATCGAGATGGACCGCAACCGCAACAACGTCGTCCTTTCCCGTCGCGTCGTGCTCGAGGAGTCCCGTAAGGCCGAGCGCTCCGAGATCCTGTCCAAGCTCAAGTCTGGCATGCGTCTCCAGGGCACCGTTTCCTCCATCGTCGACTTCGGCGCCTTCGTCGACCTCGGCGGTATCGACGGCCTCATCCACATCTCCGAGCTCTCCTGGAACCACGTCAACCATCCTTCCGAGGTTGTCAAGGTCGGCCAGGAGGTCGAGGTCGAGGTTCTCGACGTCGATCTCAACCGCGAGCGCATCTCCCTGGGTCTCAAGCAGACCACCGAGGATCCGTGGCGCGCACTGGTCAAGAAGTACCCCGTCGGCGCTATCGTCGAGGGCACTGTGACCAAGCTTGTCCCGTTCGGCGCTTTCGTCGATCTGGGCGAGGGCATCGAGGGCCTGGTGCACATCTCCGAGATGGCCAACAAGCACGTCGATCAGCCTTCTCAGGTCACCCATGTGGGCGACAAGGTTCAGGTCAAGGTCATGGAAATCGACCTCGACCGTCGTCGTATCTCCCTGTCCATGAAGTCTGCTGCTGAGACTCTGGGCGTCGAGATCGAGGTTACCCCGCTGCCTTCCGAGAAGAAGGACGAGGAGACCGACGCCGAGTAATTCGGTTTGACGATCACTTGTTTTAAGGGATCCGTCCGTAATGGACGGGTCCCTTTTTGCATTTGGCGCCGAGATGCACAATGCTGCCGGGCTGATCACAGGCTATTGGATTGTCGGTGCATGAAAAAAGCCGACATCCCGCCTCGGGGAGGAGGCGGGAACACACCGAGTAGACGGAGGGGTGCGGAGCGCGGTCGCGTCTCGACTGACGACGTTGCCCATCGACAGGACCATTGTAGTGCATGGCGGTTCTTGGTTTATCGTGTCGAGCGTTTGCGTTGTGCCATTGCCTACGGTAACGGTGTGCTACACTCTTGCACTGCTGAGTGGGCCAGACGGTCGCGCGATGTGCTGCTTGCAGTACGCGTGAGGAAAGTCCGGGCTCCAGAGGGCGGGATGCCGGCTAACGGCCGGGCGGAGTGATCCGACGGAAAGCGCCGCAGAAAAGAAGACTCCCACCTGCGCCGCAAGGCGTAAAGGGAAAAGCTGAAACGGTGGTGTAAGAGACCACCAGCGTCGTGGCAACACGGCGGCTTGGCAAGCCCCATCCGGAGCAAGCGCGAATAGGAACGCTATGGGCCGGCCCGGTCCGCGTTCGGGTAGCGTGCGTGGAGCTGCATGGTAACGTGCAGACAAGATAAATGACCGTTCACGACAGAACCCGGCTTATCGGCCCACTCGGCACTTTGTTGACGCTGCGAACCCGTCAGCGCGGCAATCTGCCTTTCAAACCTTCGGGCATGACCATAAGGTCAATGCCCTCGGCTTTCAAGGCACCTTGCTCGCGCTGACGGGTTCTCGCTTTCGTTGACTGAATCATCGGCGTTGCCATTCTTTTTACTAGGGTTATCGTATTATTGAGGCTGTTCGTTGCTGCGCTTTATTTTGTTGAGGGGCTTTGTTGGACAGCTATTTTACTCTGCAATCGAATATTGAGGTTTCGGGTGAGTTTGTGGACCGCAAGAGCCGGTTTATTGCCCAGCTGGTCCATATTGAGTCCGAGGACGAGGCGAATGCCTTTATCGAGATGGTTCGCAAGCGTCATTACGACGCTCGACACAATGTTCCCGTGTGGATTTTGGTCGATGGACGCGAGCGCCAGAGCGATGATGGTGAGCCGAGCCGCACGAGCGGTATGCCGACGCTCGAGGTGTTGCGCGGTGCGGAGCTCAAAAATGTTTGCTGCGTAGTGACGCGCTATTTTGGCGGCACGCTGTTGGGGCCGGGCGGCCTGGTTCGCGCCTATACTGCGGCGACGCAAGCGGCGGTGGCCGCGGCTCAGGAGGCCGGGCAGATCGTCGAGATGACGAGTGTCGTGCCTGTTGACGTGCATGTGGCCTATCCGCAGTATGAGCAGGTGCTTCGCTTGGCCCAGGATTCCGGTGCCAAGGTTTCGGATACCGAGTACGCGGATGCCGTGACACTTCATTTGGTGTTTAAGGCGGGGGAGCAGGAGTCGTTTTGCGCTAAGATGCGCGAGCTTATGGCGGGGCGTGAGGAGATTGAGGTCGGCGCTCCCGAATTTGCCGAGTTCTAACGGCGACGGCCGGCGTGCTTTTGGATGGATCCTAAGCGCGCCGGCCGTCGTTTTACTGTTGCTGTCGATTACTCGGCGAGCTGCTTTAGCACATCACAGGCGATTTCGACGGCATCGTCGATGCAGCCGGGGCAGCTGCGGAGCGGACCCTTATCCGATCCGATGCCCTTGAGCGTGCCGCAGACGGTTGTTGTGTTCTTCTCGCCAAAACGCTTGGCGATTTCGCGCGACAGCTTGTAGGTCTGGCCCTTGGTCTTGGGGTTTTCCATGCCGTCGCTCATTACAAAGCCCATGATGGCCACGGCGCCCGAGATGGCGCCGCAGGTTTCGGTCATGCCGCCCATGCCGGCGCCAAAGCCCTCGGTGAGGGTAAAGGCGACCTGGGGGTCGAGCCCGACGACGGGCGCGAGCGTGCAGGCGACGGCCTGGGCGCAGTTAAAGCCACGGGCGTGATATTCGGCAGCTTGAGCCTGACAGGCGGTGATGTCGAGCTGGGCCGTATCGATTTGCTTCATCGTTGTCTCCTTGGTTACGGTGTACCCGCCTATGGTACCCGTGACGGGGCATGTAATCATCGAGAGCTTCATGTATGCCTCGTTTTTATCTATCGAGCAAATGCCCAAGGCTTGAGATAAATACCTCTGATCAATTTGTCCCTTAACCTACCTTGGGGATGGGTTGAGAGGGGTGCAGGGTAGCGGTATCGTGAACCGAATAAAACGTAACCCAGGCAAGGGAGCTAGATATGAGCGAGCAGACCATCGGTACTACATGTGTTCAGGGCGGCTATCACCCGGGAGATGCCGAGCCGCGCCAGGTGCCCATCTACCAGTCCACCACGTGGAAGTACGACACGTCCGAGCACATGGGCAAGCTGTTTGACCTGGAGGAGTCGGGCTACTTCTACAGCCGCCTGCAGAACCCCACGTGCGATCTCGTTGCCGCTAAGATCTGCGAGATGGAGGGAGGCACCGCCGCGATGCTCACGAGCTCGGGCATGGCTGCGAACTTCCTCGCGATTTTTAATGTGGCCGGTGCCGGCGATCATGTGGTCGCTAGCTCTGCCATTTACGGCGGTACGTATAACCTGCTCGCCCACACCATGGGCCGCATGGGCGTGACCTGCACGTTCGTCGCCCCCGACTGCACCGATGAAGAGCTCGAGGCGGCCTTTGAGCCCAATACCAAGCTCGTCTTTGGCGAGACGATCGCCAACCCCGCCCTTGCCGTGCTCGATATTGAGCGCTTTGCCAAGGCCGCGCATGACCACGGCGTGCCGCTGATGGTCGACAACACCTTCCCGACGCCCGTGATGTGCCGTCCCTTTGAGTGGGGCGCCGACATCGTTACGCACTCCACCACCAAGTACATGGATGGACATGCTGCCTACCTGGGCGGCGTGATCGTTGACCACGGCCAGTTTGACTGGATGGCCCATGCGGATAAGTTCCCGGGTCTCACCACGCCCGACGAGAGCTACCACGGCGTGACGTATGCCGAGAAGTTCGGTCGCGAAGGTGCCTTCATTACCAAGGCCACCGCGCAGCTCATGCGCGACCTCGGTCCCATGCAGAACCCGCAGGCGGCCTTCTTCCTGAACAGCTCGCTCGAGAGCCTGCATGTACGCATGCCGCGTCATTGTGAGAACGGCCTGGCCGTTGCCAAGTTCCTGCAGAGCCATCCCAAGGTACGCTTCGTGAGCTATCCGGGCCTGGAGGGCGATAAGTACTATGACATGGCTCAGAAGTACATGCCCAACGGTACCTGCGGCGTTGTGAGCTTTGGCTTTAACGGTGGTCGCGCGGCGGCCGAGACCTTTATGAAGAGCCTTAAACTTGCCCAGATCGCCACGCATGTGGCTGACGCCCGCACCTGCTGCCTGCATCCCGCTAATGCCACACACCGCCAGATGAACGATGAGGAGCTCATCGCCTGCGGCATCTCCGCCGATATGGTGCGCCTGTCGTGCGGCCTCGAGGATACGGCCGATCTGATTGCCGACCTTGAGCAGGCACTCGAGCAGTGCTAGGCTAGCGTTCGCATAAGGCGCCGATGCTGGCAGAAAGCTTCGGCGATCTTTCGTTCCGATTCCGTAGGCGGGACCCCAATCGCGACTGTTTGTAGGCGATTGGGGCCCCGTTTTTGCGTTGCGCCACTCGAAAGGATGGATATGGAGAAAACCGCAGAGCAGCTGCGCCGCGAGCACATTGCCCTTGAGGGCGACACCCATGGCAAGAACAAATGGGCGATTCTGTTTACCGTGCTCATCATGACGTTTATGTCGTGTCTGGATTCGACCGTCGTGACCGTGGCGTTGCCCGTGATGCAAAAGGAGCTGGGCGTGGGCCTCGACCGCATCCAGCTGGTGAGCTCGGTGTACCTGCTTGCGACATGCGTGGCTATGCTGCCGTTTGGCCGCTTGGGCGACGTGCGCGGCAAGGTGGGCGTATTCCAGCTGGGCGTAATCGTTTTTACGGCTGGCTCGCTGCTTTGCGGCCTTTCGAGTTCGCTCGAAGTTCTTATTCTGGCACGCATTGTGCAGGGCGTCGGCTGCGCAGCGGCCATGGCCAACAACATGGGTATCATCACCGAGTCGTTTCCGGCGCGCGAACGAGGCCGTGCCATGGGTATTCTCGCGACCTTCGTGGCCCTCGGCATGATGTGTGGCCCCGTACTCGGCGGCGTGCTGGTGGCAAGCTTTCCCTGGGAGAGCATCTTCCTCATCAACCTGCCCATTGGCGTCATCTCGTTTATCGTGGGGTTCTCCACGCTGCCGCATGTTAAGCCGGAGGCCGGCGAGCGCCCCATGTCCCTGATCGAGGCTGCTCGTCGCTGCTTTGCAAATTCGGCCTTCACCATCAACCTCGCCTGCATGCTCATCGTGTTCGTTGGTATTGGCGCATCAGAGTTTATCCTGCCGTTCTATTTTCAGGACGCCCACGGATTTGGTTCCGACATTTCCGGATTGCTCTTTTTGGCGCTGCCGATGGTGAATGCCTTTATCGGCCCGCTTTCGGGTACGGTTTCGGACCGTGTTGGCTGCGAGGGTCCCACGGCGGTCGGCCTAGGCGTGTACGTATGCGGTCTTTTTGCGGTAAGCACGCTCGACGAGTACTCTTCCATCCCTGTGATCGTGTGCTGCGTCGCGTTTATGTCGTGCGGCACGTCGATTTTCCAGAGCCCCAATAACTCGCTGTATATGGGCTCGGCTCCGCGCGAGGCACTCGGCTTTGCAGGTAGCTTGGGCAGCTTGGCGCGCTATGCGGGCATGGCGCTGGGTATTACGGCGGCATCGCATATCCTCTATGGGCAGATGAGCGTGGCGATGGGCGAGGCCGTGACCAGTTTTGTTGCAGGCCGTCCGGATGTATTCCTATTCGGCTTTCGCTCGGTGTTCTACGTGCTTATGGCTGTGGCCGCTGTGGGCTTTGCGCTTGCCATGGTGCGTTTGGTGAAGATGCGCGCCCGCCATTAGCGTGTTGGGAGGCTGTCTGCCACGATTCGCGCCGTCCCAAAAAGACTGGTTTGTGGTGCGATGCGGCTTGTGGGGCGGGCGGGGGTCGGTCCGTGGTAGACTATCGAACAACGTTTATTAATCGCGCGGTATCGTTGCCGCGAGAAGGGGTTGCGCCATGCAGGAGCTTGAGGATCGTATTCGCCATGACGGCATCGTAAAGGCCGGTAACGTCCTTAAGGTTGATGCCTTCCTCAACCACCAATGCGACGTTGAGCTGTTCGACCACATGGGCGCCGAGTGGGCCCGTCTGTTCGAGGGCGTCGAGATCAACAAGATCCTGACGATCGAGGCTTCGGGCATTGGCATGGCTTGTATTGCAGCCCAGCATTTTGGCGGCGTGCCGGTGGTCTTTGCCAAGAAGGCGCAGTCCATCAACCTCGACGGCGAGCAGTATGCCACGACCATCTACTCCTTTACCAAGCAGAAGGAGTACCCGGTCATCGTCGGCAAGCGCTTCCTGTCCGAGGGCGACAAGGTCCTGATCATCGACGACTTTTTGGCCAACGGCTGCGCGCTTGAGGGCCTTATTAAGATCTGCGAGGCTGCGGGCGCCGAGGTTGCCGGCATTGGCATCGCGGTGGAGAAGGGCTTCCAAGGCGGTGGCGATAAGCTCCGCGAGCGCGGCTTCCGCGTTGAGAGCCTGGCCCGTATCGCCGATATGGACTGCGACACCGGCGAGATCACCTTCGCTTAAGCGCGTAACACAAGCGATTGGTATGCGATGTGACAAAGGGACTTTCCCTTTGTCACATTTTTTGTATGAGGGGAGGTGTTGATATGGATGAGAACAAGATGGGATGGCGCGAGTATGCGCGCTATGCCGAGATGTCGGTCGAGAGGTTGGCACGCGACTGCGAGGTTCAGGTGTTTCGCGCGACAGGTCCGGGCGGACAGGGCGTGAACACGACGGACTCGGCGGTGCGTATGAAGCATGGGCCCACGGGGATTGTTGTGACGGCGCGCGAGAGCCGTAGTCAGTTTCAGAATCGCGCGAGCTGCCTGCGTAAGCTGCGCGCTGAGCTGGAGCGTCGCGGGCGTCCACCGCGCCGACGCGTAAAGACTAAGGTGCCTCTGCGCTCTCGCCAGCGCAGGCTCAATGACAAGCACTTCAACGCGATTAAAAAGGCCAACCGTCGCAAGCCGGGGAGCGACGAGTAGCCGATTGTTTCGCTGGTCTTGCTAGCGGGTGGGGTGCCAGACTTGGAGGGCGCCGGGTAGGATGTCGACTTCGATGCGCGAGGCGACGATGGGCTCGCCGTCGGCCTGAATGGGGTAGTCGGGCTCCTCAAAGGTGAACTCGGCATGGCGGCAGCGGCGCATGCGTACCGGCGGCAGCTTGGTGTGGTGACCGTCCTTGGCCGAAAGGAACATGGGTAGGGCGACCGCACGGGGGACGGGGCCGCAGGCGTAGCAGACGTCGAGTATGCCGTCGCAGGGGTCGGCATCGGGGCAGATGCGATAGCCCGAGCCATACGTGGGGCCCAGCTGTATCGCCATGATGATCGCCCTCACGCGCTCGGCGGGCGCGCCGTCAAAGCTGACCGTCATGGGGTAGTTGCGATAGCGCAGGCCAAACTGCTCAAGTCCCGAGAGGGTGTAGAGCGGAGCGCCCGTCAGGCCGGTCTTTTTGCGCAACTCGGTGGTGCCCAGGCCGATGGCGGCATCGATGCCGACCGAGAGCGTCTGGTCGTAGTACTCAACGGTAGCCTCGCCGCTACCGCTTGCAGGGTTCCATGAGCGAATGCGCCCGATGTCCTGACGTTGCAGCTCGCAGGTGAGCAGCGCGCCAAAATCCTTGCCGGAGAAATCGTCGATACCGAGCGTTTGGGCAAAATCGTTGCCGGAGCCCACGGGCAGGACGGCAAGCGCCGGTCGAACCGTCTCTTCCTGCGCCATGAGCCCATTGACGACCTCGTGGATCACGCCGTCGCCGCCAAGAGCGATAACGGTGCGGTAGCCCTGGGCCTGTGCGGCAAGTTCCTTGGCATGCCCCATGCGCTCGGTCAGTACCAAGTCAAACTGGGATGAGCGCGCGGTCATGTCTAAAAAGCGCTGCAGGCGCTCAGCGACCTCGCGCGCCGCACCCGACTGGGCGGCTGGGTTGGCGATGATGAGCGTGCGACCAAAATCAGTTGCGTGCATGGGGCGACTCCCGGCGTATAACGTGACGGTGCGGTCGCGCTCGGGTCGAATTGCCCCCGATTGTGGCTGCACGGCGAATACTAACGTCTACTCTATCAGGTCGTTGTGGCGCTCGATAGCATCCGCTACCGTACCGCCCTCATCCACAATAAGCGAACGGCGCTTGGGTGAGATGATGCGCTGGGCGGGGTACACGCCGCGGTGTCCGCCGGTTAGGTAGCTGATAAAGGCCACGATGACAAAGAACCCGGCGGCCGTGCCGTGGAACAGGTCGATGGCCATCATGCAGGTGGTGATGGGCACGTTGAGGCCGGCGCAGAACACGCCGAGCATGCCGAGAGCCGCCAGAAAACTGGGGTCAAGCCCGGTAAGGTAACCGATCCAGCCACCGAGTGCCGCACCGATGCCAAACAGGGGCGTGACCTCGCCGCCTTGGAAGCCCGCGCCCAGGGTAAGCGCTGTGACGACCAACTTGATGGCTGCGTCCGCCAGGGTGGTGTTGCCTGCAAATCCGGCGCCGGAAAGCCACGTGGAAAGGCCGGCGTAGTCCCAGGCGTCGAGGAGGGCATAGGCGGCCAAAACCACGAGTGCGCCTATGAGTGCGCGGACGAGGTAATTGGTGATAAAGCGACCGTACAGGCTTTTGACGGTTCGAACCGACCAGGCAAAGAGGCGTGCCGTCAGGCCGAAGATAATTGCGCTGATAACAACGATGACAACCGTCCGTGGTGTCATGTTGGGAACGCTGGCGATGACATTCGCCTCGTACTCGGTTCCCAAGGCAAGCGACGTAAAGTAGCCGGTAAACGAGGCGACCAGGCAGTAGATGCCCGCGGTGTAGTCGATCTTTCCGATAAAGCACATCTCCATGCCAAAGAAAGCTCCGGCAAGGGGCGAACCGAATACGGCGCCAAAGGCCGACGAGATGCCGGCGAGCATGAGGTCGTGGTGGTCATGCTTTTTGAGGTGGGCGAGGCTCGAGATGTTGCTGGCGATGGTGCCGCCAATCTGCACCGCGGCTCCCTCGCGACCGGCCGATCCGCCCGTTAGGTGCGTGAGCGTAGAGTAGACGAAGGTGAGGACGGCCATGCGCATATGGATGAGGCGTGTGCCCAGAGCGGAGTCGATGACCAGGTTGTTGCCTCGTTTGGCAGCAAGGCCGTGGTTTTTGTAGACCCACGCGGTGGCAATGCCCACAACGGGAAGCAATGCGTAGACCCACGCGTGGTGCTCGCGATAGTCGGTCGCGATATTCAGCGAGGTCAAAAACGCCCAGGCGGCAACGCCCATGGCGAGCGAGACGATGACGACGAGTGTGAGCAACTTGGCGCTCGCGAGTAGGTTGCGGGCGTTGCGGCGCGTGTCGGCGGCCAAGAGATGCTCGGAGCGGGTGAGCTGATGCCTGCCGGCCATGATGACGTCGTTCAGGGAGAAAAAGCCGCCGTCGTCGAGCGACTGAGAATGATCCTGCGCTTCGTTTGCGCTTTCGGGTTTGTCGGTAAAAGTCATACGTTCCTCTTTTGGGTTGCAACACGAGCATTATAGAACGTGCCAAACGTGACAAACCGGCAGGTTGATTTTCGGTTCTGTTTCGCCGTCCGTTACCGACAGGTGTATTCGCGGCCGCGGGCCAGATCTTGAGCAAGCGGCGAGGGATTATACTGAGATAAACATAAAGAATCGGCGCTTTTGTTGCGCGCCGCAGCATGCTAGAGGTGTATATGGCTGAGAAACTCATTCCGTTGGAGGACGCACAGGCGATCGTCTTGTCGCACGTGAATCGCACCGAAGTTGTCGAGATTCCCGTGTGGCAGGCGGCCGGTCTTCCCCTGGCCGAGGACGCCACGGCCGATATCGACATCTCGCCGTTTGCCAACAGCGCCATGGATGGATATGCCGTGCGTGCCGCCGACCTCGCCAAAGCGTCCACCGATGCGCCCGTGACGCTTTCCGTCGTGGGGCACGAGGCCGCAGGCCATGTGTTCGATGGCGTTATCGCCCCGGGCGAGACGGTCCGCATCATGACGGGCGCGCCGGTACCCGAAGGTGCCGATGCCGTGGTGAAATACGAGATCGTCGACGTGCTCGATGGCGACGGCAACGAGGGCTCGCGTGTGAGGTTCTCGGCGCCCGCCAAGGTAGGGGAGAACGTTCGCTCTGCCGCCGAGGAGGCCCATGCCGGCGATGTCGTGATGCACGCCGGCGAGGTCGTGGCCCCGGCCGGCGCCGGCCTGTTGGCGAGTGCCGGTTACGCAAGCGTGAAGGTGCACGCCGCCCCGCGTGTGGGCATTATCTCGTTGGGCACGGAGCTGGTCGCGCCGAGTGAACTGCCGGCACGCGGACAGATTCGCGACTCCAACTCGTCGGCGTTGATGGCCGAAGCGCTCGATGCAGGAGCCGAGCCCGTGTTCTACGGCATTGCGCCCGATGATGAGCAGGCGATTGCCGAGCTGGTGCATCGCGCCGTGCTGGAGTGCGATTTCGTCATTACGAGCGGTGGCGCCTCGGCAGGCGACTACGACTACGTGACGGCGCTCGTTCGGCGCGAGGGCGATGTGCTGTTTGACCGCATCTCGATGCGTCCGGGCAAGGCCATCACGTTTGGCTTGCTTGGGGGTAAGCCCTACCTGGGACTTTCAGGCAATCCGGCCGCGGCGTATGTAGGCTTTGAGATGCTTGCGCGTCCGGCGATCCGCAAGATGCGCGGCTTTGCCGAGGGTACGCGTCCCGTGCAGCAGGCGACGCTCACGCACGGCGTGAAAAAGCGACAGCATCGCCGCTTCTTCGATCGCGCCACGGTTTTGCGCGACCCCGAGACCGGTGAGCTGTTGGTGACCGAGGCCAAGACGCAGAATTCGGCGCTGCTCGGCACGATGCAGCGGGCTAACTGCCTGTTGCGTGTTGACGAAGGACCGTGCGACCTCAAGGTGGGCGATGTCGTGGACGTTGTTCGCGTCGACCTGCCCGAGGGCGCCGTGTTGTAGGAGGAATGCTATGGAGCTGAAGATATCGATCGTGACGTGCTCGGATACGCGCGATCTTGCCCAGGACGAGGCTGGAGCCGCACTCGAGGAACTTATCGAGGCGCAGGGCTGGACGGTCGCCTCGCATGTGGTCGTGCGCGACGACGTCAGCGAGATCGGTGATGCCATTGTGGAAGCCGCCGATGAGTGCCACGCCAATGTCGTGCTCACCTGCGGCGGCACGGGGCTTTCGATGCGCGATGTGACGCCCGAGGCGACGCGTGCCGTCTGCGAGCGCGATGTGCCGGGTATTGCAGAGGCAATCCGTGCGTACTCCATGACCAAGACGCGCCGCGCTATGCTCTCGCGCGCTATTTGCATGCAACGAGGTCATACACTTGTCGTAAACTTTCCCGGTTCTACGAAGGCCGCCCGCGAAAGCTGGGAGGCCATAGCGGACCAGCTGGAGCATGCGGCTCAGATGACAGCGGGCGGCGGACATACCAACTAAGCGGTTTACCTGCGGCGGAGCGATCTGAACGGCTGCTCCGCCTTTTATTTGCGCCCAAGGGGACGGCATTCTGTAGGCATGCTTGAAACTATATTCTCAGACGAGAATAATTTCTCATAATCATTATTCGCATCGAAGTATAATCAAATTACAGAATAAAGCCCGCGGTGGGGTACCCGGGCACAAGGTACGAAAGGGTTGAACATGTTCGATATGGTTTCTCGCCGCGGATTCGTCTCACTCTCCGCTGTCGCCGCTGCCGGCCTTGGGCTTGCCGGCTGCTCCGGCAACAAGGAGCCTGAGGCGACCGGCTCCGATGCCGGCTCCGCCAAGGCCTCTTCCAAGAAGGAAACCGTCGAGCTGCAGGTCTTTGCCGCCAACTCGCTCGAGAAGGCTTTGCCCGAGGTTCAGAAGCTCTACACCGAGCAGACCGGTACCACCTTTGCCGACACGCAGTTTAAGGCGTCCGGCGACCTCGTTGAGCAGATGCGTGCCGGTGCCACGGTCGACGTGCTCATCACCGCTTCCAAGGGCACCATGGATGACGCTGAGACCGTCGAGCTCGTCGATGCCGACACCCGTGAGGATATGTTCGTCAACGATCTTGTGATCATTCGCGCCGAGGGCTCCGACACCAAGGTCGAGGCCATCGCCGACGTCGCGAATCTGGGCGGCAAGATCGCCATTGGCGACGCCAAGACCGTTCCCGCCGGCAAGTACGCCAACCAGGCGCTGGCTTCTGTGGGCCTCTATACCGGCACCGAGGGCGACGACGGCGAGTATGCGCCCGAGATCGCCGACAAGGTCGCGCTGGCAGACAAAGTTGGTACCGCCGCCGCCTATGTGTCCACAGGCGACTGCGTGGCCGGTTTTGTCTACAGCTCCGATATCTTCCGCTACGACGGCATCGAGGAGGCGCTCGTGTGTCCCGAGGACTCGCACAAGCCCATCGTGTATCCGGGCGCCGTTGCCGAGAGCTCCGAACATGCCGACGAGGCTAAGGCGTTCATCGACTTTTGCCTGTCCAACAAGAAGGCTCAGAAGATTTGGGCTAAGTACGGCTTTGAGCTTTCCGCGTAGTGCGGCTTGGCGCGATAATTCCATCGTTTTGTGTTTCACTCCGTCCTTGTATTCGCTTGGAGCTTTTCGTGCTTAATAGATTCCGCATGCTTGTCGCCTGTGCTTTGACCTTCGCGCTTTGCTGGGTGCCGGGATTTGCGTTTGCTGGGGACGCTGAGGACGGGGCCCAGGTTGCTGCGACCGCTCATGGGCTTTCCTATGGGATCGAGGGTTTTGAGCGGTTGGCCAAGGGGACTGCTCGTGCCATGGAGGGCCAGCCTGAGGGCTACCGGTTTCCCGTTGACGAGGACGTGGACCTTGTAGTGGCGCCTGCTGCCGATCGCGTTGTGGTGTGGATATCGCCCAAGGCGGTCGAGAAGTATGGATTGGATCCGCAGGACAACGAGTGCGTATCGGGTCTCAAGGCCCTCGTCTGTGAGCTCGACAGCGCAAACCGCATGGGAGGTGCGCAGCTAGGGGACGTGGATCTTCCTTGGTATGTTACGGCGGAAACAACGTTTGATGCCGGCGGGTATACCTATGGCTTTGATGTGCGTGGTGCGGATGGGGACCGCTATGTGGTAATTGCATCAGCCTCGGGTGATGCCAAGGGCGGCGCGCGTTGGCTTGATAGCGCTCAAATGGTAGAAGCATCGTCTGTCGTGTTGCGGGATGAGCGGGGGCCCTTGACCTCTCTGGCCTCCTTTTTGGGCGACATTGACTATCGCCCGTTTTGGGTGTCTATCAAAACGAGCGGCCTTGCCCTGGTGATTGCCTTTGCACTGGGTCTGTTTGCCGCGTGGAAGACTATGGGTACCTCGAGTCGCATCAAGGGCCTGCTCGATTCGGTCTTTACGATTCCTATGGTGCTGCCGCCCACGGTCTGCGGCTTTCTGCTCCTCATGCTGTTTGGCCGCTCGACCGGGGTGGGCCAGTGGCTCATCGCGCACGGCATCTCGATCGTCTTTACCTGGCCCGCGGCGGTCATTTCGGCCGTCGTTGTGTCGTTTCCGCTGGTCTACCGCACGGCGCTCGGAGCCTTCGAGAGTCTCGACACGCAGATGCTCGATGCCGCGCGAACCCTGGGATGGTCCGAGCGTCGTATCTTTACCAAGCTTATGATGCCGCTTGGCTGGCCCTCGATTGCCGCCGGCGCGGTGCTTGCCTTCGCGCGTGCCATGGGCGAGTTTGGCTGCACCCTGTTCTTTGCGGGCAACTACGCCGGCATTACCCAGACCATCCCCATCGCCATCTACTTTGAGTGGATGGGCGGCAACACGTCGGTGGCCCTCTTTTGGGTCGCCGTCGTGATTGTGTTCAGTTTCCTGGTCATCCTGTTCATCAATATGTACACGGCGCATTCGCAAAAGTACCGCGGGCGCGGCCTGTCCCGCGCGGAGCGCAAGCAGGCCAAGCAGCTGGGCAGCCAGGCCGATTCGCTCGACCCAGTGGGCGGCGATGCCTTGTGCATCGATCGCGAGGCGCTGGCCGAGCTTATGCGCGATGACGCGGCACCGCAGGGAGGTCGATAAGCTATGTCGCTCGTTTTGGATATCAAAAAGCGCTATCCGGGCTTTACCCTTGACATTCAGCTCGATGCCGGCGAGGAGCGTGTGGCGCTGCTCGGCGCCTCCGGATGCGGCAAGAGCTGCACCTTGCGCTGTATTGCCGGCGTGGAGACGCCCGACGAGGGCAAGATCGTCGTCAACGGCGTAACCTTCTTTGACTCGGTGTCGGGCATCAATCTGTCGCCCCAGGAGCGCAAGTGCGCCCTGATGTTTCAAAACTATCAGCTGTTTCCCAACATGACGGTGGCCGATAACGTATGTGCCGGTGTAAAGGACGCGGGCGACGCCGCGGCGCGCAGGCAACTTGCCGAGCGCTACCTGGGTATCTTTGGACTGGCCGACTTTGCCGACCGCTACCCCGCGCGCCTCTCGGGCGGTCAGCAGCAACGCGTGGCGCTTGCGCGCATGGTGGCGGCGCATCCGGGCATTTTTATGTTCGACGAGCCCATGAGCGCGCTCGATTCCTATCTTAAGAGCGCGCTCGAACAGAACATGCTCGACCTGTTCGATGTGTGCAACCGTACCGTGCTCTACGTGAGCCACGACATCGACGAAGCGTGCCGTCTGTGCGAGCGCATTTGTGTGATGCACGACGGGCATATGGAGGAGATCGGCTCCGTCGAGGACGTGGTCCGCCGGCCGCAAACCTTGGCTGCGCTGCGCCTGACGGGCTGCAAGAATACGAGCCGCGCGCGCAAGATCGGCGACGAAGAAGTTGAGGCCCTCGACTGGGGCATGACCTTCAACGTGGGCCGTGAGGTTCCCGATAACGTGGCGTACCTGGGTATTCGTGCGAGCTACTTCCATGTGGACAACCGTGCTGAGCGGGGTCGCAACAGCTACGACCTGCATGTGGCCCGCGTGAGCGATTCACGTTTTGAGCACCTGGTGCTGCTGGACGTGCCGCGCGCCGACGCGCCGACGCGCCTGCAGTGGAAGGTCAACAAAGTGCGCATGCCTGTCGACGAGCTGCCGCAAGCAGGCGAGACGCTGCGCATGCATTTTGATGCCAGCAGGATCCATTTGGTTTGTCGATAGCGCCGGGTAATGCCGTCGGGGAATATAAGCCTCGGCGGCTTTGTTTTTGCCGTTCGCCGAATGAGGAATGACAAACTCTTATCAATTAAGATAATTATTTATTAAACGACGGCACACGACGCTGTCGTACGAATGTCAACGGTGTTCGCATGGTCGATGACCGTTGGTATAGTTGACCTCAACTTGTAAAGGAGGGTGCGCACATGCCGCAGACGACATACATTCGCCGCGTTGCCGCGCGTGCCCTATATATGGCTCGGAGCCGCATATGAGCAGGTATGTTCACGGCTCCGGGAGAGACGACGCACAACTAAATAATCGACCGCAAAGCAGGTTCCCTAAAATTCCGGGTTTAGGCGCGGCTGGGTTTTCGCCACCCACCGTGCAGCAATACCGTAGCTATTCATTTTTGGTTCGAGAGGGGAACCGTCATGGCTGAAGAATTTGATTTCCATCCGATGTGGGAGAGCCTCGGCATGAATCTTGCCGACCACGACATGCTGCTGGGTGCCGTGGGCCAGATGTACGGCGACATGTTCCTGACGCAGAACAATCGCCCCAAGTCCACGTCCTACCTGGATTTTGTCGCCACCAACATCCACAGCGGCCGTATTAAGGAGATGCTCGACAAGAAGGAGGCCGGCGAGGCCACCAAAATCGTGGGCTCGTTCTGCGTGTACGTGCCCGAGGAGATCGTGCTTGCCTGTGACGGCATTCCCGTTGGTCTGTGCTCGGGTGCCGATTGGGCAACGGACAAGGTCGAGGAGCACTTGCCGCGCAACACTTGTCCGCTTATCAAGAGCTTTGCCGGCTTTAAGCTGGGTGAGGTCTGCCCCTACATTGAGTCGAGTGACCTAGTGGTAGGCGAGAACACCTGCGATGGCAAGAAGAAAGCCTACGAGTTTTTTGCCACGCAAAAGAACATGTACGTCATGGATATTCCCAACGTACACGACGAGTCGACGCTCGTGACCTGGAAGGCCGAGGTCAAGAAGCTCGCCGTCAAGATCGAGGGAGAGTGCGGCGTCACGATCACGCCTGAGCGTCTGAAGGCCGCCATCCACGCCGTCAATGAGAAGCGTCGCGCCCTGCAGCGCCTCGCTGCCACGCGCGCTGCCGACCCGGCGCCCATCAGCGGTCTCGACAGCCTGCTGACCGTGCAGGCAGCCTTTATGGACGACACGCCGCGTCTGACCGGAGCCATTAACGATATGGCGGCCGAGTGCGAGCAACGTGTCGAGGCCGGCGAGGGTGTGGCGCCCAAGGGGACCAAGCGCATCCTATACACCGGTACGCCCATGGCCGTGCCCAACTGGAAGCTGTTCAACCTCATCGAGAAGGCCGGCGGCGTCGTGGTGGGCGAGGAGTCCTGCACGGGCTCGCGCTACTACAAGGACCTAGTCGACGAGTCCGGCGAGACGGTCGACGAGATGCTCGACGCCATCGCCGAGCGCTACTTTAAGATCAACTGCGCCGTCTTTACGCCCAACGACCAGCGTATGAAGGACATTGTCCAGATGGCCAAGGACCTGCATGCCGACGGCATCGTGGACGTGGCGCTGCAGTTCTGCACACTCTATGAGATGGAGTCGTTTGCCGTGGAGAAGGTTGCCGAGGAAGCCGGCATTCCGTTTATGCATATCACCACGGATTATGCCGGTGAGGATGCGGGCCAGCTCCAGACCCGTATTGAGGCGTTCCTGGAAACCATTTAGGGCTATCCGTCCCGGCGACTTCCCCGGGCACCCGATCTTGCCGTTCAAATCGTCGTTTGCGTACCAAAGTACGCGGCGCTTCTCTTTCACGGCAACCTCGGGCACCCGGGAAAGCCGTTCCCCCAGGTCGGTTAAAAGGTTTGTTAAGGAGTTATATGTCGGAAAATATTGAGCAGCCGTTGCCGCGCACGTTTGAGGAGTTTAACGAGCAACGCAAGGCGGCGTTTATTCGCGTCAAGGATTATAAACAGGCGGGTAATCGTCTGGTCGGCTTTTTGTGCAGCTATACGCCGCTCGAGATTATCGATGCCGCGGGCGCCTCGAGCGTGGCCCTGTGCGGTACGTCTGACGAGGTGATTCCCGAGGCCGAGAAGGTGCTGCCGGCAAATCTGTGTCCGCTCATCAAATCGACGTACGGCTTTGCCTACTCGCAAAAGTGCCCGTTTACGTACTTTAGCGACATGATCATCGGTGAGACCACGTGCGACGGCAAGAAGAAGATGTACGAGCTGCTCAACGAGCTCAAGCGCACACACATTCTGCACTTGCCGCAGGGCCGCGACCGCGCCTACGAGCGTGAAGGCTGGTACGAGGAGTGCCGCCTGCTTAAGGAGGAGCTCGAGGGCTTCTACGGCATCACGATTACCGACGATGACCTGCGCGCCGCTGTCCGTCGTCGCAACCGCTTGCGTGCGGCCCAGCTCGAGATGTTTGCGCTGCAGGCTAACCAGCCGGCGGCTATGAGCGGCGTCGACCTGATGAGCACCATGTTTGCCGGTACGTTCAGCTTTGATATCGAGGCCTATACAGAGCAGCTGGAGCAAAAGGTTGCCAAGCTGCGCGAGGCTTACGACGCGGGCGAGCGCCCGGTCGCGGCAGATGCCAAGCGCATTCTGATCACCGGCTGCCCGGTGGGCGGTGTGATCAACAAGATCGGCCGCACCATCGAGTCCAACGGCGGCGTGGTCGTGTGCATGGACGACTGCTCGGGTGAGCGCACGGCGGCCATGATGATCGACCCGGAGGCTCCCGATATCCTGCGCGCCATCGCCGACCGCTACCTGGACATCAACTGCTCGGTCATGACGCCCAACGACGGCCGTATGGAAAACACGCTGGCCATGTGCGAGAAGTATCATGTCGATGGCGTAGTGGAGAGCGTGCTGCAGGCGTGCCACACCTTTAATGTGGAGAGTGCGCGCATGCAGGAGGCCGTCGAGGGTGCGGGTATTCCGTATATGAAGATCGAGACCGACTACAGCAACGGCGACATGGGCCAGATTGAGACCCGCATCGCCGCCTTCATCGAAACCCTCTAGCTTCCTCAGGCACCGGATCTTGCCCCTCAAACCGTCGCTTGCGTACCAAAGTACGCCGCGCTCCTCTTTCGGGGCAACCTCCGGCACCTGAGAAACCTAGAGCTAAGGCGCCTGAACGCGCCGCTGTCTTTGATGTTTGGATTAGGAGAGAGCCATGATGGGGATCGGGATCGATATCGGGTCTACGGCGGCTAAGGCTGCCGTGGTCGATGGGGAGGGTTCGGTGGCGTGGACGTGCGTGCAGCCCACCGGGTTCTCCTCGGTCGATGCCGCCGATAGGTTGCGCGAGGCGCTCGCGGCGGCGGGCTTTGACGTTGCATCCGATTCTGCGCGTGTGGTGGCCACGGGTTACGGGCGCGTGGCTGTGCCCTACGCCCACAAGGTCGTGACCGAGATCACTTGCCACGGCATCGGTGCCGTGCGCCTGTTTGGCGATCATGGCACGGTGATTGACGTGGGGGGCCAGGACACCAAGGTCATCCAGCTTAAAGGCGGCCGCGTGGCCAAGTTTGCCATGAACGACAAGTGCGCCGCCGGCACGGGGCGCTTTTTGGAGATCATGGCCGATCGCCTGGGCATTTCGCAGCAGCAGATGGCCGACCTGGCGCGTTCCGGCGAGCCCACCAAGATATCAAGCATGTGCACGGTCTTTGCCGAAAGCGAGGTTATCAGCCTGATCGGTCGTGGCGAGCCGCGCGAGAACATTGCGCGCGGCGTGATCGAAAGCGTCGTGTCGCGCGTGGCGACTATGGCCGGGCAGGCGGCGGGTGCTCCGTACTACCTGACGGGAGGCCTGTGCGAGAACGCCTACGTTGTGGAGCGGTTGGCCGCGCTGCTGGGGTCGTCGGTGACTACGTCGCCCCAGGCCCGCTTTGCAGGTGCCATCGGTGCGGCGATTCGCGCGCGGGCGCTCAATTAATGCATCCGCCCCAGGCTCGCATTCATGCGTATACTGGGAGAAAATGATTGACCGATGAGAGGAGGAATCGATGGCTGACGATCAGATTAAGCTCACGTCCATGACGGCCGCGAGCGGTTGAGCCGCTAAGTTGGCTCCCGGAGCCCTCGCCCAGGTCCTGGGCGATTTACCCAATGTGCATAACGACAACCTGCTCGTGGGGTTCGATACCTCCGACGATGCGAGCGTCTTTCGCGTTGGCGACAACTTGGGCCTCGTGCAGTCCATCGACTTCTTCCCGCCGATGGTCGACGACCTGTTTCTGTTTGGCCAGATCGCAGCGGCCAACTCGCTGTCGGACATCTACGCCATGGGCGGGCGGCCGAGCCATGCTATGAATCTGCTCTGCATACCCAACTGCCTAGGCGTTGAGGTCGCCGGGCAGATTCTGGCGGGCGGCGCCGACAAGTGCGTCGAGGCGGGTTGCTCCATCGCGGGCGGTCACACCATCAACGACGACGAGCCCAAGTACGGCCTGTCCGTGAGCGGTTTTGTCGCGCTCGACCGTATGCTCGCCAACAGCGGCGCGCACGTGGGCGATGTTCTGCTGCTGACCAAGGCGATCGGCTCGGGCATCATCACCACGGCCATTAAGGGCGAGCTCATCGAGCAGGACGACGCCGCAGCCATGTTTGACTCGATGCGCACCCTCAACGAGGCCCCGATTCGTCTGGCCGAGGGACTCGAGCTTCACGGCTGCACCGACATTACGGGCTTTGGCCTGATCGGGCATGCGTGCGAGATGGCCGAGGGCTCGGGCGTGCAGATTGAACTTGCGTCGGGGGCGGTGCCGCTCTTTGACCAGGTGCTCGACATGGCGCGTCTGGGCATTATCCCCGCGGGCTCCTACCGCAACCAGGACTTCTTTGGCCCGCGCGTGACGGCTGACGATGAGCTGGAGCCGGGCATGTTGGATGCGCTGTACGATCCGCAGACTTCGGGTGGTTTGCTTATTGCGGCGCCCGCGGCGGATGTGGATGAGCTTGCGCGTCGTTTGCATGCCGAAGGACGTATCGCCGCCGTCGTCGGCTGCGTGTGCGAGCCGGTGCCAGGCGGTCCTGCCGTTCGCGTTGTTCGCTAGCCCGCACGTTTATGTAACTGTTTACCGTTCTCTAGAACGGTTCTTTCGAAAGGATTTTGCTATGTCTACCAAGATTGAAGTCAATGCCATGGGCGATGCCTGCCCGCTGCCCGTCGTCAAGACGCTTAAGGCACTCAAACAGCTTGACGGCGAGGGTGCCGTGGTGACCTCGGTCGATAACGAGACCGCCGTCAAGAACATTTCCAAGATGGCGCAGGAGAAGGGCTGCACGGCTTCGGTCGAGAAGATCTCGGACGCCGAGTGGCACGTGACCGTGGCGACCTCTGGCGCCGTTGCCGTGGCCGATCCCGAGCAGGATGGCGCTGCCTTCTGTGATGCCAGCGCCGGCAAGGGCAAGCTCGTCATTTCCGTCTACACCGACTGCATGGGCCGTGGCGACGACGAACTGG
Organism: uncultured Collinsella sp.; assembly: GCA_905198355.1. GTDB lineage: Bacteria > Actinomycetota > Coriobacteriia > Coriobacteriales > Coriobacteriaceae > Collinsella. The sequence goes on along the minus strand of CAJKCG010000002.1, from coordinate 53,434 downwards.
GCCGCAAGCTCATGAAGGCCTTCATCTTTGCCGTGACGCAGCAGGAGGAGCTGCCTGCGACCATGTTGTTCTACAACGGCGGCGCCAAGCTCACCGTCGAGGGCTCGCCGGTGCTCGATGACCTGAAGGGCCTGGCGGAGCAGGGTGTCGAGATTCTCACCTGCGGTACCTGCCTCGACCACTATGGCATTAAAGACCAGCTTGCGGTGGGCGAGGTCACCAACATGTACGTGATCGTGGAGAAAATGGAGCAGGCCGTGCGCGTCGTGCGCCCGTAGCGTATTGGTTGGAGTTGCCATGAGGGAGAAGCGCCCAGCGCTTGTCATCACGTTTCCCACCACGGCGGCCGCCATGGGCTGCGAATCTCTGTGCATCGAGCGCGGTCTTCCCGGGCGAACGATTCCCGTGCCCGGGGAGGTCGCTGCCGGCTGCGGTCTGGCGTGGAAGGCGTTGCCTGCCGATGAGGAGCTGCTGCGCGCCGAGCTTGCCGCAGCGGGCATTCCCACCGAGGGCTATACCGTGATTGATATGTGGGAGGTCGTGCGATGATCTATCTGGATAACGCGGCGACGACCATGCACAAGCCGCAGACGGTCATCGATGCCGTGACGCAGGCGATGTGCTCGCTCGGCAATGCCGGGCGCGGCGCCACGTCGGGTGCCCTCGATGCCGCTCGTACGATTCACGGTTGCCGTGCCAAGCTCGCGCACCTTTTGGGTTGCCCGAGGGCGGACCATGTGTGCTTTACGCCCAACTCTACGGCGGCGCTTAACACCGCAATCAATGGCGTGGTGCGTCCCGGCGACCGTGTGGTCACGACGGTGCTCGAGCACAACTCCGTGCTGCGTCCGCTCAACCGCCTGGCGGTAGAGCGGGACGTGACCGTTGAGCATGCGGGCTGCGACGCGAACGGTGCGCTCGACTACGAAGAGCTTGAGCGGCTGGTGACGCCGGGCACACGTGCCGTGGTGGTGACGCACGCCTCCAATGTGACCGGCAACGCGGTCGACATTGCGCGCGTGGCGGCCTTGGCACATGCCGCGGGTGCGCTTGTGATCGTCGATGCCTCGCAGTCTGCCGGTACGGCGCATATCGATATGCAGGCCATGGGGCTCGACGTGGTGTGCTTTACCGGCCACAAGGGGCTCATGGGCCCGCAGGGCACCGGCGGTCTGGCCGTGGCGGAGGGCGTCGACGTGGCGCCCTGGGCCATGGGCGGCACGGGCGTGCACAGCTTCGATGCGTTACAGCCCATGGAGTGGCCCACGCGCCTGGAGGCGGGCACGCTCAACGGCCACGGTGTCGCCGGCCTTTCTGCCGGCCTCGACTTTATCGAGGCCCAAGGTGGGGTCGAGGCGATTGCGGCGCATGAGCGAGCACTGGCGGATCGCTTTCTCGCTGGCGTGCGCGAAATCCCGGAGATCAAGCTCTACGGTGCCTTTGACCAGCCCGTGCGCTCGGCGATCGTTTCACTCAACGTGGGTGATATCGACTCTGCCGAGATCTCGGACGCGCTCATGCAAGGGTGGGGGATTGCGACGCGCCCCGGTGCCCATTGCGCTCCGCTCATGCACCGTGCGCTGGGGACCGAGCGCCAGGGTGTCGTCCGCTTCTCGTTTGGGTATTTCAACACGGATAAGGAAGTCGACATCGCGATTGACGCTTTGCGCGATTTAGCCTGCTAAAGCGTATATACTTGCGGGATGGGTCTTTTGCCCGTCCCGTTTTTGTTTCGACCCGAAAGGTGGTCCCATGGCCTCATCCGCGCCGCGCGGCCTGCGCTCCGACCATGTTGTTACCGTCGGCATCGCCCTGTTCTCGATGCTCTTTGGCGCCGGTAACCTCATTATTCCGCCGCTGCTGGCGCTGCAGGCGGGCTCTGCCACGCCGCTCGCCATGCTCGGCTTTCTCGTCGCCGCCATCGGCCTTCCCGTCATGGGCTTTATCGCCGTGGCACTTGCCGGAACGGCGCGCGAGCTTGCCGGTCGTGTGCACCCCAAGTTTGGCGAGTTTTTTGTCGCGGCGGTGTATCTGGCTATCGGTCCGTGTCTGGCCATTCCGCGTACGAGTTCCACGGCCTTCGAGATGCTGGTGCCGCTGCTGCCCGAGGGTGTCTCGCTCGGCACGGCCCGCCTGGTGTTTGCCGTCGCCTTCTTTGCCGTCGCCTTTGTGCTCACGCTGCGCCCGGGTGTCATCACACGCGTGCTCGGCCGCATTACGGGCCCCGCGCTCATTGCGCTCATCGTGCTGGTCGTTGGTGCTGCCGTGATCTCGCCGCTGGGACCGGCTGCCGCGCCGCAGGCCCCTTACGATGCCGGTGCTGCCGTGCAGGGCTTTCTGACTGGCTATCAGACCATGGACCTGCTCGCGTCGCTCGCCTTTGGCATCATCATCGCCGAGACCATCCACGAGCTGGGTGTTACCGATGACAAGCGCGTGGCCTTTGAGATTTCGCGTTCCGGTGTGATCGCCGGCGTGCTCATGGCTATCATCTACTGCGGCTTGGGCCTTGCCGGTATGCAGCTCGGCACCGTGATGCCCGACGCTACCAACGGCGCCGCCATCCTCGCCCGTTCGGCCTCCATGCATTTTGGGCTTGCCGGCACGGTCGTGGTCTTCGCCATCTTCTTCCTTGCCTGCATGAACGTGTGCATCGGCCTCATCAGCTGTTGTTCGCGCTATTTCTGCGAGACGTATGTGGTCGAAGGGGGAGCGGAGGCCTCTGAGGAGGCCATGCGCCGCCCCTTTGCGGTTCTCGCCTTTGTGTTCGCAGCGTTTTCGTGCGTGCTCTCCAACGTGGGCCTCGACGTGATTCTTATGTTCTCGGTGCCCATGCTCAATGCCTTGTATCCCGTTGCCATTGTGCTGGTGCTTATGGGCCTGGTGCACGGTTTTTGCGACGTGCATCCGCAGGTATGGGTTTGGGTCGGCGGCGTCGTCGCGGTGCAGAGCGTGATCACCTCGGTCCGCGACGCGTTCTTTGCTGGCGCGTGGCTACCGTTCGATGCGCTGCCGCTGGCGGATATCGGTGCCGCGTGGGCGCCGGTCGCCGTGGTGGCGTTTGTGATAGGCCTGCTCCACAGCCGGTTTGTCGCACATTCGAGGAGCTAGAATATCGCCGCTTGCACAGGCGGGAAGTCTCCCCTATAATTTCCTTCGCTTTGGGACACGCAAGGTTTAGACCTTAGCTGCTCAACACCTTCGGGACGTGGCGCAGTTTGGTAGCGCGCCTGCTTTGGGAGCAGGATGTCGCAGGTTCAAATCCTGTCGTCCCGACCATATCTTGCGGGCGTAGTTCAATGGTAGAACCCCAGCCTTCCAAGCTGATGACGCGGGTTCGATTCCCGTCGCCCGCTCCATAAGATAGATGAATGGCTCTGATTCCTTTTGGAACCAGAGCCATTTTCATATACATGCCGGGGACCCGACATCCCCTCCTAAGTTGCGGTGAAATATGGACTGTTTTTTGGCTTATTTGGCCCATGTAGTCCGTATTTCACCGCAACTATTTGTAAGGTTGGATTTTGATGCCGTTGGGAGGGTCGTAGTGACCGTCTACCGAGAGTGGAAATATTTTCTGAAGCCCTGACCTGCGGCGTCAAGCTTTTGGCCAGCTTTTGGCAAGGCCTGCGGACAGAAGCATGCGATAGCGTAATGGTATTCTCTCCGCCGTGATGGTTATGGGGTTGGCCATGCTCGATAAAGGCAAACATTTTCCTCAGTCATATGCAAGGATGCTATTCTCGGTCCTTGGAATTCATCAAGATGGACAGCTGCTTATAACAATTGATCCTTGGGATGAACGCCGTGCGCGCGAGCTTATGCAGGAAGAGCTCATGCTTCGTCTTTACAACCATGTGTATGCGGATCCGGTCTATTGGAATAATCTTGGGGTTGAAGATCGCATCTTTCAGTTGGCATCCGCTATTGCGGTCGTTGAACCGGATGCTGTGTTTTGCGGATCGACGGCAGCGCTGCTCTACGGCATCGGCTCGGCGTATACGCTTCTGGATAAAGTGCAAGTGCTGCTGCCACGGTCTACAAGGCGCGATACATATGAGTTCGTTGAGTATCGTCGATGGCGCCCGGGCGAGGTATGGCGGCTCGGCCCGTTTACGCTGACAGACCCCTATCGGACGGTGGTCGATATTGCCCGCACGAGTGCATTTCGGTATGCGCTTGGTTACGTCGATGGATTGGCTCGTGAGTATGATGTCGACCGCGAGGAGCTGCGCGCGTATGCGCAGGCCAATTGCCGCGGTTTGCATGGCATTGCGCGTGCGTTTGACGTGTTCGAGTATATGGACGGAAGGTCGGATAACGGGGGAGAGTCCGAGGCGCGAGCGGCAATGATCCTTGCTGGCGTCGCTGCGCCTGAGCTTCAGGTTGAGATTGCTCGGCCAGGAAGCGCCGGCTATTATCTGGCAGATTATGGTTGGCAGATGCCAGATGGGTCATGGATGTTGGCAGAGCTTCATGGTTTGGGTAAGTTTGAGGGCGAAACTCAAAAAGATTTGGAACATGCTGCGGCAAAAACCTATCGAGCTGCCTTATTGCGCGATGCGAACTTGCGTGCCATGGGTCATAACGTCATTCATTTCAAGCTATCGGACACATATGATGTCGAAGAGTTTGGCGCTATGATGCGCGGCTACGGTATCCCAACTACAAAGCCTTTTGCGGATTCCTGATAGCAGAGACTACCGACTCCGCCGCCCAACAATAAGTTGCGGTGAAATACGGACTGTTGAGGCCTTTAAAGGCATAAATCAGTCCGTATTTCACCGCAACTTAGGAGGGGATGGGGTTAGTGGCGACCGTGGTGGCGGAGCTTGTCGATGGTGGCGTCGGTGCCGTGGCTGCGGGCTTCGGCGGCGCGGTCGCGGGCGTCGGCTGCGGTTTGGCGCTTGCGGCGGTAATCGATCATGCCTTGGATGATGGGCTTGCCAAAGCTCACGACATCATCGTTGTAGATAGCGGTTCGGGCTGCGAGGAGGCAGTCGGAAAAGTCCATATGGGTCTTGCCAAAGAGTTTGACGGCAAGGGCGACAACGGTGGGCTCGTCGACCATGACGTCATCGAGCAGCCTTTTCATGGCCGCAGCAATCTCAACGCGGGGAACCTTATAGACGTCGCGCAGCGTGACCACGACGCGCGTGATGATTTCGGGGTAGACACGAGCAGTGCGCGTGGCGATGACCTTGGCGGCGCGCGGTGACAGAACTTCGTCGTCGTCAAGCAGGTAGCGTAGGATGACGGTCTCGTCGATGATGGTGCTACTCATGGATATCTACTTCCTCGGGACCCAAAATCGAATCGTCGCTTTCTGTAGCAAGGTACTCAATCCAGGCATTGCGCTCCTCGGAGCGGCGATTGGGGTCCCCATATGCTTTGAGCGATCCATAGGCGGCGGTGCCGTCCTTTGAGCGCACGGCGACCGGCTGAAAGGGAAGCTTGCGCATCAAAATGCTCTGCGCGACAAAAAGGCGCACGGCCTCGGCGAGCGATGTGCCCATGGCGTCGTAGAGACGCTCGGCATGCTGCTTGTCTTCTTCGCGAATGCGCACCTGCAGGATGGCTCGTTTTTGAGTCGATGACATCACTGGCCTCCCTTAATGAGCGGGCAATATGAATAGTCAAATACAGCATCGGCTAATAATAGCCATTTTTATAACCACTACTTTATTGCACTCGAGTAATTGAGTGTAAACGATATTACAAACGTACTACATCATTCAGAAATGAGCGCAATATCTCTCCTGGACGTACGCGTGTAATACACTCGCCTTTATATCCTATCGAGAATAATCCTAACCTGCCAAAACCCCTGCAATACACCCGTATTGCAGGGGTTACGCTCAAGTTTGTCCCCTGCAACCGCGTATATTCAACCTGTATACCGTTGGAGAAATTCTATCGAGTGCCTGTTTCGCCGCATGCATTCGATACGTCGATTCCAGGCTACGGGCGGCTTGGAGCAACGTCGACAGGGTCTCTCCGGCATGGGATTCAGGAGGGAGTGAACAACATGGGCAATAAACGAGTCGTAGCCGATTCCTCGCGCTGCATTGGGTGTCAAACCTGCATGGCGGCGTGTATCGAGGCACACGACATCCCCGGCAACATCGCCGCGCCGCGCCTGCGCGTGACGCGCACGTACGAGATCTCCGCACCGGTGGCTTGCCATCACTGCGAGGATGCCCCGTGCGCCAAGGCCTGCCCCACGGGCGCCTTGTTCTTTGATCCAAAGAACCATCGTATCGGCGTCAACGAGGACAACTGCATCGGCTGCAAGAGCTGCGTCATGGCCTGCCCCTTTGGCGCCGTGAGCGTGGCGACCACGCAGGTCCCCGTCTTGATGGGCGACGTGCGCGTGGGTTCGCAGACCAAGAGCTTCGTGCTCAAGTGCGACCTGTGCGTGGACCGTCCCGGCGGTCCGGCGTGTGCCGAGGCGTGCCCGACCAAGGGCCTCACCCTGGTAGACGAGGAGCGCCTGGCGGAACTGACCGCCGAGCGTGCCCGTGCCACCATCGAAAACGAGGCGTAGGCGGGCGGCTATATAAGCCCAACGATTGTCAAATACGTACCGATTAATCGGTAGCAGAGAAAGGAAGGAGGGTGTCATGGAGAAGCATAAAGTGATCTGCCCGTACTGCGGCGCCGGTTGCCAGTTTAACCTCCTGGTCCAAAACGGCCAGGTCGTGGGTACCGAACCGCTCAACGGCATCACCAATCAGGGCGAGCTGTGCCTTAAGGGCATGAGCGGCTACGACTTCATCAACGACACCAAGATCTTGACTCCTCGCGTACTGCACCCGATGATCCGCCGCACCAAGGGCGCGGATCTTGAGCGCGTAAGCTGGGACGAGGCACTGGATTTCACCGCATCTAAGATGCAGGCCATAATTGACGAATATGGTCCTAACGCTGTCATGACCACCGGCTCTTCGCGAGGCGGCGGCAATGAGGCGAACTACGTCATGCAGAAGTTTACGCGTGCGTGCATCGGCACCCACAGCGTGGACAACTGCGCCCGTACTTGACACGGCCCTACTGTCCTCGGTCTGATGGACACGGTTGGTTCAGGTTGCATGTCATGCTCCATCCCCGGTATGGAGGATGCGGGCTGCATTTTCCTCTTCGGCTATAACCCTGCCGATTCGCACCCCATCGTCGCAAGGCGTATCGTGCGAGCCAAAGAAAAGGGTTGCAAGATCATCGTCGCCGACCCGCGCCATATCGAAACCGCGCGTATCGCCGATCTCTACCTTCCGATCAAGAACGGTTGCAACGTCGCGTTCCTCAACGCCTTTGCCAACTGCTTGGTCAATGATGGCCTCTACGACAAGGAATTCGTCGCCGAGCACACGAACGGCTTTGACGAGTGGTGGGAGACCATCAAGAACTACACTCCCGAATCCGTACAGGACATCACGGGTGTCGAGCCCGCGTTGATCCACCAAGCTGCCGAGATGTACGCCACGGCGAAGCCTTCTGCCATCATTGGCTGGGGCATGGGCGTATGCCAGCAGAAGCAGAACCTGAAGACGGTGCACACCATCGCCTCCATCGCCTGCGTTGCCGGCCAGATCGGCAAACCCAATTCCGGCCTCGCGCCCGTGCGTGGCCAGAACAACGTCCAGGGCTCCTGCGATATGGGTATGCTGCCCAACCTGTACCCTGGCTACCAGAAGGTCACCGACCCGGCAGTGCGTGCCAAGTTTGCCAAGGCTTGGGGCGTGTCCGAGGAAAAGCTCCCGCTCGAGGAGGGCTACAAGCTCACCGACCTGGGCCACCTGGTCGACGAGGGCAAGGTGCACTGCTTCTACAACTACGGCGAGGACCCGGTGCAGACCGAGCCCGATTCGGCCGGTATGCGCAAGACGCTCTCCGAGCTGGATCTGTTCATTTGCCAGGACATCTTTATGACGCAGACGACCATGCTCGCCGACGTCATCCTGCCTGCCACCTCTTGGGGCGAGCACGAGGGTGTTTTTACCGCATCCGACCGTAGCTTCCAGCACTTTGACGCGGCCGTTCCGCCCAAGGGCGAGTGCCGCCACGACTGGGAGATCTTCGCGGACCTGTCCACGCGCATGGGCTACCCCATGCACTACGACAACACCGAGCAGATCTGGAACGAGTGCATTAGCCTGTGCCCCAACTTTGTGGGCGCGACCTACGAGAAGATGGCCCCCGAGGGCGGCTACGCCCAGTGGCCCGTCAAGAGCGCCGATGTGAACGACCACGGCACGGCCGACATGTTCGCTGGTGGCAAGTTCACCACCAAGGACGGCCGCGCCAACCTGATGGCGCACGACTGGGAGGCGCCCTCCGAGCTTCCCGACGATGAGTACCCACTCATCCTGTGCACCGTCCGCGAGGTCGGCCACTACAGCTGCCGCTCGATGACCGGCAACTGCAAGACGCTGGCGCTGCTTGCCGACGAGCCCGGCTTTGTCCGCATGAATCCCGCGGACGCCCAGGCGCGCGGCATCAAGAACGGCGACATCGTCTCGATTCACAGCCGCCGCGGCCAGGTATACAGCCGCGCCGACGTGAGCGACCGTATCAACAAGGGCACGGTCTATATGACCTACCAGTGGTGGATCGGCAAGTGCAACGAGCTGACCATGCACAAGGTCGACCCGGTCTCGCACACGCCCGAGGACAAGTTCTCCGCCTGCCAGGTCGACGCCATTGCCGACCAGGTTTGGGCAGAGGGCGAGGTGGAGCGTCAGTACACCGAGCTCAAGCAGGCTCTGGTCGACGCCGCCGCTCCCCAGGACGTTGAGCCCGGCGCCGCCAAGTTCGACGACGAGACGCACGTGAATCAAATCGTGTAGTCCCGTTCTCGTTGGCTTTTTGGGCCGGGCGTCCCGTACGTTCGGGAGCCCGGCCCGTTATTTTGAAAGGAAGTGGGGATGAACCGCTTCATCGACATCAACCCGGAGAGGTGCATCGGCTGCGGAACATGCCAGTCCGCCTGTGCCGACGCCCACCGGATGCAGGGTCTTCAGGATACGCCGCGCCTGGCGCTCGTGAAGACCGGCGGTATTTCGGCCGCCCTTGCCTGCCACCATTGCGAGGGTGCCCCCTGCGCCGAGGTTTGCCCGGTGAATGCCATCGAGCACGATGGCGATCGCATCCACGTTAAGGAGCAGGAGTGCATCGGGTGCAGGCTGTGCGCCATCGCGTGCCCCTTCGGAGCCATCCATCCCGATGGCACGTCTATCGCCGGTGTCGCAGGCATGTGCGACCCGACGCCTTCGTATCCTAAGTCCCTGAGCAGCCTGCTTACGTGGGCTCCCGGCCAGTACACCTGTGCTGTCAAGTGCGACCTGTGCGCCTTCGATCCGGACGGCCCGCATTGTGTGGCGGCGTGCCCCACCAAGGCGCTGACCGTCATGGGCGGCGCGGCCGATCGCGAGCTCGACGAGGCCAAGCGCCTGCGCTCGATCGAAAACGGTCCGGCCGTCGACGTTACCGCTGTGGCCCAGGGCCTGTCCGAGAAAGCAGAAGGGAGCGTAAACAATGGATAGCATGACGCTGTTTATCGCATCGCTTGCCGTCTCGTGCATCGGTGCGCTCGCCTCGATTCTGCTGATCAAGGCCGATAACGCCGCCAAGACCGCCGGCTGCCTTATCGGCGCCGTCGCCGCGGTGCTTTCGTTTGTGGCCGGTATCCAGGCCGTGCTGGGCAATGTCACGTCGGTCGACACTATCGTGTTCTTCCCGTTTGCCCATTTCCAGCTGCTGCTCAATCAGCTGTCCGGCCTGTTTGTGGCGCTCATCTCGGTGCTCGCGTTTGCCGGTTCGATCTACGGTCTCAACTACTTTGATGAGTACCCGGGCAAAAAGGGCCGCGCCGGCTTCTTCTTTAACACCTTCGTGGCGTCCATGATGCTCGTCATCACCGCCGACAACGTGTTTTGGTTCCTGGTTGCCTTTGAGCTCATGTCGCTGACCTCGTACTTCCTGGTCGTGATCGAGGAGAACGAGAACTCCATCCACGGCGGTTGGCTCTACTTTGTGATCGCGCACGTGGGCTTTGTGCTCATCATGGCGAGTTTCCTCACCATGACCAACTTCGCCGGTGGCTCGTTTGCCTTTGCGGATTTCCGCGCTACGCAGTTTAGCCCCGCGGTCGCTTCCGTGTGCTTCGTGCTCGCCTTCTTTGGCTTTGGCGCCAAGGCCGGTATCATTCCGCTGCACGGCTGGCTGCCCAAGGCACATCCCGAGGCGCCGTCCAATGTGTCGGCCCTCATGTCCGGCGGCATGATCAAGATTGGTATCTTCGGCATCCTCAAGGTGGGCCTCGACCTGCTCTCCGCCTCGGGCGTTCAGGTCTGGTGGGGCCTTATGGTCATGGTCTTCGGTGCGATCTCGTCGGTCCTCGGCGTGGCCTTCGCCCTGCAAGAGCATGACATCAAGCGCCTGCTGGCCTATCACTCCGTCGAGAACATCGGCATCATTCTGCTCGGCGTCGGCGCCTCCATGGCCGCCATGGCGCTCAACTCGGTCGGCATCGCCGTCCTGGCTCTGATGGCCGCCCTCTACCACACGTTTAACCACGCGATGTTTAAGGGCGAGCTGTTCTTGGGCGCCGGTGCGCTGCTGTACTCCACGGGTACGCGCAATATGGAGAAGATGGGCGGCCTGTTCCGTCGTATGCCGGCAACGGCCATCTGCTTCCTCATTGGCGCGCTTGCCATCTCGGCCATCCCGCCCTTCAACGGCTTTGTGTCCGAGTGGTTTACCTACCAGTCGCTGTTTAATGCCGCCATGCAGGGCGACAAGGCCGTCATGATCGTGGCCGTGTTCGCTGCCGTCGCGCTTGCTATTACCGGCGCTCTGGCCGTCACGTGCTTCGTCAAGGCCTATGGCGTCTCCTTTGCCTCCGCGCCCCGCTCCGAGGCCGCGGCCAATGCCAAGGAGGTTCCCGCTCCCATGGTGTTTGCGCAGGGCCTGCTCGCGGCCATCTGCGTCGTGCTGGGCATTGGCGCTCCCGTGATCGCGCCCGTGCTGGTCGATGTCGCCGCGTCCGTGCTGCATCCGTACGGTGGCGTGTTTGCCGCCGAGGGCATGGAGCTCATGAACCAGTACTCCGGCGCTGCCACCTCCACGCCCGCGATCGCTATTGCGCTCGTGGTGCTTGTCGGCCTTGCCTGCGGTTATCGCAAGCTCAAGACCGTCGGCAAGGTGCAGAAGTCCCAGCCGTGGGCATGCGGCTATGCTCCCAACGAGCATATGCCCGTCGTGGCCACGACCTTTGCCTCCGAGGTGTCCTGGTTTATGCAGCCGCTCTACACGCTGCGCGACCGCTGCACGGCCGTCTGCTGGTCCATCGCGCACTTCTTCCAGAAGCTCACCGGTGTGGCCGAGGCTGTGGAGCCCGTACCCGACAAGGTTCTCGTCGATGCCCCGCATAAGGGTGTCGAGAAGCTCGCCGACCTCGCGACTAAGCTCGAGGGCGGCAACTACAGCATCTATATCTGCTACATCGTCGCGGCACTCGTGGTGTTCCTCGTGCTCGCCGTGCAAATGGGTTAAGGAGGGGAGAGCATGAACAACATCGTACTTGCCGTTCTGCAGGGCGTGGTCGTTATGGCCGTCGCGCCGTTCTTCTCCGGTCTCGGCCGCGTGATCCGCGCCAAGATGCACAACCGTCGCGGCCCCAGCATCATGCAGGACTATCGCGACCTGGCCAAGCTCTTTGCGCGCCCCGAGTCCCAGAGCGAGGACGCGAGCTTTGCGCTGCGCATTATGCCGCCGCTGTTCTTCGCCGTCGCCTTTATGCTCGCGATGGGCCTGCCGCTTTTTACGGCGCAAAGTCCCATCCCGGTCTTTGGTGACGCTATCACCATCATGTACAGCCTGGCGCTCGCCCGCTTCTTCTTCGCCCTCTGCGGTGTGGATTCGTCCAACGCCTACGCCGGTATCGGCGGCGTTCGCGAGCTGCTCATGAGCGTGCTCATCGAGCCGTCCATGCTGCTGGCGCTGTTTGCCGCCGCCCTGGTGTGCGGTTCCACCGACATCGCCACCATGGGTCAGCACATCATGACGGGCGCCGTCGACGCTCCGGTCGCCGTGATCCTCGCCGGCATCGCCTTTGCGATTGCCTGCTACATGGAGCTCGGCAAGCTGCCGTTTGATCAGGCCGAGGCCGAGCAGGAGCTCCAGGAAGGCCCGCTCGCCGAGCTTTCCGGCCCGTCGCTTGCGATGGCCAAGCTCGCCATGTCCATGAAGCAGGTCCTGGTCGTCGCCTGGTTCTGCGCGATCTTCGTCCCCTGGGGCGAGCCCGCTACCGTGGGCGCCGCCGCCGTTCAGGGCGCGGTCATCTTCCTGGTGAAGTGCCTGATCGACTTTGTCGTATGCGGCGTGATCGAGAACTCTTGCTCGCGCTCGCGTTTTAAGGTGCTTGGCAATCAGACCTGGGCTGTCGTGGGCATCGCCGTTCTGGCGTTTGTCTTCGTGGTCGTCGGCGTGTAGGAGAAGGGAGAAACAATGTCATTTGCAGTCAGTCTGTCCCTTCTCGGCTTGGTCGCTATCGCGGCCCCGATGGTGGCCTCGGTGCTCGTCGCCCTGTTCCCCCGTCCGTACGCCAAGTGGTTCAGCGTTTTGGGTGCCGCCGTCTCGACGGCCTGCACCATCGCCCTCGCCGCGAATTTCGCCGGCGCCGGCATGCCCGACACGCAGGTCCCCCTGATCTCGTTTGGGCAGACCCTCGTCATGGGATTCACTTTCGATCGCATGAGCACGCTGCTCGCGCCCGCCTTTGTGGGTATCGGCCTGCTTGTCGTGATCTATTCGATTCCCTATATGAGCGAGAATAACCGTGAGCATCCCGACGCGCCGCGTCGTCGCTTCTACGCGTACCTCGCGACCTTCATCGGCGCCATGGCTGGCCTCGTGTACAGCTCGACCCTTTTGGGCCAGCTCGTGTTCTTTGAGATCACGGGTGCGTGCTCTTGGGGCCTCATTAGCTACTACATGACGCCTACGGCCAAGAAGGCCGGCATGAAGGCCCTGATCATCACGCATATCGGTGCGCTCGGCCTGTATCTGGGTGCCGCCATTGTGTTTGCCCACACCGGCACCTTCGCGATTACCGCGATTGCCGGCCTCGATGCCAAGCTCAAGGCTATCGTCCTTTTGCTCGTGCTGTTTGCGGCCTGGGCCAAGTCCGCACAGGTTCCCATGTACATGTGGCTGCCTTCGGCCATGGAGGCGCCGACGCCTGTTTCGGCCTACCTGCATGGCGCCTCGATGGTCAAGGTCGGCGTGTGCGTGTTCGCGCGTGCACTCGTTTCTGCCGGCGAGGTTCCCGAGATCGTGGGGTGGGTCGCCATTATCGACGCCATGGTCACCATGCTCTTTGGTTTCCTTATGTACCTGCCGCAAAAGGACATGAAGCGTCTGCTGGCCTTCTCCACGATCGCCCAGCTCTCCTATGTGTTCTTTGGTCTGGGCCTTTCGGTCTTTGGCAGCCAGCTGGCCTTTGATGGCGCCGTGTGCCACATCTTTAACCACGCTTTCGCCAAGACGCTGTTCTTCCTGATCGCCGGTTCGTTCTCCTTTACGCTCGGAACGCGTATGCTGCCCAAGCTTCGCGGCATCGTAAAGAAGTACCCGATCTCGGGCGTGGGCTTTGGTGTCGCGGCGCTCGCCATTGCCGGCGTGCCGCCCATGAACACATTCTTCTCGAAGTTCCAGATCATCGCCGGCGGCTTTTCTGTGGGTGCCGGCAACGTCGCGATCCTGGTGCTCGTGTGCATCATGGTCGCCGAGACCGTCGCCACCTTTGCCTGGTTCCTCAAGTGGATGGGCTATTGCCTGCCCGGCGAGCCGAGCGAAGAGGTCACTGCGGGAGCTCCGCTTCCCCGCGCGATGGCGTTCGTGTTCATCGTGCTCATCATCATGGTTATCGTCAGCGGCCCGCTTTCGGCCAGCTGGATCGGTTAGGAGGTAGAACGACATGGGTTATTCGATCGTCAACATCCTTGGCGGCCTTCTGATCGTCACGTCCACCATGGTGGTCGTCTCAAAGAACATCAAGCACGCTATCCGCTGGTATGCGGTGCAGTCGCTGGTGCTCGTGGGACTGCTCGCCACGCTCGGTGTCACCACCGGTGCGCAGGAGCTGCTTATGTGGGCTGGATCTGCCTTTATCACTAAGGTCGTCCTGGTCCCTTACATCCTCAACCGCGCATACAAGAAGATGGGCGAGCCGAGCGACGCATCGCTCAAGGCCGGCCTTAAGCCCGCGTGGGCCATTTGCATCATCGCCGTCGAGGTCGCGATCTGCTTTGCCGTCGTGACGCAGATCAGCCTGCCCACGGCCGAGGTCGCAACGCCTGCGCTCGCTATTAGCTTCGCTCACTTCTTTGTGGGCCTCACCTGCATCATCTCGCAGCGCAACATCATGAAGCAGATCTTTGGATACTGCCTTATGGAAAACGGCAGCCATGTGACGCTCGCGCTTTTGGCTCCCACCGCTCCCGAGATCATCGAGATCGGTATCGCCACCGACGCCATCTTTGCCGTCATCATCATGTCCATCGTCGTGCGTCGCATTTGGGACGACTCCCACTCGCTCGATGCGCGCGACCTGTCCGAGCTGAGGGGGTAGTCCATGGAAACGTTGATTCTCGCCCTGCTCGCGACTCCTTTGGTGTTCTCGCTGGTCATGGCGTTTTTGCCCAAGAACACGTCCTATAACGTGTTTGCCGGTCTCAACCTGGTCTCCGTCGCAGCCGTCCTGGTGCTGTCGATTATGACGGCCGGTGACGTCCTTATGAGCGGCGACACCGCGAGCGCTCTTGGCCTGTGGTTTCACCTCGATTCGCTGGGCGCCATCTTTGTGCTGCTCATCGGCTTTATCGGTTTTCTTACGGGGCTGTTTTCGCTGCCCTATGTAAAGGCCGATATCGAGGAGGGCTCCATGCCCGCCGAGCGCGCCAAGCAGTATTTTGCGCTGTTTAGCCTGTTTGTGTTCACCATGCTGCTCGCGTGCCTGTCCAACAACATGATCCTCACGTGGGCCGCCGTGGAGGCAACCACGCTTTCCACCGTGTTCCTCGTGGGTATCTACAAGAACAAGACGGCCCTCGAGGCTTCTTGGAAGTATGCGATGGTCTGCACCGCCGGCGTGGCCTTTGGCCTGTTCGGTACGCTGCTGATCTACGCCAACGCCGCCGACGTGATTCCCAACGCCCACGAGGCCGCATTCCTGTCGTGCGTGCTGCCGTATGCCGACCAGTTCGACCCGACGCTCATGCGCCTCGCCTTTGCGTTTGTCGTGATTGGCTTTGGCACCAAGGCCGGCCTGTTCCCCATGCACACTTGGCTGCCCGATGCCCACTCCCAGGCCCCGAGCCCTGTCTCGGCCCTGCTCTCGGGCGTGCTGCTTAAGTGCGCCATGCTTGTGATCATGCGCTTCTACGGCTTTACTATCCAGGCCGTGGGTGCCGAGTATCCGCAACTTTTGCTGCTGATCGTCGGCACGCTGTCCATTTTGGTGGCGGCGCTTTCGATGTTTCGTCAGGACGACCTCAAGCGCCGCTTTGCGTACTCGTCTGTGGAGAACGTGGGCGTTATCGCCCTGTGCCTGGGTATCGGTGGCCCGCTGGGTATCGCCGCGGCCCTGCTGCACTGCGTGTTCCACGGCTTTACCAAGACGCTTGCCTTCTGCGTGTCCGGTAACATCCAGCACGCCTTTGGCACGCGTAGCCTGGCCAAGATCCAGGGTGTCGTCGAGGTTGCTCCCGCAACCGCCGCGCTCGCCATCCTGGCGCTGCTCGGTCTTGCAGGCTTCCCGCCCTTTGGCATGTTTATCTCCGAGTTCCTGACTTTTGTCGCCGGTGTTACCGCCGGTCCCATGTGGCTGGTCGTCGTGGTCGCCCTCGGTCTTACCGTGGCCATCTCCGCGCTCACCCGCATCGCACTCAAGTCGGTATTCGGCCATGCGCCCCAGGGCATGGGCAAGCATGAGGCCCCGGCGCTCATGCTTATCCCCGAAATCATCCTGGCTGTCATGATCTTGTGGTTTGGCATCGCCACCCCGCTGCCCCTCGTGCACGGTGTGGAGACCGCGACCGGCATCGTGCTCGAGCAGAGCACCGAGGAACTTCACGCGACGCCGATGTACCGCGCTGTGTTCGGTACCGAGACCGCTCAGAGCGAGGTGGAGTAACGAATGATTGAAACTGAGAACAAGGTGTATGCCCGCCGCTGCGAGAGCCATGTCGAGGCCCTGCGCCGCGCCGTTCCGGGCTGCATCGAGAAGGTCGAATGGCAGTGCGAGGACCAGCTGACGATCACCGTCAAGCTGGACCGTCTGCCCGAGGCCGTCCACTACCTGTATTACGAGCGCTACGGCTGGATTCCTGTGATTGTCGGCAACGACGAGCGCAGCCTGTGCGGCCGTTACGCCGTGTACTACGTCATCTCCATGGAGGGGGAGGACCCCGGCTGGGTTACCGTGCGTGCCGAGGTCGACCCCGCCAAGATGACGTTCCCGTCCGTGACGCCGTTCGTCCCCGCCTGCGTGTGGGGCGAGCGCGAGCTGCGCGATATGTTTGGCCTGATTCCCGAGGGTCTGCCCGACCGCCGTCGCCTGGTGCTTCCCGACGATTGGCCCAGCGGGCTGTACCCGTTGCGCAAGGATTCGATGGATTACCGTTTCCGTCCCGCTCCCGCGAGTGACATGGAAAACTACGAGTTCTTGGCCGATACCAAGGGCAAGGAGACGACGCTCGTCCCCATGGGCCCGTTGCACATTACCTCTGACGAGCCCGGCCACTTCCGCCTGTTCGTTGAGGGCGAGACGATCGTCGACGCCGACTACCGTCTGTTCTACGTGCACCGCGGCATGGAGAAGGTCGCCGAGACGCGCCTGAACTATGACGCCGTGACGTTCCTCGCCGACCGCATCTGCGGCATCTGCGGCTGCGCCCACTCGGTGGCCTATGCCGAGGCCGTCGAGCGCGCCCAGGGCATCCATGTCCCGCCGCGCGCCCAGTACATCCGCGCCATCATGCTCGAGGTCGAGCGCCTGCACTCGCATCTGCTCAACATTGGCCTGGCGTCGCACTACACGGGCTTCGACTCCGGCTTCCAGCAGTTCTTCCGCGTCCGCGAGAAGTCCATGGACCTGGCCGAGAAGCTCTCCGGTCACCGCAAGACCTACGGCCTCAACGTGATCGGCGGCGTGCGTCGCGACATTTTGGCCGAGCAGAAGCTTTCCACGCTCACGACCATCCATCAGCTGCGCTCCGAGGTTCAGGAACTCGTCGACGTGCTGCTCTCTACGCCCAACTTTATTGAGCGTACGAGCGGTATCGGCATCTTGGACCGCAAGATCGCACGTGACTTCTCGCCGGTCGGTCCGCTCATGCGTGGCTCGGGCTATGCCCGCGACGTGCGCTTCGACCATCCTTTCGACGGCTACGCCGATCCGGACGTCCAAAAGATGCACGCCGCCACGGCCGACACCTGCGATGCCTTCGGCCGTACCGCCGTCCGCATCCAGGAGGTCTACGATTCGATCGACATGATCGAGACCATGCTCGAGAACTGCCCGTCGGGCCCCATCCTCACCACGGATTGGGAGTACACCCCGCACAAGTACGCCATCGGCGCCACCGAGGCGCCGCGCGGCGAGGACGTGCACTGGGCCATGCTCGGCAACAACCAGAAGTGCTACCGCTGGCGCGCCAAGGCCGCCACGTACAGCAACTGGCCGGTCCTGCGCTACATGTTCCGCGGCAACACCGTGGGCGACGCGGCGCTGATCGTCGGTTCGCTCGACCCGTGCTACTCCTGCACCGACCGCGTGACGGTGACCGATGTCGCCGCCAAGCGCGACCATGTGCTCGACAAGGAGCAGTTCGAGAACGTCTGGCGCGACAAGTCGCCGCTTGCGGGCGAGGGCACCATGGCCGCTCCGCTCGATGAGGAGGCGCTCTAATATGCTGAAGCTTTGGAAGGTCAACGCCAAGGCCGGCGACGCGACGGTCAAGTACCCGTTTGCGCCGTTCCCCACCAACAAGGACATGCGCGGCAAGCCCGAGCACAACGCTGAGCTCTGCATCGCCTGCGGTGCTTGCGGCGTGGCGTGCCCGGCCGATGCCATTCGCATGGACACCGACCTTGCGGCCGATACCATCACCTGGTCGATCGACTACGGCCGCTGCATCTTTTGCGGCCGCTGTGAGGAAGCCTGCCCCATGGAGGCCATCAAGCTCACGGAGGAGTTTGAGCTGGCCGTCATGAGCAAGGACGACCTCACCAGCAAGAGCGTCTATACGCTCGAGCACTGCTCGCGTTGCGGCAAGCCGTTTGCCCCGCACAAGGAGATCGACTACGCCAAGCGCCTGCTGCAAAAGGCCGGCGGCATGGAGGCCGAGCAGGCCGCCCGTACCGTCGGTATGTGCCAGGAGTGCAAGCGCGAGCTCGATGCCCTACGCGCCGCCTCAGCCGTAAAGACCGGCAACGCGCGCGGCATGGCTGCCAACGAGACGCTTGCGTCCGGTGAGCCCCAGGGCCCCGGCATGGAGTATCTGGGCGGTCATGGCGTGAACCCGGAGTATATCGACCGCGAGCTCAACCCCGATGCGCCCGAGATTCCCGCCGGTCCTGCACCGGTCGAGGGCATCATCATGGATTTTGATACGAAGGAGGAGTAACCATGGCCGAACCCACGCTTTTGCCCGAGCGGCTTCAGTACCGCCCGACCAAGATCGAGCTCGACGAGAGCATCGAGAAGGCCAAGGCGACCCTTCTTAAGAAGATCAAGCGCTCGGTGTACGTCTACCGTGTTGACTGCGGCGGCTGCAACGGCTGCGAGATCGAGATCTTCGGTTCCATCACGCCCGTCTTTGACGTCGAGCGTTTTGGCATCAAGGTCGTGCCCTCGCCCCGCCACGCCGATGTGCTGCTGTACACCGGCGCCGTGACGCGTGCCATGCGCATGCCGGCCCTGCGCGCCTTTGAGGCCGCACCCGATCCCAAGATCGTGGTGTCCTATGGCGCGTGCGGCTGCACCGGCGGCATCTTCTACGACAACTACTGCGTCTGGGGCGGCACGGACAAGATTCTGCCGGTCGATGTCTACATCCCCGGCTGCCCGCCCAGCCCCGCGCAGACCATCTACGGCTTTGCCATGGCGCTCGGCCTGCTGGACCAAAAGCTCCATGCCGAGACCACGGTGGAGGCCGCCGGCGAGCAGGCCGATATCCTGCACCCCGGTGTGCCGTACAAGCTGCGCGTTGCCATCGAGCGCGAGGCTCGCGCCATGAGCGGCTACCGTTACGGCCGCGACCTGGCCAACGAGTTTATGGATACGCTCGAGGGCGCGCCCAAGGGCGATATCCGCGGTGCCATGGCACTGCTCATCGACAAGCAGGACGATCCGCGCCGCGTTGAGGTCTACTCGGCGCTGCAGGATCTGGTGCTGGCCGGAGGTCGCTAGATGGAGCTCACGGACCGCTCTGGTTACTTTGCGGGCCCTGGCATGCTCGGCGGCTCTTTTGGCGATGCCTCGCGCGCAAGCGACGAGGCTGCCGAGGGCGTCGCCGACCCCTGCCTGGGCCATGCGCCCGACCAGGTGGTCTTTTACGAGCTCACGCGTAAGTTTGTGGAGACCGAGGAAGACGTTCCCCAGGAGGCCTGCGACGTGCTGTACTACACGCTCGCCGTGGGCCACCACACCGGCGTGCTCGACTGCTTTGAGCCGCGCCTGTCGGTGCCGGTGGATGTGTTCTATTCGCTCGTCGACGCGCTGCCGGAGGGGGAGGCCAAAACCAAGTTCGAGGCCATCCGCTCCTTTGGTGAGTGCCAGCTCGACAAGGCGGCGGTGCCGTCGCTGCTCGAGGCCTGCGATGCGTTGCTCGACGAGCGCGGTTTTCGCGGTTCTGCCAAGGCCGGCATCTCGGTGTTCGATGACGACTTTGGCCTGCATGCCCAGCAGGTCGCGTTTTTGATGAAGTTCCGCGATCTGGTTGAGCGCGTGCGCGATGTGTCGGGCGTGTATCTGACGGGGAGGTTGCAGTAATGGGTCGCGTTGTGGATGGACGTGTGAACGGCGCCCCGTTTGCGGGTATCGTGCTCACGGCGGGAAGTGTGCTGCGTGCCGACGATGCCGCCGGCCCCGTGCTCTCCAAAAAGATGGAGGACGCGCCCATTGCCGGTTGGTACACCATCGACGGCGGCCAAACGCCCGAAGACGACATCATCGAGGTCAAGCGCGAGCGTCCGCCGCGCCTGGTCTTGGTCGATGCCGCCGACATGGCGCTGCCCGTCGGGTCCATCCGTTTGCTCGACAAACGCGATGTGGCCCGCAAGTCGATGTTCACCACGCATTCGCTTCCCTTGTCGATTCTGATCGAAGAGATTGAGCAATCGTGCGATGATATCGTCTTCGTCGGGATTCAGCCGGGCGACACGGAGTTCTACAACCCCATGTCCCCGGAAGTCTTTGACGCCGTCGACGCCGTGTACGACGCCGTGGCCGCCAACGACTTTTCCCACTTTGTCCGCTTGGGGCAAGAGCAATAGGAGCGCTTGTCCCTGCTGATTAGGAAAGAAGTGATTGACATGGCAGATTCCAAGGTGGAGTATCCTGCTCCCGATTGCCTGGCGCCCGCCGCGATCGAGGCCAAGACCGAGGCCGCCGGCGTGACCAAGGCTAACCTGCCGGTCGCAAAGGCTTTTCTGTTGGCAATGTTCGCCGGTGCGTTTATTGCCTTCGGCGGCCTGTTCTTTACCGTGTTCTTGAGCGATAGCACGCTGGGCTGGGGCGCTCAGCGCGTCGTGGGCGGCCTGTGCTTTTGCCTGGGCCTGGTGCTCGTGCTGGTGTGCGGCGCCGAGCTGTTTACCGGTAATTCGCTTATGGTCTGCGCGCTCAAGAGCAAAAAGATCACCCTGGCTCAGATGCTCAAGGCATGGCTCGTCGTGTGGCTTGGTAACTTTGCCGGTGCCCTGTTCATCGTCCTTTTGGTGTACATGGCCGGCATTTACAAGCTCAACGGCGAGGCGGTCGCCAATTCCATGGTGAGCGTCGCCGCCGGCAAGGTTACGATCGACTGGGTGACGATCTTCTTCCGCGGTATTCTGTGCAACATCTTTGTGTGCCTGGCCGTGTGGATCGGTACCGCCGGCAAGACCGTGGTCGATAAGGTTGTGGGCATTCTGCTGCCCATCGCCGCCTTTGTGGCCTGCGGTTTTGAGCACTGCGTCGCCAACATGTACTTTTTGCCCATGGGTGCCGTGATGCATGCGTGCGGCTATGGCGCCGACGTCGCCGGCGCCGATGCGCTCAACGCTGTGGGCATTGCGTTTAACCTGTCCGCTGCCACGCTGGGCAACATCGTGGGCGGCGCGGTTCTGGTCGCGCTCGGCTACTGGTTTATCTATGCCAAGAAGTCCGAGGCGTAAGGTACCGTCTGTTTGACGTTGGGCCTCCCGCGGGGCGTTGCCGTGCGGGAGGCTTTTTGGGTCTGGGGCCCGTTGTCGGGCTGCTGGTCTGTTGTGTTTGGCTGATGAAAGGGGTAATCGAGATGGCATCTGCTGTGAAGCGTGTCGGTCGCGCCGTGGTGACCACATGTGGGGGATGCTATGCCGATTGTGCCTTTGCGGCCCATGTTGAGGATGGGCGTGTGGTGGCCGAGCTGCCGGTTGCGGGGCATCCGTGCGCGGCGCGTGCCCTGTGCGCCCGCGGTCGGCATCGCCTGGACATGCCGTTTGACGAGCGCGATCGCATTGTGCACCCCATGCGCCGACGAGCTGATGGCTCGGGGTTCGATGCGGTTTCGTGGGACGAGGCGTTCGCGCAGATCGCTGCGCGCCTTGGGGGGATTGTTGACGGGCATGGTCCGCGCGCGCTGGGCATGACGCTCGGCGTGCCCTCGTTCGACCGCTACTGGGCGTATCGCTTTATGCATGCGCTGGGCTCGCCCAACGTGTACGGTGCCGACGGTGCCTGCGAGGTAAGCCGACTTACCGGTTGGGAGCACAGCCTGGGCTACAGCCCCGCCTCCGACCTGGCGCATACCGATTGCATCATGTACTTGGGGCGCTCCATTGTCGATTCGTCGACGATGGGGGCCGTTGATGCGCTCAACGATGCGCGCCGGCGCGGGGCGAAGATCATCGTGGTTGACCCCCGGCGCAGCGGTTCGGCCGCGCTTGCCGACCGCTGGTTGCGCGTGCGCCCGGGCTGCGACCTGGCCTTGCTGTTGGGCCTTGCCCATGTCTTGATTGCCGAGGACCTGTACGATCACGAGTTTGTTGCCCGCCATACCACGGGTTTTGATGAGCTGGCGCAGGCGGCTGCTGTTTGGACGCCTGAGTGGGCCGAGTCGATGTGCGACGTGCCGGCCGCAGAGATTGTCGCCTCGGCGCGCGATCTAGCTGCCGCGGCGCCTGCTGTCGTGGTGGACGCCGGCTTTCATGGCGGCATCGGCATCGCGTATGCCAACAGTACCCAGACCGCGCGCGCTATCTGCTTGGTGGATGTTCTGTTGGGCTGCATCGGGCATGTAGGCGGCGCGCTCAATCCGCCCACGCCGCTTGTGTTGGGCGACCTCGATCCCGCGCGCTTTGCGACGCCGCCGGTGCCTCGCGAGCCCAAGCTGGGGTCCGAGCGCTATCCACTGGTCGATCCGGTGCGCGGCCTGTGCACGACCATCGGTCAGTCGATACTGGCCGGCGATTTGCGTGGGCTCATCGTCTATGCTAGCAATCCCGGGGCAGGCTATGGCAACGCCGGAGCGTGGTTGGGTATTTTGCAGCAGCTCGACTTGCTCGTGACGATTGATATCCGCTGGTCCGAGACAGCGCGCGCTTCTGACTTCGTGCTGCCCGATGTGACGTATCTGGAGGCCGACCGCGGTGTGGGCACAGTCGTGGGTGCCAACGATTCGCGGGTGTTCTACCGCAACGCCGTGCTGCCTGTGCAGCATGACGACACACGTCCCGGTCGGGAGATTTTTGCCGGTCTGGCGCAGGCGTGTGGGGCTGGCGAGTACTTCCGGTTTACGTCTGACGACCTGGCGGCTGCCCAGGTGGCGCCTTTTGGGATCGATCTGGACGAGCTCAAGGAGCGCGGCTGGGCCGACACGGGTGTTGCGTTGCCGTCGCGTACGGGCGAGCCGGCGATTCCCTTTGATGGCGGCAAAATTGCGCTGGCAAGCGACGTATGGGAACGAGCTGGCCTGGGTCGTGTACCCAACTGGATTGCCCCCATGGTGGAGCCGGGCCCGGGGATGTTTCGCCTCATTAGCGGCAACCGTCCCTTTGAGTCGCATACCTCGCGAAGGCTTGCAGCCCAAGGTGCCGCCGAGGCTGGGTCGGACCTGGATGCCGTGCAGATGAATGCCGATGCTGCCGCGCACATGGGCATCGCCGACGGCGAGATCGTCGAACTCGTGAGTGATATGGGCCGCGACCGCGTGCGCGTGGAGACGACGCCGTATCTGCATCCGGCGTGCATCTTCACCTCGGCCGCCCCCGGCGGGCGTTCGTTTGGTGCCGATGCCGGTGGCGCTCAAGCCTTGGGCGTGGGCCCGCTCGACCATACGCCGTTACGTTGGGACCCGTTGACGGGTGCCGCGCTCACCCAGGAAAACTCCGTTCGCGTGGAAAAGATCGCGGCGCGCGAGGATAATGACGAGTAATTGACTCAGCTGATGTATTCGACTGATCTACGTTTCTTTTGAAAGGCCGCACATGAGCGATAGCCAGAACATGTCCGATGAGGTGCGCGCCCGCCTGCGCGCCATTCCTTCCGTCAACGAGCTGCTTGCCGAGTGGCCGGTAGTGAAGGCAGCGGGGGAGACCTGCGACGCGGTGGTCCATGCTGCCGTGACGGCCGAGCTCGACGAGGAGCGTGCTGCCATCCGCGCCGGCGCCGATCCGCGCTCCAAGCGCGAGCTGGCATCGGCCATTGAATTTCGCGCGCATCGTTCTGCGCTGCCGAGCCTGCGTCCTGCCGTCAACGCCACGGGTGTGGTCATCCATACCAACTTGGGTCGCGCTCCGCTCGCGGAATCGGCCGCCAAGGCCGTGGCCGAGGTTGCGCGCGGGTATAGCACGCTCGAGTACAGCGTCGACACCTGTTCGCGCGGGTCGCGCAAGGAGCACGCCGCGCAGCTGATCCGCTCGCTCACCGGTGCCGAGGATGCGCTGGTCGTCAACAACAATGCCGCCGCGGTGCTGCTGGTGCTTGCCACCCATGCCGCGGGCAAAGAGGTCATCGTGAGCCGTGGAGAGCTCGTCGAGATCGGTGGCAGCTTCCGTATTCCCGACGTCATGGCGGCCTCGGGCGCCAAGCTCGTCGAGGTCGGCGCCACCAACCGCACGCATCTGGGCGACTACGAGCGCGCCATCACGCCCGAAACGGCCATGATCCTGAAGGTTCATCCTTCCAACTATCGCATCGAGGGTTTTCACGAGGAGGTGGGCTCTCGGGAGCTTGCCGCCCTGGCCCACAAGCATGGCCTGCTGTTCTATGAAGACCAGGGTTCGGGGGCGCTATTGCCTGATGACATCCTGGTGTGCGGCGGCGAGGAGCCCACGCCGGCTTCGGTCGCGGCAGGGCTTGACATCGTGTCGTGCTCGGGCGATAAGCTGCTGGGCGCGGCGCAGGCGGGCATTATCATGGGCCGTCGTGATCTGGTCCAGGCCTGTGGGTCGCATCCGCTTATGCGCGCCCTGCGTCCGGGCAAGTTGGCGCTCACGGCGCTCGAGGCCACGCTGCGCATCTACATGGACGGCGCCGCCGTGGCCCATCGCGATATTCCGGTGCTCAGCATGCTCACGCTTCCGCAGGCTCATCTGGAGCGGCGTGCCCGCAAGCTGCGCGATCGTATGGTCGCCGGGCTCGATAAGGCCGGTTGCTCGTGCGCAGTTCAGGTGGAGATTGTCGAGGAGTCCTCGACGCCCGGTGGCGGTTCGCTGCCTACCGTTGAGTTGCCGACGATGTGCGTTGCCGTGCGTCTTGTTGACGAGCGCCTGTCCGTCGACGCACTCAAACGCTCGCTCGTTCAAGACTTCGACACGCCGGTCGTGACGCGCGCCTCGCACGACCGCATTCTGTTTGATGTGCGCACGCTCGTGGGCGAGCGCGATATCGAGACGGCGGCATCGACGCTCGTCGCGTGCGTTGAGAAGGCGATTGTTCGATGAGTGAGGTTCAGGCGCTGGTGGAGTGTCCCGTTATCGTTGGCACGGCGGGACATGTCGACCACGGTAAGTCGGCGCTCATCGAGGCGCTGACGGGTAAAAACCCCGACCGTCTGGAAGTTGAACGTCGTCGCGGCATGACCGTTGAGCTTGGCTTTGGTGAGCTGGCGCTGCCGAGTGGCAAGATTGTCGGCCTGGTCGACGTGCCGGGCCACGCGCATTACTTGCGCGCTATGGTGCAGGGTGCCACGGGCATCGACGTGGCCGTGCTGGTGGTCTCTGCCGTTGAGGGTGTAATGCCGCAGGCCCGCGAGCACGTGCATGTGCTGGAGCTGCTGGGCGTTACGCATATGGTGGTGGCGCTGACGATGTGCGACCTGGCCGACGCCGAGATGACCGAGCTTGCCGAGTTCGATGTCGATGACTTTTTGTCGGGTACCGTGTTTGCGGGCGCGCCGATTGTGCCCGTGTCGTCTAAGACGGGCGCGGGGATCGACGGGCTGCTTGCGGTGCTCGACGAGCAGGTTGCCGCTTGCTGGGACGCCTGCCGCGACCGTTCCGATCGGAGCGATGCCGCGCCGCGTCTGCCCATCGACCGCTGCTTTACGATTAAGGGTGTCGGCACCGTCGTGACGGGAACGCTGCACGATGCGCCGGTTGCGGTGGGCGAAGAGCTCGTCGCGCTGCCGTCGCGTACGGTCTGTCGCGTGCGCGGGATTCAGGTGCATGGCGATACGCCGCGGGCATTGCCCGGTCAGCGTGTGGCGCTCAACTTGGTGGGCGATGCCGTCGCCGCGCTCGATCGCGGAGAGATGCTCGGCGTGCAGGGTCGCTTTGGCCAGACGATGCGCTTTATGATGGTGTTCACTTACCTGGGCCGCGAGGGTGCCAAGCCGCGCGTGCTCGAGTCGGGCGCGCGCGTGCATGTGATGGCGGGTACGGCCGAGGTTGTCGGTCGCATCATGTTCATGGAGGGCGAGGCCCCCATGGCGGTGGGCGAGACCCGTATTGTTCAGGTGCGCTTGGAAAACTCGCTGCCGCTACGTGCCGGGGATCATGCCGTGGTGCTGTCCTATTCGCCCGTGATGCTTATCGGCGGCGGGCGCGTGCTGCTTTCGCGCTGCCGTCGCTCGCGCGAGCTTGCCGAAGGGGAGCGTTCGCTGTACGCGGCGCTCGAGTCCGGCGATATCGCGGGCAGTGTGGGCGCTTGGCTGGCGTTGCAGACGCTGCCGGTTACGGCGATTGATGTTGCCGAGACTTTGGATCTTGGAGTCGGCGAGGTCGATGCCGCACTGCGCGGGTTGGTGGCGCAGGGCTCCGTTCGCAAGCTTGCCGTGGGTGATGCGGACCTCTTGGCGGACGCCGTGGTGCTCGATGCCGCGATGGATGCACTGGCGGCGACCCTGTCAGCCATGCACGCGGCGGCTCCCAAGGAGACGGGCTTTACGCCCGGCGCCGTTGCCCATGCTGCGTGGCCTACCGCTGACGATAATGTTGCCGCAGCCCTGATTTCCGAGGGCTGCTCGCGTGGCGTGTGTGCCTCCGAGGGCGCTGAGGTGTTCGACCCACACTCCGCCGCCGCTGCGGCGCGTGTGGTGCGCGAGGCCTGCGAGCGCATCGTTTCCTTGCTGGACGAAGCTGGCCTCGATGCGCCGACGCTGCCCGAGGTTGGCGAGCAGTTGCAGCTCGATCGCGACACCATGACGCGAGCCCTGCGCGAGCTTTCGCTCAACCGCTCGATTGTGAAGGTCGAGCGCGATGTGGCCCTGTCTGCAGCCGCTGAGGACCGCGCGCGTGAGCTCGTCGCTGCCGCTATCGAGGCTGCTGGTGGCGCTGCTACCACGAGTGTGCTGCGCGAGGCCTTAGGTGTGTCGCGCAAGCGCGCCATCAGCATCTTGGAGCACCTGGATGCCGTGCGCTTTACGGTGCTCGACAAGGAAGCCGGCGGCCTGCGCTCCCTGCGCTAGATTGGCTGCTCTGTTTGGTAAAATACCGGCGCACTTGGGAACGGATGGGCTCCGGTGGGCTCCGCGGTCCTCAAAACCGTTGCGAGGCGTGCAAAACGTCTTGGATGTGTTCGATTCACATACGTTCCCGCCATACGCTACCAGCGCTTTTGTGCTCGCGGTCTTGCTGCGTGCCGCAAAGGCGCTGTTTTGTTTTTGCACGAGCTTTTCGAAGCGCCGTTATTTCGGCGGCTGTATTTAGCTTCGTGCACCGGGTTTCGAGCATGCCGATGGAGGTGTTTTGCCGTATGACTACCGTAAGACGGGCCGATCTTTCTTGTGTCGTCCAGGCGGGCGGGTTGTCGTCGCGCATGGGCTGCGATAAGGCTCGCATGGCGTTTTGCGGCGAGCCGCTCATCGAGTGCGTGCTGGGTCGGCTGGCGCCAATTGCCGGCGAGTTGGTTGTGACGACTTCGCGTCCCAGCGAGCTTGCCTATCTTGAGGAGCGCGCCTTTGGCGGTCTTGTGCCACGCGTGGTAGCGGACCTTGAAGGCCCCGCCGGCGCCATGCGTGGCATCGCGAGCTCGCTGTTTGCCGCTCGGTTGCCCCTCGTGGCAATCGTCGCCTGCGATATGCCGTTCGTCTCGCCGGAACTCATCGGCGCGCTTGCCGATCATGTTGAGGCCGAGGCACTCGATGTGTGCGTCCCGCGCGAGGAGCGGGGGATTGAGCCGCTTTGCGCCGTCTGGCGCCGTGACGCGTGTGCGCCGGTTGCCCAAGAGCTGCTCTCCTGCGACCGACAGCGCATTCGCTGCCTGATCAATCGCGTTCAGGCCGGTTATATGGATGAGCCGCAGATCGTTAAGGCCGCCGGCTCCACGCTCTGCTTCGAAAACGTCAATACACCCGAGGAGTTTGCGGCAGCCGAGCTGCTCGCCTAGACGATGGGAGATGCCATGTCTCACGATATTTGCCCCGATACCGGGGAGCCTTGCACTTGCGACGGGTCCGAACCCTGTACCTGCGGTTGCGGTGGCTGTGGGCATACCGCGGAAGAGGAAGCGGCCGCCGCGGCGTATCGTGAGGCACACCGCGGCGGCCCGTCCGGTGATGCCCTCGACCACGAACGCAAGATCATCGTGTCGTTCGACAGCACCTTCGATGTGATGGAATGCGAGCAGCTGTGCCTGGATGCCGGCGTGCCCGGGCGCATTATGCCTTTGCCCGGCTCCATTACCGCCGGCTGCGGGCTGTGCTGGGTCATGCCGTTCTCCGGCGATGCGCTCGCCGCCTTCCGCGCTGCCACCGAAGGCCGCGTAACCCCCGCCGACTACCATCAGCTCGTCCTCTAATCACCAAAACCACCGCAAAGGTGCCCGTCCCCTTTGTGGTGGTTTGGAACATGTGGACGAAACAGCTTCGAAACACGCGATTTGTACCCCGAGCGCTCAAAAACGCTTCTACCTGCATCGTAATCAAAACGAAACATCTGCTCGTCGGCTTATGCGAAACTTTGCTGCAACAGTGCGATATTATTCATACACGATAAAGTTCGCGGCGCATGGGGTGCCGCGACCGACACTTTTCTTTTCCATCAATTGGAGGAAGCATGAGCTACACGCAGAAAGTTCTCGACGAGCTCAAGGCCCGCTATCCCGAGCAGCCTGAGTTCATCCAGGCCGCGACCGAGATCCTCGGCACCATCCAGCCGGCGCTCGACGCCCACCCCGAGTACGAGGAGGCCGCCCTGCTTGAGCGCCTCGTCGAGCCCGAGCGCATTGTTATGTTCCGTGTCCCCTGGGTCGACGACCAGGGCAAGGTTCAGGTCAACCGCGGCTACCGCGTCGAGTTCAACTCTGCCATTGGACCCTACAAGGGCGGCCTGCGCTTTAACCCGACGGTCACCCTGGGCATGCTTAAGTTCCTGGGCCTGGAGCAGATCCTCAAGAACAGCCTGACCACCCTTCCCATGGGCGGCGGCAAGGGCGGCTCCGACTTTGACCCCAAGGGCAAGTCCAACAACGAGATCATGCACTTCTGCCAGTCTTTCATGACCGAGCTCTATCGCCACATTGGCCCCAACACCGACGTTCCCGCCGGCGACCTGGGCGTTGGCGGCCGCGAGGTTGCCTACATGTTCGGTCAGTACAAGCGCCTGACCAACGAGTGGACCGGCGTCCTCACCGGCAAGGGCCTCTCCTTTGGCGGCTCGCTCGCCCGTACCGAGGCCACCGGCTACGGCCTGGTCTACTTTGTGGACGAGTACCTCAAGAGCCGCGGCGATTCCTTCGAGGGCAAGAACGTTGTGGTTCACGGTTCCGGCAACGTCGCCATCTACGCTGTCCAGAAGGTCTCCCAGCTCGGCGGCAAGGTGCTGGCCTGCTCCGATACCCACGGCTGGGTCGAGGATCCCGACGGCATCGACTACTCTGTGCTCGAGCACGTCTACAACAAGAAGCGCTCCGGCCACGACAAGGGCGTCACGCTCGCCATGTACGTTGACGAGAAGCCCAACGCCGTGTGGCACGAGGGCGACGGCCGCGGCGTGTGGCAGCTGCCCTGCGACATCGCGCTGCCCTGCGCTCGTGAGAACACGCTGCTGCTCGAGGACGCCCAGGTGCTCGTCGCCAACGGCTGCAAGGTGGTCGGCGAGGGCGCAAACATGCCCACGACCATCGAGGCCACGACCTACTTCCAGGAGAACGGCGTCGCCTTTATGCCCGGTAAGGCTGCCAACGCCGGCGGCGTGCTCGTGTCTGGCCTGGAGATGAGCCAGAACGCCGAGCACCTGTCCTGGACCTTCGAGGAGGTTGACGGCAAGCTCGAGCAACTCATGCGCGGCATGTTCCACAACGTGGACGACACCGCCAAGGAGTATGGCCAGGAGGGCAACTTCGTCATGGGTGCCAACATCGCCGGCTTCCTGAAGGTTGCCGACGCCATGCTCGCCCAGGGCGTCTGCTAAATCTTCGCTCGACATTGCTCCGTTCAGCTTCAGCTGATGCGCTTAAGGCTCCCGACCATTTCGGCCGGGAGCCTTTTTTATGGTGGTGAGGGTCATGCGCCCTCGTTTGGTACACTAAAGGGTACTGGACAAGTGGAGAGATGGGGGAGAACGTGCTCAAGTTCGGTACCTACGTCCGTGTTGGAAACGCGGCCGAAGCCTATGAGCTCTTGCAGAAGAACCGCAACAACAAGATTGTGGGCGGCGGCATCTGGATGCGCCTGGGTTCGCGTCGTGTGGCGACGGCGATTGACCTTTCGGCCTGCGGACTCGATCAGATCGAGGAGACCGAGACCGAGTTTCGCATCGGTGCCATGTGCACCCTGCGCCAGCTCGAGCGCCATGCCGGGCTCAACGCGCTTGTCAACAATGTCTTTGAGTTCGCCGTCCACGACATCGTGGGTGTGCAGCTGCGCAATACCGCTACGGTGGGCGGCAGCATCTACGGCCGCTTTGGCTTTTCGGACGTGCTCTCGGCTTTCCTGGCGCTCGATTCCTATGTTGAGCTGACGGGCGCCGGTCGCGTGCCGCTCGCGGAGTTCGTGGACATGGGCTACGTACGTGACGTGATCGAGCATGTCGTGGTCGTCAAGCACGATTACCGCGCGAGCTATGAGGCCGTGCGCAAGGCCGCGACCGACTTCCCCTCCTTGAACGTCACCGCCGCCTGGTGGGACAACAGCTGGCACGTCACCGTGGGCGCCCGCCCGCTGCGCGCTACCTTGCTGCAGGGCGAGGCATGTGGCCTTTCCAGCGAGCAGCCTTCCGAGGACGAGCTTCGCGCCCTTGCTGCATCCGTGCGTGCCCTGAGCTACGGAACCAACCTGTGGGGCTCGGTCGAGTACCGCCGTCGCATCTCGGCACCGCTCGCCGTCCAGGCCGTGCGTCGTGCCGCCGGCATCGAGCTTTCTGCCGCGCTTGCCCGCGAGCTCGAGACCGTGCAGATTCCTAAGTTTGCCACGGACGAGTATTCCTGCCGCCGCGTGCCCGGCGTCGATTCTAGCGAGGTGCGCTAATGGCTACCAAACTCATCGATCTTTCCTTTACGCTCAACGGCCGTAAGGTCAAGGTTCAGATTGCCCCCGACACTATGCTCTTTGCGCTGCTGCGCGAGCAGGGCTGTGCGTCGGTGCGCTGCGCCTGCGAGACCACCAACTGCGGCCTGTGCACGGTGTGGCTCGACGGCGACCCGGTGCTGAGCTGCTCGGTTCCCGCCGCCCGCGTTGAGGGCCACACCATCACCACGCTCGAGGGTCTCAAGGCCGAGTCCGAGGCGCTTGCCCGCGCGATGGCTGCCGAAGGCGCCGAGCAGTGCGGTTTTTGCGCCCCCGGCCTTATCATGAACGTGCTGGCGCTTGCCCGCGCCGCCAAGGAGGACCCGAGCCTCGTCGCCACGCGCGAGGAGCTGTCGCGCCAGCTCGCCGGCAACCTCTGCCGTTGCAGCGGCTACGAGAGCCAGCTGCGTGCCATTGTCCGCTCCCTCAACGAGTCCGGCGTGCAGGTGGGCTTTGAGATGCCCGAACTGCCGGTCAACGACACCAGCTGCGACGGTGTCTCGTACAAGCAGATCACCCATAAGCAGCCCAAGAAGGACTCGAAGGCGCTGCTCGAGGGCCGTCCCGTCTACACGGGCGATATGGTGCCCGCCGGGGCCCTGATCGTCAAACTCAAGCGCAGCCCCTATGCCCGCGCCAAGATCCGCTCCATCGATACGTCGCGCGCCCTGAAGGTGCCCGGCGTCGTGGTCGTCTACACTTACGAGGACGTGCCCAAGCGCCGCTTTACTATCGCCGGTCAGAGCTATCCGCAGCCGAGTCCCTACGACCGTTTGATTCTCGAGAACCTCGTCCGTTACCAAAACGAAGAGGTGGCGATTGTCGCTGCCGAGACCGAGGAAGCCGCCGACAAGGCGCTCAAGCTCATCAAGGTCGACTACGAGGTGCTCGAGCCGCTGCTCGACTTTACCCAAGCACTCGATAACGACATCGTGGTCCACCCCGAGGGCGACGTAACCTTTATGTTCCCGCAGGGCGGCGACGTTGCTCGCAACCTGGTGTGCAGCGGTACCAGCGATTTTGGCGACTTGGACGAGGCCTTCGCCCAGAGTGACATCGTCTTCACCCGCACCTACACCAGCCAGGCCACACAGACAGCGCCCATGGAAACCTTCCGCGCCTTTGCGACGACCGACGCGTTTGGGCGCATCTCGGTGACCACTTCGACGCAGGTGCCCTTCCACGTGCGCCGTATGGTCGCCCAGTCGCTCGACATTCCGCAGTCGCAGGTGCAGGTCATCAAGCCGCGCATCGGTGGCGGCTTTGGCTCCAAGCAGACGGGCTGCTGCGAGATCTTCGTTGCGTTCGTCACCCAGCAGACCGGCCGTCCGAGCTATTGCTGCTACACCCGTGAGGAGACCATCACTGCGGGCAACTCGCGCCACCAGATGCAGATGACCGTTAAGCTGGGTGCCATGAACGACGGCACCATCACGGCCATCGATCTGCATACGTTGTCCAACGCCGGCGCGTACGGCGAGCACGCTACCACGACGATCGGCCTCTCGGGCCACAAGAGCCTGCCCATCTATAACCACGTGAAGGCGAGCCGCTTTAGCTGGGACGCCGTCTACACCAACACCAACCGCGGCGGCGCGTATCGAGGCTACGGTGCCACCCAGGGCCAGTTTGCCGTGGAGAGCGCCGTCAACGAGCTCGCCGACATGCTGCACATGGACCCCGCCGACCTGCGCCTTAAGAACATCGTGCGCGAGGGCGAGATCATGCCGCAGTATTACAACGAGAAGCTCAACGCCTGCGCGCTCGATCGCTGCCTGCTGCGCGCGATGGACATGATCGGTTGGCGCGACAAGCCGCTAGCCGTCGACCTGGGCGACCGCGTGCGTGCCCTGGGCTGTGCGCTCACCATGCAGGGCTCGGGCATTTCCAACGTCGATATTGCCGGCATTGACATGCGCCTGGAAGAGGACGGCTTTATTACGCTTTCGACCGGCGCCACCGACAACGGCATGGGCGTCGACACGATTCTCGCGCAGATTGCTGCCGAGGAGCTGGGCGTGGAGAGTTCGCTCATTGTGGTACGCGGTGTGGACACCGACGTGTCGCCGTTCGACGCCGGCTCGTACGCGAGCTCGGGTACGTACGTGACGGGCCTTGCCGCTAAGAACGCCGCGACCGAGCTGCGCGAGAAGATTTGCGTCAAGGCCGCCCAGATGTGGGACGTGGACGCCGCCGACGTGGTCTTCGACGGCCAGTACGTGCGTCTGTCCGACGAGCGCGCCGCGCGCGAGCAGAACCGCTACCTCACGCTGCGCGACTTTGCCAACCTGTGCGTCAAGAACATCGCGGGTGGCGACGCGCTCACCTCGCATGCTTCTGCCTGCCTGCCCGTTTCGCCTCCGCCGTTTATGGCCGGCATTGCCGAGGTCGAGGTCGACAAGGCCACCGGCAAGGTGACCGTGGTGGATTACGCGGCAGCCGTCGACTGCGGCACCGTGATCAATGAGGCGCTCGCGCGCGTCCAGGCCGAGGGCGGCATTGCCCAGGGCATCGGCCACGCGCTCTACGAGATCGTCGAGCACGATGAACGCGGCCGTCTGCGCACCGGCAACTTTATGAGCTACAAGCTGCCCACGCGCTTGGATATCGGCAGCATTCGCGTGGCCTTTGAGCCGAGCTACGAGCCGACGGGCCCGTTTGGCGCCAAGTCGATCGGCGAGGTCGTCATCAACACGCCGCTCGCCGCCGTGGCCTCGGCCGTGGCGCACGCCACCGGCCATCAGGTTCGCTCACTGCCCATCACGCCCGAGAAAGCGCTGCTGGGGGAGTAGCGGGTTAGCGAACAAGTCGTAGTTGGCGGGACGGGACAACTCGTCCCGCCTTTTGCACTCGTGGTGAGGTCGTGAGCCTGTAAAACGTGTGCGTGCGCTTGCCGTTCGTATCTGCTATCATTCGTAATCTGTGCGTTCATGCGGGCGTGGCGGAATTGGTAGACGCGCCAGATTTAGGTTCTGGTGGGATTCCCGTGAAGGTTCGAGTCCTTTCGCCCGCACCATCGCACCTGCGTCGGCTTCGGCCGTCGCGACTCTTTGTTGCATAAAGGTACCAGCACCTCAGATAAGCTGGGCAGTATGAGGAGGAACGTGTTGAACATCACCGCTTCTGACGTCAAGGACGCCAAGCTCACCGCTACGGTCACCATCCCGGCCGCCGACGTCGACGCCGCGATCAAGAAGGCCTACAAGGACACCGCCAAGAAGTACCGCTTCCCGGGCTTCCGTGCCGGCAAGGCTCCCCGTCCGGTCATCGACTCCGCTCTTGGCGCCGAGGCTACCCTCGCTCAGGCCACCAACGACCTGATCGCCGCCAACGAGCCCGCCGTCCTCAACGAGCTGGACATCGTCCCCACCAAGAGCGGTGACTACAAGGAGCTCGACCTCGCCAAGGATCACGAGGACTACACCTACACCGTCGAGTTCTCCCTGCGTCCTGCTGCTGAGCTCTCCTCCTTCGACGCTGTCGAGATCGAGATGCCCCCTGCGGAGGTCACCGAGTCCGAGATTAACAACCAGGTCGAGATGCTCCTCAACTACCGTGCCACCTTCGAGGACGTCGAGGGTCGCGCCGTCGAGGCCGAGGACTACGTCACCGTCGACCTCAAGGCCGTCGAGAACGCCGACAACTTTGCCGCCGAGGGCCGCATGCTCATCGCCGGTAGCGACAGCAATCCCAAGGAGTTCAACGAGGCCCTGATCGGCGCTAACGTTGACGACGTCAAGACCGTCACCTGGACCGACGAGGTCGAGGAGGGCGAGGAGGCCGAGACCCACACCGTCGAGGTCACCGTCAAGGGCATCAAGGTCCGCAACACCCCCGAGCTCACCGACGAGCTCGTCAAGTCCGACTTTGGCTTCGACAGCATCGACGCTATGCGCGACGCCATCAAGATCGAGATCGAGCAGGACAAGGCTTCCCGCCTCCCGGCCGAGAAGGAGAACCGTTGCGTCTCCGCTCTCGCCGAGCGCCTGCAGCTTGACGAGATGGACGCCGACTACGAGCAGTCCGTCTTTGAGGAGCTTGGCCAGAACTTCCTGTCCAACCTCGCTGCCCGCGGCATGACCCTGGACACCTGGCTGCCCGCTTCCGGTCTGACCATGGAGCAGTTCATCGGCGACCTGCACAAGCAGGCCAACGACGTTGCCCGTGAGTCCCTGGCGCTCGACGCCCTCGCCCGCGAGCTCAAGATCGAGGTCACCGAGGACGACATCAACGCCGAGTTCGAGAAGGCCGGTGTCAAGGACGTCGAGGCTTCCAAGGCCGAGTTTATCGCCGATGGCCGTATGCCTGCCGTCCGCGAGTCCATCCGTCGCTCCAAGGCCGTCGATCACCTGGTCGAGAACGCCAAGGTGACCGAGGTCGATGAGACCGCCAAGGACGCCGAGTAATTCTCGCCACCTTGCCCACGAGCGCATGCTTGCGCCCGTGATGGGGTAAAGTTATACACCGGTTATCCGGTAGCTTCGTACGGTGCCAGCCAATGCATAGCATGCGGGCACCGTACGTTTATCTAGAACCAATTTGGTCCGCAAGAGAGAAATGGAGATGCGAATGATCGCTAAGTTCGATTCCGCCCTCGTGCCATACGTTATCGAGCAGACGCCGCGCGGCGAGCGCAGCTACGATATCTATTCGCGCCTGCTCAACGACCGCATCATCTTCTTGGGCGAGGAGATCAACTCCGTCAGCGCCAACCTGGTCGTTGCCCAGCTGCTGCATCTAGAGAGCCAGGATGCCGAGAAGGATATCTCGCTCTACATCAATTCGCCCGGCGGCGAGGTTTACTCCGGCCTGGCGATTCTGGACACCATGAACTTCATCAAACCGCAGGTCTCCACCATTTGTGTCGGTATGGCCGCGTCTATGGCCGCTGTGCTGCTTTCGGCCGGCGCCAAGGGCAAGCGCTTCTGCCTGCCGCACTCCAAGGTCATGATTCACCAGCCCAGCGGCGGTGCTCAAGGTCAGCAGACCGAGATCGAGATCGTGGCCGAGGAGATCAAGAAGACCCGCCGCGAGCTCAACCAGATCCTGTCCGATGCCTCGGGCCAGCCCATCGAGAAGGTCCAGGCCGATACCGAGCGCGACAACTACCTGACCGCTGCCGAGGCCCTCGATTACGGCCTGATCGACCGCATCGTCACCTCGCGCGACCTCGCCGCGAAGGACGCCTAGGATGGCCGGTAACATGCAGGACAACTTCGACGAGAACGGCAATCCCATCCGCTGCTCCTTCTGCGGAAAAGAGCAGGGACAGGTTCGTCGCCTTGTAAAGGGCCCGACCAACATCTTTATCTGTGACGAGTGCGTCGCCGCCTGCTCCGAGATCCTGGAGGAGTCGCTGGCTTCGGACTTTATGGACGCCGCCCGCAACGGCAAGCTGCCGGGCTTCCTCAATGATCACGGTCAGGCCGCGTCTCAGCCCGCTGTGGATCCCGAGGCCGAGGGCTTTGAGCTCGAGGACGATGCCCGCCAGGTCATTACGCATGTGCCGACGCCGCACGAGATTTATGACGAGCTTTCGGCCTATGTCATGGGCCAGGAGGACGCCAAGCGTGCCATGTCGGTTGCCGTGTACAACCATTACCGCCGCGTGATCGAGGGTGGCGCCGCGCTTTCGGCCTTTGACGACGGCTTTGACTCGCAGCTCGACGATGATATGGACGAGGTGGAGCTCGCCAAGTCTAACATTTTGCTGCTCGGTCCCACCGGTACCGGTAAGACTCTGCTCGCCCAGACGCTCGCGCGCATCCTCGAGGTGCCGTTTGCCATCGCCGACGCCACCGCGCTCACCGAGGCCGGTTACGTGGGCGAGGACGTGGAGAACATCCTGCTCAAGCTCATCAATGCTGCCGATGGCGACATTGAGCGCGCGCAGGTCGGCATTATCTACGTGGACGAGATCGACAAGATTGCCCGCAAGGCCGAGAACCTCTCCATCACCCGCGATGTTTCGGGCGAGGGCGTTCAGCAGGCGCTGCTGAAGATCCTTGAGGGCACGGTGGCAAGCGTTCCGCCCACCGGCGGCCGCAAGCATCCCCAGCAGGAGCTGCTGCAGATCGACACGACCAACATCCTGTTCATCTGCGGCGGTGCCTTTGTGGGCCTGGATAAGATCATCGCCGACCGTGTTGGCAACAAGGGCGTGGGCTTTAACTCCGAGATCGCCGGCCCCACTTCGGTCGACGAGAACGACCTGCTGCGTCAGGTGCTCCCGCAGGACCTCAACGCCTTTGGCATGATCCCCGAGTTTGTGGGCCGTACGCCCGTCGTCACCCAGACGCAGGCGCTCGACGAGGACGATCTGGTGTCGATTCTGACCGAGCCCAAGAACGCCGTGGTGCGCCAGTACCGTAAGATGTTCCAGCTCGAGGACGTTGAGCTTGAGTTTGAGGACGCGGCGCTGCACGAGATCGCCCGCATGGCACTCGCCCGCAAGACCGGCGCCCGCGGCCTGCGCTCCATCTGCGAGGACGTGCTGCAGCAGACGATGTTCGACCTCCCCAGCGAGGAAGGCGTCGCCAAGGTCGTCGTAACCGAAGCGGCGGTTAAGGGCGAAGAACAGCCCCAACGCATCTACGGGTAAACCAGCCAAAAACGTGCTTGCAAATAGCCTCCGACCATCCACGGTCGGAGGCTATTTTATATATACGCAAAACACCCAACTACCTGTGTTATTCTGTGTGTTTGTTTAAGCCTCAGCGAAGTCATATCAGACTGAAGTAATCGATACCTAAGGGGAGGAATGTAGGCCCGATTTTCGTAGATTCCGCACGAGCCGAAGACCACTTAATGTGGTCTTCGAGCGAGCCCAGGACTTGACCGAGCGAAAATCGGGCCTACATTCCTCCCCGATGGGCAAGGGAGAGATATATGGAAGAAATGCCCAAGAACTACGATCCGTCGACCAACGAGCCGGCGATCCTGCAGAAGTGGCTCGACGGCGGCTACTACAAGCGCCGTGAGGGCGTGGGCGACTGCACCGTCACCATTCCGCCTCCCAACGTGACCGGCAAGCTCCATATGGGTCACGCTACTGACGACTCCATCCAGGACGCCATCATCCGTATGGCCCGCATGCGCGGCAAGTCCACGCGCTGGGTGCTGGGCACCGATCACGCCGGTATCGCCACGCAGACCAAGGTCGACAAGAAGCTCAAGAGCGAGGGCATCAGCCGCCTGGAGATCGGTCGCGATAAGTTTGTCGACGCCTGCTGGGACTGGACCCACGAGTACGGCGGCATCATCGTCGAGCAGATCAAGCGCATGGGCTGCTCCGTCGACTTTGATAACGAGCGCTTTACCATGGACGAGGACTACGCGCAGGCCGTGCGCAAGGTCTTTTGCGACTGGTACCACGACGGTCTGATCTACCGCGGCAAGCGCATCGTCAACTGGTGCCCCAACTGCACCACCGCCATTTCGGACGATGAGGCCGAGTATAAGGACGAGAAGGGTCACCTGTGGCACCTGCGCTACCCGCTGACCGAGCCGGTTAACGGCCAGGACTACATCGTCGTCGCCACCACGCGCCCCGAGACCATGCTCGGCGACACGGGCGTCGCCGTCTCCCCGAAGGATCCCGAGAAGGCCGCCTTCGTGGGTAAGACCGTCAAGCTCCCCATCGTCGACCGCGAGATTCCCATCTTTGAGGATTGGCACGTCGATGCCAACTTTGGCTCCGGCTTCGTCAAGGTCACCCCGGCCCACGACCCCAACGACTACGCCATGGGTCAGGCCCACGACCTGCCGCAGATCAATATCTTCGACGAGCACGCGGTGGTCGTCGAGGGTTACGGCGAGTTCACCGGCATGAACCGCGAGGAGTGCCGCGAGGCCGTCATCAAGTGGTTTGAGGAGCACGGCCTGCTCGATCACGTCGAGGACCTCGACCACTCCGTCATGCACTGCTACCGTTGCGACTCCGCGCTGGAGCCGTGGCTGTCCGAGCAGTGGTTCGTGGCCGTCGACAAGCTCAAGGGACCGGCGCTCGACGCCGTCAACTCCGGCAAGGTCACCTTCCACCCCGCGCGCTGGACGCAGACCTACACCACCTGGATGGAGAACCTCAAGGACTGGTGCATCTCGCGCCAGCTGTGGTGGGGCCATCGCATCCCCGTGTTCTACTGCGAGGACTGCGGCTGGGAGGACGCCCTCACCGAGGACACCGATGTGTGTCCCAAGTGCGGCGGCCATCACGTGCATCAGGACGAGAACGTGCTGGACACCTGGTTCAGCTCGCAGCTGTGGACCTTCGCCACGCAGGGCTGGCCGCAAAAGCCGGAGCTGCTCGAGGGCCATCACCCCACGACGGCGCTCGTCACCGCACGCGACATCATCGCGCTGTGGGTCGCCCGTATGGTCATGAGTTCGCTGTATTTCTTGGACGAGGTGCCGTTTAAGGACGTCGTCATCTACCCGACGATCTTGGCCAAGGACGGCAGCCGCATGTCCAAGTCCAAGGGCAACGGCGTTGACCCCATGGACCTCATTGGCATGTACGGCGCCGACGCCATGCGCTTCAACTTGCTCACGCTGTGCACCAACAACCAGGACGTCAAGTTCGACGCGAACATCGACAAGAAGACCAAGAAGCTCATCGACAGCCCGCGCACCGACCAGGCCAAGAGCTTTGTGACCAAGATCTGGAACGCCAGCCGCTTCCTGCTTATGAACATGGAGGGCTACACGCCCGGCGAGCCCGTCGTTGAGACGCCGGCCGACGCCTGGATGTTCAGCCGCCTGGCCAAGGCCGTCAAGATGGTCACCGAGGGTATCGAGAAGTACACCTTTGGCGACATGGCCCGCGGCGTGCAGCAGTTCTTCTGGAATGAGGTCTGCGACTGGTACGTCGAGGTCACCAAGGCCCGCCTGAAGGGCGAGGGCCGTCTGCAGGCGCAGCGCAACCTGATCTTTGTGCTCGATACCTCCATTCGCCTGATGCACCCGCTCATGCCGTTTGTTACCGAGGAGATCTGGGACAACATGCCGGCGAGCGTGCTCGACCTGGATGCCGGGGGCAACGTGGATCGCGCCGAGGCACTCATGATCGCCAAGTGGCCCGAGCCCGCCGACTATGCCAAGTTTGTCGACGAGGACGCCGAGCGCGCATTTGAGCTGTGCCGCACCGTCGTGTCCGCCGCCCGCGCTACCCGTTCGCGTTATCGCTTGAGCCCCAAGGCCGAGCTCGACGTAGTCGTGCGCGCCGGTGCCGAGGATATCGAGAAGCTCGAGAGCCTGCGCTCGACCATCGAGCCGCTGGCAAACACCGCCTCGCTGGTCATGGGTACCGACGTTGAGAAGCCGGCTGCGAGCATCGCCGTGGTCGACAGCGGCGTCGAGGTCTTTGTGGTGCTCGAGGGCAAGGTCGACCTTTCGGCCGAGAAGGCGCGCCTGGAGAAGGAGATCGCCGCGGCCCAGAAGGAACTCGCCGGCTGCGAGAAGACGCTCGCCAACGAGGGCTTTGTGGCCAAGGCCGCGCCCGCGGTGGTCCAGAAGAAGAGGGACCGTGCAGCTGAGCTCAAGGAGATCCTGGCGGCGCTGACTGTTCAGGTTGCTGACTTCTCGTAGGCGGTACTGGGGGACGCGGTTTGGGGCTTTGCTCGCTACTGCGGACACCTATTCCGCCGTTCTAACGAACGGCGGCTGACTCGACGCTGCAAACGCCTCTGATGGCCAATTTGCCGTTCAACTTCGGGCGCATGGGCATAAGCCCTATGCGCCCTTGTTTCACGGCACCTTGGCTCATCAGAGGCGTTTTCGCTGACTATCCTCAACCTATACTGTTTTATTTTTCTATGAATGGCGGTTCTAAAAATGCCTAAGCGTTCTGGCTTGTATACCGTTCCTTTTGAGTTTGATTTGCTTTCGTTTGATGAGGCTGTTGGGCTTGCTGCTGATACGGGGCGGATTTCTGGGGATGCTGGTCCTCTGCTCGAGACGGTTGTCGATATGCTTGATGAGCTGGGACGTCCGGATGAGTATTTTGATTGCATTCAGGTTGCCGGTACCAATGGCAAGACTTCGACTACGCGTTTTTCGGCTGCTATCCTTCGAGGCGAGGGGCTCAGGACCGCGCTGTATACGTCGCCGCAGCTGGTGCGCTATCCCGAGCGTATGGAGGTCGATGGGTGCGTCGTAAGCGACGAGGCGTTTGCCCGTGGTGTTTCTGCCGCTGTTGAGGCGGGACATCGCGTGAATGCCCGTCGTGTGGCGGCGGGGGAGCGTGCCTATACCATCACGCCGTTTGACCTGCTGACGGCCGCTGCGCTTGTGGTGTTTGCCGAGGCCGCGGTGGATGTTGCCGTGCTCGAGGTTGGCATGGGCGGTCGTTGGGACGCCACGAGCGCGACCGATCCCGTCGCCGTTGCCGTTACGGGCATCGGACTCGACCACACGCGCATTTTGGGCGACACGCTCGAGGCCATTGCGGGGGAGAAGGCCGCGGTCATCAAGCCCGGACGCCTGGTTGTTCTGGGCGAGGGCACGCATGAGCCGAGCGTTCAGCGCGTGATGGACGCCCGCTGCCGCGAGTGCGGCATCGTGCCGCTGGTGGTGAGCCACGCTACGACCAAGGTGCCGGCTCACGTGGGCGATACGGTGGAGTTTAGCTGCACCACGCCGCGTGCGATCTACACGTCGAGCATGGTCAAGCCGGCGTATCAGCCGCAAAATGCCGCGTGCGCGATTATGCTGTGCGAGGGCTATCTGGGCCGCGAGCTCGACCATGATGCGCTCGATGCTTCGCTTATGGGCTGCCCCACGCCGGGTCGCTTTGATGTGCTGGGAACCGATCCGCTCAAGCTGATCGACGCCTGCCATAACCCTCAGAGCTGCGAGAACTTTGTGAGCGCGCTGGACGAGATCGATCCGTGCGTGGAGAACCGCCCCACGCTGCTGTGCGCCGCGCTGGCCGACAAGGACGTGGCGGGCATCGTCGACGTACTGATCCCGGCCTTCCCCCGCGTGGTCGTGACCCAGACCGATTCCGATCGCGCCCTGCCGGCAGAGGAGCTCGCCGCCCTGGTGGGTGCCGATAAGCTCGCGGGCGTATACCCGAGCGTGTCCGAGGCCCTCGCTGCCTTCGATGCCGCGGGCGAGCCCTTCGTTGCCGCCGGTACCATCACCCTAGCCGGCGAAGTAGCGGGGCTGCTCCGTTAACCCATCCCCTCATCAGTTGCGGTGAAATACGGACTGTTTTACAAGCCAGAAGCCTCAAACGGTCCGTATATCACCGCAACTCAAAAGCAGTCAATTTGGGACGGGGCTTTTTTGGCTGCCCTGCGCCTCGAGTTGACTTGCTCGCCACGAAATGGGCCTATTTACTACGTTTGACCGGTAACCCTCGACCATACCGAGAATTGCGAAATCAAAACCGCAGGTAAAGGGCTTGCCAGTTTTGCGAAAACACGGGTATGGTCGACCCACGCGGGCTAAACGTAGTAGATAGGCCGTTTTTGTGGCGGCATTCATGTGATGCGGCAAAGGGACAGCCCCTTTGCCGCATTGCCTAGTCTAAGCGGACCGGATCGTGGGGGTAGGCGTTGAGAATCTCGACGCCGGACTCGGTAACTAGGGCCAAGTCCTCGATGCGGACGCCGGTGCGGCCGGGGAGATAGATGCCCGGCTCGATGGAGAACGTCATGCCCGGCTCTACGACCTGCTCGTTGACGAGTGAAACGTCGCCCGGCTCGTGGTCCTGCAAGCCGATCGAGTGTCCCAGGCGATGCGTAAAGTACTGCCCATAGCCCGCATCCTCAATCACGTCGCGTGCGGCACGGTCCAGGTCGCACATACGCACGCCCGGCGCGATGAGCGCCTCGGCGGCCTCGTTGGCTCGGCGCACGATATCGTAGATGCGCGCCGTCTCCTCGTCCGGCTCGCCCCAAAAGAATGTACGCGTCATGTCCGAGCAGTAGTTGCAGCGGCGTCCGCCAATGTCGAACAGCACCACGTCGCCACGCTTGAGTACGGTGTCGTCGGGCTCGTGGTGCGGATCACCGGCGTTGGCGCCAAAGCTCACGATGGGCGGAAAGCTAAAGCCCTCGCAGTCGTGCTTGCGGTACAGGCCGAGCATCTGGTCGGCAATTTCGCGCTCCGTCACGCCCTCGTGGACGAGCTTGATGGCGTCGGCCATCACAGCGTCGTTTGCGGCCGAGGACACGCGCATGAGCTCCTGCTCGGCTTCGTCCTTGTGGGTGCGTGCGGCGGTGACGGCAAAGTCGCCCAGGAAGAACTCGCTCGCGGCGTGACGATCCATAAGGGGCATCAAAAAGCCGGAACGCATGACGGTGTCGATGCCGAGGGGCTTGGATGGATTGACCTCGCGAGCGATGGCGTCGGTCACGACGTCGGTGTCGTTGTGGTAGGCCACGCGGGCATTGTCGTACTCGGGCAGCTGATGCAGGGCGTTAATCAAGATTACCGGCTCGGCATCGCGTGCGAGCAGCACGCCGCAAAAACGCTCGAACATATCGGCATAAAAGCCGGTCAGATAGTAGATCGACCACGGGTCATTCACGAGCAGCTGCGCGCCGGGGTTCTGAGCCTCGAGCGCATCGAGCACGCGCGCCACGCGCTGGCCATCGACATGTGCCATATATCGTCCTTTCGCTAGGGTGCCACCATGGTATCCCCAATGCCAGGGTAGTCAATTTGGGACGGGGCTATTTTAGCTGCCTCAAACATGCGAGCTGATAGGTAAAAGTAGTCATCAGAGGCTCGTCCCAAATGGGCTGCTTTCAAAACTATGGCGGATTACGGGGCTGGACCTGTATTACTTGACCATGGGAAAAATTGCGAAATTAAAACCGCAGGTAGACGGCTTATCAAAAAACGAAAATTGCCGGTATGGATAGGGTTCTCCGAATCAGCCCCGTAATCCGGCATAGTTTTGAAATGGCACTAAGGTAGGCACAAACTAAATACCGATTCCAAGGATAGTTTCGGTGGAATAGTTCCCGGATACCGGGGTTTTGGCGGAAATCAGGAACTATTTCACCGCAATTGAGGAGGGGCGGGGTGGATGGCGGGGTAGCTAAAAGAGCCCCGTCCTAAATGAGCGGCTTAGGCGGGGTCGATGTCCATGCTGGCGATGAGGTCGGTACCGGTGTCTAGGAGGTTGGGGAGGACTACATCGCTCATGCGGATGGGGGCTTTGACCTCTAGGCCGCGGATGAGGTCCATCGCCTGGGCGTGGAGTTCGAGCGGGATGGCTTCGGCCGTGCGGACGGGGAGCAGGGCTTCGTCGCCGCCAGATACTGTTACGGTGGTGGTGAGCACGCGCATGGGGCAGGTGAGTTCTTGATGTGCGAACTTATCGCCGCGCGGGCAGCTGTTGCCGGTTACGGATCGCACTTCCACCACGGTGCCATTGGCGTCGCGCTCCACCTCTACGGTCAGGAGGCACTCGGATGGGCAGGTGGTGCAGTTGAACTGCAGCGTCTCGGTCACATTCGTACTCATGAGCTATGCCTCCTCAACGGGATCGACGGACAGGACGATTTCGCTGGCACCCAGGTCGAGTGCG
Source organism: uncultured Collinsella sp. (assembly GCA_905198355.1). GTDB lineage: Bacteria > Actinomycetota > Coriobacteriia > Coriobacteriales > Coriobacteriaceae > Collinsella. Next base: position 8,701 of record CAJKCG010000002.1, on the reverse strand, counting down.
CGTTGAATCACCTTTGCCGGCAGCGGGAAGCTTTCCATGACGCTCGGTTTAAACGCGCAGACTTTGCCCGCAAACACTTCTTCGCCGTTGGCCAAGATGCGTACTCGAGCGGCATCGACCGGTCGGCGCACACGGAAGTTGAGTTTGGTGAGTGCCGCGGCCGTAATGCGTCCCGGCAGCGCGTAGCCTGCGATGCCGGCGGGGGAGACCGTGAGCCGGCAGCTCGGGTCCGCAGCGCCTGCATCGGCCCCAGTACCACAGCCCAGCGCGTACGCCGCCGCAGCCGCACCGGCACGCTCGGACTCGGTCGTCACGTTGTCGGCCAGGTCGTGCACGTGCAGTACGTTTCCGCAGGCAAAGATGCCCGGAACGCCCGTTTGCAGGCTCTGGTCCACCACGGCGCCGCGCGTGCGCGGGTCAAGTTCAATACCCGCACCCACCGAAAGTTCGTTCTCGGGAATCAGGCCCACCGAAAGCAGCAGCGTGTCGCACGGAACAACTCGCTCGGTTCCCGGAATGGGCGCCAGGTGCTCGTCGACCTGGCTTACCTCTACGGCCTCCACGCGATCGTGTCCGATCACGCGCGTGACGGTGGTGGACAGGTGCAGCGGAATGCCAAAGTCTTCCAGACAGTTCTTGACGTTGCGGCGCAGGCCGTTGGCGTACGGCATGAGCTCGTACACGCCCTCGACCGAAATCCCCTCGAGCGTGCAGCGGCGCGCCATAATAAGCCCGATGTCGCCCGAGCCCAAAATGACGGCGCGCGAGCCGGGTTTGAGGTTCTCGATATTGATGTATCGCTGCGCCAAGCCCGCCGTAAACACGCCGGCAGGTCGGCTGCCGGGAATCTTGATCTCGCTGCGGGTGCGCTCGCGGCAGCCCATGGCAAGTACGACCGCGCGCCCGGTGAGCTGCAGCATACCGGAGGGATTCATGAGCGTGACGGTGTGGAGTGTGGCGTCTTCCGTGGACTCGCCTGAATCAATCCCAAGCACCATGCTGTCCAAGAAAAGCGCGATGTCGGTCGCGCGCACCTGGTCGATAAAACGCTGCGCGTACTCGGGACCGGTAAGCTCCTGCTTAAAGTGCGAAAGGCCAAAACCGGGGTGGATGCACTGGCGTAGGATGCCGCCCAGGTGCTGCTCACGTTCAACGATGACCACGTGCGCGCCTGCCTTGTGCGCGGCAAGTGCGGCCGCCATGCCGGCAGGTCCGCCGCCGATAACGACCACGTCGAACGCCTGCGTTGGTACGGCATCTGCGGCTCCGGCCTCCACGCGTCCGTCACGTACATCGATCGTCGTCATCCTAGCGCACCCCCTTCAGCGGTCCCTCAACCAGCCAAGAACCGGCATCCTCCAACAACACCTCGCTGGGGTCGCAGCCCAGCTCGCGGGCTAGGATCGCCACCACGCGGCTCTGGCAAAAGCCGCTCTGACAGCGGCCCATGCCCGCGCGGCAGCGGCGTTTGACACCCTCGACCGAAACCGCGCCCGGGCGGCGTCGAATCGCGGCAACAATCTCGGCCTCTGGCACCGTCTCGCAGCGGCAAACGATCTGCCCCCATGCTGGGTCGGACTCGATGAGCTCCTCCTTGCGCACAAGCGGCGTACGGTCGAAGTCGTCCGGTGCACGGCGAATCGGGTCCCAATCGTCCCGCTTGCGCAGGGTCACGCCGGCATTGCGCAGCACCTGCTCCATGCGCTCGGCGATGGCCGGCGCGCTCGCCACGCCCGGCGACTGAATGCCCGCGGCCTGGAACAGCCCCGGCACCACGGTCGACTGCCCAATAAAGAAGTCGTTCGTTCCCTTAATGACCGGACGACCGCCGGCAAACGCGCGGACTACGCGGCGCGTGTCCAAGTCGGGCACCAGCTTGCGCGCTCCCGTCAGCAGCGCGTTCACATCGCTTGCATAGGTCTGCGTGTCGCCCGGCTCTCGCACGGCAGCGGTCGCGGTGATCACGGTGTTGCCGTGTACCGTGCCCGTGACGATAACGCCCTTGGACACCGGCGTGGGCACGGGATAGAGCGGCATGAGCGTGCGCGGCTCCTTGTCCAATACCACGATGTTGCCCTGGCGCCAGACCATCTGAAACTCTTCGGCGCCCGCCATATGCGAGATGTCCGCGGCGCCGTTGCCCGCGGCGTTGATCAGGTAGCGGCAGCGCACCTCTCCGGCGGGCGTCGCCAGCGTAAAGCGCACAGCCCCGTCGGTAGCCTCGCCGCCAGCAACCTCAATCGCTTCCACCGGCGCAGACCGCATAAATGTCACGCCGTTGGCGACGGCGTTCTCCAGCGCGGCAATGGCGACCTCAAAGGGATCGACAAAGCCAGTCGAGGGGCACCATAGCGCGCACGTGGCCAGGGCACTCGCGCGCGGTTCCAGCTCGTGGATGCGCTCGGGGCCGATAATCGACAGCTCGGGAACGCCGTTGGCTATGCCATTCTGGCGCAGCTTCTCCAGATGCGTGCGGTCCTCGTCGCTAAAGCCCAGCACCATCGACCCGGTGCGACAGAACAGAAAGCCCAGCTCCTGCGCCCACGTACCGTACAACTCGCAGCCACGGGCGTTGACCTGCGCCTTTACGGTGCCCGGTGTCGGATCGTAGCCGGCGTGCACCAGGCCGCCATTGGCCTTCGACGCGCCCAACGCAATATCGTTAGCCGCCTCGACCACGCAAATGGACAGGTCAAACCGCGCGAGCTGCCTCGCGATGGCGCACCCGGTAATGCCCGCGCCCACAATCGCGATATCAAACGTTTCTGTCACAGTGCCTCCCAGACGAGTTGACAGGCTGTCAATACGACTATCCTACGGTCTGCACACCCCCAGCGCGGCGGCAATGCGGCGAACAGCCCCGCAACACCCGCCAACGGCAGACGAGGTGAGACCCGGCACGGATGTCGACCTCGTTAGACCGCGGGCAACACCACCCAAGCTCGCGGTCGATGCCGCCACCCGTTACAGATTGAGATGTTTCTATCCGACCATGCCTGCGACCTGCCAAATCGTTAACCCCCGTGTTACACTAACTCGAGCTGTAACTACCCCGAAAGGTACCCGTAATGTCCAAGTACATCTCCGAGCTCATGTCGCCGCAGCTTATGGGCGTCGTCTATGCCTTCGTTGGCTTTATCATCGCCCTGTATGTGCTGTCGGTCGTCTATGTGTTCATCGACGCTCGCCGCCGCGGCGCCAGCGCCTACGTGGCATGGGGCATCATCGCCCTCATCCCGTTTGTGGGCCTCATCGCCTACCTGGTCCTGCGCCCGCACTCCTACGCATCCGACCGCGAGGAGCAGGAGCTGGACATGGCCCTGCGCGAGCGCCAGCTTGCCCAGTACGGCACCTGCCCGCAGTGCGGCGCGCCCATCGAGAAGGACTTCGTCGTCTGCCCGGTGTGCGATACCCAGGTTCGCAACGTCTGCCCCAGCTGCCATCGCCCGCTCGACGCGCACTGGAAGGTCTGCCCCTACTGCCGAACTCGCATCCAGTAACGCATCCATCGCCGGGCCGGCCGCAAGCTACGGGCACCGCGCGTCCCGCGCAAGCCACGCGCCAACCTGCCCCACACGATGAAGCATGCGTAGAAAATCGCCCGCCGTGCCATTAAGGTGCGGCGGGCGCTTGTATACCAAGGCAACCTGCCTATAATGATGCAAGTTAAAACGCCGAGCGCATCGCACGCACTTGCATCAGGCATCCGAGAGGAGAAAACATACCCATGAAGGCACTCTACAATGACGGTTCGGTGGCCGAGCTCCCGCAGGACGAGGTCACGCACGTCATCCGCCACTCCGCCGCGCACATCATGGCGCAGGCCATCAAGCGCCTGTACCCCGAGGCCGACTTTGCCTACGGTCCCGCGACCGACAACGGCTTCTACTACGACGTCGACCTGCCCGAGGGCGTCAAGATCAGCGAGGACGACTTCCCCGCGATCGAGGCCGAGATGAAAAAGATTGTCAAGGAGAACCTCAAGTTCTCCGTGTACGAGAAGCCCCGCGCCGAGGCCATCGCCCTTATGGAGGAGCGCGGCGAGAAGTACAAGGTCGAGCACATCGGCGACCTGGACGACGACGCCCGCATCACCTTCTACCAGCAGGGCGACTACATCGACATGTGCGTCGGCCCCCACATCTGCTACACCAAGGCGCTGAAGGCCTTTAAGCTCACCGGCGTCTCGGGCGCCTACTGGAAGGGCGACAAGGACAACAAGATGCTCACCCGCATCAACGGCGTCGCCTTTGCCACCAAGGAAGAGCTCGACGAGCACATGCACATGTTGGAGGAGGCCAAGAAGCGCGACCACCGCAAGATCGGCCGCGAGATGGACCTCTTTATGATGCGCGACGAGGCCCCCGGCTTCCCGTTCTTCCTGCCCAACGGCATGATCCTTAAGAACACGCTGCTGGACTACTGGCGCGAGATTCACCACAAGGCCGGCTACGTGGAGATCTCCACGCCGCTCATCATGAACAAGCAGCTGTGGAAGACCTCGGGCCACTGGGACCACTACAAGGACAACATGTACTCCACCGTCATCGACGACGAAGAGTACTGCATTAAGCCCATGAACTGCCCGGGCGGCGTGCTGGTGTATGCCTCCAAGCCGCACTCCTACCGCGAGCTGCCCATCCGCGCCGGCGAGATTGGCCTGGTGCACCGCCACGAGCTGCGCGGCGCCCTGCACGGCCTGTTCCGCGTGCGCTGCTTTAACCAGGACGACGCCCACCTGTTTGTGCGTCCCGACCAGCTGACCGATGAGATCGTGGGCGTGGTCAACCTCATCGACTCCGTGTACCAGAAGTTTGGCTTTAAGTACCATGTAGAGCTTTCCACCCGCCCCGAGGACTCCATGGGCTCCGACGAGGACTGGGCTCGCGCCGAGGAGGGCCTGCGCACCGCTCTGGAGAAGCTGGGCATGAACTATGAGGTCAACGAGGGCGACGGCGCCTTCTATGGCCCCAAGATCGACTTCCACCTGGAGGACTCGCTCGGCCGTACCTGGCAGTGCGGTACCGTGCAGCTCGACTTCCAGATGCCGCTCAACTTTGATCTGGAGTACGTGGATGCCGACGGCACCAAGAAGCGCCCCATCATGCTGCACCGCGTGTGCTTTGGCTCCATCGAGCGCTTCATTGGTATTCTGATTGAGCACTTTGCTGGCAAGTTCCCCACCTGGCTGGCTCCCGTGCAGGTCAAGGCACTTCCCGTCTCCGAGAAGAGCCGCGACTATGCCCACGAGGTGTGCGCCAAGCTGGAGGAGGCCGGCATCCGTGTGGTCTGCGACGACCGCGACGAGAAGATCGGCTACAAGATCCGCGAGGCTCGCAGCATCGACCGCGTGCCCTATATGCTCATCCTGGGCGAGAAGGAGGTCGAGGCCGGCAACATTTCCGTCCGCGATCGCTCCAACGAGACCGTTCAGATGAGCGTTGATGAGTTTGTTGCCAAGGTGACCGAGGAGATCAAGACTCGCGCCTAAGGCAAGCTTCGCAACAATTAACAAAGGCGACCGTCCACAAAGGGCGGTCGCCTTTTTTCATGCTCAAATAAGAAAAGCCGCTGGTTGAGCGGCTTTTTTTGTTGCACAAAAAGGTACAGGTTTTTGTAGAGGGGTATGGAGATGTACCTACCAGCAGTGCATTTTGCGTAATCTGGGCAAACGCTGATTAATTGCTCGTATAATGTCGTTTGTCGAAAGATGCAAAAACCTGTACTTTTGCGACTGCGCCTAGCTGCGAGCGAGAAGCCTGTTCTAAACGCCCCTGCATTTGCGTGGATCGCAAAGCAAAAAGAGGGGGCGATAACATGGAGCAGACGGCACGGCGCCAAGAGCAGCTGCCGGGCGCATTTAACTGCGCCACCACCAACAGCCAGCACGGCCGCGTCCGCTGGTATCTGGTCCACATCCCCCATGGAAAAGAGCGCGAGACCTGCGAAAAGGTCCGCCGAATTATCCCGCACGAGCTGATGCAGAACGCTTTTGTGATGCAAAAGGAGTTCTGGTTTAAGCGGGACGGTGCCTGGTCGCTCCAAACCAAACCCATGTACAAGGAATATTTCTTCGTCGCCACGCACGATGTCGCAGCGCTTGATAGGGCCCTGGCCCAGCTGAGCTTTGGCTGCCGCATCGCCGGCAGTAGGGAGCGGGCGTACATGCCCATGCCGGACGATGCGCAGGATTGGTACCGCAGCGTGTTGGATGACGACGGTGTGGTGCGCAACAGCGTGGCGCGCATAGAAGACGGCGTGTTGCACATAGAGCAGGGTCCCTTGGTGGGGCAAGAGGCCCGTGTAAAGAAGATCGATCGTCATAAGCGCTGGTGCCTGGTGGACGTGGGCGATGGTGGCTCCACATTTAGGGAGCTGCTACCGCTTGACGTGCCCAGCAAAACGTAAGGGAGACGTTGCACCGGCAAATTACTTGGTTTTTGGATTCATAGATGGGGGGGGGTTCCTGGGGACAGGAACGTAAGTTTTATTGTGGCTGCTAAAGAAGTAACAGAGAGTTGTACATCAACGGTTGGTGCGCTGGCTTTCAATCAGATAAAGCCGAGCGGTACGCTTGTGTATCGCATCGTCAAGAGGCTGTTTGACCTTGTGTTTAGTCTTATGGCGATCGCTATTTTATTCATTCCAGTGGGTCTTGTGTGCGTCCTGATTTGTCTAGAGTCTCCGGGTAGTCCCTTGTACACCCAGGAGCGAATTGGCAAAAATGGCAAGGTCATTAAGATCTTTAAGCTGCGCAGCATGGTTGCCGATGCTGGCAATGTTCAGAAGTATTTAAATTTTGAGCAGCTGCATCAGTGGGAAATTGAGCGCAAGGTCGATAACGATCCGCGCATCACTAAGGTCGGGCAGTTTATTCGTAAGTGCTCTATCGATGAGATGCCGCAGTTTCTTAATGTTTTAAATGGTGATTTATCCGTTATCGGTCCTCGTCCCATTACGCGTGATGAACTCGAAATGCATTTTTCTGATGAGGATAAGGTTGTATTTCTTTCGGTTCAACCTGGAATTACCGGGTTATGGCAGGCGACGGATCGCAACGATGCGTCATTTGAAAGCGGTCTGCGCCAAAAAATCGAATTGCATTACGTGCGGAACCGTTGTTTCCGAATGGATTGGAAGTGTTTTGCTGGCACTTTCGGCGCCATGTTTGGCAAGGAGAGGACGGGCCGATAGATGGAAATATCCGTCATCATTCCGACTCTTAATGCTGAGCATGAAATCGATGGGCTTTTAATTGCCCTCGAACACCAGTCTATTCAGCCAGTTGATATCCTTATCGTTGATTCCGCTTCGGAAGATAAAACTATAGAGCTGGTCCGGCAGCACAAAAGAGTCCGCCTTCTGAAGATTGATCGCCAGGATTTCAACCACGGCACCACAAGAGACATGGCACTAAGGGAGTCGAGGGGTGACTTTGTATGCTTCCTTACCCAAGATGCTGTGCCTGTTTCTGATGATTACCTGGAGCGGCTTGTTGCTCCCATGCTTGATGATTCCGATATCGCTCTCGTAAGCGGCAGGCAGCTGCCTAAGGCGGATGCCCGACGTTTTGAACAGCTGGTGCGTGGTTTCAACTATCCCGACCGGCCATCCGTTCGTTCCAAATGTGATCTCGAGAAACTCGGTATTAAGACTTTTTTTGCATCTGATGCCTGTTCCGCTTATCGACGAACTGCATATCTCAAATGCGGCGGATTCGAGCACGTTAACACCAACGAGGACATGCTCATGGCGGCAAGGTTTATCGCCTCAGGGTTGAAGGTGGCTTACGAGCCGCGTGCAGAGGTCTATCACTCGCATAACTTGACGCCATCCCAACAGTTTGCCCGCAACCGCGCTGTTGGCTTCTTTCTCGAAACGCATGCAGACGAACTCATGCATGCAAGTGAGATTGGTGAAGGAAGCCGGCTCGCCAAGATGGTTTCGTCGCAACTTCTACGAGAGGGAAATCTTGGCGAGTTCGTTGCTTTCGGAGTCGATTGCTGCGCCCGCCTTCTCGGAAATCGCGCTGGCCGCAGGGCAGCAAGAAATGAAAGGTTATAGCCAATGAAAGGCATCATCCTCGCCGGCGGGTCCGGCACGCGCCTGTACCCGCTCACGCTCGTGACCTCCAAGCAGCTGCTGCCGGTCTACGACAAGCCCATGATCTACTACCCGCTGTCCACCCTCATGCTGGCGGGCATCCGGGACATCCTGGTCATCTCCACGCCGACCGACCTGCCCAACTTCGAGCGCCTGCTCGGGGACGGCTCGCGCTACGGCGTGAACCTGTCCTACGCCGAGCAGCCGAGCCCGGACGGTCTGGCGCAGGCCTTCACCATCGGCGAGGAGTTCATCGCCGGCGAGCCGTGCGCGCTGGTGCTCGGCGACAACATCTTCTACGGCAACGGCCTGTCGCGCCACCTTACGCGCGCCGTGCAGAACGCAGAGTCGGGCCGCGCCACGGTCTTCGGCTACCACGTCGACGACCCCGAGCGCTTCGGCGTCGTGGAGTTCGACGGCGAGGGGAGGGCCGTCTCCATCGAGGAGAAGCCCGCCGAGCCCAAGAGCTCCTACGCCGTCACCGGCCTTTATTTCTACCCGGGCGACGTGGCCGCCAAGGCGCATAGGGTCGAGCCGTCGGCCCGCGGCGAGCTGGAGATCACCACGCTCAACCAGATGTACCTGGAGGAGGGGACGC
>CAJKCG010000001.1:0-287367 GCA_905198355.1 uncultured Collinsella sp. | reverse complement strand
AGGGTACCGCCTCGCGGTGACATCGTTTTTATGTCAACCTTGGTCTAACAGAGCCTTCTTTTTATTGGTGCAAACGGACCTGTCCCCATGGCGCCAAATTGGTGCGAAGGGGACAGGCTCGTTTGCACCAAATGGTAGAGATGCGGCGTTTGTCCAGATAAAACCTGCCAAAATAAACCTGTCCCTTTTTGGCAGGTTGGTCGTAGTTATTACGTGGCGGTCGAGGTCGACCGTATAGGGCGCGCCCTGTTTGGCTAAAGTACAATTATCTGTGTTTAACTCGCCCAAGGCTGCATGGCGTGGGCGATGGCCAAAAAAGGAAAACCACATGGGATTCATGTCAAAGCTGCTGTCCTTTGGATCCGATAAGGACCTCAAGCGCTACTACAAGATCGTTGACCAGATCAACGGTCTTGAGCCCCAGTTTGAGAAGATGACCGAGGAGGAACTCCGCGCCCAGACCGATAAGTTCCGTGAGCGTTACGCCAACGGCGAGTCGCTCGACGACATGCTCCCCGAGGCTTTTGCCACCGTGCGCGAGGCTTCCAAGCGCATCACGGGCATGCGTCACTTTGACGTACAGCTCATCGGTGCCATGGCGCTGCACGAGGGGCATATCGCCGAGATGAAGACCGGCGAAGGCAAGACCCTGGTCTCCACGCTGGCCGGCTACCTCAACGCTATTGCCGGCAAGGGCGTGCACGTCGTTACCGTCAACGACTATCTGGCCAAGCGCGACTCCGAGTGGATGGGTCGCATCTACAAGTACCTGGGCATGACTGTCGGTCTGCTGCAGAACAACATGCCGCTCGAGCTTAAGCGTCCGGCCTACCAGGCCGACGTCACCTACGGCACCAACTCCGAGTTCGGCTTCGATTACCTGCGCGACAACATGGTCACCCGCCCCGAGCAGCGCGTACAGCGCGGCCACAACTACGCCATCGTCGACGAGGTCGACTCCATCCTGATCGATGAGGCCAGGACGCCGCTCATCATCTCGGGCGCCGGCACCAAGTCGGCCAGCACCTACAAGGACTTTGCGCGCGCCGTGCGCGGCCTGGAGCGCGGCGAGGACGTGTCGCATGACATGCTCACCGCCACCGAGGATGTGGAGCCCACGGGCGACTACGTCATGGACGAGGCCAAGCACACCATTGCCGCCACCGAGCGCGGCCTTAAGAAGATCGAGCGCCGCCTGGGCATCGAGGACATCTATGCCGACCTTTCGGGCCAGCTGGTCAACCACCTGCAGCAGGCGCTGAAGGCTCAGTACATGTTCCATCGCGACAAGCAGTACGTGGTCACTAACGGCGAGGTCAAGATCGTCGACGAGTTCACCGGTCGCATCATGGAAGGCCGCCGCTACTCCGAGGGCCTGCATCAGGCCATCGAGGCCAAAGAGGGCGTGCTCGTGCGCGAGGAGAACCAGACCCTTGCCACCATCACCCTGCAGAACTACTTCCGCCTGTATGACAAGCTCTCCGGCATGACCGGTACGGCACTCACCGAGGACGCCGAGTTCCGCGAGATCTACAAGCTGCCCGTCGAGGTCATCCCCTCCAACAAGCCCGTTCAGCGTGTTGACCACGAGGATCTGGTGTACCGCACCATCCAGGCCAAGTACAACGCCGTTGCCGACGACGTCGAGCGACGTCACGCCAAGGGCCAGCCGGTCCTGGTGGGCACCGTCTCCATCGAAAGCTCCGAGAAGCTGTCGGCCGCCCTTACCAAGCGCGGCATCGCGCACGAGGTCCTCAACGCTAAGCATCACGAGCGCGAGGCTCATATCGTTGCCCAGGCCGGACGCTACGGCGCCGTGACCATCGCTACTAACATGGCCGGTCGTGGTACCGACATTCTGCTGGGTGGCAACCCCGACGAGCTGGTGCGCGAGCGCCTTGAGTACGAGGGCCTGACCATGGAGGACGTGACGCCCGAGCAGCTCGAGCAGTTTAACGCCGAGGCCAAGGAGACCTGCAAGGCCGAGCGCGAGCGCGTGCTTGCCGCCGGCGGCCTGACCGTCATCGGCACCGAGCGCCATGAGTCCCGTCGTATCGACAACCAGCTGCGCGGCCGCTCCGGTCGTCAGGGCGATCCGGGCGAGACTCAGTTCTACTTGTCGCTCGAGGACGACCTCATGCGCCTGTTCGGCGGCGACAAGATGGACCGCGTCTCCAAGATGATGGTTACCGCCGACATGGGCGACGACATGCCCATCCAGCACAAGATCATCTCCAAGGCCGTTGAGAGCGCCCAGCACAAGGTCGAGAGCATCAACTTCTCCATGCGCAAGAGCGTTCTTGAGTACGACGACGTCATGAACAAGCAGCGCCAGGTCATCTACGCCGAGCGCAACAAGATTCTGGACGGCAAGGACCTGACCGACCACATCACCGAGGTCATGCACGACACCGTGTGCCGCTGCGTGCAGGAGTTCTGCACCAAGGACAGCCACGATGGCGAGCGCGATCTCGAGGGCCTGCGCAAGTGGGTCGTGGAGCTCACCGGGCATATCGATACGCCCAAGTTCCCCGACGAGGACTTCGAGGCCCTGGCTGCTGATGTCCTGGCATACGTTGAGAAGTGCTACAACATGAAGGCCGAGCGCCTGGGTGAGGACCTCATGCGCGAGCTCAACACTCAGGTCATGCTGCGCGTCATCGATACCCGCTGGATGAACTACCTGCAGGAGATGGACTACCTCAAGACCGGTATCGGACTGCGCGGCTTTGGCCAGCGCGACCCGCTGGTCGAGTACAAGACTGAGGCTTATGGTGCCTTCCAGATGCTCGTTGACACCATGTACGAGGATTACCTGCGCACCGTTCTGCGCATCGAGATCAAGGCCGCCCCGCAGGCCGTGGAGCACAAGGAGGACCCCGCGCTCGAGGGTGCGCGCTTCTCCGGCCCCGCCGACGTCGATGGCGACAACGGCAGCTCGGTGCTGCGCAAGCAGGCACAGGTTCAGGCTCGTACGGCCGTCCAGGGAGGCCCGGCTGCTGTCAACAACGGCGGCAAGGTGACCACCTACCGCAAGTCCGAGAGCGATGACCCTTATGTCAACGTGGGCCGCAACGACCTTTGCCCCTGCGGCAGCGGCAAGAAGTTCAAGTACTGCCACGGCAGGAATCGTTAATGGCCGAGGCTTTAGAGGTAACGCCCGCCGAGCTGGACGCGTTTGCGGACCGGCTCGGCGAGGTCGAGTCGTATCTTCATTTGGACGAGAAGCGCACGCGCGTGACCGAGCTCGAGGCAAAAAGCGTGGCCCCCGGCTTTTGGGATGACGCCGACGCCGCTCGCGCAACCATGGAGGAGATCGCTCGCGCCAAGGAAGATATCGCTGCCGTGGATACCGCGCGCGGCGAGCTATCTGACGCCCGCGCGGCGCTGGAGCTTGCCGAGGAGATGGGCGACGACCCCGATGCCGCCGCATTGCGCGAGGAGGCTGCCGCTACGGCAGAACGCCTGGCCCGCGCTATCGACGAGCTCGAGCTTTCGAGCTGGTTTACCGGTGAGTTCGATCACGGCGACGCGATTGTGACCATCAAGCCCGGACAGGGTGGCCTGGAGGCGCAGGACTGGACCTTCATGCTCTTCAAGATGTACATGAAGTACTGCCAGCGTCGCGGCTGGAAGGTCACCATTAACGACTGCCCCGCGGCTGAGGTCATCGGCATCGACCGTGCGACCTTTACCGTCGAGGGCAAGGACGCGTTTGGCATGCTGCGCGCCGAGGCCGGCGTCCACCGTCTGGTGCGCATTAGCCCCACCGATGACAAGAAGCGCCGCCAGACCACGTTTGCCGGCGTCGAGGTCATTCCCGTGTTGCCTGACGATATCGACATCGAGATCAGTCCCGACGATATCCGCGTGGACGTGTATCACGCGAGCGGCCCGGGCGGGCAGGGCGTCAACACCACCGACTCCGCCGTACGCGTGACGCATTTTCCCAGCGGCATCGTTGTCACTTGCCAAAACGAGCGCAGCCAGATTCAAAACAAGGCCGCGTGCATGCAGATTCTCAAGGCCCGTCTGTACGAGATCGAGCTTGAAAAGCGCGCCGAGGCGCTCGACGAGATTCGTGGACCCAAGACCACGATCGGTTTTGGCAACCAGATTCGCAGCTACGTGCTCTACCCGTATCAGATGGTCAAGGACCTGCGCACGGGCGTGGAGACCAACAACGTCGAGGCCGTTCTCGACGATGGCGATTTGGATCCGTTTGTGATCGGCTACCATCGCTGGGCGACTGGCAACGCCGATGCGGAAAGCCAGAGTGCCTAAACCCATAGGGTTGGCCTTGGGCGGATGTGGCCAATACGGACCCTGTGCGGGGTGGTATTTGGTCGGCGAATCGGTAAAATCGAATACAGCAAGAAGTTCAAAGCGCATCCGACGGGGTGCGCTTTTTTGAGGGAGGCAGCATGACATATCGTCTGGACATCAAGCGCATTCTTTCGATGAACTTCTTTCACGACTTGCCCAAGATTATGTTTGGCTGCGCTCTGGCAGCTATCGCGACGGACTTGTTTTTGATCCCCAACGGCCTTGCCGCCGGCGGCGTCACGGGCCTCGCCACCATTATTCAGGCGGTCGGCGCCTCGCATGGCATATCGCTTCCCGTCGGTATCCAGACCATCGTGATGAATGCCTTGCTGCTGCTGGTCGTTATGCGCGAGGGTGGCATGTTTTACGTGGTGCAGACCGCGACGGGCTTTGTGCTGTTGGGCTTTTTCACCGACCTGTTCGCTCCGTTTGTGGCGCCGCTGGCACATGCCGATCTGATGCTGCCCGCTATGTGGGGCGGCATCATCACGGGCATCGGCTATGGCATGGTGTTGCGCGCCGGTGCCAACACTGGCGGCTCTGACACCATCGGTCAGATTATCTCGCGCAATACGTCACTACCGGTGGGCTCCACCGTCATGGCGATCGATGTTGCCGTGTGCGCGCTGTCGGCCCCGGTCTTTTCGGTCGAAAACGCGCTGTATGCGGGCCTTTCGATGGTCATTAGCGGTTACGTGATCGATGCCGTGGTCGACGGCGGCAACAGGCGCCGTATGGTGCTCATCATCTCGGACAAGTTTCCCGATATCGCGGCCGACATCATGTATGGCCTGGGTCGCGGCTGCACCAAGTTTAGGGCGACCGGCATGTACTCGGGTGCCGAGAAGCCGGTGATCATGGTCATTGTGAGCCGCCGCGAACTCAACACCCTCAAAACGATCGTGCGCGAGCGCGATCCTCACGCCATTGTGACGGTCGCCGACGTTACGGAAACCTTCGGTGAGGGATTCAAGGACATTAACGCGTAGGGCCGACTGCGTTCCATCCAAAAGACGTTCACATTGATAAACCGTTTCATCAGCGGTTCTGCCTGCTCAATTGTTCAAATAATGATAAATACTCTGGTAAAGCTTCCAGTTTCCAGCATAATGAATGACGTACGTGCATCGCGGCTGTGTTGGGACTACCTTTCCGTGCCGTGCGCATCTTGTCTTAAGAGGATGAAAGGAAGGCACAATGAGCGACGAAGAGCTCAAAAAGGTTGCCAACGAGGTAAGGAAGGGCATCGTCACCGGCGTGCACGCTGCCAAGTCCGGCCATCCGGGCGGTTCGCTCGGCGCTGCCGACATCATGACCTATCTGTACTTTGAGGAAATGAACGTCGACCCGGCCGACCCCCGCAAGGCCGACCGCGATCGCTTCGTGCTTTCCAAGGGTCATTGCGCGCCTGGTCTGTACGCCGTGCTCGCCGAGCGCGGATTCTTCCCCAAGGAGGACCTCGAGACGCTGCGCCATATCGGTAGCCACCTGCAGGGCCATCCCAACATGAACGACACCCCGGGCGTCGATATGTCCACCGGTTCGTTGGGCCAGGGCATCTCCGCCGCCGTGGGCATGGCGGTTGCCGCCAAGCACTGGGGCGATGCTTATCGCACCTACGCCCTGCTGGGCGATGGCGAGAGCGAGGAGGGCCAGGTCTGGGAGGCCGCCATGTTTGCCGGCAACCAGCAGCTCGACAACCTCTGCGTGATCGTCGACCACAACGGCCTGCAGATCGACGGCCCCGTCGAGGAGGTCAACGATCCTATGCCGCTCGCCGACAAGTTCCGCGCCTTTAAGTTCCACGTGGTGGAGCTTGCCGACGGCAACGACTTCGATCAGATTCGCGCCGCTTTTGCCGAGGCTCGCGCCACCAAGGGTCAGCCGACCGCTATTATCGCCGAGACCACCAAGGGCAAGGGCGTTTCCTTTATGGAGAACCAGGTTGGTTGGCACGGCAAGGCCCCCAACGATGAACAGTTTGAGCAGGCCATGGCAGAGCTCACGGCCGCCGGAGAGGAGCTCTAGGATGGCAGACGTCAAGAAAATCGCCACGCGCGTAAGCTACGGCGAGGCCCTCGTCGAGCTCGCCAACGAGCACGACGACTTTGTGGTCCTCGACGCCGACCTGGCCGCCGCCACGCAGACCGGCAAGTTCAAGGCAGCCTGCCCCGACCGCTTCTTCGATGTGGGCATTGCCGAGAGCAACCTGATGGGTGTTGCCGCCGGTATCGCGACCACCGGCCGCGTCGCCTTTGCGAGCACTTTTGCCATGTTTGCCGCCGGCCGCGCCTTTGAGCAGGTTCGCAACTCCATCGGCTATCCGCACCTTAACGTTAAGATCGGTGCCACGCACGCCGGTATCTCGGTGGGCGAGGATGGCGCCACGCACCAGTGCTGCGAGGATATCGCTCTCATGCGCGTCATCCCCGGCATGACGGTGATTGTTCCCGCCGACGACGTCGAGGCCCGCGCCGTGACGCGCGCCGCCTACGAGTGCGACGGCCCCGTGTACATGCGCTTTGCCCGTCTGGCCTCGCCGGTCATCAACGACCCCGAGACCTACAAGTTCGAGGTAGGCAAGGGCATCGTCATGCGCGAGGGCACCGACGTCACCATCATCGCCTGCGGTCTGATGGTCGGCGAGGCTCTCGGGGCCGCTGAGCGGCTTGCTGCCGAGGGCATCGATGCCGAGGTCATCAACATGCACACCATCAAGCCCATCGACGCCGATCTGATCGTCAAGAGCGCCACCAAGACCGGTCACGTCGTGACCGTCGAGGAGCACTCCGTAATCGGTGGCCTGGGCAGCGCCGTTGCCGACGTCCTGTGTGAGCAGTGCCCGACGCCGCTCAAGAAGATTGGCGTCAACGACACCTTCGGCGAGTCCGGCCCGGGTGCCGAGCTCCTGCACAAGTACGGCCTGGATGCCGCCAACATCGTGGCAACCACCAAGGAGTTCTTGGCATAAGGCGGTCTGCTTTGGCCTTAACTTGAGAGCCGCTTTTCGCATTGGGTAACGAATAAGCCGGGGCGCCTTCCATGTGGAGGGCACCCCGGCTTTGTGTTTGAAGGCGGCGGGGAAAGAAGTTAGAGAGGTTTTACGGTCGGGCCAGGGCGCAGTTGCGCAACGTTCAGCCCTAAACCCTAACAGCCAGAGGCGAATCGGAGAGGATTTCGCCCTGACATACGTGAGTTTCCGCAGGTCAGAAAGAGGGAGTAAATTTCGGGGCTGGCACCCGCAGGCCAGGGCGTTGCGAGCTAAATCGGCGGCGCGATAACAAGAAGGCGGGATTAACTCCCGCCTTCAGACAATCCACCTTCGCCCAGATGGTACGCAATCACTCGAAGGTTCGCCGATTCATGCATTCTTGGCGGCAACGGCTCTGCTTGACATCATCAGGCAACCTGATGGCGTTTGAACGTCCTTATCGCGAGAACAATGCCCGCCGCGAAAAGCAGAAGGTAGAAAGCAGCGAGGAACACGGGGAGCTCGACCACGACAGGGCCTATGGCGTACGAGACCATGTCGAAGAGGTTCAAGGGGTTCAGTGCGTCGTAGGGGAACAGGTAGATGATGTGGTTCGCGATGCTGCTCGTCATCGTCGGCACGAAGATCGGAATCAAGATGAGAGCAACGCCGGCTGCGAGGATTCCCATGGGGCTGTCTACCTTGGCCGACAGCGCAAGCACTATCCCAAGGAGGGCGAGGGTTGCGAGATACCCGACGAGGCAGCATATGAGGGCGGCGGCTGACAGGCTTATGCCGTAGGTGCATGTGATGTTGCAGATCTGGATGGGTAGACCTGCGCCGTCGGCTCCGTAGAAGACGAGCGGTATTGCCAGGAAGACGAGTGTGAAGACCCAGTATATGGCGCTTGCCGCGATCACAGAGGCTGCCGCCTTCGCGCGCCCGAGCCTTGATTTGCCGAACTTGGTGGACAGCAGGATGGCGTCGGTTTTGGCCCGGTACTCCCCGTTGAACACCGATGCGCACGTTATCACGACTGCGAGCATCGCGAATATGAGGAACTGGGCGAGGTTGAGGAACTCCGCCCACCCTCCTGCGTATCCGTACTCGATGGGCGTGTGCACACCTTGCGCCTTCTCGCTCCAGAACGCCCTCTCCTCGTCGTTGTACGAGAGGGCCCCGTTCGCGTGGAGCTCGGAGACTATCTTCGAGCGGACTTGTCCGTAGAGGTCGACGGTGCCAGTCGTGTCGATAGTGGCTACCGCGGACACGGGCATCTGGTTGTCTTGCATCCAAGGGCTTGTCAGCAGCGCCATAAGGGAGCCGTTCTTCGCTCTGAACTCCCAGTACTCGTCCGCCTTTTCCCCGTAGGGCTTTCTGTCCATTCTGTACTCTTCCTTGACCTCGCCGTCCGGACCGACGAACTCCTTGAACTCGCGGAGCGCCTCGGTGGCCTTCTTGTCGGTGATGGGGCCTGCGAGCGCTTCCGCGTTTGCCTTTATCTGGGCGATGGCGGCAGTGCCCTCGAATTCGGTGCCCATCTCCTTGGGTTCGAGGGCGTACTGGGACGTTACGTAGAAGAAGGCTATGACCGCGACCAACACCAGGACGGCTGCTATAGAGACCTGCGAGACGCGCCTTGAGAGCATCTTCTTGAGCTCGTATCTGATGAGGCTACCCACGGTGCGCTCCTTTCCTGCGTGCGATTGCGTCCTGCCCCACTTCCGCTTTCGTTTGCGAAACCGGCAGGCACCCGGACTGCTCTTGGAAGAGGTAGAGGCAGACGTCCTCCAACGTCGGCTCCACGGCGCGCGCACTCGGATGCGGACGCTGCTGCGCCACCACGCGAACGATGGCAGAGCCGTCCTGGGCGTAGTGGATGTTGCCCACCGTGAGCGATGCCGACATGGCGTCTGCCTCCCTCGGAGCGACAGCGCACTCCCAGACGCATCCCCCGATGTCCCCCGTGATCTCTTCGACCGTGCCCGTCGTGATGATGCCGCCAGCGCGCATCACGAGAATCTCGTCGGCGATGTACTCCACGTCCGAGACGATGTGCGTGGAGAGGATGACGATCTTGTCTTGGGCGAGAGAGGATATGAGGTTGCGGAAGCGGACGCGCTCCTTGGGGTCGAGCCCCGCGGTGGGCTCGTCGAGCACGAGGACGGACGGGTCGTTGAGCACCGCCTGGGCGATGCCGAGCCGCTGCTTCATGCCGCCGGAGAAGGTCTTGACCTTCCGCTTTGCGGCCTCTGCGAGGCCGACAACGCCCAAGAGTTCGCGCGTGCGCACTTTCGCCTGCTGCGCGGTGAGCCCCTTGAGCGATGCCAGGTACATCATGAAGTCGCAAGCCGTGAAATCCGGGTAGTAGCCGAAGTCCTGGGGCAGGTACCCGAGGCGCGCCCGATAGCCGTCGCCAAGCTGGTCTATGGGGGTGCCCCCGAACAGCACGCTTCCCGATGTCGGCCTCATGACGTCGCATATCATGCGCATGAGCGTGGTCTTGCCCGCGCCGTTGGCCCCGAGTAGGCCGTAGACGCCGGGTGTGAAGCTGAAGCTCACGCGATCGACAGCGATATGGCTGCCGAACTGCTTGGTGAGCCTGTCGAGCCTGAGTTCCATGTTCGTTCCTTGTCCTTCGTTCGATGTTGCAGATAAGCAGGAGGAGAGCTAGAGCGCCGCCTTTGACAGGTGTGGCGAGAGGCCGCCCGAGACGCAGCGCATGAGCCTTGACGCCTCCAGGGCGGCGAGCGCCATGGAGGCCATGAGCGCCGCGACCCATACGGCGAGAGACGCACCCTCGTACCAGAGGGGGAACGTCGCGCTCAGCAGCCAGAGCGCCGCGAGTACGGACATCGCGGGAGCGATGCTGGCGACGAGCGAGTTGCCCGGCAGACGGCGCGCCGCATAGAAGCAGGTGGCACACGAGCAGAAGAACGGCGTGCATGCGTACAGCAGTACGCGAAGCGCGTCGATCCCCGCGAGCGCTGGCACTGCCGCAACGGCGAGCGTAATCCAAAGCACGTCGGCCAGGCCGAAAAGCAAAAGCCTGCTCGCCAGCACTTGCACGCAGCTGAACCGGCATGAGTACTCCATCTCGCAGACGCGGGTCTCGAAGCTCTTGAATACCGATGGTGCCGCTATGGCAACCGAGAGGGCCGATGCCGCCATGACGACGATGGGGCTTCCCGAGTGCGGGCCGATCTCACCGACGAGAACGAGCATGCATGCCAGAAGCGCGATCTGGAGCATCCATGCCCAGGGACGCACGAACCGAACCTGGCTCGCGACGAACCGCCAGAGCGGGATGTAACCCGCCTCCCTCGCGCCTCCGCAGGCGCGAGCCGCCTCTGCTTCCACGAGCAGCAAGGTGCGCTTGCGCGCCGAAGCGTCGGGGGATGCCGCGTCAGCGGCGTAGTAGCTCCTCAGCGCATCCTTTAGCTTCGAGTCATTCATGGCCTTCTCCCATCAGTTCCTTGAGCCTGCCGAGCGCGCGCCGCTCGATTCGATAGAGGGCGAACCTCGACTTCCCCGTCACGGCGGAGATGTCGGACATAGGCAGGTCCTGGCCGTAGCGCAGCTCGATGATCTCGCGCTCCTCTTCCGTAAGGCGGGCAAGGGCGTCTGCCATGATCAGCCGTCCGTCCATGTCCACATGCCGCGCGTCAGGAATTGCCGGCGCATCGTCCTCGTCCAAGGTGCCAACCGGTTTTTGGCCTCGGTAGAAGTCGGCACAGACGTTGCGCGCGCAGGTGTAGAGATACGCGAGGGGCTTTCCATGCTCGGCGTATAGCGCATCGCTCCGCACGAGTCGAAGGAACACCTCCTGAGTCACGTCTCGGGCATCCTCTTTCGAGGGGAGCCTTCGCGCGCAGTAGCGGTATACCTCATCGTAGTGCTCCTCTGCGAAGCGCCCCACCAAAGAGTCGTTTTCGCGGCCTGGCGCGTCCGTCCTGCCGTTGCTGCCGTATGGAAAGCCTTGCATTCTCTTCCCTCACCTCCTATAGGGCATAACGTGGTTTGGCGCCGGGATGTGCGCGGAATTTTGAAATTTACGTCCCATGCAATGGGGGAAACCGCAGTCAGCGATGCTCGGTGAGTGGCGGATATGCGAGGGTGTGGCAGGCGGAAAGGGAGCTTATTCGCTTTCCCAAACCGCTCTGGTCATTTGAACGAGACGCGCCGGAGACCGTAACCGTCCCGAGTCATCTTCCCCGACTTGAGGTTCTCCTGTGCGTCCTGCCATGCCTTGATGGCAGCGTCAAGCTTCTGGGCTCCCTTTGCCTTCGGGTCGATGCGCAGAGCGCCAGACGGGCTCATCGAGGAAATCGGCCTGCTATACGTCGGCGTCACGCGCGCTCGAAAGGCGGTATATGCCTCCGCCTCGATGCAGTGCAGGACAAAATCGGGGGACTATCAGGCCACCTGTCCCTCTTGTCTAATATCTATTCCGAGTATTGCACCTGTGGGCTGGGCGGTGATGGATGCGGAGAGCTGACTTCTGGTGCTACGAGACGTGTCCGCTATGGCCGTGAGAGCCGGTCAGCCGTCTTGTCCATGACCTCGCTGAGCATGGCCAGGCCGTTCTTCAGCTCGCCCTGCTTGGAGAAGTAGTCCCTGTGCGCCATGAATCGTCTGCGCAGGGCTCGGAGCTGCCCGGCGGCGTCCCCTCTTGCGTTCTCGCTCTTGGCTATGTGCATGTAGCAGAGGGCGAGGGCGGTGAAGTCGTGGACGATGGGCGCTCTCTTAGTGAGTGACACGAGCTCGCGGTCGATCCCCAGCTCCTCGACCGCCATGTGTCCAGGGTCTCCGTACTTCTCGATGAGCCCGCGGGTGTATGAGGACCCTCCCAGCCCGGCGAGACTCCTCTCGGTGTGCTCGGGGTCTATCCCGTCGAGCGAATCCGATGCAAGGTGCAGAATGGAGGCTAGAGCGGAGATGACGGTCTCGGCGTCCTGGGCGGCCAGGTCTCCGGACAGGCCCATGACCGTCGGGGCTTTCGACCGAACAGAGTCGAGATCGACCCTCTTCTCGAGTACCCTGACCTTTCTCTCGCGCTCGGAATTGAAGAAGGACGCCATGAGCTCGTAGGGATCGTCTCCCTCGTCCATGATCATCTTGTTGAGCTCGACCTTCATGTAGTGCTCGATGTCGAGTGTGAGGGAGAGGACTGTCTCGCGAAGGTGGTGGTCGAGCCTCGTGAGCTCGGCGAGGTGGGCGAAGTCGAGGTTGATGTAGGAGCCGAAGTGCTCCGAGTCGGGGTTGGTGTAGCGGGAGAAGCACTTCGCGAACGCCTTCACCTTGAAGAAGAAGTTGCTCTCTCGCAGGAACCGCTCGGCCTCCCGCTCGTCTGTCAGCTCGAAGCGGACCCCTCGGTCCTTGAGGTGGCGGACTTGCTGGGCGGCGCCGATGAGTGGCCGTTCCCTTGTTGTGGCGGTGCCGGAATCTCCCATATCGGCTCCAAAAGATAAGAAAAATGCGGCTGAAGGTACAGGTACCCGCAGCCGCTAAAAGCCCTAGGGCTTTTCACAATGACTGAAGTATACCCGATTGAGGCGGACGGGGGAGGTGTTCGGATGAAGTTGATATTCAAGGGGGCCGACGGGAATCCAAAGCCCGCCATGCTTCTTATGTGCAGCAAAGGCAATCCTGCTAAAATACAAAGCGCTCATGTAGTTTAAACGCACGACGATAAGGAGCACCAGTGGGTAACCACTTCCGTACCTCCGGTGCGGGCGATGAAGCCCCCAAGACGCAGCCGAGCGTCGCGGGCAGTCGTTTCGCCACTCCGGATTCAGAGGATCAGCTGTTTAGCCCGATCCCCGCACAGCCGGCAGATCAGGCACAGCCGGCGGCAGATCCCTTTGCCTACAATCCCAACAACGATGTTGCGCTTTCCGGCACGGCTGGCTTTGAGCCCGTTCAGACGGTGACCGCCCGCGTGGCTCAGCCTCAGATGAGCGCCGCCACGTCGCAGCCTACCATGGCCGGCATCCCCGATCCTATGGCCCCTGGGGCTCCCGCGCCGCAGCCCGCGCAGTCCGGTCTTTTTGCCGGCATTCCCGACCCCACGCAGCCTGCGGCTCCCGTGGTCGAGCGCGATCAGGCCGCCGAGGTCGCAAGCCTCGACAGCGCGCTCAACAACCCCGACTTCACGTCGGTGTTTGCGCCCATCGACCCGCAGGCCAGCCGCAAAAAGATGGCCAAGCAGGCCGGTGTCGAGCCCGTCATCCTTATGGAGCACGTCACCAAGATCTATCCGGCGCAGCCCAACAAGCCCGCACTCGACGACATCAACATCGAGATCTATCCGGGCGAGTTCGTCTTTTTGGTCGGTCACTCCGGCTCGGGTAAGACCACGCTGCTGTCGACGCTCAACCGCGACGTCAAGCCCACAAGCGGTCGCATTTTGGTCGCCGGCCAGGATCTCATGAAGATCAAGAACCGCAAAGTTCCGTTCCTGCGTCGTCAGATTGGCGCCGTGTTCCAGGACTTTAAGCTCCTGCCGCAAAAGACCGCCTACGAAAACGTGGCGTTTGCCCTGCAGTGCATCGGCAAGCCCAAGGGCGTCATTCGCAGCCAGGTGCCCGAGGTGCTGCGTCTGGTCGGTCTGGCCGACCAGATGGACTCGCTGCCCGATCAGCTTTCCGGTGGCGAGCAGCAGCGCGTGGCCGTTGCCCGCGCTATGGTCAACCGCCCGCCGCTGCTTATCTGCGACGAGCCCACGGGCAACCTCGACCCGGCGATTTCGCTGGGTATCATGAAGCTGCTCGAGCGCATTAACCGCACCGGTACCACCGTGATCGTCGCTACGCACGACCGCGAGATGGTCGATAGCATGCACCGTCGCGTGATCGCCCTCGAGGGCGGCCACGTAATCCGCGACCAGGAGAGGGGAGGTTACGGCAACTATGGCACCAACTAACGTGGGCTACTCGCTCAAAGAGGCGATCAGCCACTTCTTCCGTAACTGGACCACCTCGCTCGGCGCCGTCATCACGATTTTCCTTTCGCTGTTTATCATCGGCCTGTTCATTATGGGTTCCGCGATGCTGAACTCCGTGATCGGCACCGTCGAGGATCAGGTCGTCATCAACGCCTTTATTAGCGATGACGCCGATCAGGCAGATGTTCAGGCCTTTGAGGCCGAGCTCAAGACGTGGAGCAACGTCAAGTCCGTGACATACAAGGACAAGGACGACGCGCTGGCCGAGTATACGAGCAAGATGTCGGGCAACGCCGACGCCACCATGAGCGCGCTCGATGGCCAGAACCCGCTGCCGGCTTCGTTTGCAATTGAGATGGACGATCCGTCCAAGGTCGAGAGCACGGCCCAGAAGCTCAAGAAGAACGCCGACTTCCAGAAGATCGCGGATGACGGCGACGTCAACGCGAGCGTGCTGTACGGCCAAGAGGAAGTGAGCCGCCTGTTCCAGGTGACCAACTACATCCGCATCGCCGCCGTGGTGCTCGTTGGCCTTTTGACCTTTATCGCATTCATCTTCATCAACAACACGATTCGCCTGTCCATCACGGCGCGTCGTCGTGAGATTGCGATTATGCGTCTGGTCGGCGCCAGCAACGGCTTCATTCGCGGCCCGTTTATCACCGAGGGCGTACTGCAGGCCATTTTGGGCTCGCTGCTTTCCATCGGCGTTCTGGAGCTGCTGCGCAATCTGATGATTCCGCGTTTGCAGGAGAGCATCGGCTGGATGTCGTTTGCCCTGCCGATGCAGTACTACCTGGTGACCTATGCTGCGCTGATTCTGGTCGGTGTGATTATCGGTCTCTTTGGTTCTGCCATAGCCATGCGCCGCTACCTGCGCGTGTAGGCATGCCTGGAATTCATCCCTTCCAACGGGTCGTCTCTTATGGGGCGGCCCGTTTTTTGATCCCAAGGGAACGGCAGGAAAGCGAATCATTTGGGTAGACTCTTTGGAGTTCGTCATCGATAGCAAGGAGGCGCCATGGGGCGCAATAACAAGCATAAGCGCGGTGCCCGCAATAAGCGTGGGCCGGTGCGCAGCGAACGCCGTCCGAGCCTGACCGGGCGCGTGCAGCTCCATGAGCATGGCGCCTATGTCATAACCGAGAGCGGCGACTACAAGGTTATGGGCCGCGGTAAGCGCGAGATCATGGATGGCGATACCGTTGCCGTGAGCATTAAGAACAGCCCGCACGGTGAGCGGCGCGCCGTGATCGAAGGCGTGGTTGAGCGCGCAGCCATAAGCGTGGTGGGTACGTACCAGACCGCTGGTCCGCTCGGTGTGATCGAGCCGCTCGATTCGCGCCTGAAGGCCGACTTCTTCATTCTGCCCGAGGATACCTCGGCGGATCGTCTGGGCGTCCACCCGGGTGATGCCGTTGTCGCGCGCATTTTGACCTACCCGACGCGCCTGGAATCGGGCACCGTGACGATCGAACGCCGCATTGGCGGAGATGACGCGCCCGATTTGGGCGTTCAATACGTGATGGCGCGTTACGGCTATACCGATAGCTATCCCGAGGCCGCGCTGGACGAGGCCGAGGGGCTTTCGCTCGATGTGTCCGCGGCGCTTAAGGACCCGCTCCGCCGCGATCTGCGCGACCGCTTTGTCATCACGATCGACCCGGTTGACGCGCGCGACTTTGACGATGCCATTTCGCTTGAGCGCACGCCCGAGGGTGGCTACAAGCTGGGTGTGCATATCGCTGACGTTTCTCACTATGTGGCTTGGGACGGGCATATCGATCTTGAGGCTCGCCATCGTACGACATCGGTGTATCTGGCCGATCGCGTGCTTCCCATGCTGCCCGAACGCCTGTCCTGTGACCTGTGTTCGCTTCGCCCTGACGAGGACCGTCTTGCGTTTACCGTTGACATTGAACTCGATGCGCAGGGTCGCGTGCGGCATTACGATCCGTACCCCAGCGTGATTCGCTCGCGTGTGCGTATGGACTATGACAGCGCCGAGGCGCTGCTGGTGCGTGCCGGCGCGGTGGAGTATGGGGTGCTGGAGGGTGCGGCCGAGGATGTTGCGGCTGCTGAGGCCTCGCGCGAGGAGGCGCTTGAGCGCGGTCTTGCGTGCGAGAAGGCCGCCCGCGGCTATAACGTCGACCTCGGCAATTTCCTTGTCGCCGCCAACGAACTCGCCGAACTTCGCCGTCGTATTCGTCGCGTCCGCGGCTCAGTCGATTTTGACACGGCCGAGATTCGCGCTCTATTGGATGAGGACGGAGTACCCGTGCAGATTGTGGCGCGCGAGCGTTCGTGTGCCACGTCGCTTATCGAGGAAGCCATGCTGCTCGCCAACGAGTGCGTTGCAGAGTGGCTGGCAGACCGTGATATCGAGGCCTGCTATCGCGTGCATGAGGATCCGAGCCCCGATAGCCTGCACGGTGCCGCCGTTGCGCTGGCGCAGCTGGGCATCATCGACGATCGCCGTGCTGCCGGTATTGCCCTGGGGAGTCCCGATGAGCTGCAGGCTGCAGTTGATGCTGCCGCCGGTACGGCCAACGCGCCGCTCGTCAACACGCTGCTTCTGCGCAGCATGCAGCGCGCACTGTACAAGCCGCGCAACGAGGGCCACTTTGCGCTCGCCGCGCCGTGCTACTGTCACTTTACGAGTCCCATCCGTCGCTACCCCGATCTGGTGGTGCACCGCGTGCTCAAACTGCAGTTGGCCTATGAGCAGCTCGGCGGCAAGGACGCCCTGGTCCGTACACCGCGGCTGATCGGCAAGGGGCGCGAGTCGCTGCCGCGCATTCTGCCGCAGATCTGCCGCGCATGCAGCGATGCCGAGCGCGCGGCAGATGCCGCTAGCCATGCGACGCAAAAGATCAAGATTGCCCAGTACTATGAGGATCGCCTGGGCGAGCGCTATGCCGGAACGGTCTCATGGGTCAGCAGCATGGGCCTCTTTGTGCGCTTGGACCTGACGCAGGTCGAAGGCTTGGTTTCGATCAAGAGTCTGGGCAACGAGTGGTTCGAGTTCGACGAGGATGCGCTTACGCTGACGGGCGCCGACACGGGGACTCGCTATGAACTGGGCCAGCGCGTGATTATCGAGGTTTCGCGCGTCAATACCACGCGTGGGCACTTGGACTTTAAGCTTATCCATTAGCCAAATCTCGACTCATGGCGGGAGAGCGGAGGGCGGTCTTTCGGGGCCGCCCTCCGCATTTGGATCATAGCTACCTTGCCGTCCGCTCGGCCGCCCGCTTACCTGCTATTCGAGAGGTAAAACCTACCAAAATAAACCTGTCCCTTTTTGGCAGGTTTACAAGAAAGCGGGGATGAGATGGCGACGGTGTATGGTTATGCGCGGGTGAGTTCGCGCGATCAGAATCTGAATCGGCAGCTGGATGCGCTGGGCGCCTATGGCGTGGGCTCGGCGAATATTTATGCCGACCATGCGAGCGGCAAGGACTTCGATCGCCCGCGGTATCGCGAGCTGCTGCACATCCTGGGAGACGGGGACGTGCTGGTGGTGCTTTCTATCGACCGACTTGGCCGTAATTACTCCGAGATTCTTGAGGAATGGCGACGCATTACCAAGGAGCTCGGGGTTGCCATTGTGGTGTTGGACATGCCATTGCTTGACACGCGCGCCAGGGCCAGCGGCGCGCCGGATGTGACTAATGCCCTGATTGCCGATATTGTGCTGCAACTGCTGAGCTACGTGGCGCAGGTGGAGCGCGAGAATATTCATCGGCGCCATGCGGAGGGGATTGCAGCGGCGCGGGCGCGAGGGGTCCGTTTCGGTCGACCTCGCAAGCCGTGCCCTCCTCAGTTTGAGCTGGTACGCGATAGCTATGAGGCAGGCGATATTACCCGCAGCCAGGCAGCAAAGTGCCTGGGCGTGTGCGTGGGGACGTTCGATCGCTGGATGCGCGAGGCGGGGTAGGGGTTTGCGCCGCTTTGGCGCTTCCTGTTGCGATTCAAATTTTGATACGGTGACGATGCCATTTGGGGCTACACTCGCTGATATTCAAAAAAGGAGGTAGGCCCTTGGCGCGCGTAAAACAAATATTCGGATGGACCGCGATCGTTCTGTTTACTGCAACGCTGGCGGGCATCTGGGTGCTGACGGAGCAAAATGCGGTGGAGACGTCGTTGCTGAGCGAGTCCACCGCGCGTGTGGTGGAGGGTCAAGCTACGGGCGTACAGGCTGCCGATGTCGCGGGTGAAGCTCAGACCGAGAACGGGATGACCGGGGGCACCGATTCGGCTGCTTCGAATGTCCGGTCTGGCCGACTTGCTTCCATTCGCATGTGGGTGGGCACGAACGTCCGTCGCGTTGCCCATACCGTAGAGTTTTTCTTCGTCGGATTGTTCGCCTCGGTGGTCGTGGTTTGCTTTTCCAGGCGTCCGTGGAGCGTATGCTCCCGTTGCGTGCCCGTGTTGCTCTTTTGCGCCGTCTGCTCCGTTGGCGATCAGGTACATAAGATCTTTGTTCCCGGCAGGCATTTCGACGTTATCGATTTAGGATTCGATGCTGCGGGCTATGTTACCGCGATGCTGCTGGTATTGCTGGCAGCGGCGTTGGTGCGCCATGCGACTCGGCCGATTGGCGCCCATGCGAGGCGCTAGCCTTAAGACGAGACATCGCGACTGCCTATGCTTCGACATTGACTACAATAACGGCTGCAATCGCGAGTGGTCGTCGATGTGCAGTTTTCCGGACACCTGTTTTCTCTAAGAAAGGAAATCCCATGGCGGTATTGTTTATTGAATATCCCAAGTGCTCGACCTGTAAGAAGGCCAAGGCATGGCTGGACGAACACGGGGTAGAGTATATCGACCGCGATATCGTTTTGGACAATCCCACGGCTGATGAGCTTGCGACCTGGATTGCTCGTTCGGGACTGCCGGTGCGGCGCTTCTTTAATTCGTCGGGCATGAAATATCGAGAGCTGGGCCTGAAGGCGCGTCTAGATGCGGGCATGACGGATCGGGAGTGCTACGAGCTGCTGGCGACCGACGGCATGCTGGTTAAGCGTCCGCTGTTGGTGGGCGACGACTTTGCGATTCCCGGCTTTAGGGAATCGGCTTGGGTCGAGGCGTTGCTGTAGCGGCTGCGGAAAGTGCGACCCGTTTTGAGTGCTCAGGGTGGGACGTGTTTTCCATCGGCGGGCTCGCTCGGCTCAATCATCGAGCTGTGCCCATTCGTGCGGATCGTAGACCTTTACGTGCTTGTTGGGCTTGCCGCTCCAGTACTCCTCGTCCATAAAGGGCAGATATGCCTGAACGCCGGGGCAGATAAAGGGAATCCGCTGCTGTTGCAGTCGCTCGCGCTGTCGCTGCTCCAGGTGCGCCTCGGATATGACAGTCGGCATACCGGACAGCTCGACGAGGCTTGCCTGGATTCGCTTAAGGTCGGGGAGTCCCGCGTGCCATGACATCCGCATGATCAAAAAGGATGCACGGCGGTAGTTTGCCTGCATCACCGTGATGGCGGGGCGCAGAGTGGGATGGATTTTGTCCCGTTCGGGCCAAAGGTCAGCAGTGATCTCGAGGCCCAGGGTCTCCCATAGGTAATCAAGCTCTTCGTCCATGGCGCCTCGATATCCGTGCAATGATGACGGTTCGATTGTGCCATCAGCCGTGAGTGCTGCATTGTTGTAATCTACCAGCGGTAGATGCGGGATGTTTTACGGGCTTTGGCGCCGTACGTGTCGCTGGCGCTTCACAGGTCCTTCACGTGTCGGCCGTATTTGACTGAATTTCAAAAAAGTCAAAATTGGGGCTTGCGTCACGGCCGGACTTCCCGTATATTTCTTTCTTGCGCAAAGGCACAGCCGAGCGCAGCGATGCAGTCATTGGGATGTCGTCTAATGGCAGGACAGCGGATTCTGGTTCCGTCAATGGGGGTTCGACTCCCTCCATCCCAGCCATTGCATTTGCTACATATGGCCCGTTCGTCTAGCGGTTTAGGACGCCGCCCTCTCAAGGCGGAGATCACCAGTTCGAATCTGGTACGGGCTACCAAAATTGAACGCCCGGGCCTCGTAAGAGACCCGGGTTTTGTGTATTGACCGATATTTAAGGCGCGCGTTGAGTCTGCCGCCCGGACCGAGGAGTTGTCATGGACCTGCCTATCAGCTTGGAAGACATCACGTATGCCGAGAACTATCTGGCGCAGGGCGACCTGGCTACGGCGACGCCGCTGCTTGAGCGTCTGGTGGAGCTCGCCGAGGAGTATATCGACGCCGAGTGCAAGACGGAGGAGAAGCGCCAGTACTTTAGCTTCGACAGCAAGTTTGAGCGCCTGGCCTATCGCCGCGTGGAGAAGGATCCGCGCGAGCTGGTGCAGGTCGAGGTTCCCTTTGACCGCCTGTACTCCGACATGGCGTTTGCCTACATTCGCCAGCAGGATTATGTGAGTGCTCGGAATGCCCTGATGCAGGCCGTGCGTTGGGATCCCATGAACTGCAACTATCGCTTGGACTTGGCCGAGCTGTTCCGCGCGCTCGAGGACAAGCAGGAGTGGGCATCGCTCTCGTTCTCGGTGCTGGAGCGCGCGAGCGACGGTAAGTGCGCCGCACGCGCCTACACCAATTTGGGTCAGTACTTCTTGGAGCCCGAGACCGAGAACATTTCGGCTGCCGTGGGCTGCGCGCGTCTGGCGCTGCGCCTGGCGCCCAACGATGCGCATACGACGCGCCTGCTCAACAAGATCCATACCACCTATCCGGATGCCGCGGACGAGAGTGACGACCATGTGATGGGTGAGCTCGCCCTGCAGGGCGTGCCGACCTCGCCTTCGGCCGAGATCGCCATCTGCCTGATCATGTGCGCGACCGATGCTGCAAGCGACGGCGACAAGCAGGAGGCTACGCGTCTGACGGTCCGTGCCCGCGACCTGGTGGGCGAGGAGGCATGCGCGGCGATTATCAAGCTGGTGCGCGAGAGCGATGCCGAGCTCAATGCCGAGCGCAGGGCAAAGCGCGAGGCTGCGGGCTCAAACGCCGATGGCGCCAAGGAGGTCGGCGATGCCCAGTAAGCGCGAGCGCAAGCTCATTTCCAAGAATCGCTCGGCACATCACGAGTACTTTATCGATGAGACGTTTGAGTGCGGTATTGAGCTGAGCGGCACCGAGGTCAAGTCGATTCGCGAGCGCGCCTGCCAGATCACCGATACCTTTGCATTGATTCGTGGCGGTGAGTGCTGGCTCGTCGGCCTGCATATCCACCCTTATAGCCATGGTGGCGTGTGGAATCGCGATCCCGACCGTCGGCGCCGTCTGCTGCTGCACCGCAAGGAGATTGACTTTCTTGACGGCAAACTTCGCAACCGTGGTTATGCGCTGGTTCCGTTGGAGCTCTACTTTAATACCGACGGTCGCGTAAAACTGCTGCTGGGCCTGGGTCGCGGCAAGAAGCTCTACGACAAGCGCGAGGACATGGCCAAGCGTGATGTCCAACGCGAGATCGACCGCGCCCTCAAGGAACGCAACCGCTGACCGTCCTTCATAAGTTGCGGTGGAATACGGACTGGTTTGCCTGTTTGAGGGGGCTATTCAGTCCCTATTTCACCGCAACTGCGGGCGTCTCATCTTTCTTACTGTTCTGACACATATGTTTCAAAGGCGGCGTCCGTTATGGGCGCTGCCTTTTTTGTGGGTACATACATCCATGAGGTTCCAACCCGAGCTAGGGGAGTGATCGTTATGGACAAAACTGCGTTCTTTACCATGCCGAGCGGTCTGTACGTGGTGAGCGCCGCGGCAGACGGGCTGCGTGCCGGCTGCGTCATCAACACTGCGGTGCAGGTGACGTCCATGCCGCCGCGCATTTCGGTTGCAGTGAACAAGGACAACGTCACCTCGGGCGTCATCGCATCGGCCAAAGCGTTCGCACTGACCGTGATCGATCAGACCGCCGACATGCTCTATATCGGCAATTTTGGCTTCCGCACCAGCAGCGATTACGACAAGTTTGCCAAGTACGAGACCCACGAGACCGCGCTGGGCATGCCCTATGTGCCCGAGCACGCGGCGGCGCTGTTTAGCTGCCGTCTGATTGATACCGTGGATGTGGGCACGCACCTGCTCTTTATCGGCGAGGTGGAGGATGCCGAGCGCTTGAGCGGCGAGGCCCCGCTGACCTATGACTACTATCACAAGGTCTTGAAGGGCAAGACGCCGCCCAAAGCTTCGTCGTATCAAGGCTAGAAATGTTCTGAAAATACTTGCATTATATTATTGAGAATCTATACTAATAAACGAAGTACATCACCAGTCGCGTTCGAGAGGAGAACATCATGGCTGAGGAGAAGAAGACGTATAAGTTTGTGTGCATCGTTTGCGGTTACGAGGTTGAGGTCGACACGCCCGAGCTGCCCGAGGACTACGTGTGCCCGGTCTGCGGCGTCGGTCCCGATCAGTTTGAGCTCGTCGAGGAGTAGCTCGTCGGCACGCGGCTCACGGCAACATATAGCTCTGTCCAAGGGTCCCGGTCGGATATCCCGGCCGGGACCCTTTTTCTTCGCCCCCAAGGGATCACGGTTGCTGTTGGCCGATCCTGTCTGTTGTGAGTCCGGCCGACCTTTTGTCTTAATCTGTAACGTCTAACGGCTCAAAACGGGTCTTCCTGTTACAGATCGAGACAAACGAAAACCGTCCGGCAGAAGGTCTCAATCTGTAACATCTAACGGTGAAAATTGGGTCCACTTGTTACAGATTGAGACAAACGGAGCTGTCCCTCGGAATGATCTCGATCTGTAACATCTAGACATCAAAAGCGGCTCTAGATGTTACAGATCGAGACGTTTGCCTAGATAGGTGCCCCGCCCCATTACATCCCTGTCAACAACACGACATCGAGAATCGTCACGATGGCACCGATCCCTACGAGCAGCGCGTTGAGCGGGCGCGAATTGGCATATTTGCCCATGACGCGGCGTGAGCTGGTGAGCCGTATGAGCACAAAGACCGTAATCGGCAGCTGAAGCGACAGCAGCGCCTGGCTCCAGATGAGACCTTCAAAAGGATTTGGGACGACCAGGCACGCCGTCACTGCGCCGACGAAACAGGCCGCCACCCCGATCGAGGAATGTCGGTCGTGGATGTCGTATTCCTCGTCGAACATGCCCGCGGTGATGGTGCCCGCCGCCATGCCCGCCGTCACACTACTCGAGAGGCCCGCAAACAGCAGCGCTACCGCAAAGATGGTCGAGCTCGCCGGGCCCAAGATGGGGGAGAGCGTGGCCGCTGCGACGGCGAGGTCGTCTACGACCATGCCGTGCGCAAAGAAGGTCGTTGCGGCAAGGATGACCATGGCCGAGTTGATTGCCCAGCCCACGCCCATCGAAAAGAGCGTGTCGAAGAGCTCGTAGCGCAGACGTTCTTCGATAACCTGCTCGCCTTGGCCTTCGAAGTGCATGGATTGGATGACCTCGGAGTGCAGAAAAAGGTTGTGTGGCATAACGACCGCACCCAGAACGCTCACGATAATCGCGGCAGAGCCAGTGGGCATACTAGGCGTGATCCAGCTTGCGGCGGCTTGCGGCCAGTCGACCTTGACTAGTGCAAGCTCGGCCAAAAACGAGAGTCCTACCACGCCTACGAAGGCGATGATCCAGCGTTCGGCATGCTTGTAGGAGTTCGTCATGAGCATCGCCATCGATACTGCCGCCACGATGACGCAGCCCGCGCGCACGGGCAGCCC
This sequence comes from uncultured Collinsella sp., assembly GCA_905198355.1. Classification (GTDB taxonomy): domain Bacteria; phylum Actinomycetota; class Coriobacteriia; order Coriobacteriales; family Coriobacteriaceae; genus Collinsella. The sequence goes on along the minus strand of CAJKCG010000001.1, from coordinate 263,419 downwards.
AAAGAGCATTTGAAGGGCAATCGCGCCACCCAGGACTTCGGCCATGGCGGTGGCGACAGTCGCGAGATAGGCACTGGCGAGTACCGTGCGTCCAACGAAGCGGGGGAGGTAACGTGTCGTGGCCTCGGCAAGGCAGGCGCCCGTGGCGATACCCAGGTGCGCAGCGTTGTGCTGCAGCACAATGAGCATAATCGTGGACAGCGTGACGATCCACAGCAGCGCGTAGCCAAACTGCGAGCCCGCGGCCATATTGGAGGCCCAGTTGCCCGGGTCGATAAAGCCGACGGTCACGAGCAGCCCGGGGCCGATATGCCGCGCAATGTCTAGGCCTCCGTGATCACCGGTGCGCCGGGAGCCAAAGTGTTGTTTGAGATGGTTGAGCATGGTGCGCTCCTGCGTATGGGCGGCGTGACGTCGCATCTGGGTCGTGCGGCGCCACGCGTCGGATTTGGGTTGGGGCTACTTGTGCGCTTTGCCCTGATTGGCCACGGCGTCGATCTTGGCGGCGATGGTCGCCGGGTCGCCGATGTAGCGCTTGTCGAGGACGTTGAAATCGGTGTCGAAGGTGTAGACGAGCGGCACGCCGGTGGGGATGTTGACCTTGAGGATCTCCTCGGGCGTGAGGTGCTCGAGCTTCATGACGAGTGAGCGCAGGGAGTTGCCGTGTGCGGCGATGAGTACGCGCTTGCCGGCGAGCATCTGGGGGCGAATCTCGTCTTCGAAATAGGGCCAGGCGCGGGCGATCGTGTCCTTGAGGCACTCGGTATAGGGCAGCTGATCGGGCGCGACATCACGGTATTGCTCCTGGGAGTGGGGATCGCGCGCGTCGTCCGGCTCGAGTGCCGGCGGGCAGACATCGAAGGAGCGGCGCCAGATGAGCACCTGCTCGTCGCCGTGCTCTGCCGCGGCATCGGCCTTGTTGAGACCCTGCAACGCGCCGTAGTGGCGCTCGTTGAGCTTCCAGGATTTGATGACGGGCAACCACTCGCGATCCATTTGGCCGAGCACGATGTCGAGGGTGTGGATCGCGCGCTTGAGGCGCGAAGTGTAGCAGACGTCAAAGTCGAAACCGGCTTCTTTGAGGGCGCGGCCGCCTGCTGCGGCTTCTTCGCGGCCCGTGTCGGTGAGTTCTACGTCGGTCCAGCCGGTGAACAGGTTGAGTTTGTTCCACTCGGATTCTCCGTGACGGATAAGGACGAGTTGCATCGTCTGCTGGTCTGCTTGGTGCGCCATAGGGGCCTCCTTGATCTGGCACGGTGTGCGTGCCGTTTGCTTGACGCCGCAAAGGATACCCGTTTTAAGCTTAAAAGTTAACCAAGACTAACAAAATTGTTGTATTTGAATAGGATGATGAAGGGGGGCTGCGAACTGTCTTGATCTGTAACAACTAGGGATGGAAATTGGGCCTAGGTGTTACGGATCGAGACAGGAAGAAATGGTCCTATGGAAAATCTCGATCTGTAACAGCTGACCGCCAAAGCCGGCCCTTCGTGTTACAGATTGAGACATTCGGAACCGTCTCTCAAGAACATCTCAATCTGTAACAGTTAGTCGTCGTAATTGGGCCTTCCTGTTACAGATTGAGATGTTTGAAGTGGTGAGCTAACAGGCCGAACTTGGGGCCTATGTTGTCGCCCTTGAGGTCGGCGGTGTCCACTCGTAGGGCGTGCGTTACGCGATTGTTTCGAAACGGGTGGGAAACACAACGGGCCGACGATGCTCCTACTATGCCTATTCAACTGACTGTCTAAATATCTAGGGGAGGATCGCGATGCAGGCAGATTCCGCTCAGCAGCAGGGCCTTTATCGCCCCGAATTCGACCACGATGCATGTGGCATCGGCGCGCTTGCCGATATCAACGGTGAGCGCCATCACCAGATTCTGGACGACGCACTGTCCATTCTGGTCAACTTGGAGCACCGCGGCGGCACGGGACTCGAGAAGAATACCGGCGATGGCGCTGGCATCCTGTTCCAGGTTCCGCATCACTTTTTCCGTAAAGAGGCTCAAAAGTGCGGTCAGATTCTGCCGGCAGAGGGCGACTATGGCGTGGCCATGCTGTTCTTCCCGCAGGACGACAAGGGCGTAGAGGATGCCCGCCGCGTGTTTGAGGAGGGCTGTGCCGAGGCCGGCGTGCCGCTGCTCTTTTGGCGCGAGGTGCCCGTCGACCCGCACGACCTGGGCGAGACGGCCCGCGCCTGCATGCCCACTATCCTGCAGGCCTTCCTGGGCCGTCCGGACGACACGCCCGCCGGCGATGCCTTTGAGCGTCGCCTGTACGTGTGCCGCCGCACCATCGAAAAGAAGGCCGATGCCGAGTTTGCCCTGCGAGACAAGATCTTCTACGTGTGCTCCATGAGCTCGCGCACCATCGTGTACAAGGGCATGCTGGTCGCCACGCAGATGCGCCGCTTCTTCATCGACCTCAACGACGCCGCCGTCAAAACGGCCGTGGCGCTCGTCCACTCGCGCTACTCCACCAACACCACGCCCAGCTGGGAGCGTGCGCACCCCAACCGCTTTATCATCCATAACGGCGAGATCAACACCCTCAAGGGCAACGTCAACTGGATTCGCGCCCGCGAACCCAACCTGTACAGCCCCGTGCTGCAGCACGATCTTGAGCGCGTGATGCCCATCATCAACCGCGAGGGTTCCGACTCCGCGATTCTGGACAACGTGCTCGAATTCTTGGTCATGAACGGTCGCCCGCTCACGCGTGCCGCGTCCATGTTGCTGCCCGAGCCGTGGGACCACAACGACAGCCTGAGTGAGGAGCGCCGCGCCTACGACGCCTACCAGTCCATGCTCATGGAGCCGTGGGACGGTCCTGCCGCTATCGCCTTTACCGATGGCCGTACCCTGGGTGCCGCCCTCGACCGTAACGGCCTGCGCCCGGCTCGCTACTACGTGACGCGCGACGGCCGCTTTATGCTGGCGAGCGAGGTGGGCACCATCGAGGTGCGCCCCGAGAACATCCTGACGAGTGGCTGCTTGGGACCGGGTCAGATGCTCGAGGTCGACTTTGCCCGCGGCCGCGTGATCTACAACGACGAGCTGCGCGCCCGTTACGCCAAGGAAAAGCCCTACCGTGATTGGATTGCCGAGGAGACGCTGGCCGTCGACGCGCTCGATGAGCCCGCCGCGCCCGCGCCCGCCGAGGATGCCGAGGTGTCCTCGGCCGTGCGCATGGCCAAGCTCGGCTATCACTGGGATGACGTCGACGAGGTCGTACGTCCCATGGCCCAGCAGGGCAAGGCCCCGCTCGCCTCGATGGGCATCGACGCACCGCTGGCCTGCCTGTCCAAGAAGACGCGTTCGTTCTTTGACTACTTCTATCAGCTGTTCGCTCAGGTCACGAACCCGCCCATCGACGCCCTTCGCGAGCATATGGTCACTTCGACCACGCTCTACCTGGGCAACCACGGCAACCTGCTCGAGGACTCCCGTACGGCCTGCCAGCTGGTGCGCCTGGAGCGTCCGCTGCTCAACGAGGAGGAGTTCGACCGCATTTGCGCCATCGACCGCGTGGGCTTTAAGACCCGCCGCTTCCGTGCCGTGTACCGCCGCGATGCCGGCGAGGGCGCGCTGCAGGCTGCGCTCAAGCAGCTTGCAGAGGACGTTGAGGCTGCGGTCCGCGACGGCGTGAACATCGTGGTGTTGAGCGATCGTGCCGGAGCGGGCGAGGTGCCCGTGCCGTCGCTGCTTGCCGTGGGCTGCGTGCACAACCACCTGATCCGCGCCGGCGTGCGTACCTTTGCCGACATCGTGGTGGAGTGCGGCGATGCCGTGTCCCCGCACGACTTTGCGGCACTGGTGGGTTACTCCGCGAGCGGCATCTATCCGTACAACGCACATGCGTGCATCCGCGATCTGGCGGCACGCGGCGACCTGGACGTGACAGCCGAGCAGGGCATCGCCAACTACAATAAGGCTGCGACCGCCGGCATCGTCTCCATCATGTCCAAGATGGGCATCTCCACGGTGCAGAGCTACCATTCGGCGCAAATCTTCGAGGCCGTGGGCTTTACGCCGGAGTTCGTCAACGCGTACTTTGCCGGCACGGTGAGCCGTGTGGGCGGTATGGGTGTCGAGGACGTTGAGCGCGAGCAGAATGAGCGCTATGACGCCGCGCTCGCTATCCTTAAGAGCCCGGCTCCCGATCAGCTGCCCACACTGGGCCTGACCAAGTGGCGCCCGCTCGGTGGCGAGGATCACCTCATCGATCCGCAGACTGTCTACTTGCTGCAGACCGCTTGCCGTGAGGACAGCTACGACACCTTTAAGGAGTACAGCGCCCGTCTGCATCGTACCGGCCGTGCCGTGCGCCTGCGCGACTTGCTCGACTTTGATGCCAGTGGCCGCACGCCGGTTTCGCTCGACGAGGTTGAGCCCGCGCTCGACATCGTCCGCCGCTTTAACACCGGTGCCATGTCGTACGGCTCCATCAGCAAAGAGGCACATGAGTGCATGGCCATCGCCATGAACCGCCTGCACGGCCGTTCTAACTCCGGTGAGGGTGGCGAGGATCCGCGTCGCGAGACCCCGCTGGCCAACGGTGACTCCAAGAACTCCGCGATCAAGCAGGTGGCAAGTGCGCGCTTTGGCGTGACGAGCCGCTACCTGTGCAGCGCCTTCGAGATTCAGATCAAGATGGCCCAGGGCGCCAAGCCCGGCGAGGGCGGCCATCTGCCCGGCAAGAAGGTCTATCCCTGGATCGCCGAGGTCCGTCAGTCCACGCCCGGCATCGGCCTGATCTCGCCTCCGCCGCACCACGACATCTACTCCATCGAGGACCTGGCAGAGCTGATCTTTGACCTTAAGAACGCAAACCCCGGTGCGCGCGTGTCGGTCAAGCTGGTCAGCGAGGCCGGCGTCGGCACCATCGCAACCGGTGTGGCCAAGGGTGCTGCCGACAAGATCTTGATCAGCGGCCACAATGGCGGCTCGGGTGCCGCGGCGCGCGATTCGATCTGGCACGCCGGTCTGCCGCTGGAACTTGGCCTTGCCGAGGCCCAGCAGACGCTGCTGCAAAATGGCCTGCGCTCACGCGTGGTGCTCGAGGCCGACGGCAAGCTCATGGACGGCACCGACGTCGCCGTCGCCTGCCTGCTGGGTGCCAAGGAGTTTGGTTTTGCGACCATGCCGCTCATCTCCATGGGCTGCCTCATGCAGCGCGACTGCCAGCAGGATACCTGTCCGGCCGGCATTGCCACGCAAAACTGCCGCCTGCGTCGCGGCTTCCGCGGCAAGCCCGAGCACGTTGAGCACTTTATGCTCTTTGTTGCCGAGCAGCTGCGCGAGGTCATGGCGAGCCTGGGCTTCCGCACCGTCGATGAGATGGTCGGCCATCCCGAGTGCTTGCGCCAGATCGAGGTCCCGGGCAACCGCAAGGCCAACCTGCTCGATCTGTCGCCCGTGCTGGCGAGCGCGACCTGCGAGTTCGGTGCCCATATCCCGGGTGCCGACGGTCGTCACTTCCTGCCGCAGATGGCCGCGGACAGCGAGCTCGACAAGACGCTCGACTCCACGCTGTTCGTGCCCTATACGGCCGATGCCCGTGCGCACCTGCGTCCGATTCGTTTCCGCGCCGATATCGCCAACGTCAACCGCTGTGTGGGCACCATCCTGGGCAACGCGGTGACCAAGGCTCATCCCGAGGGCCTGCCCGCCGGCTCCATCACCATCGATTGCGATGGTTCGGCCGGTCAGAGCTTTGGCGCGTTCCTGCCGCGCGGCATTACGCTCAACGTGTGCGGCGACGCCAACGACTACTTTGGCAAGGGCCTTTCGGGCGGCGAGGTGTCGGTGCGCCCCAACCCGCATGCGACCTACAAGTTCGACGAGAACATCATCGTGGGCAACGTTGCGTTCTTTGGCGCCACGAGCGGCCGCGGCTTCATTAACGGTCTGGCAGGCCAGCGCTTTGGCGTGCGCAACTCCGGTGCCACCGTGGTGGTCGAGGGCTGCGGCAACCATGGCTGCGAGTACATGACAGGCGGTCTGGCGCTCATCTTGGGCGAGGTCGGGCAGAACTTCGCCGCCGGTATGACGGGTGGCGTGGCCTATGTCTTTGACCAGTATGGCACGCTCAGTGCCCGCGTGAACCACGAGAGCGTGGAGCTCAAGGCCCCGACGGCCGGCGAGCTGGCACAGATTCGTGAGCTCATCCAAGAGCACGTGGACGCGACGCAGAGCCCGCGCGGCATCAAGCTGCTCTACAGCTTTGAGACGATGAGCAAGCACTTCGTGAAGGTCATTCCGACCGAGTACGAGCGTGTGCTGGCGATTGTCGCCGCCGCCGAGGCCGTCGGCAAGACGCATGCGCAGGCAGAGGAGCTGGCGTTTGACATCGTGACCGGTCGCGCGAGCGCTGCGGATGTCGCTCGCTTCGATGCTGCGGGCGGTGCTGCGGGCGCTGCGTCCGTGGCTGCCAGCCCTGTTGCTTCGACCAAGAAGGAGGCGTAAGTGCCATGGGTAAGCCCGGTGCTTTTCTTGATATCGATCGCGTGGCCCACGAGCTTCGCCCCGTGGAGGAGCGCAGCCGCGATTTCGATCCGCTGTACGTGGAGCTCGACGACGACGCACGTCGTGCCCAGGCGAGCCGTTGCATGATGTGCGGTGTGGCGTTTTGTCAGATGGGCGCGAGCTTTGGCAAGGCACGCCCGAGCGGCTGCCCGCTGCACAACCTGATTCCCGAGTGGAATGAGCTGGTGTACCGCGGCCGCTGGGACGAGGCTGCCGAGCGTCTGTCGCTCACCTCGCCCATGCCTGAGTTTACGAGTCGCGTGTGCCCGGCACTGTGCGAGGCCGCGTGCAACCTGGGCTCGGTCGACGGCCAGCCCACGACGATTCACGACAACGAGCGTGCGATCAGCGACCATGAGTGGGCCAACGGCGGCCCGCGTCGCTTTGAGCCGGCAGGGGAGGGCGCACCCACGGTTGCCGTGGTTGGTTCCGGCCCGGCTGGTCTGGTGGCTGCATGGGAGCTTGCGCGTCGCGGCGCCCGCGTGACGGTGTTTGAGCGCGACGACCGCCCGGGCGGTCTGCTCATGTACGGCATTCCCAACATGAAGCTCGAGAAGTCTGTGGTCGAGCGTCGCGTGGCGCTCATGCGCGAGCTGGGCATTGTGTTTGAGCTGGGTGCTGACGTGAGCGATCCCAAGGTTACCGCCAAGCTCGATGACTTTGACGCCGTCGTGGTGGCTGTCGGCGCTCGTGCTCCGCGTGGGCTTTCGGCTGCGAACATTGATGCCCCGGGCGTGGTGTACGCCGTGGACTACCTGACGGCTTCGACCGTCTCGGTGCTCGATGGCGGCGAGCCTGCCATCGATGCACGCGGCCTGGACGTCGTGGTCATTGGCGGCGGCGATACCGGTAACGACTGCGTGGGCACCGCGGTGCGTCAGGGCGCGCGCAGCGTGCGCCAGTTTGAGTTCTTGCCGGCGGCGCCTGATGCGCGCGCGGCGAGCAACCCCTGGCCGCAGTGGCCCAACGTGAAGAAGACCGACTACGGCCAGCAGGAGGCTATCGCTGCAATGGGTGGCGAGATACGTGCCTGGGGCGTGGATACGCTTGAGGTGCTGCTGGACAAGAAGGGTGCGGCTGTGGGTCTGCGCGTGGTCGATCTGGATTGGTCGGCTGGCAAGCCCGAGCGCATCGCGGGCTCCGAGCACGAGGTGCCGGCGCAGCTGGTGCTCATCGCCTGCGGCTTTACGGGCCCGGAGCACGGTGTGTTCGACGCCGTTGGCGTGTCTGTTGCCACCGCTGGTCGTCCGCTGCCGGTGATGGCTGCCGAGGGCTCGCATCTTGCGGCGCGTGTCGACGGCGTCGCCGCGGATGCCGCGCCGGTGTATGTTGCCGGCGACGCTCGCAACGGCAGCTCGCTCGTGGTGAGCGCTATGGCCGACGCCCTGGCCTGCGCTGCTGAAGTCGCCGACGCGCTGGAGCTGTAAAGTAGTCATTTAAGAACGTCCCCAATGACTAGTCATTTTTTGTCTAGTCGTTGGGGACACTCTTTGCGAGCGATTTGCTCGTTTGTCGACGTGTGGGTGCTCATTTGCCGACTTCTTGGGCTGTGGCCACCTGTTGTTTCTGTGGTGGCAGCGGGCGTTTGGCTTAAAATGGCGGGTCGGCTGTCTATGTCTACCTGCCGTTTCTTTGCGGCGCGCATATTCGGTCAAGTGCCCCGCCAAGTGTTTGGTTAGCATCTGGTTTGCAGCCGGAGGCCTATTTTACCCGTGCCGACAGTGGCTGCCCACCCTCCTCGTAAGCTCAAATTGAGGTCCATCAGTTTGAGGAGGATGCCATGACTGACCAAGTTTTTGACCGAGCAGAGCTGGCTGAAGCCGTCGGCAACGATATTGCCGACATGGCTCACTTTTGGATGCTGCGGAAGTTTCAATTCCTGGAGCCGGCGCGCGAGCAGTTCGAGATCATTGTCGACCCGTGGCTCAGCTATTGCACCGAGCCTTCGCAAAACGAAATCATGGCCTACAACATGGCATTTACCGATTGGCTGCTGTTTGAGCGCCCCTATCGCCATGGCAAGACGCTGCTCGAGCTATATGTGGATGAGCCGCCAGCGCCAATTTCTCCTGCCTCGCTTGGGCGACTTAAGCAGGTTCGCGACACGCAGTACTTCTCTCGCTTTGGCATTTTGGACAAGGATCCTGCGAACGGCATGGTTGCACTGAAGGATACGCGCACCGACCGTCGCTTTGATGTCTACGACCCGCATATCGTGCAAAAGGAGCATTGGAGCGACGGAGCGATTGCGGTGCGCCTCGCCTGCGTCGACGATGTCTGGCTGACGGCGGGACAACTCTATCTGTATGACATCGCACGCCTGAGTGACACGGCGGTCGATGGGCCTGGTGCGGTGCATCCGGAGGACCTGCAGGATGGCTTTGACACCTCGTGCATCAGTTTCTTCTTGCGTCTGGTCCGCGACATCATGGGCGCCCAGGGGCGGTACGTGAAGTCGCTCAACATCTACGAGCAGGAGTGGGAGTAGGGGATGGACCTGGCGTTGTCCTGCCTTGCCTTCTGTCTTTATGTCTCGATCTGTAACGTTTAGGGACCTGGAGAACGTCTACCCGTTACAGATCAAGACATTTTTCAGCGGAGGCAACGGTGACGATGGTCCATTTGTCTGACGTGGTGGTGATGAAAGTGTCTAATACCGTTCTCAAACACAAGCATGCGACTCGCAACACGTTGGCGCGGAACAGGATGCTCGCGCGGCTCACGGAGGCGACCGAGCAAGGTGCACTGCTCGCAACGCATGACAATGCCGAGCTCATGTGGCTGCGGCGTCATGTGGGAACCGACGATATCGCGGAGCCCGAGCCGTACCTGTTCTGTTTTCAGCATGATTGGGACGCATTGACGCCGGCGGAGCGAGCGCTGAGGACTATCAAAGGGCTTGCGGAGTTTCATCCCGATTGGGCGTTTTGGGGTTATGACGCGGCACTTTTGTGGGGTCTGGAGGTGCCGAATGATCTGCTTGGGTCGCCTTTTCTGGTTATGACAGGTTGCTCGGTGACGTTGAGCAGCGGCTGCAGGTTGTTGCGTCCGCAGATGGCGGGCGCGCTCGAGCGTGTTGATGGCGTGCGGGTGACGTCGTTTTGGCGCACGGTGGAGGATTGCTTGCTGCGTGCGCCGTTCTCCTACGGGTTGGCGATTGCCGATTCTACACTGCGGGCGAAAGGTGTATCACGTGGGGATTTGTGCGAGCGCCTCCGCGCCGATTGCAAGGGCATGCGAGGGTATCGCAGGGCACAGGTGATTGCGTCGTATGCGGATGGGCTATCCGAAAACGGCGGCGAGTCGCGGTTCCGAGCGTTCTTTATTGCGTACGGCTTTCCGGTTCCGGAGCTGCAGGTGGAGTTTCGCGACCCGCTCGATCCGAGCCAGGTGTTTCGGGTTGATTATTTTTGGCGGCTCGTGGACGGGACGTGTGTCATCGGCGAGCTCGACGGAAAGGGGAAGTACACCTTGCAGAACGGCGAGGGTCGGGAGTCGGTCGACCCATTCGTGACAGAGCGTCAGCGGGAATCTCATCTGACAATGCTCGGGCATAAGGTGCTTCGGTTTACGTTTAACGAACTCAAAGACCCGGGGAAGCTGGTCGAGAAAATGAGGCTGGCTGGTATTCCTCGGCAGGCTGAATTGGCTGAGGAGTGGAGATGCCAGTGGTATGGGCGCTGAGAGGTTTTGTCTCGATCTGTAACGTTTAGAGGCTGTTTGAGCTCGTAATTGTTACAGATCGAGACAAGCCGGTGAAACGTCGACCGAATGTCTCGATCTGTAAAATCAAGGGCCTAATAACCCTGTACCTGTTACAGATCGAGACATTTCCCTGGTGTCGCTGGGGTGGGACTGCAACGTATTCCGTCCCCCACATCCCCTCTTTCCTCCGTTAACCGATATGTCTGTGGCAATCGGGCTGCACTGGATAACAATGGACAGATGTTCAAGTTTTCTGAGGGGGAGGAGCTCGATATGGCGTCTGCCGATCGTTCTACGTTGTTTATCAATGCGACCATTCTGGATGGTTCGGAACATATGGAGCCGCAACCCGATATGGCCGTGACTGTTGAGCGCGGCGTCATCACCTGGATGGGGCCGAGTGCTGTGGCGCAGGCGCCTGCAGGTGCCGAGGTTATCGACCTGGGTGGCGCGTATCTCATGCCCGGTCTCATCAATATGCACGTGCACCTGTGCGGCTCGGGCAAGCCTGTCTCGGCCGGCGATGCGGGAGCGCTGATGAAGAAACTCGATAATCCCGTGGGCCGTGCCATCGTCCGCCGCATCCTCAAGGGCAGTGCCCAGCAGCAGCTGGCAAGCGGCGTGACCACAGTGCGCGGCGCGGGCGACCCGCTGTTTGCCGACATTGCCGTGCGCGACGCTATCGACGCCGGCAAGTATCAGGGTCCGCGCCTGGTAGCGCCGGGAACGGGTGTCACGGTGCCGGGCGGCCATGGCGCGGGCTTGTTCGCCCAGGTGGCCAACAGCCCCGTCGAGGCAGCCGAGCAGGTGCGAGACCTGTATGCGCGCGGCGCCGACGTCATTAAGCTGTTCGTAACGGGCGGTGTGTTCGATGCGACCGAGGTGGGCGAGCCGGGCGTGCTGCGTATGCCGGTGGAGGTTGCCGCGGCGGCGTGCAAGGCGGCGCACGAGGTGGGTCTGCCGGTTATGGCTCATGTCGAGAGTACCGAGGGCGTGAAGGCCGCGCTTGAGGCCGGGGTCGACACGATCGAGCACGGTGCCCCGATGACGCCCGAGATCCTGGAGCTGTATCGCGGCGCCGCGGGCACACAGCTCGAGGGACGCGCGCCGAGCGTGACCTGCACGATCAGCCCGGCGCTGCCGTTTGTATTGCTCGACCCGGAAAAGACCCATTCGACCGATACACAAAAGAAGAACGGCGACATCGTGTGCTCGGGCATCATCGAGAGCGCCCGTGCCGCACTGGAAGCTGGCATTAAGGTGGGCCTGGGCACGGACTCAAGCTGCCCGTTCGTGACGCAGTACGACATGTGGCGCGAGGTGGCCTATTTTGCCAAGTACGTGGGCGTGAGCAACGCCTTTGCGCTGCATACGGCTACGCAAGTCAATGCCGAGCTGCTGGGGCTGGGCGGCGAGACCGGCACGATCGATTGCGGCAAGGCTGCCGATATCCTGGTGACGCGCAAGAACCCGCTCGATGACCTGTGCGCGCTGCGTGAGCCGATGCATGTGATGTGTCGCGGTGATCTGGTGCGCAAGCTCAAGGTGAAGTGCATCCCTGAGGTGGATGCCGAGCTCGACGCGATTATGGCCATGCCGGCCGAGGCGCTGGCCGAGGAGCTCGCCCGCGACGGTGTGGCGTAGATGTGACAAAGGGGCAGCTCCGTTGCCGCATGCAAAAAGCCGAGGTCTCAACACGAGGCCTCGGCTTTTTTATCGAACAAATACTTAAGATTTGGGACAAGCAAACCTGATTAATTTGTCCCGCGTGCGGGCGCTAGGAGCGGGTTTCCATCTTGGCGTGGCATTTGGGGCAGGTGACGCGGATCTTACCCTTGCCCTTGGGGACGGAGAGCATCTGACCGCAGTTGGGGCACTTGAGATATGCCGTGGTCTTGCGGCCCTTCCACATCTTCTTGGCCGTTCGCTTGGCACGCTCAAAGTCTTCCTTACTGGTGCCGGCCGCGCGTGAGGTGCTGGCCGCTGCGGCCCCGCTGCCCAAGCTGGCGACGAACTTGCCCAAGCCGGGAACATTGGCAGTCGCGGCGACAAAGGCCTCGTTCTCTTTGCGACGTGCATCGATGTTTTTGGACAGGCCGCGCAGCACGCCAATCACGATGACGGCGATGGCAATCCAGCTGAGCCACTGGATGCGGGCTATCGATCCGATCATCGCGATGACGATGCCGGAAAAGCCCATAACGATGGTGAGCTCATCGGCGCCATTGCGGCCCTTCATAAAGTCATTCATGCAAATTGCCTTTCATTCGATATGCCGCACGCCTTTATACCCGATTTAGAGCAAGGGGGACAGGTCAATCTGCACCAAGGTGGTGCAAACATACCTGTCCCCGATGCACCAAGAAGGTGCAAAGCAGTCCGTCCCCAATGCCCCAATTACTTGGAGAGCTTGTCGACGACGCGTTCGATCTCGGCGAGCTTGGCGGCTTTGAGCTCCTCGTCGCCCGATTCGATTGCCGAAGTCACGCAGCCCTCGATATGCGCCTTGAGCACGTCGGCGTTGATGCGCGCAATGAGCGCCTGCGTTGCCATGAGCTGCGTGGAAATATCGACGCAGTAGCGGTCCTCCTCGACCATCCGCAGGATGCCGTCGATCTGACCGCGTGCCGTCTTGAGCATGCGGGTCACCGATTTATGGTCTGCCATCATGGCGGGTCCTCGTTTCTGGTCGGGGTACGCGTGGGTCGTTACGCGGCGGTTACGGACAGGGCGTGGAACTTCTCGCCGGCGCCCTCGACGGCGGCGGCGAGCTGCTCGGCGGTCACGGTGTCGGCGCACTCCACCTGGACGGTCTGGGTCTCGTGATCGGCGTCGGCGTCGGTCACGCCGGCCACGTTGAGCAGTGCCGTCTCGACAGCAGCGTCGCAGTGACCGCACATAAGGCCCGAAGTCTTAATCGTGTAACGCATTGGTATTCCTCTCTGTTGTGTCGGCTTTCCCAAGCACCCGACCTTGACCTTCAAGCCGTCGCTCGCGTACCAAAGTACGCGTCGCTCCTCTTTCAGGTCAATCTCGGGCACCTGGAAAACCCGTTCTAAATGGACTTAATGGTGAGCCTATTTTGCCACTTTAGGCTTAAAGGATTTCAGGCGCAGCGCATTGCTTACGACGCAGACACTCGATAGGCTCATGGCCGCGGCGCCGAACATCGGCGAGAGCTGCCAACCGGTGAGGGGGAAGAACACGCCCGCCGCCAGCGGAATGCCGATGCCGTTGTAGAACAGCGCCCAGAACAGGTCCTGCTTGATGTTGCGGATTGTGGCACGTGACAGCTCGATGGCGCGCGCAGCATCCATGAGGTCGCTGCGCATGAGCACCACATCTGCCCCTTCTTTGGCGATGTCGGCGCCGGTGCCGATCGCAAGGCCCACGTCGGCGCGCGCCAGGGCGGGGGAGTCGTTGATGCCGTCGCCCACCATGGCGACCTTGCCGCCCGCATCCTGCAGCTCGCGCACGTGGCGTTCCTTGTCGGCGGGGAGGACGTCGGCGATGACCTGTTCGCTGCTCAGCCCCACGCGGCGGGCGATGGCCTCGGCCGTCACGCGGTTGTCGCCGGTGAGCATGCGCACGTCGACGCCGAGCTTGCGCAGCGCGGCGATGGCCCCGGCGCTCGTCTCTTTGACCTCGTCAGCCACGGCGATGGTGCCGATAAGCTCGCCGTTCTTGGCAAAGAACAGCGGTGTTTTGCCCTCGGCGGCAAATTGCTCGGCAAGACCCGCGGGCACGGTAACGCCCAACTCGTCCATCAGGCGTACGCTGCCGGCTGCAATGGCGTTTTGTCCCTCGCGCGCCGTAACGCCTCGTCCAGGCACGGCGGCAAAGTCCTCGACCATGCGCGCGACGATTCCGCGCGACTCGCACTCGGCCATAATCGCCTCGGCCAGCGGGTGCTCGCTCGAGCGCTCCAACGCGGCGGCCAGCTTGAGCAGCGCCTTTTCGCTCATGGCGGGCGAGCCGTCAACGCGCGTGGCCACCACAATGTCGGTCACGGCCGGCTTGCCGCGGGTGACCGTGCCCGTCTTATCGAGCACCACGGTGCCCACGCTGCGCAGATTCTCCAGCGCCTCGGCGCTCTTAAACAGAATGCCCATCTCGGCGCCCTTGCCGGTGCCCACCATAATGGCGACGGGCGTGGCCAGACCCAGTGCGCACGGACAGCTGATCACCAGCACGGCCACGGCGGAGGTGAGCGCCTCGTTGATGCTGCCGGTCAGTGCCATCCACGCCGCAAAGGTCACGGCCGAAATCACGAACACCACGGGCACAAACACGCCGGCGACCTTATCGGCCATGCGGGCGATGGGCGCCTTGGTGGCGTTGGCGTCCTCGACGAGCTGGATGATTTTGGCGAGCGACGTGTCGGCGCCCACGCGCGTGGCACGGAAGGTAAACGATCCGGTGCGGTTGACCGTGGCGGCGTTGACGGTGTTGCCGGCGACCTTTTCCACGGGGATGGACTCGCCGGTGAGCGCACTCTCGTCCACGGCCGACGCCCCCTCGAGTACCACGCCATCGACAGGGATAGACTCGCCGGGGCGCACGCGCAGGACCTGGCCGGGAAGGATGGCGTCGACGTCGACGGTGGTTTCGGTGCCGTCATCGGCAACGACGGTCGCGGTCTTGGGTGCCAAGTCGATGAGCGCCTCGATGGCGCCGCCGGTTTTGGACTTGCTGCGCGTCTCGAGGTATTTGCCCACGGTGACGAGCGACAGGATCGTGCCCGCACTCTCAAAGTACAGATTGTCCATGCCTGTCATCATGGCCTCGTGGATCTGACCTGTGGCCAGCTGGTCGGCCATGATGAACATGGCGTAGAGCGACCAGGCAATGGAAGCGGTGGCACCGACGGCGATGAGGGCGTCCATGGTGGGCGCGCCGTGCACGAGCGACTTGAAGCCGTTGATAAAGTACGCATCGTTGACGTAGACGATGGGGATAAGCAGGACGAGCTCGGTGAGGGCGAGCGTCATGCTGTGGATGTGGTCCGTGAAAATGCCGGGCAGCGGCCAGCCGAGCATGTGCCCCATGCCTATGTAGAACAGCGGAATGAGGAAGACAATCGAGACGATGAGGCGGGTGCGCATGGCAGAGGCGGCGGCCTCCAGCTTTTTGGTCGGCGACTCCATATGGGCGGCGCCAGACCTGGCTTGCGTGCTGCCGTTTGAGCCGGCGGCACCGGTGCCCGCATCGACGGGTGAGGCCGAGTAGCCTGCGCGGTCGACGGCGGCGCAGATATCGTTGGGGGAGACCTGCGCGGGGTCGTAGTCCACCATCATGGAACCGGCGAGTAGGTTGACCGCGACACTTTGGACGCCGTCGAGCTTGCTCACGGCGCGGTCCACATGTGCCTGGCAGGCGGCGCATGTCATGCCGCCCACGTCGAACTTATCTTGAGCCATGGCTTCTCCTTTCCGTGGTTCGGTGTTGGAATTGTTAACCTGCCGATACTATACACCCATACCCCCTGGGGGTGTCCAGTATAGAAAGAAATGTATGACATTTCGTTACAGATGAGGGTGGCTGCTCAATCGTTGGCAGCTCATGTCAAACATCTCGATCTGTAACATCTAGCGGGGAAAATGACCTCTAACTGTTACAGATCGAGATTATGTTTTGCGATGTTTGAGTTCGTCTCAATCTGTAACGTGTAGACCCGGTTTTGTCTCGTAACTGTTACAGATTGAGACAATCGGCCCAGACCCGCCTCGTCATCTGTGGTTTACGTGGGGGCATACGGAGCACGGGTATACTAACCGGCGGCGAATCTGCTCCATCGCTTAGAGCTGCTGCGTCTGGACGGCGCGTGACAGGGCTGCCAAAGCGATCGCCAGCGTGCTGAGCAACGTCCTCTCTGTGCGCACCTGTTTTGTATGTATTAGCGCACTACCAAGCACGCCCCGCGCGGCTGCATGCCGTGCCCATAACGCGTGCAGATAAGGAACAACAACATATGCGTAATTCTGTATCCGACGTCACGGACGCCGAGATTCTGGACGAGACCCGCGAGGCCATGACCCAGGCTGCCTTCGATGCTGCCGACGAGGCCAGCGCCGCCGAGACCGTCGAGTCCGCGACCGAGAACCTGCCCGCCTTTGACGAGCTGGGTCTTTCGGACGAGATGCTTCGTGCCATCGAGAACCTGGGCTACACGGCACCCACGCCTGTGCAGGCCGGCTCGATCCCCGTGGTGCTCGAGGGCCGCGACCTGCTTGCCGCCGCTCAGACCGGCACCGGCAAGACGGCTGCCTTTTTGCTGCCGACCATGAACAATCTGGAGCACATTGCTCCGCCCAAGCCCGTGCGCGAGCGTGGCGGCCGCAACCGTCGTCGCGGTGCTAAAAAGCCTGAGGGCAACGGCCGTGGCCCTGTGATGCTCGTCATCACCCCCACGCGCGAGCTTGCTCAGCAAATCGACGAGGTCGCCAGCAAGATTGCCGACGTCACCGGCCATGTTGCCGTGACCGTCGTGGGCGGCGTGAGCTACAAGCCGCAGACCGCGGCGCTCAAGTACGGCTGCGACATCCTGGTCGCCACGCCGGGCCGTCTGGTCGACCTGATCGAGCAGGGCGCTTGCCACCTGGACGAGGTCAAGGTGCTGGTACTCGACGAGGCCGACCGCATGCTCGACATGGGCTTTTTGCCTGCCGTCCGTCGCATTGTGCGCGAGACGCCGGCCGAGCGCCAGACGCTGCTGTTCTCGGCGACCCTCGACGAGGAGGCCGTGGGCGAGATCACCGACCTGGTGAGCGATCCGGCCCGCGTGGAGATCGCGCCTGCCACGTCGACCGCCGACACCGTTGACCAGTTTGTGTTCCCGGTGTCCATCGAGGCCAAGAACAACCTGCTGCCCGAGTTCCTCAAGAAGGAGGGTCCGGAGCGCACGATCGTCTTTATGCGCACCAAGCACCGCGCCGACAGCTGCTGCCGTCGTCTGGAGCGCAAGGGCATCAAGGCCGCCTCGATCCACGGCAACCGCAGCCAGGCCCAGCGCGAGCGCGCGCTCTCGGCCTTCCGCGACGGCACCGTTGACGTGCTGGTGGCAACCGATGTGCTTGCCCGCGGCATCGACATTAGCGACGTGCGCTACGTCGTGAACTTTGACGTGCCGGCAGAGCCGACCGACTACATCCACCGCATTGGCCGCACGGGCCGCGCCGGCGAGCTGGGCTGGGCCATCACGTTTGTGACCGAGCAGGACGTCGATGAGTTCTACGAGATCGAGAAGCTCATGGACAAGACCGCCGACATCTACGAGGCCGGCGACCTGCACGTGGGCCCCAATCCGCCCGCGGTTGATCCCGAGCGCGACCCTGCAGCCTTTAAGGTGAAGAAGAAGACCAAGCGCGGCAAGTCCAAGAGCAAGAAGAAGCTTGAGCAGGCACGTCGCGACGGCAAGCGCAACGGCGACGATTACGGTGATGTGGCCGGTCGTTCCAACCGCGACCGTGACGAGCGTCGTGGCGACGGCGAGCGCCCGAGCCGTCCCAAGCGCGGCGGCAAGACCCGCGTGCGCGAGGGCGTTCAGGCTCGCGTGGACGAGGCTGTTGAGAGCGTGTCTCGCGAGGTGGCTGCCGAGGAGCGCGCTGGTGCTGTTGAGCAGGGCCCGCGCGGCAACCGTGCCGAGCGTCGTGCCAAGCAGTTCCAGGGCGAGGCACATCGTCGTCGCCGCGAGGACGAGGACCGCGGCGGTCGTCGCCGTGTTGAGCGCGAGGACGAGGGCCGTGGTTCGCGCGGCGGCAAGCGCGGTGCGGGCGACCGCCGTCGTTCCGGTCGTGATGATGAGCGCAGTGGCCGTGATGAGCGTCGCGGCGGCGAGGGTCGCGGTGAGCGAGGTACCCGTGGCGGTGAGTCCCGCGGCGGCAAGCGCTTTGAAGAGCGCGGTAGCCGCGGCGGCGAGCGTCGCGAGGGCGCTCGCAGCAATGGCGGCCGCGGCGGCGCTGGTCGTTCTAACGAGTCACGCGATCGTCGTGACCCGCGTGCCAGCCGCGATCGTCGCGATGACTGGCGCAACTACGACGATACCCGCGAAGAGCGTCGCGGCGGCTATCGTGGTGGTCGTGGCGGCAACCAGGCCGGCTCCCGTGGCGGCCGTGCCGGCGGTCGCGATAACCGTGGCAGCTACGGCAACAGCCGTGGCGGCAAGCGCGGTGGCAGCTCCCGTCGCCCCGGCGACGGCGGCGGCAAGCGCAAATAACATACGCATCGCCCGCTAGAGCGAGGTGAACCAAGGGCCCCGAGCAACTACGTTCGGGGCCCTTTTGTTTGCCGTATCCGATCGCTAGTTCAAATGTGATTTCCTCGGGAATGCATCTAGAGGATGCCGTGGGCTTGTTTCCTGCCATGCAGCAATGGGTCCTATGGGGTGCGCCGTGCATTTTTTGGAGTATTCTGCAGTTCGAGCTGTCTGCATATGATTCGACGTCGCCAACGGTGGCCTTCGGATATCCCTAGCGAGCGTTCCGAGTCAGATTTCGCCGTTTTCCGGAGCAGGGGGCGCGTCATTCTCGCCATGTCGGGACTTAGAATGATACGGCGCCCTACAGTTTTGCCCACCCGCGGCGGTGCTGGCGCGGTCACGTTGCAGAATACTCCGTTTTTTGCACGGGCCAGGATGGGGTACCTCAGGAGAACGCGGCGGTATCCCGTAAATATATACAATCTGTACCGTAATTTATACAAAACGAAGAGGCAGACAGCGTAGGGTGGGTGCATTGGGGTGCCTGGCGCACCAAAACGGGGAGCTCCCCCCATGCGCCGTATACTCTGTCTGAATGTGAAAACGGCTTGACGCGTTGCCAGGCGTAGGGAGAGGGTGCCTCGATGAGCGTATTCGAAATTGTGTTTAGTCCGACGGGTGGAACGCGGAAGGTGTCTGGCCTTGTGGCCGGGGCGCTGGACAATAATACCGTTACCGTCGATCTGACCGATAGCGGGCTAGATCTCAGCGCTGTCTCGATGGCTGAGGACGACGTGGCCGTAATCTCTGTGCCGGCGTATGCCGGTAGAATCCCGGCTGTGGTGGCTGACCGGTTGGGCATGGTGCGCGGCAACGGGGCTCGGGCTGTTTTGGTTTGTGTATACGGAAACCGCGCGTTTGAGGACACGCTCGTAGAGCTGGAGGACGTTGCGAAGCGCGCCGGATTTAGGGTGGTTGCAGCTGTTTCTGCTATTGCTGAGCATTCCGTTGCTCGTCAGTTTGCTGCTGGGAGACCGGATGCGCAGGATGCGGCGCAGCTCGCAGAGTTTGCGCAGCAAATTCAGCAAAAGCTGTTGGCTGAGGATGCGTCCGAGCCCTCTATCCCCGGCAATCGTCCTTATAAACAAGCTGGAGGTCGCCGTATGGCACCCGAGGCAACAGAGGAATGCGTCTCCTGCGGTGCATGCGCCGCGGCGTGTCCCGTTTGTGCTATCGACAAGGGCGACCCCAAGCGAGCAGCTGACGAGGCGTGCATCTCCTGCATGCGCTGCATCGCCGTATGCCCGCGAGGCGCTCGCAAGCTTGATCCCAACAAGCTATCCGCTGTTTCCCAGATGCTGAGCAAGGCTTGCGTCGTGCGGAAGGAATGCGAGCTCTTCATCTAACGCATGCGAAATTGCTGCAAGGAGTGTCCCTGGGTGCCGGCGGGAAAGGAACGTCCCTAAGTGCCGCCTAAATACCGTTTATCGAAGAAAAAATACCGCTCACCGGTCATAATGATTGTTCTGGCTTTGGGCTTGTCTACAATAACTCCCGTAAAAAGAAATGCGGAAGGTTACCGAGTCCCTCGGACGTGGGCCTAACCAAAGTCTTTGAACGGGTGTGTCTCTTTAGACGCATTCGCTTGATTTTGGTTGGGCTATATTTATGAAGGGACATGCCACCATGGGTTTCTTTTCTCGCCTGATGGGCGGTTCGGATGAGCAGAAGACTGCAACCTCCGAGTTCGAAATCCTCGCTCCTGTTTCCGGCGAGCTTGTTCATCTAGAAAAAACAAATGACCCCGCTTTTAGCAGCCGTGCCGTGGGCGATGGCGTTGCCGTGGTTCCCCAAGAGGGAACGGTGTGCGCTCCTGTCTCCGGTACCGTCGCGGCACTGTTTCCGACTGAGCACGCGCTGGGCATCATGTCCGACGACAGCTCTGCTCAGGTGATGCTGCATATCGGAATCGACACTGTTAAACTTGAGGGCAAGGGCTTCCATGCGCTTGTTGCCCAGGGTGACCATGTTGACGCGGGCCAGTCCCTCGTCGAGGTCGATTTCGACGCGGTCCGCGCCGCCGGCTTCGATCCTACGGTCTTCGTTATCGTGTGCGAACGCTCGGAGAAGTCGACTCTTCGTGAGCATGCTTCCGGCCCTGTTGCTGTTAAAGAGCCTGTCGTCTGGCTTTCCGAGTAAATTCTTGTGGTGGGTACCGTGGTTATCAAGCGAGTTTTCAACAATAACGTCACAATGGTCACTTCGGACGATGGCTCCGAGCTCATTGTCATCGGTCGAGGCCTCTGCTTTGGCCGCCATGCCGGCGACGCTATCGATGAGGCATCGGTCGAAAAGACCTATGCGCTGCAGGAGGGCACTTCTCAGGATTCGCGCACGATTGACCGCTTGGCGCATCTTTTGGAGTCCATTCCCACCGTCAACCTCGTGATTTCCGAGGACATTGTTCAGATGCTCCGTCGAGAGCTCAATGTTGATATCAACGACAAGATTCTCATTGCTCTCGCAGACCATATCAGCCTTGCTTTGGAGCGCGAGCGTAAGGGCGTCCCCTGCGAGAATCCGTTGCTGCTCGAGATCCAGCAGTTCTATCGCAAGGAGTATGCGCTTGCGGGCCGTGCGCTGCAGATTATCAAGGAGTATATGGGCATCCAGATGAGCGAAGAAGAGCAGGGTTTTATTACGCTGCATATCGTCAACGCCACCATGCCGCAGCGCTCTGACCGTCTGATTGTTTCGGTCCAGCTTGTTCGCGACGTGCTCGCGATTGTTTCCGAGCACTATGCCACGACCCTTGACGTCACCTCGTTGCCGTACGAGCGTTTCGTTCGCCATCTGCAGTTTTTTGCGCAGCGGGCGCTCGATCCCGCGGCGGGGCAGGTCAATGGCGACGCGCTGTTCCGTATCGATGAAACGGCGTATCCGAGGGCGTTCTCGTGTGCGGAGTCAATTGCCGACCACTTAGCGTCTACCTATAACGTTGTCGTTACCGATGCCGAGAAGAGTTATCTCGCATATCACATTGTTAACCTGCTTGGAGAACCTGGTCTCTAGGCATAACGTGCCCATACATCGATTGATATAAGGCAAGGCTCACGGTCTTGTCCAGGGCACATCTGTCTTAATTTGCGGAAAAGGAAGGGGAGTACCGCTATGACCGCAAAAAAGAAGTTCAATTTCAAAGCGCCGTTGGAGGTGTTCGCGAAGTCAATCGTTCAGCCGATGATGTATCTCTCGGTTGCCGGCATTCTGCTCATCGTGGGCATTATTCTGACCAACAAGACCATCTGCGCCGTGATCCCTGTGCTGGGCTCCGGTCCGTTCCAGCTTGTGGGCGCCGTTGTCTATCAGTCGCTGATGTTTATCATCAACAACCTCTCGATTCTGTTCTGCGTGGGCATCGCCGGCGCCATGGCAAAGAAGAACAAGGGCCATGCTTCGCTGATTGCTCTGATGTCGTTCTTCCTGTTCCTGCAGGCTAACAACATCGTGCTCAACGCCACCGGCTCTCTTGCCGAAGCGAGCGGCATGCTCGGTCTTACCGGAACCGGCCAGAGCACCGTTATGGGCATTCAGGTGCTCGATACCGGCGTGTTTGGCGGCATCATTCTTGGTTGCATCACCGGTGCCGTGTTCAACAAGTACTCGAACAAGCAGTTCCCCATTGCCCTTTCGATGTTCTCGGGCGTTCGCTTCCCGTTCCTGATCATGATCATCATCTCCTGGATCATGGGCGCTGGCTTCTGCATCGTTTGGCCTCCGGTTCAGGGCGCCATCTCCTCCGTTGCCGGCATCATTAAGGAGTCGGGCAACATCGGTCTGTTTATCTACGGCATGCTCAACAAGCTGCTCGTTCCCACCGGCCTGCACCACCTCATCTACACCCCGTTCCAGTTCTCCGATGTGGGCGGCACCCTTACGCTGGGTGATCAGGTTATCGCCGGCGCCTATCCCATCCGTGTCGCCGAGATGGCAATGACGGGCCAGCCCTTCTCCGATAGCACGTATTTCAACAGCTACACCTTCAACAACCTGTGGCCCTACATCGGTATCGGTCTCGCCTTTATCTTCACCGCTTACAAGGGGAACAAGGATAAGACCAAGGCCGTTATCATCCCGCTGATCATCACCGCCGTGCTCTCCTGTGTCACCGAGCCCATGGACTTCCTCTTTGTCTTTGCCGCTCCCGTGCTCTTTGTCGTTCACTCGGTTCTTTCCGGTATCTTCCTGGTCCTGCTCAAGGTCCTCTCCGTGCCCGCTTCGACTGCAGGCGGCATCATCAACATCGTGGTTTCCAACCTGGTCCTTGGTGTCGATAAGACCAACTGGCCGGTCATGCTGGTGCTTGGAGTCGTCAACGCCGCTCTGTACTTCTTCCTCTTCACCTTCCTTATCAAGAAGCTCAACCTCCACACGCCTGGTCGCGAGGAAGAGTCCGAGCTTGCTGAGTCCGTTGCCGAGGGCGAGGCCGCCGCGTCTGTCGCGGTGAAGCAGGGCGCTGTTGCCGCGGCCCCCGCAGAGGGCGTCGATGCAGGTATTGCCGACCTGGTCGCAGGTCTTGGTGGCAAGGACAACATCGAGGAGCTCGAGAACTGCTTTACGCGTCTCCGCGTGAACGTTAAGAACCCGGACCTCATCAATGAGGACCTCATCAACCATGTGCCCAACAGCGGCATCAACCGCAACGGCAATAATATCCAGATCATCTTTGGCATGAAGGTCGCCGAGATGCGCGACAAGGTCGAAAACGCAATTGAGAAGGAGCAGTAAACAATGATCATTACTCTGTGTGGTGGCGGATCCACCTTTACCCCCGGCATCGTCAAGTCCATCGCTCTTCGCAAGGACGAGCTCGACGTTGACGAGATTCGTCTGTACGACATCAACGAGGAGCGCCAGCGCAAGATCGGCGTGCTCGTGGACTGGATTCTGCACGAGGACCTCGGCCTGGACATCAAGCTCACGGTGACCACCGACAAGGAGACTGCCTTTACGGACGCGAGCTTCGTGTTTGCCCAGATGCGCGTGGGCGGCTATGCCATGCGCGAGCAGGACGAGAAGATTCCGCTGCGTCACGGCTGCGTGGGCCAGGAGACCTGCGGTTGCGGCGGCCTTGCCTACGGCATGCGCACCATCTTCCCCATGGTCGAACTGATTGACGACGTTGAGAAGTATGCCAAGAAGGACTACTGGATTCTTAACTACTCCAACCCTGCCGCCATCGTCTCCGAGGGCTGCCGCGTCCTGCGCCCCAACGCTCGCATCATCAACATCTGCGACATGCCGATCGCGATTATCGACGTGGTTTGCGCCGCGCTCGATATCGACAAGAAGGATGTCGAGTACGATTACTTTGGTCTCAACCACTTTGGTTGGTTCACCTCGATCCGCCACAAGGGCGAGGAGGTGCTCCCGCAGCTGCGCGAGTACATCAAGGAGCATGAGATTCTGCTGCCCGATTCGTACCTCAAGGGCATGGGCTCGCTGATGTCTAAGAAGCCCGAGGAGGCCACTGACGAGCACCCCGAGCAGAACCGCCACACCAAGGGCAGCTGGTACTACGTCTGGAAGGGCGAGTACGAGATCATGGAGTGCTTCCCGGAGTACCTGCCCAACACGTACCTGAACTACTACCTGCAGCAGAAGGAGTTCGTCGAGCATTCCAACCCCGAGCGCACCCGTGCTAACGAGGTTGAGGAGACGCGTGAGAAGAACCTCTTTGATGGTATCGATCACTACGAGAAGACGGGCGAGATCGACGAGAGCACGTTCTATGCGGGCAGCCACGGCGACTGGATTGCCGACCTGGCTATCGCTCTGAAGAACGACACCAAGCAGCGCTTCCTGGTCATTTGCGAGAACAAGGGCGCTATCCCCAACATGCCCTACGACGCTATGGTCGAGCTGCCTGCCTACATTGGCAAGAATGGCCCCGAGGTCATCAGCCGCGACAACATTCCTCTGTTCCAGCAGGGCCTCATGATGCAGCAGCTGAACTCCGAGAAGCTCGTGGTCGAGGCTACGATCGAGGGTTCGTACGAGAAGGCACTCAAGGCCTTTACGCTGAACAAGACCGTGCCTTCGATGAAGGTCGCCAAGGAGGTTCTCGACGACATGATCGAGGCCAACAAGGGTTACTGGCCCGAGCTTAAGTAAAAGCAACAGGGTCGCTGGCCGCATACCTGGAGCAATGCCCCGTCCACGTGATTGCGTGGGCGGGGCATTGTCATTTGGTAACGCGTTTTATCAAATATGGCATTTATCTGCGGTAATGTTCTATTTCACCGCCGAGGGTGACATTTTATACCGCCTGCCGAACTGCGTGGAGACCTAACAACTTTTTAGGTCAGTGTTGTGCGTGTAGCAACTTCGCCCGGCCTCGCCTCCGGGCTGCCGCATGAGAGGGGATCTTATGGCACGACTGCATGTAATGGAACGCAGCCACGCTCAGGCCGTCATGGACGACCTGCACGATGCGCTCGGACGTCGTCTGGCGGTGAGTTCGCTCGCCCCGTGCCCCGTTGAGTTTACGGCAGCGCTCGTCAACCTGTGCTCCACCCAGAGCTGCGGCAAGTGCACGCCCTGCCGCGTGGGCCTGAGCGCGCTGAGCGATCTGCTCGCCGATGTGCTCGAGGGCCGCGCCGACGAGTCCACGCTCAACCTGATCGAGCGCACGGCCCGCACTATCTATCTTTCGAGCGACTGCGCCATCGGCTACGAAGCCGGCGCCATGGCACTCACGGCCATTCGCGGCTTCCGTGACGATTTTGAGCATCACATCCGTGAGCACTCCTGCGGCTTTGACCGCGAGGCCCGCGTCCCGTGCGTCTCGGGCTGCCCGGCGCACGTCGACATTCCCGGTTACATCTCGCTCGTCGAGGCAGGCCGGTATGCCGACGCCGTCAAGGTCATCCGCAAGAACAACCCACTGCCGCTCGTCTGCGGCTTGGTGTGCGAGCATCCCTGCGAGATGCATTGCCGCCGCGGCATGGTCGATGATCCCATGAACATCCTCGCCCTCAAGCGTTTTGCCGTTGAGCACAGCGACCTCAACGACCACAAGCCGCATGTAGTGGACGACACCGGTAAGCGCGTCGCCGTGATCGGCGGCGGCCCGGCCGGCCTTTCCTGTGCCTACTACCTGGCCGTGATGGGTCATAAGGTGACCATCTTTGAGCAGCGCCACCACATGGGCGGCATGCTGCGCTACGGCATTCCCAGCTACCGTCTGCCGCGCGAGCGCCTGCAGGCCGAGATCGACTGGATCTTGAGCGCCGGCATCGACGTTGAGCTCGATCACTCCGTCAACGGCGAGGAACTTGCCCGCCTGCGCGACGAGTTCGATGCCGTCTACCTGGCCATTGGCGCCCACAGCGATAAGAAGCTCGGCCTTCCGGGCGAGGAAGCGCTCGGCGTGGAGTCGGCCGTCAAGATGCTGCGCGCCATCGGCGATGACGAACTGCCCGACCTGAGCGGCCAGCGCGTGTGCGTCATCGGCGGCGGCAACGTTGCCATGGACGTGGCCCGCTCTGCCGTGCGCTGCGGCGCCGATAAGGTGAGCATCGTCTACCGCCGTCGCATCTGCGACATGACGGCTCAGGACGCCGAGATTGCCGGCGCCCAGGCCGAGGGTTGCGAGGTTCTGGAGCTCACGGCGCCGCTCGCCATCGAGACGGGCGAGGACGGTCGCGTGAGCGGCCTGCGCGTACAGCCGCAGATTATCGGCGAGCCCCGTCGCGGTCGTCCGGCCCCGCGTGCCGCCGCGACGCCCGAGCGCGTCATTCCTTGCGAGCGCGTGTTCGTGGCCATTGGCCAGGACATCGATTCCAAGCCGTTTGAGGACATGGGTATCGCCTGCAAGTGGGGCTGCGTCATCACCGACTCGGACGGCGCCGTGCCCAACTTCGATGGCCTCTTTAGCGGCGGCGACTGTCAGACAGGCCCCGCTACCGTTATCCGCGCCATCAACGCCGGCCGCGTGGCCTCGGCAAATATCGACCGCTACCTGGGCTTCGACCACAAGATCAAACTCGAGGTCGAGCTGCCGACCGTCCAGTTTAAGGGTAAGCACGAGTGCGGCCGCTGCGAGCTGGGCGAGCGCGAGGCCGGCGAGCGTATTCACGATTGGAATCTGGTCGAGCAAGGTCTTACCGAGCAGGAGGCACACCAGGAGGCGAGCCGCTGCCTGCGTTGCGATCACTTTGGCTTTGGCGCGTTCCGCGGAGGGAGGAACCTGGAATGGTAGAGCTCAACAACCCCACCGTCAGTGACAACACCGAAAACGGAGCGCACAATATGGTCAAGCTCACTATCGATAATTGCGAGGTCGTGGTGTCCGAGCGCACCACGATCCTGGATGCAGCCAAGTCCGTCGGCATCCAGATTCCCACCCTATGCTATCTGCGCGATCTGAACGAGATCGGCGGCTGCCGCGTGTGCGTGGTCGAGGTTGAGGGCTGCGACCAGCTGGTTGCCGCCTGCAACAACTACGTGCTCGACGGCATGGTGGTCCACACCAACAGCCCCAAAGCCCGCGAGGCCCGTCGCACCAACGTGCAGCTGCTCCTGTCGCAGCACGACGCGCAGTGCGCGAGCTGCGTGCGCAGCGGCAACTGCAACCTGCAGACCATCGCCAACGACTTGGGCATTTTCTACTTGCCCTACCAAAAGCATCTGGCGGGCGAGGGATGGGACTTCGACTTTCCCATCATCCGCGAAAACGACAAGTGCATTAAATGCATGCGCTGCATCAAGGTGTGCGAGAACGTGCAAGGCCTAGGGATTTGGGACCTGACCAACCGAGCCACGCACACCGCCGTGGGTACCCGCGGGCGCGCGCCCATCGGCAAGACCGATTGCGTCGCGTGCGGCCAGTGCATTACGCATTGTCCGACGGGCGCACTGCGCGAGCGTGACGACACCGAGACCGTATTCGATGCTCTCGCCGATCCCGATAAGACCGTGCTGGTGCAGATAGCGCCGGCTGTGCGCACCGCCTGGGGTGAGGAGCTCGGCATTCCGCGCGAGGATGCCACCGTTGAGCGCCTGGCCTGCGCGCTGCGCCGCGTGGGCTTTGAGTATGTGTTCGACACCGATTTCTCGGCCGATCTCACCATTATGGAGGAGGGCTCCGAGCTGATCGAGCGCCTGGGCGCCGCCGCCAAGGGCGAGGGTAACAGTCGCGGCTGGCCCATGTTTACGAGCTGCTGCCCGGGCTGGGTGCGCTTTGTAAAGGCGCGCTACCCGGAGTTTGTCGACAGCATGTCCACGTCCAAGTCGCCGCAGCAGATGTTCGGCGCCATCGCCAAGACCTATTACGCCAAGGTGCTGGGCGTGGAGCCCGAGCGCCTGTTCGTGGTGTCCGTGATGCCGTGCACGGCCAAGAAGGCCGAGTGCGCGCTGCCGAGCATGGTGGGCGAGGACGGTGCGCCCGACGTGGACGTTGCACTGACGGTGCGCGAGATGGTACGCATGATCCGCGCGAGCCACGTGAGCGTGGATACGCTGGTCGAGGAGCCGCTCGATACGCCGCTGGGCTTTGGAACGGGCGCGGGCGTGATCTTTGGTGCCACGGGCGGCGTGATGGAGGCCGCCGTGCGCTCGGCCTATTACTTGGTGGCGGACAAGAACCCCGATGCGGACTTCTTTACCGACGTGCGCGGACTCGATGGCTGGAAGGAGGCCGTGGCCGATATCGATGGCACCAAGGTGCGCGTCGCCGTGGCGCACGGGCTGGGCAACGCCGCCCGCCTGCTCGACGCGATTCGCGATGGTCGTGTGAGCTATGACTTCGTTGAGGTCATGGCGTGCCCCGGCGGCTGCGTCGGTGGCGGCGGTCAGCCCATCCACGACGGCTGCGAGCTGGCAGCTGAGCGTGGCCAGGTGCTCTGGGGCCTCGATGCGAACGCCAAGATTCGCTTCTCGCACGAGAACCCCGATGTTCAGGCATGCTATCGCGAGTTTTTGGGCGTGCCGCTCTCGCCGCTGGCTGAGGAGCTGCTGCACACCGACCATCACGTCTGGTCGATGCCCAACGAAGGGAAGTGCTAGCGATGCGTGCGTTTGATGTTGAGATGTCGCGCCGGGGGTTTGCCTCGGCGCTCGCCGCGGGCGCGCTGTCGCTTGCGCTCGTGGGCTGTGGCGGCGGGGCCGCCGGTGCCGGGTCTGCTGTGGGCTCGGCTGCCACGGACGGCGCCGGTGCTGCTGCAGAGTCGGTCGAGGTGCACGTCGCCTCGCTCAAGGGACCGACCTCGATTGGCCTGGTGCAGTTTATGGACCAGGCCGCAAACGGCGAGACGGACAACGAGTTCGACTTTGCGATCAACACTGCCGCCGACGAGATTGTGCCCAAGGTCATTCAGGGTGATGTCGACATTGCCCTGGTGCCGGCCAACGTGGCGAGCGTGCTCTACAACAAGACCGAGGGCGCGGTGCAGGTCATCGACATCAACACGCTGGGCGTGCTGAACGTTGTGACGGGCGACGCGAGTGTGGCCTCGTTTGGCGATCTGGCGGGCCATACCGTCTACATGACGGGCAAGGGCACCACGCCGGAGTACGTCATGAACTACCTGCTGGAGCGCGCGGGCCTGACCGGCCAGGTGGCGCTTGAGTTTAAGAGCGAACCCACCGAGGTGCTGTCGGCCCTGCTTGCCGACCCGTCCGCCGTGGGCGTGCTGCCGGAGCCATTCAAGACCGCTGCCATCGCCAAGAGCGAGGGCAAGCTGTCGGCACCGGTGAGCCTGACCGATGTGTGGGACGAGCTCGCGGGTGACACGGGCTCCCGTTTGCTGACGGGCGTGACCGTGGTGCGCCGTGCCTTTGCCGAGGAGCATCCCGAGGCCGTTGCGGAGTTCTTGAGCTGCCATGCGGCGAGCGTTAAGGCTGTCAATGCGGCGCCGGCAGGCTGGGCGCAGGTCGTGGTCGATGCCGGCATCGTGGACAACGCCAAGATCGCCGAGAAGGCGATTCCCGGGTGCATGCTTGTCTGCCAGACGGGCAAGGATATGAAGGCGGCGCTCTGTGGGTACCTGCAGGTGCTGGCCGATGCGGACGCGAGCGCCGTGGGCGGCAAGCTCCCGGCTGACGATTTCTACTACATGGAGTAGCCCGTGCGTGCGTTTGCTCGACACATGACTGAGCGTGCGAAGGCGGTGGCGGCAGTGGGTGCCGTCGCCGCCTTTTGGCTTGCCGTGTGGATCTTTGCGGCGTCGCTGGTGGCGCAGCCGCTGATCTTGCCGGGGCCGGGTGCTGTTGCCTTGGCGCTTCTGCGCCTGGTGTGCGATGGCGGTACCTGGGCGATTTTGGCGGGCTCGGGCGTACGGATTCTGGGCGGGCTGGCTCTTGCCGCGGTATGCGGCGGTTTGTTGGCCGGGATTTCTGTACGGTCGCGGGCGTTTGCCCGCTTGGCGGCGCCGGCGCTTTCGTTTGTTAAGGCGACGCCGGTTGCCTGCGTGGTGGTCCTGCTGCTTATTTGGTTGGGGTCGGCACGTGTGAGCATCGCGGCGGTTTTTTTGATGGCGCTGCCGGGCGTATATTTCTCACTGGTCGAGGGCTTGGCGCAGGTTGATAAGCCGCTGGAGCAGATGTTCCGCCTGCATGGCGTGCGGGGCTGGCGACTGTTTTGTGCCCACACCTGGCGTGAGGTGCTGCCGTTTGTGCTTTCGTGCGCGAAGGCGGTCATCGGCATGAGCTGGAAGGCCGGTGTAGCGGCGGAGCTCATCGGCATGGCGACGGGCACCGTGGGTGAGCGCATCTATCAGGCAAAGCTTTTGATTGAGACGGCAGATCTGCTGGCGTGGACCGTGTTGGTCGTGGCAGCATCGTGGGCATGTGAGCGCGTGCTAGTGTGGCTGCTGCGGGTTTCGGGGCCCGTGGCGTGGCATGTTGCCGTGCGGGCGCATGGGCATGGGCTGCGCGGGCGTGCGAGGGCTGCGGGCGATGGCGCTGAGGCGGAGCTTGCGCTTGCCGTGGGCGATCGCGCGCCCTGGGCGCCGGCGCTCGACGGACTGGTGCTCAACGTGCCCGCGGGTGGGCGTATCTGTGTGATGGGCGCCTCGGGTGCGGGTAAGTCGACGCTCCTTGCCCTTGCGGCAGGGGAGTGCGCACCGTGCTCGATGGTGTTTCAGGATGCACGCTTGGTCGAGTCCGCCTCGGCGCTGGATAACGTGCTGGTGTGCGCCGATGCACGCGTGGACGCCTCGAGTGCTGCGGCCCTGTTGCGCTTGCTGGTGCCGGGGGTCGATGTGCATGCTCGCGTGGCCGAGCTTTCGGGCGGGCAGCGCCGTCGCGTCGAGATCGCTCGAGCCCTGCTGTGCCCAGGCGACGCGGTGATTCTGGACGAGCCCTTTACCGGTCTAGATACCGCTGCACGCGACGCATGCGCCGAGGTCGTGCTCGACTTGCTCGACGGTCGCATGCTGTTGCTTGCCACGCACGATGCCGTCGACGCTCAGGCCCTCAATATCTCGGATATCATCACGCTCTAAATACTTACTCGGCAACAAAATGATCCGTTTTTTCTCCGTCCCCATGGGGACGGGTATGGTATTCTATCTGCGGGGTAATACTTAGGAATACCAAGTAATACCAACGCCGTAGAAACACACTCCAGATGCGGGCCAATCGGGTTGCCTTCACAGCCCGTCGCCCAGCCGCGTGGCCCGCATCTATCCGCACCACCGTCGTTTCAAAAAGGAAGCGCCATGGCAGAACACATGACCCCGGTTGTCGCGAAGGTCTTGCCCGAGGAAAAGGCGGCCTTCGCGGCGGCAACCCAGCTCGTGGGCACCACGCCGTCCAACGCCATCCGCATGTTTATCGCCGCGTTCAATCGCTGCGGCACCTTCCCGTTCGACATTTCGCCCAACGGGGCTTTTGGCGCTGCGCCCGATTCTCATCAACAATGACTGTCCCCAAGTGCCGGGTTTTGAGGAGGTTGGCATGCTCAATGCGCTGGTTTGGGCGCTTGCCTGTTTTGGTGTCGTCGCTGCCGATATTGCCCTGAGCATCGTTTTGTTCTCCGCGCTGGACATCGTGTCGGCACTGACGGGTTTCCCGATCGACAATCTCGATATTCAATGGTTTCAGGCCGCCGCTCAGACGGCGTCGTTTTTGATGGCGCTGCTGTGGTGGCGCTATCTGTGGCCCCGCTCCTTCATGGCGCGCCGGCAAGGTGAACGCCCGCTCGGCGGGGGAGCAAATGCTGCATGGAAGCGCATCGCATGCGTTGTCGTGATCGGCCTATCCATGCAGGTGGTCATTAGCTACCTATGCGACGGCGTGCTGTCGCTGCTGCCCGAGGTTGCGGCGGACTATAGCGAGCTCGTCGAGGAAACAGGCATGGGCGATACCAACCTTCTTGCCGTCCTGACCACGGTGCTCGGCGCTCCGTTTTGCGAGGAGTTGCTGGTGCGCGGCATCATTTTTGAGTTTTCGCTCCGAGCGTTTAACCCGCAGTGCCGCCCACTTTGGAAGCGCCGGCGTCGTGCGAGCGCGCAAGACAGCGCCATAGTGCCTTGGGCGGCACCAAGCACGTGGGGTATCGCCGCGGCGATTGTGCTGCAGGCGGCGATCTTCGGTTTTATGCACATGAACTGGGTGCAGGGCTGCTATGCAGGTGCCGCCGGCCTCATCTTTGGTTGGGTGCTCGTTACCACCGGAAAGCTCCGCTACGCGATCCTGCTGCACTTTGCCTTTAACGCCGGGTCGTACCTGATGGGCCTGTTGTGGTTTGTGAACACACCGCTCGACGTGATAATCACGGTCACCATAGCCGGCATAATCCTCGTGGAGACGATGCGCTCACTGCGTCACGCATGCGAGACGGGCATAGCGACAGCACCGCTGCCCTAGTTGTGGCGTCCGCCTCCGTTGGCACCCTGACGCCCCTGAGCTGCACGGTTGCGCCCGGCAGTGTTTTGCGCGCGCGACATGCCACCGTGGCCCTTGCTGCCTTTGGGTCCCTTGCCAGCGCCGGCACCGCCGTGTGCCTTGCCGCCCTTCTTGCCGGTGCCATGCCCACCGCCGGCAGACGTCTCGCCCGGGCGCGGCGGCACGGGGCGAATCAGGCAATGTTTGGTGTAGCCAATCAGATCGCGGCGGCCGGCTTTCTCCAGTGCCTCGCGCACGAGCTTGTAGTTCTCGGGCTTGCGATATTGGATGAGCGCGCGCTGCATAGCCTTCTCGTGCGGGTCGCGCGCCACATAGATTGGCTCCATGGTGCGCGGGTCAACGCCGGTGTAGTACATGCAGGTGCTCATCGTGGACGGGGTGGGGTAGAAGTCCTGCACCTGCTCGGGCATGTAGCCCATGTCGCGTACGGCCTCGGCAAGGTCCACGGCTTCCTTCATCGTTGAGCCGGGGTGGCTCGAGATCAGGTACGGAACCACGTACTGCTTGAGTCCGTATTCACGGTTCAAGCGCTCAAATTTGCGACAGAACGCGTCGTAGACGGCGCGGCTCGGCTTGCCCATCACGGACAGCACCGCGTCGCTCACGTGCTCGGGCGCTACGCGTAGCTGGCCCGAGACATGGTGTTCCAGCAGCTCGCGTAAAAACTCGTCCGAGGCATCGGCCATGGTGTAGTCAAAACGGATGCCGCTGCGGACGAAGACCTTCTTGACGCCTGGCAGCTGGCGCAGGTCGCGCAGCAGCTGCGTGTAGCCGCTCTCGTCGACCACCATGTTCTTGCACACGCTCGGCCATAGGCAGCGCTTGTTCTTGCACACGCCGTGTTTGAGCTGCTTGTCGCAGGCCGGGCGGCTAAAGTTGGCCGTCGGTCCGCCCACGTCGTTGATGTAGCCCTTAAACTCGGGGTCGTGTGTGAGCAGCTCGGCCTCGCGCATGATCGAGTCGTGGCTGCGCATCTGCAGCACGCGGCCCTGGTGGAAGGTGAGGGCGCAAAACGAGCACTCACCAAAGCACCCGCGGTTGGAGCTGATCGAAAACTTGATCTCGGCAAAGGCCGGCACGCCGCCTGCCGCGTCGTAATCGGGATGCCAATCGCGTGCGTAGGGGAGTTCGGCCACCTCGTCCATCTCGTCGGTGGTAAGCGTCGCGGACGGCGGGTTCTGCACCACATAGACGCTGTTGGGGTAGGGTTCTACCAGGCGATGTCCGGTGATGGGGTCCATATTCTGCTGCTGCACGTTAAAGCTGCGCGCGTAGTTGAGCTTGTCGGCGGCAAGGTCGTCCCAGCTGGGCAGCAGGTCGTAGTCGTAGACCTCGTCGAGCGAGCTGGTGCGGTAGACGGTGCCGTTGATATAGGTGATCTGATCGATGGGCAGGCCCGCGTCGAGCGCATCGGCGATCTCGACGATCGCGTGCTCGCCCATGCCGTAGATGAGGATGTCGGCGCCCGAATCGAGCAGCACCGAGCGCTTGAGCTTATCCTGCCAGTAGTCGTAGTGGGCCAGGCGGCGCAGACTCGCCTCGATGCCGCCGATGATGATGGGGGCATCCTTGAACGTCTGGCGGATGAGGTTGCCGTAGACCGTGACGGCGCGGTTGGGGCGGTGACCCTCCTCGCCACCAGGGGTATAGGCGTCGGTGTGGCGGCGGTGCTTGGTCACCGAATAGTGGTTGACCATGGAGTCCATGTTGCCGGCGCTGACGAGAAAGCCCAGGCGTGGCTCGCCAAGCACCGTGATGCTGGCGGGGTCGGTCCAGTCGGGCTGACAGATAATGCCCACTTTGTAGCCGTGCGCGTCGAGGACGCGGCTGATGATGGCCATGCCAAAGCTAGGGTGGTCCACGTAGGCGTCGCCGCAGATGTAGACAAAGTCGCACTGGTCCCAGCCGCGCGCGTCCATATCGGCGCGGCTGACGGGGAGGAACTTGTCGCGGCCCGGACGCCAGGGGCGGACGGGTGTCGCCTTGACGGTTGTGGCCTGTGCCTTACCGCCGCGCTTTCGCTGCTGGCCCTGTTTGCCCTGCTGACTGCGCTGGTTGTTCTGAGCGTGCTGAGGCTTTTTTGCCACGATCCCTCCCGGTGTTTGTATGCTGCACGTAATTGTAACCAGTCTTTTTGGGACGGGGCTAAAAAGACTGGTGGAGTACACGAGGCGTCGGGCGTCGGGTGTGGCGCCGCGCCCGCCGTTTGTTTCCAGACTGTGTATCTGCGCGTTGGGGAGCCCGTCTCGCGCGCATGCCATGTTGTCAATGGGTTACAGTATGAACGGCGGCTATGTTTCCGCCAACGCACGAGAGGGTCGTCAACAAGGAGGATGCACGACGATGCAACGTGCCAAGCAGATATCGGAGTCCATCGAACTGGGCATTATCCTGGCGCTCGCCGGTGGCTTTATGGATGTGTATTCGTACATTGGGCGCGACCATGTTTTCGCAAACGCTCAGACGGGCAACATCCTGCTCGTGGGTGTAAGCATCTCGGAGGGCAACTGGGCGCTGGCGGGACGCTATTTCTTCCCCGTGGTGTCGTTTGCCGTGGGCATTATGCTTGCCGACCTGGTACACGAGCGGTTTGGCAGCGTGATTCACTGGCGCCAGGTGACGGTGTTTTTTGAAGCCGTCATCTTGCTGGGCGTGAGCTTTATTCCCGGCGGCGATTTCAACCTGCTCGCCAACTGCCTCACCTCGTTTGCCTGCGGCATGCAGGTCGAGAGCTTCCGCAAGATTCACGGTCACGGCATCGCTACGACCATGTGCATCGGCAACTTGCGCAACGCGCTACAAAACGTGGACGACTACATCATCACCCACAAGCGTGGCTTTTTGGAAAACGGCCTGCTGTACTTTGGCGTGATCTTTACCTTTGTGTTTGGCGCCGTGCTGGGCAACTGGTGTATTGAGCGCATGGGCCTGCACGCCATCGTCGTGGCGAGCGTGCTGCTGTTTGTCGCGTTTGCCATCATGTTCATCGACCGCGAGCGCGACTTGCGTTTTCGCTGGAAAGTTGCGGCCGAGGCTTGGAAAGAGGGCTGTCGAAAGTAACCGAATGCGGCAAAGGGACAGCCCCTTTGCCGCAATATATTTTCATCTTCTGTTGAAACGCTTTAACAATTTTGATGTTCTCACGTGTTTTTTGTTTCAAAAGCGTTAGGATGGGACTCATAGCGTGGGGCGTAATGGGTGCCCCGCACACGATGGGAGGCTATCAATGGCTAATCGTTTCGTTCTCAATACCATTTCTTATCATGGTTCCGGCGCCATCAAGGAGATCCCCGGCGAGCTCCAGCGTCGCGGCTACAAGAAGATCTTCGTCTGCTCCGATCCCGACCTGGTCAAGTTTGGCGTTACCGCTAAGGTGACCGACGAGCTCGACGCCGCCGGCATCGCTTGGAGCCTCTACTCCGAGATTAAGCCCAACCCCACTATCCAGAACGTCAAGGACGGCGTCGAGGCCTTCAAGGCCGCCGAGGCTGACGCTATCGTGACCATCGGTGGCGGCTCCTCCATGGACACCGCTAAGGCCATCGGCATCATCATCAACAACCCCGAGTTCGCGGATGTGCGCTCTCTGGAAGGTGTGGCTCCCACCAAGAAGCACGCTGTGTTCACCATTGCCGTGCCCACCACCGCCGGTACTGCTGCCGAGGTGACCATCAACTACGTCATCACCGACCCCGAGAAGGTCCGCAAGTTCGTGTGCGTCGACACCAACGACGCCCCCGAGGTCGCCGTCGTCGACCCCGACATGATGGCTTCCATGCCCGCCGGCCTGACCGCTTCTACCGGCATGGATGCTCTGACCCACGCCATCGAGGGCTACACCACCAAGGGTGCTTGGGAGCTCTCCGACATGTTCCACTTTGAGGCCATTAAGCTGATCAGCGAGAACCTGCGCGACTCCGTTGCCGAGGCCAAGTCCGGTCAGCCCGGCTCCGGCCGCGAGGGTATGGCTCTTGGCCAGTATGTCGCCGGCATGGGCTTCTCCAACGTCGGCCTGGGCATCGACCATGCCATGGCTCACACCCTGTCTGCCCACTACGACACCCCGCACGGCGTCGCTTGCGCCATGCTGCTGCCGATCGCTATGGAGTTCAACAAGCCGGTTTGCGCCGAGCGCCTGGCCAAGGTTGCCGTTGCCATGGGTGTTGACACCACGGGCATGAGCACCGACGAGGCTGCCGACGCCGCCATCGCCGCCGTCAAGCAGCTCTCTGCCGACGTGAACATTCCGCACGTCTGCGAGGCCATGAAGGCTGACGAGATCGAGGTCCTGGCCAAGGACGCCATGGCTGACGCCTGCTTCCCGGGTAACCCGCGCGAGGCGACGCTCGACGACGTCATCGAGCTCTTCAAGAAGATCTGCCCGGCTGCCTAACTTGGTTCGGCGGGCCCCTGCCCGTTAGCCCCACAATCGTCCTCGGACATGTCGGAAGCCCCCGCTGCGCACTTCGTGCGGCGGGGGCTTCCTCCGTCCTGCGGAAAGATTGTGGGACTAACGGCAGGGGCCGCCGGCTCGTTATCGTGGCGGGCGCAGTCCTGGCGAGCTCGATGGGTCATCTCGCTAGGTAAAAAGATGGCTCGCGGTGGTATTGTTGCTGTGGGTTTAATTCGATATGAAAGGGTGACTTTGGTGTCCAAGATGGATTCTACGCTCTCCTATATTACTGACCAGTTGAAGGCGCTTACCTCGATTGCTTCGCCTACGGGCTATACCCGTGCGGCGACTGATTATCTGATGGAGGCCCTGCGCGATATGGGGTTTGGGCCCGAGCGTTCTAATAAGGGCAACGTGCTCGTTGAGCTTGGTGGCGAGGGTGAGCCGCTCGTACTGGCGAGCCATGTCGATACCCTGGGCGCCATGGTACGCTCCATTAAGGACAATGGTCGCTTGCGTCCCACGACGCTCGGCGGGCATCAGTGGTCTACGGCCGATGGCGAGAACTGTACCGTCTACACACGCGATGGCAATGTCTACACGGGCGTGGTCCTCAATACCGAGCCTTCGGCGCATGTGGCCGATGAGCCGGTCAAGACCATCGAGAAGAACATGGAAATCCTGCTCGACGAGAACGTTGACAGCAAGGACGATGTACTCGAGCTGGGTATTCAGACCGGCGACATCATCGCTATGGATCCGCGTACCACGGTGACGGAGAGCGGCTACATCAAGAGCCGCTTCCTGGATGACAAGCTGTCGGCGTCGATTCTGCTGGGCCTGGCCCGCGCCGTTGCTGGCGGCGAGGTGACGCTTTCGCGCAAGGTATCGCTGCTCTTTACGGTGTACGAGGAGGTCGGCCACGGCGGTGCCTTTGTGCCGGACGACACGCGCGAGATGATCAGCGTGGACATGGGCTGCGTGGGCGACGACCTGGGTTGCACCGAGCGCATGGTTTCGATTTGCGCCAAGGATTCGGGCGGTCCGTACAACTACGACCTGGTGACCACGCTGTCCAACATCGCGCGCGAGCTGGAGCTCGATTACGCCATCGACGTGTACCCGCACTACGGCTCCGACGTCGAGGCCACGCTCTCGGCCGGCTACGACATTCGCCATGGCCTGATCGGCCCCGGCGTGTACGCGAGCCACAACTACGAGCGCAGCCACATCGACGGTGTGCGCAACACCTACGAGCTCGTTCGCGCCTACGTCCAGCGCTAGGGAAGTAGTTTGCGACTCGGCTGACCAATCGCTAAGGCCCGATTTCTCGGGCCTTTTTTCGCCTTAGGTCGTTTAGTATTATGATGTATGTAATATGTTAACTAAACGCGTAAATTACTTAACGAGGTGATGCAGCATATGAATACATCTGAGTACTTATCTATGGGTGATGCCGCCCGCCTG
The DNA here is from genome assembly GCA_905198355.1 of uncultured Collinsella sp. GTDB lineage: Bacteria > Actinomycetota > Coriobacteriia > Coriobacteriales > Coriobacteriaceae > Collinsella. The sequence continues at coordinate 225,217 of CAJKCG010000001.1, read as the reverse complement.
TTGGGCGTTACGAAAGCCCGCATATCGCAACTTGCCGCATCGGGAACGCTCGCGTGCGATATTGTGGGCGGACGGAAGATGGTTGAGTATGATTCTGCGCTCGCTTATCAAAAGGTCCGCAAACGTGGACGCCGTCCTGCGGCCGATGTGGGGCGCAAGTTTACGCTGATGTCGGCCGACCATGAGGTCGCGCATGTCTCATTTGATCCGACACGTGAGTTTCCCTTCGAAATCGCCGAGGTGCTCGATGCGCAGAGGATGCCGTTTGGCACGTGCTCGAGTTCTTCTCCTACGGTGAATAAACGGGAGCTCAACGTGTGGTGGAGCCATCGGTCGGTGCCTGACGTCCGCCCCGGACTCGTCTCGCGCTATCGTGAACTGGGAATTGCCAGTGGCATTGAGGTGCCGGTTCAGTGCCTGGGCCTATCGCTTTCGGATTGCTATTGGCTGCGGCCGGCCGATTGCGCCGAACTCAAATGGCAAAACATCAATTACTTTGAGAACGAATTTGAGCGATCGGCGCCCGAAGAGCGTTCGGGTTGGCTGGAAGGCATCGGTCTTAAAAATCCTGATAACACGTCCGAGGGCGAGCTCCCTAAATCGTGGATGATTCGCAACGGTGTTCGCGTTCTGGTCAAGGGATGCGGCATGGACGACCAACGGCCCTTTAACGAGGCGGTTGCAACGGCTCTGCATCGTCGCTTGGTGTCGGAGGGCGAGTTTGTTCCTTATACGGTTGAGCGGATGTTCGATGGCCCCGCGTGCCTGTGCGAGGATTTTCTTGACGGCCGCGAGGAATACGTTCCGGCTGTTTACGTTAAGGGCGCACTTGGCGGCCAGCGGGGAAACTCGACATACGATCGATACTGTCGCTGCCTTGGCAAGCATGGTGCCGATGAGGCCGCTGTGAGAAGGTCTATGTCGCAGATGATTGTCTGCGATGCCCTTTTGGCCAACAGCGACCGCCATTGGCGAAACTTCGGCATCATCCGCAATGTCGACACCCTGGAGATAAAACCTGCTCCGCTGTTCGATAGCGGCAACTGCCTGTGGTACAACGTGCCAACTGCCGTGCTCGCAGCTGGGGAGTTTGGGTTTTCCGCTAAGCCGTTTGGGCCCGACCCTTCCGTCCAGCTGGCGCTTGCGGATTTGCTCGATTGGTTCGATTCATCGCGGCTCAACGGATTTGTTGATGAGGCGATCGAGATTCTTTCGCAGAGCGAATGGGCCACGGCGGAGGGTCGACTCGAGGCCATCCGCCGCGGCCTCGAGCGTCGCATAATCGAGGTTGGTGCCGCTGTTGAGGTACTTCGACACGTGCAGCGATAAACCCGCGGCTACTTAAGTGCGCCGGTCACGGTGCCGCCGCCCAGGACGATGTCGCCGCGGTATATAACGACAGCCTGGCCGGGGGCGATGGCTCGCTGCGGCTCGTCAAAGGTCAGCAACATTTGCCCGTCTTCGCCGCGCGTAAGGGTCGCTGCCTGGTCTTTCTGTCGATAGCGGTACTTGGCGCCCACGCGAATGCCGCCGGACGTGAGCTCTACCTCCATGTGGTCGGCAGGGGCGCTCCAAATCCAGTCGTTGGCCGTGAGCGCCGTGGCCGTCAGATCCTCTGCCTCGCCCAGATGCACAGTGTTGTTGACGGCGTCGACACCCGTTACGTACACGGGATGCGCCATCGCGACGCCCAGGCCCTTGCGCTGGCCGATGGTGTAGCGCAGCGCGCCGTTGTGGCGCCCGACCACGCTGCCGTCGCGCCACACAATGTCGCCCGGTGCAGCGGGATGTCCGCAACGGCGCTCGATATAGCCCGCGTAGTCACCGTCTGGAATAAAGCAGATGTCCTCGCTTTCGGCCTTCTGGGCGTTGGTAAAGCCCTGCTCGGCGGCTATGCGGCGCACGTCGCGCTCTTTGTTTAGGCCTGCTAGCGGAAAGATCGTGTGCGCCAGGCGCTCCTGCGTGAGCGAATACAAAAAGTAACTCTGGTCCTTTTTGGGGTCCTCGCCGCGATGCAGCTGCCAGGTGCCGTCGGGCGCCTGGCTCGTTTTGGCATAGTGGCCTGTGGCGATGTAGTCGCAGCCCATATCCAGCGCCGCATCCAGCAACGCGCCAAACTTAATATGGCGGTTGCAGATGATACACGGATTGGGCGTCAGCCCCTCCTGGTAGGCGTTCATAAAACGCTCGACAACGTTGCGGTCGAAGGTTTGCTGCAAGTCGAGCACGTGATGGGGTATCCCCAGGCGCTCGGCGACGGCCTTTGCATCGGCGATGTCGTGGTCGACCTTACTCATGCCCGTGGCGGGATCGGGCGCGGGGCAGGTGAGGCGCATGGTGGCACCGACACATTCGTAACCCTGACTTTTGAGCAGATACGCGGTCACGCTGGAATCGACGCCGCCGCTCATGGCGACGAGCACGCGCTTGTTGTGCATGGGGAGGTTCTCCTTGGTGGCATGTGGCCAAAAAAGAAAAGCGGCGCGGGAGGCTGGTTCCGCGCCGCAGACATTGTAGCAAGTTCGGGCGTCCTGTGGGACACCCTGTTGGGATGAGCTCAGGCTGCCAGAAGAGAGGGGAGACCGGCGTGCCTTGGACTCGTTCTAAGAACGAGAGCTCTAGTCCTGGAAGAGTGCCGTGGACAGGTAGCGCTCGCCGGTGTCGGCGAGCAGCGCCACGATGGTCTTGCCCTCGTTCTCGGGGCGCTTGGCCAGCTGCAGTGCGGCCCACACGGCGGCGCCGGACGAAATGCCCACGAGCACGCCCTCCTTGTGGCCCACGGCGCGGCCGGTGGCAAAGGCGTCGTCGTTCTCGACGGGGATGATCTCGTCGTAGACCTGGGTGTCGAGGACGTCGGGCACAAAGCCGGCACCGATACCCTGGATCTTATGCGGGCCGGCCTGGCCCTTGGAGAGCACCGGGGAGGTGGCGGGCTCGACGGCGACGACCTGAATCTCGGGGTTTTGCTCCTTGAGGAACTCGCCCACGCCGGTCACGGTGCCGCCGGTGCCGACGCCGGCGACGAAGATGCCGACCTTGCCGTCGGTGTCGTCCCAGATCTCGGGGCCGGTCGTGGCCTTGTGAATGGCCGGGTTCGCGGGGTTCACAAACTGGCCGGCAATGATGCTGTTGGGGGTCTCCTTCTGCAACTCTTCGGCCTTGGCGATAGCGCCCTTCATGCCTTTGGAGCCGTCGGTGAGCACGAGCTGCGCACCGTATGCCTGCATCAGCTTGCGGCGCTCGACGGACATGGTCTCGGGCATGGTGATGATCACCTTGTAGCCGCGGGCCGCCGCCACCGAAGCGATGCCGACGCCGGTGTTGCCGCTCGTGGGCTCGATGATGGTGTAGTCGCCACCGCGCACGAGCTTGCCGGCCTTCTCGGCCTCGTCAATCATGTTCTTGGCGACGCGGTCTTTGACGGACCCGGCGGGGTTGAAGTATTCCAGTTTGACGAGCACACGGGCCTTGAGGTCCTCGTCGGCCTCGAAGTGGGTGAGCTCCAGAAGCGGGGTGTGGCCGATAAGCTGATCGATGGACGTGTAAACATTGCTCATGGTGAACCTCCAAAGTGTTCAAATGACTGGATACCGTGTGGTTTTACGGTGTGTGGCAGCGAAACCCACAAACCTTATAGGTTGTTCGTTTTGCTGTTGGCAAGCATAGTAGACAGTAAAGCCTAGTAACGCAATAGGAAATAGAAGATTATTACGAGTCGATTAACCATCTTGACGGGAATAGGTATTTTCAAAACCAATTTTTCGGCTAGAATTTCTACGAATTAAAAGACCGAAAGGCAGCTATATATATGTTGGTTTCCACAAAGGGCAGATATGCCCTACGCGTTATGGTCGACCTGGCCGAGCATCAGGCGGCCGGTCGCATCCCGCTCAAAGAGATCGCGGCGCGCCAGGGGATTTCGGAGAAGTACCTCGAGAATATTCTGGCTACGCTCGTGCGCGCCAACATGCTCTCGGGCATGCGCGGCAAGGGCGGCGGCTATGTGCTCACGCGCCCGCCCGAGCAGTACACGGTGGGCGAGATCTTGCGCCTGACCGAGGGCAGCCTGGCGCCGGTCGCCTGCCTGGATGGCGACTGCAAGGGTTGTTCGCGCTCTGACGAGTGCCCCACGCTCGACGTGTGGAAGAACCTGGACAAGCTTATCAACGACTACCTCGACGGTGTGACGCTCGATCAACTTGTCGCTCCCAACGAAGGCTACGACTACGTGATCTAGCCCACCTGCCATTTGGGGACGGGGCGGAAATGGCAGATTCTCTCGCCCTTTGAGACTTGGCAAATAAGAAGGCCGCCCATTTTTGTGATGGGCGGCCTTCGTTTTGGGCTGTTGAGACGGGCGCGGCCGGAATGGCCGTTTTAGCCCTCGGCGATGCTGTCGAGGATGCTGCGCATGATGGACACCAGGATGCTGCCCATGAAGGCCGATCCAAAGCTGGCGATGGAGATACCCGCGCCCAGCAGATTGACCGACAGATAGCTGGCCAGCTCGAGCATAAAGCTGTTGACTACGAGCTGAAAAATACCCAGCGTAATGATCGTGAGCGGCAGCGAGATAACCGTCAGGAACGGCTTGACGAGCGAATCGACGATGTTCAGGAACAGTCCCACGAAGGCGAAACAGACCCAGGCCTCGGCAAAACCGAAGGGCTGGATGCCGGGGACGAGGAACGTGGCAATCGCGATGGCGATCGAGGTAAAGAGCCAGTTAAGCATAAAGCGCATGGTGTGAATCCTTTCTTGCGCAGGGTGCGTCGGTGTCGCGTGAAGCGGTTTGCTGCGGCAGCTTGGACGGCCGCTCGGGTGTGCCGCCTTGTTCGGCCGCCCATTGTCTCAGATATTCGTGGAGCTTACGTGCGCATTCGGTTTCAAAACGGCGTTCGTCCTGAAAAACGCGCCGCTGGCAGAGAGTCTTGTCGCTTTAGTTTGGTGGTGTGCTACACTGCTACGGGCAAAAGCCACAGGCGTTGCCCTATTGCATAGAACGGGCGAACGATGCCCGATGTCAGTATCAACTTCGATGCCTTATGGCGGGTTTGGCGGTGATCGATGAATATCGAGAACATGTTTGACAAGCCTGATGTCAAGCAGCTGGTCCACGCATTTAGTCTTTTGGATGACGAGAAGGATATCCAGGCGTTTTTGACCGATATCTGCACGCCGCGCGAGATCTGCGATCTTTCGCAACGTCTGCAGGTTGCGCGTTATCTGGATGAGGGCGAGCCTTATGTTGAGGTTCAGGCCCGCACCGGCGCTTCGTCCACTACGGTGAGCCGCGTGTCCAAGGCACTCAACGGCGAGTACGGCGGCTATCGCAAGATCCTCATCAAGCTGGAGGATGGCGAGTAGGCCAGCGGCAACAAACGAATTGCGCAGAACCGTCCCTTCGGGGGCGGTTTTTTGATCCTTTGGGGACGGAGGAAAACGGATCACTGGGTTAGACTGACCTCCTCGGTGATCCATTTTCCTCTGTCTCCAAGGGGTCAAATCTGTTGGCGTGGGGCAAATCTGTCCGCGCGGGCGGGTAGGATGGAAGCATCGAATATTGCGAACGGTTTGAGTGGAGGACCATGCCTGTTCGAATCTATACCACCAACGCCGGCGCGGATTTGAGCGATGCCGAGGCGGCGCTGCTTGCCGACCTTATTGCCCGCCACGGGCGTGCCGTGCTGCTGGCGCCAACGTTTGCCGAGCTCGACCTGTGCCGTCATGATGCGGCGGAAGCCGGCGTTTCGCTGGGTATTGACTACAAGACGCCTACATCGTGGCTTCGCTCGCTTTGGGAGCTTTTGGGCGACGGGCGCGGTTTCGTCGACAACCTGCAGCGCCAGATGCTGTTTTCGGACATGGTAGCGCGCCTCGACGACGCCGACCTGCAGCCGCTTTCGCGCAGCCAGGGCACGGTGCGTATGCTCGCGCGTATGGCTCGCGATGTGCTGCCGGGTGTGGCAGGGACAGGCACCGAGCGTTGCTGCGACAACGTTTGCAAGCCCAAGCCCAAAAGCGACGCCGAGGCTCGCGTGTTTGAACTTTTGTGCGCCTATGCGCGCGGTTTGGACCGTCGAGATATGGTCGAGCCCTGCGAGGCGGCTGACATTATGGCCGGCGCTTTGGCCGACAACCTGCCGGGGTGCGCCCGCGCCGTTTGCGTGCGCGGCGTCACGTCATTTACGTATAGCCTGCTCGAGCTGCTGTCCGCCGTGGCAAACAACGGGGGAGAGGTTGTCGTGCTGCTTGCCCGCGAGCAAGCGGCGATGCGCGAGGAGCTTGCCGCGGCATTTGATGTCCGCGGTGTGCTGTTTGAGATCGCGCCGCTGGGGGAGGGCGCCGCCGCGCCCCAGACTGCCTCCAAGTCCGCTGCTCAGCCTGCCTTTATTGAGGTCGCCGGCCCCCATGCCCGTGCCCATGCTTATGCGGACGTCATCGATAAGTTGGTGAAAGCGCACAAGGAGTCCAAGGACGATAAAGTTGCTGCAACACCCGCCGACCCCGTACGCGTGCTCGTTGTTTCTGCCCGGGCACCCCAGCTGTTCGGCGAGCTTGCCGCTCGTTTGGCGGCGCGCCACGTTGCTGCCGAGACGGCCGAGTTCACGGCGTTTTCCCAATCCATTGCGGGCAGGCAGTTCACGGCGCTCGCCAACCTGATCGAGCGTATGAAGGCCGCCGACGAAGGGGCAGCTTCTAAGACTGAGTGGTGGCCCGCTCCGGAGCTTACCGACTGGATTTACAGCCCGCTTTCGGGTGCCGACGCCGCCAGCGCGCGCACGTTCGACAAGAATATGCGACTGTCGCGCAGCAAGACCACTGCGGGCGTCAAGAGCCTGCTGCAGAGCGTGCAGGGCCAGGTGAGGGGCGCGCGTAAAGCGGCGAGCGACGAGAACTGGTTTAAGAACGTGCCGTGCGTGATCTCGGACGTGTTCCAGGCGCTGTGGCGCGACAAACCCGTGACGGCGCTCAAGGCCATGCTTGCCGTTGCCGAGGCACTGCCCGATCGCGCACTTGGCGGTCTCGACGGTCAGGCCCGTCGCCAGGCGGAGGTGGCCCTGCTGCGCCACGTCATCGACATCCTTATGAATGGCGCCCGTGCGCTCGACGTGTCGCAGGCCGCGACCGTGCCCGTGCTCGATGACATTCGCACCAAGGTGGACAAGCGTAGCGCCGCCTACGATTACGAGACCTACGAGGTTGACCGTGCGCCACGCGCCCAGGTTCGCTTTGCTTCGCTTGCCGATGCGGCGGCCCTGCGCCCCGGCAGCTACGATGCCGTGCTGTTTGCCGACGTCGACCTGGACAGTTATCCGCTCTCACATGAGGAGGGCCCGCTGGCAACGCTGACGGCAGAGTTAGATCGCAGCGGTGTGACGCTTGAGCCTGCGGCCTTGCTGCGCGCACGCTTTGGCCGCGCGATACAAGCGTCGCGTGGTCCGGTTGCGCTTGCCCGCGTGACGCACGATCGCCAGGCGCGCGAGTGCTACCCGGCTGCCGTGTGGACCGAGTTGCGGGCGCATGCCGAGGCCACTAACGATGCTAAGGCCGCTGACGCCGACAAGGCCGCTGACGCCGACAAGGCCGCTGACGACGCTAAGGCCGTTGGCGCCGACAAGGCGAAGTGCGTGGGCGAGGGCGATATCGTAAGGGACTTCGATCCCGCGGCAGGCGAAGGTCTTAGGCGCGAGCGCGTGACCTGCGAAGCTCCTCAGCATCTGAGCGATGAAGCCATTCCGTATCTGGTCCTGCGCCGTCGCGATGGCGAGGGCGAGGATGCGCCGCTGGTGCCGCGCCTGACGTCTGCCTCGCAGATCGAGGCCTATTCGACCTGCCCGCTATGCTGGTTCGTCTCGTACCGCGTGAAGCCCCAATCGATCGACGCTGGCTTTGGCAATATGGAGAAGGGCAACTTTGTCCACGACGTGCTGGAACACTTGCATGCCCGTCTGCCCCAGGAGGGCATGGAGCGCGTGACACCCATGAATCTGCCGCGCGCGCAGGAGCTGTTGCGCGAGGTCTTTGCCGAGACCCTGGCCGAGCATGCGGGCAAGCGCGGTACCGAAGGCCCGCTGGTGCCGCTCTCTTCAGTGGAGGAGCGCCAGGTGGCCGAGATCTTGCCGCAGCTGGAGGGCGTGCTTGCCTACGAGTCCGAGGCGCTCACCCCCTTTGCTCCGCGCTACCTGGAGTTTGCGTTCAACGAGCTCCAGGTCGAGTATGCCGGTTGGCCGCTCGGCGGGCGCATCGACCGCGTGGATGTGGATGCCGAGAATCGCGCCGTGGTAATCGACTACAAGCATCGTTCGGGTGTCGAGGAGTTTAAGCTCGCCGACCCCACGGTGCGCGACGAGGAATCGGGCGAGGCCCCCATCGACGACCCGCGCTGGCTGCCGCCCCATACCCAGACGCTTATCTATGCGCAGGCTATGCGCCGGGCGCTGGATCTGGACACCCGCGCGGCGCTCTATTTTTCGACCAAGAGCGGCAAACCGGCGCTGCGAGGCGCCGCGAGTGCCGAGCTGCTCGAGGAAGAGCGCGGCGACGGCCGCATCCCAGGCCTTAAGAAGGGCTTTCCCGGCGAGGGCGGCAACATGGACTTTGATGCGCTGCTCGATCGCGTGGAGACCGGCATTGCCGAGCGTCTGCGCGAGCTCGAGGCAGGCGACGTTGCCGCCGTCGACCCGACGTCGGCTCAGGCCGCGCATGCGCGCTGCTCGTATAACCACGAAGGAACGTTTGTAAGGAGGGGCGTGTAGACCATGGATCTTTCGACTTTGATGCCGCAACAACTGCAAGTCGTCAAAACGCTCGACCGCCCGCTGTTTGTCTCGGCAGGTGCCGGCTCGGGCAAGACCTTTACCCTCACGCGCCGCATCGTCTACGCGCTCTCGCCCGAATCCGGTCCGTTCGTTGAGCATCTGGACCAGGTGCTCGCCATTACCTTTACCAAAGATGCCGCGGCCGAGATCCGTGACCGTGTGCGCCGCGCGCTCATCGACGAGGGCATGGACGAGGAAGCCCTGACCGTCGACGATGCGTGGATCTCGACCATTCACGGCATGTGCTCGCGTATCCTGCGCGCACATGCGTTGGAGCTGGGCATCGATCCCGAGTTCACGGTGCTCACCGATACCGACGAGCTTATGGACCAGGCTGTTGAGCATGTGCTGGCCCGCGCGACGGCGCCCGATGCCGCGCCTGAGCTCGCCGCCTCGCTTAAGGCCCTCTACGCTTGGTATCCCATGGCGGGCGAGGGCGGGCCGTTTGGCGCCGGTACCACCATCAAAGGTCTGGTGCGCGACCTGCTGGAGCTATCGAGCCAGCTGCCGGGCGGCATGGACGACGTGCGCGTGGCGCGCGGCCAGGCCGACACCTCGGCCCTTGCCGATGCCTATCGATCGGCGTTGGGCGCAAGCAAGGCCGCGACCGAAAAAGCGCAGACGGCGCTCGATGCCATCGACGCGTTCGAGGCGAGCGGCAAGACCATGGCCGATGCGGCACGACTCATGATGTCGTGCACCATGCCGCGCGCGAGCAAGGCATTCCCTAAGGAGCAGGTGGAGCTACTCAAGGCAGAGGCCGCCGATGCGTTTATCAATATCGTGCTGGCCTGCGGCGGTCCCGCGCTCGAGGCACTGGTGGGGCTTGCCCGTGCTGTAGAGGCTGAGTACCGCGCGCTCAAGGCCGGCCAGTCTGCCCTCGACAACAACGATCTGCTGCGCATGGCCTACGAGGCCCTGCGCGATTACCCGGCCATCCGAGCGGCATACGAGGGTCGCTTTAAGATGGTCATGATCGATGAGTTCCAGGATACCGATCAGATGCAGGTCGACCTGATCCGTTACCTGACGGGTGCGGGGGAGCGCGCGTTGTGTACCGTAGGCGATGCACAGCAGTCGATCTACCGCTTCCGCGGGGCGGAGGTCGAGGTGTTCCGTCGCCAGGAGCGCAAGGTGGGCTCGTCTGCCGCGCCCGAGGCGACTGCCGCGGCCGACGCCCCTGCTGGCGAGCTCGTTAAGCTCGTGCGCAACTTCCGCAGCCACGACGAGGTGCTACGCTATGTGGCTCGCGTCTTCGACGGCGACGACGGCGGCCTGATGCAGGGCTTTTTGGATCTTGAGGCGAGCGACGGCCGCAAGGACACGCTGGTGGCAGACGCCTCGCGTCGTCAGGCCCTCTTTGTTGCCGGCGGCAGTACGCAGGAGCGCACACAGGCCAAGGCCCGCGCGATCGCAGAGCGGTTCCGCGCGCTTGCCGATGCCGGTCAGCCCCAGGGCGGCATGGTGCTGCTGCTGGGCCGCATGACCAACGCCGACGTCTATGCCCAGGCTTTCCGCGACCAAGGACTCGACTGCGTGATCGCGGGTGGCTCGGTCTTTGCCCAGGCAGCCGAGGTGCAGACGGTGCGCGCCCTAGTCTGCGCGCTCGCCAATCCGGCCGATACGGCGCAGGGCCTTATGCCGCTGCTGGCCTCGCCGATGTTTGCGCTCGGCGCCCAGGAGTTCCTGGCGCTGGCGACCAAGCTGGACGACCAGACGGGGGAGACCTCGCGCCGCAACATCGACGCGGGCATCATGAGCGATTCCGATGTGCCGGGCTTGCAGAGCCTGCCGCTCGTGACGCGCGCCCGCGAGGTGCTATGCTATGCGCTTCGTCGTGTGGGCCGCGATTCGTTCGCGGCGATCGCGCGCGACGTGGTCAACGCTTCGGGCTGGTTTGTGCGTCTGGCACAGCGTGGTCCCGAGGGCAAGGCCATTGCCGCCAACGTGCTCAAGGCGCTCGATGCTGTGGTTGAGGCCGAGGCCGAGTTCGGTAACTCGCCGCGCTCCATTGCGCTGGCCTTTGACCGCTTCCTGGCGGGCAAGGAAGCCCCGGGCGCGCTCAACGAGGAGGGTGACGGCGCGGTACGCATCATGACCGTGCATGCGTCCAAGGGCCTGGAGTATCCGGTCGTGGCGGTTGCGGAGTGCTTTGGCGTGCGCAAATCGTCCGGTGCGGCACAGATGGGTCGCGTCGAGGGCGGAGCGCAGGTCGTGGCACTGCCTGCACGCTTCGACGGCGTTAAACTCGCGGACGGCACGTTCGTAAAGGGCGATGACGTCAAAAAGCAGTTTGAGCACGCGTTTAAGGGCAAGGGCACGTCGCTGTGGCTGCCGCCAGAGCTCATGGAGGATGTCTGCGCGACGGGTTCTCCCGCCGAGGCATTTGCTCACTTGCGCAACGACGACCTGCAGCTTTCGCTCGAGGAGCGGGCTCGTCTGCTTTATGTCGCCATGACGCGAGCGCGCGAGCTGGTCATTCTGGCGATGGATGCCGGCGTGAGCCGCGGCAAGCTGTGCGCGCCGACCTTCGATGTCGAGACCGATCTGACCTACGACGTGCTGCGTCGTATTCTGCCGACGGACGGCCTGGACATGCCGCAGCTCGATGCCGACCGTTTGGTGTTCGACAACTCCCAGCCGGGCGACTACGAGCTCATCTCGCTGGCTGACTTTGCTTTTGGCGAGCAGTCGTTTGAGGCCAATGCTTCGCTTGATGCCGAAGGCAGGCTTGTCCGCGGCGATGCGGAGCCGGAGGGTGCCGGTGCGGATGCCCGCGCCGCCGTTCCCGGTCCTGCCGACCCCGAGCCCGATGCGTTTGAGCTCGTGTATCCCCAGGCGGTGGGCGTGCGCATGGGCACCTGCCCGTATCCGGCGCGCGATTCGTACAGCTACTCGTCAATTGCCGCGGCGCTGCATGCCGAGTCCGAGGACCGTGCCGCCGAGGCACACGTGCCCATGGACGAGGCCGGCGATGATGCGGAGTCGGATGGTTCCGAGATGACGGATGCGGACGTGGCTGCTGTCGAGCCCGCCGGCAACCCCATGGCGCTGGGCTCGGCGTTCCATGCCGCCTGCCAGTGGCTGATCGAGATGGGTGCCGATGAGCTGCCCGCCGCGCGTGCCGATGCGCTGGCGCGTCTGTGGCGCCTGACGCCGGAGCAGCGCGAGCGCTTCGACGTTGCCCTGGACCGCTGGCTCAAGTCGGCGGTCCGTGCCGACCTGCTCGCGTGGCCGTGCGTTCGCGCCGAGGTGCCGTTCTTCTCGCTGGGTTGCGAAGACGAGGACATCGCCCGCTACGGTGCCTATGCCGAGGGCGCCATCGACGCTTTGGCGACGAACCCGGCGGATTCGTCACGCGCGCTGGTCATCGACTACAAGACGGGCGGCACGCCGGACGAGACGCCGGAACAGCTGCGGGAGAAGCACGCCCTGCAGGCGCGCGTCTACGCCGATGTTCTGCACAAGGCGGGCTTTGAGGCCGTGACCGTCAAGTTCGTCCGCGTGGAGCAGGCCGATCCCGCCAACCCCTGCGAGCCCCAGGTGGTCACCTACAACCTCTAACCCTCAACAACCTGCGGTGGAATACGGACTGTTTTGGCCAAAAAAGCCGCCAAACAGTCCGTATTTCATCGCAACTCAATAGGAGCCGTGTGGGTTTGGCTAGGTTCGGGTGCTGTCCGTGCCGTGGGGTAAAATCGTTCAGTCAGAACACGAACCCGCATCGGAGCTCATCACATGGCATTCGTCCATCTGCACAATCACACTGTCTTCTCCATGCTCGACGGCGCAACCCGTATCCAGGATATGGTCAACCGTGCCGTTGAGCTGGGCATGCCCGCCGTGGCCATTACCGACCACGGCTACATGTATGGCGTACCCGACCTGGCGCTGGCCTGTGACGCCGTCAACCACAACACGCCCGAGTACAAAACCTGGAGCCACGACAAGGCCTTCTTGGAAAAGGACCGCCGCGACGAGCTGGTGGAGCCCGACCCCGAGGAAAACCCGCGCGAGCATGCCCAGTATGTGAAGGACATGGCCATGTGGGACGAGAAGGGCAACATCGACGAGCTCAAGCCGCCCCTGGTCATCAAGCCCATCTTTGGCTGCGAGGTTTACTTTACGCCGGACGAGACCCTTGCTCGCGACCATAAGCCCGAGCTCTACCACATGATCCTTCTGGCCAAGGACCAGGAGGGCTACGTCAACCTGATGCAGACGGTCTCCGAGGCCGCCGTTCAGGGCTTTTACTACAAGCCGCGCGTGACGCTCGACAACCTACGCCGCCACGCCAAGGGCATGATCTGCACCAGCGCCTGCATCGCGGGCATCATTCCCAAATACATCGACCGCGGTGACATGGAGGGCGCCATCAAGTGGGCCGAGACCTTCCGTGATACCTTCGAACCTGGCGACTTTTATATCGAGATCCAGGAACACGGCATCACCACCGACAATGGCCTGACCGACGAGCAGATGGACCGTACGCTCATCGATATCGCCAAGCAGGTGGGCGTCAAGGTCATCGCCACCAACGACTTCCACTACCTGCGCCGCGAGGACGCGCCCGTGCAGGACGTCATCATGTGCATCGGTATGAACGCCAAGGTCGACGACCCTAACCGCATGCGCATGACTGGCTCGGAGTTTTACATGAAGACCGAGGAGGAGATGCGGGCGATGTTCCCGTATTGCCCCGAGGCCTGCGACAACACGCTCGAGATCGCCGACAAGTGCTACGTTGAGCTGGACTGGGACTCCATCATCCTGCCGCGCTTCCCGCTGCTCGATCCCGGCGAGACGCACGAGAGCCAGTTCCGCCGCGAGTGCGAGAAGGGCCTGCGCCAGCACTACGGCGACGACTGGGCCACGCGCGAGATTGGTGGCGTCAACATCAAAGAGCGCTTTGAGTACGAATACAAAGTCATCTGCGACAAGGGCTTTGCCGCCTACTTCTTGATCGTTGCCGAGTACGTGCAATGGGCCAAGGACAACGGCATCGGCGTCGGCCCCGGCCGTGGCTCGGCCGCCGGCGCTATCGTCGCCTACGCCATGAACATCACCGCGTTCGACCCGCTCGAGAACGGTCTGATGTTCGAGAGGTTCCTGTCCCCGCAGCGTACCGAGATGCCCGATATCGATATGGACTTCGACGATGAGCGGCGCCTCGAGGTCGTGGAGCACGTTCGCCAGCTCTACGGCCCCGAGAAGGTCACCCACGTCATCACCTACTCGACCATTAAGGCCAAGCAGGCCATCAACGACGCTGCGCGCGTCCTGGACTACCCGGTCTACATGGGCCAGCGTCTGTCCAAGATGGTCTCGAGCGACCCCAAGGTCAAGCTCAAGCAGGTGCTCGAAAAGCAACCCGGCAAAGAGGATCTGTTTAACCCCGATTTTGCCGAGGCCTATAAAAAGGACGACGACGCCCGCCGCATCATCGACACGGCGCTCTCGATTGAGGGCCTTACCCGTGGCGAGGGTGTGCACGCGTGCGCCGTTCTGATCTGCCGCGACCCCGTCAACGAGCACGTGCCCACCAAGCTCGACACCAAGGGCGGCGTCGAGATTACCCAGTACGAAGGTCATACCGTTGCCGACATGGGCCTGCTCAAGATGGACTTCTTGGGCCTGCGCACGCTGACGGTTATCTCCAAGGCCAAGGCAAACATCAAAAAGAACTTCGGCATCGACATCAAAGAGGAAGAGATCCCCTTTGACGACCCCGAGATCTTTAAGCTCATGGGCTCCGGCCATACCGCCGGCGTCTTCCAGGTCGAGTCCGCCGGCATGACGGCCACGATCAAGAACATGAAGCCCACCGAGTACAAGCACGTCGTGGCATTGATCGCCCTGTACCGCCCGGGCCCGCTGGGCGCCGGCATGGTTTCGTCCTACATCAACCGTATGAACGGCAAGGAGCCGGCCGTCTCCTACGACGACCGCCTGGACGACATCCTGGGCGAAACCTACGGCACCATGGTCTACCAGGAACAGGTTATGCTCATCTCCGTCGAGATGTGCGGCTTCTCCAAGGGCGAATCGGACTCGCGTATCCGTAAGCCCGTGGCTAAGAAAAAGATCAAGCTGCTCACGTCGACGGTGCTGCACTGGGAGGATGGCTCGGACGAGACCACCTACGACCACTGGATGAACGGCGCTATCAAGAACAACTACACGCGCGAGGTCGCCCAGAAGATTTGGGACGATGTTCTCGAGTTCGCATCCTACGCCTTCAACAAGTCGCACTCCGCCGGCTACGCCATCCTGGTTATGCAGACGGCGTGGCTCAAGGCGCACTATCCGCACGAGTACATGGCGGCCGTTCTGACGTCCTATACGGGCAAGACCGACAAGATCGTGCACTACGTCTCGGCGTGCCGTCACGACGGCATCCCCGTGCTGTCGCCAGATGTCAACGAGTCCGGCACCGAGTTCACGGCTACCAAGGAGGGCGTGCGCTTTGGTCTGGCCGGCATCCGCGGCGTGGGCACCGGCGTGGCGCAGGCGATTATCGCCGAGCGCGAGGCGGGCGGTCCGTTTAAGACACTGCACGACTTTGTCGAGCGCGTGGACTCGAGCCAGGCCAACCGTCGCGTAATCGAATCGCTGATCAAGGCAGGCGCCTTCGACTCCACGGGGTATCCGCGTCGTCAGATGATGCACTTTGTGGACAAGAACAACCCCGAGAACATCATCGACGCCGCGATAAAGCGCCAGAAGGACCGCGCGAGCGGCCAGACCTCGTTCTTCGACATGTTTGGCGACGTTGAGGGCTCGGGCTTTGAGGTGAGCGTGCCCGATCCGGACGGCCAGGAGTGGGACCGCCACCTTAAGCTGAGCCAGGAGAAGGAGGTTCTGGGCATCTATGTCTCGGACCACCCGCTGCGCCCGTTTGAGTATGCACTAGCCAAGGCGCGCGACTTCTCGTTCTCGCAGATCGATACCGGCTACGAAGTTCAGAATCCTACGGGCGGCACCATCAACCAGGAGATTCCCGAGGGCAAGGCGCTGTGGTGGGCCGGCATGGTCTCGAGCGTGTCCAAGCGCGTGACCAAAAACGGTGACCCCATGGGCATCGTGCAGCTCGAGGACATGGAAGGCGAGGCCACCGTCGTCGTGTTCCCCAAGACCTATAAAGAGGCCGAGGGGTACCTGTACGGCGAGGTCGATCCCGAGACCGGCGCGCAGCTGTCCGATGCCTTTGTGCGCATTAAGGGCAAGCTCGAGCGCTCGGACCGCGGCGACCAGATCATCGCGCAGGAGATCGTGCCGCTCGAGCTCAACGAGGAGAACAACAAGCCCAAGGTGTTTGAGGTCATGGTGCCCAACAGCCGCTTTAGCCAGGGCAATATGGCGCGCCTGGCCACGGTGCTCACCGCTAACCCGGGCGGCGACCGCGTGGAGATCTTTATCGAGCAGGTGGACGGGCGCGTGCTGCGTGCCGAGGTACCTGCCAAGGTCAACGCGCGTTCGATTCCGCTGCTGGCCGAGGCCAAGGCCATTGTGGGTAACCAGGGCCGCGTGACGGTGATCTAAGCTACCCCGGGTGAGATTGGAGGAAGTGATGGCGCAGGGGACGTTTGTGCAGGCGCTTCGCAAAGAGGCGGCGTTGAGCGGCACCTTTATGAAGGGGCGTTCGCTCATGCTCAACGGCGCCGTGCTGTCGATCGAGGACAGCGGCTCGCGCTTCTCCAAAAACGTGACGGTCGAGGGCTCGGTGCGCGGTTCGCGTGGCGACCTGTACAAGACGCACGTGGCGCTCGACATGGACGAGCACGAGGTGATCGACTACGACTGCGATTGCCCCGCCGCCTATCGTTACCCCGGTATGTGCAAGCACGCTATTGCCACGGCTCTGGCGTATTTGGATGCCAGCGGCGCCGAGCCCGTCGAAGGTTTGCGCACGCCGGTTCGCACGTTTACGGCGCAGTCGAAACAGCCCGCGCGCACCGCACCCAAAGCGCCGGCCGTCAACCCCAACTTTCCCTTTCCGGCGCCCGTCCCCACGAGCCCGAGCCTTGTGGCGGCGCTCTCCGATCTTTCGGACGCGCGCATGGATGAGCTGGCGAGCATGCGCCGCAAGCTTGCCGGTGCCGTTGATCCCGACGCCCCCAAAGCGGCATTGGAGCCCTCGTTGGTGCCGTACTACAATCCGCTGTTCGCTGACCGCTTTAGCTGGGCGCTCGAGTTCCGCATTCGCTGTGGATCGGTCTCCTACGTGGTCAAGGACATCGACGGCATGGCCGATGCCTACGTGCGCGGCGGCACGTTCTCCTATGGCAAGAAGCTCACGTTTGTCCATTCACCTGAGGCCTTTGACGAAACATCGGCAAAGCTGCTCAACCTTGTTGTGACGACAGTTGCCTATCTCGATGACATCACAAGCTCGCGTTCGGCGTCGTACGACTTTGCCCGCAGCGGTTTTGTTGCCGAGCGTCAGTTGCCGCTGTCCGAGCATAGCATCGTATATGTGCTGGACCTGCTGCGCGGCCAGACCATCTCCTTTGAGCCCGCCTGGTCGCGGGGGATGACGACGCATCGCACCTACGACGTGGCGGTTGAGCTGTCTCCGCAAGGGGAGGACGAGGCATCCGCTAAGCGCCCACCGCTGCTTGCCGCCAAAATCGCGCCGGCGGCTGGTGGTAGCTATGACCTGCGCCTGCCCGCCGATATGTACTGCTTTGCGTCGGGCGATGCCGCCTACTTGGTTGACACGCGCCGCGCGCGCCGTACCGACGCTGCATTTGCTCAGCATGCCGCACCTTTTTTGTCGCGCTTGCTGCCGTGCCGCACGCCCGCCCATATTGCCGCCGAGCAGGTGGGTGAGTTCTGCCGTATGGCGCTGCCCATTTTGCGCGACTATACCGACCTCACCGCGCCCGCCGCGCTCGATACTGTGGCACCCGAGGCGAGCTTTGCCATGGCAATCGGCGTCGACGATGGTCTTGTGACCTGCAAAATTACGGTTACCTACGGCGATTGGTCGGCTGATCTCTTTAGTCTTGGTGCTCCGGGCAGTCCTTTCGAAGAGCAACGCCCCGGCGTTCCGCCCCGCGATACGCTGGCGGAGTTTCGCGTTATGGACACGGCTGCCATGTACTTCGATTTCTACGAGGGCGGCCTGGCGTTTGAGGAGCGCGATGACGAGAGCCTGTTCCACTTGCTGACCGAGGGCCTGTCTGCCCTGTCCGAGCTGGGCGAGGTCATGCTCAGCGACCGTCTGCGCCAGATTTCGGTCCGCCCTGCGCCCAAGCTCTCGGTGCGCGCGACCGTCAAGAGTAACCTGCTCGATGTCGAACTGGGCGCGAGCGGCCTTTCGGCGGCAGATCTTGCCATCTATCTGGACTCGTACAAGCGCCACCAGACGTTCGCGCGCCTGACGTCCGGCGACATCGTGCGCCTGGATGAGGGAGCGCGTGCCGCGTTTGGTCTTGCCGAGGACCTGGGCGTCGATGCCGTCGACCTGCTCGACGGCGTGTCGCTTCCCGCGTCGAGTACCCTTTTTGTCGATAGCATGCTCGCACGCACGCCGGCGCTCGAGGCCGATCGCGACGCTGCGTTCCGCCGCACCGTCGAGCGCCTGGACACGCTCGGCAAGATGGACTTTACGGTGCCGGCATCGCTCAAGGCAACGATGCGCGGCTACCAGGTCGACGGATACCAGTGGCTCGGCTCGCTCGAACACCTGGGCCTTGGCGGCATCTTGGCCGACGACATGGGCCTGGGCAAAACGCTCCAGATGATCGCGCATATCCTGGCGCGCGTGGAGGCGGGGGACACCAAGCCCACGCTCGTGGTATGCCCGGCCTCACTCGTGTACAACTGGACTGCCGAGCTGGAGCGCTTTGCCCCGTCGCTCGATGTGTGCGCCATTGTGGGCGCCAAGGCTCAACGTCGTGTACAGATTGCCGGCGTGGCCGAGCATAACGTGGTCGTAACGTCGTATGACCTTATGCGGCGCGATATCGACGAGTACGTCGAGCAGGATTTTGCCCGCGTGGTGCTCGATGAGGCACAGTACATTAAAAATCCGCTCACGCAGGTGGCGCGCGCTGCCAAGCGCCTGCCTGCCGGCGTGCGCTTTGCCCTGACGGGCACGCCCATCGAAAACCGCCTGTCCGAGCTCTGGAGCATCTTCGACTTTTTGATGCCGGGCCTTTTGGGGACGCGCGAGTCGTTTGCCAAGCGCTTTGAGAGCCCGGTCGAGCACGCCGAGGGTGACAGTGCCGCTCGCCTGCAGGCGCTCGTGTCGCCGTTTGTGCTACGCCGCGTAAAGGAAGACGTGGTGGCCGATCTACCCGAAAAGATCGAGGACACCGTCATGGCACAGCTCACCGGCGAGCAGCGCAAGCTCTACCTGGCCAACCAGGACCGCATCGCCCAGCAGGTGCAGCACCGCGAGGCATCCGAGTTTAAAAAAGACAAGCTCAAAGTGCTCGCCGAGCTCACCAAGCTGCGCCAGATCTGCTGCGACCCGCGTCTACACTACGAGGATTACAAGGCGGGGAGCGCCAAGCTCGATACGTGCATGGAGCTCGTGCACGGCGCACTCGACGGCGGGCATCGCATCCTGTTGTTCAGCCAGTTTACGGGCATGCTCGATATCATCGGCAAGCGCTTGGCCAAGGAGGACATCGCCTTCCTTAAGCTCACGGGCGCTTCGTCTAAGGAGAGCCGCGCCAAGATGGTCGCGCAGTTCCAAGCGGGCGAGGTTCCGGTCTTTTTGATTTCGCTCAAGGCGGGCGGCGTGGGCCTCAACCTGACGGCGGCCGACGTGGTCATTCACTACGACCCGTGGTGGAACGTGGCGGCGCAGGACCAAGCGACCGACCGCGCGCATCGTATTGGCCAGCAACATACCGTGACCGTGTACAAGCTCATCGCCAAGGACACGATCGAGGAACGCATTATGCAGATGCAGGAGTCCAAGCGCGACCTGGTCAACAGCGTGCTTGGCGGCGACGGCATCTCGTCGGCGCTGTTCACGCGCGAGGATGTTCTGGCACTGCTGGGCGGCGACGGGCGCTAACCCGCTCGGGTGGGGCCGCCAGGGCGGATAGCGCACGCTGCCCCATCGTCCCCGCCCGTTATGTGTTCATTTGCAATGCCGTGGATGGTTTGTCTGCCTTTGGGCATAAGAACCATCAAGAACATTGGCGCGTCAGCAAAGGAGAACATCATGGCGAAATTCTTTAAGGACCCCGACGGTAAGCTCATTGCCGCCCTTGGCAACGACGCTGCAACCCCTGCCGGTTGCACGGAACTGACCGCAAACACTGAGGACGCGGCGCACGAGAAGCACGTGCCTGTTGTCGAGACCGAGCGCGACGGTCACGTGATTCGCGCACGCGTTGGCTCGGTCGAGCACCCCAGCCTGCCCGAGCACTATATTGAGTGGATCGCCCTTGAGGCCGAGGGCCGCTTAGAGGTCCATTACCTTGAGCCCGGCATGAAGCCCGCGACGTTTTTTGCCGGCGGTTCCAAGACCGGTACCGTCTATGCCTACTGCAACCTGCACGGGCTGTGGTCCGCGACGTTCTAGGAGCGCGCCCCCGCTCGGGGTATCATAGCTAGCATATGCACATGCGAGCGCCGACTGCATCATGCGGCCGGCGCTTTTACTACGATTTCGATGGTTAACGACGGAAAGGGCTGAGCCATGAAGCTCGCGCTTGCACAGATCGATATGCGCCTGGGTGATATTGAGGGCATTTGCGGCCGCATCGAGGACCAGGCTCGTCTGGCCCACGAGCGCGGGGCGCGCGTGCTGTGCGTTCCGGCTCCGCTCTTTATGGGCGCCATGCCCGGTGGCCTGGTGGGCGCTGCCGACTTTGAGCACGACATGCTTGCCGGCTTGACTGGTGTCGCCGAGCGCATCCAGGAGCTTGACATGATCTGCATCGTGCCCGCGGCGGTTTCGTTTGAGGGCCAGCCGCTACTCGACTACATGATGCTCAAGGACGGTCATGTGGTGCCGGCGCGTTCGAGCATTGCCCTGCAGCGTGGCGAGAACAACGACACGCGTTGGGCGCCGCCGGTGTTCGACGTGGACGGCGTGCGCATCGCCGTGATTTTTGACTTGGACCGCGAGCTCGAGATGTTGCCGACCGGTGTTGACCTCATTGCGTATTTCCAATTCAACGCGTTTGACATGACCGACCGCGAGACTACTGCCATTGCCGCCGTTCGCAGCGGCGCCTACCGCAAGATCGCATCCAAGCGCAGCGTGTGGTTTGCCTGCATGGCGCCGGTCGGTGCCTATGACGAGTCGGTGTATACCGGCGGTTCGTTTGTGCTCGACGACTGCGGTCGCGTGGTGGCCCAGGCGCCGTGTTTTGAGGAGAGCCTGCTGGTTCAGGAGATTCAGCGCGGCGTGATGCTCGATGCCCTGGAAGATCACGAACTGCCCGAGTTCCGTTCCGAGGAGTGGCTGTGGCAGGCGCTGGTGCTTGCCGTGCGCGGCAACGCCCGGGCCCACGGTGCGTCGCGCGCCGTGGTGGCACTCGAGGGCGACTTGCCGTCGTCCCTGCTGGCGGCGCTGGCCGTCGACGCTCTGGGCCCACGTAATGTGATTGGCCTGGTGCTGGGGCGCAACCGCATCTTTACGCCGGCGCAGGAGGAGGCCGAGGCTGCTCGCTGTGCCGCCGTTCGCGCCATTGCCGAGCGCCTGCATATTCGCACGGTTGAGCGCGATGCGCCGGATGCCGCGCGCGTGCTCGACCGCGATGTGTCGGCGGGCGACGCCGAGCGCCTGCGCTCTCGCACGCTGGGCCTCATGCTGGAGGATACGGCGCTCGAGCTGGGTGCGATGGCGTTGAGTCCGCTGTCCAAAACCGAGTACGCGCTGGCGGCGCCGGCGCTTTGCGGCGGCTACCAGGGCGATTACGCGCCCTTTGGCGATGTGTACCTGTCGACGCTTGAGTTTGTGGCGCGTGTGCGCAACCGCGCGTCTGCCGTGGTGCCCCAAGAGCTCGTGACGCTCAACGCGGTGGAAGATTGTATGGAGCGCGTGCTGGCACAGGCGCTCTCGACGCTCGACGGTCCGGTCGATATGCTCGACCGCGCGGCACAGCTGCTCGGCGGGCTCGAGCCGGGTGAGATCGATGGCGCGCTTGAGGCGCACGTGGACCGCAATCGATCTTTCGACGACATCCCGATGGCCGCTGGCAAGCCTGAGGCCTGCTCGCTGCTGCTGATGCTCGTTCGACAGGGTGAGGCTGCCCGCCGCATGTTGCCGACGGCGCCGATCGTTTCGTCCCGTTCGTTTGCCGAGCGCTCCTGGCCGTACATGCTCGCGTGGTCCGACCTGGGGCTTAACGGCAAGGAGCGTATGACGGTCGATTCGCTGGCGCGCGCCGAGGTGCGCCGTTTTGCTGACGAGGATACTAGCGAGCGCGTGCGAAACGAGATGATGGGCGTGCTGGGCGAGCTACTGGGTATTTCGCCCGAACAAATGGAGGAGTTGCGCTCTGAAGACGGTCAGCGTCGTTTACACGAGGGAATGAAAAAGTTCGAGGGCGAGGTTCAGGACGCCATCGATAAGATGATGGGCGGCCAGGGCGGACCGCAAGGTGGTCCTCAGGGTGGCCCGATGCCGCATCCGCCGGTTGATCCCCGACAGTTCCCATTTTTCTCGCAGAACTAAACTGGGGATGGGATTCGCTCTCAACCCCGATACTTCAACTAAGCATCTTGACCCCGTTGTGTTATTCTAGAACAGACGTTCGTGAGTAGTGCGCGGGGCCTTGCCTTGTGCTGTACTTGTGACGAGGGGAGGTTGGCTTGGTTATTTTGGGCATCGACCCCGGTTTGGCTCATACGGGTTGGGGGATTATCGAGGAGCGGCGTGGCGAGGTCCGCTGTCGTGCCTATGGCTGCATCGAGACCAGTGCCGGAAGTCCGCTCGCGGTGCGCCTGTCGCATATCGCCCGCGACCTCAAGGGTGTCGTGGAGCGCTATCGACCCGATACTGCTGCCATCGAGAGCATCTACTTTGGCGCCAACGTTCGCTCGGCCATCCCTACGGCGCATGCCCGCGGCGCCGCGCTCGTGGCGCTTTCGGAGTGCGCGCTCGAGATCGGCGAGTATACGCCTATGCAGATTAAGCAGGCTGTGGTGGGCACCGGCGCCGCGGACAAGCGGCAGGTCGCCTACATGGTACGCACGCTCACGCAGCTCGATCACGACCCGCATCCCGACCATGCCGCCGATGCCCTGGCCTGCGCCATCTGCCACGTTAACCTCAGCCGTACCCGGGCGCTTACCGGTGGCGAGTTCTATCAACAGAGAGGAACCGGATACTGATGATCTCCCAGCTCCATGGAACGCTTGTCGAGGCCACGATGAGCTTGGCCGTCGTCGATGTGTCGGGCGTGGGCTTTGAGCTCGGCATCTCGGGCAGCACCGCGGCCACGTTGCCGACGCCCGGCGGCGAGGTCCGCCTTTACACGCGTATGCAGGTGCGCGAGGACGCCATGACACTTTTCGGTTTTTCCTCAAAGGATGAGCGCACGATGTTCGACCGGCTCGTGTCCGTCTCGGGTGTTGGCCCGCGCTTGGCGCTCGCCGTGCTTTCCACCTATACCGTGGGGCAGCTGTATTCGCTGGTGATGGCCGAGGACGACAAGGGCATGGCCAAGGTGCCCGGTGTGGGCAAAAAGACAGCTCAGCGCCTGATCCTGGAACTCAAGAGCACCTTTGCCAAGGATAAGGGCTTTGTGCCGGTCGACGTGATTCCCGGCCAGGTTGCGATGCCGGTTCCCGCCGCCGCTCCTTCGGCGATCGATGATGCCCGCGCGGCGCTCCTCTCCATGGGCTTTAGCCCGCAGGAGACCGATGTTGCCCTGAGCGGGTATGATGGGCAGAATATGCGTGTCGAGGATCTGCTCGGCGCGGCGCTTAAGCGACTTGGAATGGATGCGTGATGTGGGAAGCCGATGACTCTCAGGACCTGTGGGCGACGCCCGGCAATTCGCCGGCGGCATCCATGGCGCACGGTGAGCGCATGGTGGGCTCGGAGCTGACGGCCGAGGACCTCGATGTCGACCGTACCCTGCGTCCCCAGCGCCTGGACGACTACTGCGGCCAGGAGCACATCAAACAGAGCCTTCGCGTGCTGATCGAGGCGGCGCAGAGCCGTGGCGAGACGCTCGACCACGTAATCTTCTCGGGCCCTCCGGGTCTGGGCAAGACCACGCTGGCTACGGTTATCGCCAACGAGCTGGGCGCTCAGATCAAGACGACAAGTGGCCCGGCCATCGCGCGCACCGGTGACCTGGCGGCCATCCTTACCAACCTGCAACCAGGCGACGTACTGTTTATCGACGAGATCCACCGCCTCAACCGTTCGGTCGAGGAGGTCCTGTACCCCGCGATGGAGGACTTTGCCCTCGATATCGTGATTGGCAAGGGTCCGGCGGCGCGCTCGATTCGCCTGGATATTCCCAAGTTTACGCTGGTGGCGGCAACGACTCGCTCAGGCATGTTGACCGGCCCGTTGCGCGACCGCTTTGGCATTTCATATCGCCTGGATTACTACACGGTCGAGGAGCTCGCGCAGATTGTGACGCGCTCGGCGACTATCCTGGGCGTGACGATCGACCATCCCAGTGCACTCGAGATCGGCTCGCGTTCGCGCGGCACGCCGCGTCTTGCCAACCGCCTGCTCAAGCGCGTGCGCGATTACGCACAGGTGCGCGGCAACGGCCCCATCGAGCTCGATATCTGCCGCCAGGCGCTCGAGTTCTTCGAGATCGATGAGCTCGGTCTGGACTGGATGGATATTCGCATTTTGGAGACGCTCGCTAAGACGTTCTCCGGTCGCGCCGTGGGACTTACGACCCTTGCCAGCGCGGTGGGCGAGGACCCGGGCACGCTCGAGGATGTCTATGAGCCCTATTTGCTGCAGTGCGGGTTGATGATTCGTACGCCGCAGGGCCGTCAGGCAACCCTGCGCACCTTTGAACACTTGGGTATCGAGCCGACTGTTTAGAGACGGGTCTGTTCTGGCAGGCTATTAAGCTATCGCTGGGCATCGGGTAAACATATCGCCGTTCATCGGTTATGGGCGTTTTACTATTGCGCGCCCGTGCTATGCTGAATTGGTCTTTTTCTCATTCGGTAACGAAAGGACCGCCCATGCCTACTGACATCGAAATCGCACGTTCTGTCACGCCGCTGCCTATTACCGAGGTGGCCAAGAACGCCGGCGTCGACGTTAAGCACCTTATTCCGTACGGCTTCGACAAGGCTAAGGTCGACTATTCACTGCTCAACGAGCCGACTGATCACCAGGCCAAGCTCGTCCTCGTGACCGCTATCAACCCAACGCCTGCGGGCGAGGGCAAGACCACCACGACCATCGGTCTGGCCGATGGCCTGCGTCGTCGCGGCGTCAAGAGTGCCGTGGCCCTGCGCGAGCCTTCGCTCGGCCCTGTCTTTGGCGTTAAGGGCGGTGCTGCCGGTGGCGGCTGGGCTCAGGTCATCCCCATGGAGGATATCAACCTGCACTTTACCGGCGACTTCCACGCTATCGGTGCCGCCAATAACCTGCTGGCCGCCATGCTTGATAACCACATCCAGCAGGGCAACCAGCTCGGTATCGACGTTAAGCGCATCACTTGGAAGCGCGTCGTCGATATGAACGACCGTCAGCTGCGCCACGTCATCGACGGTATTGGCGGTAAGGCCCAGGGCGTGCCGCGCGAGGACGGCTTCGACATCACCGTTGCCTCCGAGGTCATGGCAATCCTGTGCCTGTCCACGAGCATCAACGACCTCAAGGAGCGCTTGGGCGAGATTGTCGTCGGCTACAGCTTTGCCGGCGAGCCCGTCCGTGCCCGTGACCTTAAGGCTCAGGGCGCCATGGCCGCGCTGCTTAAGGATGCGCTCAAGCCCAACCTGGTCCAGACGCTCGAGGGTACGCCCGCGTTCGTCCACGGTGGTCCTTTCGCCAACATCGCCCACGGCTGCAACTCTATCATGGCCACGCGTATGGCGATGCGCTTTGGCGATGTCGCCATTACCGAGGCCGGCTTTGGTGCCGACCTGGGTGCCGAGAAGTTCCTCGACATCAAGTGCCGCATGACGGGCGTTCGTCCCAACGCCGTCGTGATTGTCGCTACCGCCCGTGCGCTTAAGTACAACGGCGGCGTTGCCAAGGCCGACCTCAACGACGAGAACCTCGAGGCCCTCAAGGCCGGCATGCCCAACCTGCTGCGCCATGTTGACAATATCCAGAGCGTGTATGGTCTTCCCTGCGTGGTTGCCATCAACCGCTTCCCGACGGACACCGAGGCAGAGCTTGCGCTCATCGAGTCCGAGTGCCAGAAGCTCGGCGTCAACGTTAAGCTTTCTGAGGTTTGGGCCAAGGGCGGCGAGGGCGCGCTCGACTTGGCCGATGAGGTCATGCGCTTGATTGAGCAGCCGAGCGAGCTCAAGTTTGCTTACGAGGACGGCGCCGATATTGCCGACGCTCTCGAGGCCGTTGCCACTAAGGTTTACCGCGCCGATGGCGTCGACTTTACGCCCGCTGCCAAGCGTCAGCTCGCCGAGCTGCGCGAGAACGGCTTTGGCAACCTGCCGGTGTGCGTGGCCAAGACGCAGTACAGCTTTAGCGACAACGCCAAGGCCCTGGGCGCTCCCGAGAACTTCCGCATCACGGTGCGTGAGCTCAAGGTTTCCGCCGGCGCCCACTTTGTGGTCGCGCTGACCGGTAGCGTGCTCACCATGCCGGGCCTGCCCAAGGTGCCCGCGGCCGAGAACATCGACGTCGACAACGACGGCAACATCACCGGCCTGTTCTAAGCCTGTTGCCCATAGCTGCTTGCCCGCCCCGTCGCGCCTACCAAGGCCCGGCGGGGCTTTTTGATCCTTAGGCCCGCGCATGTCTTGTAGATACCGACGGGCTCTGCCCATCATAGGTTTTTGCGCGGGTAGAATGCATGGATAACTTGATGCTCACGAGCGACGGAAAGGAATCGTTGCATGGATCAGGACAAAACAACCGTGATGGGCGGCTACGGTTCCGCGCAGGCTGGCGATAGCGCCGATGCGACCCGCGTTGTTCCCAACCCCGGTTATACCGACCCCGCCGCGACGCAGCCTTCTGCCGAGCCCACCCGGGTTATGGGCTATGGCGACACGGCGCAGGATTCTTATGCTGCATCTTCGCAAGGCCCCTATGGCAACGTAGCTCCGGACCCGTTTGATTACGCGCCGCAGGATTCTTATGCCGCCTCGACACCGAATCCCTATGATGACCTGCCGCAGAATCCCATTCCGCAGCCTCGGCAGACGACGTATATGCCTCGCACGGCGCAGCCTCGCTACGAGTCACGCGAGCCGTATCGCGAGTACCCCAAGTCGATTCCGCAATATGGCGAGGACGAGGAGAAGAAGCCGTCGCGTTCGTCGAGCGTGATCAAGAAGATCCTCATCGTGCTGGCGATCTTCTTTGCTCTCTCGGTTGTGTTTGCCATCGTGTCGGGCATGCTCAACAAGCGAGGGAGTTCAACAGCCGATACCACTGCCGAGCAAACCGCGTCCGCCTCGTCTAGTACCGTCGATCTGGGCGATATCCCGGGACAGTACTGGTCCAACGCCAAAAAGATTCTCAAGTCGCGCGGGGCCGATCTTTCGAATGCCGTGGTCCTGACTGATGATGGCTCAACGCCCGTCGTCGATGCCAACTGGGTCGTTACTTCTGCCTACTATAACGACAACGGTAACCTCGAAATTCAACTCACGCACAAGAACAGCTCGGGCAACTCGTCCGACGACCAAAGCGGTACCGACAGCTCGAGCTCCAACACACTGGAGGACCTGAGCAACAAGGCACAGGAGTTGGGAGACAAGGCGCAAGAGCTGGGCGACACGGCCCAGAACCTGGGTGATATGGCGACGGATGCCTGGAACGCACTGCAAAACGGCATCTCGGGCGCGCAGGGAAACTAGCGGACGAGCGGAGCGGGGCTACAGCTGCTCGGCCGGACGCTCGGGCGAGCTAAAGCCCGAATCAAACGTGACGACGCACGAGACGTCGGGTCGGCGCTCGTGCACGATGCGCGTGACGAGCTCCAGCAGCTCCTCGTCGGATATGTCAAAGCCGTCGGGACGCACCAGGTCAAACGAAACGAACCCGTCGTGCTCGTGTAGGTCGTGGATGGAGAGCGCGGGGTCGATCTGCATGACGCCGCGCTTGACCCAGCCGCGCAGATCATCGCCGGTTGTCGCGATGGGGTCGCAGTGCAGCGTGATGCCAATGCCCATCTGGCGCTTGATGTCGTGCTCGATGGTGTCCAGGATCTCGTGGTGCTCAAATGCGTCGCCCTCGCCGGGCATTTCCACGTGTGCGCTGGCAAACTGACGGCCGGGGCCGTAGTCGTGCACCATGAGGTCGTGTGTGCCTAGGACCTGCGGATACGACATAATCCTATCGCGGATTTCCTGGACGAGCTTGGGGTCGGGCGCTTGTCCCAGCAGCGGGCTGATGGCGTCGCGCACCAGGCCCATGCCGCTGATGCAGATGAAGATGCCCACGCCCAGGCCCGCCCAGCCGTCGAGGTCAAAGCCGGTCGTTTGCGAAATAAGTGCCGCCACTAAGACCGAGCCCGAGGTGATGACGTCGTTTTTGGAGTCCTGCGCCGTGGCGATGAGCGTCTCCGAGTCGATGCGGTCGCCCAGCGTGCGGTTGAACGCGGCCATCCAGAGCTTAACGAGCATGGACAAGACGAGGGCGGCTAAGGAGAGCGCCGAATATGCAGTGGGGGAAGGTTTGATGATCTTGGTGACCGACTCGAGGATTAGGTTGATGCCGACGGCACAAACCAAGACGGCGACAAACAGACCGGCCAGGTACTCGTAGCGGCCGTGGCCGTAAGGGTGGCCCTCGTCTGCCGGGCGGCTGGCAAGGCGGAACCCGAGCAGACTCACGATGTTGCTCGAGGCATCGGAGAGGTTGTTGAAAGCGTCGGCGATGAGGGAGACGGAGCCGGCGAGCAGGCCCGCGATGCCCTTGGCCAGGCAAAGGGTGATGTTGAGGCCAATGCAGATGAGGCTTGCGGCAAAGCCCGCGTTGGTGCGGCAGGAGGTATCGACCGGCTCGCCCTCGCCGCCGGGAACAAGCGTATGTACCAGCCGATTTACAAATAGCATAGCGGTCGTCCTCACAATCATGTTTAAGGGGATAGTGTAGCTCGCGCGGGGGCGCCGTGCACCGATGCTCAGAAAATGCAGCAATAGTCTGCCGGTGCTAACGAGCGAGCCTTCTCGTCTGCCTGAGTGGTCCATTTTGGGCCACATGGGTATGGGCATGTGCCTGTTTGCTCGACATACTTAATGTCGACAGCCCCTGTGCAAAGGAGGACGTTTCCATGGACGAGATGTTTGCCATTAAATGTCAAAACTGCGGCGGCCCTATGTACTCGCACCAGGCTAAGCGCAGCTTTGAGTGCGCCTATTGCGGCACGGTGGTTCCGTGGCAGGCTGATGCGGGGGAGCCCAAGAGCGCCCTGGGCATTCGCCATACGCCGTTGACGGTGGTGGATGGACTGCTCAAGCTCACGCATGTGTCGCAACTCGAGCGCCCGGAGGACCCGGACTGGTATTTCTTCAATTCGCACTGGCGCAATCAGTCGGTCCTGGAACATCTGCTGTGGGAGGATCGCGGCACGGCGCAGGAGTTCCAAGAGGCCACGCATGTGAGCATTCCTTGCCCCTTCTGTGGTGCGTCCTTTGAGGGCGAGTCGACCCAGCGCGTGTTTGAGTGCCCGTCCTGCGGCAACAAGATCGGCATTGCCGACCTGCTCAAGCCGGGGACGTTTAGCAAGCGCCTGACCATGGGCGTAGGTGCGGAGTATGTGCCTGAGCAGGGTATTCCTTGCGAAATCTCGCCGCAGCAGGCACGTGCCAACGCGCTGCAGCTGGTGCGTCAGTATCCGGATGCCTTTGCCGGGCACGATGTAGAAGATGCGATCCAAAACGACATGATGCTCTTCTACTTCCCCATGGCGCTGGCGGACCTGCGCATGATGGCGAGCTTCCCGGGCAAGGGCCTGAGCAAGGAGACCCTGGTGTACTACGAGGTGCTCGACTGGGCATATCCCAGGGCAAACTACCTGGACGTTCGCCTCATGGGCATTTTGGAGCCGTGGGACTTTGCCAAGGTCGGCCCGTTCGATCCCGCCATGCAGGAAGGCGACTTCCGCGTTGTCTCCGTCGATGCGTCTACCAAGGACCAGGTGGTCATTGATAAGTTGGCGCTCGACGTTGCGGGCAACGACGCCGAGGCGATACTGGGGCTCAATAAAAAGAGCATCCGCACCTGGGCGCGCAAGGCCCGCAAGCATAAGGACGGCCTGGTGATGGTGCCGGTCTACTTTGTCGATCGTCCGGCGACGGATGGCCGCGATGGCGAGCAGGTGCGCATTGCCGTAAACGGCCAGACGGGTCGTGCGGCCGCGGTGGTGTTTAGCGACAAGCGCGAAACGCATATCGTGGCACCGCTCAGCCCGAGCCTGCATCTGTCCGGCGAGAGCACCGTGCATGCCACGCCCGTCGAGGTCAAATACGTTAAATCGCCGTTCCTATACCAGATCGTGCGCCGTGGGGGCGGCGAGCAACCGCGTCAGGTGGCAGCGGCGACGGAGGGTTCTTACCGAGAGGAGAAGCCCAAACGCAAGGGATTGCTCGCTGCGATTTTTGGTAAGTAGGGAGCGGTGCTGGTTAGTCTTATGACGCGATAGCCAGGGGCACGGGGCGGCTCGCAGGGGTGCGAGTCGCCCCGTTTTTGTATTGCGGGGATATAGCATCCGAATTGCCGTAGGGTCTCAGCTAAATGGCTATTTACTTGAGTTGATGAATGTTCAGTACCAACATTCCTTCTGCTGTAACAAGTTGACCCTCGGGTCGATTTATGACATTGCTAATGTTGTTTATGGAGCAGCGTTCAAGTCTGCCTTGTTTAACGAGGAAAAGGTAGGGTATCCCCTGATTCGCATACGTGATTTGAGCACCTTCTCGCCGCAGTATTGGACAAATGAGGCTCATCCAAAAAGGGTATTCGTACATCCTGGTGACGTTTTAGCGGGAATGGATGCCGAATTCACGCCATGTCTCTGGCAGGGTGAAATGGCTGTACTGAATCAGCGAGTTTGCCTGTTCGAGCCCGCTGCCAATTCGGGAGTTTCAAGAAGTTATTTGCTTATGGCATTGAACCCATTGTTGACTTTCATCCAGAACTACGCCTCTGGTACTACCGTCGCGCATATGGGAAAAAGCGATTTGGAAGCGTTGAACGTGCCTATTCCTGCAAGAGGAGATCTCGAGAGGTTTAATACCATTGCAGAGCCATTGAGAGAACAGATTGTTCAGAATTCGACACAGAACCGAAAACTGGCTGCTCTTCGTGACGCTCTTCTCCCCAAACTTATGTCGGGCGAGATTGACGTCTCAAGCGTCAATTTTACGCAGCTAAATAGCCATTTACTTCACTATGTGCAACACGCCGTCCACACTGTGGCTATCGTACTCGACGAAAGGAGCAGCGTGGAAACTGTCATCAATGCCGTGCTTTCGGAAATGCAGAGCCTTCTCGACCCACATCAGCTCAAGCATCTTGCCATTACGCTTAGACGGGCACTTGGACCGAAACAAGCGGAGCCGGGACAAGATCTGCTCGCGCTCTTCCTCACCGCTAAAGAGGTCGAGGGATGCTCTCCTAAAACCATTGCATACTATGAGGCAACCTTACAGCATATGAACACAACACTTGCTAAGCCCTATACCCAGGTTGAGAGCGACGACTTGCGCCGTTATCTCAATGATTACGAGGTGAATCGCGGTTCTAGTAAGGTCACAATCGATAATATACGCCGTATCATGTCGAGCTTCTTTTCATGGCTTGAAGATGAGGATTACATTGTGAAAAGTCCTGTAAGGCGCATTCGTCGCGTCAAAACAGCTCAAGTAACCAAAGAGGTGCTTAGCGATGAGGAACTGGAGGTATTGCGAGACGCCTGTGAGTCCAAGCGAGATCTTGCCATCGTTGATCTACTCGCTTCGACGGGCATGCGTATTGGCGAACTTGTGCGACTCGACAGGAAGGATGTCAATCTGCACGAGCGCGAATGCCTTGTAATGGGAAAGGGAAATAAGCAGCGCCCCGTTTACTTCGATGCGCGCGCTAAGCTTCATCTTACGGAATATCTTTCGAGCCGTGTTGACA
The DNA here is from genome assembly GCA_905198355.1 of uncultured Collinsella sp. Taxonomy (GTDB): domain Bacteria; phylum Actinomycetota; class Coriobacteriia; order Coriobacteriales; family Coriobacteriaceae; genus Collinsella. The sequence continues at coordinate 193,165 of CAJKCG010000001.1, read as the reverse complement.
AGAGTCCCGCATTATTTGTCGCGCTCGATTCCTCTGCTCGACGTATTACAGTGGGGAGCATAGAACTCCGTTTACGTGACCTAGGCAGAAGCGCCGGTATCAACCGCGTTCATCCGCATAAGTTTCGCCGTACGCTTGCCACCCATGCCATTGACAAGGGAATGCCCATAGAGCAGGTGCAAAAGCTGTTGGGCCATGCGAAAATAGACACAACCATGTACTACGCCATGGTTAATCAGAGCAATGTGAAGGCTTCGCATAGGAAGTATTTGGAATGAGCTGGACGCAAAAGACCTTGGGGGAGATTGTTAATCTAAAAAGGGGGTTTGACCTTCCCTCCAGCTGCAGAGTTGATGGCCCCTACCCTGTTTTCTCATCTTCGGGACAAACGGGCACGCATTCGGAAGCCGCCGTTAAGGGGCCATGTGTCATAACTGGGCGTTATGGAACTATTGGGCAAGTTTTTTACTCCGATGCGGCTTGTTGGCCGTTAAATACGTCTTTGTACTCAACGGAGTTTAAGGGCAATGATCCTAAATTTGTTTATTACCTACTCAAAACTCTTCCATGGCGAGACTACTTAACTGCAAGCGCCGTGCCAGGCATAAATCGCAATCACGTTCATCTATGCCCGGTCTGTGTTCCGGATTACGAAACACAGACCGCTATTTCTGGCGTCTTGGGTTTACTGGACAATAAAATTGAACTCAACACGCAGCTAAATGGCTATTTAGCTGCGTGAGGTTAACCTCTGAAACATCAATCTCGCCTGACATGAGTTTGGGGAGAAGACTATCGCGAAAAACAGCAAGTTTTCGAGCTTCAATCTTACTCATGACATACTGATCAATAATCGGCTGCATAAGCTGAGTTTGGCTTAGAAGAATATTTTCAGGTGGAATAACAACTTCGGACTCTGCCAACGCGCTGCGCTTGATATGCCCCATTGTCGTTGCACGGTCTTTGGCAAGCATAATAAATCGTGCTAAATGATGTTTGGTCCAGCCATAATAGAACCAGCTTGGATACGCAGAAGAAGTCACTTTAAATAGATGCTGATTTAGACCGACGTTCCCGCCCGCCCAAAAATCCAGCAATAGGGTCCCGGACCAAGAGAAAATGAGGTCACCGTCGTGAACCTTAGCGCTATCGACAATGCCACTCTTGCAACGCTCGGCATCGCTTCCGCAAAAGCCTTGTCCCAGTTCGCGGATTTTCAGCACGGGTAGACCTTCATCTCCAGTGTCTGGACGGAACTTTTGCATTGCAAGTCCGTTTTTATAGTCAGCAATGTCCAGCAAAGAAGCGGTATCCCAATCAGAATCCGCGTCGTCTATTAAACGTTGAAAGATTAAGTCGAACAGTTCTTCTAAATAGCCATTTAGCTTAGAGTTTGCTTGCTGCTTTGCGTATATCGCGTCAAGTATTGAAACAATTTGATGCTGAACCTCAGTTTGCGGTAAATCGATTTCGATTCGTGCCACGTCTTTGGGATGGACACGGAATACCTTCATACCTCTCGTGTACTGCCGGAGCTCTCTGATAAAGCGCGGAGAGCTCATAAGATAGTTGAGGTAAGCCGGCACGACGAGGTCTCGGCGATTGACGCGCACGATGGTTGTTTCGGTGCCTGAAATGGTAGGCTTTTCCTTTGGATTGTTAAACAGGTAGGCATGACCAAGGTCATCGACTGTCTCTGAGGTCAGCACATATACGATGTCTTGGTCTCTGAGACGCTGACTGTCTTTTATCTTTTCGTTGTTGAGGATGTATGGGATGGGTTTTGCGGGGTCTTCAACGTCGATGTGTAGGTCGAAACCTTTGTAAAGATCTCCATAGTGAATGTAAAGATAAGCACCCTTATCGTACATGCGGGTACGGGGGACGCTGGCGCCGCGGTAGAAGCTACAAACGTCACCAAGTGCGACTCTACATCCCATAACCAATCGCCTCCAGATTCTTCTTAATCTGCTCCTGCAGGCGGTTGGACTCTTCAAAGCACTTTGATATTTCGCTGGTTAGGCGTGCCATCTTCTCCTCAAACGGCTCACCGTCGTCTTCGATCTCGGCAATGCCTACGTAGCGACCGGGCGTCAGGATGAAATCTTGCTTGGCGATTTCATCCAAATCCGCTATGGCGCTGAACCCCTTCACGGGCTCGAACTCGCCCTTGCGGAAGGAGTCGAATGCGGATGCAACTTTGTTGATGTCTTCTTCGGTAAACTCGCGTAGTTTGCGAGAGACCATGGTGCCCATTTCGCGGGCATCGATGAATAGCGTCTTGCCGGACTGAGCCTTCTTCTTGTTCAGGATCCACAGGCACACGGGAATTTGGGTGCTGTAGAACAGCTGCCCCGGCATGGCTACAATGCCCTCGACCAAATCGTCCTCTACGATAGCGCGTCGAATATCGCCCTCGCCGCTCGTCTGGCTCGAGAGCGACCCGTTTGCCAATACGAGGCCAATCTTGCCCGTGCCGTTAAGATGCCAAATCATATGCTGCATCCAAGCGAAGTTAGCGTTGCCCGTGGGCGGCACGCCGTACTTCCAACGTACGTCTTCCTGCAGCGCTTCGCCGCCCCAGTTCTTGAGGTTGAAGGGTGGGTTTGCCAACACATAGTCAAACTTTTCATTCTTGTGCTGGTCGGCGCTGAAGGTGTCTGCATAGTTGCCCAAATCGGCCTCGATGCCGCGAATACCGAGGTTCATCTTTGCGAGCTTCCAAGTGGTGGGGTTGCTCTCCTGGCCAAAGATGGTGATGTCCTGTACCACGTTGCCGCCATGGTGCTCGACGAAGGCGGCGGACTGCACGAACATGCCTCCGCTGCCGCAGCAGGGGTCGTACACACGACCGTGGAAAGGCTGGAGGATTTCAACCAGCGTGCGCACGATGCACGACGGTGTATAGAACTCGCCGGCGTTTTTGCCCTCCATTGATGCGAATTTCTGCAGGCAATATTCGTATGCGCGCCCTAACAGGTCTTTCTCGCTCTCGTTATCGGTCATTTGTACGTTTGTGAATAAGTCAACGACGTCGCCTAAGCGCCGCTTATCTAGTTCGGGACGAGCGAAGTTCTTGGGCAGCACGTCTTTGAGCTTGTCGTTCTCGCGCTCGATGGCGCGCATGGCATTGTCAATGATTTGGCCAATTTCGGGCGTATGCGCCGCCTGTGAGATGTTCGCCCAACGTGCTTCTTCGGGAACGAAGAAGACATTCTGCTCCATGTAGCAGTCGCGATCTTCCTCGTCGCCGTAACCCTCTTGGACGAGCTCTAGATAGCGCTCGTCGAAGCGGTCCGAGAGGTACTTAAGGAAAATGAGGCCTAATACGACGTTTTTGTACTCGGCAGCGTCCAAGTTGCCGCGCAGCACGTCTGCGGCGTTCCACAGTTGGTCCTCAAAGCCAACATCGGCCGTGTTCTTCTTGGTGTCCTTAGCTTTGCTTTTAGCCATGCTGTTTTAACTCCCTATGCTGCATTGTCGGCCCAGAGTTCACACTGGTCCATCACGGTGGCCAGTGCCGACTCCATGCCTTCTGGCGGATACTTATGATGTTTGAGCAGACGCTTAATTGCAACGCGCATAGCAGCGCGAGCGCTTTGCTTTTTCTGCCAATCGACCGTCCGCATTTCGCGCATCTTCGCAGCGAGCTCTTGCGTGATAGCGACCAGCTCGTCATTTCTTTCGCGATAATAATCAGCGACTGCTTGCGGTTGTGTTAGCGCCTCGTAAAACGCAAACTCCTCTTCGCTAAGGCCAAGCTCCTTTGCCTTTTGGTTTTCGGAAAGCATTTCTTTCGCCATCTTGAGCATTTCTTCGAATACCTCAGCGTTTGTAAGCTGCCCGTTGAGATAGCTATTTACCATGCTTTGCATGAGCTCTGAGTACTTCTTTGCCTGTGTTACGCTCTTCTTACGGTAGCCCTTGATCTGGTCGTCGATGAGTTTTTTCAACAACTCGTAAGCCAAGTTTCTCTCTTTCATACGCGAGAGGCTCGACAGAAACTTGGGATCAAAAATCGAAACCGTTTCGTCTTCCACCTTAAACAGGTCTATTACGCCGTCGGTATGGACGATGTTCTGTTCGAGTAGTGCATTGATGCGGTCATTTACCTGCTTAAGGGTAAGTTTGCCTCCGTTTTTGCTGTGGGTGCCGCCCTGCTCGGTGAGCTGAAGGATGAGCTCTCGAACAACCTGGAAATAGCCAGCCTCGATGCGCTGCATGTCTGTTGCGCGACTTTTGGCGAGTCCATAGGCTTTGAGCATGACTCCTGCCTGCTCAACAAAGTCGCGGGTGGTATCTTCGTCGCCGGGTGCAAGGATATGATTTACTCCACCCGTTATGAGTTCGCTTCGACGTGCGGCGGACTCGGCGCTCATGAATTCCGAATAATCGTAACCAAACATTTTGTCGCGACAGACCGCCAGTTTTTCCAAGAACTTAGGATAGGCGGTTTTCCCGATATCCATGTCGCCGTATTTCTTTTGGTCGCGCTTGGTGTAGTCCTTCATGGCGCGTTTGAGGGCGTTGGCTATGCCTACGTAGTCAACAACCAATCCGCCAACCTTGTCTTTATACACTCGGTTTACGCGTGCGATTGCCTGCATCAGGTTATACCCGCGCATGGGTTTATACACATACATGGTGGCAAGGCTCGGCACGTCAAAACCGGTGAGCCACATGTCTACGACGATTACGATTTTGAGCGGGTCGGCGTCATCCTTAAAGCGCTTTGCCATCTCCTTCACATGGGCTTTATTGCCTACGACGTCGAACCACCACTCGGGGTCCTGATTGCCCATGGTCATGACAACGCCGAGCTTGCCCTCGTCCTTCCAAGAGGGTCGCAGTTTGCATATACGTTGATATATAGCCATGGCGGCGGGGCGCGAATACGCGACGATCATTGCCTTGCCGGTGAGTTCGTGCGCACGGTTGGTCTCATAGTGCTCTACGATGTCCTGACATAGGGCATCAATGACTTCGGGTGCACCTAGAACGGCGTCCAGATTTGCAAAGTTGCGCTTGCTTGCGTCAATGGTTTCGGCGTTAGCCTGCTCGGTGAGCTTTTCGTACTCATCGTCAACTTTTGCAAGGATGCCCTGATCCAGCTTGAGTGCGACGACGCGGCTCTCGTAGAACACGGGTCGAGTTGCGTCGTCCTCTACTGCCTGAGTCATGTCGTAGACGTCAATATAATCGCCGAAAACCTCGCGAGTCGATCGATCTTCGGCAGAAATAGGGGTACCGGTAAAGCCGATGAAGGTCGCATTCGGAAGGGCGCGGCGGATGAGCAACGCGGTGCCCGTGTGCTTCTTGCCGTCACGGTCGTATTTCTCCTCGAACCCGTACTGCCCGCGGTGCGCTTCATCCACCATCACGACGACGTTCTTGCGCTCGGAAAGGGCGATGGCCTCCTCCTCGAACTTCTGCATGGTGGTGAAAATGATGCCGCTGGCGCGGCGGCTCGAGATCTGCTGCGCAAGATCGGCGCGGCTCTGCGCCTGAACGGGCGTCTGGCGCAGGAAATCTGAGCATCTGGAGAACTGTGCGAACAGCTGCGAGTCGAGGTCGTTGCGGTCGGTGATCACTACGATGGTGGGGCTGTCGAGTTTCTCTTCGAGCAGATGGGCAAGGAAAACCATCGAAAGCGACTTGCCCGAGCCCTGCGTGTGCCAGAAGACGCCGCCCTTGCCGTCGCCGCCGATGGCCTCATGCACGCTCTCGAGTGCCTTGTTTACCGCGAAGTACTGATGGTACCCCGCGAGGATTTTCGCGTCCTCGGAGAACAGGATGAAGTTCTTCAGGATGTCGATGAACCGCTCCTTGGGAAACATGCCATCCAGTGGCGTCTTCCAATCGGCGTACTGGGTTGCCTCGTAGCTTCCATCGACGCTCTTCCACTCAACGAAACGCGACTCGTTGGCGGTGATCGTGCCAACCTTGGTGTGAAGCATGTCGCTGGTGACGCAGAAGGCGTTGTACACGAAAAGCGATGGGATCTGTCGTTTGTAGTTTTGAATCTGTTGGTAGGCATCTTCGCTGTCAGCGTCGGCTCGAGCGGGTGACTTCAATTCAAAGAGAACGAGCGGAAGCCCGTTGACGAATACGATGACATCTGGACGTTTGTTGGTGCCACACTCGATGTAGGTCCACTGGTTAACAACGTGGAAGCAGTTCTTTTCGGGATTGTCGTAATCGACCAAGCGCACGATGTCCGTATGCTCTTCTTTGCCGTCAAACCAGCTTGTCTCCACACCGTTCTGGAGCATGTCCATAAAGATGCTGTTCTTGGCGATGAGGTCGCTGCCCTCGATTTCCTTTAGTTTAGTTATTGAGGCCTCAATCGCTCGTCGATTGAGCGTGGGGTTAATGCCCTCAAGAGCGGGCCCAATGACGTCAGGTAGGAAGGCGTCGTCAAACGCGTCGGAGGAACGAGCGACATCAGGTCCATAGAGGTGCTCGTACCCCAGGCTCGTTTGCAAGTGGTCAATGATGCCTTGTTCGAAAGCATCCTCATTAAATGACGTTGAGGAGCTGTAGTCGACAGCAATCATGCGCACTCCTTACCTTATGCTTCTTCGACGTTGGTGAGCCTGTCCACCATTGCATTCTAGCAGTTAATCTTGCATATATTGGTATATCTGACACCCGTTAGTTGCCATTTGACTTATCGGTTGACCGCGCCAGAATGACAATTGGTGGCAAGGCTCCCTTGCTTATTTAAATCGACTTCTATTTATGGGCGCTCGTGTTGCGACAGTTGCCCAAGCGCTTGCTTGAAGCTGTTGTTGGTGATCTTGAGGTCGTTTCCCGCTTGCATTTTAATGAGTGTCGGGCCGGAGGCGATGGCGGATGTGGTGCGATGGTGCCAAGAAAAGTGCCTAGACCTGGGTGAGGAACCGAGGCCGTGGGCGTTTTTCTATTTCTTTGGTCGCATGGATTGTCTGTTCTGTTGGCCGCGCCGGCGTTGTTTCTCTGCTCTCGTTCGCGCGGTATCCGCTTGTGGCGGTGGATGTAAATAAACGGTGGAGCGACTGCAAAAGAGCCGCTTCGCTGGGTAAAATCAGGGTGTGCCGCGGAACCCGCTCCTCAGTCGGTCAACTTTGGAAGCGCGGGCAACGCAGGTGCTAATGTCTAAAGGGCCGGCTGCAACCGACCCTTTTCTATGACTCCCTTCGCTATCCGTTACTGCTTATATTCCCGCCAGATCGCGTAGAGGTTCCGGGCAATGCTGGTCACGTACATCGAGAGGCGCAGGATTTCAAGAAGCAAGTTCATAGGCTTCACCCCAATCGGAGATCGGAGCGTTGCCCGCAGGCGGATTCCGCGGCAGTCAAGATTTCACCTCACAGGCCGCGGCGGGAGGCATCCTATCCACCCCATGGTTTGGAACAGTGTCGATCTAACGGGCAATCAAGCCTCTAGTTCTCTTTGAATTGAGCAAGCATCTGCCCGAAGGCGCTGAGTTCGAACGGTTCATAAATGAGCGAACCGCCGTCCGCGGTCCTGTAGAGCCCGCAGGGGAGGTAGCGCCCATCGGGGAGGACGTAGAGGTTGGCTTCTTCCTTCAGTCCTGCTGGAAATAGCGGAATCCCGTTTTCGTCCACTTGGAACTCGTCTATATTCGCGATCTCTCTTTCCATGGTGCCCCTTGGTCAGTTTCTATCGTAAGTGCGCCCTAAAACAAACACTGCTCAATCAGCTCTTTTCCGCGCAGGGTATCGACCCACTCCTGCGGGATGGCCTCGATGCCGTATGCCGTGCCGGCGAGCGCGCCTGCGACGGCTGCGGTGGTGTCGGTGTCGTCGCCCAAGTTGACGGCGGCGAGCACGCAGGCTTCGTAGCTGTTGGTGTTCACAAAGCACCAGGTAGCGGCTTTAAGCGTGTCGCGCACGAAGCCGCCAGACCTGATTTCGCACTCGGGCACGTCTTTCAGCTGGAGCACCCACGAGGGGAGCGCGTCGTTCATCACGTCCCTCATTAGCTCGACAAATATGACGCATGCGTCGGTCGACGTTCTATGAGCGTGCGTAATCGCGGAGACCTCGCAGATCTCGTCGTCAGTCGCGTCGACAAACGCCAGGGGCGCGATGCGCATGAGCGATCCGTTGCCGTTGTCGCGCTCGCCGGAGCCTCCTTTACCGGTGTGCAAGGCGCGGGCGGTCGTGCCGCCGTAATCGAAAACGCCGTCGATCGTATACTCGCCACGGGCAATCCAGCCTACGAACTTGTCGCGCATGTCCGCGGTGTCGATGTGCCCGAGCTCCCTAATCGAGTCGCAGGTAGCAAGCGTCATAGATGTGTCGTCGCTCCAGGTGCCGGCGGGTTGCCCATGCGTGCCGTAGCCGATCATGTCCGTGCATTCGAACGTGCCACGAGGTCTGAACTCGTAGGGAACGCCCAACGCGTCGCCGATGGCAAGTCCATAGATGCAGTCGCGCAGCGTTGTTTTCGGTCTGTCTGCCATGGAAAACTCCTCTTGTACTTTGGATTGAGAATGCGCGGCAATCAGCGGCAATGTGTCCAGTTCAATTCGGGACGCAGTGAGTCCCGAATTGGGAGAGCTTGTCAGCTAATCTGACAAATGAAAAAACCAGCAACGCTATTGCTTTATACGGCGATAGGGGCCTCTTTTGGGCGCCCTGCCTTTGGTGCGTCGGCGAGTCGTGCCTCGATGGAAGCTTTGGACACCATGCGCTTGGTGCCGTCCTTCCAAGAATCCAACAGTCCTGCATTTATCAGTTGCGATACCCGTGCTGAGCTAACACCGAGCATACGCGCGGCATCCGCTGCGGTGACGGCGGGGATGTCGCCGAGTTCGCGACTGACGGCCACGGCGATAATCTTGCCACCGTGCTGCGGCTCGTGGCCAAAGTCCGGCGCAGGCAGGTCGACGCCGCCCATTAGGTGGTCATCGACCATGCATGCGAGAAAATCAGCGGCGCTTTCGACAGCGTCGTTTAGGTCGGAGCCAAACGTTCCTCCTCCGCCCAGCGAGCCACATGGCACGGCATCGACCATACCGTCCGAATCAAAGAACTCAAATTCCCATGCGTAAACCATGTAAGACCTCCTCTAAAAGGCGATGCGAAATGTGATGAGGATGAGCTATCGAAGCCCTGCCTGCCTTAGGATTCTTTTGGCAATTTGATCCTCGATCTCTCGGTGGCGTTTCACGAGCACGAGCTTGTCGCCTTTGACGAACTTCTCGTGATTAGTGCCTCCTTTCGAGATGAAGCCGGCTTCTTCGAGGATACGGATCAATTCGCGTCTCTGCATCTCAGCCTCTTTCAATAACTATATATTAGCACTTCCTAAGGGTTTTAGGCTTAAATCTTAGCTATTGCTAATCCTTTGTTTTGCGGCGCCATCCTTGGATAACGGCTTATAAACCTTGTCGTATTAGTCTATTTGCTCGTGCGGACACGATTTTGGTGCTCTGCGCACGACTGCGAAAAGGGTTTGCGGTGGCTAAAATGTGACCCTAAGACAGTTTTAGCGAACCCCACGGAGCGACGGGCATGGACAACAACACTTTGCTGTTCCAGGACAAAGGTTCGGGTAGGTTTAAAGACGTTAAGGTCTACCCCAACCGTATTGAGGTGCTCAAGAAGGGCGCTTTTGGTGGCAAGCACACCGAGATTGTCTATCTTAAGGACATCACGGGGGTCAACAGGATCAAGGGCCGCGACGTTTTCCTACGTAACAGGCTGTTGACTGCTTGTGTTTTTAGCCTGAGCAGCCGTGCGAGGGCCCAGGAGTTTATTAACGCGCTGAACATGGTGATGTAGCCTATGGCGGCGTTCGGGCCACGGTAAAAATCGGGGGCGCAGAACGGTATCCTGCGCCCCCGATTGAGTCGATGTGTCTAAAAGGCGGGCTTGCCTATTCGCTACCGTCCCCAGCGTTTTCGCGGTCACTGGCAAGCATTGCCGCGCCGGCGACCGTTGTCGCCACGGCGGCAGCGGCGAGCCCGGCGGCGATACCAGAGCCGTCGCCCGTGTCGGCGAGTTTTCTGCCCGAGTTCTTGCCCTTGTTGCCCTTACCGTTCTTATCAGTGCTGCCTGCGTTGGAACCCGTGCCACCGTCGGTGCCGGTGCCGGTGCCGCCTGCACCGTCCGAGGCCGCTACGGTAAAGCTTGCGGCTCCGTCGCTGGCGAGCGTGTAGTTCTGCGCCGCGTCGCCCAAGAGGCCGTTCACGCGCACCCAGTACGTTCCTGCGGCAAATGTTTCGCCCTCGACCATTGCCGTGCCCGGAGCGCCGTCCGCGTCGTGCACAAACTCGAGCTGGGCCGTGCAGGCATCGGTTTCGAGCTTGCCCTCGAGTGATGCCGCAATCTTGGCGCGCACGTCTTCGCCGGCCTTAAGGCCTTCGAGTCCCTCAAAATGGGGCGTCAGCGCGCGCGGGTCGATATCGATGGGCACATGACCCCGCAGCTCCGTAACGGTCTCGTTGCCTAGGGCGTCGACATCAACGTATTCGATGGCAAATGCACGGCCCGAGGCTGCTACGTTGAGTACGTTGCTGCTGTCGACGAGGCGGAAATGACCCTCGCCAACGGTCTTGCCATCCTGGAGTGAGGCATCGCTCAGCGAGTCGCCGTACGTCATGCGCATGCGGGTCGGGAGGCAGCACGAAGCCGACTGCGTGTGCTTCGTATCGTAATTGTAATTGCGCTGGTAGATGCTCCGGGCCAGCGCCGCATCAACAAAGTCGGATGCGATGATGCCAATGTGCTTGAGGTAATCTGACTTTGTATCCTCGGTGCCGCTGGGATTGATGTACGGGCTCTTGTACAGATGCTCGTTGACGACTCGCGCTGCGGTAAAAGGATTGCTTCCTTGCTTGTGATTCGTGCAGCTGGTGTAGTTGATAGACCAGCAGCGCTCCAGGACTTGCTCCTTGGCCCCGTTATCGTCCTCGACATCTACCTCGTTGCGGGTGAGCTTAGCCGTCTCCTGCAGGGCCATATCGACCCAGCTGATCTTGTCGGTTCCGGTGCATTCGTAATGGTCCTGGGCATATACCTTGGTGCAATAGGCTTTTTTGTCGCCTGTTTCCCCTGCGGCTTCAAAGCCTTGCGCGTTTTGGACGAGACACATAGAGGAGCTGCTGGGTGTGTTGCGATTTTGTTGTCCCATTCGGTTAGGTCGAGGCCCCACGTGTGGCCGCTTACGCTGTCGCCGGCGAGTCCAAATCGGCGCAGCAGGACGATCTTTCCGCGCACCTCGTTCAGTGTGGGAACGCGGCTCGACGTATAGAACAGTTTGGGGTTGTCGTCCAAAACCTTGGCGAAAGCCGTCGTAAGGCTCTCGTCAGTAGCCTCGTTGTTGCCTCGGGATACAAGCATGATGAGCGCTTCTGACGGATTTTCGTTCAAAAACTTTTTGAAGTAGCCAACGACATCGGAGAGATGCATGAAGTGCCCGTCTTTTTTGAGCAGGTAGCAACTTCCATGGTCGATGCCGGGGTCGTTGCCTTTTCCGAGTCGGATATCAAAATAGCGAATGCCTTCGAGCAACTGCGTGGGGATGTAGTCCTGCTGGCACTTTGCTTGCGAGGATTGGGGTTCGGTGTCGTTGTCCACGCTGCAAGTTCCCGAATCGTGCGTGCCCGGGATGCTCAGCTCGTCGAGGTACTTGTTGCCTTCGACGTGGCTCATCCAACATGGTCCGTCGACGTAGCTGCTATACGTGGTCCAGTCGATGCTGCTAACTGTGGCATTGGTCTTGTCCATGCTGTAGCCGACAAGCTCGAGCTCCCACGGAATGGAATATTTCTTTTGGCAAATCTTGTTGTTGTCTTGGTCTTTGCCTTTCGATTCTATGGCCAGGTAGTTAATGCCGTTTTTCGTGTATATGCGGTCTCGAATAATATAAGTTCCGTCGGACTGGGGGTCGAACGTATAGGCGCGGCTGTCCTTATGGTCGTACTCGCCACTCCATACGTGGATAACCTTTCCATCTTTGTCCGAGTCGCCGTCGACCGACCAAATGCTGTAGCCCGTCTTCTCGTGCTCTTCGAAATTGAGCAAGGTGCGAATGGCATACCAATTTGTATTGTCTGTATCGGTCGCCACGTGCTCGAGGATGAGCTTGTTGGACGTGCCGTCATTAAACAGGTGGCAAACGTTGCCGATGACGTTGCCGTCTTCGTTGACACTCGCGGTGCGAAAATAGCCCGCGGGGCGAAGGCGAATGACGAAATTGTTGAGGTTGGCCGACGCTGTGGCAGCGTCGTCTGCAAATGCCGCGCGCAGGGGAAGGCCCAGCGTCGCGGTTTCGGGCAGGCTTGCAAGCGGCGACAGCGCCGCAAGTCCTAGGCCCAACGTAAACGCTCGGCGACTGATGGCGTGTTGTTCGGTCATAACTCCTCCATTCGCAGGGTGCGGTTATGCACTTATTTTGGTCACTTTACTGCCCGGATGTTTAAAGGAGCCGGCTCAATTGTCTGCGCGGCGCTATAAATCGGCGAGCGGACGCGTTGGGGCGCTTGTCTATTTGTGCTGCTACCGCGCTGGGGGTGGTTTTGCCGCCCGGCACCCTCGCGTTCGCCGGCTATCGGCATAAGAAAGGGAGGGCCGGCGAGCCGATCCTCCCTTGGTGCAAAGCGCTGGGGTATCGTCGCTTGCTTGCACTGCGCCCGTGTTTCCCGCTGCGCTCGCGAGTCGCTTAGCGCTTAATCTCGATATCGTCGAGCTTGACGTCCATGGCCTCGGTCTTTGCCTTGGCGATATCATCGGCAAACTCCAGAGACTTCATCATGGTCTCGACGGCGTCCTTGTGCTCCTCGACGTTGTCGATGCTCACGTAGACGCTGCCGCCGCCTGCTTCGGTGAAGTACTCGGTCGTCACGCCGCCCGAGTGTGTATAGGAAGCGTTGCGCCATGTCTTGCCGTTGTACTTGACGGGATCATTCTCGGTCCATCCAGAGCTGGCCTTCCACTTTGCCTCGTAGTCGAACAGCTCATCGGCGTTCTTGTCAGGATCGAAGACGGGGATGAAGCGGTCGCTGGCGTGCTCGCTCTCGGTGAACTTAAACTGGGCCCTGTCGGCAGTGTCGCCTGCGACGTCGGTGATCTCGACGCCCTCGGGGACCTCGACCTTAAACCAAATGAAGTCGGTCCTCATATCCACGGCTGGTTTTTCTGCTCCGCCGCCACCGCCGCTTCCGGTAGCGCCGCCGCTGCCACCGCAGCCCACCAGGGCAACTGCGGCAAAGAGACTCATGCAGAGGGTGAGAATCGCAAAGGCCTTCTTTTTCATGGTCGTGTCCTCCTCGATCTGTAACCGCCCATGGATTACCTGTCTTTACTGTACGCGTGGACGGCTCGCTAGGGTGGGCCATGTGTCCCATTCTGAGGGCTGGATTTGCGCCGACAAGTGGCAATATGCGCGGGTGTAAAAGAGGGGAGGGCCGGTGCTGTCGGCCCTCCCCGGGTTGGGCGCCCGTTGTTTTAATGGGGCGCATGTGCGCGGGTGCGCGTAGGCGCGTGCGGGTGTCCCGTTACTTGATCTCGATGCTCGAAATCTCAACTTCGTGTGCCTCGGCAACTGCCTTCGCCATGTCATCGGGGAATTCGATGGAGTTGAGGAGCGCCTCGGCTTCTTTCTTATGCAGATCGAAGCTGGAGATAAGGATGTAGACGCTTCCCGGCTCAACGTCGGTAAATAGGAGGGTTGAGACGCCGCTGTTGTCCTCGTACGTTCCGACGAGCCATGTCCTGCCGTTATACTCGACGGATCCGCCATCCTTCCACTGGAACGTATCACCTTTCTTTTCTGCCTGGTCGGCGTGGGATTCCTCTGCCGTCAGCGCTTTTTTCCAAACGGGGATAAAACGATCGGCCGAGGCGTTCTCGTCTTCGGGGGAGGTGAGCTGGACCCTGTCGGCATTCTTGCCGGCGGAGTCGCTTACGCCGACGCCCTCGGGCATCTCGACCTTAAACCAGATAAAGTCGGTCTTCTTGGCGACGGGGGTCTTTTCCTTGCTCTCGCTCTTGGAGGCGCTGCTGCCGCCCGATGCGCTCCCGCCGCAGCCGACAAGGGCAAACGCGGCAAAGAGGGCGATGCAAAGGGAAAGGATCGATAGGGTCTTTTTCTTCATGGTGGCGTCCTCCTTGTCTGCCGATGACATCACGGCGCCGCATGCTGTTGGGGTACTGATTGCGCTGGCGGCGGATGTCTCTGTGTGCTGTGCGGCTTATGCCTCCGTTCATTGCTTGTGGCCGTTGCCCGGCCGTGCCCCAACGGGTTCCTTACTTATAGATATGCCCCAGCTTGTGCTGCCCGGGAGTCTCGAAAGGTGGGCCATGTGTCCCATGTTTGTGTCGCTGCCGCCTATCGTGTGCCATAGAAATCCGCGATGGCCAGGTGCGCTGACGCTCATGTGCTTATGGGCTAGACTTAGCACCATTACGTGATCGATGCGGTCGGTCGGCGGTTGCCACCCGACCGATGTATATGACTTGAAGGTGCATGTGCATGAGCCAAGAGATGATGGACAAGACCTGCCGCGGGTTTGCCGAGGCGCTGGCCGCGCGCGAGCCGGTTCCCGGCGGTGGCAGCGCGAGCGCCTTTGTGGGCGCGCTGGGCGCCTCGCTGTGCGGAATGGTTGCCCGCTACGGTGCGACCAATCCCGCGCTTGCTGATCGTGCGGATGACCTGACGCGTGCGTTTGTCCATGCTGATGAGCTGGCCCAGGAGCTTGTCGAGTTGGTTGCCGAGGACGTTCGTGCCTATGGGCAGGTGTCCGCGGCGTACGGTATTCCGCGTGACGATCCGGCTCGAGCGACCGCGATTCAGGATGCGCTGCATGTGGCCGCTATGCCGCCGTATCGCATTATGGATGCCTGCGGGCGTGCGCTGGCGCTGCTCGAGGACATGGCCGACAAGGGTTCGCGTCAGCTGCTGTCCGATGTGGCGTGCGGCGCCGTGTTCTGCCGTTCCGCTATGCAGGGCGCGAGCTTGACGCTCTTTGCCAACACCACGTCTATGAAGGACCGGGCGCGCGCCGAGGAGCTCGAGACCGCGTGCGATGAGCTGCTGGACACGTGGTTGCCGCGCGCCGATGCGCTGGCGCGCCGCGCCGCCGACGCTGCAAGGAAGAGGGGATAGCCATGGCTGAACTGCTGAAGGGCGCTCCCGTCGCCCGCGCGCTGACTGAGGAACTTGCTGCTCGCTGCGCAGCCCTGTGCGAGCGAGGCGTTGTTCCGACGTTGGCTATCGTGCGTGTGGGTGAACGCGAGGACGACCTATCCTACGAGCGCGGTGCGCTCAAGCGCTGCGAGAAGGTTGGCATTGAAGCTCGCCGCGTTTTGCTTCCCGCCGATGTTTCTCAGGTCGAGCTGTTGGCGGCCATCGAGGACATCAATGCCGACCCCGCTGTTCATGGCTGCCTTATGTTCCGCCCGCTGCCCGCCGGCCTTGATGAGGATGCGGTTGCCGCAGCGCTCGATCCTGCCAAGGACGTTGACTCCATGACGCCGGCTTCGCTGCTCACCACGCTTTCGGGGCGCGGCGAGGGTTTTGCCCCCTGCACAGCCGAAGCCGTGCTTGCTTTGCTGGATCATTACGGCGTTGAGCTGGATGGAGCTAAGGTTGTTGTGGTCGGGCGCTCGCTGGTGATCGGGCGTCCCGTAGCCGCCATGCTTACGGCGCGCAATGCGACTGTGACGACGTGCCATACGCATACGCGCGACCTTGCTGCCGAGTGCCGTGCTGCCGACATTGTGGTTGCCGCCGTTGGACGCGCGCGTACGATTGGCGTGGATGCCGTTCGCGAGGGCCAGACGATCATCGATGTTGGCATTAATTGGGACGAGGCCGCTGGCAAGCTGGTGGGTGACGTCGATTCTGATGCTGCGGAGCCGGTCGTTAACGCCATCACGCCCGTGCCGGGCGGCGTGGGCGCTGTGACGACGGCGATCCTCGCTAAACACGTGATCGAAGCGGCCGAGCGCGCATCGAAATAGGCGTTTTGGGCTGTTTGAGGGGTTAGTTCTATACCCCGTGGACAAAAAATGCCAAATATGAGTACTGTTGCTAAGATAGCTACATATATTTTAGGCCAATTTGGCTCTCTAACGATATTTATTATCGATAGAGAGCCTATTTTATTGGACCAATGAGGAACTACATCATCTAATTTTTGAACAGATGTAGACTTCCGACACCCATGCGTAGCAAAATTGCTGTTACTAAATTGGTGACAGTACTCATATTTGGCATTTTTTGACCACAGGGGTTGCCAGCGCCGTGGTTTCACCCTTTTTGCGGCGAAGCGATACACTGTTGCCGTTTGATTTCTTCGCTCAAGGAGGATGCGCATGCCGTGCACAACGATTTTGGTTGGTAAGAATGCGAGCTACGACGGGTCGACGCTTGTCGCCCGCAACGAGGACTCGTCCAACGGGGTGTTTGAGCCCAAGCGTATGCGCGTGGTGCATCCCGACGAGCAGCCGCGCGTCTACACGAGCGTCCTGAGTCACCTGACCGTTGAACTGCCCGATAACCCCATGCGCTACACGAGCGTCCCCGATGTTGTCCCGGGTCACGGCATCTGGGCCGAGGCCGGTTTCAACGGGCTCAATGTGGGCATGTCCGCAACCGAGACGCTCACCACCAACGAGCGCGTCCGCGGCGCCGACCCGCTCGTGGACTACGTGCCCGCCAAGGGCAACGAGGGTGAGGACGGCTATGTGTCGGCGCAGCCTGGTGGCCTGGGCGAGGAGGACATGGTGACCCTGGTGCTGCCGTACGCCAAGTCTGCCCGCGACGGCGTTCGTATCCTGGGCGACCTGCTCGAGCGCTACGGCACCTATGAGAACAATGGCATTGCCTTTAGCGACGTGGACGAGATCTGGTGGCTCGAGACCATCGGCGGCCACCACTGGATCGCCAAGCGCGTGCCCGATGACGCCTATGTGACCATGCCCAACCAGCTGGGTATCGACAGCTTTGACCTGGATGACGCCGAGGGCGCCCAGGCCGACCACATGTGCTCCGCCGACCTGCGCGCCTGGATGGCCGAGTGGCATCTGGACCTGACGCTGGGTGTCGAGGGCGACGGCCCGGCGACGGTCTTTAACCCGCGCGAGGCCTTTGGCTCGCACAGCGACAGCGACCACGTCTATAACACGCCGCGCGCCTGGTACATGCAGCGCTGCCTCAACCCCAGCGATGTGTGGGACGGCCCCGACGCCGACTACACGCCCGAGAGCGACGACATCCCCTGGAGCCGCGTGCCCGAGCGCAAGGTGACCATCGAGGACATCAAGTACGTGCTTTCGAGCCACTACCAGGGCACGGAGTACGACTGCTACGGCAGCAAGGGCACGCCCGCCACGCGCGGCGCCTATCGTCCCATCGGCATCAACCGCAACAGCCAGCTTGCCGTGCTGCAGCTGCGCCCCTATGCGCAGCCGGCGTATCGCGCCGTGCAGTGGATGGCGTTTGGCTCCAACTCGTTTAACGCGCTCGTACCGCTGTACGCCAATGTCGAGACCATGCCCGAGTACTATGCCGGCACGCAGGCTCGCGTGACGTCCGAGAATTTCTATTGGGCCAACCGCCTGATCGGTGCCTTGGCCGATGTTCGCTTCCATGAGTGCGGTCGCGCGGTCGAGGATTATCAGGAGAAGGTCGGCGGCATGGGCCACAAGCAGATTCACGACGTCGATGCCGCCGTGGCCGCGCTGCCCGAAGCCGAGGCGCCCGCCGAGCTCGCCCGCGCCAACGAGGAGTTTGCCGAGCGCGTGCGGGTGGAGACCGATGCTCTGTTGGGCAAGGTGCTCTACACCACGAGCTGTGCCATGAAGAACTCCTTCGCGATGAACGACAACGTAAGGTAAAGGCAACCTTGCAGCGAACGAGCGGGGCAAACGCCGTCAAAGGCTTTGGCCCGCTCGATTTCTATCTTGGCGGTAAAACGATTTTGTGTCGTTCACTCAATCTTGGGTACAAGAAGTCCAATGCAGTTGTTCATGATTGGAGCCAACCATGGTTATGAAACTCGATCAGCTTGTTAACGGTGCCATCAACGTGGGCTTCGGCGCCGCCGCCGTTGCCGTCGAGGGCGGCAAGAAGGTTCTCGACGACCTCGGTACCAAGGGCGAGCAGGTCCGCAAGGACGCAGGCGCCCCCGATATCGCCCGCAGTGTGTCCGACATGTTTGAGCAGGCCGGTGGCACCATCTCCGATCTGACCGAGCGCTTGGGCATGCAGGGCGAGACCGCGGCCCAGCGCGTGCTCGACGAGCTCATCCTTGCCCGCGTCCGCGTTATGACCGCCCCCGAGCGCACGGCCTTCCTGGCCCATGTGCGCGACATCGTCGATTCAGTCGAGGACAACGTGACCTCGGTGCCCGTCGAGTCCGTTGAGCCCGACGATGCGAAGGATACCGAAGAGGCCGAGTAGCAGCGCAGATGGCAGATTCCACCACCGATTACAACAATCTAGATCCTCTGGGTGACGAGGCGGCGGTTGTCGATGAGGTCGATGCCGCCGTCTCGGGCGCTCGCAAGAAGCCGCGCGCTGTCGATATGGTCCCCGAGGAGCCCGACGCGATGGCGCCGGACGAGGAATACCAGCTCACACCGGCGGGTCGCCGCGAGCGCATCGGGCAGATTGTTCGCCTGGTCAAAAAGTACCGCGTGTGGGATAACCTCACGCCGGTTCGTTTGCGCCGCCTGCTCGAGGAACTCGGCCCCATGTTCGTCAAGATGGGGCAGATTCTGGCCAACCGGTCCGAGATTCTGCCGCAACGCTTTTGCGACGAGCTGCGTCGTCTGCGCTCCAACGTGGAGCCTGTGCCGTACGAGGTCGTACTCAGTTGTCTGGAAGAAGAATACGGCCTGCGCCTGGGGGAGATGTTCGATGCGATCGACCCCAATCCGCTCGGTAGCGCGTCGCTCGCGCAAGTGCACCGCGCTCGTCTTGTGACGGGCGAGGACGTGGCCGTCAAGGTGCAGCGCCCCGGTGCGCAGCAGGTGATGGCGCAGGACATCGATATCATCCGCTCGGTGGTGCGTATCGTTTCCAAATTCGTCAACACCGATCAATTCGTTGACCTGCACGGCGTAGTCGAGGAGTTGTGGACCTCGTTTCGCGAGGAGACCAACTTTTTGGCCGAGGCCAAAAACCTCAACGACTTCTACGAGTTCCATAAGAGCGTTCATGGCGTGACGTGCCCTAAATCCTATCTGGACCTGTGCACCGAGCACGTGGTGGTTATGGATTACGTCGACGGCATTTCGATCGCCGATCCTGAGCGCTTGGTGGCCGAGGGCTATGACTTGGAAAAGATCGGTGCCGCGATTGTCGAGGACTACTCGACGCAGGTGCTCGATGACGGCTTTTTCCATGCCGACCCGCATGCGGGAAACATCATCCTCAAGGACGGCATCGTTTACTTTATCGACTTGGGCATGGTCGGACGCATGTCGAGCCACGATCGCGGTATCGTAAAGGACATGATTTTCGCCGTGGCCGAGGGCGACGTGCCAAAGCTCAAGGATTCGCTCATGCGCTTCGCCGTGACGCGTGGCGACTCGGCCGAGCTCGATCATTCAGCGTTTTTGTCCGATCTTGACTTTATCGTGGCTGACTTTGCGGGCCTTGACCTGAAGGATTTGGATATCGGCGAGTTTTTGACTTCGCTGTTAAACCTCGCGCGTAAGAATGACGTTGAGCTGCCGAGCGTGGTGACGATGTTCGCGCGCGGCATGGTGACGCTCGAGGGTTTGCTGACCGAGTACATGCCCAACGTCAACATGATCCAGATCATCCAAACCCACATTAAAAACGAGAAAAGCACCTATGCGCGCGTGCGTGATATGGGACGCGATCTGGCCGCGAGCAGCTATCGCGCGGCAAAAGGCTCGCTCGAGGCGGCCGAGTATCTTGGCCTGGCTTCGCGTATGCTCACGCGCGGCCAGCTTAAGGTGAACACGCAGATCATGAGCAGCGATAAGGCGCTGCGACAGCTGGGCGGAATTATCGACCGCATGTCGATGGCTATCGTTATCGCCGGTCTGTTTATCGGTTCGTCGGTGGTGTACTACGCGCGCATCGAGCCGGTTGTGTTTGGTATCCCAGTCATTGGCTTTATGGGCTACGTGAGCGCGCTGGTGCTGGCGCTTATGCTGGGCCGCAATATCTGGCTCAACAGCCACGGCGGCAAGCACTAGAGGCTGCGACCGTCACCGCATTTTCCTATCGCAAACAATAGCTTTTACCTTGGGCTTCGCCTGCGTGCGAGGCCCTTTTGCGTGATACCATTTTGACGGTAATAATCGATGGCCTAGATGGTGGTGCGGAGACGCACGAATGCGCGGTTTTCCTGCGCGTTTGGGAGAATCGGGGTGCAAGTCCCCGGCTGTACCAGTAACCGTAATTCCTCTTGGCTCGGGATGTTCGCGTCGCAGATCGGACGGCGCGCCCGAGTCGTTAAGGTTAAGTCGGATCGCCTCCCATCTTGCGTGCGGCTGCGGCATATGCCGCCGGTGTGCATAGGGCTCTGGAGGGAAGGGGGACCCCGATGGGGGAACTCGAGCGCAACATGCGCGATGACGTGGGGCAGCCTCAAGGCAACGCTCCAAGTACAGACAATGGGGGACAAATGGATATGTTTGAGGACGAGCGCGAGCGCGCCTCGTTGCATCGCCGTGGCGCGATTGCATGCGGCGTAGCCAAGCGCGGCCTGGTGGCATTCCTGGCCTTCGCGATGGCCTTTGGCACCACGCCGGCTCAGCTGTGGGCCGAGGGCGCCGAGGGCATTGCCGAGGCTGTGGCTCAGGCTGCGACGCCGGGCGAGGGCGCAGCGCTTGCGGGCGGCGCCGCTGAGCAGAGCGGCGCCGAGGTTTCGGATTCCGGGAGCGCGCCTGCAGCCAGTGCCGCCACAACAGAGGCAGCAACTGGCGACGCAGGCTCGGCGACGGGGGAGAGCCCTGCCACGAGCGAGCAGTCTTCGACGGCATCCGCTGGCCAAGCAGGATCTGCCGCCGCGGCTGCCGTTCAGACAGAGAACCCGACAGAAACCGGCGATGTCGCCAAGAAGCAAGTCGAGGTCTCGTTCTCGATTATCGGCGCCGATGCCGACGGCAAGGCTCAGACCTGGGTGGCGCCTACGCAGCTCAAGCTCGACGAGGGCGCGACGGCCGCGGATGCCTTCGTTAAGCTGCAGCAGAAGACGGGCTTTAAAGCGGATTACGAACCGAACACGGCATACGGCTTCTACCTCAAAAGCATCACGTCCCCGACAGATGGCCGCACGCTTGCCTTCGATCCGGCGACTTATGCCTACTGGCAGCTGTTCGTCGACGGCGCGTCTTCCTCGGTTGGCGCGAGCGGCGTCAAGCTCACCCAGGGGCAGAAGATTGAGTTTGCCTATACGGCTGGTAGCGCGTCCCCTGTCGTTAAGGATCAGGTTGCCGCAAATGTGACCGTCATTGGTCGCGATGCCCAGGGCAAGACCCAGACTTGGGTCGATAACGCGCAGTATGTGGTGACGTCCGGTTCAAGCGCGCTTGACCTTACGAAGGTCGCGCTCGAGGCGAATGACATCGATGCCGTTGTTGCGGGCTCCTTCATTCTGAGCCTTAAGTACAACGGCGTTGAGCTGGGTAAGCCGCTCGATTATTCGACCTATTGGCAGCTGTTCATCAACGGCAAGTCGAGCGACTGCACGGCAGACAATGTCACCATTCATGCTGGCGATACCGTTACGTGGTTCTACGGTGGCTGGGGCGACCAGTTGCCCTCTGATTCTGTTCATGCTTCCGTTCAGGTACTTGGTAAGGACAAGGACGGCAAGCAGCAGGTTTGGGCTTCGACGGGCCAGACGAGTCTCAAGGCGGGCTCTACTGCCAAGGACCTGTTGGAGCAGACTGGTCTTGATCTCGTTACTAGTGAAGAGTCTTGGGGCTGGTACCTCAGCGGCATTAAATCGCCGCTTGACGGTAAGACCTATAAGTCTGATCCTGCGACCCGCAGTTATTGGCAATTCTATGTAAATGGCAAGTCCGCCACGGTCGGTGCCGGCAACTACGAGCTCCAAGAGGGTGACGCCGTCACCTTTATGTATGCTGGCGACAGCGATGCCCTTCCTGGCCAGGTTCTTGGGTCTGTCGATGTTATCGGTCCCGATGTCAACGGCAACAATACTCGCTGGGGCTCGGCAAGCAATGTTTCTTTGCCCGAAGGCTCCACGGCCCAGAACCTTATTGAGGCATTTCTGAAGGCCAAGAGCGTTGCGTATAACGGCTCCCAGAGTGGTGAGTACTGGCTCCTTAATTCCATTACTTCGCCGTTCGATCACAAGCCGTATGGCTGGGATGGTGCGACCAATAGATATTGGCATCTGTATATCAACGGAGAGCTCACATCTCTCTGCGCCAACCAGGTCACGCTCAAGAGCGGCGACAAGGTTACGTTTGCCTACACCACCGATAATTCGCCCATGCCCGATCCCGACAAGATTGTCGTGGACCCGAGTGCGACGACTCCTGATTGGGATGCCGAGTGGGCCGGCTACGGCAACAGCGGCAACGGTACGTCCGTAACGGATGCCAAGACGCCTGCGCAGGCCGCCGGTCTTAAGTGGGCCTTCGATTGGAAGGCCGAGTCTGGTCAGCAGTATGCCAACTGCAGCGAGCCTGTCATTGCTAACGGTTTTGTGTACATCGCGATCGAGAACGAGCTCATTAAGATCGATTCGTCCACGGGCAAAAAGGTTGCCTCTGCGCCGCTTGCCTCCAAGGTGAGCTATACCTCTCGTCCGATCTATACCAATGGCCTTATCATCGTTCCGCTCAACGGCGGTGCGGTCCAGGCGATTACTGCTGACAAGCTGATCTGCAAGTGGCTGACGCCTGGTTTGACGGACTTGACGCAGAGCTCCTGCACCGTCGTTTCGGACGGCGAGTACGTCTATGTAGGCTCGGTCGATATTTCGTATGACGAGAATTACAACGCGACCTACGGCAACGGCTCCTTTGCGCGCATTAAGATTGCCACGGGCGAAGTTTCTTGGCAGAACATCGACCCTGCCGAGGGCTATTACTGGACTGGTGCGGCTTTGACGGATAAGTATGCCATCGTTCCTACGAGCGCGGGTACGCTTAAGTGCATTGATAAGACGACGGGCGATGTCGTTTCGACCATGAAGCTCGGCGCTGTCGCAAATGCCGATTGCATTGCCGATCCGTCCAATGGTTCGACCTTCTATCAGATGACGCACGATGGAAAGCTCCATGTGATTTCGCTTTCGGCGAACGGCGTACTAAGCGAGCAGAAGACGGTTGATCTGGGCCTTACGAATAACATGAGCGCTCCGGCGGTGGCTGGCGAAAACTTGATTGTCGGCGGACAGACGGCTACTGGCTCTGCTCTGGTTCTCTATAACCTGAAGACGGGTAAGACCACGATGGTCGCTGCTGCCGACGGCAAGGCGCTGCCGGCTGGCCTCAACGGTATTGCTGCTACTCCGCTGGTGAGTGTTCAGGGCGGCAAGACCTATGTGTACTTCACTGTTAACAGCGCTGATAGCAAGGATTACGTCAACTACTCTGCTGGTGGTGGCATGTATCGCTATACGTTCGGCGATGCAGAGGCGACGCAGATTTATGATGCGGCTGGCCATTACCAGTACTGTGACTCTCCGGTCATTGTCGATGCATCTGGCAACCTGTACTACATCAATGACTCGGGCACGCTGTTCAAGCTCGGGGCCGTTGAGTCTTGGACGGTTGCCTTTAATTCCAACGGCGGGTCTGCTTGCGACACTAAGTTTGTTGCTACGGCCGACGGCAAGCTGGTCAAGCCGGCCGATCCGACGCGCGATGGCTACACCTTTGCCGGTTGGTATACCGATGAGGCTTGCACGCAGGCGTATGACTTTAGCACGCCGGTGACGGCCGACCTGACGTTGTATGCCAAGTGGACCAAGAATGCCGTTAACCCTGGCGGTAATGGCGGTTCTGGCACTAATGGTGGCAACGGCGGCGCTGGCAACGGTTCCGGTGCTGGCACGGGCACGGGTTCCGGCTCCGGCACGAAGGGCCAGCAGGCCGGCGGCGCTATCGCCCCGGGTCATAAGCCGACGACCAAGACGACGGTGTCGACCAAGACCGAGACCAAGGACAACAAGTCCGACAAGAAGGACACCGATAAGTCCGATAAGAAGGACGAGAAGAAGTCTGACAAGAAGTCTGACAAGAAGGACAACAAGTCCGACAAGAAGTCCGATTCCAAGTCCGATACGGGTGCTGCTTCCACGACCACTGCTAAGAAGTCCTCTAGTGCCTCCGAGCAGGAGACTGGCACCAACCCGCTCGCCATTGTTGGCGTTGCCGCCGGCGTCATCGGTCTCGCCATCGTCGGCGTGTTCGTGTTCACCAAACGTCGGTAGGTGAGGGCTGTGTCCAATAAATCCAAGGACGCTGACCCCAAGCAACCAGATTCCTCGTTCATTCAGTTCGACGATGCAAAGCAACAGGGCGCCGCTTCGGCGGCGTCCGCCCCTCGTCGCAAGACGCTCCTCGGCGTCCTGACTGCCGCGTGCACCATTCTGATCGTCGTCTCGCTGGGTTTCGTCCATCCTTCCGAGAGCGGTGCCTGGTCCATCGACTGGATCATTCAGACCGTGACGGGGGAGAGCGTCGTAACCAAGGACACCAAGGTGTCTGGCTCGACTACGACTTCGGGCGAGGCCAGTTCCAAGGATTCCAAGTCATCGAATGACGCAAAAGATGAGTCCAAGCATTCTGATGAGTCCAAGTCCAAGGACGATTCCGAGTCTTCAAACAAGGAATCGGATAAAAGCTCGGATAGCAAGAAGTCCGATGGTCAGGACGGCAAGAAGTCTGGCGATAAATCCGCTGCCCAAAATACGGGAGTCGGTGATACTTCCAATGCGTCTGGCGGTGGCCAGTCGTCCGATGGAGCCTCATCCTCTAATGGTGGAAACGCCTCCTCGGGCGGCCAGAGCGGCTCGCAGGAGTCCAGCTACATAACAGTGACGGTTTCGGTCACATCGAGCGCCGTGGGCAATCCTGTGTCTTCTGGTGGCACCTTTACCTTTAACGAAGGCGCTACCGTCTACGATGCCCTGTGCGCGCTGGGCCTTTCTGTCAACGCACATGGCTCGTCGTACGGCACGTATGTCTCCGCGATTGGTGGTTTGGCCGAGAAACAGTACGGCGGCACGAGCGGCTGGATGTACTCCGTCAACGGCACAACGCCCATGACGGCCTGCAGCAACTACGTTCTCTCCAACGGCGACAACGTGGTCTGGTATTACGTTACAGGCTAGAGGCTTCGACATAGCGCGCCAGACGGGCGGTTCGGACAGACATCCGGGCCGCCCGTTTTTCATGCGAATGGGATTGGGTCGCCGGGTCTCTCGGCAAACAAAAAACCGGTTGGAATGGGAATTCCAACCGGTTATACATTCAAGCAAATAGCGAATCGACTACGACCGTGCGCCCTCGAGGAAGAAGCGGCGGCTGAAGTAGTTGTACCAGGTGACGAGGAACGTAGCGATCGCTTTCATGGCCTGGTAGCCGATGCTCAAAAACGTGACGCCCACAAACATGTACAGGTCGTTGAGGCCCAGGCCGATCACCGACAGGATGGTGAAGATCGTGAACTCGCGCTTGCGGCTCATGCCCTCGCGATGGTCGAACACGTACTTCATGCTGAGCCAGTAGTTGACCACGACGGACGTGATGAACGAGACCGTGGTGCTCATCAAAAAGTCGAGGTGAAACAGCTCGACGAGCGCAATGAGCATACCCCAGTCGATGCCAAAGGAGATAAGACCCACGACAGCGAACTTGAGGAACTGCTTGGTATGAGGTTGTGCCAGTGCCTTGCGCACGTAATCACATCCAATGCGTTGATGAATCGAGCAGAGGATACTTTAGAGCTTTTGCAAGGGAAACGTAAGGTCCTTGCCAAGAACTATACGAACTCGCCAAATTTTCAAGAGCTAATCCGCAAACGTTGAAAATTTGCCCGTAAACGAGCAATGCCCACGAACAACACAGCGCACGACGCGCGTCATCCGTGGGCATTGTAAAGCTGTAAGGTTGCGAGTTACTTGGTCTCATCGCCTTCCAGGAAGATCTTTCGGGTCACAAAGTTGTAGACCATGACAAGCGCGGTGGCGCAAATCTTGGCGATATTGGCCTCGAGCCCCAGGCCGGCGTTGAGTGTCAACACGATACCGTCGTTGAGTGCCAGGCCGATCACGGACAGCACGACAAAGATAATGAACTCGCGGCGGCGGCTCATGCCTTCCTTGTGCGCAAACACGTACTTCATGCTTGCGAGGTAGTTAAAGATGAGCGAGACGATAAAGCCGCTGGTATTGGCGATTAGGATGTTGAGGCCCAGACCGTAGTGGAGCAGATTCATAATGCCAAAGTCGATAACCGTGGCAATGACACCGACGACGCCAAATTTCATGATCTGCGCAAGGAGCTTTTGCATGGTACCTGCCTTATGGTGGCGCCGGGGCGCCGCGGGGATGACAAACTCAGCAAGTTTAGCCAATCCCCACGGGTGGTGCTAGGCGCGCTCTTCGATAGCACCGTTTCTATATGCATCGAGCAGCTGGCGCAGATCCTGGATCTGGCTGCGAATCTTGGCGCCAGTATCGGTGTCGCTCACCATGCGGCGACGGTCTGCTTGGTCAAAACGGTTGGTCTCGCTTTCGATGTCCACGTTGCGCGTGAGTGCCTCGGCAACCGTCGTAAAGGCCCGGTGCGACTTGAGGCGGCAGCCGCGCGAGCTCGAGATGAGCGTATAGCCGGCGATACCCGTCTTGGGGTGGTAGGCGCGGCAGAAGCCGCCATCGATGACCAGCAGCTTGCCCTCGGCGCGGATGGGCTGCTCGCCCTTGGTGGTCTTGACGGGCGTGTGGCCGTTGATGATGTGACCGGTCGGTGAGCATGCCATGGGCGCGACGACAAACTCGCGCATGATGTCATCGCAGACCGAGGGCGACTTGGTAAGCGTAAAGTACGGGTCCATCGGCTCGACCCAGGTGCTCTTATCGGCGATATAGGCGCGCTCAAAGGTGCGCACCAGGCGTCCGCTGGCGGGTGAGTTAAAGCCAATCCACAGGTACCACATCCAGTCGAGAGCGTCGCGGTCGCCCACGCGCCAGGCGCGGCGGGCGATGTGGTCGCAAAAATCGAGATAATCGCGGCCAGCGTGCCAGGTGCCCAGGCAGTTCATGCTGCTAAAGGTGCCGTCTTCGTTGAGTGGCACGCAGCCATGGAACAGCAGGTTGCCGTTGGCGACCTTGTATATCGAGCCGTGGGAATAGAGGAAATCGATATGGCGATGCAGGTGATCGGCGGTGACAAACTCGGACACGAGCTTGTCGATGATGTGCTGCTCCTGGGGCGTGAGCGTATAGGGGTCCGTCGGGTCGACGGTGGGGAAGTCGTTGGTCGTGAGCGGCCACACGCTGCCGTCGGCGAGCGTGACCGTGCCGGTGTCGTGGTCGATCTTGTCGAGTAACAGGCGGTCGGTCATGTCGAACTCGGGATGGCGCTGGATAATCTGACCCTCGAGCTTAAAGAGCAGCACGTTGATGGCCTTGATCAGCGGGGTGATGGACTCACCGGCGGTGTAGGTGGCATCGGCAAAGGCGACAAGCTCACGCAGCGAGATGCCGTAGTCGTTCTCCAGGATCTCGTAGTTGTCGTAGCGTAGGTTGTTGCGCAGCACCGTGGCGATGCAGGCGGGCTCACCGGCCGCAGCGCCCATCCACAGCAGGTCGTGGTTGCCCCACTGGATGTCGAGTGAATGGTAGGTGAGCAGGCGGTCCATAATCTTGGCCGCGCCGCCACCGCGGTCGAAGATGTCGCCCACTAGGTGCAGGTGGTCGACGGCCAGGCGCTTGATGAGCGAGGCAAGCGACTCGATAAAGTCGTCGGCGCTTGCGGTCTCCAGGATGGATTCCACGATGCGCTCGTGATAGCGCACGCGATAGTTGTTCTCGTCCGGGTGCGTGTGCAACAACTCGTCGATGATGTAGGCGTAATCGCGCGGGATGGCCTTACGCACCTTGGAGCGCGTATAACGGCTCGAAAGCGAGCGGGCAACCATGATGAGCTGGTCAAGCATCGTCTTGTACCAGGTGGGCGAGTCCTCGCGCTGGCTGCGGACCAGCTCGATCTTCTCGCGCGGGTAGTAGATGAGCGTGCACAGCTCGCCCTTCTCGTCAAAGGAGAGCGTTTCGCCAAAGATTTCGTCGACATGCTCGCGCACGACGCCCGAGCAGTTGTTGAGGATGTGCATAAAGGCTTCGTACTCGCCATGCACGTCGCTCATAAAATGCTCGGTGCCTTTGGGCAGGTTGAGGATGGCCGAGAGATTGATGATCTCGGTAAACGCGGATTGCTCGGTGGGAAATTGTTTCGACAGCAGACGCAGATACTTGAAGTCTTGCGGATTGCGATCGAATGCGACCATGAAACACCTTCCGATGGGGTTGGTAAAACTGATAAACAGCGTCAAACGTTTATCAGTATGCGCCGCTTTTGTTTCGATTGGGGGTGGGAGGTCGAATTGTTGGCCGAACGGTTTGGTAAATCGATTTAGTTGAGGTAGATATGGCGGTTGGGTGGAGACGTAGGGTCGTTTTTACAGACGTATGCCTCCGGGATCGATAGAGATGATGACGGTAAAGATGTTCACCACCTTTGGCTCTATTTGGTAAATAGTGGACATTTGTACCGTATTTATGCTTGCTGTGCGATAATTTTTATAACTATACGTAAGGAGCCTCATATGAGTGATTTTGTCCTGACCTGTGAATCCGCCGCCGATCGAACTCGGGAGTTCTTTGAATCGCGCAATATCCCTGTCGTGTGTTTTCATTACGAGATCGACGATGTTGTCTATGCGGACGATCTGTATCAGTCGATTACGCCGGACGAGTTTTTTGCCCAGATATCCGCGGGCGCCATGCCCAAGACGTCTCAGGTGAGCGTGGGTGAGTACGAGGAGTTTTGGGAGCCGCTTGTTGCCGAGGGCAAAGACGTGCTGCACCTGACGTTGTCGTCGGGTATTTCGGGCACGTATGGATCGGCCTGCGTTGCGGCGCAGATGCTCGCGGATCGCTATCCCCAGGGCGGCAAGGTGCGCGTCATCGATTCGCTGGCAGCGTCTTCGGGCTTTGGCCTGCTGGCGGAATGTGCCGCCGACGTGCGCGATAGCGGGGCTTCACTCGACGAGACGGCCGCTTGGATCGAGGAGCATAAGCTCAACCTGCACCACTGGTTCTTCTCGACCGATCTGTCGAGCTACCTGCGCGGCGGTCGCATTTCGGCTGCGAGCGCGATCATCGGCACGGCGCTTAAGATTTGCCCACTTATGACGGTCGATTGCGACGGCAAGCTGTCGCCACGTGAGAAGATTCGCACTAAGAAGCGCGCGATTTCCGAGATGGCTAAGACCATGATGGCACACGTGCAGGACGGTGCGGATTATTCGGGTAAGTGCATCATGTCGCACTCGGCGTGCCGCGAGGATGCCGAAGCAGTTGCGGCGCTGATTGAGGAACAGGTTCCGCAGCTTAAAGGCAAGATTGAGATCAATAACATCGGTACTCTGATTGGCTCGCATACCGGACCTGGTACGGTGGCGCTCTTCTTTATGGGCGACAAGCGCGTGGATTAATTTGCCCCATCACATCGCTGCATGATTGCCCAAACGAAAACGGCCCGCCTCACGTTTGTGGGGCGGGCCAAGATGTTTTGCTAGCGTTTCTTTCCTCGGAAGAAAAAGCCGTGCAGTGAGGGCTTGAGCCCGCGGTTGGCGCGACGCTCCTCGACGCGCTCGTGGATCGAAGCGACGCGCTCGATGACTTCGTCGGGAATCGGCACGTCGGGATTCATGTTCTCGACCTGGCTGACCTCGGCGGCGGAGACCTGGTCGATAATGGGCACATCGTCGTGCGAGATGACAGGTGTGGCGTCTTCCTTCATCTTGCGATAACGCTGCATCATGTCGGTCTGTAGCTGCTGGGCCGAAGGCGGCGTCCAGATGATGGCGTTGGCGCCGGCGGCGATGGTTTCACGGATGCTCTCTGGCGTCTTGCCGCCCGGCGCGATGAGCGGCAGGTTGGGATAGTGCTTGCGCAGCTCGCGTAGGACCTGGGGCGTGTTCTTGCCGGCGGCGATGTTGAGAATCTTGGCTCCAGCGCGCACCTTGGCGTGGGCATCGTCGTCGCAGCGAACGACCGTAGCGATGACGGGGATGTCGGCGATGTTGGTGATGTGCTCGACCATCTCGGCGGTGGCGGGGGAGTTGACCACGCATCCCGCCGCGCCCTGCATCTCGGAGACGGCTGCCATCTGCACGGAGCGCTTACCAGTGGTGGTGCCACCGCCCACACCTACAAAGACCGGGCACTCGGCGACGGTCAGCAGCGCTTGCGTAATGGCGGGCTGCGGCGTGAAAGGGTAGACCGCAAAGACGGCATCGGCGTTGGAGTTGCGGATAACCGCGACATCGGTGGTGTAAATGAGCGACTTGATGCGGCGGCCAAAGAGCGTGAAGCCGCTGGCCTCCTCAATCTCGTCAGGCATGCGAAGGGCCGCCTTGCGCAAACGCCCGTCGATGGGCAGCGGCTCCATGGGGAGCAGTCCGTTGGGGGTCACGGCTACCTGGGGCTCGGTGAACTCGTCTGCGAGCTCGACCTCGGAGAAATCGACCGAGGCGACGATGTCCTCGTGAACCTCGGCGGGCACATCGATGGGGGCTTGGTCGTTTGCCGCGGCAGGCGTGTCGAAGGAGCTGGTGCCGACGAAGGCGTCGACGCGCTCATTTAGATCGTTGAGGGTATCCATGGAAGCTCGATTCTATGCGATGACGGCCGGCGCGATGCAGCCGGAATTGCGAATGCTAAATCGTTTGACGAGTTGATTTTTCCCCGCCACGCAATTCGTTAGACCGAAGGGCCGGCGAACGTGAAGGAGCTGTGGTGGCGGGGATCGAGGTGCTATCTTGAAAGTCCCGTTTAAAAGAGAGGTGACGCGGTATGGAATTGACAGCAATGTTTGGCTCGATTGGCCTGTGTGTGGGCGCAATTGTTGCCGCCGCGGTCATCTACTTTGTGGTCACGGCCATTAAGGGCAAAAGGGCCGAACGCAAGGAGCGCACGATGCTTAAACAGCATCGCGACCAGCAGGGCAAACGCGCACGGAGATAGCTTGTTGAGTTTTGGATCCGTGCGCTAACTGCGTTTTCGGATCAGGGCAATGTAGAAGCCCTCAAAGTCGCGGCTGGGCGGAATGGTGAGCGTGCCGGGCAGGCCGTTGGCGATGGCCGATACCTGACCCGCGGCAATGGCTTCGGTCAGGGCGTTGGACTCGATGCGCGGCTCCTCACCAGCTTCCTGGGCGCGGCGTGCCTCACTTTCGCTCGGCGTGCCATCGAGGGGGATAAGCTCGCAGTCCATGTGCTTGTCGAGGGCCTCTTGCAGGGCGTCCTCGTTTTCCTGCGGCAAGATCGAACAAGTCGAATAGACGAGCGTGCCGCCCGGTTTGAGGGCTCCCATGGCGCGGTCCAGAAGTGCTCGCTGCGAGCGGGCGCATTTGACGAGCAGTTGCTCGGTCAGGCCGCGCAGGCTTTTCTCGTTGCCGCTGATGACGGTGCCCGTGCCGGTGCAGGGAGCGTCGAGCAGGATGCGGTCAAAGCGGAAGAACTCGTCGAGCTCGCGTGCGTCGGTGCGCATGACGGGCACGTTTTTGGCACCTTGGCGGTGCAGGTTGGCTTCGAGTTTCTCGGCGCGGGGAATGCTCATCTCGCAGGCGGTAAGGTGCGCCTGCCCCTGCGTGAGGGCGGCGATCTGCGTCGTCTTGCCGCCAGGGGCTGCGCACATGTCCAGGATGTCCTCGCCTGCCTGAGTGCCCAGGACCAGCGGCGGCATCATGGACGACAGGCTCTGCAGGTAGATCTTGCCGTCGCGGTAGATGTCGAGATCCCACAGATCGGAAACCTGGGCCTCGGGCAGGATGAAGGCGTCTGGGTACCAGGTGACGGGGTTGTGGGCGATGCCGGCGGCATCGAGCGCCGCAGCGATGTCCTCGGCGGTTGCCTTGAGCGTGTTGGCGCGCAGCGTGACCGGGCGTGTGGCCGCGGCGCCGAAACCCTCGATCATGAGCTCGGCATCGGCGGGCGCATAGGCGCCGGCGACCGTGTCGACCATAAAGCGCGGCAGGTCGGCGGCGGAGTGTTGGGCGGCAAGCTGGTCGGAAAGCTCGGTGGCGGCAAACTGCCTGAGCTTGAGCTCGGGCTTAACCTGCTTTTTCTGCTTACGACGACGCGGCTTGGACATCCGTCTCTCCTTCCACCTAAATGATTATTCTGGGACGGGGATTAAAAAATCATTTAATCCCCGTTCCAAAAAGACTACTTTGCGGCGCCCGGGAATGATTTTTTAATCCCCGTCCCAGAATAATCATTCCCGGGCGCGTTGCGGTTGCCTAGTACTGGCTCTCGTGCTTGCTGAAGAAGTCGAAGCGCGGGGGCAGCGGCTTTACGCGGTGCTCGCCGGGCTTCTCGCCCAAGCTCTCCACAAACTCATCCGTGGAGGCGAAGATGTTATCCCAGCTAAAGAAGGCGACCGGATCGACGTCGAAGTACTCGCAGATGAGCTCGCAGCCGGCAGGGACGATGCCGTGCATGAGCACGGTCGCCACGCGCAGCTCGGTAAAGGCGTCGACGAGGGCCTGCGTCATTGCGGCATTGGCCGGCTCGCCCTCGAGCTTGTTGGCGGCCTTGGAGGCATCGCTCCAGCGCTTGTTGGCGGCACGCAGGTAGTCGTCGCACACGGCGAGCGCGCGGTGCGTCTCGAACTTGTACATGGCCTGCTCAAAGGCAAGGGCTGCCTGCTGGGCGGCTTCGACCACGGTGTCAGAAGCGGCACCGGCGGGGATGCAGCCGTTGCGGTAGGGGCTCTCGTCGCCCTCCTTGACGGCGACGCCGTAGAAGCAGCTGCGGGCCAGGCGGTTGAACACGCCGGTCAAAAGGGCGCTCTCCTTAAGGGCCGGATCGATGACGCGCTTGTCGTCGCAGGCGCGCACCTCGTTGCCGTCCTTGTCTTTGCCGGTCACGCGGGTGTCGTATGCCTTGGGGCTAAAGCTCACCGGCTTTTCGGACAGGCCGAGCGACAGCCAGTGCGCGCGCATCTGCTCGCAGGTGTAGTGGTTGAGCAGGTCGTCTGCCGGCGGGGGAGGCGTCTGCGAGGACGAGCTGGCCTTTTTGCCCATGTAGAGCAGGTGGTAGCAGGCGCTGACGGTGCTCTGCGTGAGGTCCCAGCCCAGGGCCTCCCACATGGCGGTCTGCGCGATGCAGTAGAAGTAGATGTTGTCCTGGCCGATGAACTGGTAGATCTGTGCGTCGTCAGAGCACCACCAGTCGCGCCAGTCGAGTGAGCTGTGTTGGTAGGTGGGCGCGGGCACCTGCGTGGAGTCGGCAGCGGGCTCGCCCATGAGGGCGGCATCCTGGGCGGCGACGCCCTCGGTCACGCCGGCGGCCTTGGCATCGCGCGCGAGCACGGTACGCGTATAGCTGATGGGCGCCCACAGGCTCTCGGGCCAGCACCAGCAGGTGACGTCGGTCACGCCGTCGACCTCGGGCACCGGAACGCCCCAGTCGATGTTGCCGGTGATGCGGAAGGGCACGAGCGCCTTGCCGCTGCGGAAGCGCACGCCGCCGTTGGCGAGCACCGCGTGGGCGTCGTCGCGCTCCTTCCAGCTGGGGAAGGTGACGGTAAAGCTGCTCTTGTTGCCCTCGGGCTCCAGCACGGTGTGCTCGGGCAGCTGGTCCTCGACGGCGTCGAAGGCCTCGCGGAACTTGTTCTGGATGTAGAGCTGAGCCGGCAGCAGCCACTCCTCCATAGTCTTGGAGACCACGGAGCGAACCTGCGGGTTCTGGGCGAGCTTGGCGGTATAGGTCTTCATAAAGTCGAGGTAGGCCGGCAGGTCGAAGTAGAGGTTGTCGACCGGGCGCAGCTCGGGCACTTCGCCGGTGAGCTGGCTCTTGGGCGCGATGAGCTCCTCGGGCTCAAACTGGTGGCCCAGGTCGCACTCGTCGGCATAGGCCTTCTCGGATTTGCAGCCCTGGATGGGGCAGCGGCCGATCACCTGACGGCCGTTGAGGAACGTGCCGGCCTTGGCGTCGTAGAACTGCAGCGTGGAGCGCTTGGAGATGGTGCCCTGCTCGTGCAGGCGCTTGATAATCTCCGCGGTCACCTCGTTGTGAATCTGCGCAGCCGGCTCAAGGCCCGAGCCGCCGTAGATGTCGCAGCTGATGTTGTAGTTGTTGAGGGTCGCGGCCTGGCGGGAGTGGTTGGACTCGACATACTCGCTAATGGACTTGTCGTAGCCCTCGCTCTCCTTGAGCTTGCGGTAGCTCTCCATGATGGGCGAGCCGTAGCAGTCGGTGCCCGAGGTGAAGATGACGTTCTCGCGGCCCAGACGGTCGCGCAGGAAGCGGGCGAAGAAGTCGGCCGGGACAAAGACGCCGCCAACGTGGCCAAAGTGAAGGCCCTTGTTGCCATAGGGCTCGCCGGCGGTAACGATGGCGCGGCGCGGCCAGCTGGGACGGTCGTTCATGGAGTATTTGGATGCCATGGGACTCCTTCGCATATGGAGAGGGCGCGGCCGGGCGCGGGGCTCGGCGGCGCGGTGGTCAATTCGTGCATATCGTTCGACATTATCGCACATGCGGGCGGGTGCGTGGCAGGGGCGCTATCCTAAGATGCTATGAATGAGATTTCCAACATACATGCGTTTGAGGACGAGGATTTTCTGCACGCCTGCTTTGTGTGGGGGATGGCCGTGATCGCGGTGTTTGCCGTGTGCCTGGTGCCGGTGTTTATGCTGCTGGGCGGGCCTGCGGACTTGGACGCGGCTGAGGCGGGCGGCTGGATGGCTGTCGTGGGCTGGATAGTCGGCTTGGCTGCGGTCTCAATGGCATCGTTTGCCGTGCACGAGCTGGTGCATGCGGTGTTTTTTAAGCTGCTGGCGCCTGCGGGCGCGCAGGTGACCTTTGGGGCGAATCGCGAGACGGCGATGATCTATGCCTGCGCCGAGGGCGTTGTGTATTCGCGCCGGCGGTACATGGCGGTTTGCCTGGCGCCGACGGTTGTTGTGACGACAGCATTTGCCCTGGGGTTTGCGTTCTCGGACTATCCGCTGCTGTGCTACCTGGCGGCTGGTCTGCACTTGTCGGGCTGTGTGGGTGATTGGTATTACGTGCGGACCATTCTGCGCGACCGCCGTATCGTCGCCTGCGAGGATACGTCCTTTGGCGTGCGCTTTTTCGCAAAGTAGTCTTTTTGGGACGGGGCTATTTTAGCTGCCATGATGTCGGGGTGAGTTTTCTGGGACGGGGATGTCGATGAAGTCGTTGTTGCTGCATGCGTGCTGTGCACCATGCTCGCTTGAGCCGGTTCGCCTGCTGCGCGAGGAGGGGTTTGAGCCCACGATTTGCTGGACCAATCCCAATATTCAACCGCGCGATGAATGGCGGCGGCGTCTGGACGAGCTGCGCCGGTGGTGTGCCGATGGCGACATCGAGCTCATCGAGGCGGGGGAGGACCGCGAGCGCTGGGAGGCCGGCGTGGCCCCGCTGGGTGCCGATCGGCCCCGTCGCTGTCGCTCGTGCTATGCCTTGCGCTTGGCCGAGGCATGCCGCGTTGCCCAGGAGCGCGGGTTTGAATATGTGGGTACGACGCTCGCCGTCTCGCCGTACCAGCTGTTCGACACCTGCAATGACGTACTCGAGTGCCTGGCGGCGGCACGTGGGCTTACCCCGGTGATCCGCGATTTTCGCCCGTATTATCCCGAGGCTACGCGCCGTTCGCGCGAACTGGGCATGTATCGACAGAACTAC
Organism: uncultured Collinsella sp.; assembly: GCA_905198355.1. Classification (GTDB taxonomy): domain Bacteria; phylum Actinomycetota; class Coriobacteriia; order Coriobacteriales; family Coriobacteriaceae; genus Collinsella. The sequence goes on along the minus strand of CAJKCG010000001.1, from coordinate 157,240 downwards.
TGCGGCTGCCGCTTTTCTGCCGTCGAGGCGGCCATGGACCGCGCTCGCATTCGCGACGAGCGCAAGGCTGCCAAAAAGTAGTTCATTTGGGACGTCAGCCTGCTAGGATGTAGGGCGGACTTTAGCTATATAAGGAGAATCCGACGTGTCTATGCGTACCGATGATTTTGACTACAACCTTCCCGAGGAACTGATCGCCCAGGCTCCCGCCGAGCCGCGCGACTCCTGCCGCCTGCTGGTGGTGGATCGCAAGGGCTCCCAGGCGGGAACGCCGCTGGAGCATGGCGGCACCGTTGAGCACCGCATCTTCCGCGACATCATCGACTATATCGAGCCGGGCGACGTGCTCGTCATCAACAAGACGCGTGTGATGCCGGCCCGCCTGATCGGTCGCAAAGCCGGCTCGGGTGGCGTGGTCGAGACGCTGCTGCTCAAGCGCCGCGAGGATGTTGACCCGCTGGGCCATGTTTGGGAGTGCTTGGTCAAGCCGGGCAAGCGCCTGAAGCCCGGTGCCCAGATTGAGTATCGCGCCGGTGGCGCCCATGCGCCCGAGGGGGCTCCCGTGGTGCTGACGGCCGAGGTCATCGACTTTGTCACCGATAGCCGTGGTGGCCGTCTGGTGCGCTTTGAGCCGGTCGGTTGCAATGCCGCCGGCGACCCGCGCACGCTCGACGAGGCCATCCATGCGGCCGGCCACGTGCCGCTGCCGCCCTACATTACCGATTACGAGGGCGACCCCGAGAAGTACCAGACCGTCTACGCCATGAAGGAGGAGCACTCGGCTGCCGCTCCTACGGCGGGTCTGCACTTTACTCCCGAGCTCATGGCCGCTATCGAGGCCAAGGGCGCGAAGTTTGCCGCCGTCGAGCTCGAGGTGGGCATCGATACCTTCCGCTTGGTGGAGGAGGACGACCCTACGCAGCACGTCATGCACACCGAGCGCTACCACGTGTCGCAGGAGGTTGTCGACGCCGTGCATAAGGCGAAGGCCGAGGGTCATCGTGTGATCGCCGTCGGCACCACCGCGGTGCGCTCGCTCGAGAGTGCGTTTGACGCGGACGCGCCGGTGTCCGATCCGGCTGTGACGGCGCGCTATTTTGAAGGCCGCGAGGACGGTGCCGACACGCTCGGCCGCGGCGACATCGTGGCGCGCGAGAACGCCACGACGCAGCTTTACCTCATGCCCGGCTCGACCTATCACGTGGTCGACGCGCTGATCACGAACTTCCACGTGCCGCGCTCCACGCTCATGATGCTCGTAAGCGCGCTTGCCACCCGCGACCAGATCATGGATGCCTATGCCGCCGCCATCGAGGAGCGCTACCGCTTCTTCAGCTTCGGCGACGCGATGCTCATTTGTTAGTTACGCGGTTCTACGAACCGCGTAACCAGTTGACGCTGCAAACGCCCCTAAGCGGCAATCTGACGTTCAATCGTCGGGCATGACCAGAAGGTCAATGCCCTCCTCTTTCACGTCACCTTGCTCGCTTAGGGGCGTTTTCGCTGACTTTGCCAAAGCATCGGCAGGTACTCATTGGGGACGTACTTAAATGAGTGCCTGCAGAATGAGAGTGGATAATCTCCCGTTTTTGGCCTGCTTGGGGGCTCAAAGTGGGAGATTATCCACTCTCGTCATTGGGCTAGTCGTTGGGGACGTTCTTGTTTGACTAGTCGTTTAAGAACGTCCCCAATGACTACTTGCTTGCGAACAGCCAGACTAGGATGATCACCAGGATTGCGGCGATGACGCAGGCGATGGCTCCGGTGAATTTGACGCGTGAGTCGCGGGTTCGCTTGCGCACGTCGTCTTCGGCGGTCTCGAGTTGGGCAACTTCGTGCTCGGTCTCGGTATGCTCGGCCTTGTCGCGTGCCAAGGCCCCGGCGAGCGATTCGGTGATTTCGGGATGGTCGTGCACCTCGGTCGCCTGTTCGATGATCGACTGTGCATGTGCGGCATCTGCTTGGGCGTTGGCGATGGTCTGCTCCTGGTCGCGGCGTGCCTTGTCCTCCGCGGCGATCTTCTCGCGCAGTTCGCGCTGACGAGTCGCGGCGGCAGTCTTCGCCGTCTGCAACTCGTCGCGCGCGGCATCGGCTTCGGTCGTCACGGCTTGGTGCGCGCGTTTTGCGTCGGCGATAGGGGCTTGAGCCTGTTCGACGGCCTGCTCGGCTGCGGCAAGCGAGTGCTCAAGGTCGGCGGTGATGCGCGGGACATCTTCTTCGGCTTTACGCAGGGCATCTGCCGTGTCGGAGATCTGCATCGAGAGCTCGCTGGTGCGCACCGTATAGTTGGCGGGATTTGCCGAGGGATTGCGTTGCAGCTCGGCATACTCATGACGCAGCGTCTCGAGCTGGGCGCGCGTGGCGTCGACGGTTTGTTGTGCGGCCGCAATGCCGGCGTCTCGCTCGGCCTTCACCTTGTCGCGGATGCGCTTGGAATCCTCAAGACGTCGAACGAGGCGGTTGCCGGTCTCGTGCGAGCTCGCCTCGCGGGCCTCCACGGCGTCGAGCGCGGCCTTCAAGCGGAGTTCAGTCGCGTCATCCTCTGTCTTCATTTGTTCGAGCTGGCCCTTGAGCTCTGTCGCCTTGGCGGCGTGGGCATCACGGTCAATCTCAGCGGCCGCTGCAGTCTTTTGGGCCGTGGCAATCGCCTGGCGCTGGTCGGCGACGATCTGGTCGTAGCGGCCTGCGATATCCTGGCGCGTCTCGAGTTCCTCGGCCTGATCGGCAATGCGCTGCTCGAGTTCGGCCAAGTGGGCACGGGCATCGGCAAGTGCCTTTTTCGCGGCGTTCATCTCGCGCATGGCCGAGGCGCCCTGGGCGATAAAGGTGCCCACGGCGTTCGCGGTGTTCGAGACAGCGGTCCCCAGATCGCGGTTCGCGGCAGGGGAGTGCGGGGCGGTCGGGCGAGCGGTGTCGGCAGCGTCCGCATCGGTAGCCTGCGGCGCGGCGATATTGCCGGTGCCGCCCTCGACCACAGAAAAGCCTGCTGCGTGCGGGTCGACCGCATCAGCGCCAATCGTGGGATGCTCGAGCTGCAGAAACGAGGGCATGGCGCTGCCCTGGTCGGCAACCGGAGTCTCGCCGGGTACGAAGGTCGAGGCTGCCTCGGCGGCCTCCTCTTCCTCGGCGTCAACGTCAGCGTCGGCCACGGCGTCTTTCATCGCTTTGACGGCATCCATCATGGAGTCCATGACGGCGTCGAGCTCTTCTTCCGAAGAAACCTCGATAGGGCCCGCAGCTTGCGAAGCGGCATCCTGTACGGGGTCGTCGTCCTGAGCGGGCGCATCGTCGTTTTGCTCGTCTGCATCTTCGGCGCCAGGGGTTTCCGCCGTAGCGCTTTCGTCCAAGAATGGGCCGTCGAGGTCAATATCATCGCAGGTCACAGCGTCGGCATCTGCAGTGACGTCTGCGGAATCATCAATATGCTGTTGAGTCTGGGGGTCCAGCTCGTCTGTCATAGGCATGTGCTCCTCATCGTTGTTTGTCACCCTATGATAAAGTCTCGCGCCGACATCCCGCGCGCTGCAGCAAAGTTTCAAAACGTGTTCGATGGCTCGCGTCGATAGCAAAAACTCGGCCACTTTATCCAGTTTGTACTTGACATTCCCTTCGCCGAAAGACGTTGCGCCGTTCGCCTGCCATGGGCTTTATTTTTCACTTGAACCCGCTAAAGTTGCATTTCAGCTTTTGGCGCGTGAAGTTGGATGCGCGCAGTCGACGGGCAGGCCCGTCGCGATTTGAAAGGACTTTATATGGGACTTTTCACTGGTAAGACCGTGATCGTCACCGGCGGCGGCAAGGCCACGCTCAAGGACGGCTCCGCTGGCTCCATCGGCTACGGTATCGATATCGCTTTTGCCAAGGAGGGCGCAAACCTCGTCATTACCGGCCGCAACGTTGCCAAGCTCGAGGCTGCCAAGGAATCCCTCGAGGCCGAGTACGGCGTCAAGGTTCTGCCTGTTCAGGCCGATGTCTCGGCTGGTCAGGACAACGAGGCCGTCGTCCAGAACGTCATCGACAAGGCCATTGAGGAGTTCGGCCGCATCGACGCCGTCGTCAACAATGCTCAGGCCAGCGCTTCGGGCGTGACGATCGCCGATCACACCATGGACCAGTTCAACCTCGCCATTTACTCCGGTCTGTATGCCACCTACCTGTACATGCAGAAGGCCTACCCGCACCTGAAGGAGACCAAGGGCTCCGTGGTCAACTTTGCTTCGGGCGCCGGCCTGTTTGGCAACTATGGCCAGTGCAGCTACGCCGCTGCCAAGGAGGGCATCCGCGGTCTGACCCGCGTCGCTGCCAACGAGTGGGGCAAGGACGGCATCAACGTCAATATCGTTTGCCCGCTTGCTTGGACCGCCGCGCTCGAGAACTTCCAGGATGCCTATCCCGAGGCGTTCAAGGCCAACGTCCACATGCCGCCGGCGGGTCACTACGGCGACGTCGAGAAGGAAATCGGCCGCGTTGTCGTTCAGCTCTGCGGTCCCGACTTTAAGTATATGAACGGCGAGACCGTCACCCTCGAGGGTGGCATGGGCCAGCGTCCTTAGGGGTTCCGCCGTTCTACCGAACGGCGGACCGGCCGACGCTGTGCGGGCCGCATTTGGACAATCTGCCGTTCAATTTCAAGGGCGCGACCAGAAGGTCAGCGCCCTTTCATTTCACGGCACCTTGTCTCAAATGCGACCCGCTCGCTGACGTTGCCAAAATATCGGCGTTGCCGTGGCTGGTAAATAGCTCCACTCATCGGGGACGTACTTAAATGAGTGCCCGCAGAATGAAAGTGGATAATCTCCCGTTTTGGGCTGTGCTTTGGGCAAAAGTGGGAGATTATCCACGCTCATCCGGTAAGCGTCCAAAAATCCACGCTCATTTGCCGTGTCCCTGCCGTATCCTCCTCGCACCAGTTTCTGTCGAGTCGGTGCTTCTTGCGGGTTGCCCGTATAATGGTTTGCGTATGAACCGCAACCAAGGAGTTCCAGTTTATGGACCAGAACCTTTTTAAATTCGACCTGATTGCCGAGGATCCGACGACGCACGCGCGCGCCGGCGTGCTGCACACCCCGCACGGCGACATCGAGACGCCGATCTTTATGCCCGTGGGCACCAAGGCAAACGTCAAGGGCATTCCTACCGAGACTGTCAAGAAGCTCGGCGCCCAGATCGTGCTCGCCAATACCTATCATCTGTCCATGCGTCCCGGCGAGGATACCATCGCCGAGCTGGGCGGCCTGCACAAGTTCATGAACTGGCACGGCCCCATCCTCACCGACTCGGGCGGTTTCCAGGTCTTCAGCCACAACGATGCCGTCAAGCTCACCGATGAGGGCGTGCGCTTTATCGTCAACGATTACGACGGCCGCCACGTGTTTTGGACGCCCGAGGACAACATGGAAATCGCCATGAAACTCGGCTCCGATATCTGCATGCAGCTCGACCAGTGCCCGGGCTATCCCGCCACGCGCGCCTACGTTGAGCGCGCCGTTGAGCTGTCAAGCATGTGGGCCGAGCGCTGCTATAAGGCGCATACCCGCGATGACCAGGCGCTCTTTGGCATCGTTCAGGGCGGCATGCACCTGGATCTGCGCCTGCGTTCGCTGCGCCATCTGGAGGAGTGCGGCGACTTCCCGGGCTATGGTATCGGTGGCTATTCGGTGGGCGAGGATCACGAGACCATGTTCGAGACCCTGGCGCCGCTCGTGAGCGAGTACATGCCCAAGCATAAGCCGCGCTACCTGATGGGTGTCGGCAACCCGACCACGCTCGTGCGCGGCGTTGGCGTGGGCATCGACATGTTTGACTGCGTGCTGCCGACGCGCACCGGCCGTATGGGCACGGCATTCTCCAGCGAGGGTCGCCTCAACTTCCGCAACGCTCGCTTTGCGCACGACGACGGTCCCATCGATCCCACCTGCACCTGCCCGGTGTGCACGGGCGGTTACAGCCGTGCGCTCATCCGTCACATGGTCACGCAGAAGGAGATGCTCGGCGGCATTCTGCTTTCGATGCACAACATCTACTACCTGCTCAACCTTATGCAGCGGGCCCGCCAGGCCATTATCGAGGGCCGCTACGGCGCGTTCGTGAGCGACTGGATGAACAGCCCTGCGGCGGTGGATTACTAAGAGCAGCACGGGCGCTTGCAGAGCGCGGGCAACGGCAAGGGGCGAGCGCCGGCCGGTCATCACGTTTGCTCACACCGCTTGCGCGACCGATGACCGATAGCTTGCAAGTACTTGATGCATCGTGGGTACCATACCGAATAGTTGATGTTCGGGCGGGTGTTTGACGCATGGCGTCGACCCCGCCCGCTTTTCTTTTTCTCGATAGGAGTACCCATGATTAAGAATGAGAACGTCGAGGGCGAGCCTGCCTACGACGAGACGTACCGCCGCGGCCCCGTGGTCATGCGCGGCCCCATGATTCCTAAGGACAACACCTACGCCAACCTGCTGGCGCCCGAGGACTCGACCGACTGGCTGCATGCCGACCCGTGGCGCGTGCTGCGCATTCAGGCAGAGTTTGTCGATGGTTTTGGCGCGCTTGCCGAGCTTGGACCTGCGGTGACCATCTTCGGTAGCGCCCGCACGCCCAAGACCGATCCGCTCTACAAGGCGGCGCGTACCGTCGGGCGCAAGATCGCGCAACGTGGCGTGGCGGTCATCACCGGTGGCGGCCCCGGCATCATGGAAGCGGCCAACAGGGGAGCGGCGAGTGTCAACGGCAAGTCAGTTGGCCTAGGCATTGAATTGCCGCACGAGCAGGGGCTCAATAAATACGTGAACCTCGGCATGGACTTCCGTTACTTCTTTGTGCGCAAAACCATGTTCGTTAAGTACAGCTCGGGCGCTATCGTGTTTCCCGGTGGCTTTGGTACGCTCGACGAGATGTTCGAGGTTCTCACGCTGGTGCAGACGCACAAGGTCAAGCGCATGCCGCTCGTGCTGGTGGGCACCGAGTACTGGCAGGGCCTATTCGACTGGCTCAACGGCCCGGTGATGAGCACCGGTATGATTAGCCCGCTCGATCCGGATCTGGTACACATTACCGACGACCTCAACGAGGCCGTTGACATTGCGCTCAGCGGGCTGATGTAGATCAATCGTGCCCACGCGACATGAATACGCATGGCAATCTGATGTTATCTAACATCAGATTGCCATTTATATTGGGTATACTGGTGTAAAAGACGAGGGCGAGGAGGTCGCAAATGTCTACAGCAACAGTTAAGCCTACGACGGTTCGAATCGAAGAGGGGCTCAAGGAGCAGGCGACTGAGTTCTTGGATTCGGTCGGCCTCAGCCTCAATTCCTATCTCAATCTTGCCGTTCGGCAGCTGGTAAATCAGCGAAAGATTCCTTTTGAGATTGTAGGAAGGGCGGAGGTGCCCAACGAGGTGACGAGGCGCGCCATGGTGATCGCCGAGGCTCATGAGCTGGGGATTTTGCCGGACGATAGCCTGTCATTCAATAACGCTGATGAGCTTATGTCATTCCTCGATGAGGAATAGCGATGTTCGAGATTAAAGTCGAGGCTCAATTTAAGGTGGACTACAAACGAACGATGCGCATGCATCCGCAGCTAAAAAGTGAGTTTAAAGCGGCGGTTGCAGAGCTTGTGGCTCATGGGTCACTTCCGGCGGAGTATGGCGCCCACGAGCTCTCAAACCCGGGCGGAAACTACAACGGCCACATCGATTTCCACCTATCCGATGGCTTGGTCGATGTGGTCGTTCTTTATCTTCCCCATAAGACTAACCCAGTGATTAGGCTGGTGAGAATGGGCACTCATCAGGAACTGTTTCAGGGTCCGCTGGGCTGATCGCCGATTTCTAAGTTGCGGTGGAATAGGGATTGATTGACGGCTAATAAGTCAAAAACAGTCCCTATTTAACCGCAACTGCTGGGGGTACCCCGTTCGTCGCCGCGGCCTCCGGTTCCACTTTTCGCTGAATTTCGCTCAAAAGCTCGGCTGCGACTTCGCTGCTTTTGAAACGAATGCTGCAGTCTTCTTTCTTTGGGAAAGCCAGCAACGGAATAGCTCCATACCAGACAGTTTCCTCGTCAATCACTGATGCGCACAGGCGTCCTTCGGCTTTGATGAGATAGTTGACGTTCATCTCGGCAAAAATCGCTTTCACGTCATCGCGTGGAGTTGAAGCAATAGAAATCTCAAGGGCAATTCCACGGGTAGCGGCATCCGCGAGTGCAGCGGCGAGCTTTTCAAGGCATGCGGCGGACGCGTAGGGTGCGGCAATAAAAATGCTTTTCGATGCGTTCTCGATGTCATTCACTAAAGCCTCCACGGCTCTTGCCGACCTAACGAGGATATTTCGATCGTCCTGTCTGTTGTCGTTTGCCGCAAAGACTTCATACCCCAGCTTGGCGTAGGTCTTGAGCCTCTTTTGGTACATGCGCGCGAACATGGGTATCGACAGGTCAACATAGTCGAATATCTCAACCCGCTGTTTGCCCTCGTGGCTTCTGTGTAGCCTACCTGCCTGCTGCGTTATGCTGCCGTCCCAAGATATTGGAGTGGCAATGAGCAAAGTGTCAAGGTAAGACAGGTCGAAGCCCTCGCCCAGAAGACTTTCAGTTGCGACGATGATTCGATGCTCATGCTCAAAGCTGGGAAGACTCTTCAGTATTGCTTTTCTTTCTTTGGCGTCGATTTCTCCGGTTAAGAGTATGGGTTCGTGTCCACGGCTTTGAAGTAGCCTGCATAGCTCTTCGGCATGCTTTTTTCTTTTAGATAGCACAAGCGGATGCCGGCCGTTTGATGCGGCCTCGAGGGCGTCCTCGATAATTGCTTCGTTTCTCGCGGCGTGTACACACAGGAGATCGAGAATTTGGTTAAAGGATGCTCCTGGTTCGTAGGTGGGTAATCGAATTCCGGTGAAACGCGGTCTAACAATGCGCTGAATCCCCTGCTGGATTGCTTGCGTTTTTGGATCGACGACATAGCGAACCGGGCCGCAGAGCATCGAGAGTGCCCGCGTGAGTCCGTCCGAACGCTCGGGCGTTGCGGAAAGGCCATATACATATTTGGCAGGAGCGGACTTGAGGACAAGCTCAAGCTGTGGCGCGGCCGCATGGTGGCATTCGTCACAGATGATGAGACTGTAATCGCGAACGAATTCCTTGGCTAATGACTCGCCGGTTTGGGGATCCTTGCCGGATAGCGACTGGAATGAAGCAATGTCGATGAGACGGCTTATGGCGGTCTTGCCTCCTCCGATTTGCCCAATGAGCGGAGGCTGTCTTTTGCTGATTCGTCCCTTTGGGGTTCGGACGGGCTCTCTGTTGTCCGTGATGTCGAGAAATCGTTCGAGTTGGGATTTCCATTGGGCAATGAGCGCAGTTTTAGGAACGATGACGAGCGTTGGAAGACTAATGGCAGCAATAAGATAAGCTCCGATGACGGTTTTGCCGAACCCCGTCGGTGCGGACATGATCCCGTCTTCATAGCCGAGCATCTTTTCAGCGACAATTTGCTGTTCAGGGCGAAGAGTCCCTTTAAATGCCATCACAATTGGATTGCTCGACTTGCGTTTGTCTGAATAGTGGGCAGAAACGCCGGCTTCTTGAAGCAGCCGCTCAAGTTGAACCTTGCAGCCTCTGGGAATCGCGACGTAGCCATCTCTAAGTTCGCTGAGGTCTATGAACCGCGGTTTGTGGAATACCGATTGATGCATAGATTGTGCGCGGAAGAATTCTGGGTTGGCAAATGTTGCAAGCCTGCGGACTTCCATTTGAGCTGCGGGACTCAGAGATTTTTCGGGGATATAGAGCATATCGGCCTGCGTGACGGACAGCGATGACGGGAAGTCCTGCGGCGTGAGCGGAAGCCGCTTTCGCGGCCTCTGAGAATGTGGCGCGGCGGTGTTTCCCACCACTGCAGCTGATATTCCATGCGGTTTATTGTCGATGCTTTCGATCAGATTTTGCACCGTTGCATGTGGAACCAGCTGAATTTGCGAAAGGTAAAGCCATTGATCGGGAAAGGGCTCAAATTGCTCGTCAACAAATACACTGTTCCCTTTTCGCTGTGCTTTTCCTTGAAAAGGCAGCGCTATGAGATTTCCGAAGCCGCCCTCAGGAATGGTGGACTGTGCGGGCAGCATTCGGTCAAAAGCTTCAAAGGTGATTGTCTTGTTGAGCGCCGCCGCTTCGGTGATAAGGCTGCTTCCAAATTCTCGTGCGATCTTTGCGCGGGTGAGCTCTAGGAAGAAAAACCAGACATGAGCGCCGTTACCTGATCTCGATCGCTCGACTGCAGCATCGATTCCATAGTTTTTTGCGACAAGCCGAATGGCGTTTGTCGCTTCTTTCCAATCGGCTCCGTCAAAGTCGATGACCAGGACTTTTGTGTTGCTGTCATTATCGAGAACATATTGACCTATGACGTCTCGGAGTCTGTCGTCACTGCCCTTGAAATGGGAGATGATCGCGGTATCGCTCAACTCGGGGAAGACGCGGTTGCCGCATTCAGCGCATTTGGTTTTCTGACGATTTGCTTTGGGACAAATGCCTGACTTCCACTCGTTTGCGCAGACGGGCGTATAGCCGATTCCCCCGTCTTTTCTGCGGTACCCATGGGCGTAAACATCTTTGCGGCCAGTAAAGAGATTGCGAAAGAGCTCGAGTTTGTCGCGCGCTGGGCTCGCACTGGTGACGATTCCTTCGACCTGTGCCCGTCTATCGAAAGATTCGCTAGCTTTCTCCCATTCTTCCAGTGTTGCGTAACGGATGTCTGGACCGTTGCCGCAGATGACGATTTGGCTGTGCGGCTCCGATACATGGGCGACGGTTTTCTTGAATTGGAATAGCGTACCCCCGATGAGGGCGTATTGATGCGTGACGGTGCTCATGTAAATGCCGTTCTTGTCGGAGTTCATTGAAATGAGGGTACGTTATTTTGATTTTTAAGGGACTCGACTCTGATTTTGGTTCGGCGATAGCGGAGTACAGCTCCGTGAGTGGTGTTTGGCTGATGTCAAAATGTGCGGTAGCTGTTGCTGAATGGGTTTTGGCGACCATGAGGTGGGCTGGAGGCGCAGGAAACTATCCTCGAATAGACCCTGTGGGCAAAAAATGGCAAATATGAGTACTGTGGTTTGAGCGGTAACATATCATCTGGAAAGTATTTAAGACCAATCGATTCGGATTGGATATAATCAACCCTCTAAACATGGCGATTCGGGACTTTATGACGCTCGGAATTGGCGGAAGATGGCAATTTCAGCCAGATTTCGCTGTTACTAAACTGGTAACAGTACTCATATTTGCCATTTTTTGCCCAGAGGGTATCGCAAGGGGGTTGAACAAAGCATCGATCGCCGCCAATTTCTCGATTGGCTGGTTGGGCGGCGGTAGCGCGCGCAGACGTGGTGTAAGAGCGTCCTGAGGTCCGTCGCTGCAAGTCCCGATATTACTCCTTCTTGAGACCGCGCCTCTCGACTATCTCGTCCACTATCTCCCTGGCGCGCCGCCCGAGCGCGCGGCGCCTCCCCTCTGTCGGGGCCGGCCTGTCCGCGGGCTCGGCGAAGCCCTCGGCGGCCGAGGCCTCGGAGAACACGCGCTGCTGGGACCACTGTCCCTCGGTCTCCATGAGGCTCGCGCACGTCAGACGCAGCATCGACTCCCTCGAGGGGAAGGACTGCACGACCCTGTAGCGGCGCTTGATCTCGCGGTTGGCACGCTCCTGGACGTTGTTGGTGCGGAGCTTGGCCCAGTGCGCCCTGGGGAAGGCCGTGAACGCCAGCGCGGAGTCCTCGGCCTGCTCGAAGACCTCGCCGGCCCTGGCGGACACCGACGCCACCCAGGGCGCCGCCTCGGCCCACACGCAGCGCGCGAGGTCGGGGTCGTCCTGGTAGACCGCGGCGTGCACGAGGTCCCTGACGGCCGCCTTGGAGTCCTCGGGCCTGCCCGAGCAGGCGCTCTGGAGGTTGCGCTGCAGGTGCGTCACGCAGCGCTGCCAGGCGCAGCCCTGGAACAGGCGCGAGACGGCGGCCACGAGCCCGGCGTGGCCGTCGGAGACCACGAGGCGAACGCCGGCCAGCCCGCGCTCGCGCAGCCCGCCGAGGAATGCCGCCCAGGAGTCCTCGCTCTCGGTGTCGACCACGTCGCAGCCCAGGAAGTGCTTGCGCCCGTCGGCGCCCAGCCCGATCGCGGTCACGACGCCCTGCGAGACGACCGACGAGCCGACCCTGCAGCTCATGTAGGTAGCGTCGAGCCACAGGTAGCAGCACGGCGTGCCCGACAGGTCGCGGCGGCGGAACTCCGCCACCTCGGCGTCGAGGTCGGAGCAGAGGCTCGAGACCTCCGAGCTCGACAGCGAGGATATGCCCAGCTTGGACGCCACGCGCTCGACCTTGCGGGTGGACACGCCGCATACGTACATCTCCTGCACGATGGCGGCCACCGAGGTGTCGACGCGCGACCATCGCGCGAGCATGCCCTCGGGGTAGTAGGTGCCGTGCCTGAGCTTGGGTATCTCGAGCTCCACGTCGCCCACGGCGGTCTTGAGCGACCTGGGGCGGTAGCCGTTGCGGCTGTTCTCCCTGCCGTCGCTGCGCTCGTTGCGGCTCGCGCCGCACATCTGCTGGGCCTCGGAGTCCATCAGCGCGTTCATCACGCTGCCCAGCACCCTGCACGCGAACTCGCGCGCGTCGCCGCACTCCTGCCAAAGCCTCGCCGCCTCGAGGGCCTCGTCGCGGCCGAGGCGCAGTACACTCTCTTCTTGGGGCATCGCCTTTCCTTCCATTCGTCACCTTCATTACTCCAACGACGAATTCTAGGCGGTGTCCCCTCCCTTTCAAGAAAGGGCGGAGGCGGGGCATGCCCCGCCTCTTACACCACATCTCTGTGCGTTACCTGGGCGGCAATGAAGTTGCGGCGTAATGGGAAGCGTTTCGCGGCCTTTTGGCTAAAACGGCCCCTTTTCCGCCGCGACTCCTAAAAAGACGCCGGCGCGCCTTGAGTTGCGGCGCGTCGGCGTGATGGCTTTGTTGTGGCTGGGTGTACTTCGGTTGTTCGACGGCTTTGGCATGTCCGATCTTGCCAGGCAAGCCTTTGTTACCGTTTAACGTTTGCCCAGATAAAACCTGCCAAAATAAACCTGTCCCTAATTGGCAGGTTGGTAGCGGGGGCAGTAGCTGATGGCTATGGCGTCGACGCCTACGTGGGTGGCGATGGTGCAGCCGATGGGGCCAGTGCCGGCGTCTACGTAGTCCTGGCCCGCGAGCGCCTCGTTGACAAGTTCCTGCTCCTCGGCGGCGCCGGTCGTGAGCACGCGCACGCTTGAGCCCGGGTGCTCGTCCAAAAACGCGAGGCAATCTGCCATGGTGTTGGCGACGATGCGCTTGGCGCCGCGGCCCTTTTTGATTGCCTTGATCTCGCCCGATTTCCACTCCGGCGAAACGGCCAGGCGAATGTTGAGCATCTGCGTCAGCTGGCCGGCGAGCTTGGGGGCGCGGCCGTTTTTGACCAGGTTCTCGAGCGTGCGGGGAATCAGCAGCAGGTGGGCGTCGGGCAGCGTCGCGCGGATCTGCGCCTCGGTCTCGTCCAGGCTGCGGCCGTCCTCGCGCATGGCGAGCGCGTACTCCACTAGCAGGCCCTCGGCACCCGAACCGGTGCGCGAATCGATGCAGCGCACGTCGAGCTCGTGCGTTTCGGCCGTCAGGCTGGCGTTGGCATAGCAGGCGGACCACTCGCTGCACAGCGAGATAAAGATCGCGCTGTCGTGGCCGTCGGCGAGCACACGGTCAAAGAGTGCCTTGAACTCGCCGGCGCTCGGCTGCGAGGTGTGCGGCAGCTGCTCGGAGCCAGCCATGCGGGCGACGTATTCCTCGGCGGTAATCTGCACCTGGTCGAGCAGGTCCTCGCCCTCGATAATCACATGCAGCGGAATCACGTAAATGCCGAGCTCTTGGGCACGGGCGGGGGAGATGTCCGACGTGGAGTCGGTTATGATGGCAAAAGACATAATTGCACCTTTCGTTGGGGCGCGGCAGCGCCGCCTTCTGAAAGCAAAGTGCGACAAGTATAGTGGAGTTGCTCTACATTGCTAGGTTCAATTGTTGAATAGTCAACAGTTTGAAGCGGTGGTGTGGAAATCATCAACTGGGGAAGAAGGGTGCCGATGGCGGCATTGCAACTTTGCGAGCGGCCGGTTGTGCTGTTCGATTTTGACGGCACGGTGGCCGATACGGGTCGGGCAGTGATGACCTCGACGCGCAAGACGCTGGCTGCGCGCGGGTTTTCGGAGACGCAGATGGGTGATCTGCGCCGCATGATCGGGCCGCCCCTGTGGAAGAGCTTTCACGACTTTTACGGCTTTTCCCGCGAGGAGTCGCTTGTGGTGGCCGACGAGTACCGCGCCTTTTTTGATGAGCTGGGACCGGAGGAGTACCCCGTGTTCGATGGGATTCCCGAGCTGCTGGATGAGTTGGCCGCCCGGGGCAAGCGTATGGCCGTGGCGACGTCACGCATGGAGGCCAAATGCATCGACATGGTGCATGAGCTTGGTCTTTCTCAGTTCGGAGCCGTGGTTGGCATGAATCCGCCGCAGGGGCGCGAGACCAAGGCCGATTCGGTTCGCGATGCCCTGGCGGCGCTCGGCGCGACGGCGGACGATGCCGTGATGATCGGCGATCGCTTTAACGACGTCGAGGGCGCGCACGCGATGGGCGTGCCGTGCATCGGCATCTATTCGGGCGCGGCGGCGCCGGGCGAGCACGAGGCAGCGGGCGCCGATGCGGTGGTGCACTCGGTGGCCGAGCTTGCTAAACTTTTCGCTATATAGGTATTTGATGTGAGGGGCGGCACACTTGCCCCTTACTGGTAAGGAGGTCGTCCATGAATCAGGTGGAGCAGAGCGTTACCGAGTACGTCGACGAGGTCTGGGAAGATGCCGTCGCCGATATCGAGCAGCTGGTGAGCTATCCGTCTGTGGCCGTTGCTGCCGATGCGGAGCCCGGCGCGCCGTTTGGCCGCCCGGTCCGTGATGCGCTCGATTGCGCGCTCGGCATTGCGCAAAAGCTCGGCTACCAGACGAGTGATGACGAGGGCTTTGTGGGCATCGCCGATATTCCGGGTCGCGGCGATAAGCAGCTCGCGACTATCTGCCATGTGGACGTGGTGCCTGCCGGCCCCGGCTGGAATACCGACCCATTTGCGATGGAGCGTCGCGAGGGCTGGCTGCTCGGCCGCGGCGTGATCGACGACAAGGGCCCGGCGGTGCTGTCGCTCTACGCTGGCGCTTATCTGCTCAAACACGGCATTGTGCCACGCTATACCTTCCGCGCGCTGCTGGGCTGCGATGAGGAAGTGGGCATGTCCGACGTTCACCATTATCTGGAGAACCACGCAGACCCCGACTTTCTGTTTACGCCCGATGCCGAGTTCCCGGTCTGCAATGCCGAGAAGGGCCAGTTTGGGGCGACATTTGTGAGCTCCAAGATCGACGGCGGCCGTATTGTGTCCTGGAGCGGTGCCGAGGCGAGCAACGCCATTCCGTCGCAGTCTATCTGCGAGCTTGCGATTGACGCCGATGAGCTGCCGGCACCGGTCGAGAACGCCGACCGCCTGGAGATCACAGCACTCGACAACGGACATGCCCAGATTTTCGCCCACGGCATTGGCGGTCATGCCTCGATGCCCGAGGGAACGATCAATGCCGTCGGCCTCATCGTGGCGTATCTGCGCGAGGCCGAGGATGCGTTTGGCGCCCGTGACGAGCGCCTGTTGACGCCTGCGGAGCACGAGTTTGTCAAGTTTTTGGCTTTTGTGCATGCGGACGCCTATGGCCGCGGCTTGGGCATCGATGCGACGAGCCCCGCGTTTGGCCCGCTCACCAGCAATCCCGGCGTCATCCGTGTGGTGGATGGCCACATCGAGCAGGTCATCGACGTGCGCTTCCCCGACAGCACGAGTGCCGATACCATCCGCGAGCAGCTCGATCCGCTCGTGGGCCGTTTTGGCGTGACGTGCCGCGTGGGTCGTGCGAAGGTGCCGTTCTCGGTCTCTGCCGACGATCCGGCCGTGAAGGCGCTTATTGATACCTATAACGAGTTTACGGGCAAGCATGCTGAGCCCTTTGCCATGGGCGGCGGCACGTACGCGCGCAACTTTGCCCGCGCCGTGTCGTTTGGCCCCGAGGAGACCGGCCTGGAGCTGCCCGCGTGGGGCGGCCAGATGCACGGTCCCAACGAGTGCGCCAACGAGGAACAGCTCAAGCAGGCGCTCAAGATTTACATCGTGGCGATCTTACGTTTGAACGAGCTTGAGCTTTAAGGCTGCGGCGTTTTAACAACTTAGCACCCCTTTCGTCCGGGTTTTTTAAGTTGCGGTGGAATAGTTCCTAGAATGGGCCATTTGATGGCCAAGCAGGAACTATTTCACCGCAACTTTGTTTTTATTGGTGTAAAAGGCGGGTCATGCTTGGTGGCGGGTTTGTTATTCGTTTGTAAAGCCGAGCCGCGCTTGCGGTAAGGGTCTATCAGATGCCCGTAAGAAAGCGCAGCTGACGCGGGCGCTGCCCGATCGAGACCGTATCTTTCCAAACAGCAAAGCGGGCAGGGTGCCCGCGAGTCGCTTGTATGAAAGGAAGATCATGCTCGATCAGGCTTATTCTCGTCGTCAGTTCCTCGGCCTCGCTGGTGGTCTTGCCAGCATCGTCGGTCTCGGCCTCGTTGGCTGCGGTGGCTCCAACGCCGCCAACACCGCTGCTGAGGGTAGCGCCGCTGCCGCCGAGTCCGTCTCGGGCGAGGTGACCTACGACGGCGCTTCCTCGTTCCAGGCTCTCGTCGAGGCTGCTGCCGAGAAGTTCATGGATGCCAACCCGGACGTCTCCGTCTCTGGCTCGGGTAACGGTTCGGGCAAGGGCCTGACCGCTGTCGCCGCCGGCACAGTCACCATCGGTAACTCCGATGTCTTCGCCGAGACCAAGCTCGAGGCCGACCAGGTCAAGAACCTCGTCGACCACGAGGTCGCCGTCGTGGGCATGGGCCCCGTCGTCTCCAAGAACGTCAAGGTCGACGACCTGTCTCTCGAGCAGCTCAAGGGTATCTTCTCCGGCCAGATCACCAACTGGAAGGAGGTCGGCGGCGACGACGCCAAGATCGTCGTTCTCAACCGCAAGGCCGGCTCCGGCACCCGCGCCACCTTCGAGGCCGCCGTCTTTGGCGACGAGGCCGTCGACTTTAAGGGCGACGCCGAACTCGACAAGTCCGGCGACGTCCAGACTCAGATGGGCAGCACCGACAACGCCATCTCCTACCTCGACTTCTCGCACTTCGACGACTCCAAGTTCAACGCCGTCAAGGTTGAGGGCGTCGAGCCCAAGAGCAAGAACGTCACCGACGACTCTTTCAAGATCTGGGCTACCGAGCACATGTACTGCTCCAAGGACGCCGATGAGGCCACCACGGCCTTCCTGGAGTTCATGCTTTCAGACGACGTCCAGGGCAAGCTCGTCGAGGAGCAGGGCTTTATCCCCGTCTCTGCCATGAAGGTCGTCAAGGACGCCAGCGGCAAGGTCTCTGCTAAATAAGCAATCGCCCCCGGAAAGGTTTGCAATGGCAAAACAGCTACCAAAGCGCGACCTTGAGAACGTGGGCCTGGGCGTCACGGGCGCGTGCGTAGCGCTCGTGACGCTTGTCGTTGCCGCGCTCATCTTTATGGTCGCCCAAAAGGGCCTCTCGGCTTTTCTCAAGGACGGCGTTTCGGTCGTCGAGTTCTTCACCGGCACCAAGTGGGACCTGGCCAACACAGCCGAGGACGGCCTGCCCTACACCGGCGCCCTGCCCTTGATCGTCACCTCGTTTGCGGTCATGGTACTCTCCACGCTCATCGCGCTGCCCATCGCCATCGGCTCCGCCATCTTTGCGGTCGAGATCCAGCCCAAATTTGGCTCCAAGGTCTTTCAGCCGCTTATTGAGCTTTTGACCGGTATTCCCTCGGTCGTCTTTGGCCTGATCGGCTTTCACGTGGTCGTCGGCCTTATGAAGAGCGTTTTCCACGTGAGCACGGGTCTGGGTATCTTGCCCGGCGCTATCGTGCTGGCAGTCATGATTCTGCCGACGATGACCACGCTTTCGGTCGATGGCCTGCGCGCTGTGCCCGACAGCTACCGTCAGGGCTCGCTCGCGCTGGGCTACACCCGCTGGCAGACCATCTGGCACGTGGTGCTCAAGTCCGCCATGCCGTCGCTCATGACCGCGGTCATCCTTGGCATGACCCGCGCCTTTGGCGAAACGCTCGCCGTGCGCATGGTTATCGGCGGCATCGAGGCCATGCCGACGTCGCTGCTGTCGCCTGCCTCGACCATTACCACCACGCTCACCACGTCCATGGCGGTCTATGCCGAGGGCTCGGCCCAGGACGACGTTCTGTGGGCGCTCGGTCTGCTGCTGATGGGCATGAGCCTCATCTTTATCCTGATCATCCATCTCATTGGCCGCAAGGGGGCGAAGGCTCGTGGCTAGCACGCGCATCCACATCGACGAGGCGAGACTCGGGCGTGTCCAAAAGCAGGACCGCATCGCCACGGGCGTGCTGACGGCGATTGTCGCCATCGTCATGCTCATCGTCGTCTCCATGGTGGCCTACATCCTGTTCGAGGGTATCTCGACGCTGTTCCAGCCAGGCTTTCTCACGCAGCCCGCACGCGCCAACGGAACGCAGGGCGGCGTGCTCTACCAGCTGTTCGACTCGTTCTATCTGCTGCTGATCACCCTGATCATCTCGGTGCCCATCAGCCTGGGCGGCGCGGTCTTTTTGGTTGAGTACGCGCCCGATGGGCCTATTCGCGACATCGCCTCGACCGCCATCGAGACGCTGTCCTCGCTGCCCTCCATCGTCGTAGGCATGTTCGGCTTTCTGGTGTTCTCAGTGCAGCTGGGCTGGAAGTACTCCATCATCTCCGGCGCCGTCGCGCTCACCATGTTCAACATCCCCATCCTGGTGCGCGTGATTCAGCAGGCGCTCGAGGACGTGCCGCAGGCCCAGCGCGATGCGTGCCTGGCCATGGGCCTCACTCGCTGGGAGGCCACACTGCACATCCTGATTCCCGAGGCCATGCCCGCCATCGTGACCGGCATCGTGCTTTCGGCCGGCCGCGTGTTTGGCGAGGCCGCGGCGCTGCTCTTTACCTCGGGCATGAGCTCGCCGGTTCGCCTGAACTTCTTGAGCTTTAACCTGTCGAGCCCCACCTGCGCCTGGAACGTGTTCCGTCCCGGCGAGTCGCTGGCCGTGCACATCTACAAGATCTATGGCGAGGGCAGCCCCGAGGCCCAGCAGATCGTCTGGGGCACCGCGGCACTGCTGATGATTTGCGTGCTGCTGTTTAACGTAGTCGCCCGTATCGTGGGCAAGCAACTGGCAAGGAAGATGACGGCCGAATGAGCGATATGAATGCAACGCCCGCAACCGAGGCGGCCACGTCCGACACCCAGGACTTTCTGTCGAGCGTGGGGGAGAGCGAGAGGCGCGTGCGCGTGAGCGGCAAGGCCGTGAGCGACGAGGTCGTGGTCTCCACCAAGGACGTCAACGTGTACTATGGCGACCACCATGCGCTGCACAATACGTCGCTCGACTTCCATAAGGGCGAGATCACGGCGCTCATCGGGCCTTCGGGCTGCGGTAAGTCGACCTTTTTGCGCAGCCTCAACCTTATGAATCGCGAGATTCGCGGCTGCCGCGTGGAGGGCGAGATCAACTACCGCGGGCGCAACGTGAACACCAGGACCGAGAACACCTACGAGCTGCGTCGCTCCATCGGCATGGTGTTCCAGCAGCCCAACCCCTTCCGCAAGTCCATTCGCGACAACATCACCTTTGCGCCCAAGCGCCACGGCATCACCGACCGTGACGAGCTCGACCGCATGGTCGAGGAAAGTCTGCGCGGTGCCGCGCTGTGGGACGAGGTCAAGGACAAGCTCGACAAGAGCGCCTACGCGCTTTCGGGCGGTCAGCAGCAGCGTCTGTGCATTGCGCGCACGCTGGCGCTCAACCCCGACGTGATCCTGTTCGACGAGCCCTGCTCGGCGCTCGACCCCATCTCGACGTTGGCGATCGAGGACCTGATGTCGTCGATCGTTGCCGACCGTGCCATCGTCATCGTGACGCACAACATGGAGCAGGCGTCGCGCGTGTCCAACCGCACGGCGTTCTTCTACATGGGCGATATGGTCGAGTACGACGAGACCGACGAGATTTTCCAACGGCCCAAGGATAAGCGGCTGAATGATTACCTCACCGGCATGTTCTCCTAGTCCGGGACATGCTTGAGGCCCGCGGCGGCCACGGTTGCCGCGGGACTGATTGGAGAGGCGGGTCATCTCTTTTGCGAGATGGCCCGCCTTTTTGCTCTGCGACCGAAACGACCACCGCAAAGGCGACAGGCGCCTTCGTGGTGGTTTGGGGTGGGGCTCGCTGCTATCATGGACAACGTTGAATTTCTACGAAGGAGCAGGGCATATGGCGATTCTTTTGGGATGCGATTCCGTCAGCCTAGAGTTTCCCACCAAGCATATTTTCGATAGCGTGACGCTCGGCGTGGACGAGGGCGACCGTATTGGTATTGTCGGCAAAAACGGCGACGGCAAGTCGACGCTGCTGAGCGTGCTCGCCGGCACGCTGGAGCCCGATGACGGACGCGTGACGCACCGCCGCGGCACGACGATCGGTCTGCTCGGCCAAAAGGACAACCTGGTCGATACCGACACCGTGCATCATGCCGTCGTGGGCGACGCGCCCGAGTATGAGTGGGCGTCGAGTCCGCGTACGCGCCAGATTCTGGCCGGCCTCATCAGCGATGTGCCCTGGGAAGGCACAGTGGGCGAGCTTTCGGGCGGCCAGCGCCGTCGCGTGGACCTCGCGCGCCTGCTGATCGGCGACTACGACGTGCTCATGCTCGACGAGCCCACCAACCACCTGGACATGCGTACCATCAACTGGCTTGCGCGTCACTTAAAGGCCCGCTGGCAGCGCGGTCAGGGCGCCATGCTCGTGGTCGCGCACGATCGCTGGTTCTTGGACGAGGTCTGCACCAGCATGTGGGAGGTCCACGACGGCCAGGTCGATCCCTTCGAGGGCGGCTACTCGGCATACATCCTGCAGCGCGTGGAGCGCGACCGCATGGCCGCCGTCACCGAGGAGCGCCGCCGCAACATGGCGCGCAAGGAGCTCGCGTGGCTGAGCCGCGGTGCCCAGGCCCGTTCCACCAAGCCCAAGTTTCGCGTTGAGGCTGCTCGCGAGCTGATCGCCGACGTGCCGCCCGTGCGTGACGAGCTGGAGCTCAAGCGCCTGGCCGTGAGCCGCCTGGGCAAGCAGGTTATCGATGTGGTCGACGTGGACGCCGGCTATGCGGATACCGATGGCGCGCCCAAGCAGGTGCTCAACGACGTGACCTGGCTCATTGGTGCGGGCGACCGTTATGGTCTTTTGGGCGAGAACGGCGCCGGCAAGTCGACGCTGCTCGATGTGATTCAGGGCAAGATTGCGCCCACGCGCGGCCGTGTGAAGATTGGCCAGACAGTGCGCTTCGGCGTGCTGTCGCAGCAGCTCGAGGAGCTCGAACCCTACATGGGCGACACGATTCGCGAGGTGCTCAGCAACTATAAAAAGTACTACGTCATCGACGGCAAGGAGACTTCACCCGAGAAGCTCTGCGAGCGTCTGGGCTTTACGACGCAGCAGCTCTGGAGCCGCATCGGCGATCTTTCGGGCGGCCAGCGCCGTCGCCTGTCGCTGCTGCTGACGATCCTGGACGAGCCCAACGTGCTCATCCTGGACGAGCCCGGCAACGACCTGGATACCGACATGCTGGCGATTGTCGAGGACTTGCTGGACGGCTGGCCCGGCACGCTGATTCTGGTGACGCACGACCGCTTTTTGATGGAGCGCGTGACCGACCAGCAGTGGGCGCTGCTCGACGGCCACCTGACGCATATGCCCGGCGGCGTCGACCAGTACCTGCGCCTGTGCAACGCCACCGCCGAGGGCGAGCCCGTGGGTGCACCGAGCGCCAAGACCGGTACGTTCGACACCGGTGCCGCGGCGGCTGCGGCCGAAAAGCCCAAGTCGAGCGGTCAGCCCAACGGCCTTTCCAATGCCGAGCGCCAAAAGCTCCGTCGTGAGGTGAGCTCGCTCGAGCGCAAGATGGAAACGCAGCGCGCTCGCGTGGAGGAGGCCGAGGCCGCCATGGCCCAGGTCGATCCCACCAACTACACGGCGCTGGGCGAGCAGCAGGCAAAGATCGACGAGGCCCACGCCGCCATGGACGAGCTGGAGATGGCGTGGCTCGAGGCGAGTGAAAAGCTCGAGGGCGAGGAGTAGGCGAGGATGATCAAGGCCGCGTTTTTTGATATCGACGGCACGCTGCTGAGCTTTGAGACGCACCGGATTCCGGCGTCGGCGCAGCAGGTGCTCGACAGCTTTCACGAGCAGGGGATTGCGTGCGTCATTGCCACGGGTCGCCCGACCTACCAGATGCCCGATTGGCTGTTCGATCTTGGTTGGGATGCGTACATTACGCTTTCGGGCCAGCACTGTTTTGATGCCGAGGGCGTTTACCGTAGCTGCCCGATCGATCCGGACGACGTTGCGGTGATTGTGGACCAGGTGGCCGAGGGGCGCTACGACTCGCTGTGCATGCAGGGCGAGAACTCGTTTGTGAACCGCCTGTCCGAGCGCGTGGTGACGGCCGGCAGCAACGCGGGAATTGTCTACCACGAGGAGCCGTTTGAGCACGCCTTTGACGCGCCGGTCTACCAGTTTTGCGCCTTTGTGGATCCGGCCGACGAGCATATCGTGACCGACGCCGTGTCGCATTCGCTCACCACGCGCTGGTGCGACCTGTTCTGCGACATTATTCCCGCTAACGGCGGCAAGGACCTGGGTGTGGCAGCGACGCTGGAGCGCCTGGGTGTCGACGCGAGCGAGGCGATCGCCTTTGGCGACGGCGAGAACGACCTGTCGATGTTCTCGGCCGTGGGCACAAGTGTGGCCATGGGCAACGCGCAGGATACCGTGAAGGCCGCAGCGACCTACGTGACGACCGCCGTGGACGACGACGGCATTTACAGCGCCGCCAAGCACTTTGGGCTACTGTAGCTGCGGCCGGCACTTAGGGACGTTCTTTTTCTGCCGGCAGCTGGGGACACTCCTTGCGGGGCGTCCCCATTTTGTTTTCGTCCCGCATGTTTTGTGAAACACGGCTAACTTTTAGGCAAAGTAGTAAGACATGGGCAACTTTTGCGGTAAAGTAAATCAAGCAAAAGTATCCAAAGGCTAACTAGAAGCCATCGCGAAAGGCGGCCCATGGCCCTGCGTGAATCCGGAGAAGACTATCTCGAATCGATCTACGTTCTATCGGAACGTCAGGGCATCGTGCGCTCGATCGACGTTGCCGAATACTTGGGCGTAACCAAAGCAAGCGTCTCTAAAGCCATGGCGGCCTTGGAGAGCACCGGCTACGTGGAGATGGGCAAACGCGACGTGCATCTGACGGAACGCGGTCTTGAGGTTGCCCGTCAAATGTGGGAGCGCCACTGCTTTTTTGTAGGTCTGCTAGAGGACGCAGGCGTAACGCCCGAGGTCGCGTCGCAAGAGGGCTGCCACATGGAGCACTGCCTGAGCGAGGAGAGCTTCGAGAAGCTAAGGTCGATGCTGAGACGGGACAGCGACCGGGACCAGTAGACCCGCCAACCAAGTCCAACTCAGACAAGGAACCCCGCCAACAAGCGATGCCCAAGAACCACCAGCAACGTCACCGCAGGCCGGGACCGGGCTTGGTTTTGAAAACATTCCGCAGACCAGAAGCGCCCCCGTTCGTAGCTCCGAAGGAGCAGAACGGAGGCGCTTCATTGGTCGAGGACGTTTTCAAAACCAAGCCCGGTCCCGGCCGGAGGGACCACAGGCGCTACAGGTTCTTGACACCCATCGCGCGCATGGCGTTCAGGATGGCGATGATCGCCACGCCTACGTCGCCAAAGACGGCAAGCCACATATTGGCGATACCCAGCGCTGCCAGCACAAGGATCAGCAGCTTAATGCCCAGCGCAAAGATTATGTTCTGCCAAACAATCGACATGGTCTTGCGCGCCACGCGGATCGCGCGGGAAATGTTGGACGGCTTGTCATCCATGAGCACCACGTCGGCGGCCTCAATCGCAGCGTCGGATCCCATGGCGCCCATGGCAATGCCCACATCGGCACGGGTGAGCACGGGCGCATCATTGATGCCGTCGCCCACAAAAGCGAGCTTGCCCTTGCCGCTTTCGGCCGCGAGCAGCGCTTCAACACGCTCGACCTTGTCGCCCGGCAGCAGCTGCGCGTGGAACTCGTCGAGCCCCAACTGTTCGGCAACGGACGTAGCTACTTCCTCGCGGTCGCCCGTGAGCATGACGGTGCGGTTGATACCGGCGGCATGCAGGTCGCGAATCGTTTGCTCCGCATCGGCCTTAACGGTGTCTGCAATCACGATGTGGCCGGCGTACACGCCGTCAACGAGCACGTGGAGGATCGTGCCGACAACCTCACAGTCCGGTGCTTCAACGCCGGCCGCGGCGAGCATCTTGGCGTTGCCAACGACGACGTGCTTGCCGTCGATGGTTGCCGTCACGCCGTGGCCCGCGTCGTTGGCGGAGTCGCTCACGCGCTTGGGGTCGACCTCGCCCTGGTAGGCGTCGCGCACGGACTGCGCGATGGGGTGATCGGAGAACGACTCAGCAAGGGCTGCGACTTCGAGCAGCGACTGCTCGGTATAGCCAGCCTCGGGGTGCACCGCGACGACTGAGAACGTGCCGTTGGTGAGGGTGCCCGTTTTGTCGAAGACGATGGTGTCCACGTCGGCGAGCGTCTCGAGGTAGTTGGAGCCCTTGATGAGAACGCCCAGCTTGGACGCGCCGCCGATGCCGCCAAAGAAACTCAACGGTACGCTGATCACGAGGGCGCACGGGCAGCTGACGACCAGGAAGGTCAGGCCGCGCAGGATCCAATCGGACCAAGCGCCAGTCACCAGGCCGCCGCCAAGCGCGAGCACCGCGGCAGCGCCAGTGACGGCGGGGGTGTAGACGCGGGCAAAGCGCGTGATGAAGTTCTCGGTGCGCGCCTTCTTTTCGCTGGCATTCTCCACGAGCTCCAGAACACGCGCGACGGTTGACTCGCCAAAGGGCTTGGTGGTGCGCACGTGGATGAGGCCCGTCATGTTGATGCAACCGCTGATGATATCGTCGCCGGTCTTGGCCGGGCGGGGGACCGACTCGCCCGTGAGTGCGGCGGTGTCGAGCTGGGTTTCGCCCTCGACGATGACGCCGTCGATAGGCACGCGCTCGCCGGGCTTGACCACGATCACGGTGCCGACGGCGATGTCATCGGGAAAGACCTGTTCGAGTGTGCCGTCGGCTTGCTCGACGTTAGCGTAGTCGGGCGCGATGTTCATCATGGCACTGATCGACTTGCGGCTCTTGCCCACGGCGTATGCCTGGAACAACTCGCCGACCTGGTAGAACAGCATGACAGCGGCGCCTTCGGCCATGTGCGGATCGGTATCGGGGAAGAGCACCATGGCAAACGCGCCGATGGTCGCGACGGCCATGAGGAAGCTCTCGTCGAAGGCCTTGCCGCGGCGGATGTTATTGAATGCCTTTTGCAGTACGTCGTAGCCGGCAATCAAAAACGGCACGAGGAACAGCACAAAGCTGGCGTAGATGTTGCCGGGCTCCCCAAATGCGATAGTGAGGGCGCCGAGCTCGTCGAGGGCATAAACAACGGCAAAAATGCCCAGTGCTACCAGGATGCGGTTGCGCTTATGCTCAAGGGACTCTTTCTTCTTGCGCTTCTTCTTTTTCTTTTTGGGATCGGCGGCTGTCATGATTCAAACCTCTCATTTGAGTTTATGAACACTCGCTCATATAATTTCGCGAGCAAAGGCCGCGGCAAGCGCGGCCTCGCAGGTCAACGTATGCGCGGGTTAGAGAATGATCTCGCAGTCCGGCTCGGCGTCGGCGGTGAACTCAACGACGCGGTCCAGGACCTCGTCGAACTTGGCGTCGTCGGCCTCGAGCGTCAGCTTCTGGGTCATAAAGTTGACCGAAACGGACTTGACGCCCTCGAGCTTGGCAAGTTCGTCCTGAAGCTCGCGCGCGCAGTTGGCGCAATCGATCTCGTCGAGCTTAAACTGCTTTTTCATGGTGGGTTCCTTTCCCTGTGTTAGCGGTCTGGGTGCCGGCCGCGCTGATACCGTGGGTGATTGCTATTCGCAGATATGGCTCATGCCCTGGTTAAGCATGGTGTAGACGTGATCGTCGGCGAGCGAGTAGAGAATGTTGCGGCCGTCGCGGCGGAACTTGACCAGGTGCGACTGCTTAAGCGTGCGCAGCTGGTGCGATACTGCCGACTGCGAGGTTGCGGTCGCCTCGGCGATGTCGGCCACGCAGAGCTCGCGGCCCATGAGGGCATAGAGGATCTTGATGCGTGTGGTGTCGCTGAAGACCTTGAACAGGTCGGCCAGGTCGTACAACAGCTCCTCGTCGGGAAGGTCCTCGGGCGAGCAGGTGGTGGGGACGATCGGCTCGGTGGCCTCGATGCCAGTCTTTGTTTCATCAGCGTGGCTGCTCATTGCAACATCCTTTCATATGAACATGCGCTCATATAAATTACTTCCGATTATATGAGCGCATGTTCATATGTCAATACAATTTACGTTAACTTCGATGACTGCTTGCCGCCTCTGCGATTTTCTGCGGGTTGGGAGACATCGACGCAATGCTCGCCAACATATTTCGAGATGTTCGGCCAGCATGCTAAGAAAGCCACCTTGAGAAGCTTTAGGACTGTTCATATTTGTACTTTATCGTGTTAAATACAGCGAGAATCAGTTCTTCCTCTACGGGAGTTCCTGCAGAATCAGTTTTATCTAAAGTTATATTGAGCATTGCTGCAGCCAATCTGGCACATCGGTGGCCGAATAAGTCGAAAAATGTAGGTGGACATCCGCAGAGATCGCCTTTAGAAGAGCGAATTCTCAATTAGATCAATAATCGTGTCGTCTTCCGTGCGGTTTTCATCGATTTTTGCGAACATGTCGCATTCCCAAGGCCCATTGATTTCCTCAGCAAGGGCCCCGACGTGTTGCATGTCGTCGGGTTCTGGCACATCGTTGATGCTCGGGTCATCAGCTTGCGGATATTGGCTTGCAATTTCGCGCTTGGCGGCCTCTTCTTCTTTGAGTGTCTCCAGGACGCGGCGACCGTATTCGAAGTAGCGCCGCAAGACAAATTGACGAAGAGTTTCTTGCAGGATGGCGAAGTTATCCGGGAGTCGACCGGGCCATATCTTCTCGCGAATGCGAATCGCTTCCATGACCCGCCTAAAAGCGGACTGCTTGAAAAACGAATGACGACTAACTGTGATAACGGCATATCCCATGTTTCGCAGCGTGTTTCGGCGTTCCTCGTCAATTGATTGCTGTTCGGGCTCGTCGTGGTAAAAGCCGTTGTATTCGATATCGGTCATCGAATTTTCGAGCAGCGCGTCGAGGTAGAAAACCGTCCGTCGCGTTAGGGCGGCGTATCTTTTGGGGACTGGGATCGGATAGCCCGTTTTGATAGCGCGTATGGCTAAGCCACCCATTGACTTGGGCATTGTCAGCATCATGACAAACGCCGTTTCGAGTGGGGAGCGACAGCCTTCGCGTACATAAGAAAGTGCCTTAAGTGCTTTATTAGATCCACGATACCCCGATGCCTCTGAAAAGAAGGCTCTGAGCTCTTCAACGCTGGTTAGGGCTGGGCGCTCGCGATATTGAGTTTCGTCGGACGTTCCAAGCGCGTAGGAGCCGCAGATTTCAAAGTAATACTCAACGAGCTCCGAAAGGTTGAGGTCGGCTGCTGCTTCTAACGCGCACAGCTTGATATCGACGATGTAAACGTTCGGCTCGAGTTCTAGGTAGCTTTCTGCATCAAACGTATAGCGCGTGCAGTGGCAGATGCAGCCCTTGCGGTGCCTTTTGGCATTATTGGAAAACGTCAGCACATGGATGCTTTCAGAATCGACATTCTTTCTGTTGAGCCATGCTCGCGCCGCTTCCAGGTTGGACGTGGTCGGCGCAGACACCTTGATCTTTTCCATAGGTATGGGATCGGTCGCGTGGCTTGCGAGCGAGCTGACTGTTTGGTATACAGCGCGTGCCGTGGTATGTGACAGAACGATTCCCATACGCGCATGATGGCATAGCGGACGCCATATACGCTCGAAACTTCGGGCAACGGTATTGGGGCGCGGCTTATCTTCTGCGAACGGTGGGTTTTTGAGCTGTCGTATTGAGGGGGGCAGCTTCGGCTGGGGAGGTTTCTGTCGGCTGCCCCATTTTGGTGAACTTTAGTTGCGGATTCGTAGCTTCTAAGCGTTTTTGCCGACCGCTCAGATGCCTCACCAACATAATTTGAGTTATTCGGCCTTATCCTATACGAATGGTGCGATCGCAACGTCCTATTCGAATTGATTCAGGTAGATTTATAGGGCTTGGTTGCGAAATTGGGGCGACTATAGCGCTCGATTGCGGTTCAAGGGGCCTCGACTAGTGGTTCAGCTGGCCGAACAACTCGAAAAAAGTAGGTGGGCCAACCTGCCGACTATGTGAAGCATGCGTATTTGCTCGTTTTGATTAAAACTAGGGTGCAGCCATAAGACTGCGCCCTAGTTTACTGCGTGCCGGTGTGCCCAGACGGATTGCGCTGTGCCTGGCAGGCGCTCCCGCAGATGGATCGGTTATTTCGCGAATAGGTTCTTGAGGTTGAACTCGGCTTGGACGGTGCGGAGCATGAGGTCGGTGTCGTCCAAGCCCAGGTGCTGCTCGTTGGCGTCGGCGGCGAGGGTTCCACGGCGGCGCGCCCAGTTCTCGAGCGCGGCTGGGGCGGACTCGCGGGGGAGCGAGCGCACGTCGGCGTCCAGGCTGCGGCAGATCTGGCGCGAGTCGATGACGATGATCTTGCCGGCGCGGCGTGCCTCGGCGTAGCCGTCCAGGTGGATCTTGAACCAGCTGTCCTCAAAGGCGGCGTTGTGTGCCATGTACGGGTACTTCTTCATAAGCTTGAGCAGCTGCTTTTGCAGCTCTTTGTTCTCGCGGAACGGCTTTTTGCCGTCGATGTCGTCCCAGGTGATGTGGTGGATATTCGACAACGGCACATCCTCGCCGCGGTAGATGTCGGGCAGGCCGCAGTAGTGTGCCTCGGCGTCATGCGGGACGGCGTCGCTGGTGAGCTCCATGATCTCCCAGCCCACGTTGATGATATAGCCGCGCTCGGGTGCACGGCCGGTGGTCTCGATGTCGATACCGAGCACGGTGCCCTGGATGGGCTTGCGGGCGTAGGCCACGCCGAGCGCGTCGCGGTCGCCGCGGATTTCGCGCATAACGGACGCGGCGGTGCGCTTTTGCATCTTGCCGATGGCGGCGCAGGTGTCGGCATCGGACAGGCCGCGCGAGAGCGTCGCGGGCGTCACGTTGCGCAGACGCGCCTCGCCAATCTGGTCGCACAGGTCGCGGTTGCGGTCGGCCAGGTCGCGCACGGTGACAAAGTCGAAGCCGGGGTCGCCCTCGGCGGTAAAGTACTCGGTCTCGAGCACCTTGAGGGCCTCCTCGCCCTTCTGGCGCTCGGACTCCATGGCGCCGTGGTCGCCGTAGATAAACATGGGGATAAACGGCTGGCGCTCGTATTCGAGTGCTTGCGATACGTTCATATGCTACTCCTTGGACGGGCCGCGTTGTGCGGCTCGAGGTTACTGAGTTATGGCGAGATGATAGTTTACCATAGGCAACTATTGGCACCGCGCCCGGGACAACTACAATACCCTAGTTGACCGCTAGGACTTTTACAATGCTGCCGAAAGACACGAAAGGTTCCATCCGTCATGGATTTACTGATTGATATTCTGCTCGACGCCGGCAGGGACACGCTGTCGCTGGTGCCGTTTTTGTTGGTGACGTATCTTGCTCTCGAGACACTTGAGCACGTTGCGGGCGACCGCGTCAACGGCGCTATCAAGCGCACCGGCGCTGCGGGTCCCGTGGTTGGCTCGCTGTTGGGCATGGTGCCGCAGTGCGGCTTTTCGGCCATGGTGGCCACGCTGTACGCCGGCCGTGTCGTGACCTTGGGCACGTTGGTGGCGGTGTTCCTTTCGACCTCCGACGAGATGCTGCCGCTGCTACTTGCCGAGCAGGTTCCCGTGCAGACTATGGCGATGCTTTTGGCTTCGAAAGCGCTGATCGCACTGGTCACGGGTTTTATCGTGGACGCTGCCATTCGCGGCCTGCGCCGTAACGCCCGCGCGCACGCGGCGATTCGCCGTACCGTGCTGGGAACCGCGGCCAACCCGGCCCACGTGAACTGCGCGCACGACGACCACAGCGGCGGTGACATCATCGACGAGGTGGCCGAGGCAGGCGTGAGCGCCGACCACATCCACGAGCTGTGCGAGCGCGACCATTGCGGTTGTGATGAAGACGAGGACGAGCACGAACACGGACATGGCCACGATCACGGTCATGAGGGCGAACATGAACATCATGATGGTCACGGTCACTCTCACTCCCACGAAGGGACGCCTGTCCTGTCGATCATCCGCAGTGCGATCTCGCACACCGTGCAGGTCTCGGTATTCATTTTTCTGGTGACGCTGATTCTGGTCGCCGTGCTCGAGACGTTCGGCGAGTCCGCGATCGAGCAGTTCCTGCGCGGCAACGAGACACTGGCTGTCCTGGGTTCGGCGCTTGTCGGGCTGATTCCCAATTGCTCGGCGAGCGTGGTCATTACACAGCTGTATCTGGAAGGCGCGCTGCAACTGGCGCCGATGCTCGCCGGCACGCTCATTTCCGCCGGCGTGGGTTATCTGGTGCTGTTCCGCACCAACCGCAGCGCCCGCGAAAATGCCGTGTTCCTGATCATGATGTACGTCATCGGCGCTGGCTGGGGCCTCATCCTCTCCGCCGTTGGCCTCTAAGTAGGCCTAAAAAATGGGCTTCAAATAGCCATGCTCAGCGCCTGCGCAATGCGGCGACGCATGGCATTTTGAAGCCCGTTTTTTGTTGAGCCATGGATTCCGAGCGCTCACACCGCTCAAAACAAAAAGGTAGATTTTAGGCATGTCTCAAAAATCTACCTTGGTTAGTGCAGCAACTCGGTGAGGTTGCGTTTAAAGCGGGCGCGGTCTTCGCTCGTAAATGCTGCCGGACCGCGAGTGCGTCCGCCGGCGCGGCGTACCTTCTTTTCCTCGTGGCGAAAAAACAGCTGCATGTCGATAGTCGCCTTGTCGTACACGCGCCCGCGCACACCGATGGCGGCGGCATCGCGCCCGAGCACCATGCTCGCCAAGCCAATGTCCTGCGTCACGACCACGTCGCCCGCCTGCAGGCGTTCGACAATGGCAAAGTCGGCGCTGTCGGCGCCCACGCTCACATCGAGCGTCGTGACCCAAAAGCCGCGTCGCGCGTGCTCGGCATCGCGCGGGTCGTCGCGGCGAATGTGCCGTTCCAGGTTTTGCGTGCTGTTGCCGGCGATAACAACGGCGACGCCCGCCCGCCGCGCGCAGTCAATCGACTCGCGCGTGACCGGGCAGGCGTCGGCATCAATAAAGAGCGTTCGCGGCATCTAGTGCACCAGTTTGCCAAATTGAATAGCGCGAACAATCAGCGTA
This sequence comes from uncultured Collinsella sp., assembly GCA_905198355.1. GTDB lineage: Bacteria > Actinomycetota > Coriobacteriia > Coriobacteriales > Coriobacteriaceae > Collinsella. The sequence goes on along the minus strand of CAJKCG010000001.1, from coordinate 125,540 downwards.
ACGCCAAACACCAGCAGCGCGGCGCCGCTAAAGATGACGAGCATCTTGGCCGACCACAGCGGATAGATAAACACGAACATGCCGGCGATGATGGAAAGTGCGCCGCTCAGGATAGCGAGGGCGCGGTTGGACGAAAGCTCGGACTCCAGAATGGACATGACACCTTCGACAATCCAGCCAAAGCCGGCCACGATAACCACCATCGTGGTGAGCGTCGCGGTCGAGAAGGCCTGGTTGTGCAGGATTATGACGCCGCCCAAGATAATGAGTAGGTTGGAGATGATGCTCGTCACGCGCCAGCCGGTGGGCAGCAGCGGCTCAAAAATGGCAGTGAATAGTCTGATGGCAGCAGTGATTACAAAGTAAAAACCCAGGACAGTCGTCAAAAAGACGAGGGACTTGGCAGGTGCAAAAAGCAGCGCGATACCAGCAATGAGTGCTAAGACGCCCGTGATGGCGTAAATCCAGCGTACGGCCTTGACGGCTTTGCCCGCCATGCTTTTCTCGTCAAATCCAAACTGGCTCGATTTTTGGTCATCGTTCTTAAAGATGCCCATAAGTCTCCTTTCCGTGCGGCGTAAGCCTTGATCGTTACAACCAGTATCCCCTAAGGGCGCTGACGTATGGGTCGGGGAGGGCGAAACGTAACCCAAAGGCCCCGAATTGTTTCCGTTGTTCCCCACGTCGCGATTTTCTATTCAACAGGTGTAGAACATTGCAGCCCTGTTCGTTATTGCCTACGTTTTAGGTTAGATTTTCCTAAGGACAATTGGCTTGTATTGGGGGTCCCTATGAACGAAGCAGTTCCCGAGGCACCGTCGAGTGTCGAATCGATGGCAAAGCAAGGTTGCGAAAAGCTCGGTCTGGAAGCGTTTGATGCGCTGGTCCGTCGTGCCCGTACGTGCCGTCGCTTTGACGAGTCCATGCGCGTGCCGCGCGAGTTTTTGCTCGAGCTGGCGGAACTGGCGCACCTGACCCCGTGTGGTGCCAATGCTCAGCGTCTGCGTTTTCATGTGGTGAGCGGTGCCGAGGATTGCGCGCGTGTATTTGACGAGCTTGCGTGGGCCGGCGCGCTTAAGGACTGGCCGGGTCCTGCCGAGGGCGAGCGCCCGACCGGCTACATCGCGATTCTGGCCGAGCGCGCCGTTCCGGGCAAGCCCGCCGCTCCCATTACCGAGGCCGACACGGGCATTGCCGCGCAGACGATGATGCTCGCCGCCCGCAGCGCCACGCCCGAGGTGGCAGCCTGCATGTTCAAGGCCTTTACGCTCCACGCGATCGATGCCATGGGGCTCGATAACGACAAGTATGAGCTCAAGCTGATCATGGCTTTTGGCGTTCCGGCCGAGACGCAGGTGATCGATGCGATCGATTCCAACCCCGACGGCTCCATCAATTATTGGCGCGACGAGGCGCAGGTGCACCACGTACCCAAGCGTCCGCTTGCCGACGTGCTGCTGTAGTTGTGCGTCGTTGCGGTGCAATCCGGCGGCAAAATCACCACAAAGGCTCCTGTCCCCTTTGTGGTGGTACGAGGGGAGGGTGTGTGGCAGATCTGTATTTGGTGCGGCATGGGCAGACTGAGCTCAATGTGCAGAGCATTTTGCAGGGCTGGCACGATTCGCCGCTTACGGCGCGCGGGCGCGAGCAGGCGCTGACGGCGCGTACGGCGTTTGCGGCGCGTGGCGTGGCCTTTGATCATGTGTATTCCTCGCCGTTGGGCCGGGCGCGGCATACGGCCGAGCTTATCGTTGGCGAGGGCCGTTCCATTGAGCTGGTCGATGACCTGCGTGAGTGGCATTTTGGCTCGCTGGAGGGCACATCAAATCGCGAGATGCCGCCGCAGCCCTGGGGCGATTATCCGGTTGCCTTTGGCGGCGAGTCGGAAGTGCAGCTTCAGTCGCGCATGGTCGCGGCGCTGTCCCGCATCATGGCCAGGCCGCAGCACGACTGCGTGCTGGCGGTTTCCCATGGCTCAGCCTGCCAGGAGTTTCTTGAGTATGTGACTGGCGGGGGAGAGCTGCCCGACAACGGTGCCGTGCTTCATTTTGGCTATTGCGACGGGGCGTTTTCGCTTTTGGGTTGGTAACGAACGAAAGGACCCCTATGAATAAAGATCTGTATCTGGTCCGTCATGGACAGACGATATTCAACCTTAAGCGTATCATTCAGGGGTGGAGTGATTCGCCGCTTACGCAGTTGGGTTGCGACCAGGCGGCGCGCGCCGGCATGTTTTTACGTGCGCGCGGCATTGAGCCCGATCATGCCTACACCTCCACGCTTCATCGCACCGAGCAGACTATCGCCAACTTGTGGCCGGGCTTGGCGTACGAGCGCCTGGACGGCCTGCGTGAGTGGTTCTTTGGCGACTTTGAGGCCGAGCGCGTGATGCTCATGCCCGAGCGCCCGTGGCGCGATTTCTATCGTCAATTTGGCGGCGAGGGCCAGATGCAGGTGCGCGAGCGCATGGTGGCGACGTTGACCGATCTTATGCGACGCCCGGACCACGAGTGCGTCCTCGCGGTGAGCCACGGATCGGCCATCAAGGAGTTTTTGGACCACGTGAAGGGTGCGGCGGCCGACGAGCGCGATCGTGTGCCGGGCAACTGCTCGGTGCTACATTTCGTGTTTGACGATACGACCGATACGTTTGAACTGGTTGAGATCTTTACGCAGGAAGACTACGCGCGCGAGCTGGGGCTTGAGCCGCTCGTGGCTGCCGCGGGTCCGCAGCGCGGGTAGTTTGGGCGTGGCGGTGCGGGTCGCCGACTTACTTGCTCGATGCGAAAGGGGGCGGAGATGCATGCGCTGGCGTTGCATCTCCGCCCCCTGTTTGTTGAGCTGCCGATTTTTGTGCTGGGCGGTCTGGTCTTGCTAAAACCGCGCGACCTGGTGGGTGAGCAGGCCCATCGGGACCCGCTGCGCAGCGCCGCTGACCTGCGCGGCGGGGAAGAGCACGGCAACGGTAAAGTTGAACGGCTCCTTGCCGGTGTACGTTCCGGCGGCACGGGCCTCATCGGCTAGCAGCTGCGACGCCCCGGTCAGAGCGGCGGCGTAGGCGGGGTCGTCGGCCAGTGCCGGCTCCGGTGCTTGGTCGAGCATAGCGCGGATGGCCCCGACGGCGTCCTCGCGCTTGACCTCCCACGCGCGGTGCGTAATGCCCGCGGGGTCGGTGACGGCGTAGAGCGACGCACCCTCTTTGGCGGCGCCCAGGATGATATCCATGACGGGCGAGGCCTCGTAAGCGAGCGACACGGGACGAGGCTGAACTTTGAGTTCGGCGATCGCGTGCGCAGCGGCGGCCACGTCAGCGCTGGCATCGCCCTTGCCGCCCGCAAGTACACTCGTCGGGCAAATCGCCACGACGCCCGTCACGCGACCCGGCTCACCCGAGCATTCGTACACGTAATACGCCGCGCCTGGATCCTTGAGCATCAGGCCATCGGCAATGGCTCCGCGCAGAGCATCGTTGCCGTTCAGGATGCTGCCCATTGCAGGCAACGCCTCGAGCACGCGGTCCTGAGCCGGGCGGATGCAGGGAAACGGAAGTGCTTTCATGGGCGGTCCTAACGCGCGAGTCGGTTTGTTCGCGGCTTATTATGCCCCAACTTGGCTATCCGCGCCCCAGAGCGTATTGTCGGCGAGCGCGATCAGCACCTGTTGGCAGCGAACGATGTCGGCGTGGGGCACATATTCGTTGGGCTTGTGCGCGAGCGCGAGCGACCCGGGGCCATAGCTCATGCAGTTGCGGTTTCCCGTCTTGCCGGCAATGACGGCAGTGTCGGTGTAGCCGGTAAAGAAGCCGACGGTCGTGTCCGTGCCCGTCACATCGTCTGCTGCGCACTTGAGCGCAGCTAGAAGGGGAGAGGCCGGATCGCGCTCGATGGCGGGGCGGTCGCCTGTCACGGTATAGCTTCCATGGCAGCCTGGGACCGCGGCTTCGGCGGCGACAATGGCCTGCTCTACCATGCGCGTCGCGGCGGCCGTATCGGTCGGCGGGGTCAGGCGCATATCGACCCAGACCTTAGCGTGGTCGGGCACGACATAGGGACGGTAGCCACCCTCGATCTGTCCAAACGTGATGGTCGATGGCCCCAGCTCCTCATGTAAAGGCAGCGTCGCAAACGTGCGACGAAGCGAGCACACGACCTCGGCTATGGCGGCGACGGCGTCGGCGCCCTTCCAAGGCTGGCTTGCATGAGCCGTGACGCCGGCCATCTCGATCTCGAACCACGTGCGACCCTTGTGCGCCACCTGGATCTGCCCGTCGGTGGGCTCGGTGTCCAGCACCCATTCGCGCGAGCCGACCCAGCCAGCATCGATCGCGGCCTCTGAGCCGCGCATGAAGTCTTCCTCGTCGACCGAGCAGATGAGCGAAAAGCCGCGGCGTGGCAGCGCGCCATCCGCCGCCACGCGCTCGAGCGTATGGACCAGTGCGGCAATGGCGCAGGCCAGGCCACCCTTCATATCGCAGGCACCGCGGCCATAGAGTTTATCGTCGCGCACAACCGCCCCAAGCGGTTCGATGTCTGCGTCCCAGCCATCGCCCAAGGTGACGGTATCCATGTGGCAGATATAGATCAGCCGCGGCTCGTCGCTTTGGCCCGGCACGGTGACTTTAAGGTTGCGGCGCCCGGGCAGCACTTCGAGCTCCTCAATCTGCACGGCATCGAGCGCAGAACTATCAAGTTGTGCCAGCTGCTGCTCAATGAGCCTCTTAATGAAGCGCTCAATTTCATCCTCATACGCGCCCGGGTCTGAGCTGTCGATCCGCACAAGCTCCTGCGCAAGCCGCCAGGCAAAGTCCTCATCAACCATATGCAACCTCACAATCAGTTTGCTTTCCAAACCGATTGTAAGCCTCCTGAGAGATCCGCGACGTGGGCGTGGCAGTATTTACCGTTCGCAGGCCGAGCCAGCGCGTTTGCCGTCCGAGCGGGTTCACAAGCGACGCAGCGGGTACGTACCCTTCATGGACGACATGCTGTGCGACATATCTGCCTTTCGGTATCACCGGATACCTCCACAGGTCTTGGCAATAATGCCGGACCTGCCCGATTCTGCGGACGATCCGCGCAGGGAGCACCTATGTGAGCATCCGCTCGTCACGCATTTCCTGGGCACCCCGTTACACGTGTTGGCGCAGGGCAGCTGCGGACGTAAGGGCGATCGCATTGTCAGGCATGTTTGGAACGGGGAGAGGCCGTTTGATTCCATGCGACAGACAGAGTTTGGCCTCGATGTCGCGTCCCCGCTCTTTACCCTGCTGACCCTGGCTTCCTCGGTCTCAAACGAGCGTTTAATCATGTGCATGTATGAGATGTGCGGCACCTTTGCCGTGTGCAAGATTGCGCCTCAGGTAAAGTCGGCACTTGTGCAGGCATATGGGGACCGGTGGGGTGACGCACGGTTGGGTTGGGAAAATGTAAAGGATGTCTCGGGGAATCCAACGGACCTGTGGAAACGACCGCCCTTGATCGAGTTCTCTGAACTTACAGAGTACGTCGATAAGATCCCGGGGCTCCGCGGTGCTAAATCGTTCACACGTGCCGCGAAATGCATTACGGGGGTGGCGGCATCGCCGCTTGAGGTCCAGGCTTCGATGCTGTTTGGCCTTACGAGGTTGCGCGGCGGCGAAGGCCTGCGCCTTACCAATAACGTCGAGATTCGTATGACGCGCAGCGCCCGCCTGATTTCGGGGCTTGATAGGCGCTATGCCGATATTCTGCTGGCAAATAAGGACGGCAGCCGAGAGTGCCTGGTTGAATGCCAAAGTAAAGCCATACACGGATCCATAGAATCCAAGATCTCGGACTCCGATCGAACGACGGCCTTGCAAGCGATGGGATATCCCGTCGTTCTGATGACCTATGGCCAGCTGGCCGACTCCGATGCCTTCCGCGTGGTGATGGAGCTCATCATGTCCTATCTCGATGTGCCGCTGAAAGACAAGACGCCGCGACAGCAGGAGCTCGAACGGCGGCTTCGTGAGGAGATTTTTATCGATTGGGCAGGAATGTAGCCGCGCGGGTGGAAAACGGTCGCGCGGACTAGAGTTTTGGTCACAAAAAGATTTATATTTCGCCTTGGAGGGGCCTTAAAAATGCTATCTAGAATAAGTTGTTTCGGAAAATGGACAGTCAACTTACATTCGGCACATAGAGATCGATTTTTACCTACTAAAGTCCCTGATAAAGCTGTTTATCAAAGCGGGTGTGCTTAGCGACTTGAGCCTCACTATCGATTATCTGAAAAAACTTGTTCTGGGTATCATTTTAAAGTCGTCCGGAGCAACAAAATCGGCCCCCGTTTCGTGAAAACGGGGGCCGAATGGGCTTCGTGGTCTGTCTGGCAGGATTGGCGCCGGCGCTATTTAATCACGCGCACACGATACATCGACGGAATTTGCTTAAGTGCCTCGATCGTGCTGCCGTCCAGGTGCTCATCGGTGTCGAACATGGTGTAGGCGTTCTCGCCAGCGGACTCGTTGGTCATGCGCTGCACGTTGGCGTTGTCCTTGGCGAGAATGGCCGTGATCTGGCCGATCATGTTGGGCACGTTGGCATGCAGGCAGGCAATGCGGCTTGCGGCGCGCGCCTTGCCCATGCTGCAGGCGGGGTAGTTGACGCTGTGCGCGATGTTGCCGTTTTCCAGGTAATCCTTGAGCTCGCTGATGGCCATGTCGGCGCAGTTGGCCTCGGCCTCGCCGGTGCCGGCGCCCGAATGCGTGGTGATAAACGTGTTGGGCATCTTGACGGTCTTGGGCGTGGCAAAGTCGCAGCTAAACCAGCTGAGCTTGCCCGCGCGCAGGGCGGCGTCGACGGCGTCCTCGTCAATGATGGTCTCGCGTGCGTAGTTGATCAGCACGGCGTCCGGAGCCAGCAGGTTGATCTGCTCGGTGCTGATCATGCCGATGGTGTCGGCCTTGCTGGGCACGTGCACGGTGAGGTAGTCGCAGCCGCGGCAGAGATCTTCGAGCGTGCCCACGCGCTGCACCTCGCGGCTCAGCACCCACGCGTGCTCGACGGAAATGAACGGGTCGTAGCCGTAGACGTCCATACCCAGGTCGACGCAGGCGTTGGCGACCTTGGAGCCCACGTTGCCTAGGCCGATGACGCCGATGCGCTTGCCCTTGAGCTCGCGGCCCACAAAGGCCTTCTTGGCCTTCTCGGCATCGACCTGAATCTCGGGGTCGTCGGCGTTGTCGCGCACCCAGTTCATCGATTGCACCACGCCGCGGCTCGAGAGCACCAGCATGCCTAGGACGAGCTCCTTGACGGCGTTGCTGTTGGCGCCGGGGGAGTTAAAGACGACGACGCCCTTCTTGGCGTACTCCTCGACGGGAATGTTGTTGACGCCGGCGCCGCAGCGGGCGATGGCGCGGATGCCCTCGGGCAGCTCGTAGCCGTGCAGGTCGGTGGAGCGCATCAGGATGGCGTCGGCCTCCTCGGCGGTGCCCACAAACTCGTAGCCCTCGCCAAACTCGACTTTGCCGTCTTTGGTGATGTCGTCGATGGTCTTAATCTTACGCATGGAAAAACTCCTTAGCAGGTTTTGATCTAAACAGGGTGGTTTGAGGTGGCTGGTCGGCCCGCGTGCTGCGGGCTAGTTAGATCGCGGACTCAAACTATGCTGCGCTTCGAAGTCCTTCATGTACGTGGCCAGCGCCTGAACGTCTTCCATGGTTACGGCGTTGTAGACGCTGGCGCGCATGCCGCCCACCAGACGATGGCCCTTGACGTTTTGAATCTGGTGCTCTGCCGCGCCTGCGACAAAGGCGGCGTTGAGGTCGGCATCGCCGGTACGGAACGTGACGTTGGCGATGGAGCGGCTGCCGGTCTGCGCGGTGCCATGGAACAGCTCGCTGTGCTCGAGCAGATCGTAGAGCAGATTGGCCTTGGCCCAGTTGCGCTCGGCCATGGCGGCAAGTCCGCCGGTTTGCTCAACCCAACGGAACACCTTGCCACATACGTAGATGCCAAAGGTGTTGGGCGTGTTGAGCATGGAGCCCTTGGCGGCCTCGGTCTTAAGGTCCATGTACTGCGGCGTCTGCGCAAAGGCGGGGCCTTTGGCGATGAGGTCGTCGCGCACGATGACCACGGTCACGCCCGCGGCACCGGCGTTTTTCTGCGCGCCGGCGTAGATGAGCCCGTAGCGCTCAACGTCGAGCGGCTGCGACAGAAAGCAGCTCGAGACATCGGCGACCAGCGGTACGTCGCCGCAATCGGGCAGCTCGTGGAACATGGTGCCAAAGATGGTGTTGTTCTGGCAGATGTAGACGTAGTCGAGCCCGTCGCCCGCGGCCTCGGCGGCAATGCGCGCGTTGACGTCGGCCATGGCGGGAATGCGGTCGAAATTGGTGTCCTCGGAGCTCGCGAGCAGCACGGCCTCGCCGTATTTGGCGGCCTCTTGGTACGCCTTGTTGGCAAAGTTGCCGGTCACGACGTAGCCGGCGCGGCCGCGACGCATAAGGTTCATCGGGATGCCCGCAAACTGTAGCGTGGCGCCGCCCTGCAAAAATAGGACATGGTAGTTATCGGGGATGCTCAGCAGACGGCGCAGGGTTGCCTCGGCGTCGTCGATGATCTGCTGGTACATGCTAGATCGATGGCTCATCTCGAGCACGGACATGCCGCAACCGCGGTAGTCCATCATCTCGTCGGCGATCTCGGCGAGCACGCTTGTAGGCAATGCGGCCGGGCCAGCTGAGAAGTTGTGCACACGTGCCATCTTCTAGTTCCCCTCGTAGTCGTTTGAACGTTCGGGATACTTTAGCACAGTGGAGCGCCAGGCGCGACCGCATCTCGGTAAAACTCGACTGCGCCGCTATGATTTACAGGATGGTTACATGGGGGAGGGATTATCTCGAGGCTCGTATCCGATCCGCCTCGGCCTTTGCTTGTTTCCAGGGGCGTACGCGACCGTTGGTGAGGTCGTCGTAGCCACGAGCGATGGCACGTTGAATGTGATCTTCGCGTTCCTGAATGGTAGTTAGTGCGCGCGTCTGATCAGAAATAGACTTTACGACAGACATATGAAGCTCCTTACATAGAAGCATGTGTATAACTCTATGTTGAATATAGCGGAGGATGGCGTTGGGCGTGTGCGTGCCTGCATTCGTAAGCGCGGTTGTCTGGCAAGTGTGATTTGGGGCGACCTCGTCAAAGCTTCTGAGCTGCGAAAATGACCGTTAACCGGATTTAATTTTGTTGCTCAACATTTGACACTCTGGGCGTGGTAACTTTTTTACCAACAGGTATGATTATTGTCATGTGCGCCGCACCTGCCTGCCGGGTTGCGGCGCACTTGTGACAGCCTTTGACACCCTTGGAGCGTGTACTGTGGATATAACCACAAAAAGCGTTCGGGGGGGGGGTGCTCACCCGCGAGCAATTCCTCCCGCATGAGATGCGCATCGTCGCTGCCCTTCGTATGCAGGGCGCAAGCGACGAGCAGGTCATTGTACGCGTAAAGAGCGAGAACCTCTTTCAATATCCCACGGAGCGCATGGTCGCCAACCGCGCAACCGTGTGCCTTCGACGCCTCGACGCCATGGTGCCCACGGACGCCGCATGCGCCGTGCGTGGCATCGACTCCAATATCGCCGTCGAGGCTGTGTCATCCCTAACCAGGCTCATGGCATCCGGCACTCCCACGCAGGCGGACCAGGCCATCTTCTACAGCATGATCTGCCGCTACGATATCGTGCGCGAGCTCGTGCTCGTCGAGGTAGGGGAGCGCCTACAAAACTTCGATTATGCCTTTACGGCGGTTGACCTCAATGCCTTTATGACACGCTTTACCACGGAGTATCCGGACGCGGCCCGCTGGACTGAGGCCACGGTCAAGCGCATTAAGGGCTCGCTCCGCCAGACGCTCCGCCATGCCGGCCTTATCGGCGAGGGCCAGGGCCCGGAGTCCGAGCGTCTGTCACCACTCTTCCTCGATTCCGATTTCGAGCGAGCCTTGGTTCTGCTGGGCGAGCAGTCGCTTATCGCGGCCCTTACCGGCAGGGTGGTGATGTAGCGTGGCTCCCGTCAACAGCGCCGCCGAACCTGCTATCACCCCGGCGACCGATTTCACCACCAATATCGGCATCCATTCCCGTAAGAGCGTCGTGGCGGCGCATGTCCGCTCTCAGCACGCCTGTCAGGAATTTGAGCGCCGCGCGCAGCTTCTGCGCGAATGCCTGTGCAGCGAGGACTTTTTGGCTAACAAGGGCATAGGCAATGAGATCGGCTTCCACACCTTTTGCTATGACCCCGCGCTGGAGTTTGAGGCGCGTGCATTATTTGACACCCTTTCACGCGATGCCGAGGCCGACAAGCTTCCGTGCACGCTCAAGGTCGTGAACCTCTACGACGCCGTGCTGGCAATTCTCGAAAAGCGCCGTGTCCTCAAGGCTATCCCGCACCAAGAGGAGCGCCGCGGTACCCAGCGCGTGCTCGAGGACGTGGCCAAGTTCGCCTCGCCCGAGAAAGTCGCCGCGTACATCCTTGAGCAGACCAAGCCGTACGCGCCTGGAGACGTCGTTCTCCTCACCGGCGCGGGCGAGGTCTTCCCATTCTTTCGCATGCACACGCTTCTCCATTGCATGCTTGCGGATTTTGATGAGGTGCCTGTGGTCGCCGCCTATCCGGGCAGTTTCAACGGCTCTTCTTTCCAGCTCTTTAACCGTCTGCCGGCCGACAACTACTACCGCGCCATCGATATCTCGTAAGCACGGCTCCCCGCAGGCAAGTCCCTGCCGCCGGTAACAACCCTTTGCCATAACGTTCCCAAACCCAAAGGAGCACCCATGGACAACACGATCATTCGCGACCTCTTTGCAAAAGACATCAACCGCTCCATCAACGGCGTGGTCAAGGTCCAGGATTCAAAAGATGGGTCCATCCGCCAGGAGCTTGACGAGTACGTGGTGACGCGCGAGTTGCAGAGGCACTTTGCCACGTTCTTCAAGGCCTACGGCGATGCCATCGATGCACGCACCGACAAGATCGGCGTGTGGATCAGTGGTTTCTTCGGTTCCGGTAAATCGCACTTCCTCAAGATGCTGAGCTACCTGCTCGAGAATCGCCAGATCGGCGGCAAGAGCGCCATCCGCTACTTTGACGGCAAAATCGTCGACCCCATGGTCGCGGCTGCCATGGAGCGCGCCTGCTCGGTGCCCACGCAGGCCATCCTCTTTAACATCGATAGCAAGGCGGGCCAGTGGAAGCAGGGCGATACGGCTCCCACGGCGCTGCTTCGCGGCTTTGAGCGCATGTTCTACGAGGCGCGCGGCTTCTACGGCGAGGACCTCAAGCTTGCAAAGCTCGAGGACTACATCGATTCCCTGGGCAAGACCCAGGAGTTCCGCGAGGCCTTTGAGCGCGTCAACGGCGAGTCCTGGCTCCAGGCCCGCGACACCTACAGCTACTTTGAGGACGACGTCGTCGAGGTGCTGCAGAGCGTGCTCGGCATGAGCGAAAAGGCCGCATGGAACTGGCTCGAGGGTTCTGAGGACGAGGTTTTGGCCCCCGATGTCTTTGCCAAAAAGGTCAAGGATTACGTGGACGCTCAGGCAGCGGCCCACGGTGGCAACTTCCGTTTGCTCTTTATGGTCGACGAGGTGGGTCAGTTTATTACAAACGACCAGGACCCAAGCCTTATGCTGAGCCTTCAGACCATCGTCGAGGAGCTGGGTGCCGCCTGCGGTGGCCGCGTGTGGGTGATGGTCACGAGCCAGGAGGCCATCGACAACCTGAGCCTGCCCGTGGGCAACGACTTTTCAAAGATCCAGGGCCGTTTCAATACCCGCCTTTCGCTCTCCAGCTCCAGCGTGGACGAGGTCATCCAACGCCGTGTGCTCGAGAAGACCGCGCCGGCGGCCGATACGCTTGCACAGGTCTACGAGCAAGACGCCGCCGTCCTCAAAAACAACTTTACCTTTGAGGGGGGCTCGCGCTCCGACCTTGCCGGCTTCGCCAACTCCAAGGATTTTGTGGCCAGCTACCCGTTTGTGGGCTACCAGTTTAAGCTTCTGCCCGACGTGATGACCGAGGTACGCAAGCATGGTGTTAAGGCCAAGCACATGTCCACGGGCGAGCGCTCCATGCTGAGCGCGTTTCAGGAGAGCGCTCAGGCCATCCAGCATGACCAGACTGGTGCACTCGTGCCGTTCTGGCGCTTCTTCGACACAATCTCCAAGGATTTGGAGCACGGCATCATTCAAGTCGTCGTCTGTGCGGAGCGCGCGGCTGAAAACGCAGAGGGTCTTGAGAGCTACGATGTCCGGGTGCTTAAGCTCCTGTACTTGATCCGCTACATCGGCTACGTCAAGGCCACGGTCGAGAACATCTCCATCCTCATGATCGATAGCCTCGACGTGGACAAGCGCGCCCTCAAGGACCGCGTCAAGGAATCCCTCGCCCGTTTGGAGCGCGAGAACTACGTGGCACGCCAGGGCGATACCTATAGCTTCCTCACCGACGAGGAGCAGGAGATAGCGCAGGAGATCGCACGCACCCCGATCGACAACGCGCAGGTGATCGAGTCTATCAAAAAGCGCCTGTTCGACAGCATCTACACCGCGCGCAAGCTCAATCGCGGGGCCAACGACTTCCCGTTTGACCGCTATGTGGACGGCTCAATCCACGGTACCAGCATGGGCGGCATGGAGCTTTACGTGGCGACTATGGCGAGCGACCTGGGCCGTGCGGACGATACCGAGCTGGCTTTGGCTTCTTCGGGCAAAGCCATCGTGGCCTTGAGTGACGAGGCGGATTATTGGGAGACGCTCGTCAGGGCCGCCAAGATCCGCAAGTACGCCAAGACGCGAAATCTCCAGGAGCTTCAGCTGAGTACGCGCCAGATCGTCGAGTCCAAGATGCGCGAGGCGGCCTATAACGAGAAGGAGGCCGATACCCTTTTGAGCGAGGCCGTGCTCCATGCACGTTGTGCAGTCAACGGCCGCATGGTTGAGGTCCGCGCGACCAAGCCCGCCCAGGTCTTTGAGCAGGTGCTGGCGCAGCTGTGCGATGTAGTCTTTGAAAAGGCCGACTATATCGGCGCGCCGGTCACGAGCGATTCCGATATCCGCTCCACTCTGGCGGGCAACGTCCAGGCGGGGCTCGCTGGCATGGACGCGGGCAACACGCGTGCGCTCAAGGAGGTCGAGGACTACCTCAAAGTTCAGCACCAGCGCCACCTGGATACCGCTATGGGCGATATCCAGCGCCAGTACCAGCAAAGGCCCTTTGGCTGGCGCGAGGTCGATATCGCAAATGTGGTGGCGCAGCTTGTGGTGGAGCAGCGCGCGCAGGTGCTGTTTGGCGGTCAGACGGTTCAAGCTAACGACAGCCGCATGGTAGCACTCCTGCGCAAGGATGCCGATAAGGCCCAGGTGCGCTTGCGCGTGCGCATGAACGACCGTTTGCTGAGCGGTGCGGGTGAGCTCATGCGCGACCTGTTTGATCTCAAGACCGTGCCCTCCAACGAGGATAAGCTCGTGGCCGAGCTCAAGGAGCGCCTTGAGGACTTGCGTGAGGTGTGCGTCGCCATGGCACGCGACTACTACACGGGCATCAAGCCGGCCTACCCGTATCCCGGTGAGGGCGAGTGCGAGAAGATGCGCTCGGAGGTGGCCGACGTCCTTAAGGACCAGAACGAGGCCGAGGCGTTCTTGACTACGTTTACCAAGCATGAGGACCGCCTGCTCGATGCCAAGGAAGACTTTGACAGGGTGGTTGAGTTCTTCGGGTCCAACCAACGAACAGCGTTTGACCACGCCAAGGATTTCTTGAGCCGCACCGAGGGTATCGAGTATGCCTCCGATGACATTCCCGACGCGGTGAAGAACGTGGCAAAGGTGCGCGAGATCCTCAAAGATCCCAAGCCCTACGGCCATATTAAAGACCTGCAGCCGCTTATGGATCCCGTCGAGGACGACATGAAAAAGCTGTTGGGCATCCGCCGCAATGAGTTTTTGTGTCGCATCGAGAGCGATCTGCAAGACCTGCGGGCGCAGGCCGAGAGCCAAAAGGGCTTTGTCAATCAGGCCAAGGATGCCATAGCAGGCGCCGGCACCAAATACGAGTCGTTCAAAAACCGTGCCCACAGCGCTCAAAGTCTCAACGAACTGAGCGTTGTTGCAACTAACTGGGGCGACTGGCTCAGTGTGGCAGCCAATGAGATGTACGACGCTGTGGATGAGGCTCGCGCGCGTATGGACAACGAGCACCGCACCACCGAGGTCACGAGTACGGGTGAGGTGGTCAAGAAGGTCTCCAGCAAGGGAGCCGCGTTGTCTGCGTCCGCGCCCACGCCTACACCCGTGCCCCAGCGCAAGATTAAGACCGTGCGCCGCGCCGATCTGGCCAAGCCGAGTCGTCTCTTGTCCGCAGAGGACGTGGAGCACTACGTGGACGACCTGCGCTCTCGCCTTATGCAGGCGCTCGCTGCAAACGACGAGATCCGTATCAACTAACCCGCGGAGCCATCGGTGCCAAAGCGCGCACCGGTGGTTTATGGCGTTTAGAAAGGCTCATCAACCATGAACGATTCTGCTCTTAAGAGTTTCTGCACCTGGGCCCGTACGGAGCTCATCAAAGGCGTGGAGGCGCAGATGGTGCGCTACGGCATCACCGAACCTGCACCCGCGCCCGTTGGCTCCGAGACCGTCAACGGCCTGCCCCTAAGTCCGGCTGAGATTGAGCAACGCGACGAACTACTGCGCATGCAGGCAGAGGTGGGTCACGAGGCGCTGCGCGACCGTGCGGCCTACACCTGGTTCAACCGCATCGTGGCCATTCGCTTCATGGATGCACGCGGATGGCTTCCCAGCCGTATGCGCATGCTAAGTCGTGCGGACGGCAGCCATGGCAGCGAGGCCGTGGAGAACGCACTGGATGTGGAGATAACGACGGCCGATACCGATCGCATAGCCGAGCTCAAAATGGCGGGCTTGGATGAACCGTTGTGGCGCTACCTGTTTGTTGCTCAGTGCGAGGAGCTTGCCGATTGCCTGCCAGGCGTCTTTGATCGCGTAGGCGGAGCCATGGAGTTGCTGTTGCCCCAGGGCCTCATGATGGCCGACGGCGTGGTGGGCAAACTCAATGTTGTCCTCACTGACGAGGACTGGCGCGAGGGCGTGACCGTTCTGGGCTGGATGTATCAGTACTACAACGCTGACGTTAAAGACGAGTTCTTCAAGTCCAAGCGCAAGGCCGCAGCGGCGGACATCGCTCCCGCCACTCAGCTCTTCACCCCCGAGTGGATCGTGCGCTATATGGTCGAGAACTCGCTCGGCCGTCTGTGGATGCTCAACAATCCGGGGAGTTCGCTACGCGAGCGCATGAAATACTACATCGAGCCCGATGCTGAGCACGAGGACTTCATCCGCATCTCGAGCCCCGAGGAGATAACCCTCTGCGACCCCGTATGCGGCTCGGGCCATATCTTGGTCTATGCGTTTGAGCTGCTCTTTCATATGTACGAGGAGCGCGGCTATCGTGAGCGCGAGATTCCCGAGCTCATTCTTACTAAAAACCTTGCAGGTATGGAAATCGATTCCCGCGCGGCACAGATCGCGGAGCTGGCGCTTGCCATGTGCGCCCGCGAGCACGACCGTCGCTTCTTTAGGCGTGGCGTTCGCGCCGACGTTACCGTGCTCTCGAGCATCCCGCTTGGGGAGGACGAGCTGCCGGGTAACAAGAAGCTCGCCGAGGAGCTGAGTCATTTGGGCGAGATCGGCTCGCTTCTTAATCCTTCAGAGGACGAGATTGACGAGCTTAAGGCCGCCGCCGTGAGCTGTTCCGACGATCTTTTTGCTTCTGCGACTAAAACTAAGCTCGAATGCGCTGCCGCCATCTGCGAGAAACTGTCCCGTCGTTTTACCTGCGTCGTGGCGAATCCTCCGTATATGGGCAGCAGCAGCTTTAACCCCTTTATGAGCAAGTGGGTCAAGAAGAACTACCCCGACGTGAAGAGCGACCTCTTCTCCAGCTTTGTCGTTCGCATGTTCAGTCTCGCCAAGGACCACGGCGAGTGCGGAGTCATGTCGCCTTTCGTCTGGATGTTCATCGGAAGCTATGAGAAGCTCCGCAACGAGATTATCGACAACAGAACGCTTACCTCCCTCATTCAACTTGAGTACTCGGGCTTCGCTGGCGCGACTGTGCCCATCTGCACCTACACGTTTCACAACTCACTCATCAAGGGCTACAAGGGAGGCTACGTGCGCCTTTCTGACTTCGTTGGCGCCGCTGTCCAGGCTCCCAAGGCCCTCGAGGCGATCCGAAACCCCGACTGCGGCTGGTTCTATCGCCGCGACGCCGAGACCTTCAAGCAGATCCCCGGCAGCCCCATAGCCTACTGGGCCAGCGATGCTCTTGTTGAATCGTTCACAAAAGGAAAGAGGCTCGATGCCATTGCTACTCCGCGACAGGGCTTGGCGACGAGCGATAATGGCCGCTTTTTGAGGAAATGGTGGGAAGTGGTGCCTTCCAACACATCGCGAGATTGCAGTGGCAGGCCCGAGGCAAAGCAAAGTGGTTCCCGTTGGTTTCCGATTATTCGGGGCGGCTCCTATCGAAAGTGGTGGGGTGACTACGATGAGGTGGTTAATTGGTTTGATGACGGTCGGGAGATGAAGGAGGCAATTCTGTCCAAGTATGCCTATCTCTCTACACCTGATTTTGTGATCAAGAACCAGAACGACTATTTCAAGCCCGCAGTTTCCTGGTCTAAAATTTCTTCCAGCCTCGCCTCCTTTAGGTTTGCACCTCGAGGGATGCTTTTTGAGGTAGCTGGAGCATGTCTTTTTGCGGAGCCGAACGAGCTTCGATACATCCAGGCTTTCTGCAACTGTTCCATTGCCGAAATTGATTTGGCGTTTATGTCGCCGACTCTAAACTTTGAGGTAGGCCAAATCGGTCAGTTACCGATCATCCAAGATAAGGCCGCCGAACCGACTGTTTGTTCACTCGTTGAAGACTCTCGCTCAATTTCAAAGGCTGACTATGACTCGTTTGAAACTTCTTGGGATTTCAAGCGTCATCCTTTAATTTAGCTGTCTTGTTAGGACTCACCTATCTTTAACAAAAGAACGTCATTGGATAGATTGGATTGAAATTAAATATGTCTGAAAAAAAGAAAGATGACAAGAAAAGAAAAGATGAAGGGGCGGGAGCAAAGAAGCCGGTCACGATTCCTGGACCCATAACAAGGTTAACGCAATTTACTTATGAAAAACCGGCGGGTTTACCTGATCGAAAAACCAAGTAGTAAAGGTGACTTTCATGGGCAAAAAGAACAAGCGACATGACGTCGATAAAAGCGCTCTCTCCAAGGAGGGGCAGATTAGCGATTACTTGAGAGACATTGTTCTTTCCTCACTTGAATTTGAAAAAGAGAGGGGGGATAGCTTAAATCGCTACGTTGATAACCTTATGGTTACCATCACGATTCTGTCCGTTGCGTACCTGGCACCTCTCGACTATATTTCAAATATTCAAGGTCTTGAGGAAGTTTATGGGATTTCAACGAGGCAAATACTGTTTGTCTATTTGATTCTTCTTGGTCTTCTTGGCTGTGCTCTTGTTATAGCTGTCAGTGCAATATTTTTAAGGAGCAATATTGCACTCGCATCTCCTTCTGAACAATTTGATAGGTATTCGACTACTTACAAAGAGGCTTGCGACGAGGGCGGGCAAATTAGGGAACGGGACTTGCTTAAGTCCTACTGCTCTTCCCTAAACATTACCTATCGGGCTTACCTTTTGAAACATAACAACATGTGGAAGCGATTGAAAATATCAACTGGCCTGACTGTTCTGTCGTTAATCATGGCATTCGTTTTTCTGTCCCATCTTTTATTGACTTTATTGTAGTTGTCGTCTCTCACTTATGGGATTTATTGATAGCCAGACTTGTCCTGAAGATATCGGTCGAGCATCGGAAGGCTTTCGCTGTTTTTCAGCTCACGAGTCTTGGTGTTAATTGATTGATGGAATGGGCTCGGGTTTTCTAACTTCTACTGTATTGATAAATTGAAAGGTCTGTAGTTATGGCCACTTTGCTTCAAGATAAATACGAGGCCCGCAAGGCCGAGGTTAATGCTCGCTTTGAGCAGCTTCGCGCTAACGAGGAGGAGCTCAACCGAATCTTTGCCAAGATCTACAACATGGAGGGGGAGGTGCCCATCGAGGTCGAGGATAAGTACGTCTCGGTGGCGCGCATCTTCGACACCGCCGACGAGATTCCCGAGAGCTATAAGGGCAACAAATACGTGCGCACTAAGCGCGACGAGATCACCTCGCTCATAAGCTATGCCGTGGGCTGCATGTTTGGCCGCTATTCGCTGGACGTGGACGGTCTGGTCTTGGCCGATCAGGGTGCCACGGTCAACGACTATCTGGCCAAGATGCCCGACCCGGCGCATGTGGCCTTTATGCCCGATAGCGACAACGTGCTGCCGATTACCGACGACGAGTACTTTGATGACGACATCGTGCGTTACTTTATCGACTTTGTGCGCACTGTGTATGGCGAGGAGACGCTCGAGCAGAACCTGGCCTTTAGTGCCGAGGCGCTCGGCGGCAAGGGTACCTCGCGCGAGGTGATTCGTGCCTATTTCCTAAAGGATTTCTTTAAGGACCACTGTCAGACCTATAAGAAGCGCCCCATCTACTGGCTGTTCGACAGTGGCAAGAAGAATGGCTTCAAGTGCCTTGTTTACATGCATCGCTATCAGCCCGACCTGTTGGCTCGCATCCGCACCGACTATGTGCATGAGCAGCAGGAGCGCTACCGTGCCCAGATCGGCTATGCCAACGATGCCCTTGCCAGTGCCGAGCGCGGCGAGCGCGTGCGTTTGGATAAGCGCGTCAAAAAGCTCAACGACCAGCTCAAAGAGACCATTGTCTATGAAGAGAAACTTCACCACTTGGCAGACCAGATGATCAAGATCGACCTGGATGACGGCGTCAAGGTCAACTACGCCAAGTTTCAGGATGTGCTGGCAAAGATTAAGTAACTGCAAATACGGTAAGGATATTCATGCCCAAGATCGATGTAGAAGAACAGCTCAAGCTGCGTTTTTTGCAGCCGTTGCCCGCATGTATGCTGCGCCGTGTGGTGATTTGGCACGATGCGGACGGCGAGTTTGCTCCTGAGTTTGAGCGATTGGCTGCCGAGGGTTTCGACGGCGCGGGGGCCGATGACGGCGTTATGCCCGCTCACGGTGACTTTGAGCGCCCAGTGCGCTTTGTTGAGGCCTGCGAGGGCCACATGTTTGCCGTTAAGAAGCTCATCAACCGCGATGACCTTGCGAGCGATATCTTGCTGTATCGCCGTTGCCCGCGCGGCAGGCTTGAGGGTGATTGGCTTGCCGATGTTGAGCTGTATGCAGATCAGTTCCAGGCTGACTATCTTTCGCTTTTGGCCGATCAGCTGGGCATCGAGAATATCGACGCCGTGCGCGAGAGCCTGCGCGAGCACAAGACGTTCTTTGATGCCAAGACCCGTTGCGCTAAGTTTGCCGCGTGTGTTCCGCATGCCTCGGGCGCATCCGATATCGAACTCGGCACCCTTACGGTGATTTTTGGCGGTAAAGAGCTTGGCGACGCGCGCCCCGCGTTTGTGCTGCGCGGCTGTATGACCACGCTGCTGCACGAGGGCCCCGAAGCGCTGGCCGAGTTGGTGGACAAGTACTGCGTGCGCGATGTCCTCTCTGCCTTCATTGTACGTTGCTATGGGTTTGAGGGGCCGCTGTATGAGCGTGATTCGCTGCTTGCGCTGGCATCCCATATGCTCATCACGGCGTCATCCACCGCGCTTCCCGAGGGAGCGCTCAAGGGACTCGAAAGCTATGTGGCTCCCGCCTACGGACCCTATTGCCTTGAGGCAGTGCGTACGTGGGACCAGACTGCTGATGCTCAGGCGTCGAGCGAGGATTTATTTGAGATCTGCCGTTTGGTGGAGGATGCTCGCGGGCTCTTTGCGCGGTTTGAGGCTCTGCCGATCGATGTGCTAGCCTCGCTTGATGTGTTCCCGTGCGTCAATGAGGCCGTGCTCTCGCAGCTGTTCAGCTCGTTTGCTCAGGGTGCGGACCGTGTTGAGGACGCGCGCACTTTTGCGTCGCGTCGCTGCGACCTGAGCTGGTACCGCCGTGTCAAGAGCTACTTTGACCTGCTTGTCGCTGTGGCCGATATGTGTGCGTTTAGGCAGGCGCATGCGGGCGGGTTCCATCTGGCGCAGCCCCAGCAGGTGTGGGATGCCTACACGTCCGATTGGTATGCCATGGACGCTGCCTATCGCCATGTGTGCACCGCGTATCTGCGGGCGCGTTCCGTCGAGTGCGATGTGCTCGAGGAGCCTGCCCGAGCTGTGGTGGACTGGGCGGAGAATCTTTACAGTAACTGGTTCTTGGCCGATGCTAATGCATGCTGGGCGACCGCTGCGCAAGGGGAGTGGGCCGATTGCGGCTACATCGAGGGTCCCGCACGGCAGGATGAATTCTACTGGCATGTACTGCCCACCTTTGTGGGCTCTACCAAAACGACGGTCGTTATCGTGAGCGACGCGCTGCGCTATGAGGTGGCCCGCGACGTTGCGGCGCTGCTCGAGCGCGAGCGCGGCGGCAACGTCAAGGTCTCTAGCATGCAGGCGGTCTTTCCCTCCATTACCGAGGTGGGTATGCCCGCGCTGCTGCCGCACCAGGCGCTTGGGCTTGCAGCGGATGGCACGTACGTGCTGGCTGACGGCATGCCCACTTCGACGACTCCGCAGCGCGAGGCCGTGCTTGCCAACGTTGAGTCTACGGGCCGCGCTTTGCGCTCGAGCGCATACCTCAACATGGCGGGAACCGAGCGCAAGGCGCTGCTCAAGGACTCCAAGCTCGTTTATCTCTACCACAACAAGATCGATGCTACGGGCGAGAAGGCCGCTACGCAGGATGACGTCTTCGATGCCTGTGCGGACACCGTGGAGGAACTTGCTGCGTTGGCGCGTCGCGTGTGCACCGACGCCCCGGGCGCCCGTGTTGTTATAACGGCGGACCACGGCTTTATCTACACGCGTCGGGAGCTCAGCGAGTGCCAGATGCTCGGCAAGCCAGACCTTCCCTTCCTTGACGCTCCTGTCATGCACGGCAAGCGTCATCTGGTGGTACCCAACGAGGCCGTGGCCAAGCTTTCGGAAGAGGCATGCGGGGTGTTTGTTAATGTTAACATGGGACGTTTGGGCGCCGGTTTTGAGGGGTTTGCCCCGCGCGAGAACGTGCACTTCAAGCGTCCCGGCGGCACTAACAACTACGTCCACGGCGGCATGAGCCTGCAGGAGCTCTGCGTGCCCGTTATCGGTTTTTGGCGTGCGCGCTCGGGTTCCAAGGACTTTGTCGACACGCGCGCGGCGACGCTGCGCGTGCTAAGCGAGGGACGCCGAGTGACCAACTCGCTCTTCTCGGTCAACTTGATCCAGGAAGAGCCTGCCCAAGGTAAGGTCTTGCCGTGCGAGTACGAGCTGGTGTTTACCGATGCAAGTGGCAACGAGGTGAGCGATACGGTCAAGGCGCATGCCAGCAAGACTTCTGTTAACTCGCAGGAGCGCGTGGTGCATGCCAAGTTTGCGTTGCATGCAGCGGATGGATTCTCGGCCAAGGGTCCGTACTATCTGGTCTGCCGCGAGCGCGAGACGGGCAAGATCGTTTGGCGCGAGACGTACACCATCGCTGTTTCGTTTGCCCCTGTTGCTGACTTTGGTTTTTAGGAGTGTGCCCTATGTTTGATAGCCATGACGACGATCTGTGGGAAGTTCCCTCGATTGATGTGAGTGCGCCGGTGGAGGCCGCGGTGCCTGCGGTGGAGGCTGTGCCTGCCCCGGAGGCCGTGGCCGCCGCGCCTGTTCCGGAGCCGGTGGCGGCCGCTGCGCCCGATGAGGTTGCGGCGCCCGCCGAGGACGAGTCCTCGACCGATGGCTATGCCCAGGCCGTGGCCGACGCTCCCGAGGATGACGGTTACGACATGGATGGACTGGACGGTAAGCTGCTCGAGCACTTTGGCGGCAAGATCGTGCGCAAGGACCTTACGGCCCTTATGAAGCGTGGCGCCAACGTGCCCACCTTTGTGCTGGAGTACCTGCTGGGCATGTACTGCTCAACCGATGACGAGGATGCCGTGGCAGAGGGCCTGGAGCGCATCCGCAAGATCCTCACCGATAACTACGTGCGTCCCGACGAGTCCGAGCGCATCAAGTCCAAGATTCGCGAGCTGGGTCGCTTTACCATTATCGATAAGGTGACGGCCAAGCTCGACGAATACAAAGACATCTACGTGGCGTCGTTTGCCAATCTGACCATTGAGCCGTTTGTGATGCCGGCCGAGTACGTGCGCGACTACTCCAAGATTCTGCAGGGCGGCATTTGGTGCATCATGAGCATCGAGTATCGTCATCCCATGGAAGAGGAAGACGAGTTTGGCATGGAGGTCTTTGGCGACGATGCGCCGCGCCGTTCCAAGGCCAAACGCAAAAAGCGCGGACCCGAGGACTCTCCGTTTAGCGTGGCGTCGCTCACGCCCATCCAGATGCCCAACCTGGACCTGGAGGCCATGATCGACGAGCGCCAGTATTTCTCGCGCGACGAGTGGCTCAACATGCTGCTGCGCTCTGCCGGCTATGAGCCCAGCGAGCTTTCGGAGAAGGAGCGCCTGCACTTTATCGAGCGCATGGTGCCGCTGATCGAGCGCAATTACAATCTGTGCGAGTTGGGTCCCCGTGGCACCGGCAAGAGCCATATCTACAAAGAGGTCTCGCCCTATGCCATCTTGCTTTCGGGCGGCCAGACCACCACGGCCAACCTGTTCGGCCGTATGAACTCCATGCGCGCCGATCGCGTGGGCTTGGTGGGCCACTGGGACTGCGTGACGTTCGACGAGGTCGCCGGCATGCGCTTTAAGGACACCAACGCCGTGCAGATCATGAAGGACTACATGGCGAGTGGCAGCTACGCGCGCGGCCGCGACCAGATTAACGCCGATGCCTCCATGGTCTTTGAGGGCAACATCAACGACACCGTGCAAAATGTCCTTAAGACCACGCACCTGTTTGATCCGTTTCCGCCGGAGTTTAACAACGATTCGGCCTTCTTCGACCGCATCCATTACTACCTGCCGGGCTGGGAGATTCCCAAGATGCGCTCGAGCCTGCTGACCGGGCATTACGGCCTGATTACCGACTGCCTGTCGGAGTTTTGCAAGGAGATGCGCCGCAAGGACTTTACGCACCATATCGACCGGTATTTCCGCTTTAACAGCGACTTTAACAAGCGTGACGAGATCGCCGTGCGCAAGACCTTTAGCGGCCTGGCCAAGCTGCTGTTCCCCGACGAGGCCATGGACAAGGACGACGTGCGCTGGTTGCTGGACTACGCCATCGAGGGCCGTCGCCGCGTAAAGGAGCAGCTCAAGATTATGGCGGGCGTTGAGTTTATCGACGTTAACCTGGGCTATATGGATGCCGACAACCCGCAGGACGTGCACGTGGTGCGCGTGCCCGAGCAGAGCGAGGACACGCTGATTCCCGACGGGCCGCTGTTGTCCGGCCATGTGTTTGGCGTGGGCAGATCGCAGGGCGGCGAGGTTGCCGTGTACAAGCTGGAGAACAAGGCTGTCGCCGGCGAGTGCAAGTTTAAGCACGAGGGCGTTGCCTTTAACAAGCCGGTGCGCGATACGCTGGAGGCCGCGTTCGACAACTTTGTGAACCTGGCGAACCGTGTGGCGCCGGGCATGCACATTGGTTCAAAGGACTACCTGCTGTTCTATAACGACCTGCAGAGCAAGGGTCTGTCCGAAGAAGTCTCGCTTGCCGAGTTTGTGGGCCTGTGCTCCGCGGCGTGCAACCGCCCGGTGATGTCCGCGCTGGCGGTTCCGGGAATCTTGCGCATGTCGGGATCTATGGATGAGATCCGCGGGCTCGAGGACATCATGCGCGTGGCCAAAAACGCCGGCGCCAAGCGCGTGATATTGCCGCTGAGCGCCATCGCGGGCCTGCAGAGCGTTTCCTCCGAGATTATCTCGGGGTTGAGCCCGGTGTTCTACATGGATGGCGACCCGGTCGATGCCGCGAAGAAGGCGTTGGATCTATAGGGATGCGAGCGTGCGGGCTTGCGTGCGCGAGGCGTTTGATGCGCACATGAGCCCGCGAGCATGGTGGCGCGCTGCGCGTGAGGAGGCCTTGCCATGGCGGAAGAACGTTCTGTTGGCGAGCTGCTCGACGAGCTGTTTGGCTTTGAGTCGGTAGCCAAGCGTCAGGCGGCGCTTGAGCAGTACGACCGCGGGGAGTTGGTGCGCAAGGCGCGCTCCCGCGAGCTGCTGGCCGTGATCGAGGGCGTCGAGTCTGCCGAGCGTGCTGCGCGTGAGTCTGCCGTGCAGGCCGTTGACGGGTATGTGCGCCGCGTTGAAGCCGAGTCGCTTGCGCGGGCTCGCAAGCAGATGGGCGTTGTGGGCCCGTTGCAGATGGAGCGGCGCTACGCTGCCTTTTTGCGTATGGAGGACAAGGCCGAGCTGTTGGCCCGCTTGGAGCAGACGCTTGCGTTTATCGAGGTAAAGCTGCGTGCCAATACGGCGGACAGGGTTCGTGCGGCGTACGATGCTGCGGGGGCTTTGGTGCTGCAGGGCGCGGTGCGTCTGAGTGACGTGTGCGTTGTGGATGCGGTGCCCCTGGATGCCGATCTGCTGTGCACGCAGTTGGAGCAGCTGCGTTGTGCCGCCGACGCAACGGACCTTGCCGGCATGATCACGGCGACGTTTGAGTCCGAGCTGAGTGCGACCGGCCCGCAGGGTGCTGACGCGTTTGCGAGCGATGTGGCTGGCGATGTGGCGCTGGAGCGCGAGCTTACTAATGTGCGCGGTGCTGCGCAGCGAGCGCGCTTGGCAGCCCAAGCGTATCGGGCCGAGCGCGCTGCCCGCGTTGCAGGGAGCACGGTGGAGCCGGTATCGTTGCCGAAGTCTGCTTGCGTCGCGTGCGAGACGGGGTGCGATGCCGGAGAGCTTTCCGAGTTGCTCGCTCAGGTTAAGAAGTCGTTTGAGACTTATAGGTGCGTTGTTGCCGATGGCGGGTTGTTCCGTGCCTTTGGCACCGGTTCGCTGCATGGGATTTGCCGGGGCAGCAGTTATTTCGACTACGATGATCGGTTTGACGAAGACGTGTTGGTGGGCGAGTACGACGGTGCTACCAGGCACAATGTCCGGCGCGAGGTTGCGATTCCCGAGCTTGTGGACGAGGCTTCGGCCGACGGCGGCGACTCGCTCGAGGTTGCCGTGGCGCGCATGCGTGAGTTTAACGGTCGGCGCTACGATGGGGTGCTGGATGAGGATCCTGCGCGCCATGTGAATGCGTTTTGGTATGGACTCAAAAAGCTCAGCCAGTATTGCGAGGCCGCCGTGCGTGTGGATGAGCGTGCCTGGGATTGCTTTATCGATAAAGTACAGTTTGCCTACGACGAGCCCGTGGGGCGCCTGGCCGCGCAGATGGACGACAACCAGGTGGCTGCTTTTGTTGCTGCCGTGGATGAGCTCAGTGCTGGTGAGTAAGGCCCTGGCCCGGTAGGAGGTTTCACCATGAAAATCGAAGTTGATGTAGACCAGTTGCGCGAGAGCCTGCTCGACCGCGCGGGGAGTGCGGCAGGCGTGGGTTTTCCGGCCGCTATGCTCGACGTGATGGATATCGAGGACGAGTCACCTCAAGAGCTCCTAGCCCGAGCCGAACGCGAAGGCCTCGACCTCCGCGACTTTGCCGCCGATGACGACGCTGAATGATGGCCACCTTTGCTATTGACGAACATATGTTTGTATTTTATACTCATGCTTGAATATACGTCCAACTTCATGGTATAAATTAGGTGGTCATCTCTTAAGAGAGGGCTTCCAAGTGCCGGGGACGTTTTCCCCGGCTTTTTTATTAAGGATTGCCCATGCGAGAGCTGAGTATCTTTATTGATGAATCTGGAAGCGATGATCTTCGTGAAAGATACTATCTTGTGGCCTTTGTTTTTCATGAACAAAATATTCCCATCGCTGAGGGAATAGAGAAATATGAAAGGGCGGTAGCCGATAGCGGATTGCCGCTCCTTCCGTTCCATGCTTCTCCTCTCATGAATGGAAAAGATCAGTTCAAGGACTTGGACATCAGTGAGAGAAAAAGGCTGTTTTCACTATTTCGAGTTATGTTTCGACATTTGCCCATCTCGTACAAGGTGTTTGTATTCAAGACGCATCGGTATCGAACTCTCAAACAGATCGCTGATGCGATGCGGCGTGAAATCATCGATTTCATATTCGATAATTTGAGTTGGTTTCAGCAGTTTGATGCTGTGAAGATTTACTACGACGGAGGACAGGGTTCGGTTTCGAGCGCGCTTCACAAGGCAATCGATTACGCTTTGGCTAAAAATGCAGTTATCTATAAGCCAACAACTTCATCGGATTACTATTTGGCTCAGGCTGTGGACTATATCTGTACCATTGAGTTCACGAGTCTGAAATATCAGGCGAATAAGCAGACTAATACTGACCAGAAGTTTTTTGGTGGTAGTACTGCGTTTAAAAAAGGCTTACTAAAAGAAATAAGAAAGAAGGCTGTCGTCTAATGGGCAGGCCTCGTATTGCATAAAAAATGCCGGAGGTAAGACCCCGGCTCTTGGAGGCCCCTCTATTCGAGGGTACCGACATCTTTATAACAGAAACCGCATGTCGGGTCTACACGAGACATTTCGCTCGATTTCCTGTTGACCTAAAAACAAAAATGCCGGGGGGATCCCCCGGCCCTTGACTGCCCTCCATAAAGGAGCGCAATCCATTTATACCATGGTTGCGATGCGAGCGGTGGCTCATTCGGTCTTCTTTTTCCTCAGCTTCTTGCTGAAGTTCTATTTAATGTGACAAAGGGACTGCCCCTTTGTCATATGGGGCGACGGGGTGTTTGTGCCCACGGCTGTGCGAAAATGCATGATAAACCGCCGCAACGGAGTCCAACGACGTCGCGGCGGTTCTATTATGGCCACCCGCCGGCTAAGTGAGTAGGCTTTTTTGGAAATGCTGAGCACCCGAAGTCTTTTCTTCAACAAACCTGCAGGTCACAGACTTGTGCTTTGATGACGTGGTCGGCGATTCGACAAAAGCCTACTCACTTAGTCTTGGGAGACACTAACTGTCCTCAACGAGACCCCTGTCGGGGCGATTGATGCTCAAATGTAGCCAATACGGGACGGCTGTCCCTGGCCGCTACGACGCCAGCGTGGCGATGACGGCTTCGTCGCCGGCGTATATGAGGGTGTTGCCATCGGGGATTATCGTCTGGCCTTCGCGCTTGAGCATCACGACGATAAAGGGGTGCTTGCCCTGCGGCACGTCGCGCAGGCGCTGGCCTGCCAGACGACCGTGGGGCGTTACGGTGACTTCGCGCAGCGTAACCTCGGCACGCTCTTCGAACGTTGGGGCGGCCATCACCAGCAGATCGCCTTCCTGGATTACGGTATCGCCGTTGGGCAGCACCGGGTGCGCGCCATCGCGCAGCACCAGGACCACGAGCATGTCCGTCGCGCTGCCAATATCGGCGAGCGAGCGTCCGGCAAACGGATGTCCAGCGCCCACCTTGAGCTTTACAAACGACATGCCGTCCTCGTCGCGGTAGTCGTTAAAGGTGCGGCGCACGTCGCCGGTCTCATCGATCATATCGAGCTTCTTCGCCACCGCCGGCAGCAGCGAGCCCTGTACCACAATGCTCGACACGGCAATCACGAACACCAGGTCAAATAGGTCGTGTCCGCCGGGAACGCCGGCCACCACGGCAAAGAGACTAAAGACGACCGAAGCTGCTCCGCGCAGGCCCGCCCAGCTTACGAGCGCGACCTGGCGGGGGTTCGTCTTAAAGGGCGCCAGGAGCACGCCGACGGCGATGGGGCGGCTCGCAAAGAGCATAAACGCCATGAGCGCCAGGCCCGGCAGCAGCATCTGCGGCAAGCGCGCGGGCGTCACGAGCAGGCCGAGCAAGAAGAAGATCGTCATCTCGGCCATCTCGGTGAGGGTGTCAAAGAAGTGCGCCATCTCGACTTTGCCGGTGATGTCACTGGCGCCCAGCACAATGCCGGCCAGGTATACAGCCAAAAAGCCGTTGCCGCCCAGGTAGCTCGGCAGCGCGTAGGCGATGATGGCCACGGCGAACAAAAAGATGGTCTGCGCGCCTTCGGCAGTTGCGTGCGCGCGTTCAATCAGGCGGCCCGCCGCCCAGCCGATGGCAAGGCCCAGGCCCACACCCAGGATAATCTGCTTAGCCAGCAGTGCGGGAATGTTGATGTCGCCGCCGGCCGCAAGGGTCGCGAGCACGGCGGTGAGCATGTAGGCGACGGGGTCGTTGGAGCCCGATTCGACCTCGAGCAGCGAGTCAGTCCCGCCCCTCAGCGACAGGTTGTGCTCGCGTAGAACACTAAAGACGCTGGCCGCGTCGGTGGATGCCACGACCGAGCCCAGCAGCAGGCCGCCGATCCAGTCGAACCCCAGCGCGAAGTGGGCGAACACGCCGGTGATGCCTGCGGTGATGACGACGCCGAGCGTGCTCAGCAGCACCGCCGGCGCAGCGACGGGCTTGGCGCGGTCGATATTGGTGTTAAAGCCGCCGTAGAACATGATGAACAGCAGCGCCGTACTGCAGACGGTTTCGGTGAGCGTATAGTCGCTAAAGTCGATATGTGCCGGGCCGTTGACGCCCAACAGCATGCCGAGCGCGATAAAGATGAGCAGGGTGGGGAAGGGGAGCTTTTTGCCGACGGGTTTGATGGTCAGGCACAGAATAATGACGAGGCCGATAAAGAGAAGAATCTGGTTCATAGGGAGTGTCCGCTCCTAGGTGGTTGGCGTGGCACGATCAGTTGTCTGCGGTTATTTGTACCCAAAGATGGTGGGTTTATGGGGTTGGATTGCGGGCGTGCGCGATATCGTCATAGACGGCTTCCGTCTTTGCCTCTGCTCGGAAACCCTTTCCAGCTTTATTGCAACGGAGTACAATGGGTAACGTTTAAGTTCAACTTGAAGTTTTAGTTGCGGCGCCTGGCTTCGGCCGCAATGCAAGGAGAGGCGTACCATGGCGATCTATGTGACATCTGATGCTCACGGGCACATGCGTGCGCTTGACGAGGCCCTGTCTAAGATCTCGTTGACTTCCGACGACACGCTGTACGTGCTGGGCGACATGATCGATCGCGGGCCCGATCCGGTCGGCGTTATTAAGCTCGTGCGCTCGCTGCCCAACGCCCGCGTGCTCAAGGGCAATCACGAGCAGATCATGCTCGATGCCATCATTGGCCAGGATCCGCTCGATGCCGAGACCTGGGATATCAACGGCGGTTGGACTACCCGTCAGCAGCTCAACGACATGGAATTTGAGGCATACGAGGAGCTCGTGCGATGGATGGCCGCGCTGCCGCTCTATGCAGTGGCCCAGACTGCCGAGCGCCCGTATTTGCTGGTGCATGCCGGCATCCAGACCGAGGCTGCTCGCGCTTTTTTGCTTGAGCACGGTGTCGATTGCGGCAACGGCAGGGGAGCGGTCGATGTCGATGCCGAGTTGCTGCAGCAAATGCTTGCCGTGCAGTCGTCCGATGACTTGCTGTGGATTCGTCACGGCTACTGGGATGCGCCGACAGGGTTGCTTTCTGCCGACGGCAAGGGCCCGGTCGTGGTGAGCGGCCACACGCCCACGGTGTCGCTCGGGCGTTATTGCGAGGTGGGCGGCCTGGCGGGGCTCGATGAGGAGTCGGGTCGCGGGCAGATTGTGCGCCTGGGCGGCGAGGATACCGCCGGTGTGCCCGATCGCATCGATATCGACTGCGCCGCCGCCACCGGCTCCGAGTTCGGTCGCGTGGGCATCCTGCGCCTGGACGACGGGGCGGAGTTCTACGCGAACATCAACCCGGGCGAATAATCGGTGCAAGGGGTAGCTAATTTGGGAAGGGTTTTTGACCACTTTTGCCCTTCTGCCCGCTAATTGATTTCTCTGGGACGGGGATTTTAAAATCATTTGGCTGCCCGCTGGCTAAGTGAGTAGGCTTTTTTGGAAATGCCGAGCACCCAACATATTTGCCTCAATAAAACCGCAGGTCACAGACTAGTGCTCTGTCGGTATGGTCGGGGATTCGGTAAAAATCTACTCACTTAGTTTTACGTGATGCATATTGTCTTCAACGAGACCCCAGCCGGGGCGATTCCATCGCAAATTCCGATGACCGGGGCAGCTAATTAGGCGCCGTATGGGTTGCGGTCGCGTTCGATGCGTTGGCGGATGTGGGCGTACTCGATTATCAGCAGCACCAGCAGAAGGGCCATGATGGCTAGGTAGCTCACCACGGCGCCCATCAGACCCAGCAGCTTAATCAGGATCACCGGCAGCACCACGCTTACGGCGAAGCAGATCAGGTAGATCTTGGTGACGTCTCCAGCGTGGCGCAGCACCGTGATGATGGCGTAGATAAAATCGATGGCCGCGGTGACGCCGCCGGCGACGACCATTAGCAGCGCCAGCGTACGGTAGCGCTCAAAGCTGAGACCGTACATAAAGCTCATGAGGGGAATACCGGGACCTGCCATAAATGCGGCGCACACGCCGGTGATGGCCACGATCAGCGCCATAACGGCAACAATAATCAAGTCAAAACGGCGGCGTTTGCGCGGGTTCGCCCAAATGCTCGACAGATGCAAAAGCTGCGGTTTATAGACAAATCCGATGCTCAGCAAAATAGCCTGCGCCGGAAAGAACAGGGCATTAAAGTACAGCTGGTATTTGTAGGCCAGCGCGCCTTCCATTACAAACTTGGGCATGCTCTCGATGAGGTTGAACAGGAACAGTGCACCAAAGAGCGGAGCGCACTGGACAAACAGGTGGCCGACCTCGCGCAGGCTCACACGGCGCGATTTTTCGGTCTCGAGCAGGGCGAGCGGCGCGGTGACCAGCACGAGCGAGGCGATGGCGGTGACACCCATGGCCATGGCCGCGATGGGCATGCTGCGCGTGAGGAACAGCGCCACGCTGAAGACCGCGATGACGCCGACGGAGCGTAGCGTTTGGCTCATGCCAGCCAGGTAGAGCTTGTCGGCCTGCTGCAGGCGGCCTTCGTACACGTCGGCGACGCCGTCGATGACCTTATACAGGTAGACGCCCAGGCCGATCGTCGCCATCTGCGTGTCATAGCCGCGGGCGCTGCTGTACATGAGGCCGCAGCCTAGGGCGAGCGCTCCGCAAAGCCAGCGGTTGAGCTGGTAGGAGGCGAACGACGTCTTTTCGTCGATGTCCGAGACCTGGAAATTGCGCACGCCGTAGTTGCACGCGATCATGATGAGCGTGCCGGTGACAAAGGCGATGGAGAATTTGCCTGCTTCTTCGGCGCCCACGAGCTGCGTAGACACGATGGTGAGCAGCGGAAATGCCAAGCCCCACACGGCGGTGCCGAGGGTGTTCCAAAGATAGTCG
This sequence comes from uncultured Collinsella sp., assembly GCA_905198355.1. GTDB lineage: Bacteria > Actinomycetota > Coriobacteriia > Coriobacteriales > Coriobacteriaceae > Collinsella. The sequence continues at coordinate 94,046 of CAJKCG010000001.1, read as the reverse complement.
CGACTGGTGGCGTGCTCCTCGTATTCCGCTTCCTGCATGGAGAAGCCGCCGCCGTAGACGGCACCGAGCAGACGGTTCCACCAAGCGTTGACCATGCGGCGGACGGGGCCGGGCTCCCGATCGCGTTCGCGCCGGCGACGGCGCGTGGCCTGGCTGCTGTCGGGGCCGCCGGCGTTGCGCTGGCTCAGCTCCTGGATGCGCGCGAGCTCTTCGGCCGTGTGGGAGGCGGGGAACAGGCCATTCTCGATGCGTCCGCCCTGGGCCTTCGCGGCGCCGTCTTTCGATGCAGCGGGGTTGGAGATGCCGTTGCGGCGGGCGATGGCGCGGCGAATGCTATCGAGGGGCGTGATGCTCAAGGAGATTCCTTTCTATTGCTGCGCTCTAGTATAGTCGCGGTGGTATCCATTCGTGTTTTTGAACAGTTTGTTCAATAATTTCGGCGGCGCCATTCAGTAGCCGGCACTTTGGGAACGTTCCTAAGTGCCGGCATCTGGGGACACTCCTTGGTTGTTGCCTGTTCAAGAGTGTCCCTGATGGCTAGTCGTTTAAGAACGTCCCCAATGACTAGTCCGCTTGCGTGCGATTTTTGACCGTTGGGCGGGCGCTTCGCCGTTGCCGCAAAAACGTTTTTGCATATCGGGTACAACGGGCTTTACGTGAGTAAAGTGCGCGCCGCGTCCACGTGCCGCGTTTTTAAAGGAGGCCCCATGCCTGGTGTTACCCCTGCAGAAGTTCTGTCCAATTTTGGTATTACTCTGGTCGAAGATCCCGCCGAGAACCAGCCCCGCCTGCTGGTGGACCTGCCGGCGGCAGAGCTCGTCGAGTATGCCATCCGTCGCGAAGAAGGCCGCATGGCCTCCAACGGCGCACTCGTGATCGAGACGGGGGAGCGCACTGGCCGCTCGCCTAACGACCGCTTTATCGTTGACACCCCCGATGTCCACGACAAGATCGCCTGGGGTGCCGTCAACCGACCGCTGTCCGTCGAGAGCTATGAGGCCATCAAGGCCGGCGTCGTCGACTATCTCAACGAGCGCGACGTGTTCGTCACCCGCGGCATGGCAGGCGCCGACCGTAACCATACGCGCCGCCTGCTCGTCGCCTGCGAGCGTGCCAGCCAGGCGCTCTTTATTAAGCAGATGCTCGCTCGCCCGCTCGCCCGCGAAATCGCACGCACTGGCGAGCCGGACTTTTGCGTGCTCGCGGCACCCGGTTACCAGTGCGATCCTGCCATCAAGGGCCTCAACTCCAGCGCCGCCGTGGTCATCAACTTCCAGGAACGCGTGATTCTGGTTGCCGGCACCGGCTACTCCGGCGAAATCAAAAAGTCCATCTTCAGCGTCATGAATTACCTGCTGCCTGTCGAGGACGACGTACTGCCCATGCACTGCTCGGCCAGCATGGATCCCGTCACGCACGAGACCGCCGTGTTCTTTGGCCTGTCGGGCACCGGCAAGACTACGCTTTCGGCCAACCCCACGCGCCTGCTGATCGGCGACGACGAGCACGGTTGGTCCGACATGGGCATCTTTAACGTCGAGGGCGGCTGCTACGCCAAGTGTGAGGGCCTGGACGCGTTCCACGAGCCCGAGATCTTCAACGCCGTTCGCTTTGGCGCCATTTGCGAAAACGTGGTGCTCGATGAGAATCGCAAGCCCAACTACGACGACGTCTCGATCACGCACAACACGCGCGTGGCCTACCCTGTGGAGCACATTCCCAACGCGTGGACCAAGGGTATGGGCACCACCCCGAGCGTCGTGCTGTTTTTGACCTGCGACGCCTTTGGCGTGTTGCCGCCCATCTCACGCCTGACGGCCGATGCCGCCATGTACCACTTTGTGACGGGCTTTACGGCCAAGATCCCCGGCACCGAGGTCGGCGTCACCGAGCCCACGCCCACGTTCTCCTCGCTGTTTGGCGAGCCGTTTATGCCGCTCGACCCCATGGTCTATGCCAAGATGCTCGGCGAGCGTATCGCCGACGGCCGCACCCGCGTTTATCTGGTCAACACCGGCTGGATTGGCGGCGGTTATGGCGTGGGCCATCGCATCGAGCTTGCCTACACGCGCGCCCTGGTGGCCCGCGCCCTCGACGGCACCATCGAGGACAGCGAGTTCTTGCACGACGATATCTTTAATGTCGACATTCCCACGACGTGCCACGGTGTGCCCGACGGCATCCTGGTGCCGCGCCAGTACTGGCAGAGCACCGCGCGCTACGACGAGGCCGCGCACAACCTGGCGGTGATGTTCGAGGAGAACTTCGAGAAGAAGTACTCGCACCTGCCCGAGTCCGTCAAGGCCGCCGGCCCGCACGCCCAGGTGTCCGCCGAGGCCCGTCATCGCGGCCGTGGGCTGCTGGGGCTTCGCCACTAGCGTCGCCTCAAGTCCATATCCACCACAAAGGGGACAGGCACCTTTGTGGTGGTTTTGCTCGCGTGGATGACTCGGGTTACAATACGCCTGACATATCGTCCCCTTCTCCGGATGGGGACAGCGCAAGCGTTCTTGTGACGGCACCGTAGGACTTTGAAGGTGGCCGTTGTAAGGGCGCTTTTTGTTTAGGCGCCCTCACTCGGGCGCGCACAATGAAGGGAGAGCGTATGAAGAGCTTTATTGCCGAGAATTCGTTTTGGGAGCTGTTTCCGCAGGCAGCGGTCGGTGTGGTGGTCGTAAAGGGCATGAAGCCCGCGGCTCAGATTCCCCAGGAGGACGTGGATGCGATCGCCGCGCTGCTTGACCGCGCCAACATCGATGCGGAGCGCCACCTGACTAGCGATACCATCAGCGAGAACGCGCCGGTCAAGGCATGGCGCGACGCGTACCGGCTGTTCAAGACTAAAAAGGGCGCCCGCTGCTCAATCGAGAACTTGCTCAAGCGCGTGCTTAAGGGCAAGCCTGTGGGCCACATTACGCCCGCGGTGGACATCTACAACACGGTGTCGCTGACCTACGCGCTGCCCGTGGGAGGCGAGGATCTGCATGCGATCGAGGGAGACCTTCGCTTGAAGGTGACCGACGGTGGCGATGCGTTCTTGCCGCTTGGCGAGGAGGCGGACGATCCGACGCTGCCCGGCGAGCTCGCCTACATCGATGATGCGGGCGCCGTGTGCCGCTGCTGGAACTGGCGCGACGGCGTTCGAACGGCCCTGTCCGACGATTCGGCCGATGCGTTCCTGGCGATTGAGTGCGTGGAGCCCGAGCGGATGGGGGATTGCCAGGCTGCGATCGATCGCTTAGCCGAGCTGCTTAAGCGCTATCTGGGCGCTACGGTTGTCGTTAAGGCGCTTGTGACCCGCGACAATCCCTGCGTGGAGCTGTAGCGACGCCAGCGGATCATGTTCGCCGGTCAAAACCACCACAAAGGTGCCTGTCCCCTTTGTGGTGGTTTTTATGTTGATGGGTTAACAAATGGGGTATTTGGGTATGGGTGTCGCCTTATGCGACTAAGATGTTTACCCGTAAGCATTATGCAAGCGAAAGGCGGTTGTCTCCCATGCAGCAGAGCGACGAGACACGTTTCGAGGACTTTGTCGGACTGATCAGCGGTCTCTACAAGGAGATCCAGCGCATTAAGACGTCCGAAGGCGCAAGGCTCGGCCTTAAGGGCTCCGATGTCATGTGCCTGTACTATCTTGAGCGCAGCAAGGACGGCTTGACTGGCGCTGACCTCGCCCGCATGGCAGGCGTGACCCGTGCCGCCGTTTCGCGCACGCTGGCGCATCTGGAGGAGGGCGGCTACGTCGAGGTCGAAGATTCGGGCGATGCCGCCGTTAAATACCGTGCTCCGGTTCGCCTGACCACGTTGGGCGGCGAGAGCATGAACGAGGCCGATCGCATTATTCGCGAAGTGCTCGACACCACCGGCAAGACCATGGGCGTGGAGCAGCGCGAGCAGATGTACGCGTCGCTGCGCACGATTCTCAACACCCTGCGCGAGCTGTAGAGTCGCTGGAGCATTTGCTTTCAATAAACAACTGCAGAGTCCCGTTTGAGCGCGTACGCCGCGCCGGGGCATTGCTGTCAAAATTCCCTGTGCGAGACCTGCGCAAGAAAGGATTCACTATGTCCGTCCGTATTATTACCGATTCTGCAAGCGATATGTCGCCGTCGGAGCATCCGGCGCTGGCCGTTTTGCCGCTGTCCGTCACCTTTGGCACCGATGTGTACATGGATGGCATCGACATCGATCACCAGCGCTTTTACGAGATGCTCGTGGAGCGCGATGAGCTGCCCAAGACCGGCCAGGTCAACCCGTACACGTTTTCGCAGGCGATTGCCAAGGTTCGTGAAGCCGGCGATGAGGCTGTGATTATTACCGTGGGCGCTAAGCTATCAGGCACCAATCAGAGTGCCCGTACCGCACTTGCCGAGGCGCCAGGTGGCGACGTGTTCGTGGTAGACAGCAACAACGTCACCCTGGGCGAGCGCGTCCTGGTCGAGTATGCGCTGCGCTTGGTGGACGAGGGCCGCAGTGCATCTCAGATTGCGGCGGCTGTCGAGGCCGTGCGCGACCGTGTGGTGGTTATCGGCCTGCTCGAGACGCTGGAGTATCTGGTGCGCGGCGGTCGCCTGTCTGCTGCTGCGGGCGCCGTGGGTACACTGCTCAACGTAAAGCCTGTGGTGGCTGTAGAGGACGGTCTGATCGTACAGCTGGGCAAGGCGCGCGGCTCCAAGAACGGTCGTAACCTGCTGAACCAGAAGGTCGAAAAGGCGGGCGGCGTCGACTTTGCCATGCCGCTGGCGCTTGGCTATACGGGTCTTTCGGATGCGGTGCTCAAGAAGTATATCGAGGACAGCGCGGCCCTGTGGGCTGACCGCACCGAGGGCGAGCTGCCCGTCCACACCATCGGCGCCACCATCGGCACCCACGTAGGTCCCGGCGCCGTAGCCGTAGCCTTCTTCCAGCCCGCCAACTAACCGACCTGCCAAAAACCACCACAAAGGGGACAGGCACCTTTGTGGTGGTTTATGCTGGTTCCGGTTGAAAGGAGTGGACGATGGCGTCTGAGGGCTTTTTTGAGCGGGTGTACGAGGTGGTCGAGCAGATTCCCGAGGGGATGGTCGCCACGTACGGCCAAGTGGCGCTGCTCGCCGGTCGTCCACGAAGCGCGCGGTACGTGGGCTATGCGCTGCACAGCAATCCGCGCCCTGGTCAGATTCCCTGCCATCGTGTGGTGTTTGCCGATGGCCGCATTTGCGATGGCTTTGCGTTTGGCGGCCCCGATGCTCAGCGTGAGCTCTTAATGGGGGAGCGCGTGACGTTTACCGATCCCATGCACGTCGATCTGGACGCCTGTCGCTGGCCTGCCGGACTCTAACAGCTCTGCCGTGGCTAAAACCACCACAAAGGTGCCTGTCCTCTTTGTGGTGGTTTTAGTTTACCAGAGCTAACTTATGGAGAAGCTATGGCGGCGCTTATTGCCGCTACAAAGTAAACCACGGTGAACTATATTGGTTTCAGCAACGGAGCAGGCAATAGGCGATGAAAAAGCCTGCCCTGTTGAGTTTGATTCGCATCCCTCCCCTCTGTGCGATTCAACGGTGTACTTCGGGAACAGGCCCGCTGGCAACTGGCTGCCAGCGGGCCTGTTCCTGTTTCGGGGAGAAATCTAATCTCACCGTTTATGTTGTGCGAAAGCGCTTTGCCTAGTACACCATGCCCATGGCGTCCTGAACCTCGGCCAGGGTCCGCTCGGCGATCTCGTTGGCGCGACGATTGCCCTCGTGCAGGACGTCCTTGACGTAATCCAGGTCGTTCTCGTAGCGCTGGCGACGCTCACGGATCGGGGCGAAGTACTCGTTGACGGCCTCGGTCACGTACTTCTTGAGCTGGCCGGAGCCGCCCATGCCGATCTCCTCGGCAATCTCGACTTCGGAACGGCCGGTGCAGATGGCGGCTGTTGAAAGCAGGCCAGACACGCCGGGGCGGTTCTCGGGATCGAACGTGATCATGCGCTCGGAGTCGGTCTGGCTCTTCTTGATGCGTTTGGCCGTTTCCTCGGCGGTCATCGAGATGTTGATGGCGTTGCCGTAGCTCTTGCTCATCTTGCGACCGTCCAGGCCCGGCAGCAGCGGGGTCTCGGACAGCAGCGCGTCGACCTCGGGGAACACCTTGCCGTAGCGGTTGTTAAAGCGGCGGGCGATGGTGCGGGTGAGCTCGATGTGCGGCAGCTGGTCGCGGCCGACGGGCACGACGTTGCCCTTGCAGAACAGGATGTCGCAGGCCTGATGCACCGGGTAGGTGAGCAGAAGGCCGGTGAGCTCGTGGCCCGAGGCCTCCATCTCGGCCTTGACGGTGGGGTTGCGCGCCAGCTCGGCCTCGGAGACCAGCGACAGGAACGGCAGCATGAGCTGGTTGGCGGCGGGCACGGCGGAGTGCGCGTAGATCATGGTCTTGTCGGGATCGATGCCGCAGGCAAGGTAGTCCATGACCATGTTGTACACGTTGTCCTGGATGTGCTCGGTCGTGTCGCGGTCAGTGATGACCTGGTAGTCGGCGATGAGCACGTTGGTCTTGGCGCCCATGTTCTGCAGCTCAACACGGCCCTTGAGGGTACCGAAGTAGTGGCCCAGGTGCAGACGGCCGGTGGGGCGGTCGCCGGTGAGCATGGTGAACTTCTCGGGCGTTTTGGTCAGGCCCTCGCGAATGGCGTTGCTCTTTTGCAGCGCGACTTCGTAGCTGTTCTCGTTTGGCATGATTGCTCCTAACGTATGTTCATGGGTCAAGATGATAACGCGTTTATTGGAGGGGCGGTGCGTAAGTAGGCGAGGGGCGGGAGAGGGACGCGCGTGGTGCGGCTTGTGCGATGGGCGCGGCGCGGCCGCGCTTGGCCAACGGTGCCTTGGCACATCCTCGGCAGCTTGCCCTAGAGCTTGTGGTGGCGCTCTTCTTTGCGCTCCTCGGCTGCCTGCTCCTCCTGCTTAAAGGCGGGGTCGTCGGGGGTGACGAGCTCGTCCTCGTGCGTGCGCTTGTTGTAATGGTGGCGTAGCACGGGTTCAAACAGGTGCAGGTGCTTGGCGAAGGCCGCCGAGCCAATGGCGAGCACGGTAAAGATGAGCACACGCATGGGCACTTCGACCTGGTTAATCGCGGCGGCGCCGGCCGAAAGCATGATGCACCAGGCATAGATGAGCAGCACGGCCTGTTTTTGGTTGTAGCCTTCTTGGATTAGGCGGTGGTGGATGTGGCCCTTGTCGGCCTGCCCAATGCTAATGTGGGCGCGCCTGCGGCGCACGATGGCGCTAAACGTGTCGATGATGGGCACGCCGGCAACGATGAGCGGGATGATAAGCGAGGTGAGCGCGGCGGTGCGGCTCACGTTGAGCAGCGAGATGGAGCCCAGTGCAAAGCCCAGAAGCAGCGACCCCGAGTCGCCCAAGAAGATGCTTGCGGGGTTGAAGTTGTAGCGCAAAAAGGCCAGGCAGGCGCCAAAGAGCGCAATGGAGAGCGCGGCGGCGTCGATGCGGCCCGAGAGAACGGCCATCGAAAACATGGTGAACGAGGCGATGCCGCAGATGCCCGTGGCCAAGCCGTCGAGGCCGTCGATGAGGTTAATGATGTTGGTGAATGCCGCCAGATAGATTACGGTGATGGGGTAGGCGAGCCACCCGAGCATGATTTCGCCGGGGGCAAACGGGTTGACGATGACGCCGATCCGCAGGCCGCCGATACAGGCGATGAGCGCGGCGAGGACCTGCCCGGCCAGCTTTTGCTTGGGCTTGAGTTGGAAGACGTCGTCGATAGCGCCGGTCGCAAAGATGACGGTAAAGGAGAGCGCCAGCATGGGATAGCTAATGTGAAGGCGCGGGTGCGGCACCAGGACGGGTGGCCAGCCTAGGTGCCAGGTGCCTAGGATTTGCACAATGCAGGCAACGACCAGGCCCAAAAACACCGCCGTTCCGCCCAAACGCGGGATGGGCTTTGTGTTGATGCGGCGCTTAGAAGGATAGTCGACGGCATCGAGCTTAATTGCCAAGCGCTTGACCAGGGGCACCGCGAGGAAGGTCGTGATAAAGGCCGCCGCTGCCACGCATAGGTACGGTATGTAGCTCGGGGATGAAGCCATGAATCTAAAAACCGCCAAGCGTCGAAGGAAAAGGTCAGAAGAACGCCATGCGCAAAGGGCATAGCCGAACCATAATACTCGACCAAGGGGGGTGCATGTAATTGCACGCAGCGATAATCACGCGCTTACCAGATATTGGGATGTTGTCGATGGCTTGTCGGGATGCCGACGGGGATCCATATGGACTGTAATGGTGATTTTCGGCAAAAGAAAACCACCCCCCACGTTACGAAAATGAACCCACCTAAAACAGGTGGGTGCCCTCATCGACTGTTCCAGCGTCCTTAACAACGAAGGATACCTGTACTAGGTACGACTGTGTGGGCTCCCTAAATAAACGCGACGGTTCACCCAGTTGCTCCGCGGGGGGCGGAATACCTACATCATAAAGCGGCACTTTATCGATTCCAGTCTTGACATTACAAAAATCGTGTCGGACGATTACGGCGCCTTGGGGCTCGAGCCGTCTACGCGGCCTGGCCCTTTACGTTTGAGCTGCTGAATCGTTGTTTTGGAGCATGTTTTTATGCCGACGTCGTTGACCGAACTTTTTTCGCCCGCCTGCCATTTGTGTCCCCGCCGTTGCGGTGCGGCGCGCGATGAGGGCGTGCGCGGCGTATGCGGTGCTAACGACACGCTCAGGGTGGCCCGCGCGGCGCTTCATATGTGGGAGGAGCCGCCTATCTCGGGCGAGGCCGGTTCGGGCACGATCTTCTTTAGCGGCTGCTCGCTTAAATGTATCTACTGCCAGAACCACGAGATCTCGACCGGCAATTTTGGCCTTGAGATTTCGCCTGAGCGTCTGGTCGAGATTATGCTGGAACTGCAGGACCAGGGAGCCAACAACATCAACCTGGTGACTGCGACGCATTATGCTCACCTGCTGCCGGCCGCGATTGCCGCAGCGAGGGAGCGCGGGCTGGACATCCCGATCGTTTACAACACGAGCGGCTATGAGCGGGCGAGTGCCGTAGCTGCCCTGGGTGACCTGGTCGATGTGTGGCTCACCGACTTTAAATATGCCGATGCCGGGCTTGCGCAGTCGCTTTCTCATATTAAGGATTACCCGCGCGTGGCCGTGTCGGGCCTGGCACAGATGGCGTGCGAGATCGAGCGCCGCGGGGGAGAGCTGGTGGACGAGGACGGGCTCATGAAGCGCGGTATCATCGTGCGCCACCTGGTGCTGCCGGGGCATGCGGACGATTCGTGCCGCGTGCTGGACCTGGTGTGGCAGACGGTGGGCGACGTGCCGATTTCGGTTATGAACCAGTACACGCCCAATGCACTCATGCGCGAGCAGGGCGGCGAGTTGGCCCGTGCCGTAACGCGCGAGGAGTACGAGCAGGCGCTCGACCATGCCGACGACCTGGGCTTTACGACGATGTTTTGGCAAGAGGGCGGCGCGGTAGACGAGAGCTTTACCCCGGCGTTTGACACCACCGGTGTTCTTACCAGCGCAAAGTAGCTCTGCTGAGTAGTCTTTTTGGGACGGGGCTTTTTTAGCCCCAGCAGAGAGCGCACACGTTTTGGCCGATTAACGGCAGGGGCAGCTAAAAAGCCCCGTCCCAAAAAGACTACTCTCGGCAGGGGTCGAGCCGGCATCTGAAAGTAGCTAAAATAGCCCCGCCCCAAAAAGACTGGTTATTGGGCGTTGACAGTTGGCGAGCCGTAGGTAAAATATCGACTTGTCCTGGGGACGTAGCTCAGTTGGGAGAGCGCTGCCGTCGCATGGCAGAGGCCGAGGGTTCGACTCCCTTCGTCTCCACCCTTGGATTTGATAAGCCGCTGACATTGTGTCGGCGGCTTTTTTTAAAAGAAAGGGCTGTACCATGGCCGAGCTTGAGTCCCAACCATTGTCCGACGAGGAGCGCGCTGAGTTGGAAGAGCTCCGCGCTGAGAAGGCACGCCGCGAGGCTCGGGAAGAGGCCCGTCGCGAGCGTGAGGAGCTGGCTGCCCTGCGTGCCGAGCGTGCGAAGGCCGAGGAGGTCGCCGCGAACGCCGCACCCGCACCGGCGCCCGCGCCCAAGCCCGCTGCCGCGAAGCCTGCGCCCGCACCCAAGCCTCAGCCCAAAAAAGCCGTTCACCCCAAGCCCGTCGAGCCCAAACCAAGCCGTGACGAGATGACCTTTGCCCAGCGCATGGTCACCTCCAAGGAGCCTACGGGCGAGAATGAGATCCCCGGCATGGCTCCGGCTCAAAAAATCATCATCGTGCTCGCCCTCATCGCGTTTATCGTCTTTATGGTCTACACGATCACGGGCAGCATGGGCCTGCACTAACCTGTTCGCGCCGGGCTCCATGCCCGCACGTTCGCCTCGTCCAACCCTCAACTTCTGCACAACGCATCCGAAAGGTCGCCCCATGGCTTTGACCGACATTTCGCATCCCACCGACATTGCAATGCTCACCGATCTGTACGAGCTCACTATGGCCCAGGGCCTGTGGGAGAGCGGCAAGGCCAATGAGCAGGGTTGTTTTACCGCGTTTTACCGCGACCATCCCTTCGGCAGCGCGTATGCCGTCATGTGCGGCACCGCCGAGCTGCCCGAGCTTGTCGAGAACCTGCGCTTTACGCCCGAGGACATCGACTATCTAGCTTCGCTCCAGGCTCCGGCCGGCGGCGCGATGTTTAAGCCTGCATTCCTCGACTACCTGCGCAACTTCCGTGCACACGTGAACATTGACGCCGTGCCCGAGGGCGAGCTCGTCTTTCCGCGCGAGCCCATGGTGCGCGTCACTGGCCCCGCGCTGGAGTGCCAGCTGCTCGAGACGGCGCTGCTCAACATCGTCGGGTTCCAGACGCTTGTCGCCACCAAGACGGCGCGCGTGGTGCTCGCCGCCGACGGTCGCCCTGTGGCGGAGTTTGGCCTGCGTCGAGCCCAGGGTCCCGATGGCGGCCTGGCCGTTGCGCGCGCGAGCTACGTTGCCGGCTGCTCCTCTACGTCCAACGTGCTTGCCGGGCGCCGCTACGGCATTCCCGTCTTTGGCACGCATGCGCACAGCTGGGTGATGAGCTTTGACTCCGAGCTCGAGGCCTTCCGTGCGTTTGCCAAGTCAAGCCCCAAGAACTGCACGCTGCTTATCGACACGTACGACGTGCGCGAGGGCTGTGAACATGCCATTACGGTTGCCAAGGAGATGGAGGCGGCGGGTGAGCGCCTGTCGGCCATTCGCATCGACTCGGGCGACCTGGCTAAGTTGTCCAAGTATGTTCGCGGCCGTTTTGACGCCGAGGGCCTGCCCTATGTGGGGATTTCGGTCTCCAACGATCTGGACGAGTACACGATTCAGTCGCTGCTCGACCAGGGCGCGCCCATCGACAGCTTTGGCGTGGGCACCAAGCTCGCGACCTGCTACGATCAGCCGGCGCTGGGTGGCGTGTACAAGCTTTCGGCCCGTCGGGCGAGCGACGGGGAGCCGTGGACGCCGGTGGTGAAGCTTTCCGAGCAGCCCTGCAAGCGCACGATCCCCGGCGTGCAGCGCGTGCGACGCTATTACGATGGCTTTGGCGGCCCGGTCTGCGACATGATCTATGACGAGGACCATCTGGCAGGAGAGGGCGCCGCTCGCGGCAATACCCTTGTGGCTGTGAACGATGCCGCCTTGGTGACCGATGTGTCCGAGCTCGAGTATCGTGAGCTGCTGGTGCCGATCGTCCGCGACGGCAGCGCGGTGGCTCCGCGTGAGAGCATCGAGGACGCGCGCGAGCGTTGTGCCTGGTCAATCGATCATCTGGACGCGGCTTTCAAGCGCTTCCTGTACCCGCAGACCTACGTGGTGGGCATGGAGCAGGGCCTGGCCCAGGTGCGCGACGAGCTCGTGCGCAAGAACATGGCCGCGGCTTCGGCCTTCCCTTGGGCTCACTAATTCGTTGGGCGGAAGGGGCGGATCGCATGCCCTCGGCCGCCGGCTCGCCCGAACGCTCGACATTCGATTGGTTTGACGCATGACGACTTCCTATAAAACGATGGTGGTAAAGATCGGTTCGTCCACGGTGGTGGGTGCCGACGGCAAGGTCAACCGCGCCTTTATCGGTGGCCTGGCCGATCAGGCCGCGGCCCTGCGCAAGCTCGGCTGGCGCTTGGTCGTGGTGAGCTCGGGCGCCATTGCCTGCGGTTATCCCGTGCTGGGCTTCGACCGCAAGCCGGTCGGCGATCTGCCGAGCCTTCAGGCATGCGCTTCGGCCGGCCAGTGCATCATCTCGTCGGCCTACGACGAGGAATTCCATGCGCGTGACCTACTAACCTCGCTCGTGCTGCTCACGCGCCACGACACGGCGCGCCGCACGTCCTATCTGCACGCGCGCGACGCCCTGCTTCGCCTGGTGGAGCTCGGCGTGGTGCCGGTCGTCAACGAGAACGATACCGTCACCGTCGATGAGATCAAGTTTGGCGACAACGACACGCTGGCGGCGCTTGTGAGCTGCCTGGTTTCTGCCGATCTGTGCGTGACGCTCTCGGACATCGATGGCCTCTACACCGCCAATCCGCACGAGGATCCCACGGCCGAGTTCGTCCCGGTCGTGCATAAGATCGACGCCAAGATCATCGCCTCGGCGGGCGATTCTTCCACATCGGTGGGCACGGGCGGCATGATCACCAAGATCCGCGCGAGCCGCATTCTCATGACGGCGGGCATTCAGAGCGTGATTTGCTCGGGCGAGGAGCCCGATGCGCTCGTGCGTCTGGCCCGCGGCGAGAGCGTGGGTACGCTGTTCGATCCGCCGGCGGAGCGCCTGGACATTGCGCCGCGCAAGCTGTGGATCGCGCTGGGTGACAAGGCACATGGCTCGGTGACGGTCGATGATGGTGCTGCGAAGGCGCTGGTAAGCCGTGGCTCTTCCTTGCTTACGGTGGGTATTCGCGAGGTCGATGGCGTGTTTTCCGAGGGCGATGTGCTCGACGTGTGCGACCCGAGCGGTATGGTCGTCGCCCGCGGTATCGCCGAGGCCGATTCGGACGTGCTGGAGCTTGCAGCCGGCCGCCGCCAGGACCAGATCGCCAGCAACCGCCTGCTGGCAGACCTGGCCGAGAAGCCCGCGATCCACAGGGACAACTTGATTGTATTTGCTTAGGCCTCGACGCCGGGCGCCTTCGATCTGCAATGCACGTGGGGCGAAATTACCAGGGTAACTTTGCCCCGCCGCGCTTATGTCCGAGCTGGTCGCCACGAAAACGGCCCATCTACTACTTTTAATAGGCTATCGGTGACCGTGCAAAGAATTGCAAAAAGAAAACCGCAGGTAGAACGCCTGCGGTTTTCTTTATTTATGGCATCTGGTTGGGCCATGCGGGCGAAACGTAGTAGATGGGCCGCTTTCGTGGCGAAGGGCGTCATCCGGCGCTCGGGAATTCGGCACTTGGGGACGTTCCTGTTGTGCCGGTTGACGGGGACGCTTCTTCACTAGAAGATTCGGCGCAGGTCTCCGCGGTTGAGGGCTTCGTCGAAGAGGTGCTTGAATACCACGCTGCCGTGCAGGCCGTCGTGCTCAAACTCGTTCGTCACCCAGGCGTGCGAGTTGCCCACGTGGCTGAGCGTGTCGAGCTGCATGCCCGAGTCCACGTACATGTCGTCGAAATACACGGCGGCCTGGAGTGGCACCTCGTTGCGGGCAAGTCGCTGCGGGTCGTAGATCTTGTCCCAGCTGGTGTCTTCCATTAGCAGATCCATCGCGGGCTTGAAGGGCTTGAGTTCGGGCATCTGCTCAAACATCCACGGGAACGTGGCCTCGCCGGTAAACATGAGCGGGCGCGCGAGTGTGTCGAACTCGGCACGATGGGCTTTCTCTCCTGCCGCGGCCCAGCGAATGGGCATGGTGTCGCCGTCGGCGTAGATGAATTCCTGCAACGTCCAGTACAGCGGATTCGTGCGTGTGTTGGTGCGCTCGAAGGCGCGCATCAAAAAGCTATCGGATACCGAGGCACCGCAGCTCAGCGTTCCGTCGCCGTCAACAAAAGCGTGATCGATAATCCAATGCATGCGCTCAAAGCTCGGCTTCATGCCAAAGTCGCTGCCCATAAGCTGCAGGCGTTCCACCGTCATTGGCGAGCCGTCGGGCAGCACGGGCTTCTGTTCCTCAAGCGCATCGGCAAGAGCCGCCACGCGCTCGACGTCGGCGGGGTAGCGGTCGTAATATTGCTGTGTCTTGGCTGCCATGCGCGGAAAGGTGTGCGCGTAGACTTCACTGGCGCTCGCCGGCACATGCGGAATGCCACCGCAGGTAAAGCTCGCCGACACGCCCTCGGGGAAGAGCGACAGATAGCTCAGCGTTAAAAAGCCGCCGTAGCTTTGGCCGAGCGTGACCCACGGCCTGCCGCCAAAGCCCACGAGGCGCAGGTACTCAAAATCGCGAACGATGGAGCTGGCGAGGTGGCGCTTGAGGAAGTCCGCCTGCGAGCGGGCCGCATCGGAGCCGGCCGCCGTCGCGCGCTCGCCCAGAGCCGCGATCGTGCGCCCGTCTACGCAGTTGCTGCGCCCCGTTCCGCGCTGGTCGGGCAGCACGACGCGGAAATGCTTGACAGCCTCCTCAATCCAGCCGTCGCTCGTGGGCGACAGCGGACGCGGGCTCTCGCCACCGGGCCCGCCCTGCAAAAACAGGAGCAGCGGCAGATCGTCGTTGATGCGGTCGGGTGCGCAGACCACGCGGTAGAAGAGCTTGATGCTCTCGGGCGCGCCGGCGATGGGCGCCGGCATGGCGCCGCGGCGCATAGTGCTGCCGACGGCCAGGAGCATCGGCTCCAGGCCGCGCCAGTCGAGGGGGACGTCGATGCTGTGGTCCTCGACATACAGGCCGGGGACGTGGTACGAAGTGATGAGCGCCATGTGATGCTTCCATTCGTTGCGGTGTTTCGGGTTGACCAATTCTACCGCCGTCGGCGAGGATGCGCATAAATCGGCTACCATGGTTGGCAAACGTCTAAGAGAAAGGGCCGTCCATGTCGGTCGATATAGCCACGTATGTCCACGATCTTGCTGTCGAGGCCAAGGTCGCTTCTGCCGCGCTTGCCACGGCGAGCGATGCCCAGCGCCAGGAGGCCGTGCGCGCCATGGCCGCGGCGCTGCGCGATGGCGCTGATTCCATCGTTGCCGCCAACGAGTTCGATATGTCCGCCGCGCGCGATGCGGGCACCTCGGCGGGGCTTCTCGACCGCCTGCTGCTGACGCCCGAGCGCGTCGAGGGCATGGCCGCCGGCCTGGAGAAGCTTGCCGATCTGCCCGATCCCGTCGGCCGCGTGCTCGACCACCGCGTGCTTGCAAGCGGTGTGGACCTTACGCGTGTGACTGTGCCGCTGGGCCTGGTCGCCATGGTCTACGAGGCGCGCCCCAACGTGACGGCCGACGCCGCGGGCATCTGCATCCGCACCGGCAACTCCTGCATCCTGCGCGGCGGTTCGCTGGCGTATCACTCGTGCGCCATGATTGCCGAACTGCTGGCCGATGCACTTGAGGCTCAGGGTTTCCCGCGCGAGGCCGTCTCGATGATCGAGTCTACCGACCGCGAGGCCACCGGCGAGCTCATGAAGCTCCGCGGTATTGTCGATGTGCTCATCCCACGTGGCGGTGCGGGCCTGATCCAGCGCTGCGTGCGCGAGTCGCTCGTACCGGTGATCGAGACGGGTACGGGCAACTGCCATATCTACGTCCATGAATCCGCCGACTTCGATAAAGCGCTCAACATTATCGTCAATGCCAAGACCCAGCGCGTGGGCGTGTGCAATGCCGCCGAGTCGCTGCTGGTCGACCGCGCCGTGGCAGATTCGTTTTTGTCTGCGGCCGCGGCCGTGCTGCACGACCACGGTGTACTGATTCACGGTGACGAGGCCACGTGCGCCGCGTGCGCTGATGCCGGTCTTGCTGAGGGCGATGACTACGCGGCCGCGACCGAGGAAGACTGGGGCCGCGAGTACCTGGCGCTCGAGATGAGCGTGAAGGTCGTTGCGAACGAGGATGAGGCCATCGCGCACATCAACCGCTATGGCACCATGCATTCCGAGGCCATCATCGCCGAGGATGTGGACGCCTGCGAGCGCTTCCTGGATCAGGTTGACGCCTCGGCCGTGTACGCCAACGCCAGCACGCGCTTCACCGACGGCGGCGAGTTTGGACTGGGCGCCGAGATCGGCATCTCGACCCAAAAGCTCCACGCCCGCGGCCCCTTTGCCGCCGAGGCCCTCACCACCTACAAATACAAGCTCCGAGGCACCGGCCAGGTCCGCCCCTAACGCCCGCGCAAACAAAAACCACCACAAAGGTGCCTGTCCCCTTTGTGGTGGTTTTGGAATTAAGCCTGAAAGGTGTCGCGGTCGGGGGCGAAGGACTGCATGGCCGCGATGGTACGGTCGAAGAGTTCGGGGAGCTCCCAGCCCAGCATCTCGGCACCCTGCGTAATCACGTCGCGCGAGCAGCCGGCGGCAAAGCGCTTGTCCTTGAACTTTTTCTTGAGCGACTTGGTCGTAAAGTCCATGACGCTCTTACTCGGACGCATGATGACGGCAGCACCGATCAGGCCGGTGAGCTCGTCGCAGGCAAACAGGATCTTTTCCATCTGCAGCTCGGGCTTGGGCAGCGAGGTGTTGAAGTCCGACGTGTGCGTCTGAATGGCGCGAATGAGATCGGGAGAGGCGCCCTCGCCTTCAAGGATCTCGGCCGCATAGATGGTGTGGTTCATGGGGTCGTCCTCATGCTCCTCCCAATCCAGGTCGTGCAGCAGACCGACGATGCCCCAAAACTCCTCGTTCTCGGGGTCGAACTCGCGCGCAAAGTAGCGCATAGTGCCCTCGACCGTCTCGCCATGGGTGATGTGGAACGGGTCCTTGTTGTGTTCGTTGAGCAGTTCGAACGCGCGGTCGCGGGTGATTCCGGCGGTAAGCGGCTCTGCCATAAGAGACTCCTTGTGCTCGTGGGTATCAATAAGAATGAATACTACTAGAACGACTAGAACGAAAAAACCACCACAAAGGTGCCTGTCCCCTTTGTGGTGGTTTTTGGCGCGGATGGGTTAGTTGAGGGCGGCTTGGGCTAGGCGGGCTTCGGCGGCCTCCTCGGTGACGCCCAATGCCACGGCGAACTCCTCGATGGAGCGGCGCTTGGCTTCCTTGAGTACACGCATATAGTAAGAGCTGGGCTTTTTATCGGCTTCCTCGGCCTGGCGAATGCGGTGCATCATGGTCTTTGCCACGCGGACCGTCTCGGGCGCGCCCAGCTTGAGCTGCTGCTTAAAGTGCGTCTCCTCAAGCGAGCTGTTGCGCTCGGTAAAGGTGTCGCACTCCAGCTCGTCATAGTGGCTCAGCAGGTGCTCGGCATCTTGCTGCGAGATGGCGGCGTGCAAACGGTCGGCCTGCGCCACGGGGTACATAAGGATCGTCTGCGCATGTCCCTGCTTGGTCTCGAGCAACAGCATGGGCTGCGGTGTGTCGTCCCTAAAACCGACGACGGTGCAGACTCCCTGACCCGGATGAATGACGTGTTGACCGATTGAGAACATGCTACCTCCAACTTATACGAATTTACGTATGTCTAGAATAACACGCTGACGTGCGCAAATCCTCACTTTATGCAGGAAAAGCACACAACTCTGATAGGTAAGAGTATTCGATAACAGACGCAGCTCATTCACACCTTTATGCATTTTCAACGCCTGCATAATCTGCAGGCAGACTGGCATCTTTGAGTGACTCCATACAAGCTGTAGTCATTTTTGTGCATATGCGATATCTATTAGCTTTACCCTGCGACAGTGCCCGTCGCTTGTGATAGAGTGCTACAAACTCTGGCTTTTGCCCTACGAGTGACCAAGAGCTCGGGGGCTTTAACACAAGGAGGATCTATGCCCGAGAAGATTGAAGAGCTGGTACGCGCTGCGCTTGCTGCGGCTCAGGAGGCCGGCGACCTTTCCGCATTTGAACTTGACGATTGCGCCATCGAGCGACCGGCTGACACTTCTCATGGCGAGTGGACCTCTACCATGGCCCTGAAGTCCGCCAAGCTGGCCCACTGCGCCCCGCGCAAGATCGCCGAGGCCATCGTTGCCCATATGCCCGAGGACCCCGCGATCGAGAAGGTCGAGATCGCAGGCCCCGGCTTCATCAACTTCTACCTCTCCGTTGCCGTCAAGAATGCCATCTTTGGCGAGGCTCGCGAGAAGGGTATGGACTTCGCTAAGTCTAACGTCGGTGGTGGCCTGAAGACCCAGGTCGAGTTCGTTTCCGCTAACCCCGTCGGCCCCATGCACATCGGCCACGGCCGCTGGGCCGCGCTGGGCGACTCGCTCTGCCGTGTTATGGACCACGCCGGTTACGACATCCAGCGTGAGTTCTACATCAACGACCACGGCTCTCAGATGAACACCTTCGGCAACTCCATCAGCACGCGCTATATGCAGCTTGCCGACATCATCGCCAAGCAGGGCGTGGATATCGACGAGGCTCACAAGCTGCTGATCGCCGACCGCGACGCCTTTGTTGCCGACGAGAACGACGAGCACCCCGAGACCCATCCGTATCAGGACAACTTTGCCGAGACTCTGGGCAAGGACTCCTACGGCGGCGACTACATCATCGACGAGGCTGCCGAGTTCTGGCGCACCGACGGCGACAAGTGGGTCAATGCCGATCCGCAGGAGCGCATGGAGAGCTTCCGCGAGCGCGGCTATGTGAAGATGGTCGACAACATGCGCGACCTCTGCCACGCCGTCAATTGCGACTTCGATCGTTGGTACTCCGAGCGCTCGCTGTACGTGAAGGACACCGAGGGCGAGACCGCCGGTACCTCTGCCGTCGACCGCGCTTTTGAGAAGCTCGACAAGATGGGCTACCTCTACACCAAGGACGGCGCCCTGTGGTTCCGTTCCACCGACCTGGGCGACGACAAGGACCGCGTCCTGATCAAGTCCGACGGCGAGTACACCTACTTCGCCTCCGATGTTGCCTATCACTGGGATAAGTTCCAGCGCGTCGATCACGTCATCGACATCTGGGGCGCCGACCACCACGGTTACATCGAGCGCGTCCGCTGCGTCTGCGACGCTCTGGGTTACCCCGGCAAGTTCGAGGTTCTACTGGGCCAGCTCGTCAACCTGCTGCGTAACGGCAAGCCCGTCCGTATGTCCAAGCGCAAGGGCACCATGGTGACCCTGCAGGAGCTCGTCGACGAGGTCGGCTCCGATGCCGCTCGCTACACGCTCATCTCCAAGAGCTCCAACCAGATGGTCGACTTCGATATCGAGGCCGTCAAGAAGCGCGACAACTCCAACCCGGTCTATTACGTGCAGTATGCTCATGCCCGCGTGTGCTCCATCCTGCGCCGTGCCGCCGACGTTACGCCCGAGCAGGCCGACGAGATGGGCATGAAGGCCGTTGCCGCCAAGGCCATCGGTGAGAACGTCGATTACTCGCTGCTGACCGACCCGACCGAGCTCGCCCTTTCGCGCAAGCTCAACGAGCTCACCGACCTGATCGCCAGCTGCGCTCGCGATCGCGCTCCGTTCCGTCTGACCCACTTTGCCGAGGAACTCGCCGGTGACTTCCACAGCTTTTACGCTGCCTGCCAGGTGCTGCCGAGCGAGGGTCGTCCCGTCGACCCCGAGCTTTCGCGTGCCCGTCTGGCCGCTTGTGATGCCGTCCGTGTGACGCTCGCCCTGGTGCTCACCCTCGTTGGTGTCTCCGCTCCCGAGCAGATGTAAGCTACGGGTCATTTGACCGCGCAGGTTTGGTTTAACTGAGCCCTATAAGCCCGATCTCCCACGGAGGTCGGGCTTTTTTCGCAAATGCCGACGTATTGACGAATTTGGAACTGCTGGAAATACGAAACTATGCCGGTTTACTACGATGAATTGAGAATTTCCAACCACGCCGGCTTTTCGCAAAAAAGCGCAAGGCATCTACCTGCGGTTTTAGTTCAACCGGTTTCGGAGTAGTCGCGGTTGAGCGATTCATCGTAGTAAACCGCCATAGTTTTGGCGGAGGCGGTCGGATTTGTGGGCGGTAAACCAAAGAGTATCCCTTTTGACTAGTCGTTTATGAACGTCCCCGATGACTAAGTTGCAGGTGACGGCGGTTGTGTTACACTAACGCTGCGTAGTTGACGCAATCATCTCGATACAGATCAATGATGTCCGTCGTTTTGAACGGAACTAGACTGTTTAGCCGCCCTGAAGGTTTATGCAGGGAGCATGTGATCACAGGGCTTGGAAAGAAAGTTGAGCAAACACTGTGTCTGATCAACAGCAAGAAAACGAAATAACGACGACGCAAGCCGCTCCCGCTGCACCGGTTGCGTCGGACCAGGTCGCGGCGCCCGCGCAAGCCTCGGCTCCCGAGACGCCTAAGGCTGCTTCGACGCCTGCGCCTGCAACTGGTGAGGAGGCTGCTCCGGCAAAGCCCATGCGTACGAGCCGCACGGCCAAGCCTACCGCTGACGGCGAGGAGGTCACCAAGCCCAAGCGCCGTACCACGCGCACGACGCGCGTCAAGCGCACCGTTGCAGCTGACTCCTCGGCGCCGATTTCCGATGAGGTCGCGCAGGCACGTGCGTTGGCGCAGATTAGCGAGGCTCAGGTGGTGCGCGCCCGCCGTCGTGCTGCCGAGCGCGAGGCCGCGGCTCTGACCGAGCTTGCAGCTCCGTCTGTGCCCGAGACGCCTGCCGCCACCGAGACCCCTGTCGCCGACCAGCCGACCGAGAAGCCGGTACCGCGCACACGCCGCCGCACGGCTGCTAAGGCCGAGCAGGTTGCTGAACAGGTAACCCCCGAGCTCACTGAGGCTTCGGTCCGTTCCGCGGCAGGGGAGGGCACATCGCCTGTTGAGCCCGCTGTGCCTGTCGAGGCCAGCGAAGTTCCCGTTGTCGATCCGGCTTTGCGCCCGCACCGTCGCGGTCGCAAGCCCAAGGCCTTTGTCGAGGCAGAGAAGGCCGCAGCAGCAGCCGCCGCCGCTCGGGATGCTGCGGCGACCGCCGAGTCTGCAACCGCTGCCGATGCACCCGTCCAGGATGCTACGACTTCCGAGGCCGCTCCCGCCGATGCCGAGCCCGCCGACGTCCGTCCCGGTCGCAGCCGTCGTACTGCTGCTAAGCGCACGTCCAAGGCCAAGGCTGCCAAGAAGGGTGCGTCCGAGGATTCCGCCGAGACGACCGCCGATGCATCGGCTGATGCCGCCGAGCCCCAGGACGTCGAACAGCCTGCGTCCGAGAAACCCAAGCGCGGCCGTAAGAAGTCCGCTAAGGCCAAGGCCGCCGAGCAGCAGGCTGGCGTCGAAGCGCAGGTCGATACCGGCGCCGAGGCCAATGACGCCGCTGCGGCCAATGTTGACGCCGTCGCAACCGATGGCGCCGCGCCCGCCGAGGGCGAAGACGGCACTCGTCCCAACCGTCGCCAGCACAAGCGCAACGACGAGCGCAACGAGCGCAAGGACGATCGCAACAACGACCGCCGCAACCGCCAGCGCGACCGCAAGCAGCGCAACAAGGAGCGTAACGCCGCCCCCACCGAGCCCACGCTTTCGCGCGAGGAGCTTGCGGCCATGAAGGTCGCCGAGCTGCGCGAGAAGGCAAAAGAGTTCGAGATCGAGACGACCGGCAAAAAGAAGGCTGAGCTCGTCGAGGAGATCTACACCACCGCCGCGAAGGCCGAGGGCTTCCGCGACATTAAGGGTATCCTGCAGATTCGTCCGGACAGCTCCGGCATCATCCATGCCCATGGCTATATGAAGTCCAACGACGACGCCTTCGTTCCGGCTTACCTCATCCGCTCCGCGCGCCTGCGCACGGGCGATGTCATTGAGGGCTCCCTGCGCCCCTCGCGCGGCGGCGACAAGCGCGCCGGCCTCGCCAAGATCACGACCGTCAACGGGCTGGATCCCGAGCAGATCCGCAACCGCCCCAAGTTCGGCGATCTGACCCCGGTCTATCCCAACGAGCCGCTGCGTATGGAGCACGGCAAGGACTCCATCACCGGTCGCGCCATCGATATCGTGTCGCCGATCGGCAAGGGCCAGCGCGGCCTGATCGTGTCGCCGCCCAAGGCCGGCAAGACCACGATCCTCAAGAAGATCTGCCAGTCCATCTCGATCAATAACCCCGAGGTGCACCTGATCTGCCTGCTCGTCGACGAGCGCCCCGAAGAGGTCACCGATATGCAGCGCTCCATCAAGGGCGAGGTCGTGGCCTCGACCTTCGATATGCCCGCCGACAACCACACCCGCGTGGCCGAGCTCGTCATCGAGCGCGCCAAGCGCATCGTGGAGCTGGGCGGCGATGTCGTGGTGGTGCTCGACTCCATCACGCGTCTTGCCCGCGCCTACAACCTGGCGGCGCCCGCTTCGGGCCGTATCCTTTCGGGCGGTGTCGATTCGGCGGCCCTGTATCCGCCCAAGCGCTTCCTGGGTGCAGCCCGCAACATCGAGAACGGCGGCTCGCTTACCATTCTTGCCTCCGCCCTCATCGACACCGGCTCAAAGATGGACGAGGTCATCTTTGAGGAGTTCAAGGGCACCGGTAACATGGAGCTCAAGCTCGACCGCGACCTTGCCGATCGTCGCATCTTCCCGGCCATCGATCCCGTTGCCTCCGGTACGCGCAACGAGGACCTGCTGGTCGACGAGCAGATGCGCCCGTTTGTCTTTGGCCTGCGTCGCATACTCGCCGGCATGAACAATACCGAGCGCGCGGCGACGTCGTTTATCAAGGGTCTTAAGGGCACCAACACCAACCAGGAGTTCCTGGTGCGTTCGGCCAAAAAACACAGTGATTACGAGCAGACGTTTTAGACCATAACTGCGCGCAAAGCTGCCATAAGAATGGGCAATAGGGCCGGGGTTTATATCCCGGCCCTTTCTTTATGGTGCCACTCGGCAACATTTTTTGACCTTATGACCGACAAGCAGCGGTTTTCGAGCCACAATCCGGCATCGCCGCTTGCAATCGGAGGGTCGGTTTCGCATAATAACTTTTAAGCTTCGCGACGGAAAACGCAGATGAAACGAACCATATACCGTTGCTTTGGGACGCATGTCCCGCTTCATCTTCTCTCGCGCAGCCAACTTAATGATGCGATTTGGGTGCTGGAAGATGGGGAGAGCTCATGGCTTCTTCTGATGCAACACAACGAGCAGTCCTTGCCGGACTTTCCTGCGGGATCGGCCTTGCCGCCCCCGTGGTGATGTATGCCGCGACGCTGCCGTTCTCGTCGGTCAACGAGACGGTTGTCGCGGGCGCTGTTCCCTTCGCCGTGGGCGCGGTGGCGGGCGTGGGTATCTATGCCGCCTCGCTGGGTATCTCCGAGTATCGTGCGCAGCGTGAAGAGCGTCTGTTCCAGCCCGATGCCATGGGCGGTGCCGCCAATCTCAATCAGCATCAAAGCGAGTTCAAGACCGCCTCGATTCCAGCTCAGCAGCAGGATGCGACTCCTTACGCTGCGACTTCTGCTTCTCAGGCTCAGTCGGAGCAGTCTAACTCGGCATTCCTTTCCGGCCTGACTGGTGCGTTCCAGCGTCGTCATGCCGACGATGGTGTTCCTACCATTGCTCGTGCCGCAGATGCTATGGACGAGGCCGAGGCTTGGTCCATGATCGACAGCATGCTCGACGACGATTCGCCGGTGAGCTGCGACCCTGCGCGCTCGCGCGACGTCTATCAAGTCGCCATCGACGAGCTCACCAACGGCGGGCAGACCGGCTCCTTCAATCGCGACGACATCGCCGCCGCGGCGCGTGCCGTGTCGGGCTCCCAGGCCGCCCCTGCGGGCAGCACGGCGGCTTTTGTGGCACTCGTTGCCAACGCGGCAGCCAATAACGCCTACAGCGCTACCTCGGCGGACGCGAACGTTTCTGCCGATAATTCGTACGTTGATGAAGCCATGACCGCGGACGAGGAGGCCGTTGCCGCCCGCCGTGCCGCCGAAAGCTCGCTTTGGGGCGCTCCTGCCCAGCAGCAGGCGGCTGAGGCTGCGCCGTACAACGCAAACCTCGCCAGCATGCCTATCATTTCCGGTGCCGCGGACATCGATCTCGATGACCTCGATGAGCCTGCAGCCATCACCGCATCGATTGATGCCCAAGATCGCATCGACACCGGCGACCTTCCGGACGCCTCGCTCGAGGTTGATGTCCCCATGGCCGATTACTCGGGCCACGAGGACATGTGGGCCGCCGCCACCGCGATTCTGGATGAGATTGACGAGCCTGCTCCTGTTGCAGCCCCCGCTCCCGTCGCTGCCCCTCAGCCTGCTGCCCCCGCCTATGTCGGCCGTCACAGCGCTGTGTTCCCCGAGGATACTGCCCGTATCTCGCGCGAGAGCATCGAGCGGGCCGAGGCTATTGCCGCCGGCATTATGGAAAACCGTCGTCACGAGCGCGTCAATCAGATCCTCGAGGAAGAGATCGAGCGCCTGCAGTCCTCTACCGCCAAGCGTACGGGCCGTGCCTATCTGAGCGTTATCGAGGGCGGTACCGCCAGCTTCGCGCCGCTCCGCGCGGAGGCATAACTTCTGCATGGTTAAGATCAATCGAAAATGGGCGGTCGTGACCTGCCTGATGGCGCTCTTGATCTGGGGCAATTCGCTGGTTCCCGGCTCGGGGTCGGGCTCGCTGAGCCTAACGGTCATGGAAGCTATCCGCGGTTTCCTGCACAGCGTGGGACTTCCATATGAATGGGTGACCAACTTTGTTGTTCGCAAATGCGCGCATTTTACCGAGTATATGGTGCTCGGCATCTTGGCAACGCACGCCTTTGATTTTGAGGGCCGGCGCACCTTTGACGTGCTGCTGCCCACGGCGGTGTTCCTGCTGCTGATTCCTTCGATCGACGAGACGATTCAGCTCTTTGTGCCGGGACGCGCCGGCATGATCACCGATGTGATGATCGACTGCTGCGGAGCGGCAACGGGCGTTGTGCTCCGATATCTCTTACGGCCGCTGATGCGCGCCAAAAAAGCCGCCTAGGACGTATTGTTTGGTCCTAGGCGGCCTTTTTTATTTGAGGGCTTATATGAGACGTGGTGGCGTCGTTCCGTAGGTCGGATTTGCCGGGCGCGCCACGCCCTGTGGGTGCGTCTGCTACTGAAGCGCCTGTGCGCCCAGGGCCAGGCAGCCCATAATGCCCTGCTTGCCCTCGAGGCTGTTGTTGACGATGTAGTTATCGATGTCGGCCATCTCGGGCGTGACGATGTAGCCGTTGAGCATCTCGGCGCACTTCTTGCGCGCGAGCGGCACGATGGGGGTGTGGTCGGCCACGCCGCCACCGATGACGATCTTTTGCGGTGCGTAGCACAGGATGTAGGTCATGAGCGCCTGCGCCAGATAGCCGGCGAGCAGGCCCATGGCCTCCGGGTCATCGGCCATCTCTCCGGCGCTCTTGCCACCCCAGCGCTTTTTGACGCCGGGACCGGCGATGAGGCCCTCGAGGCAGTTGTCGTGGAAGGGGCAGCCGCTGTGCTCGCCAATGGTGTCGCGCGGGTCGCGCGTGACCAAGATGTGACCGGCCTCGGGGTGCATTTAGTGCCGGGCCGTCCTTACCCGCGCGGTTTGATTTTATCACGCAGGAACTTGAGGTTCTCCAGTGCTGCGTTGAGCGTCTCGTCTCGCTTGGCAAAGTGGAAGCGGATGAGGTGGTTGACGGGCTCGCGGAAGAAGCTCGAGCCGGGCACGGCGCCCACGCCCACCTTTGAGGCCAGGTCCTCGCAGAAGTCGAGGTCGCTGTCATAGCAAAACTCAGAGATGTCCATCATCACGTAGTAGGCGCCCTGCGGCACGTTGTGCGTGAGGCCGATGCTGTCGAGTCCCTGACAGAATAGGTCGCGCTTGGCGGTGTAGAGGTCGAGGACCTCCTGGTAATAACTGTCGTCGAAGTTGAGGGCGGTGACGACGGCCTCTTGCAGGGGAGCGGCGGCGCCTACGGTGAGGAAGTCGTGGACCTTTTTGATGCGCTCGGTGATTTCGGCGGGAGCGATGGTGTAGCCTAGGCGCCAGCCGGTGATGGAGTAGGTCTTGGACAGCGAGCTGCAGCTGATGGTGCGCTCAAACATGCCGGGCAGCGTGGCCATGTACACATGCTCGTGGGGCGCGTAGACGATGTGCTCGTACACCTCGTCGGTGATGCAGTAGGCGTCGCACTTCTTGCACAGGTCGGCAATAAAAGTGAGCTCCTCGCGCGTAAAGACCTTGCCACAGGGGTTGGACGGGTTGCATAGGACGATTGCCTTGGGATCGTTGTCGCGGAAGGCCGCCTCCAGGACCTCACGGTCAAAGTCAAAGGTGGGCGGGTTGAGCGGCACGTAGATGGGCTCGGCACCCGAGAGGATCGTGTCGGCGCCGTAGTTCTCGTAGAACGGCGAGAAAATGACGACCTTGTCGCCGGGGTTTGTGACCGTCATCATGGCGGCCATCATGGCCTCGGTGGAGCCGCAGGTGACCACGATGTTCTCGTTGGGGTTGATCGGCATGCCCATAAAGTGCTCCTGCTTGGCGGCAAGCGCCTCACGCATGGCCTGGGAGCCCCAGGTGATGGAGTACTGGTGATAGAGCGGCTTGGGGTCGCTGGCGATGGCGCTCAGGCTGTTGAGCAGCTGCGCCGGGGGATCGAAGTCGGGGAAGCCCTGCGACAGGTTGACGGCGCCATACTTATTGGAGATGCGCGTCATGCGGCGGATGACCGAATCGGTAAACGTTGCCGTACGGTTGGAGAGTTCTTTCATGCTTGTCCTTTCGAGCATTTGCAGTGGGGCAAGTTTACTCCTATGAAACCGGTGGGAATTGCTCGAAACGCGCTTGAAAAACTCTTTTCAAAATTCTTGAAAATTGGGGCTTGCATCGCGTGGCGTTCCTTGCAATAATAGTCGAGCGCGAAGCGCACAGGACACGGTGGGTGTAGCTCAGTTGGCTAGAGCGACGGGTTGTGGTCCCGTAGGTCGAGGGTTCGAGTCCCTTTACCCACCCCAGTTCTTGCTTCGTGTTGATATCGGGTCGTTAGCTCAGTTGGTAGAGCAGGGGACTCTTAATCCCAAGGTCCAGGGTTCGACCCCCTGACGGCCCACCAAAGAACGCACAGGTCAGCGCTTCGGCGCTGACCTTTTTTGTTTGCCGCGATGCCAAATCATAACCGTCCGTTACCGTTCGTGTTTTACGCCCCCTGCCGTTTATGCGCGACAGGGGGCGTTTTATGCATTTTGCAGGTAATGGACCTAGAAAACGCAAATCAGAGCGTTTCGGCGTCCCGACCGGTGCCATTAAAACCGCTGTCCGCGCCGCCGCCCTCGACGATCTGCAGCGCGCGCCCGACCTGCCTGGCGGCCTTCTCGCGCTCCGCGAGACCCGGTTTGATGTAATGGCGGTAATCTGTCCCCAGGTCCGTGTGGCCATGCAGATCCATGATGCTCAGCGGGTCGACCTCGGTCGCCGCCATGATGGTCTCGGACGTGTGTCTTAGGGCCTTTGGAGGGATATACCGCAGGTCATGGCGTGCGCACATGCGCCGCCAGGCGCGCACGAGGTTGTCGCCGCGCATGTTCACGATGCGCTGCCCGCTCCACTCGCGCACCTGCTCCGTAACCGAAGTGCCGCCCTCGACGGTTATGGACGGCCGCAGCTCGTCCATGATCCGGTGCAGGCGCTCGCGGCCGGCCAATAAAACCGGCACGGTGCGCACGGAATGGGCGTTCTTGGTCTCCTTGATGCCGTCCTCGTCCGTGTAGGCGCGGCAGACCTCGATGTATTCCGAGACGGTCGGCTGCCCAGTGGCGAAGTCGTAGGTCGTGGTGACCTTGAGGTCGCACGGGCGCACGGCCAGCGCCTCCTCCTTGCGCAGGCCGCTCAGGCCCAGAATGAGGTAGGCGTTCATGACCAGGTCCGCGCGGTCGTCGCTGGCGGCGAGCCTGCGCAGCGCCTCGGCGGCCTCGGGGATGCTCCACGGCTCTACGGGCGCCTGCTTGGCCTTGGGTGCGATGACGCGCCGGCGGAACGGCTCCACCGTCACCCAGCCGTCGTCGAAGGCGCGGCGCATGACGGCGCGCAGCGTCGTCTTGGTCTTGGCCGGCGCGCCCGAGCGCTCGATGCAGCTTCGCATCATGTCGTGCGTTATCTTCGAGATGTCCGTCGAGCCCAGGACGGGGGAGATGTAGTTGTCCATCTGCCCGTCGTACTCGCGCAGGCTCGCCTTGGAGCGGGGCTTGCCGCGGTTGCTTGGCGAGTCGCGGAACACGCCCCAGTAGTACATGTCGAGCGTCACGCCGGCGTGCGCCACCTGGGACACGCCGAGCTCCTGCGCGAGCTGGGCGATGGCGATATCGGCCTCGGTCTCGGTTCCGTGGACCGTGCGCGACACGCGCCGCACGCGCCCGTCCGCGCGGAAGCCCGCCTGTACGCGGATCACCCACTTGCCGGGTGCGACCTCTCGCTTGGAGCCGAGTTTTGACCTTGAAGTATCATTGGTTGCCATATAATGGTCCTGCCTTTCCCTTATTTGCCGGAGGGCATGCCCCGTGCGGATCCGCCAAGATTGCCACACGGGGCTTTTTGTTTAGATGCCGAGCCCGCCCTGCTGGAGCTATGCTTCCGCCGCGGCCTTGCACGGACGGCCCGCCCCGGGCTTGGCCGCGAGGCGGTACTCGATGGAGTCGCGCGACACCATGCGGGTGTTGCCGACCCTCCAGCTGCTCAGGCTCCCGTCGCGGCAGAGCTGCGCCACGCGCGCGGTGCTCACGCCGAGCATCTCGGCGGCCTCGGCCGCGGTCACGGCCGGGATGTCGGACAGCTCGACGCTGGTCGCGACGGTGACGATCGTGCCACCGTGGGACGGCGCATGGCCAAGCCCGCCACCCTCGAACTCCGCCCCGCGCTCCAGCGCCGCCAGGGCGTGGACGCGCAGCCAGTCGACGGCCATCTCCACGGCCTCCTCGTAGGTATCGCCCTCGGTGGCCCCGGCGAGCCCGCACGGCTCCACGGCGTAGCCGCCCTCGGGGTCGGGGTAGACCTCGAACTCCTGCATGACGATCATGGTGGTCTCCTTTCCTGCGGTGAAGGGGAGGGCGGGGCTAGAGCAGCCCCGCTTCCTTCCTGATTCCCCTCGCGGTCGTCTCCTTTATCTCCCGGTGCCTGGGCACTGTCACCGTCACGTCCCCGCGGCGGAACTTGTCGTGCTTGGCGCCGGTGCCGCTGAGCCTTACGTAGCCCGCTTCGGTCAGCTCCCGCTCGAGGTCCCTCTTCTTAGTCACCGCCTAACTCCTTTCGACAATTAAATATTAGCACAGCTAAGTAATAAAGTATATAAAAGATTAGCGAAATTAAGGATTAAATTAGATGAGAGGCTGGTTTTTCGGAGCCCGCGCCGTTGGAGGTTTTTTCGGAAAATCCTAAAAAACCTGCCGCGCCGCGGGTCATAATCGTTATGAACACCACTTACGCTCCTGGAGGTACCCATGGCTCGCTACGGCGTCGGCTCATATACGTACGAGGACGATTCCCTCGACACGATGATCTACGACGGGCTCACGGGCATTCCGCTGAGCCTTGGGTACGAGCTCGTTTCGCAGGAGCGCGGAGACACCGTGAGGGTCGTCGCCCTTGGAGTGAAGGACGACGCTGCGGGCCCTGTCCCGTTTGCGACGCTCAGGCCGTGCGCATACTCCCTGGCATCCGAATACGACGTGCGCGCCGTGAGGTGCCCGCAGACCGGTCAATGGGTCCTCATCGGATACATGGGCGTCTAGAGGAGCCCTGCGATCTTCCCGCCGACGGCGAGGATACCGGCCACTAGTTCCCCTCCCTTCTTCGCAATCTCCAATCCCTTGATCATGCGGTCGGCCAGCGATGCCTGGTCGCCGCGTTTTGCTGCCAATTCCATCTGAACGAGGCAGGCGGCGAGCATGTCCTTGTCTTCCGTGGTGAGCATCCGGTCCGCGGCGACCGTCTCCATCAAGCTGTCGACGGATGCCCTCAGGGAAGATGAGGACGAGGAGCTTGAGCTTGATGTCGCGTTGCTGTCTGCGTGCTGCTCGACTTTCACGTTTGTCCCCGCTGCCGAGGACTTCATCTTCTCAATCTCATAACTCATGCGCCTTTCGTCGGCATACAGCCTAGCCTTCGACTGGAGCCGCCTTATGTCCTCGGCGGCATCCCTTCTCCCGTATGACGAATGACCGGCGACCGATGCGCGAAACATCTTCAGGCCCACGCGGACCTTGGGCACGACCGTTTCTAGCGCCGACTCGATCCTCTTTGCCTCGCTCACGAGATTGTAGGAATCGGGGTCCGCGAGGATCTCCCCGCATTCCGCTATGAGCTCGTCGATTGCGTTATCCATGACTTGCACTCCTAAATGAATAAGACGGCCGCCCATTTTCGTGACATCACAAAAATGGGGGACAACTGGTACATTGCCGCCCGTGCGCTGACCGTCTTCCGTGGCGGACAAGCTCGTTTGTCCGCCACGGAAGACCTTTTTTGGCGGACAAAGCAATTAGCCCGTGCCTACGCGGACCTTACTTGATCCTCTTCCAGCCCTTCGCCTTCAGGCGCTGCAGGTTGAGCTTGGGAGAGCTCGGCCTGGTCGCGTGCCGTCTCCAGGATCTTCGAGCGCCTCTTCTCGGTGCTCTGCCGGTAGCAGGTGATCAGCTCGCCCTCCGCGCCCGCCGGCGCCGCCGGCCTGTCCTCGGGATGCTCCTCGTACCAGCCGAGGAGGTCGTTGGGGTCGGTGTTAAGAGCTTTAGCGCACTTCCAAAGCTGCTCAATATCGGGAAGAGTCTTCCCTCGTTCCCAGTTGCCTACCGTTTTGATGTCAACGCCCAACGCGTCTGCCAGATCGGCCTGCGAATATCCGTTTTCTTTCCTAGCCTGCTTTAGTTTTAGGTTCATCGCCACCTCCAATATAGGGAAGTATTTACCGAGGATTCTATAGATAGGCAAAAGAAAAGGCAAGAAAAGCCCTAGTTTGCTATTGCAATCGGGAAAAGATTCCCTATACTCTGATTTGCACAGGGAATAAGTTCCCTATTTCAGAAGGAGGAAGCCATGAAGTTTTCAAAGGACGAGTTTGGCGCAAACCTGCGCGCCGCCCGCGCCCGAGCCGATATGTCGCAGGAGCAGCTCGCCAACAAGGCGGGGCTCTCGGCATCTTCAATCATCGGATACGAGAACGGCTCGATGGTTCCAGGCGTCGACAAGGCGTACGCCATCGCCCAGGCCCTCGGCTGCACGCCCAACGACCTGATGGGCTGGCACACGGACGAGGCCGCGTAGGGATGGGGGAAGAGATGGAGGGCAAGAAGGTGGGCGAGCTCGCGCTCGACATGAAGCTGAAGGGCGTGGACGAGGTGCAGGCGAGGCTCGACGTGGCCTCCGGCCACATCGCCGCCGCCCGCGAGATCCTGGTTTCGCTCGCGGACGGCGTGACGATCGGGGCCGACCTTATCGCGTGCGATACGACGTCCCGCAGCGGGGACAGCTCGTCTGGGGACCGCGAAGCGTGAAGCGCTTGCCGCATGCCTGGCAGGTTATCTCGAGGGAGCCGGTTGCAGCGGCCTTCTCGATTCCCCTGACGGCGACGCGGTTGAGGGCCTTTCGGTCGATCTCGAGGCCTTGGAAGGTCTTTGACATGTAATCACCTCCTTTCGACAGGGAGATTGATACGGAAGAGGTTACGCACCCGTGGGGACACAGAAATGCAGGATTGCGGAACTCCGCAAAGAGGCGGGGCTGTCACGCTACCGGCTCGCCGCCATGGCGGGGGTCGCGGAGAAGTCGGTCAGGAACTATGAGACCAAGGGCATCGGGAACGCCCGATACGGGGCGGTCAAGAGGATCGCGAGGGCGCTGGACGTACTCATGGAGGATCTGGAGGAAGAGGAATGACGGGGAAGAGACGGGCGCTGCTCGCCTCGGCCGCCGTGATGGACGCCGCGGGGTGGCTCTGCGTCGGCCAGGGCGCCTACGGCCTGGCGCGCTGCTGCTTTGCCGCCGCGCTGCCGTTCATCGCGGCGTGGGTGCTCGACTCGCTTTTCGGTTGAGGCGGGCCCGCCCCCGTCGCCCCACGGGTTCCGCACCGCCCCCATTCCACTGGGCCCGTGGCGCGACGGGGCCGGACCCCCGACTTCCGGCCCATAAGGTGTCCGCCGCCGACTTGGCGGGGCGGCGGCACCGCTCCCTTTGGCGGGGGAGCGCCCTCCGGCCGCATCTATCGGTGCGGCCCTCCGGCAAGGGAATGGCTCAACGAATGAAAGGAGAAGGCCATGTGGATGTCGATAGCCAAGGGTGCGCGTTACGCCTGCTGCGACAACGTCACGTTCCGCGCGATGGTCATGCAGGGCGTGATACCGCGCTACCCGTCGCTCAACCCCAACAGCTCGCGCGAGGTGGTGAGCAGCGAGGACATCGACGCCGCCATCAAGGCGCGCGGCGCGGTGCCGGCGCTGCCCTCGCCCGACTGCGTGCCCGCTCGCCGTCCGAGGCGGGTGGCGTGATGGTCGATCTGGTCTGGGAGGCGGGCTGCAGGCTCGGCGCGTGGTGGAGCACGCTGCCCGAGCGCGTTCGCAGCGTGGTGTGCGCCGTGGCGCTCATCGGCCTGATCGCCGTCGCCGGCGCCATCGAGGGGACCGCCCCGAGCGGGATGTACTACTAGTCAGGAGGATATGGCATGCAGTTTGAGAAGAGGCAGGTTCGCCTGGGCGACATCCGCCCGAGTGAGCAGAACCCGCGCGAGGACTTCGGCGACATCGGCGCCCTGGCCCGCAGCATCGAGGCGACCGGCGGCGAGCCGCTGAACCCGCCCGTGGTCGTGGCGGACGGCAACGTGTTCCGTATCGTCGACGGCGAGCGCCGCTACCGCGCGCTGTCGTCCATCTACGGGGAGGACCGCGAGGTCTCCGCGCTGGTGGCGGAGAGCATGGACGAGGCCAACGAGCTCGTGGCCATGCTCGCCACCGACGACAAGCGCCAGCTGACCGAGGCGGAGCGCGCACGCGGCGTGCAGCAGATGCTCGTGCTTGGCGTCGACGAGCAGCGCATCGAGCGCGCGAGCCGAGCCACCGCCGGGCAGATCCGGGCTGCGCGCAGGCTGCGCGGGAGTATCGAGGGCCGGCAGGTGACGCTCGACCAGCTCGAGGCGGCGTCCGCCTTCGACGACGAGAAGGATGTTGAGGCGGTCCTCGCCGCGGGTGACGGCTGGGCGGGCAAGGCCGACAGCATCCGCCGCCGCAACGAGCGCGAGGAGGCCAAGGCCGAGGACTACGACGCCTTCGGCGATGCGGGCATCCCGGTGGTGAAGGAGGTGCCCAAGGATTTCGCCTACGTGTACTGGGCCAACCTCGGAACTGTCGCCGAGAAGCTCAAGGGGATAGATGTCACTGGCTTCGTGGCCGTGCGGAAGGACAACTACTGGGAGCTCTACAGGCCGGATGACGGCTCGGGCGCCGAGCCAGAGAAGACCGAGGAGGAGATTCGAGCCGAGCAGGAGGCCGAGCGCGAGGAAGCCGCGCTCAAGGACATGTACGGGCGCATGGTCGGCTTCGTCGCGTCGGGCGCGTTTGGCATGCCCGAGGAGCTCAAGGGCCTCGTGCACGAGCGCCGCGGGGAGCCGGTCGTGGCCTTCGACGCGATGGGCGATGGCGGCACCGAGGCCGGCGAGCGCGTCCGCGAGGAGTTCATGGAGCGCCTCGGGGCCTCAAGGCCCAGCGAGTTCGAGGCGGGGCTGCGGCTGATGTCGGTGGCGAGGGACATGGTCCGGCTCAACAGCAGCTATAGCGGCGACGATGCCGGGGAATGGCTCGACCACTGGAAGCTGTTCCGCTCGGCGGGCTTCGAGCCCGGCGGGGACGACGAGTGGCTCATGGCGAGGGTGAATGCGAGTGTCCAGGAGGAGGAGAAGGATGAGTAGCGAGGATGAGAACTACGTCACGGTGACGGTGAGGGCCAGGGGGCGCGAGTGCTCCATCCTCTGCCGCGAGGCAATGGTGGCAACGGTGGCGGCCGACGGTAAGCCTGGTCCATCGCTTCACGTCGGCACCTTCGACTCGAAGTCGATTCGGGTTCTCGCGGAAGCAGCCCTCTCGGAGCTGCTATCTGCCGGAGTCCGCGCCGGCATCCCCATGGACGCCATGCGCATCGAGCTCGTCTACGCCGCGGTGCACTGCGGGTTCCCGGAGGAGGAAGAGCGGAGCGCGATCCGCTACGACCTCGACATCGACATGGACGAGAAGTCCGGCAAGGAGGAGAAGGATGAGTAGCGAGGAGCCGAAGGTGAAGGTGACGATCGAGCGCGAGAACGTCGAGCCCGTCGAGTTCGAGGTGAATGGCCTCGTCTGCGCCGGAGATGTCGATGATGGCGTTTTGGTCTTTGCGGGAGGCTACATGGATCAGCGCACCGCTCTCGGGATCATGCGGCGCCTCGTCAGCGAGTCCGTCAGGGTCATGGTTAACCTTGGGATCGATGAGACCGAGGCAAGGGGGCAGGTCATGCTCGCGGCGGTCAGCCCGTCCGACGCGGGCGAGCTGCTCCTGGATATCGACCTCGACGACCGCGACAGGACCGCGCGTATCGCTAAGGAGCTCGCCGCCAGTGATCTCTCCTAGCGAGCGCCGGGCGGTCGTGCAGCGCGGGGCGGACGGCCGCTGGTTCGCCCGCCCCTACATGGGCACCGACCGCGCCACGGGCAGGCGGATCAGGCCGTATAAGTCCTGGGACGGGGACCTGCCCCGCGAACAGGCCCAGGCCGAGTGCGACAAATGGGTCGCGACCTATATCCCCTCCTCGGCGCAGGACAGCTCCAAGCGCCTGTCATCGATGCTCGAGACCTATATCTCCGACCCCGTCAACAACCTGTCCGACAACTCCGTCGCGGCCTACCGCAGCGCGGTCAGGACGATGGTGGAGCCGACCATCGGGCGCATCCCCTACGACCAGCTGCAGCCGTGGGACGTGTCGGCGGCGTACCGCACGCTGCTCGCGCCCAGGACGGGCAAGGGGCT
The DNA here is from genome assembly GCA_905198355.1 of uncultured Collinsella sp. Taxonomy (GTDB): domain Bacteria; phylum Actinomycetota; class Coriobacteriia; order Coriobacteriales; family Coriobacteriaceae; genus Collinsella. The sequence goes on along the minus strand of CAJKCG010000001.1, from coordinate 59,033 downwards.
GTCGCCCAAGACCGTGCGGCTCATGCACTCGCTGCTCAAGGTCGCGTACGGGAAGTGGCGCCATGTCATCGGCTACAACGTCATGCTCGAGGTCCCGGCCCCCAAGGTGAAACCCGGGGAGCCGTTCGCCCTGTCCGAGCTCGATGCGGACGGGCTGTCCCGCGCGATGGTGTCCGCCATGTCCTCGCGCGACGCCACGGGCGCCAACATCGCCCGGCGCACCGAGGCCATGGCGGTCTTCCTCGCGCTCCACACGGGCATGCGGGTCGGGGAGGTCTGCGGCCTGCAGCGCCGCGACTGGCGCCGCTCACTGCACGACATCCACGTAGCCGGGCAGGCCGTCGAGAAGCCCAGCCTGCACAGGCAGCCCTTCACTAAGGGCAAGCGCTCGCGGAACGTCTCGATCCCGCCGGCGGTCGAGGCGCAGCTGGAGCGCCACCTGGCGTGGCAGGACACGTGGCTCGTCCGCAAGGGGCCGGCCGCGCCCCTGATCACCTTCGGGCCCGCGGGAGGGCTCGCGAGGCCGTCGACCGTGACGGCCCGGTTCAAGGCGATCGCGCGCGAGCTCGAGCTGCCCGGGGAGACGGTCTTCCACACGCTCAGGCACACGCACGCCACGTGGCTGCTCACGCACGGGTGGGACATGCGCCTGGTGCAGGAGCGCCTGGGGCACGCGAACGTCAAGACGACGCTCGAGATATACGGCTCGGTGCTGCCGGGCCGCGACAGGGAGGCCGCCGCGGCCTTCACCGATTCGATCTACGGAGGTGACATGGATGGATAAGTTCAACTTCAACCGCGACTTCTACGAGGGCTGCCGCGCGCTCGGCGACAGGGAGGGCATGGCGCTCGCCTGGGCGATGCTGCGCTACGGCTACGAGGGCGTCGAGCCCAAGCTGAAGCCGGCGACCATGGCGGCCTTCAGCTTCGCAAGGGGGCGCATCGACGCCATGGTGAACGGCAGCATGGGCGGCCGCGCAAGGGCCGCCAAGTCTTCCGGTCGGGTGCCTTGCCAAGGGGGTAGCCAAGGGGGTAGCCAAGGGGGTAGCCAAGGGGCTACCCAACAGGGTAACCAACAGAAGGAGAAGGAGAAGGAGAAGGAGATAACCCTTGCGGGTTATAGCGCGGCCCGCCAAGCCCCCGACGACTTCGACCCGCCCTCGATGGAGGACGTCGAGGCCTACTTCGCCGCCAACTGCCTGCGCGGCGACCCCCGTCAGTTCTTCGACCACTACACAGCACAGGGCTGGACGCTGCCGAGCGGCCTGCCCGTGACCGACGTGTGGGCGCTCGCCCGCAACTGGAGCCGCAAGCAGGTCGGCTTCGACGCGGACCGCAAGGCGCGGGGCGGGCAGACCTCCCAGGAGGTCGAGCGGGCGTCCGTGTGGAAGCCCGTGAAGACTGATGCGGAGCGCATAGTCGAACTCAGGCGCGAGCTGGGTGAGGCGTCATGATCACCCTTTGGGAGATGCTCGAGAACGAGAAGGCCGACCCCGCCCACGGCCGCCCGCTCGACCTGACGCGGATCTACATGGCAAACGTCATGTCGCACGGGGATGCCGCCCGGCTGACCAAGGAGCAGGAGCTCCACGACACGGAGGCGCGCGAGGCGCAGCGCGCCGACCTGTACGAGAGGGTCGCCGCCATCGCGGGCGGCAAAAAGCCGGAGGGCGAGGACCCGGAGCGCAGGTGTGTCAATAGTGTGCCAACGGGCGCGGCGGAGTTAGGGCAGCAGGCGCTGGGGTTTCCGCCGCTAGACGGCACAGGCGGCACGGCCGAGGAGGCCGAGGCCGCAATTAATGCCATATTGTCCGAAGAGAGAAAGCGAGAGAGGCTTTGACCGAGATCTCAGCGGTGATGAGGGCCTACCGTGATGCCCTCGACAGGCACCAGATCCCCTGGGCCGACGACACGTACGACACGGGGCCGGTGGGCTGCCACCGGATGCGAATCGAGCGCACCAAGACCATCCTGGACGAGCACGAGGTGAGCGTGATCTGGGGCTACCAGTGCCTGCCCGCGCTCGAGCCCGACGATTCCGCCGACGACGGCGAGGAGACCGAGATGAAGGTCCGGACCGTGGGCATAACCGATGGCTATCCCGACTATCTGGAGGTCATGTACGACCCGATCAGCGCGGATCCGTTCGTGGCCGCGCCCGGCGACATCCTCGCGGAAGTCTTCGGCGTGAGGGGCGAGTCGCGATGAGCTACGTGTGCGGACCCGCCGACTGGATCGACCTCGCCATCGGCAGGCTCGAGGACGCCAAGAGGTCGCTCAGGGAGTGCGACAGGCTGCGACAGGGGTGCGACATCTGCGATGAGCTGCGCCAGGCGAGGCGATGCCTCAACAAGGCGCTGATCATGGTCGCGGAGGAGAGGTCAATCGAGAAGGAATGGAGCACGAGATGAGTGGGGAGGCAAAGATGTACACCTGCTCTGTGTGCGGGAAGCCGACACCGAACTATCACGAGTGGTCGCCTTCGGTGGCGGCGATTTTAGGCGAACAGGGGTCCTCGACATGCGATGAGTGCTCCAGGAAGGCCCAGATCTCGTACAAGTGGCGGAACGAGCAGTTCGCTGAGGAACGCCTGATCTGCCCCTACTGCGAGAACTCTATCAGTGACCCGTGGGAGTACGACGAGGGTGAGGACGAAATCGAGTGCCCGGCATGTGGGCGCGCATTCGAGGTCGAAATTACCACCGTGCGCACGTATAGGACGCGCCGCCGCATGGAGGACATGCCTGATGGCTGGGACGGAGGTAGTTTTGATGAGCTGTAGTTTCTGCAACATGATGGGCGCAGCGGGCATAGACGATCGGCCCCGAGGAGAGGGGAAGGCTGCGGGGGCTATAGTTCTCACGCGGTATGGCGCTGGCGAATCCGATATTCATATCGAATTGGACGCAAGTGCGATGGTCTCGGTCTCGAGCATGTCGGTGTGCGGCGTTGAGCACTTCGAGCATGTAAAGATTCCGATTTACGTTGATGGTTACGCCCATGGGGTCAAGTACTGCCCGTTCTGCGGAGAGGAGCTTTAGGTGCACGAGATCTATGCGAAAACGAAGACGTATCTGATTAACGATATCGCCGCCAACGCTCGCGACGTGCTGAGCGCGATTGAGGGCAAAGACCCAGTTGCGGTCGATGACGTTGAGGTCCTCGGCTGCTGCCATGAAATCGCGGACGCGATGACCACACTCGAGACCGTCGCCATGGTCGCGGCGCTGGTGCCTAGTTTTCTGGGAGGGGAGGACTGATGTACGCGATCGAGGTTACAGACACGCGGACTGGAATCACAGAGATGTCGACCTGTCGATTCGAGACAATCCGACAGGCCGAGACCTACTTGGATAAACTCGCGTTTGTCGGGGGCGTCAAGCGTGGCTTCGTAAACCTGCTGGAAAACAAGGAGGCGAACATTGTGCGCTTGGAACATCCGCTTCCAAGGGTGTACGTCCTTAACGGTCACGGGCACTGCTTTGCCGACCTTCCCGATCATAACGCCGTTGAGCACTTCTTGATATTTCAGTACGACCAAGAGTTTTTCGCCGTAGATGACGAGATTATGGTAGGTCCCTGCTCGTTGCGAGATGAATCCGCACATGAGTTTGGCCGCTGGAAGATATCCAGAGAAATCAATAGGTACAACGCGATGAAGGAGTTTTTAGATGACGCGCGGAGACGTGACTAAAGAGCTGTCCGAGAAGGTTGAGAAGAAGCTCCGAAGGCAGTTCGCCCTTGTCGCGCAGGAAGTCTGGGTCGATCCTGACCATAGGGTCGACTTCGTGGCCTTCTCTCCCGGCAGCGGCGGACGGAACGCGGCGCTCGAGCACGGGAGGTTCGTCTTCGTTGAGGTCAAATCTTGCATGGCGGACTTCAAGAGCGGCCACGGCCTCACGTTTCACGGCGACCAGAACTGGCTCGTGTGCCCCCGCGACCTCGCGCACAAGCTGTACGATGAGCGGCTCCTGCCGTTCGGCGTGCAGGTCTACTGCCCCGACGACGGCGGCGCACTGCGGCTTACGTATGACCTTCAGATGCAAGCCGTGAAGAGCCTGAGAGAAGATTCGACGCTCTGCCTGCTCTGGGCGATGCTGATGGACTCGTACTCGAGATGGCGCACGACGGGAGATGTGTTCTATGAAACGGGCGATTAGGTGGGTGCCGGCGCGGTCCGGGTATAGGGACTGGCGCGTGCCGGACGGCGCGAGCGTGTGCGCGGATGACTTCTCGAATGTGGTCGACTGCGCGGAGTGCGGGTGCGAGCTCGCGTTCGGCGAGAGCTATACATCGCGGCTGATCCACAACGACCTCGGGTTCGGCTACGCCGTCTGCCCGAGGTGCTACGAGGCCGAGTTCAGAGAGATGGGAGAGAGCTGTGACCTTTAACGATGCCGAGTTCAAGGCGTGCCCCAGGTGCGGGGCCGAGCCTAAGGTGGAGGACGTGCGTGAGCGTTCCCTGGACCGGCCCAATGTGATGAGCGTGACGTGTCCCTCCTGCGGGATGTCCAACAGCATCGCGTGGGGGAGCTTGATGGCGACGCCGCAAAAAGAGGCCGTCGCCATGCTCGCGAACAGCTGGAACGGCCGGTGATCCGCTCGGCGACCGACTTGTTCCGCGCAACCGCCTGGCGCACGGTGCCCGATATGGTGTCGGGTCCTGCGCGCCGGGCGCTCGTGCATGGACGGGCCGACGCGCCGCGGGTGACGTCGGCGCAGATCGGGGAGACGGAGCGGAGGGCGCGTGCGCTGGAACGCGACCGGGCCCGTGCGCTCAAGAGGTCGAGGAAGGCTAAGCGATGAGGTTGTTTGAGAGGTTGTGGCGGATAATCATCGAGAACCGCCGAGTGCGCAAGAGTATCGAGGCGCGGCGCGCCCGCAGGTGCAGGAGGCCGATGAGATGACCGTGATGTGGGACGTGCAGGAGAGGAACTGCGCAGTCTGCGGGAGGATCTTCATCCCGCAGGCGCCGAAGGCCAAGTACTGCTCGGAGGACTGTCGGCGCAAGCACGAGCAGGACCGCGCGAAGGAGGCCCGCCGCAAGGGTGCCAAGCCGAAGCGCGACAGTGTCGACCGCTACCTGGCGCCCACTGGGCCGGCTCACGACGAGATTATGGCCATGCGCCGCGAGGTCGCGATGAGATATTGAGTTACCGCAGGTAGATATATAATCAAGGCCGCTGGCGTTGGAGCGCCGGCGGCCTTTGGCAAAGACGCCTCCCGGCATCCTCTATATGGCGTAGAGCATGGTACCACGCGGGAGGTCACATGGACGCAAGGGAATATCTGGAGACTGTACGGGCCGCCCAGCGCGGCATCGACCGCCGCCTGGCGGTCATCGAGTCGATGCAGGCGCGCGAGCAGGTGCGCGCCCAGCGCTACGACGCCGTGGGCAAGGGCGCGCACGGGACGGACTTTATGAGGTCCACCGACGACCGGATCGACTACGAGCGCCGCAGCGGCGCGGAGCTGTCCGAGTTGCGGCATGAGGTGGAGCGGGGCCGCGAGCTGTGCGCAGGGGTGCGCTCGGCCAACCCGGGCAAGCGCTGGGGCGACGTGCTGGAGCTGCGATACTGCGAGGATCGCACGCTGCAGGAGATCGCGGGGACTCTGGGCGTGTCGGTGAGGTCGGTTAACTCCGACCTGTGCGCCGCCCTGGACTGGACGGATATGGTCGGTCTGGCGGCCGCCCGATCGGGTCTTGGCCGCGCTGCAGTCTGAGTTATATATCTCTGTCGTGACCCGTCGGCTCCGCGCCGGCGGGTTTCTCTCTATCTGTAGGCTGCACGCGATTGCACGCCGTTGCATGCAATTGCACGCGATTACCTACGATTGCACGAGATTGCCTATAGTTGCACGCGATTGCACACCGTTGCACATTGCGATTGGGATATAACTAGGGTGTCGATTCGCAGCGCCGCCCGCGCGGCTTGCGGGTCGGATGTGCGTGGAAGCACAGATGAGTGGCCGGGGTTCCCTTCAGCAGTTCAGGGACTCCGGCCTTTCTATTCCGTTTAATTCAATAGGGGATGATGCCCGTGGTCAGCCGAGAGTACATCACGCGATCCGCCCGCCGCCACGACACGGTCATGGCGTGGGCGTTCCGTCGCGCCCTGGGGGTCACGGCGGCGCCCCGCCGCCGACCGGGGAGTGCCGGGGGCGTGCGCCTGGAGGCGCTGCGCTACGGGGGCATCGAGGCGTGTATGTCCAACCGAGGGCGCTCCCCGGTGGAGTGGTAGGGGATGGGCAACCCGCGCAAGGCCAACGGCGCCCGACGCCGCCATGTCGTGCGGTGGCTGCGCTCGCAGGGTAGGCCCTGCTGGATATGTGGGCTACCCATAGACTACGGGGTGCCTGCGGGCGACCCCCGGGCTTTCGAGTGCGACGAGCTCGTCCCGGTCAGCCGCGGCGGATCGCCCTTCGACCGTGACAACGTCGCCGCCGCACATCGTTGCTGCAACAACTGGCGCCGCGCCCGCAGCGTCGCCGAGGTCTCGGCCGTCCGGTCCGCGCTCGCCTCGCGCCGCGCCGCCTGGAACTCGCCCGAGACGTTCGTCGCGCTGTGCAAGGCACTTAAGGACGATCGCGCATCGGTTATTAATCCCCCGTCCGTGCCCGACAGACAGCCTCGGGCAACGACCTCGTGGTAGGGGACGCGCCTCGGCACTGAACCCCACGGGGGTCTTTTGTCGGATGGTGACAGGCCACCATACCGCGCCAGGGCCGCAATACCCCCGAATACGCTTTTTTACAGAAGTCAAGCCAAGACCGCAGCTAAACCGAGAAAAACTAGGCGGGTGTGTACGTGAAGATACACGACATCGTCCCATATGAGCGAAACGCCCGGCACAACGCCTCCGCCGTCCCCGTGGTCGCCGACTCCATCAAGGAGTTCGGGCTGCGCGGGACCATCGGCCTGGAGAGCCGCGAGCGCCCGGTTATTGTATGGGGGCACACGCGCGTCGAGGCGTGCAGGAGCCTGGGGTGGGACGAGATTCCCGACTCCAAGATCGAGTACTGCGACGACCTGACCGACGAGCAGATCAAGGCCTTCCGCATCGCCGACAACAAGACCGGCGAGGTGGCCACGTGGAACAAGTCGATGCTGCGCGAGGAGGTCCGCAGCCTCAAGGACTTCGACATGTCGAGGTTCGGGCTGGACTTCAAAAGCAAACGGCTCGACTACGGCCACGAGCGCCTGAGGACGGACGATGCGTACAACCTGCGCCTCGTCAGCCGATCCGACTGCGGTCGCGACGGCATGCCCCGCATGAAACGCTGCATGGCCAGGCCGGCGGACATGATCGGGTTCAACTACGCCAAGAGCACGCCCGAGGCCGACAAGGCCGGCCGCTGCTGCCACTTCTTCATCGACGACTACCAGTTCGAGCGCGTGTGGGCCCGCCCCGCGGCCTACCTCGAGTGCCTGCGCGGCTTCGACTGCGTGCTGCTCTACGGCGGCGACATAGGTTTCGACTTCGGTGCCTGCGAGGTCGTCGAGTACAAGGGAGGCGGTTTCCGTGGGAGTTAGGGGCAGTTACTCCATGTCGTCCGGAAAAGGACGAGAGAAAATCAAGCTCATGGGCGCCTCGACCGACGTGAAAGCTAGGAATGTGGGCGGATCGCCGGACAGCCGTCGAGATGTGTCCGACATGGCGAGCCTTGCGGGCTTCAAGGGCACGGCCGGAACAGATGGGATCGGGACCGTGTCGATGGGGGCTTACACATCCGCAATTGCAAAACTCGAACGTGAATATGGTGCGCTGAAGGCAATTCCGACGGTACTCGCCGGTGCCGACGGATCGGGCTTCTATGCTGCAGCGGCCGGGTCGGCCAGGGGCGCCGTGCTCATGCTCAACAGGAAAAGTATGGCAAATGCCGCCAAGCACGCTAAAGCCCAGAAGAGGGAAGAGGCCGATGGCTTCAAGATGCCGACGGACGGAAAGCTGACATCTCGGGCCGGGTATACCGTGAGGCACGAGTACGGGCACCTGCTCCAGAACGCGCTCTATCAAAAGGCTAGGAAGAACGGGTATACTGGGACCGCGGCCCAGCATGCAGCGTTCGTCTACCGCAGGATCGAGGCGACGGCGAGGGAGAAGTACAAGGCCACCTCGGAGTCTTTGTCGAAGTACGGGCATTCCAACGCAAAGGAGGCGTTCGCCGAATCCTTTGCAAACCTCAATTCGGGTGCCCCCAACGCGTTCGGTAAAGCCCTCGGTGACTACCTGAAGAACAACAAGCTCTAGGAGAGGCGGGACCATGGACCTTATGATGCCCTATTTCATGAAGAATCCCGATTGGTATACGACCATCGGTCCCGGTGAGGACTTTCCGGAAGACGGAAGAGGATACCACCTGACCGACGAGGCGCCGGATGAGGCGGTTAAATCGTATAACGAATTCTACGGTCTTCTCGAGTCCGATTCCGACCATGAGTACCAAGGCGATTCGTCATATCAAATCGACTTCTGACAGCGATCAGAGCGATGTTAAGGGTTAAGCCGTCCTTCGGGGCGGCTTTTTTATGCCGATTGGAGGTGGCGGATGCCCCTCGAGAAGCCCGCCGCGGTCGCCGGCGACCCCGTGAAGAGCGCCAAGTGGGACGAGCTCACCGCCGGCCGCTCGTTCACCCAGGCCGACGCGCCGACGCTCGCGCTGCTGTGCCAGTGGTACAAGATCGTCGAGCTCGCCCAGGACGAGCTCGACAGCTTCGGCGAGCAGACCGCCTACCAGAACGACATGGGGGACCTGAAGTCCTTCCCCCAGATAGCGACCCTGAAGACCGCGTCGGCGGAGATCAGGCAGCTCAACAAGCAGCTCGGCATAACCGACGGCCACGAGGGGGCGCCAGATGTCCGGAACGTCCAGACCAAGCTCTTCTCGATCGCCGAGCGCCACGAGGCGCGGAAGGCAAGAGCCGCGGTATAGGGTCGCCGTGGGCGAGGCCGCCTACTCCGAGGGCGAGGACGCCGCGGAGCTCGGCGGGGACCTGGGCATGGAGCCCATCGAGTGGCAGTCCCTGGTTCTGTCCGACTGGTGCGCGTGCGACGCCGAGGGCCGCCCCGCCTACGTCACGTGCGGCCTGGACGTGCCCCGCCAGAACGGCAAGAACGCCGTTATCGAGATATACGAGGTGTTCCGCCTGGCGGTCTGCGGCTGGCACATCCTCCACACCGCGCACCGCGTGAAGACCGCCAAGAAGGCGTTCAACCGACTCGTCCGCTACTTCACGGACAAGGAGCACCCAGAGCTCTCGTGCCTCGTCGAGAGGATCCGCCGCACGAACGGCGAGGAGGCCATCTACCTCACCAACGGCGGCTCCATCGAGTTCTCGGCACGCACCAACGGAAGCGCGCGAGGCTTCGATGACATCCAGCTCGTCGTGTTCGACGAGGCGCAGGAGCTCACCGACTCCCAGTACGACGCCATCATGTACACGCTCGCCGCGTCCGCGACCGGAGAGCGCCAGATCATCTACACGGGTACGCCGCCCAACGAGGACTGCCCCGGCACCGTGTTCGCGCGCACGCGCGCGGCCATCCTAGCCGGCGACATCCCGAGCACCGAGTGGTGCTCGTGGGCCACGGACGAGTGCCCACGCCAGGACGCCACGTTCGACGACGTGGTGGACCTCATCTACGAATCGAACCCGAGCATGGGCATCATCCTGTCGCTCGACTTCACCCGCACGGAGTTCGCCGGCGGCTCGATCACCGGCTTCGCCCACGAGCGCCTGGGCTGGTTCAGCCCGGCCGCCATGCTCACGAGGGCCATCCCGCGGGAATCGTGGGGCGCCGCCCTCATCGACGCCATCGGCGACCGGTACCGCGGCAAGAAGGCCTTCGGGGTGAAGTTCTCGAGGGACGGGTCGACCTACGCGCTGTCGGGCTGCAAACTCGGCCAGCGCGCGCTCAAGGGCAAGGCCGCCGTCGAGCTCATCAGGGTCGGAACGACGGCGGGCGGCGCCCGCGAGCTCGCCGAGTGGCTCTACGACCGCCGCACGACCGCGTCGGTCGTCGTCATCGACGGCATGTCGGGCGCCGACGCGCTCATCGACCGCCTCGCCGAGATGAAGCCGCCCCGCGGCTACGTCGTGAGGCCGCAGACGCGCGACGTGGTCGCCGCCGCCGTCGGCTTCGTGGACGCGCTCAACGACGGCACGCTCGCGCACACCTACGACCCGACGCTCGAGGATTCGGCGAGGAAGTGCGTGCGCAGGAAGATCGGGTCCCGCGGCGGGTGGGGCTTCGGCTCCCCCGAGGACGCGACCGTGTCGCCCGAGCCACTCGAATCTTGCTCGCTCGCGCTGTGGGGCGCGAGGAACACCAAGCGCAACCCGCGCAGGAAGCAGAGGACACTGTGATCCAGAGAATTGGGCAGAGGGCCTCCGTCGAGACGCCGAACCTCGACTCCGTCCCCGAGCCGTACCGAGCCGCCGTGGAGGACATGTTCGACACCTGGGGCGACATGTCGGCGCGCAACACCGTCCTCAAGCGCTACTACGACATGAAGAACGAGATGAAGAGCCTCGGTATCTCCATCCCGCCCATGCTCGAGATGGTCAACTGCGTCACCGGGTGGTGCGCCAAGGCCATCAAGGCGCACTCCGTGCGCTCCGTCTTCGACGGCTTCGTCTTCGACGGCGCGGAGGACCAGGACCTCAAGCGCCTCGTGCGCGAGAACCGCCTGAGGTCGCTCTACCGGCAGGCGTGCGCGAGCGCCCTCACCTACGGCGTGTCGGCCATGACCGTCATGAGGGGCGGCCCCGGACAGCCCGAGGCGATGGTCCGCGTGTTCAGCGCGAACCAGTTCTGCTGCCTGTGGGACAAGGACGCCCGCCGCATCCGCTGCGGCGTCGTTCTCGCCGACGTCGACAGGTCGGGCAACGCCTCCCGCTATGTGTGCCACTTCCCGGACGCGGTGCTCACGCTGGTGCGCATCGGCTCGGGCAGCGGCCCATATGAGTGGGGCTGCGAGACGGAGCCGAACCCCATGGGTCGCCCGCTCATGGAGGTGTTCACCTACGATCCCGACCCGGACCGCCCGCTCGGCCACTCCATGCTCACGCCAGAGATCCTGGGCATCGTCGACAAGGCCATGCGCGACGTGCTGCGCATGGAGGTCGGTGCGGAGTTCTTCACGTTCCCCCAGCGATACATCCTCGGCGCCAAGGACGACCTCTTCTCCGTGAAGGACGGGGACGGCGGGGAGGGCGATGACGATGACGAGGACGAGGGCGGCCCCGCCACCCCGCCGTCGCCCATCGCCAAGTTCAATGCGTACGTCGGGTCGTTCCTCGCCATCACCAAGGACGAGGACGGCGATGTCCCGACCGTGGGGCAGTTCGCCGCCCCGACCGCGGACAACTTCACGCGCGTCTTCGAGAACGACGCGCAGCGGTTCTCCGGCGCGACCAACGTCCCGCTGGCGCAGCTGGGAGTGCTGTCGAACACCTACACGTCCTCGGACGCCCTGGGCGCGGCGAACGACCCGCTCATCCTCGAGGTGGAGCAGATCAACGAGCACAACGCCGAGGCGCTCGAGACGGTCGCGCAGATGATGATGGCGGTCAAGGACGGCGTCCCGATATCCGGGCTCACCGACGAGCAGCGCGCCGTCCAGGCGTACTTCAAGGACCCCTCGATGCCGACCATCGCGGCGCGCGCCGACGCGTGGACGAAACTCGCCGCCGCGGACGAGAGCATGCTGGGCACCCGCGTCTACTACGAGGGCGTGGGCCTGTCCCAGCCGACCATCGACCGCCTGGAACGCGAGAAGCAGCAGAGCGGGGCCATCGCGGCGCTAAACGCCATGGCGGAGACGATGGCCGCGCAGGCCGCGAAGGCCGCGGCCCTGCCGCCCGCCGGCGGTGAGGCGGAGTGATACCGCGCGAGGACTTCGACCGCTACGCCCGCGCGCTCGGCATCAACGCCGACTTGCTGCAGGCGGCGGTCGCGCAGGCGATAGACGAGTTCGCCGGACTCTACGGCGATGAGCTCTACCGGGCGCTGGCGCGCACCTACGCGGCGCTCGTGGCCAAGTTCGGATCTTTTGCCGCCGCGGCGGCCGTCGAGTTCTACGCCGCCATGCGCTCGGGCGCCGGCCCGGCGCAGGGATACGAGCCGCGGCAGTTCGACCCCGGCCACGGCGGGCTCCTCGCGAGCGATGTCGACGAGGCGCTGCGGACCCCCACGCCCTACACGGCGCTCGCGGCGACGGCCGTGCAGCGCGTCATGGGCTATGCGGACGCCACGATCCAGGGCAACGCCATGGCCGACCCCGCGCACCCGCGCTGGGCGCTGGTGCCGCACGCGGGCGCGTGCGACTGGTGCCGGATGATCGGCTCTCGCGGCTTCGTCTTCAAGAGCTCGGCGACAGCCGGAGCCGAGCGCCACCCGAGCTGCAGGTGCATACCGGTCGCCGACTTCTCCGGCAGCCCAGCGCTCGACGGATACGACCCGTCGGCGCTCTACGACGAGTACCGCGGGAAGCACCCCGAATGGGGGTCCAGGCGCTCGGGGTCCCGCGGCCACCGCAGGGGCGGCAAGGTAGTCGCCGCGTTCGTGGACGGGAAGAGGTTCGGGAGCATTGGCGACATCCAGAGGTACATGGAGGGGGCGTCGTCCCCGGACGACCTCAAGGCCCGCATGGCCACCGCGAACAGGGCGGGGCTGGCCATGGGCTTCAAGCCCGGGAGCCCCTACGCCAAGTCGCTCGCGCAGACCGCGGCGAGCGTGAGCAAGAGGCTCTCGGCCAAGTGAGGACGCCCCGTGGGAGGGCGGGCGCGACGCGCCATCAAGCGTCGCCGGCGAAGACACGCAACGCGCCGGCAGGAACACGAGGCCGCAGCCCGCACGGGAGGCGGCCTTTTCCATGCCTAAAGACCGCCAGCGCCGCCGCACGGGGCGCGAAGCGAGCCCCGCACGGGGCGGAAGGAGTGCAAGATGCCGACCCAGCAGCAAGCCAACAACATGACCGATCCCGTCGAGCCCCCGCAGCCCGCCGCGCCGGCGGAACCCGGCGCCGGCCAAGAGCCCGGCGCGCCGCAGGAGCCGCCCGCGATCGACTGGAAGGCCGAGGCCGAGCGATTCAAGAAGGAGTCCCGCAAGTGGGAGGCCAGGGCCAAGGAGAACAAGGGCAAGGCCGACCTGTGGGACGCCCAGGGCGCGCAGGCGCCCACCGTCGAGTCCCTCAACGACGAGCTCAACGACCTGAAGGGACGCCTCGCCGCGTCCGAGGCCGAGCGCGAGCGCGAGCGCACGCTCGCCCGCGTGTCGCAGGCCACCGGCGTGCCGGCCGCGCTCATCCACGGCGACGACGAGGAGTCTATGACGGCATCGGCAAAGGCCGTCGCCGACTTCGCCGAGTCGCGCCAGCCGGGCTACCCGCTCGACAAGGGCGGATCCGGTGGAGGAAAGAAAGTGAACAGGGAGTCCATCGAGTCCATCAAGGACCCCGCCAAGCGCATCATGGCCCGCGCCGCGCACATGGACCTCTACAAGTAAGAAAGGGGCAAGCATGCCCGTACCCGCAAACATCTCCGACTCCAAGGCCATCAACGCCTCGATGGACCAGGAGTTCATCCGCAACTTCGAGGGCGACCTCGACCGCCTGCTCGAGGTCCTCGGCATCTTCGGTGCTGAGACCATCGCCGCCGGCACCACGCTCAAGATGCTCAAGGTGACCGGCGAGCTCAACAACTCCAAGACCGACGGCTCCAAGGAGTCCGCCACCGGCGACGCCGCCGTCCAGCTTGGTTCCAGCTCCGGCACGTCCTACGTCGAGGGCGACGAGGTCGCGCTGTCCAAGTTCACCGCCACCTACGAGCCCGTGGGCGAGGCCGAGGCCTCCCCGTACCGCCGCATGACCACGCACAAGGCGATCCAGCAGTCCGGCTACGTCAACGCCGTGCTCAAGACCGACAAGCACATGGCCTCGCTCGTGCGCCGCAGCATCGTCTCGCAGTTTTTCTCCTTCCTGCTCAAGGGAACGGGCACGGCGACCGGCAAGGGCCTGCAGGCATGCGCCGCGGCCGTCGACGCCAAGCTCGGCAACACCCTCGAGACCAACGGCGACGCCGCCGAGCGCGTCGTCCACTTCATCAACCGAGACGACGCCGCCGACTACCTCGGCACCGCGACCATCACCGACCAGAACCTGTTCGGCCTCACCTACCTCGAGAACTTCCTGGGCCTCTCGGGCGTCTTCCTGACCAACCAGGTCGCCAAGGGAACCATGATCGCCACCCCCGCCGACAACATCCGCATCTTCGGCGTGGACTTCGGCGAGCTCGCGACCTCGGGCCTCACGTACACGGTCTCCGACTCCGGCCTGATCGGCGTCGCGCACACCCCGGCGTACGACCACGTGTCCGTCGAGACCAACGTGCTCGCCGGCGCGACGTTCTTCCCCGAGGTGAAGGACTACATCGTGAAGGGAACCATCACGACCAAGTAAGGAGGCCGACGTGGACGACTACGCGTTCGCTACGGTCGACGAGTACCGCATCGACACGGGGGACGCGGTGACCGACGAGGAGCGCGTCGCGGCCGAGCTGTCGCGGCAGAGCGCGAAGCTCCGCGCGACCCTCGGCATACCGCGCTACCGCTCCCTGGCGGGCGACGCCCGCGAGCTTGCCCGCGACCTGGTGACCGACGCGGCCCGCAAGAAGCTGGTCCAGCCGGCCTGCGCTCCCATGGGCGTGGAGGACCTCACCGGCGTCTCGCAGTCGAGCTTCACGGCCAACGGGTTCCAGGGGAGCTTCACGTTTCAGAACCCGAGCGGCACGGCCTACTTCGACCGCTCGACGCTCGCCGCGCTCAAGAGGCTGCTCGGGTGCGGCCAGCGCATCGGCACCGTGTGCCCGAGCTACGGGGGCAGGCCGTGATCGGCGAGGAGGTGACGGTGCTGTCGAGCACGGAGACGGGCAGGGACGCCATGGGCGAGCCTGTCGTCGAGTGGGAGGCCACCGTCGTCACTGGGTGCCTCGTGCGGCCCCTGGCTGGCTCTGATGTGGGGGATGCCGTCCGGCCTGACGGCATCGAGGCGAGCTACTCCATCGCGTTCCCCAAGACGTACGCGGGGCCGCCGCTGGCGCGCTGCCGCATCGCCCTGACGGGGCGCGGCATGCCAGCCGACCCCGACACCGCGCTGCTGGTCGTCGGTTCCCCCGACATCACGAACCCCTGTCCCACGGCGTGGAACATGACGGCGACGGCGGGGAGGGCCCATGGCTGACAAGATCAAGTTCGGGCGCTTCGTCCACAGCGACGCGGGGGTCATCGCCGTCACGAAGGGCGCGGGCGTCCGCGCCTGGGTGGCGACCGAGACCGCCCGCCTCGCGGCGAGGGCCAACGCCGAGGCCGCATCACACCACGTGCCGTCGGGTTACCGCAGGTCCCTCGAGAGGCTCCATCCCGGGGCCTTCGACGGCACCCCCTACGTGGGCGTCGTCAAGTCGGGCTCCTGCGACACCCTCGGCGTCGTACGCGCCGCGACCCCGGCAGGCGCCTTCGACCAGAACCGCAACCACACGCTCGACCACCTGCTCTAAGGAGGGAACGTGCCGAGACTCAACGTGATGGGCGAGCTCAGGGGAATCCTCGAGTCCGCCCTGGGCGGCGTGCCCGTTCAGGTCTGCCTGCCCGGGGAACGGCCGGGGACCGTCGTGGTGGTCCGCCGGTGCGGGGGCGCGCGGCAGGACGCGCTCGTGGACTCGCCGCAGGTCGAGGTCATCATGTGGGCCCCGACAGAGGCCAGGGCCGAGGATCTCGCCGAGCGCGTGGGCGACGCCATGTCGCGCCTGCCGTTCGAGCGGGGCTTCTGCGCCTGCGAGGAGCTCGAGATGCGGACCGACTACGACTACCTCGCCCGGTCCCCGCGCTGGTACGCGCTGTACCGACTGAAGACATACCAACCGAAAGAAGGATAAATGGCATCCAACAACGAAGAGGCCAAGATCGCCCTCGCGTCAGAGGACGCGGCCCCCGCGGCCGATATCGACCCCTCGCTCGTAACCACCGGCTCACCCGTCGAGGGCGGCTGCGTGTACACGAGCTTCAAGGCCAAGCCGACGCTCCCGGCCGACGCCACGACCAGGATCTCCACGCTCACCGACCTCGTGTCGCTGGGCGACCTGTCGCCCGACGGCTTCACGGCCTCCAAGGGCGTGACGGTCAACGAGTTCAAGGGCTGGCACCAGTCCATCGTGCTCACCAAGGTCTCCGAGGAGAAGCACCAGTACAAGATGGTCTTCATCGAGTCCGTCCGCTCCTCCGTCGCCAAGCTGCGCTACGGCGCCGACAACGTCGAGACGAACGAGGACGGAACGTTCAGCCACATCAAGGCCGTCGCCAACTCCGACGTGCGCGTCCCGCTCGTCATCGACGAGCTCGAGGACACTGGCAACCTCCGCCGCACCGTCATCCCGCGCGTCTCCATCGACTCCTACGACGACGTCGAGCACAAGCCCGGCGGACTGGTCCAGTACGGCTTCACCTTCACGGTCCTCAAGACCGCGGACAAGCCGCTGTTCGACATCTACCGCGCTAAGCCCGCCGCGTAGACAGGGCCATAACGAAAACGCCGCCCCGGTTTTGCCGGGGCGGCCCTTTATCTGGGAGGAAAGATGAACAAGGACTACCTGGCAATGATGGACGAGGGCGAGCTCGAGGCATACGCCAAGGTCCTCGGCTTCACGACCGCCGCCGCGCAGACGGCGGCCGACAAGGCGAAGCTCATCGAGCAGAAGCGAGGACGCTGCGCCGAGCTGACCGTTCTCGGCATCGCCATGAGCATCCCCGTCAAGCGAGCGCACGACCGCCGCTTCATCGACGCCATGAACAAGGAGGACCGCACGACCGAGGAGCTCGACGGGGCGTTCCGCTTCCTCCTCGGCGACGAGCAGTACGCGAGCCTCATGGAGGCCGTGACCGAGGACGACGGCACGCAGGACGACGATGCGCTGGGCTACGCCTACAACAAGCTGCTCTACTCGGCCGAACTAAAAAACTTCTAGAGCTCGCCGACCTTGAGGAACGCCACCTGCCCCTGCTCAGGCACGACTTCAGGGTCTTCTACGGCTGCTGCTACGACGAGGTCGGCGCCGCCGAGGCGTACGACCTCGTGAGGACGCTGCCGGACGGGGCGCTCACCGTGGCGGCCCTCCACCCGGAGCGCAGCTGGACCCAGGAGCAGCACCTGGCGGCGGACGTCGTGGACAGCGTCTACGCGGCGGCGACCGCGCTGTGCGGCGGCAAGGCATCGGAAGCCCCGAGGGTGCCCCGCCCGCGGGACGTGGCCGCCGCCGGCGCCGCGGCAGAGCGCGCGGCGTCGGTTCGTGCCCGCATCGAGAACACCGAGTGGGTGGAGGTGACGGATGGCTGAGATCGGACGCGCGGACCTGCTGATCGTCCCCAGGTTCGACAACCTTACCAAGTCGGTCGAGTCCGCGCTCGGCAAGTGCGAGGGGCAGGCGAGCAAGTCCGGCTCCAGCCTCGGCAAGAGCACGGGCTCCGGGTTCGGGAAGGGGCTGGCCGGCTCCGGCGCGATGATAGGCGCCTTCTCGACGCTCACGTCGAAGGCCATGGACTCCATCTCGTCCCATGTCGGGTCGGCGATCAGCCGCTTCGACACACTCAACAACTACCCGAAGGTCATGCGGTCCCTCGGGTACTCCGCCGATTCCGCCAACGCGTCTATCGGCAAGATGTCCGACCGCCTGTCGACCCTGCCCACCAGGCTCGACGACATGGTCTCGGTCGTCCAGGGCATCACCGCCACGGTCGGCGACCTCGACAAGGCCACCGACGTCGGACTCGCGCTCAACGACATGCTCATCGCCTCGGGCAGCTCGACCCAGCTGTGCGCGGCGGCGATGGAGCAGTTCCGCCAGATCCTCTCCAAGGGCAAGCCCGAGATGGAGGACTGGCGCTCGCTTACGACGGCCGCGCCTGGCCAGATGGACCAGCTGGCGAAATCCATGCTCGGCCCCACGGCAAACGCCAACGACCTGTACGCAGCGCTCGGTGGCGGGGGCAAGGACCCGACCATCACGCTCGACCAGCTCATGGACAAGATGGTCGAGCTCGATACGCAGGGCGGCGCGAGCTTCGCGTCCTTCAAGGACCAGGCCGAGACCGCGGCCGGCGGCGTCCAGACGAGCATCCAGAACATGTCGAACTCCGTGACCAAGGGCGTCACCGGGACGTTCGAGGCGATCGGCAGAAACAACATCGCCGGGGTGCTCGACGACGCGAAGGGCGCCGTGAGCGGCTTCTTCAAGGTCGTCAACGGCGGGGTCTCGGCGTCGATGCCGATGGTCAAGCAGCTCTACGGCGGGTTCAAGAGCCTGGCCCCCGAGATAATCTCGGGGGCGGCGGGCATCGCGGCGTGGCAGAAGGCGGTGCCCGTCCTCTCCGGCGTCGCGAGCGGCGTGGGCAAGGCCACCGAGGCGTTCAAACTCGCCCGCGGGGGCGCCGGAACGTTCGCCGAGTCGCTCGAGGCGGTGGGCATCGGCTTCAATCCGGTCGCGATCGGCTGCACCGTCGCGGCCGCCGGCATCGGCATACTCATCGAGAAGCAGGTCGAGTGGCAGGCCCGCACGGACGCGCTCAACAAGGCCACGACCGGCCTGGTCGACGCGGCCTCAAACACCGTGGCGCTCGAGTCCTACGCCGGCAGGGTCGAGAATGTAGGCAAGAAGTCCACCTTCTCCGCCATGTCCGTCGACGAGCTCGCCGAGTCGATCGGCAAGCACGTCGACGCCATGAACGAGAACACGAGGGCCGCCGAGTCGCAGATCGCGCAGCTCAACACCGCGCAGCAGATCATCGACAACTATGCCGGCAAGACCGACCTGTCCACCGACGCCCAGGGCAGGCTCACGTGGGCGCTGCAGCTGCTCAACGACCAGCTCGGGCTCAACATCTCGGCGCAGGACGTGGCGAACGGGCAGTACGTCGACGCGGACGGCAACGTCAAGAACCTCAAGCAGTCCATCGACGAGCTCATCGCCTCCAAGAAGAAGGAGGCCGAGGTGAGCGCCCTCACGGCGAACCTCACCGAGGCGTACCAGGCCCAGTCCGAGGCCGCCGACACGCTCGCCTCCAAGACGAAGCCCTACCAGGACCGCCTGAAGGAGCTCGCGAAGACCTACCCGGAGCTCTCCAAGGGCGAGCTGGACGCGATAGCCTGCACCGAGAAGGTCGGTAGGGAGTACCACGAGGCTAAGGACCAGTTCGACTCCGCCTCCGAGAGCATCGACGTGCTCAACGGCAAGCTCGGCGACGCCGCCCAGACCACGCAGGAGGCCGGCAGCACGTTCGAGCACTTCGCCCAGGCGCAGCTCACGCTCTTCCAGGCCCAGCTCTCGGCGAACGGCGAGACCCTGTCCGCCGTCTCCGGCTCTCTCACGCAGCTCGGCGTCGACACCGAGCAACTGGCGAGCCTCAGCGACGACCAGCTCGCCAAGCTGGCTCAGGACTACGACGGTACCGCCCGCTCCATCGTCGACGACCTCGACGGGTGGGGCGTATCGATGGACGAGGGCGCCGCCTCGACGGTCCGCGCCGCGAGCCAGATCCAGGCCGCGCTCGAGGACATGGGCGGCAAGCTCAAGAAGGCGTTCTCGAAGGAGAACATCGACTTCGGCGCGTTCTCGGACGCCTGCGCCGCCGCCGGCGTGTCGACCGAGACGCTCAACAGCATCGGCTCCGCCAACCACGCCGCGCTCGCCGGCAACTTCAACGGCAACATCGACCAGATGGTGTGGGCCGTCCAGAACTACAACGCGCAGCCCATCGTCGATAAAAACGGCAACGTTACCGTCAACCAGGCCCAGCTCATGGACGCCCAGGGCAACGTTTACACCTGGAACGGCTCGCAGCTGATGGACAAGAACGGCGTCGTCGACGTGAGCGTCGGCGACCTGCGCGACGCCCAGGGCAACCTCGTGACTTGGAACGGCACGGCTCTCCAGTCCAAGAGCGCCAAGACAAAGGTCGACAAGAAGGAAGTCGACAGGGCGCAGACCTCGGTGGACAAGCTCAACGGCACCAAGCTCAAGAGCAAGGAGATGACCGCCAAGGCGAGCTACGGGACGCTGCCGAAGTGCCAGTCTGCGATGCAGGCGGTGATGAACGAGCCGTTCCACTCAAGGTCGGCGACGATCACCACGACCTACGTGACCGTCAACAGGACGCGCAACGAGAAGGCCGCAGGCGGCATACGGCACGCCGATGGCGGCATCCGCATGCACGCGCACGGAGCCATCGTCGACGCGCCGGTGACCGGCTACCCGCTCGACTGGGTGGGCGAGGACGGCGCCGAGGCAATCGTGCCGCTCACCAACCGAAAGTACTCGGAGCCGTTCGCGGCGACCATCGCCGAGCAGATGGCAAAGCTCGGGGGCCAGCGCGGCGACGTCTACAACATCTACCTCGACGGGTCGGCCCTCGAGGTCGACGAGCGCGTCGCGGAGGCGCTCAGGGCGCTGGTCTCCGAACTCAAGAGGACCGTCAGGACCGGAAGGGGGTAGCAGATGGTATCAGCGCAGACGATCAGGGGAGGCGTGACGTACTACACCGTCAACCTCTCCACGTCCGTGTCGAACGTGAACGACACCACGGCCCGCATCTACTGGACCGCCACCGTCGACTTCGGAGACTGGTACTACTACGGCGTGCGCCTGCACGTCAAGGTCGGCGGCGTCTGGCGCGCGTCGGGCGACGGCTACACGACCTCCTCCTGGAAGCGCGCCGTCACCGTCAGTGGGTACACCGACGCGGAGCGCAAGGACAACGACTACGACGTCTGGGTCGAGGCGTACACCGAGTCCGTGGCAGTCAACGGCTACGGCGGGGTCGGCGCGACGACCTCCTGCGGCGAGGGCGCCAGGATCGGCAAGGTCCCGGCATACGAGCCCGCGGCCCCGACCGACCTCAGGGTCACGCGCTCGACCGACGGGACAACCGAGCTCGAGTGGGTCAACCACCCGGACGACGATGCTAGGAAGTACTACGACGGCATCAACGTCTACCGCCATACCAACGGCGGCGACACCGAGAACCCCTACAACAGCGTCACGATCTCCAACTGGCGCGACACGTCGACATCGGCAAACAATTACTACGACTACGACGTAAGGGCGCGCTGGCGAGGCGGCACGTCGGAGAGAACGAGCTTCGTGCGCGTCTACAAGACGCCCTCCCCACCGGCATCGGTCTCGCTATTGCGCTCCGGCGACGGCGAGGTCTCGCTGGTCGTCAGGGGTCCCGATATCCCGTTCTGGATTAGCGGCTTCGATGTCCGCGCGACCTCCGACGGCGGCAGGACCTACAAGCCCCGCGACCTTCCCGCCGACAGACAGGAGCCGGGCGTCTGGACCATGACCGACCCGTCTGCCGTGGCGGGAGAGAAGGTCGTCTACGAGGTCCGCACCTACCGCGAGGAGCCCGTGGCGGGCGCGGGGGACACCGTCTTCTCCGCGTGGACGGCATCCAACGCAGTGGCGACGATCTGCCCGCCGTACGCGCCCGCCGTCTCCGGGGTCGACCCCGCCTACCCGACTGGGTCGACGGCGACCATCGGCTGGACGCGGAACCACCCCGACGGGACAGCCCAGACGGCGGCGCAGATTGAGCTGGTCGGGCCCGATGGCAAGACCGTCCCGCACCACATCACCGGGCCCGCGTCGACGACATCCCTGAGCCTGTCCGCGAAGGGCACCTACCGGCTACGCGTCCGCACCAAGGGCGCCGACCCCTCATGGGGAGCGTGGTCGGAGTACGCGGTGTTCAGGGTCGCCGACCCGCCGCAGGCGTTCTTCACGACCCCCGCGGAGGACGGCGAGGCCGTCGTCGAGCTCCCGCTGCGCGCCGCCTGGACCGCTGTCGACGAGACCGGCATCACCTACCAGCGCCTGAGGCTGCTGCGCGGCGGCTCCGCGGTCATCGACACATCGGTCGCCGCGGGCGCGCGGTCGCACGAGATCGCCTCCGGCCTGGAGAACAGGTCCGCGTACGTCCTCGAGCTCACCGTCCGCGGCGGCTCGAGCCTGTCCACGACCGTCACCCGCTCGTTCTCGACCGACTGGCTCGTGCCCGCCACGCCCATCGTCAACGTCTCCTACAGCGACGCGCTCGCAGCCGTCGTCACGGTGCGCGACGGCATCTCGGAGTTCTCCGTCAGGGACCACAAGCTGCGCGGCCCCATGGCCATGACGCCCGAGGGCAACATCCGCATCAGGGGCGGCATGTCCATAAAGGGGACGCGCGCAACCGTCCACAGCCTCCCGCCGTGCGCCTCGTTCGATATCGAGCGCGTGCTCGCGGACGGCTCGAGGCTCCTGCTCGCGAGCGGCCTCAAGTCCGGGCAGAGCGTCATCGACCGCCTGCCGCCGCTCAACGTCGGGTTCTCCTACGTCGCGCGCGGCTACGCGGCCTCCGGAACCACCTCGACGACCGAGGTGGGGACCGTGTGCCCGTGCGACGGGTTCGCCCTCAACTTCGGGCCGGACGCCTCCGAGGTCGTCGTGGGCGACAGGAACATGGGCGGCCCGCCGCAGTACTCGGCGAGCCCCGAGCGCGAGCGCGACCAGTTCCACTTCGTCGGCGGCGGCCTGCCCATGGGGTTCGAGAGCGGCAACCTCTCGATGAAGGAGTCGATGGAGTTCACGATCGAGGAGGACGACTACCTGCGCGTCCGCGGCCTGTTCGGCCGCTACGGAAGCGCCTGGGTGCGACCCCATCTGGGCGACCGCGGCTTCGCCGCCGTCACGGGGACGCTCACCAGGTGCGCGCCTGAGGACTACAGGGTGTCCGTATCGACGAAGAGGGAGCGATGGAGGGAGCCCAACGGTGTCGGATGATATCTGGCTCGCGTCGTTCAGGACCTCCTACCGGTACGCCCGCGTTTCGCGGTCGACCGGCCTGGAGACCGGCGCCATCGAGTGCTTCACCGGCGGGAGCATCAGCCGCAACCAGGACACGGACACCTATGAGTCCGCATCGCTGGACTACGTCGGCAGGCTCGACATGGGCAACGACTTCGTGCGCATCTACCTCGACGCGGAGGACCCGATCTCGGGCGCGTCGCGCACCGTGTGCCTGGGGACCTTCGAGTGCTCGACGCCGTCCCGCACGGTGAGCGGCGAGGTGGCGACCGGCATCGCGACGCTCTACGGCAGACTCCACGACCTCGCGAAGGACGACTTCGACGAGCCGTACACCGTGCCGGCCGGCGCAAACGCGGTCTCCGCGGCCAAGGCGATCGCGGAGGGGTGCGGGCTCGAGGTGGTCGCGGAGCCGAGCGACTACACGCTGTCGACGGCATGGGTCTTCGGGATCGCCGCCACGGCGGACACGCCGGACAACAAGCTGGGCGCGGTCAATAGGCTGCTCTCCGCTGCAGGATTCAGGAGCGCGTCGACCGACGCCTACGGGCGCGTGCTGTTCAGGCGTTACCTGGAACCGGCGGCGAGGCCGATCGACCACACCTTCTCAGAGGGCGAGGACTGCCGGGTGCTTCCCGACCTCACCGACGAGCAGGACGACTTCGACGCGGTGAACGTGGTGCACGTCGACTTCGCTACCCAGGGCGAGAGCGTCAGGGGAACGGCCTCGGACGACAGCCCGCAGAGCGAGTGGTCGACCGTCTCCACGGGCCGCCGCATCGTGAAGCGGTACCAGTACAGCGACCTCCCGTCAGGGGAGAGCGTCATCGCCGGCGGCTCCTACCCGCTCGCCGGAGACGGCACCCACGACAGCGCGACCTTCAGGTGCAGCGGCGGCGGGGGGACCATCGAGACCGTCGGCGTTTCCGGGTGCCCGATCGGCGGCATCAGCCAGGCGATCCGCATCACGAAGGGGTCGGGCTCCGGCGAGATCGGCATCGCCCAGGACAAGATATTCCTCAAGAAGGGCCAGCCGTACACCGAGTCCGTTTACCTCTACGCGTCGCAGAGGGTGCAGGTGAGGGTCCAGCCAATCTGGCGCGAGGACGACGGGGGAGAGACCGCGACGGTCGCCATCGGGCCAGGCTGGACGAGGCTGTCGCTCACGGCCACCCCGGCCAAGTCCGAGGAATACAGCGCGGGCTACATCTACCTTGCCGCTAGCGCGCCGACCGGATCGTACATCGACGTAGCGCAGGTCAAGGTCGAGGAGGGCGTTGTGGCAACGCAGTTCGCGGTCGAGGCTGCGAACGAGAAGGCGGCGAGCCTGCTCGCCACCGAGTGCTCGGTCATCCGCCGCCCGATCATCACGGCGATCTTCAACCCGTCGGCGGACGTCTACTCGGCGTGCGCCATCAGGCTGCCGTCTGTCGGGATCGAGCTCGCCCGCGCCTGCATCCGGAAGATGGACCTCGAGCTCTCGATGGGATGCCCCATGAGGATCGAGCTCCGCATGTACATGAGGGGTGATGCCTCGTGAGCGCCATGCCGTCCCTGGCCGCGGACCTTGCCGATATCGTCGCCGGCCCTTCGGCGCCCGGCGTCTCGATCGCCTACGGCACCGTCGTCGCGGCGGACTCCAGGACCGTCGACGTGCGCATCGGGGGCTCGGTTGTCGCCGGCATCTGCATGACGACGTCCTGTCGGGGCGCGGCGCCCGGTCAGCGCGCCATCCTCATCGGGTCGCCGCCGCTCTGGACGGCGATCGGGATCATCGCTTGATTATCGTGCGGGCGCAGGCCCGCGGAAGGGAAGCCGCATGGCCAACAACAGCGACGGGTCCGCCGTCTACGAGGTGAAGGTCGGGGAGGACGACTATATCGACGGCCTCGACGTGACGGAGAGCGACGGTAGCATCACCACCTACCTGTTCCGCCCGGCAAACTACGACGAAGTCGAGGCGGCGCGAAAGAGGGCCGAGAGCGCCGCGTTGCTGGCGAGCAGCGCCGCAGGCACCGCAAAGACTCAGGCATATGACGCCAACGTCGCCGCCGGAGCTGCCAGAACGGCCGCCGCGAAGTGCTCGACTGCCACCGAGAACGCCAACGCCGCCGTTCAGAAGGCGAATGCCGCGAACGATACCGCAAGCGCCTCGACTGCGCTGGCGAGCAATGCGGCCGCCGCGGCCAACGGCGCGGCGTCTCATGCCGAGGCCGCCGCGAACCAGGCGCTGCAGATCGCGAACTCGGTGGCGCAGGGCGCCGGCGGCGAATCCGATATCGCGGAGCTGCGCCGTCAGAACGGCCAGCTCGCGACGATGCTCGCCGACGCGACGGGGAAGTTCATCTACATGGACGGGACCGTCTACTGCCCGGCATCCAAGGCGTCGGTGTCCGGCGACACGGTGTCGTTCGGCGGCACGTGCTCGGTCTCGGGCAGCACGGTAACCCTTGCCTAAGGAGGATAAATGGCAAATGCAAAGACACTGGTCGTCGGCGGCCAGTCGCTCAACGTCATCGACGATACCGCGCGCAGCAACGCGCAGACGGCGCTCAACAACGCCGAGTACAACCGCCAGGGCCAAATCGGCAAGTACGGCGGGCAGAACATCGCCACCATCCTGGCGGGAGAGATCGGCAGCGGCAGCGTGTACGACGCGCTGCACAAGCGAGCGGCGGTCGGCAACTTCGCGGGCCTTCGCGTCGGGGACTACATCGACGTGCCCCTCGTGAGCGCATCCGCCGTCGCGGCCCAGCAGTCCGTGCGCTTCCTGCTGGCCCACATCGACCCGTATCTTTATTGCGGCGACAACAGCAAGGGCCACCACATCGCGTTCGTGGCGTCCGCCCCAGTGGCCGTGGCAAAAACAGTGACAGGCGTGGCAAACGACAGCTTCCTGATGTGGAACACCACCAACACGAACCAGGGCACCGCCGACCAGAAATGCCCCTACCTCAACAGCAACCTCAAGGCGTGGGAGACGGCCTTCGAGGCCTGCCTGCCCGAGGGGCTGACCAAGTACCTGCTTACCCAGCGCGTCCTGCTGGAGGAGCGTTACAGCGCAAGCGGCGCGCTCAACGACTCCAACTCGTGGAGCTGGCAGGATATCGGCAAGGTGTTCTCGCTGTCCGAGATGGAGGTGTACGGATGCCCGGTGTGGGGAACCAAGGGCTACAGCGTGGGCTTCGACTGCCAGTTCGACCTGTTCCGCGACACGGCGCACCGTCTCAACGGAAATCGGTGCAATTGGTGGCTGCGTTCCGTCATGGGTGGCTCGTCGTCCAACGTGTGCTACGTCCACGGCAACGGCATTGCCTACTGCAACTCCGCGACGAACGTCTGGGTTCGCCCCCGCCCCGGCTTCCTCGTCGGCTAGCCAGCCGAGTGCTCTATACTCTGCTTTTAGGCGACCGCCTTGCGCGGTCGCCTCCTGCCCGCGAAGCGGGCCGGTTTTTTCGCCAGTTTCCCCAGGAGGTGCACGTGAGCGGCGTCTACCAGCGCAACCGCGAGGTGTCCGAATACAAGTTCTTCACGCAGGCCATCGCCATCCGCGTGGAGGTCAACAAGCTGATGGCCTCGTCGTCCGTGGTGCCGAAGGCCTACCGGCTGCTCAACGCCGTGCCAACGGTGGAGACGGCGCGCAGCATCGTGTACAACGTCAACCGCGCCGACAGCTTCTACCCCAACAGCTCGTTCAACGCATTGGAGCGCAAGCGGTACCTGACGCTGGCGATAGCCGACTGCGAGCAGCTGATGCTGGATATGCAGTGTCTCATGGACATAGGCCTGCCCGTGAACGCCAACCGCTTCGAGGCACTGGCCAACATGGTCGATGAGGAGATCAAGCTGCTCAAGGGCGCGCGCAAGAACGTGCGCGTCACCGGCAAGAAATCGACCGAGGAGCGCATAGCGGAGGCCGAGGCCGAGCTAGAGCGCCTTCGTTCGCTATAATGGGTGGCGGTCCCGCCTTGTATATCGGTACAATTGGTGGCTGCGTTCCGTCATGGGTGGCTCGTCGTCCAACGTGTGCTACGTCAACAACAACGGCAATGCCAACTACAACTCCGCGACGAACGTCTGGGTTCGCCCCCGCCCCGGATTCCCTTATTGCCAGACCGAGTAGGCCCCAGAGCCGAAAGCAGAGCGCGAAGAGGAAGGAAGGCGCGACCGTCGGGCATGCGCCCGTAAATACGCACCCCGCGAGGGTGGCCGGACGCTGCTTGCATGGCGCGGCGCTCCGTGGCTTCGCCGCGTTTCATGGCCATACCTCAAGCGGCTGCCAGAGCCACACTGAGAGCCGTGCGGGGTGCCTTCGATGAACTCCGAGGAAAGAAGGGCCGCGCGCCGCAAGCGCCGCGAGGAGAGGCGCGCCAAGGCCAAGGCCGAGCGCGTGAAGCCGTGCACCCTTGAGGCCGTGGCCGACCTCAACAGCCTTTGCAAGGACTCCAAGCAGGCGGCGGGCGGCGTGATGTGGAAGTCCTCCACGCAGCGTTATATGAAGGACTATCTGCGAAACGCGGTCAAATCGAGGAACGACCTTCTGGAGGGTCGCGGCATATGCCGGGGCTTCATCCGCTTCGACCTGTGGGAGCGCGGCAAGCTGCGCCACATCAGCGCCGTGCACTTCCCAGAGCGAGTGATTCAGAAGTCGCTTTCTCAGAACGCCCTCGTACCCGCGATAGTCCCGACACTCATAACGGCCAACTCCGCCAACATCAAGGGGCGCGGCACCGACTACGCCCTGAAGCTGCTCAAGCGCCACCTGGCCGACCACTGGCGGCGGCACAGGCGCGAGGGATACATCCTTTTGGGCGACTTCTCAGATTACTTCGCCCGCATAGCCCACGAACCCGTCAAGCGGCAGGTGGCCGGCGCACTGCTCGATCCGCGCGTGGTCGCCCTCGAGCACCGCCTGATAGACGCACAGGGCGAGGTGGGCCTGGGTCTGGGCAGCGAGCCGAACCAGATATGCGCGGTGGCCCACCCCAACCGCATCGACCACTACGTGACCGAGATGCTGCGCCCCGAGGCCTACGGGCGCTATATGGACGACTTCTACCTGATCCACGAGAGCAAGGAGTACCTGCAGGTGTGCCTGCTGCTGATAGGGCGCAAGTGCGCCGAGCTGGGCATAGAGCTGAACCCGCGCAAGACCCGCGTGGTGAAGCTGTCGCGCGGCTTCACGTGGCTGAAGAAGCGCATCTTCTACACGGAGACGGGCCGCATAGTCGTGAAGCCGTGCCGCGACTCCATCACGCGCGAGCGCCGCAAGCTGAAGAAGATGGCCCGCATGGTCGCCGATGGCGTCATGACCCCCGAGCAGGTTGAGCGGAGCTACCAGAGCTGGCGCGGCGGCATGAAGCGGCTGGACGCGCACCGCAGCGTTTTGGCCATGGACGCGCTGTACCGCAGCCTGTTCGAAAATCTCGCGCGGAGGGGGGGGGTGCTCAATGCAGGCCAACCCGAGGGACGATTCAAGCGGAGGCAAGCCCTCGCAATAGCGGAGAACCGGCAACTCAAAGCAGCGGCCTAAGCGAAGCGGCCGCGAAATAACAGAAGCATCGAAGGCGTGCCGCGGCGCGCCTTCTTTCTTTGCGCCCATCGAAGCGGCCCGGCAATCTCACGGCGCCAATACGATGGCGACACATTCCCCGACAAGAGAGGAGTCCGCATGGACACTGAGGAAGACATGCCGCGCCCCAACGAGCTTCAAGACGGCACCATGGCCAAGGTCAACGCCCTGCGCGATCTGCTGTCGCAGATCGGCGACCCCGACGCGGCGCACGACGCGGGCGTTATCGACGATGACGAGTACGTTGAGCGGAAGGCGCGAAAGCTCGCCTACACCGCGGCCGTCGCCGCCTACGGAAAGGGTGAGGCCCCGGACGTGGACAAGCTGCTTGAGCAGATGCGCAAGAAGGTCGCCGAGCCCAGCCAAACCGAGACCAACACGGCAAACATCGACTACCTGATGATGACGGTCGGGGGTGAACAGTAATGGCGGTACGCGTCAAGGCTGCAACCACGGTGGCGCACTCGAAGAACTATGACAAGGTGAGGCGCTACTACGAGCGCGGCCTCTGGACCAAGGCCATGGTGCATCGAGCCGTGGACTGCAAGTGGATCACATGCGACGAATATGAGGAGATCGTCGGAGAAGAGTACGCGGAGGAGGTTTAGGGTGCCGGCGCTGAGCATCGGGGAGGCAACGTCGGTCCTCTCGGCCGCCGTTGTGATTGTCACGTTCTTCATCGGGCGCGTCTCCGTATCCAAAACATCGTCTGCCAAGGAGCAGCGGACCGAAGACAAGCTCGACAGCCTTTGCGGCGACACGAGCGAGATCAAGGACGGCGTCAAGGAGATCAACCGCAAGCTCGACGACCACGGCGAGCGCCTCACGAAAGTCGAGCAACAGGTCATCACCTTGTTCAACCGGCTCGACCGCGTCGAGAAGAATTACGACCTGCATCACGGTATCGGCGGGTCAGATTAGGAGCTGAAAAATGAAAATCAACTGGGCCCTTCGCTTCAAGAATAAGCAGACGCTCGCGGCATTGGCCGCCACCGTAATCAGCGCAGCCTATCAGGTGCTCGGAATCCTCGGAGTCGTGGCGCCTATCTCCCAGGGGTCGCTCATCCAGCTCGTCGGAATCATCCTGACCGTTCTCGCCGGCTTCGGCGTGATCGTCGATCCGACCACCAAGGGCGCGTCGGACTCGAAGCGTGCCATGTCGTACAGCGAGCCCCATGCCGCATATGACGCCAAGGCGGTTGAGTAGGCCATGGCCATCACACAGCGCGAGGCCTTCGCGCAGGTCATGGAACACCTCGTCTCCCATGATGGGGGCGGCGGTCACGGATACTCGCAGGCCAACCGCATGGGGGACGGAACGACCGAGACGATTTGTCTGTCCGACGGCACCACCGTCACTATTGCCGGTGGCGATCGCGACTGTTCCTCGGCCGTAGTGACCGCCCTCCGCGCGGTCGGCGTCAATACCTTCGGAGCCTCGTATACCGGAAACATGCGGGAGCAGCTGCTCAAGACGGGCCTTTTCGGCTGGCGTAAGATGGGCGTCAAGTCCGCCCAGCGTGGAGACATCTACCTCAACGAGAAGTGCCACACCGCCGTGTGCGTCTCTCCCTATGGATCAGCTCGCGGCGACCTCTTGGCCCAATTCTCCATTTCTGAAAAGGGGACCGTCACCGGCACCAAGGGCGACCAGACCGGGCGCGAGTCCAACATCAAGGCGTACTACAGCTACCCATGGGACGGCACGCTCTACTGGCTTGGCGACGGCCAGACACTGAATGGGTCAAATACGGAAGTCGCGGACAATACGGTCCCGAGCCTCGGAGACACGCGATATTTCGGCCCGAAGATGGCCAAGGAGCTGCAACGCCAGCTCGGCACGACTGCCGATGGCGTGATCTCCGGTCAATGGCCGGCGAATGAGCGATACCTTTGGGCATGCGACCGCGGCGTAATCGAGTACGTCAAGGGCGGGGTTGGCTCGAATGCCGTCCGCGCCCTGCAGGACAAGGTCGGATGCAAAGTCTATCCCGTGGTCGGCGGTGTTCAGGCGCGACAGATGGGTTCGGGAACGGTCTTCAAACACCAGCAGTGGCTTATCGCTCAAGGTATCTCGTGCGGATCATCGGGTGCGGACGGATACCAGGGCCGCGACACCAACGTCGCCATCGGCCAAGCGCTCGTCAAGCAACTCTATCGATAGGTGTGCATATGAATCCGTTTGATATCTGTTTTATTGTCGGCGCTGCTGCAGGACTGCTGACCGGTCTTCTCGGATGGGCAATCGTGCGCGTCGGCAGCCAAAAAGATTTTAGAAATTGATAGATGCAGCCCCTCCCCGGCATGAACTGACGGGGAGGGGCTTTATGCATTGCCGGGTATCCGTCAATATCCGTTCTGCAATGCAGTTTCAGTGCGGTGAGAGAGTGTGGAAACATAACTACCTGCGATTTTGCTGCTACAAGGCACTCCATAACATCACGTTCAAGACTCTTAATCCCAAGGTCCAGGGTTCGACCCCCTGACGGCCCACCAAAGTATGTTAAAGCGACTGGCTTCGGCTGGTCGCTTTTTTGTTGACCTCACATGGGGTCGAACCCGAAAGGGCGCGGAGCTGAGGAAATGCGTAAGCATTTACCAGCGCAGCGCGCAAGGCGCGAAGCGCTGCAGCGGACGCCTGCGCAGCAGGCTGACCCCCTGATGGCCCACCAAAGTAACCCGGAATATTTACAAATCGAGTCTACCCTGTGGATCGGTAAAGCCGTCTGTACCCTCCTTGAGCTTTTTCTCGTCTGCTTTCACGCGACGTTCGAGCTTCTTTGTATCTTCGGCAGGCGGTAGGTTCTCGGGTACAATTCCGCGGTCGATGAGGCTGCCACGCACGCTTGTGTTGTTCTCGACGTGCTCTTGTTTGATCTGGTCCAGGCCGTACAGGTCGTGTTCCTCGGCGTTGAAGGCCGTCATCGAGTTCGTAAGGTCCTTTGCTTTGATGAGGACATCGGCTAACCTGTCCGCCAATGCCGCGCTCTTGGGTACGCCGAGCTGCTGCTTCATTTCCGCCGTGCTTCTACCGCCGAATAACGCTTCATCGCCCTTCGACTTGATGATCGCGAATCCTTTGGAGCCCACGCCGCGTTTGAACGCAATACCCGAGAGCTGTTTCTCTGAATCGGATAGCGAGTGGCGCGCCTGCAAGCGCTGAATCTCTGCAAAGCGCTGCTCTATGAGCTCTTGGCGGCGGGTCTGCACGGCGAAGTATGCCTGCGCGAGCGCGATCTCTGGCTTGTTTGGGTCTCCGTTTTGGGCGATTAAATAGCATGCGTAGCGCGTTAACTTATAGTCTTTGACTGCTTTTTGTCCTATTCCTGTAGGTACTTTTTTGCTGGTTTCAACAAAATAGGAAACAACAGGCATTTCGTTGACTTCACACGATGCCATTGCCCTCTTAATTGCAGTCTCAAAATTGCGCCATTGGACGTATCCTAGGGGTTCCATTAAATCGCGTGCGAGCCAATACTCAACGCCGTCTTCCACATTGGCGTAGCTATCAAGTTCGACACGCCACTTCTCGATATCTCTACTGTCCATATTTCCTCCTCGCTGGTCTATTGTTTATGCGGGCTTTGCCAGCTCTGTATTTAGAATAAGGATACGCTGCCGTGCGGACACGAATGGGCCCCGAGCCACTTCGAGCTCAAGGGGCCCATAGATATCGATTAGTTGTGTTCTGCTTTAGATAGGTGCCCAGTTTAATCCTCTCGATAGTGCGATCCGAGACTTTCGGTTCGCTTACGCATGGCTTTGACCATTTCCTGTGCTAGTTGAATCTGCGATTGCAGGCGGGCGAGGGCTGCGATCTCGCTGTCCTGGGCTTTCTGTGTGCTCAAGGTCGTTGCCTCCGTCTTCAAGCCCTCAAGCTCGTGTAGTGCCTCGGATAGGCCCGTCTCGGTGCGGTTGATCATGCAATAGGTGCTCATCGTGTGCTTAAGGCCGCGTGTCAGGTGTTCGGCGTCTGTTGTGGCAATGCCGTACTGGGGGAGGGTGATATCCGCCTTCAGGGCCGCCTTAGGCTCTTTCTGCGCTGCAAGGGCTGCCGATGCGCCTGCGATGCGCCCGAACACGATGCCGTTGGCGCTCGACAGGCCACCAATGCGGTCAGCGCCGTGCATGCCGCCTGTTGCCTCGCCACAGGCGTAGAGGCCCTCAACGCCCGTGTACGAGGTCTTGTCGATCCTGATGCCGCCGTTGGCGGCGTGGGCATACATCGCCACGCGCATCCCGTCGCTCGGCGCGATACCGTGCTCGTCTTGTAGCCAGGTGGCAAAGGTCTGCACAAACTCGGGGACGTCCACGCGGGGGAAGTCGTAGTGGAGCGCCAGGCCCTCTGCACCTGCCTGATCTATGACGAGGTCGATGGCGCGGGAGGCTAAGCGCGAGGTGAAGGGGCCATATCCGGAGCGCTGCTCAAGCAGATTGTCCAGCTTGCCGTCGGCAATATCGACCGGCTGGTCTACATGTACGTAACGCCAGGTTTTCTCGTTGAAGACCAGGTTGCGCTTAGGCTCGATGAAGCCGGGCATCATCTGCATGAACTCTATATTAGTAAGGGACGCACCGTGCGCCAGCGCGATTCCCTGTGATGAGCTGAGCACGTCGGCGGAAGTGAGGCTGCGCTCGAACAGGCCACCCGTGCCGCCTGCGGCGATGATCGTGGCCTTGGCTGCCATAGGCACGAGATGCTCGTTTGCACGGTCGTAGAGCACTGCGCCGACAATCTTTCCGTTCGCATCCTCAAGAAGATCGATAAGCTCGTGGCGGGGGACCAAGCGAATGCCAAGTGACTCGACCTGGGCCGTACATGCGTCCTCGAGCGGCTTGCGGGTGAGGCCGCGCCACATGCGCGTCTTGTGGTCAAAGCAGGGGATAAACTGCTTTTGCTGAGCGCTCTCAGCACTTTGCGGACGCTGAAGCTCAACGCCCAGGTCTTGCTCGAGCCATTCAATTGCCTGGGGAATGCCGTGGACAAACGTCTGGACAAGCGTAGGGTCGGCGACGCCGCCGCCCACGGTCTGGATGGTGTTGATGAGGTCCTGTTCGTCGGCCGCGTCGGTGGGACCGATGAGGCCTAGGCCCCAGGTGCCCGGGAAGAAGCTCGATCCGCTCATGGTCTTGCTGGCGCTTGCGATGGCAACGGTTGCGCCAGTGCGTGCTGCTTCTATGGCGGCGCAAAGGCCCGCAATGCCAGATCCAATTACCAGTACATCAGTTGCTTCCATGACATTCCTTTCTCGTTCGCGCATTGTCGCACGGGCGCTCGGCAATGGGGCCGCAAAGACTCGGCAAATCGGTAAAGGGCGAATATGGCGGGTGGGCGCCACCAATACCTTAACGCCCTAAGAAGTTGCGGTGGAATAGTTCCTGTTTGGGGGTGCGGCTGTTTGGAACTATTTCACCGCAACTGAGGGAGGGACAAAAAAGAGCCGCTACCTCGAAAGGTAGCGGCTCCTAAGCTCAACTATATGAGCATCGCGCGGGTGCGATTAGGCCTTGAGGGCCTCCTCGACGGCGACAGCGCAGGCGACGGTGGCACCGACCATGGGGTTGTTGCCCATGCCGATGAGACCCATCATGTCGACGTGCGCAGGCACGGAGGAAGAACCGGCGAACTGGGCGTCGGAGTGCATACGGCCCATGGTGTCGGTCATGCCGTAAGAGGCAGGGCCGGCGCCCATGTTGTCCGGGTGCAGGGTACGGCCAGTGCCGCCACCAGAAGCGACGGAGAAGTACTTCTTGCCAGCCTCGATGCGCTCCTTCTTGTAGGTGCCAGCGACGGGGTGCTGGAAGCGCGTGGGGTTGGTGGAGTTACCGGTGATCGAGATGTCGACGTTCTCGTGCCACATGATGGCAACGCCCTCGCGGACGTCGTCGGAGCCGTAGCAGTTAACGGCAGCGCGGGGACCATCGGAGTAGGGGATGGTCTCGACGACCTTGAGCTCGCCCGTGTAGTAGTCGAACTGGGTCTTCACGTAGCTGAAGCCGTTGATGCGGGCGATGATCTGAGCAGCATCCTTGCCCAGACCGTTGAGGATAACGCGCAGCGGCTTCTTGCGAGCCTTGTTGGCGTTCAGAGCCAAGCCGATAGCGCCCTCAGCGGCAGCGAAGGACTCGTGGCCGGCCAGGAAGGCGAAGCACTCGGTGTCGTCGGAGAGCAGCATAGCGCCCAGGTTGCCGTGGCCCAGACCGACCTTGCGGTCCTCGGCGACGGAGCCGGGAACGGTGAAGGCCTGGATGCCCTCGCCGATGATGGCGGCAGCCTCAGAAGCGGACTCGGCGCCACGCTTGACAGCGAGAGCGCAGCCGAGGGTGTAGGCCCACTCAGCGTTCTGGAAGGCGATGGACTGGGTGTTGTTGACGATCTCACGCGGGTTGAAGCCCTTGTCGGTGCAGATCTGCAGAGCTTCCTCGAGGGAGGCGATGCCGTTGTCGGCGAGGCACTTGTTGATCTTGTCAGCGCGGCGCTCGTAACCTTCAAACGTAACAGTCATAGTTATTTCCCTCCCTTTCTACTCGTGAACCGGGAACACGCTGGCGACGGAGTGAGTCTCCTCGTCGGTGCGCGGGTCGATGTACTTGGCAGCGTTCTCCCACTGACCATAGTGGCCCATAGCGCCAACGATGGCCTCCTCGGGGGTCTTGCCGGCCTTGACGGCGTCGGTGAACTTGCCGAGGTTCAGGAACTCGAATGCGATGATCTCGTTCTTGTCGTTGAGAGCCATGCGGGTGACGTAGCCCTGAGCGAGCTCGAGGTAACGAGCGCCCTTGGCCTTGGTGCCGAACATGGTGCCGACCTGAGAGCGAAGGCCCTTGCCGAGGTCGTCGAGGGAGGCGCCCACGGGCAGGCCGCCCTCGGAGAACGCGGTCTGGCTGCGGCCGTAAACGATCTGCAGGAAGATCTCGCGCATAGCAACGTTGATGGCGTCGCAGACGAGGTCGGTGTTGAGGGCCTCGAGGATGGTCTTACCGGGAAGGATCTCGGAAGCCATGGCGGCAGAGTGGGTCATGCCCGAGCAGCCGATGGTCTCAACGAGGGCCTCCTCGATGATGCCGTCCTTGACGTTCAGCGTGAGCTTGCAGGCGCCCTGCTGAGGTGCGCACCAACCCACACCGTGCGTAAGACCGGAGATGTCGGAAATCTCCTTAGCCTGGACCCACTTGCCCTCCTCGGGGATGGGTGCGGGGCCGTGGTATGCGCCCTTGGCAACGGGGCACATGTTCTCCACTTCCTGTGAGTACTGCATGCCTCTCCTCTCTATCGTGTTGGCGTCCCGTCTGGGGGTCGTGGCTGGCGATTGCCGGGCGACCCTTCGAAAGGGACATGACATGCAGCCCCTATAATACCGCGAAATGCACGGAATATTCGGCGAACGGCTCAGTTTTCGTAGCGAGAAGCGCGGAACTTTCAATTGAAGCGTTTTAACTCTATGTTCTGTGGTCGCGAACTTCCGTAGAGGGGGTCCGTCTTGGGCAAGCTTTTGGTCAGCTCTTGTAAGCGTTGCAGGGGGTGACCTGTTGCAACGGTGCCGTTCGCCGCCTGTTTACTGCCTTTGGCCGCGCGAGTGTATTGTTTTGCGTGAATGTTTTGATGGCACGCTTCAATCGTGCTGTATTGGATGGCAAGCAGATCCCGGCGAAGGGAGCGCCATGCAGCGCGTTTGGAGAACGGTTACCGGTTTTTACCATGTCTGTGCCCGCGGTACGGGCAAGCAGCCCATCTTTGAGGGCGACGAAGACCGGTGGGAGTTTTTGGAACTGATGCGCGACTGCTGCCGCGAGGCGGGCGTGACGGTTATCGCCTGGTGCCTTATGGGCAATCACGTGCATCTTGTGCTTTCAGATTACGAGGACGCGATGAGCGCGGCGATGCACCGGCTGCTTTTGACGTACGCGCGGCGGTTCAATAAACGCACGGGGCGCACAGGCCATCTGTTCCAGAACCGTTTTGACCGGCGTTCGCTCGATACCGACTGGCAGACGATGGAGGCTATTCGCTCCGTACACGCCGATCCTCAGGATGCGGGCGTTAGCCTAATCGAGCGTTATCCCTGGAGTAGCTTTGCGGAGCATTTGTGCGCTTACGACGGTGACGCGGCAGATGTCGCGAGGGGATTTTCTGATCCTTCTTGCGTGCTTGAGCTTTTTGGTTCTGCCGAGGGCTTTATTGCCTATTCGCTTTCGACGCCCGACGGCAGTGAGCCAGCGCTGTGCGATATGAAAGAGACGGAATGGGAACGCCACGCCTTTGCCGACAAGATGGCGAAGAGTCTCGGGGTTCCGCTCAATGAGCTCAAGACCGTAGCACCCGCGCGGCGAGACGGAATCATTTTCGCCCTGCACGATGGCGGCTACACGGTGCGCGAGATTGAACGGTATACGGGAATCAGCAAGAGTGCCGTCTCTCGTATCGTGCGCGCTTATGCGCGGGTGAAGGCTCAGGCTGAGGGCTCGGAATAGAAAATGGCCGAACCACTATTGTCAAGCGATTCGGCCAACAAAATTCTTAAGATTTGGGACAAATACTACTGATTATTTTGTCCCGTGAGCATGCCGTCGAGGGTGCGCCAGGCGAGCTCGGCGCATTTGACGCGGGCGGGCATGTGCGAGATGTCCTGGAGCTGGGCGGCCTCGTCCAGGTCTTCCAAGTCCTCCTCGGAGAGCTGCTCGCCGCGGATCATGGCGAGGAAGAGCTCTGCCAAGCGGCGAGCTTCCTCGACGGTCTCGCCGGTGATGAGGTCGGCCATGATGTCGGCGCTGGCCTGGCTAATGGCGCAGCCGTGGCCGGTAAAGGACGCCTCCTCGATCACGTCGTTCTCAACGCGCAGCTGCAAGGTGAGCTCGTCGCCGCAGCTGGGGTTGATGCCGTCGTGCTCGTGCGTGGGGGCATCCATCTCGTACTTGTAGTCGGGGTGCGAGTTGTGCTCCATAAACGTGGTGGAGGTGTAGAGGTTACCCATTGAACGTGCTCCAAACGTGATGCAGGCCGGCGATGAACTTGTCGATATCGGCCTTGTCGTTGTAGAAGGCCACGCTGGCGCGGCAGCAGGCAAGGTTCTCGACGCCCAGCCAGGTGAGCAACGGCTGCGCGCAGTGGTGACCGGCGCGGATGCACACTCCGTCCATGTCCATGATGCTCGCGACATCGTGCGGGTGGATGCCCTTGACGTTAAAGCTCACGACGCCGCGGTGGTTGTCCCAGTAGATGGAGCCGATGATCTGGACAAAGTCGAGCTGCATAAGCTCGCCCATCAGGTAGTGGACGAGTGCCTGCTCGCGTGCCTGGATGTTCTCGTAACCCACCGTGTTGACCAGGTAGTCGAGTGCCGCACCCGCGGCGAAGATGCCGGCGGCGTCCTGCGTACCCGCCTCGAACTTCTCGGGGACGGGAGCCCAGACAGCGTCCTGCTCGGTGACCGAATCGATCATCTCGCCGCCGGTGAGCATAGGCGGCATGGCGTTGAGCAGGTCCATCTTGCCCCACAGCACGCCGATGCCCATGGGGCCCATGGCCTTGTGCGCGCTAAAGGCAAAGAAGTCGGCGCCCAGGTCGGTCACATCGACCGGCATGTGCGGCAGCGACTGCGCGCCGTCGACGACCAGGTAGCCGCCGTACTTGTGCACGAGCTTGCCAAGGTTCTTGACCGGGTTCTCGACGCCCAGCACGTTGGAGACCTGTCCCACGGCCAGGATCTTGGTCTTGGGACCCACCTTGGCAAGAACCTCCTCGGTGGTGAGCTGGCCGGTCTTGGTGGGGTAGAGGTAGACGAGCTTGGCGCCGGTCTCGCGGCAGACCTGCTGCCACGGAATCAGATTGGAGTGGTGCTCCATGATGGTGATGACGACCTCGTCACCCGGTTCGAGCACTGTGGGCGCAAAGCTCTTGGCGACCAGGTTGAGCGATTCGCTCGTGTTGCGGGTGAAGACGACCTCGTTGGCGTTGGGGGCGCCGATGAGGTCGGCGATCTGCTGGCGCACCTTCGCGATAGCCTCGGTGGCCTCGACGGACAGCGAGTACAGGCCGCGCAGGGGGTTGGCGTTCATGCGCTGATAGAAGTTGCGCTCGGCGTCGAGCACACAGGCAGGGCGTTGCGCGGTGGCGGCGCTATCGAGAAAGGCGATCTCGGGGTGCTGCTGGAACAGCGGGAACTGGCCCTTGTAGGGGTTGGTCTCGATGTCCACGGTGGGCCAGCCGCGCGAAGCCTCGTCGCTGGCGTCGAGCTCCATGGGCTCGGGGGCAGTGCAGGTATCGCATTTAACGTGCTCGGTGTCGATCATGCGAGCTCCTCTTCAAAGTTGTCGATCAGGTTGTTGCCCAGGCGGACGACGGCGGCGCGGGTGCGCTCGTCGGTGGCGGAAAGCGCGGCGTCCTCCAGCTTGGCGCGGATGAACAGGTCCTCGGCGGCGTTTTGGTCAAGACCGCGGCAGGCGAGATAGAACAGCTGCTCGTCGCGGACGTGGCCGATGGTGGCACCGTGGTTGCCGGCGACGTCGTCCTCGTCGCACAGGATGACGGGGACGGTCTTGTTGTCGACGCCCTTGTTGGCCAAAAGCACCGTCTCGCGCTCGGTGCCGGTTGCACCCTTGCAGCCGTGCACGAGGTCGATGGTGCCGCGATAGACCTTCTTTGACGTGCCGGTCAGTACGCCGTTGGCGTCGATCTCGCACTCGGTTTTGCGACCGCGGTGGCGCAGCTCGTAGTTAAAGTCGCGCACCTGCTCGCGGGCGCCCAGGTAATCGGTATCGATGGTGACCTTGGCGGTATCGCCCAGCAGGTCGCCGGCAAGGCCGGTGGCGCTGGCGCCGGCACCCAGGACGGTGTGCTGCACGTTGACGCGCGCACCCTCGTCCAGGAACAGGCCGGTGTCGTCGAGCGCGATCCAGCTATCGTCGAGCGTCTGCGTGCAGGTCACGTTGACGATGGCGTACTCGTGGGAGCACACGCGTAGCACGGAGCCCACGACACCCTCGCCGGCAACGGGGGAGTCCAGGGCAATATGCAGGTCGAGCGTTGCCTGCGGGCGGGCGACGACGTCGATGGCGGCGATGGCCGCGGCGGCATCGACACCGCTCACGCGCACAGCAACCGTGGCGTGCTTGTATGCGGGCACATCGATGACGATGCGCTTGGTAGCGTGGTCGGCCAGGTAGGTGTAGGCGGCTTCGCCCATGCCGGTCTCGAAGGCCTCGGCAGGGGAGAGCTCTTCCTCGAGCTTGATGGCGCCGGCCTGGTAGACAGAGGTGGCGGGCACGTCGAGCTCGGTCTCGGGCGTGATGCGGGCGCGGTCGGCGGCGTCGCCGGGGGCAGCGGCGCGGCGCTCGGGGAAGCGCTCGACCATGGCTTCCATGGCGGCGTCAAAGGCGTCGGCGGCACCGGAGAACTGCTCGTCCAAGCCCTCGACCTCAACGGCCCCGGCGGGAGCGGTGACAAGCTCGTCGGAAAGCTCGAGCTTGGTCTGGTTCATCTTGAGCCAGCCCCAAGTGGCAGCAGGCATCGCATTAACCTGCTCGAGCGTGGTAGCAGCGGTGTTGGTTTCCTGTTTCATTATCCGATCGCTCCTTCCATCTCGAGCTTGATCAGGTTGTTCATCTCGACGGCGTACTCCAGCGGCAGCTCTTTGGAGACCGGGTTGGCAAAGCCGTTGACGATCATGGTGCGGGCCTCTTCCTCCGAGATGCCGCGGCTCATCAGGTAGAACACCTTGTCGTCGCCGATGCGGCCGATGGTGGCCTCGTGGCCGATATCGACGTTCTTGGCGCGGATGTCCATGGCGGGGATGGTATCGGAGCGGCTCTGGTCGTCGAGCATGAGCGACTGGCAGCTCACGGTTGCCTTGGAGCCCTCGGCCTTGGGAGTGGCCACGATTGAGCTGCGGAAGGTCTGGATGCCGCCGCTCTTGGAGATGCCCTTGGTCTCAACGGTTGCCGAGGTATCGGGCGCGTTGAGCACGACCTTGCAGCCGGTATCGAGGTTCTGACCTGCGCCGGCAAAGGTGATGCCGGTAAAGCTCGAGCGGGCACGGCGGCCGTTGAGCACGCTCATGGGGTAGAGATAGCCCACGTGGCTGCCGAAAGAGCCGCTGATCCACTCGATGTCGCCGTCCTCGTCCACGCGCGCACGCTTGGTGTTGAGGTTGTACATGTTCTTGGACCAGTTCTCGATGGTCGAGTAGCGCAGGTGCGCACGCTTGCCCACAAAGAGCTCCACAGCGCCGGCGTGGAGGTTTGCCACGTTGTACTTGGGCGCGGAGCAGCCCTCGATAAAGTGCAGGTCGGCATCGTCCTCGACGATGATGAGCGTGTGCTCAAACTGACCGGCGCCCTTGGCGTTGAGGCGGAAGTAGCTCTGCAGCGGGAAGTCGAGCTTGGTGCCTTTGGGCACGTAGACAAACGAGCCGCCCGACCATACAGCGCCGTGCAGGGCCGCAAACTTGTGATCGGTGGGCGGGATGAGCGTCATAAACTTCTCGTGGATGAGCGGCTCCCACTGCGGGTCGTGCAGGGCCTCCTCGATGCCGGAGTAGACGATGCCCATCTTGGATGCGGTGTCCTGCATGTTGTGGTAGACCAGCTCGGAGTCGTACTGTGCACCGACGCCTGCCAGGTAGCTGCGCTCGGCCTCGGGGATGCCCAGGCGCTCAAAGGTGTTCTTGATGTCGTCGGGCACCGACTCCCAGTCGTGCTTTTGGTCGGTGTTGGGCTTGACGTAGGTGACGATGTTGTCCATGTCCAGGCCCTCGATG
The DNA here is from genome assembly GCA_905198355.1 of uncultured Collinsella sp. Taxonomy (GTDB): domain Bacteria; phylum Actinomycetota; class Coriobacteriia; order Coriobacteriales; family Coriobacteriaceae; genus Collinsella. The sequence continues at coordinate 17,809 of CAJKCG010000001.1, read as the reverse complement.
GAGGGGCCCCACGTCGGGTCGGGGAAGCGGTTGAAGATCTCGAGGGACTTTAAGCGCAGGTCGAGCATCCACTGCGGCTCGTCCTTCTTGGCGCTGATCTCGCGCACGATGTCGGGCGTAATGCCGGCGTCGAGGCGCTCGAATCCCTCCTCGCCATAGGTGAAGTCGTAGAGGCTGCGGTCGATGTCCGCGACCTCGGTGCGGTTCTTGGTCATTGCGTCGCCCCTTTACGCCTGCTGCTCGGCAGCGGCGGCCTCGACCTTGGCGCGCTGTTCGGCGGCCTCGCGCTCGAAGGTCTCAAAACCGTTCTTGTCGATCCAGGGGATCAACGAGGCGTCGTCCTCGCGCACGATGTGGCCCTTGACCATAACGTGGACGCGGTCGACATCCAGGTGCTCCAGGATGCGCGTGTTATGCGTGATGATGAGCATGGAGCCGTCGCAGCTCTTGCGGTAGGCGTCCATGCCGTGGCTGACGGTGGAAAGCGCGTCGACGTCCAGGCCGGAGTCGGTCTCGTCCAGGATGGCGAGCTTGGGCTGCAGCAGCAGAAGCTGGAGCATCTCGACCTTCTTCTTCTCGCCGCCCGAGAAGCCCACGCCCAGCTCGCGGTTGAGGTAGGCGGTGTCCATGTTGAGCTCGGCCGCGAGCTCCTTGACGCGACGGCGGAACTCCTTGCCCTTCATCTCCAGGCCGGGGCGGCCGGCGATGCTGGCGCGTAAAAAGCTCGACAGCGGCACGCCCGGGATCTCGACCGGAGCCTGGAAGCTCAGGAACAGGCCGGCGCGTGAGCGCTTGTCGGTGGTGAACTCGGTGATGTCCTGGCCGTCAAAGACGATGCGGCCGTCGTTGACCGTGTAGACGGGGTCGCCCATGACCAGGTGGCCGAGGGTGGACTTGCCGGCGCCGTTGGGGCCCATCAGCACATGGGTCTCGCCGGCGGCGACGTTGAGGTTGACGTTGTGGAGGATGGTCTTCTCGTCCACGGAGGCGGTCAGACCTTCGATGGAAAGCAGCGGATTTGCGCTCATGCTGTCCCTCTCTGTATATGGTGTACTCATAGGTGTGCTAAACCCTAGGAATCTTCTCGGAATAAAGTTACTATGGGTTCGGCGTTAGTCAAGGGAAAACCCGACTAATCCACTCGACTTTTCAAATTCTGGGACAAAATAACCTGTTGTGTTTGTCCCACTTACTTAAGATTTGGGACAAACAAACTTGGTTATGTTGTCCCAGATGCAATGGGAGGGTAGGTATGCTCATTTCTTCCAAGGGCCGCTATGCCCTCCGGCTGATGATCTATATCGCGGCGCTGGGCGACGCCGAGGGCAAGATTGCCCTGCGCGAGGTCGCCGACCGCGAACATATCTCGCAAAAGTATTTGGAGCAGCTGGTTCGTCCGCTTATGAAGGCGGGCCTGCTTAAGAGCGTGCGCGGCAAGGGCGGCGGCTACATGATGGCCAAGGATCCCTCCGAGGTGCGTGCTGGCGACATCCTGCGCGCCGTCGAGGGCAGCACGGCTCCGGTGGCGTGCGATGGCATCGACAACAGCTGCGCCCGCAGCGATCTTTGCTCGACCGTCAAATTCTGGCGCGGTCTGGACGACGTGATCGAAAAGTACGTCGACGGCGTGACGTTGGCCGACCTTGCTGCCGTCCCCGAGATCAACTTCGACATTAAGCTGTAGGGCTGCAAATGACATCTCTCGACAAGGTGTATAAGCAAATTGAAGTTTTTGCTCGGGAATGTGACGCCGAGAAGGTTGTGCTGTTTGGTTCCCGCGCTCGAGGTGACAACTTGCCTAAGAGCGATATTGACATCGCCGTAGCAGGTTGCCGGGATTTCGGCCGGTTGTCATATTTGATCGAGGAGCGTCTTGATACTCTTTTAGATGTAGATGTCGTCAATCTCGACGAGTCCTTATCGCGTCAATTGCTCGATGAAATTGCCAGGGATGGTGTGATTCTGTATGAAAAAATATGAGAACTTTGTCAGCGCCTTGGCGAATCTTGAGGATGCGCCCAATCAGGATCTCAACAATGATTTTGTTCAGAGTGGTTTGATTAATAAGTTCAATCTTCAATTTGAACTGAGCTGGAAGCTCCTTAAGCGTCTGCTCGAGTATGAGGGCGCCACGCTTGCCGCGTCGGGGTCTCCTCGTGCCATCTTGAAGGAGTCCTACCGATTCTACGACTTTATTGATGAGGCGGCCTGGCTAGATATGCTCAAAGACCGCAATACGAACGTCCATATCTATGACAACAAGCTCGCTCAAGATTTGATTCAGCGCATCTTGAACGTATATATTCCCGCTTTTTGTCAGTTGAGGGACGGGCTGATGGAGCGATACGGCGAGCTTCTGATGGCGCCCGACGACCAGTTTGTTTAATTCCTTAAGATTTCGCGGAGGGTTGTTGCCGTTTACCGAGGGGTTGTTGTGCAACAACGGGCGAGCTGCAATACTTATTTTTATCTTTGCAAACTGCACTTTAACTACATCAATGCAGGGAGGATCTTATGCAGCCCAAGCATTCTGCGATTGTCGCGGGCCTGACGCTGGCGCTTTCGTTTGGCGCCGTTTCCGCGCCGGCACCCGCCGCTGCCGAGGAGCCCACGCCGGGCGTTGCCTCGGATGCGACCGATATCGATAAGGGTCTCTATACCCAGCAGTCCTTTTCGGGCGTGCTGAGGTCGGTCCAGGGCGTTTCGTTTGTTAACGTGACTCCCGAGATGAAGTACTTCACCAAATATGAGAGTCACGGCAACTATAACCAGGGCTTTTCGTACGGTGACGGTTATAACGCGCTGGGTTATTACCAGTTCGACCGTCGTTGGTCGCTCATTCCGTTTATGAAGCAGGCCTACAACTACAACCCCGAAAAATACAGCATGCTCAAGGATGCGATTGATCGCGGCAGCGAGATTTCCAACATGAGCAATGCCATGTACGAGAACGGCCAGCTCACCGAGTTGGGCCGTATTGCGCAGGAGGCCTTCCAGGGCGCTTATAACATCGATCCTGTTGAGTTCTCAGCTCTTCAAGATGCCTATGCGTACAACTCGTACTATGCGGTGACCGAGGCGTGGCTCAAGAGTGGCCTGGGCATTGATATTTCGGGCCGTGCCGATTGCGTTAAGGGCATGGTGTGGAGCATCACCAACATGTGCGGCACCGGTGGCTGCAGGGACTTCTTCCGTTGGGCGAATCTCTCCAACGATATGTCCGACCGCGAGTTTGTGACGGCGCTTTCCAACAGTGTGGTCAATAACGTGGCGACCAAGTATTCGAGCCAGCCCCAGTATCATGAGGGCTGGAAGAACCGCTACCGCAATGAGCTGAAGGACTGCTTGGTTTATATCGCCGAGGACGAGGCCGCTGCGACGCCCGTGCAGCCCGAACCTACGCCGGCGCCCTCGCCGACGCCTGATTCGAATGACGACTCGAGCGACGATGCCAACGATGACAGGATGGATGCGCCCTCGACCGGTGCTGACGGTGATGGCTCTGCTGGTGGCACTACCAACAACGGCTCTACCTCGAACGGTTCCGATTCAAACGGCTCTGCTGCGGGCGATTCGTCTTCAAGCTCTGCCGGCAATACGGACAGCGACGCTTCTGGTTCGACCGGCGCTGGCACCTCTAACTCATCCACCGGCTCGAGCGATTCGTCCATTGGCACCGGCTCTAACAACGGCTCCGGCTCTGACGCAACCCCTGGTTCCGATGCTTCCAAGGATGACTCGAATAAGGCGCCGGACGTTCCCGTTGCTTCGCCGGACAAGAAGCCTTCTTTCTCCGAGCAGCTTGGCTCTACGCTGGGCTCTTCGCTGATGGCTGGCGTCAATAACGGCTCGACCCAGAACAAGGGCAACTCTGATCAGGTTTCCACGGAAAAGATCGAAGCCGCAAAGGGCGACTCCAAGGACAAGGCTTCCGAGAAGACCGAATCCGATAAGGGTTCTAGCTCTGAGGAGAAGAGCGACAAGTCCGAACAGAAGAAGGACGAGGATAAGAAGTCTGAATCTGAGGAGAAGGACAAGAGCAAGGCCGAGGGCGAAAAGAAACAGTCCGAAGACGACGACAAGAGCGGTGCTGACAACCAGGTCCAAGAGCAAAATGACTCCAAAACGGTGACCACCACGACCACGACGACTACAACTACCAAGTCCTCGGGCGGCAACATGCCCAAGACGGGCGATCTGATTGTGATGGCGAGCCTTGCCAGCGCGAGCTTGGCCACACTGGGCGCTACGTCTATCGTAAGTGGTAAGCATAAGCTCGATCAGCAGAAGAAGGCTTCTGGGGAGGACGGCTCGGAGGAGTAATCTTCTAGATCGTTTTCTATAAGAGTTTGGGACGGGGTCCGGTGCGGCGGCATCGGGCCCCGTTTTTGTTGTGCAACGATTTGTTATGCCCCCTCGGGGGTCTGCTGCTACCGTTGCCCGAAACGTTTGCATGTCGATATTGTTGCGCTCTACCCGCTCGCTACAATGGGCATCGTGCTGCGTTAGAAGGAGAGTTTACGGTGTCTGAACAGGCGAATTATGGTGTTGCTCATGCGTTTGGCGCACGGTTGCTCAGTTATGCGGATAACGCAGCTCTGCCGGTTGATGTACACGACTTTTCCGATGCAATCAATCGGTGTTTACTCGTCGATAAGACTATGTTTATTGCCGATATATTGGACAGCGAAGCACCTGTTGCGGTTTGCTGTCGGCCCAAGGGTTTTGGCAAGAGCATGAATCTATCGATGCTCAAATGCTATTTGGAACGACCTGATCACCGGCGGCCGGATCGAAGCCCGTTCGTCGGCTCCCAGATTTGGCAGGCGGGCGGCGGTCACTATCGTGATGAGTACGCGTGTTATCCGATCATCACGCTCGACTTTTCAGCTGCCGCTGCGGGGCGCGACGCCGATGCTGCGGCGGCTATTCGCAGCGCTGTCGCGAACGAGTGCGCCCGATTGCTGCCGCTGCTTGCCGCACCTGATCTGTCAAGACGTGAAGTCCGTCTTATCGAGAGGGCGGCGCGTGGGGTGGCCAGCGATAAGGAGATCGATGCGGCGCTTGGCGTGCTTATCAAGCTGCTCCAGGCAGCTTTCGATGAGCAGGTTGTTCTTCTGATAGACGACTACGACGCGGTATGTCCAAAGCGTTTGGACGCTAAGGACGACGGTAGCGTGGATTCCCTAGAGTCGCTCAGCCGAATGTTGTTCGACACCATTGCCGATGCCGGCGACTCGTTGCGATTGACGTGTCTGATGGGCGAGCGCCCCGGTCATGCCGAGTTTGCGTTGTCCCAACGTGGGGTTTCCTATCGGTCGGCGACAGCGTTGTCGAGTTGGTGTGATCGATGGTTCGGTTTTTCGGACGACGAAGTCCAAGTGCTGTTGGATTGCATCGGTCGCAACGGCTGTCTGGATGACGCGCGTGAGTGGCTCGAGGGCTATCTGTTTGGTGGTTTTTATTGCTCGAGCCCGGAGCGCGTGGTGGACTACGCACAGCGCGATTGCGTCGCGCCCGTTCGGGCGGATCTGTATGGTTACGCCGACCGTCTGAGCGCATGCGTCGGTGACTGGAATCTCATGCGCCTGTCCGCATTGTTCGATTTGGTTGAGCCGCATGGGTTTATTGAGGCGCCAGTGCATGTGCATGCCGAGGAGGTCGATGCCGCCAAGCCCGAAGATATCTGGACTGCGCTGTATCTGTCTGGATTTCTTACGACGGACATGACAGGGCATTCGGAGGACGGCGCGTGCCTTCGTTCCCTGCGCCTGCCTAACAACGAAGTGCGTCAGGCGCTCCGTCTTGTAATTCTGGAATGGTTTGAGTGCGCCGTTGAGGACGTTGGAGTTATCGACTCGTTCCATGACGGGTTGTGTCGAGGAGACGAGGACGCTGTAAAGCAAGCTTTGAGCTGTGCTATCGGCGATCTGGGCATCGATGTGGACAAATCAGATATGACGACAGCCTATCATCTGGCGCTGCAGGGGCTTTGCTTTGGACTGTCCGGCTATTGCAATCCCAGCTCCAAGCGAAGTGGCGTCTCGGATCGCTGGGATATCCAGGTGATTCCCACCGGTCGGGTGTTTGACGTGGCCGACACGCTCGGCATGCTCGATGAGCGACCGCTCATTACGATCAACATGTTGTATGACCCTGGCGTCGATGCCCTGGGCCTGGAACTGTTAGCGGTTCAGGCGCTGCTCGACATAGAGCGCGACGGCATCGATGATATCCGCGTGCCGCGCCCCGCCGTCGGGCGCATGCGTTGGGGCTTTGGTTTTGACGGTCAGCGTGTGTCCGTGGTGTGTCAACGACTGTAGCGGCGGGCGAAAGCCCTTTACTACTCGGCGTCCTTCAGGGGCGGCATGGGCTTCCAGTTGGGATCCTTGACGATCTTGCGGGCGTCCTTCATGCCACGGCGCAGTGCCGGAATACCGGTCTTAAAGCACTTGTCAACGGCGGCCAGGCGAATGAATTCCTTGCAGAAGGTCGCGGCGTTGCCCAGACGGAACAGCACTGGGTGGTAGTCGCCGTAGATCTGCATGTAGCGTGCCAGATAACCGCGGTTGCGCATGATGTAGTAGCGGTTGGTGTCGCTCGTAGAGTTGAGTTGGCGCTTGCCGGCGATGTCCCAGTTAGAGACAGCGCGGGCGCGCTTGAGCACCACGTCGGCAACAACGGCGGCGAGGAAGTGCTGGCTGGCCACGTAGCCGTAGCAGGCATCGTCGCCGTAGATAAAGAAGCGCGCGTCGGGCAGGCCAATCTTGTCGACCACGCGGCGCGAGAACATGCCGCCCTCAAAGCACAGTTGGTTCATGGTGCGGTAGCCCTCGGGCCCCAAGTCCCACTTGGCGATGGGGTTAGGGATGCCGAGCGAAAGGATGAGCTGGTACTGCCAAAAGAAAGCGCCGCCGTCAAAGTCCAGGCGCGAACCCTGGATGACATCGTAGCGGTCGGTCCACTTGGCAAGACGCTCGATGCCTTCGGGGATGACGAGCACGTCGTCGTCCATCACCCAGAACCACTGGGCCCCCAGATCGTAGGCGCATTTAGTGCCGGCGGAGAAGCCACCCGCACCGCCGCCGTTTTCGAGTTGCGGGGCGTAGATGACACGGTCGGTGCCGCCCTGCGCGTCGGGCTGCTCGGTGTCGATGCCCCACAGGCTGGCCAGGCGCTCGTTGAATGCGGTGCACATGGCCTCGGTCTCGCGCGAATTCTCGTTATCGACAATCACGATGCGCCAGGGCGTTGCCGTGAGCTCGGTCATGGAGTCGAACAGGTTGGCCAGGAGTTCCTGGCGCTTGTACGTAACGACAACGATGGCGAGCTTATCGATGGGAGCGGGAAGGGTTGAAGGCATGGGGCAATATATCCTTTCACGCGCGGCGGGCGAGCGCTGCGCGGAAGCTATCGAATACGTCCTTGGGACTGTTCTATTGTAAAGGCTCGGCGCACCTTGACGGCAAGCTTTGAATAAAACGCAGGAACCTGCCACGGGCCCGCCGCATGACGTGCGGCTACTTTGCCCGCAAGAGGCTCCATAGATTATATAAACGTCCGCTGGCGCGCTGACCCTTTGATACCATGAAACGACAGGTATTTCCTAAGGAGCACATTTGTCTACTAACGCCTCTGGCAGCCCTGTTCTGTCGCTGCTTATTCCCATTTACAATGTTCAGCGCTACCTGCGCGAGTGTCTCGATTCCGCCCTGGCGCAGACGCTCAAGGATATTGAGATCATCTGCATTAACGACGGGTCGACCGACAACTCGCCGGCGATTATCCGCGAGTATATGGAGCGCGATGGGCGCGTCAAGATGATCGACAAGGCCAACAGCGGCTACGGCGACTCGATGAACCACGGTCTGGAGATGGCGCGTGGCAAGTACGTTGGCATCTTGGAGTCCGATGACTTTATGGCGCCCGACGCACTCGAAAAGCTTGTCTCGGCCGCCAATAGCAATAATGCCGACTTTGCGAAGGCGAACTTTGATTTCTACTGGTCTAAGCCCGAGGAGCGCCGTTCGCTGCACGAGATGTTTAAGGCAAGGGATTGTGGCAAACCGGTGCATCCCAGCAATACGACGCAGTTCTTTAAGCAAAAACCGTCGATTTGGTCGGCCGTGTACCGTCGTGATTTTCTTGAGCGCAACGGTATCAAGTTCCTGCCGACTCCGGGGGCATCCTTTCAGGACACGTCATTTGCCTTTAAGGTGATCGCGTGTGCCGAAAAGGCTATTTACCTTCATGATGCCGTGTTGTCTTATCGCCAGGACAACGAGAATTCCTCGGTCAATTCTTCGGCTAAGGTCTTTTGCGTCAATACCGAGTATGCCGAGATTGAGCGTTGGATTCGAGAGGATTATGCCCGTGACCACGCAAGTGATGACGTCGCGCGCATGCTCAAGTTCAATCAGCTCATTAAGTACGATTCGTACATGTGGAACTACGTGCGTCTAGCGCCTAAGTTCTATAAGGAGTTCCTGGTTCAGATGGCCAAGGAGTTCCAAGCGGCCTTGGACGCGGGGGAGTTTTCGCTTGACGATCTCAAGCCGTGGAAGCGCGCAAATCTCGCTGCCATCCTCAAAGATCCTGAGGGCTGGGTTGACGAGCATCCGAGTTTTGCGACGGATGGTGCCTTGGGGCGTGCTAAGTATTACGCCTCGGTTGGAGGCCCAGGTGTGGTTGCTGCCTTCCTCATCGAATCGCTGAGGGGGTAGGTCGACATGGGAGAGACTTTGACCCCCAAAGCTACCATTGTCGTTCCCGTCTACAATTCGTCGCGCTCCATTCAGCGATGCCTTGATTCGCTGTTGGTCCAGTCTGAGTGTTCGATTCAGGTTGTCTGCGTCAACGACGGTTCGACTGATGATTCGTTGAACGTGTTGCGCCAGATCGCGCAGGCCGACGATCGCGTACTGGTGATTGACCAGGAAAACGCGGGCGTTTCGTGTGCTCGAAATGCCGGTATCGATGTCGCCGAGGGCGAGACCGTCTTTTTTGTGGACGCCGACGATTACATCGATGCCCAGACGGTCGAGCGCGTGTTGCATGCCATGGAGTCTGCGGATGCCGAGGCCGCCGTTTTTGGCGGCGTCTGTGAACCTGCCGATGCTGCCCCCAAACGCGTCCAGCAACTCATGAGCCCCAAAGCTGGTACCTTCGGCGCCCGCGATCCCCAACTGCTGTTCCATGCGAATGCGCAGCCCTATGCCTGCCGTGCGGCTTTTTCGCGCGAGCTGCTCAATCGCGAAGGCATTCGCTTCGCCCCCGGTTTGGCTTTGGGCGAGGACGTCGTCTTCCAATTTGCGGCTTATGCGCTTGCCCGCAGGACCGTCGTCATGCCGGACAAGTTCTACCACTACGTGATGGAGAGCGAATCGGCGACGCACGAGTTCAACAGTGCCGAGGCGCGCGCCAAAAAGCTTGACGCCCACATGAGGATGCTCGAGGAGGTCTTGGAGGACTGGGCGGCCTACGGTCTTTTGGACCTGTGTCCCGGCGAGCTGGTAACTTGGTTTTTGGACCTAATTGTGTTCGACCTGGCGCGCTTGGATGCCGATGACTTCCATCGCGTGGCGGCTCGCGTCAACATGGACCTCGCGACGTTTTTGGGAACGAAGTGGGCGGATATGCCCGCTAAGGGCGCCGTTCGCCGTGTTGCCCACAAGCTCGTTGCGGCGACCTCGGGTGTTTCGATGGCAGATGCCACGCTGTTCTATCTTTCGACTCGTGGTCTCAAAGCCTGCCTGGAGCGCTTTATCTAATTCCAAGCGCTGCCGCCCGCCGCAACTCGGCTGCTAAAATAACCCTGTTACACGCTATTCAACAGGAGGTTCTCTTGCAGAACTCTGATACCCCTAAAGTTTCGCTGCTCGTTCCCATTTGCAATGTTGAGCGCTACCTGCGCGAGTGCCTCGATTCCGCCGTGGCGCAGACGCTCAAGGATATCGAGATCATCTGTATCAACGACGGCTCCACCGATAGCTCGCCAGACATCATCCGCGAGTACATGGAGCGAGACCCCCGTGTGAAGATGATCGATAAAGCCAACAGCGGCTACGGCGACTCGATGAACCGCGGCCTGGAGATGGCGCGCGGCGAGTACGTGGGCATCCTTGAGTCCGATGACTTTATGTTTGAGGATTCGCTCCAAAAGCTGGTCGCCAAGGCCGATGCTGAACATGCCGATGTGGTAAAGGGCGACTTTTATCTGTATTGGTCCACGCCCAGCGAGCGCCGTGAGCTGTTTGGGATCATCGACGAGCATATGGCGGGCGCCGCGTATCGCCCCGTCGATCGCCCGGGCATCTTCTACCGCAAACCTTCCATTTGGTCGGCTATCTACCGGCGCGAGTTCCTCAACGACAATCAGATTCGGTTCCTTCCCACGCTAGGTGCTTCGTATCAGGATGCGGGTTTTAACTTTAAGGTCTGGGCATGCGCCGAGCGTGCCGCGTTTATCGCGGACCCCATTTTGTGCTATCGCCAAGACAACGAGAAGAGCTCCGTTAATTCGCCCAACAAGGTGTTTTGCGTGTGCGACGAATATGCCGAGATGCAGCACTTTTTGGATGAACGCCCCGAGCTTAAGGCTCAGCTTCAGGGCATTTTAATGCGCATGAAGGTCGATACGTACCGTTGGAATGATGAGCGCCTGGTCGATGAGTTGCGCGAGCAGTTTTGGGAGAAGGCCTCTCCCGAGCTCAAGTCCGATTGGGATGCCGGTCGCTTTGACCTGTCGCTGTTCGATCCGCGTGGCGAGACCGACTTGCGCCTGATGATCAAGTCGCCCCGCGCATATATCGATTCGCGCTTTGGCTTTAAGAAGCCGGGCAAGCTCAATACGTTTAAGCATTACTTTAAGATTGGCGGCCTGCCGCTGGTCTGGCGCGTGCTGACGTATCAGCGTACCTACGGCGACAACCCACATCCCGATGACGTTCCGGCCGCACAGTAGGAGCGAGTGACTATGGCTACCCCCAAGATTTCCGTTGTCGTTCCTATCTATAACGTGGAGGAGTGCCTGGCCTGGTGCCTGGACTCCCTGCTTGCGCAGGACATGCCCGGTTGGGAAGGCGTGCTGGTCAACGATGGCTCGCCGGACGGTTCGCGCGATATTGCGGCTGCCTATTGCGAAAAGGACGCGCGCTTTACGCTGGTCGATAAAGAGAACGGCGGTCTGTCGAGCGCGCGTAATGCAGGCATCGCCGCGTCCACGGCGCCTATCGTCGCGTTTTTGGATTCCGACGATCGCTTTACGCCCGATGCATGCCGCGTGATCGTCGATGCCTTTGAGCGCGAGCGCTGTGATGTTTTGACCTTTGGCGCGAACCCGTATCCGCTGGAGGCCGGGTATCCGTGGCTTAACTATGTGCTGAGCCCACGCGATGTGTCGTTTGAGGGCTATAGCTCCGAACTGCTGTTTAGGGAAGCGTCTCGCCCCTTTGCATGGCGCACCGCCTGCAAACGTGAGTTTTTGCTGGGCAATGGGATCGTGTTCGATGAAACCGTTAAGTATGGCGAGGACCAGGTCTTCGATTTTGCCGTGTACGGTCGTTCGCGTAAGACCGCGCTTATCTCGAACAAGCTGTATGACTACCGCGTGGCGCGCAAGGGCTCGCTTATGGACACCATGCGCTATGACGACGAGACGCGACTGCTGGAGCACGTGAAGATTTACTCCGCGGTGCTGACTGACTGGCAACGCGACGGTCTCGATGTCCAGTATGCCGATGACCTGGCGTACTTCCTATGCGATCTGGTGCTGTACGATGCGCTCAGGTTGCTGGGTTCGGACTGCGGCAAGGTGTTTGCCGCCGTTGCCGCGGCGCTTGCCGGTTCTGCCGTGGGCAGCGATGCTGCGCTCGCACAATGCGCTCCTTCTGTTGCCGCTATGGTGCGTGCGGCGCTTACCAGCAAGGCCCCCAATGCCCGTGAGTGCAAAAAGCTCATGTTCGATTACGACGTCTTGAGGTTTGGACGCCTGGGTGCCTGCAAACGTATGGCAGCGAACGCCCTGGGAAAGCGAGAAGTGTAGATGAGTATCAAGCGTTTGGCACTTTGCCGCAGTCAGGGCCGTCTGTTTGTGCTGCTTCGTTTTGCCGGTCAGGATGTCGCCGCGCTTATTGAACGGGAGGGTTCTCAAGCGTTTGCCCATGCGACGACGAGCGGTTCTTGTGTGCCGTCGCTGGTGCTCCCGGTCGATCATGGCCGTGTGCTGGCGCTTTGCCCTTCCGTTTCCGATTACGAGCGCGAGCTCGCCGTCTTGGTGCTTCCCTTTTTGGACGGCTCTACGATTGACGTCGCATTTGCGTCTGATGGCCAAAAGCTTGGCTCCATTCGCCCCGATAGCCGCGTGGCCAAGCTGGAATCCAAGGTTAACTACAAAGCAAAGCCTGCGCTGTGCGCGCTTATCCGCGATGCGCAGCGTGGCGAATGCTGCGGTCGCTACGAGATCGATGCCATTCGCTATTTGCCGGCAGACGCCGGCGCGGTGTGGCGCTATGAGGTTACCTGGGCGGGAGACCCCCAGTGCACCCCTGAGTTCCAGATCTTCGATACACATATGAACGCCATCGATGTTACCGTGCATGTTTTTGAATCGCAGGTTGACGTGCCGCAGCAGAACGGATGCCGCGTCAATAAAACGTATCTGAGCGTAGAGATGCCTCAGGATATACGGGATTTTGTCGCGATTGCGGCTGATCCCACAGAGCAGATCCAGAGCGGGTTTTGCGCTATGGATGGCCGCCTGTACAACGGCATGGTCGACGACAGCTGGAACCGCATGAAGGACGCGCGTGCAGACGACGCAGCTTATCGACGTTGGTTTGAGCAGCATCGCGCAAAGCCGGGCGATTTGGCGTGCCAACGTGTCGCTTCGGCGGCCTTTGCCTATAGGCCGCTCGTGAGCATTGTGGTGCCGTGCTACAAGACCGATCGGGTCTACCTGCGCGAGCTGCTGGACTCGGTGCTAGCCCAGAGCTATGACAACTGGGAATTGCTGCTGATGGATGCCTCGCCCGAATGGGATGCGGTGTCTAATCTTGCGGCCGACGCCAATGACGAGCGCGTTCGCCGCATCGAGTTGTCCGGCAACGGCGGCATTGTGGTCAACACCAACGCTGGTATTGAACAAGCGACGGGCGACTACATCGCGTTCTTGGACCATGACGACATTCTGGAACCGGACGCGTTATTCCACTATGTTGCCGCGCTGAACAAGGCTGCCAAGGGCGAGCGTCCCCAGGTCCTGTTCTGCGACGAGGACATGTTCCAGAAAACGGGGGAGTGGGGCCAGCCGGTCTTTAAGACGCGGCTCAACGTCGACCTGCTCTATAGCCATAACTGCGTGACGCATTTCCTGATGGTGGAGAAGGCGCTCATCGATCGTATTGGCATGTCGCCAGAAGACGTCGCGGGCGCTCAGGATTACGACCTGACGCTTCGCTGCCTTGCAGCCGGCGCGCGCTTTGAGCACGTTGCACATGTGCTGTATCACTGGCGCGTGCATCCCGGTTCAACTGCCGATGGCTCTGCCGATAGCAAGCCGTATGCTATTGAAGCCGGGCGCCTTGCCCTTCAGCGCCACTTTGACTCGCTGGGCGTTCACGGAACGGTCGTGGAGACCGAGGCACCGTTTGTCTACCGCATGCGCTATGCGCTGCCAGAGCCTGCGCCGCTGGTGAGCATTGTGATTCCGACCAAGGATCACATTGAGACGCTCGACGCCTGTGTGATGTCGATCGCCCAGAAAGCCACGTATGCCAATTACGAGATCGTCTTGGTGGAGAACAACAGCGAAGCCCCGGAGACGTTTGCATATTACGAAACCCTGCCGGAACGCGTGGCTGCTGCATCCGAAGGCAAGGGCATCGCGCGCGTTGTGTACTGGCCGGGTGAGTTCAATTACTCCCAGATCATCAACTTTGGTGTGGAGCATGCCAAGGGCGACTACCTGCTGCTGCTGAACAACGATACCGAGGTCATAAGCCCCGATTTTATCGAAGAAATGATGGGGTATCTGCAGCGTCCCGATGCGGGCGTGGTGGGCGCCAAGCTCTACTTTGCCGATCATCTGGTGCAGCACGCCGGCATTGTGGTTGGCGTGCGTGGCGCACTCGCCCATGCCAACCAGGACTTCTCGGCAAAGCGCGAGGGCTATCTTGCTCGCGCTGTGCGCCCGGGCAACTTTAGTGCCGTGACGGGCGCCTGTCAGATGGTGCGACGCGACGTATTTGAGCAGGTCGGCGGTTATAACGAGGAATTCGCCGTCGGTTTTAACGACGCTGACTTTTGCCTTCGCGTGTGGGAGGCCGGCTACCGCACCATCTTTACGCCCTATGCCGAGCTGTATCACTATGAGTTCACCTCGCGCGGCAGGGAAGAGGCCAACGAGGAAAAGTTGCGCCGTTGGAAGCGCGAGCAGGCATTGTTCATGCAGCGCTGGCCGGAGTTCTTCTTAACGGGTGATCCGTGGTTGGGGCCGAACTTATCCGCTGAGAGCGAGTTTTTCTCGCTTTAAATAATGGATATTAGGAAGCCCTCAACTTACTTTCGATATGAGCTGAGAAGATAGCAACGTCTAGGCGATTTGTTGCAATACTTCACGATAGCTCGATACTTCCGCGATACGTTTATACAGACTTATGCAACACGATATAATCCGATATAGTCTACGGTAAACTTATAAAGCTAAGATTGACCGATAATCGATTGTCTTGAGAGGCAAACAAGTGAGCGCTACAGCATTCCATAACCCGTTTCGTCCCACTGCCGGCGCTGAGCCTCCGCGCATAATTGGTCGTGATGATATTGCCCTTGAGTTTACTGAGAGTTTGAATGCGGGAATTGGTGCACCTGCGAGGCTCATGCGCATTGCTGGACCGAGGGGCTCCGGAAAAACTGTTTTGCTCTGTGATCTTAGGGATCGTGCTCGAGAGCTTGGATGGAAGACCGCTATTGTCTCTGCTGGCCCTAACCTATTGCTGGACTTGAGGGATCAGGTTGCTGATTCTTCCCTTGCGACTAATGCTTCGGTCGGCGTAAACGCCGGCTTTGTTTCCGCGAAAGTCGACGTTGCGCCCAAAGAGTCGAGCCTTAGAAAGTTGCTGAGTTCGGCAGCGAAGTCATCCAAGGGCCTTTTTATTGCCATCGATGAAGTTCAGGACGCCCCGATTGACGATATGCGTGCCATTGCGTCTACGGTTCAGCTTTTGATAGGGGAAAAAGTAGATATCGCACTTGCCTTTGCTGGTTTACCCGCCGGTGTTATGGATCTTATTAACGGCAAGGCGCTTACGTTCTTGCGTCGTGCCCTCCCCGAAGATCTGGCGCCTATCAACCAGGTGGAGGTAGCGCTCTCTATGGGCGATAGCTTTGTCGCGACTGGTTTGACCATAGAGGACAATCTTCTATCGAGAGCCGCTAAGGCCACCAAGGGCTATGCTTATCTGGTGCAACTGGTCGGTTATTCCATTTGGCAGCGCGCCAACTTGCATCGTGCCAAAAGTGCCATTGTGAGCGAGCGCGACGTTACCGAAGGTATTGCACTGGCAGAGGCTCGCTTTCACGATGTTGTTCACGAGCCAGCGATTTCTGGACTGGGACTCAACGATATCAAATACCTTTTGGCGATGTGCGAGGACAAACAACAGTCCAAATCATCCGAGATTGCTAGGCGTATGGGTAAAAAGACCAATGAGATCAGCTCTATTAGGGCCAAATTGCTACAAAGAGAGGTTATTCAGGCACCGCAGAGGGGCTACGTGCAGTTTGCCGAGCCGGACCTAGATATTTATCTGCGAGAGAATGCCGAGGAGATTCTCGAACGGTTCTAGGTCGAGGTATTACTAGGTTTTGATTTTACTTGAGGACATTATGGTAAAAATACGAGATTTCCGTATCGAATTACTTCGCATTGTCCTTATGTGGACGGTAATGGCTCATCATTTTGTTGTTCACAACGCTGATTCTGTTTCCGTATTTCCTGGTTCGTTTACTAGGTTTTTCTACAATATCTTTTTCTATCCAATTGGAAGAACTGCGGTTCGGCCGTTTTGCATTCTAATGCTGTCAAGCTTTTTTCTTAAATTGTGTGAACTGTTTTCTCCTGTCCGGTTCTAGTTCGCTGCTTGTTTGGGGGGGCCGCGGATACTATGGTGGGTCATTCGATTGTTCGGACGGGAGTTCGCGTGCACACTAGGGAAGTGGTTAAGTTCCCCGTGGCGATAGATGAGGGGATGGGGTAGATTCAGGTTTACTCGAGCGTCGGCCTGGCCCTCCTTTGGGATATCGTCGCGGCGGGTGACATGTCCTCTATGTTGGCGTACTTCGCCACGGTGTTGCGGCTCAGGTAAAGTGCCCGGGTTATCTTGAACCCCGGGCGCCCGGCCGCCTCCGTCGACCGTATATCATTCACTGTGTCCAGGGGCACGGTCCTCTCCCCATCCTTCCCGGGCGGCCTCGCCAAAGTGCCCGCCCGGGGAAACCGTATGGCGAGGGCCGCGCTCCTGGTTCCCGGGGTATGGCCCTCCTGCTCAAACTGCTCAGTTTCAGTGCTCACGGTGCTCGATTGCCGGCGATCACGCAGACCTCTTTTTAGTGATCATTAACACCCGTCGACATGCTCGACCTGACGCCGGGGCTCATAGAGCCTGTGCGCGCCGAGATGGGCGATACCCCGCTGGCCTAGCCTTAAGGTAAAACGGAATAGGCGGACCGAGCGTCCGACTGGGTCTGGGAAGCGGTGTAGGGCGGAGGGCGAAGCATGGCCACCGAACCCATCGAAACACATCTCCACCGTTCCTCCAACTGGGAAAACGCCGCCTCCGGGGCCCACGGGGTCCGCGGGGGCGTTCGGATAGCTGCCGGAACGGCCTATCGGTTCAATACGATCGGCTGAGATCGGAAATCAACCGATGTTTAGCGATTGTGTATGATTTTCAACCGGATAAATGTTATCGAAACCCTTTTCCTCTCTATTTTGGGGTATCAAGAGTAGAAAGGGAGGTGATTTTATGAATCATAATCAGGCTATTGAATTGGAGAGAATAGTTAGAAGTGTATATGACTGCGACAGGGCCGGTATGGGTGGCTATATTGATGCTGATAATTTTTCCTCCAATCCTTTTGATGCGGCGTTGATTGCACTTGCTCCACTGTGGAAGAATGACTCAGATCGACAGGTTGAAAATTTCCTGTATAAATGGGACCACATTATTCGAGCAGAAGTCTCGCCATCGGATGATTCGGTTGAGTCCTACATTGTCGAGTTGGAGCGGATAGTACATGACTTGGGCGGCGCTTCTCTCTGTTAGTCTAAGATTGACTCAACTTGGTCTCAGCGCCTAAGTCAATTGTGCAAACAATGGGGTCGCTTCGAAAGCATCGCTTCTCGAAGCGACCCCATTGTTTGTCTCTACTTGTGTGCCCCGAAGGGGTTCGTTCTTTCCATATCTATCTGTCCCATCCGGCCGAACGCCCTGTTCCCGAATCATTGCCCGTTATCTAAACTGTTGGATTGATTTGGCTCTGTTAGACCATGATTGACATTCTGCCCCAATCATCTTTTTGTAATTGCAAGATAATCGCCCCCTTTCCGGGTTTGAATCCGGCAAGGTGATCTTGTGGCTAACAGTTCGGCGCACCATGGCTTGGCTCGCGTCCCCCCAATCTAGTAGACTCTAAACCGTTGCTAGATTAGGGGGATTTTCCATGAAGCGCTCCATGAAACGAGTTTCCGGGGCCGCCGCCGTCCTCGCGGTCGCGGCCGCACTGGCCCTGTGCGGGCCCGCGGCCTACG